>NZ_LOKV01000001.1:0-1106939 GCF_002211395.1 Rhizobium sp. R339
CCGATACAAAAGGGTCGCAAAAGCGGCCCTTTCTGCTGTAAAATAATATCGCGGGGTGGAGCAGCCCGGTAGCTCGTCAGGCTCATAACCTGAAGGCCGCAGGTTCAAATCCTGCCCCCGCAACCAAACAAATAGCCCGCCTCGTGCGGGCTTTTTGTTTGGTAACGGGTCGAGGATTTAATGCCTCTTCAGGGGCCCGCAAGGCGGCAAAGCCGACGAAGCGGGACAGAAAACCTCCAAATCCTGCCCCCGCAACCAAACTTCCCAATATCAGATCAGAACAAAAAGAACTTTAAAGCCCGCGCCAAGTGGGCTTTTGGCGTTCTTGGATACTAACTTGCAGTCCTCCCAGCGCCTCAAGAACCCATCGTGAGCGAAACCGGCCGCAGCGTAACGATGAGGGAAATTCGGCGGCGGTTCCTGGCCTCACTGAAGACATCTTGTTTTGCCCGTGTTGCGTGTGCGATTTGCGCGGGGACGGTGAAGAGGGGCTGTCGATGAAGTTGAGGGCGTTGATATTTATCGTCGGAGCGGGGGCGGCGGCGATTGGGGGGGGTGCTATTCTCGGCAGCGGCATTGAGCCGCCGTTGCCTGCCGATGTGAGGGCAGATGCCGTTCTCATCGACAAGACGAGCCATCGTATGACGCTGTTCAGCGGCGGGCAGACGCTGCGAACCTACGCGGTCTCGCTGGGGCGTGGCGGCCCGGAGGCGAAGACGCGGGAGGGGGACAACAGGACGCCGGAGGGTAATTACCGGATCGATGGACGCAACCCGCGCAGCGCCTTCCACCTTTCTCTCCACATCAGCTATCCCGATTCCAGCGATGTTGCCGCTGCTGCGGCGCGAGGCGAGAAGCCCGGCAGCGACATCATGATCCACGGCATCCGCAACGGTCTTGGCTGGGTTGGCACTTTCCACCGCTGGGTGGACTGGACGGCCGGCTGCGTTGCCATCACCAATGCCGAGATGGAGGAGATCTGGCGGGTGGTGCCGGACGGCACGCCCGTTGAAATCAAGGGGTAGGTGCGATCATGGCGGCGAGCTTATCCGGCACGCGGTTTCCACGCCTGCCGGACAGTACGCGGCCGATCTCAGTTTTTCAGGGAGAAGGCGAGAACGTAGTCGCCGACATCCTTTGAATAGGGCGCCCCGCCGACTGAAATCACGACATATTGCTTGCCTGTCTTCGGCGAGACGTAGGTCATCGGTGTCGCGCTCGAGCCGACGGGCAGGGGATATTTCCAAAGCTCCGACCCATTCTCGGCATCATAGGCGCGGATGTAATAATCCTGGAAGCCGGCGAAGAAGACGACGCCGCCGGCGGTCGCCGACGTGCCGGCATAACTCGGCAGACCCATCGGCATCGGCAGATTGGTTTTGATCTTGAAAGGCCCTAGCTCTTCGGCGGTCCCGGCCGGAACCTGCCATGCGATTTTGCGGGTGTTGAGATCGACGGCCGTGACCGTGCCAAAAGGCGGCTGCGTGCAGGGCACGCGGAGCCTCGAGGTCCACATCTCGGTGTTCATGCCATAGGGTGTGCCGCGCTGCGGGGCGGAGGGGCCGTGGGCGGTCGTGGTCAAGGCAAAGTCGACATAGTCATGGCGCGGAACGAGCGCGAAAATGCTCGGCACGCGGATATCGTTCAGGAAGACCCGGTTGTTGAGCAGGTCGACGGAGACGCTTCCCCAGTTGAGACCGCCCAGATTTCCGGGCTGCTGGATCGTCGGTTGGATGCCGATCGGGGTGAAATCGCCGTCGTACCGCATCTTTCGATAGGCGATGCGGCAGGCCAATTGGTCGAACATCGTGAGGCCCCAGGCCGTCTGCTCGGTCACGCGCTCCGCGCCGATCGTCGGCATGCCGACGGAATAGGGTTGGGTCGGAGACAGTTTTTCATCCGGCGCGCCTCCCTGTTGCGGCACCGGCTTCTCCTGGACCTCGGCAAGCGGCGCGCCGGTCTGGCGGTTGAGCAGGAAGAGTTGGCCGCGCTTGGTGGTCTGCAAGAGGGCGGGCACCGTGCCGCCATTGCCGTCCGGCAGGTCGATCAGCGCCGGTTGGGCCGGCAGATCATAATCCCAAATATCGTGATGCACGGTCTGGAACTTCCATCTCTCCCGACCCGTCGTCACGTCAAGCGCGACCAGGGTCGCGTTATATTGGTCGGCGAAAGCGGGGCGATTGACGCCGTAATAATCCGGCGTGGTGTTGCCGAGCGGCGCATAGATGAGGCCGAGCTTGTCGTCGAAGGCGGCCGTGGTCCACATGTTGGGGGTGGCCCGCGTGTAGGTTTGCCCTTCCGGCGGAAGCTTGGTGATCTCAGGATTGCCGAGATCCCACGCCCATTCGAGCTCGCCGGTAACGACGTTGAAGGCGCGGATGACGCCGGATGGCTCGCCGACCTCCTGATTGTCGGTGACCCAGCCGCCGATGACGATCAGATTGTGGGCGATCAGCGGCGCTGATGTCTGGAAATAATAGCCTGTCTTGACCTCGCCCATGCCCTGGGAAAGCTGCACGGTGCCATTGTCTCCGAAGCCCGTGCACGGCGCTCCGGTTCTGCTGTCGATCTCTAGCAGGCGGGCATCGATCGTCGTTTGCACCAGGCGCTCGTTGCAAAGACCATCGGCCGATTGTGCCTCCGCCGGCATCTTGTAGTAGCCGAGGCCGCGGCAGCGCTGCCAATAGGGCGCGGCCGCCTTAGGGTCGAAGGTCCAGCGAGGCTTGCCGGTATCCGCATCGAGCGCTGCAATCACGTTGGTCGGCGTGCAGGTGTAAACCGTGTCGCCGATCTGCAGAGGCGTGTTCTGATCGGCACCCTCGCTTTTGCCGGTGCGATAGGTCCAGGCGAGATCCAGCGTGGAAACATTGGCGCGGTTGATCTGATCGAAGGGAGAGTAGCGATCTCCGGCCGTGGTGCGGCCGTAGGATGTCCAGTCAGCCGGCGCATTGTCGCCCTTGGCGGTCTTGTAGGCGGGAATGTCGGCCGAGGGGCGAATGGTCCCGTGCGGCGTGAAAGCAAGGCTGAAACCGCTGACGAACAGGATTGCCGCGAGCAGGGCGCCGCCATAGGAGAGCCTGCGGCTGACCGTCGGGCAAAGCGACGGGGCAAAGAGAAGCGCAAAGCCTGCCAGCGCCAGAGGGGACATCAGCCGCGCGAAGAGCGCCCAGAAATTCAAGCCGGACTCCCACAGCGCCCAGGGAACGGTGAAAATGGCGACAAGCAGGACGATGAGGCTGCCCGAAGCCTTCCGGCGCCACAGCAGCAAGGCGCCAGCCAAGTAAGCAAGGCCGGCGAGTGCGTAATAGGGCGAGCCGCCGAGGCTGAGCAGCCAGATGCCGGCCCCCGCCAATCCCAGGCCGATCAGGGCGAGAACAATACAGAAAAGCATGGCAAGAAATTTCATGGATCTCCTCATCCAATCTGCTGTCCGATCGCCCGCGTCCCATCCCAAGCATCGCCTTCGGGAAGCGGCCGTTCGTTCAATTTTTAACTGATGTACCTCTGGTCACTGACACGCGCCGCCGATCCGGCAATGATGCCGCAGTCGTTCTGCGGCAGCAGCCTGCCATTCCAATTGCGTCGATACTTCTGAAAGGGGCACAGATGTTTCTCGGGGAAAAGCTTGATCTGGCGAACGGGCGGCCGACAGGATTCGACTACATGCGATTACTGTTAGCTTTTTCAGTGCTTTGGATACATACGGCCCGCGTCACATATGGCGATGACCTGTTTCTCTGGGAGTCGCCCCTCAGGCCGTTCATCAAATCCGTGCTACCCATGTTCTTCGTCCTGAGCGGATTTCTGGTGGCCGGCAGTCTTGAACGATCGAAGACATTGATTTCCTTCCTGGGCAACCGGTTTATCCGGATCTATCCCGCTCTCACGGTAGAGGTGTTGCTGGCTGCCTTTATACTCGGAGCGATCTATACAGAGTATGACCTGCGTGACTACTTCAGCGATCCGCAGTTCTTTACGTATCTGATGAATGTCACTGGCCATATTCATTTCAATCTTCCAGGCGTATTTCTCGACAATCCCGACGCCGCGATGGTGAACGGACAGCTCTGGACGGTACCTTTCGAGCTTGAGTGCTACATCGTGATCGCCGCGCTCTTCCTGCTTGGCGTCGTCAGGCGGCGCGTGATTGCCCTCGTCGTAACGCCGGGGCTGATCATAGCCTTCGCTCTTGCGCGCTACTGGAAGCACGGCAGCGGCTGGGCCGATATGCCCACGACCGCATCGGGCAATCTTCTCATTTGCGCTTTCCTCGTCGGGGTGACCTTCTATCTCTACAGGGATAGGGTTCTCTGGGATGTCAGGATATTCCTGGCCTCTTTGGCACTCATCCTCGGCGCTTACTGGTTCACATCCCTAGGGGATTTCGTTGCCATTCCAGCCATGGGGTATGTCACGGTCTTCCTCGGTCTGACATCGCCCGCCAAACTCGGCATCCTGCGCGGGGCCGATTATTCCTACGGCGTCTTCCTCTATGGCTATCCGATCCAGCAGGCCTTCGTGGCACTCGGGCCCTGGGCGCATAATTGGTGGCTGAACGGCATCGTCTGCAGCGTCATTGCCACCGGCTTTGCCGCCGTTTCGTGGAGATACATCGAAAAGCCGGCATTGAAATTGCGCAAACAGGTCACCTGGCTCGAAAACCTTCGTCTGCAATACGGCACAAAACGGGAATGGGCCGGCGCGATCTCGAAATAGAATCCCCGGTACCGCCGCCAACTTCATCGCAATCGTGAGAGATCAGCAGGGCTTGCCATCACGGCGGGCCCTGTTTCGTTGCGCTTGCATGATTGCGCAGATGAGGTTCTCTCAGCAGGCAGATCTGCCGGTTGGGAATGCTGAGGACGTCTTCTCGGGATGAATAGTCGAATATTTCAAAGGCGTTTGATCAACCTGTTCATCCGGCTTAGCAATATTTTAACAATAACCGATAAAATACTTTGATCGAACTTCGTTTCGACTTTGGGCTTTGTCGTGTCGTTGAAGGCTGGCGGAAGCTTGAAGGAGGCGTGAAGAGAGGGGTAACAATGCTGAAGAGCGCGCTCATCGTGGTCGCCGTCTCCATTGCCGCCGGAGCGACCATTCGCGCCTGGGCTTTCGCAATTTTTGCATTTTTTCTAATGGCTGCCTTCGGCGTCGTGATCCTGCTGAAGGGCTCTTCGCTGACGGAAGCGATCGTTTCCTCCCTCAAGCTGCTTGTGCTGATGGAGATCTGCTATCTCGCGGGCCTCTTCGCCTTCTCCCTTTGGGGGCATAGTCAAAGGCGCCGGAAAAAGAACGCCATTGCCGACCGCTCGCATGCGACAGGCAAACGTCCGAACGGGTAGGGCCATCTCGCCTATACGATAAGCGAGCTGGTCTTGCGGGACATATTTTTCAGGAGTCCAGCCTCGGCAATAGAGCGTGCCGGGAGATGAGGGCGGAGAGGGTCTTTCCCAGGATGACGAAATCCCAGGCGAGCGTCCAGTTGGACAGGTATTCGATATCGAGGGAAAGCCTGTTCTGGTAGCTGGGTTCGCCGCAACCGCCGGTTTGCCAATGGCCGGTCAGGCCAGGACGGACCGATATATAGGCATAGGCATGTTCGCCATACCGCAGCAGTTCTTCCCCAGTGACGGCGCAGGGGCCGACCAGGCTCATTCGACCTAGCAACACATTGATCAATTGCGGAAGCTTATCGAGGCTCGATCTCCTCAGGATATCGCCGACGATGGTGATATGCGGGTTTGGCGTCGCGTCGGCTCTTGCCGTGCGAAACTCGAGGCAACCGAACTCTCTTCCCTTAAAACCAACCCGAAGATGACGATTGAAAACAGGCCCGCCGTCACTTAGCGTGACGATGATTGCCACCAACAGAAACAACGGCGCCAGAAGGAACAAGAGGCTAGCCGCAACGACGATGTCCAATGCGCGCTTCAGAATTCTGTTGATCGTATGGGATTGTGACGAGTTGGGGGCCTTGGCAAAGTCCCGCCAAGGTTCGCTGGCATCGATCCCCTGATTTTTTCCCGCCATCCGTGTCTCCGTTACATATTCGCAGAAAGCACAGCCAAAGCTTGTTTTAATGCAGATATCATGTCTGTGACCATGGTCATATCCTATGGTAAATTCTTCGCTCATAAAAGTAATCAATTGGATATTTAAAGTATTGCCTGCGGCATGCGAAGCGACTTGCCGATATTCTTGGATGCTTTTCGTTTGTTAAGGTTACTTGGCGGACATTGTTGGGTCGAATGTTATCGCTGGCTGGTCGATGGGAATTGTATAAATTGTCGCACCTCCTTCTACGGTTTTCCTGTAGATAGAATTCGATACGGTTATTATTATATATAAATATGAGCAATCGTCATTTTTATGTATAGTTTCAACACGGGAATTTTATCTTATTATTGTTTGACTTTGCAATCTAACCGATTAGGAATGTCGCTGCTGAAAATAAATTAAGTAGTCTGCGTGAGGTTGCGCGTATGGACGGGGTAATTAATATCAGAGCAGACAGGACTGGCGGGAGCGCGGCGCGTATGGGCGAAGCGGTTATTTCAGGAGCTGGACGTATCGAATACGGCGGCAGGGCCGATCTGGATCACGAATTCCCGTTTTGCCGGACAAGTGTTCGGAAGTTTCGCCGAGGCGAAGTTATTGCCGGCGCCGGCGTCCTCATCGATATGTTCGCCCGCGTCCAGCGCGGAATGGTGAGTGCAAGCACGCCGCTTCCCGATGGGCGCGAGTTCATCGTCGAGATCATTCCGAAGGGCGGGTTGATCGGCGAACTGGAAGTGTTGCGCAAACAGTCGCTCAGCCTCGAATATAGAGCCTCTTCGGATTGCGAGCTGCATTTCTTCGACGGCCGCCTGCTCAGGGAATTGTGTGCCAACGACCAGCAATTTCAGGTGAAGATCCTGTCGAAGGCGCTGGCTCGAGCTTCCGAACTCGAACTGCGTCTCATTTCCAACGCCGGCTCCAGCCTGAAGCAGAGACTGGCCCGGACGCTGCTGCGTCTTTCCGCCGTTTACAAAACGGAGGCGGGCAATAGCGGCGACGAGCTCTTGATTTCCCAAAATGATCTCGCCGCGACGCTGCCGGCGTCGCGTGAAAAGGTCAATCAGTGCCTGAGGCGCTTGCGCGAGAGCAAGGTGCTCGACGGGACTCAGGGTAAAATCCGAATTCTCAATCGCAAGGTGCTGGAAGCCTATGCCGAGGGTGCGGCTGCCTGAGGCGTTATTGCAGAATGAAGTAGCCGAAAAACCCTATACACCCGCCGTCCGGCGGGTTTCTTATGGAATGGATTGGAAACTTGCGTTGAAGAATTGCTTCAGACTTCGCTCTCCGAAGCATTCCTCCAGTATTTCCAGCCTTCGCCCTGGATGAGGCCGTGGTCGGACAGATCCTTCCAGCTTCGATAGGTGCCGGTGTCGTCATAGACGAAATGATCCATGCCCTTGGCCGAGGAATAGACCGTATATTCTTCCGTATGTTGCGACCGGTGCGCGGCATCGGCGACCTTGTGCACGAAGGTCGACAGGAATTTGAAATGCAGGAGCGCGCCGGATACGCCGGGCGCGCCGCGCATATCGCCCAGATTGAGGGCAAGCGGCCAGACCTGATGCGACGACTTCAGAAACAGGCGTTCGCCATCCACATAGACCAACGGGATCTTGTTGAGGGCGGGGCCATCCCAGATCCTGTCCTGGAAGTAGACGCGCCCGCGAACGCCGCCCTTGATCCATATCGTCCAGTTGCTCTCGTCGAAATGCGCGACATAGCCGGACCGGTCGAAAAGATTGCAGATCTCGAGCGGGTTCCGGCCGGGCTCGCATATGTTTTCGAGGACCGGATGGGGGCTGTACATGTCGATCATGACGGAACGGAGGGAACGGCCGCCCATGGAATCGATGTAAGCGGTCAATTGATCGATCGGCCGGGTATCGCAATGCGGATAGACCAGAAACTCATCCGCATCGACATAGAGGACCCACTTGTCCCGGCAGTGGCGGTTGATGACTTCGTTGATCCAATCGTTTCCGAATCTGGCCGCCTTGTAGGAGCCGTGGGCGGAAAGAAGAGAGACATCCTCGAAGCCGGAGAGCAACTCTATCGTGCCGTCGGTCGAGCCGTTGTCGATGCATATGAAGTGCTCGAAGCCGAGATCGCGGTAATATTGCAGGAAGAACGCCAGCCGGTGTCCCTCGTCGCGGATGACGCATATGACGACGTGGCGCGCCTGCTTGAGCCCGTTGCGCAGCAGGTCGTAGCGAAGCTGCCGGGCCTTCAGCGACCGGCGCAGGCGGGCTTTTACATAATGGGAGATGCTGGCGACGGAAGCCCTGTAACCCATAGTCTGCCCCGAATATCCACGCCGCAAGGGCGCATTCTCCCTTTTTGCTCCCGGATGACGATCTGGGTTTATGCCCGTATCCGCGCGGGAGGCGGCGATCCCGCGTTCCGCCCGATGAGGTCCGCTGACATCGCCAGTAGATTCGCCCTCCGTTGCATCGATCCGCTTCATCATACGATGTAATCACCGACCAGCAGGGTCTGGACGCGCGGATTGGGCTGCTCCCTTTGAACGGCGTGCTTCATGCGCGCCCGCATCGAGCGATATTTATAGAGTATTTTTCGGTCGAAACTTATTCCGCGGTAGAGGGCGTTGTAGATCGGGTGGGCTTTGCGCAGATCGACATAGACTTGGCTCTCCGTGTCGCTCCACGGGAAGAAGGTTCCATGCCATGGCTTCGGATGCGCCATGTAGTGGACGATCGACAAGGACGACATGTCCACCAGGTGGAGGAACTGCTTGGGAAAGTTCCAGCGGTTCGAGATCAGGATGAGCGCGGACCCGCAAACATAGTTCAATGCTCCCTGATCATGTTTGCCGTCGCAGGCTTCCGGATTTTTGGCAAAAAGCTCGAGCGCCTCCTGCCCGATCCAGCCGTTGCGATGGAATTTCAGGACACCGGCATTGAAATAATGGCTGTCCTTTCCCGTGGCGAGGAAATCATGGATGGCCGTATAATCGCGTGCGGCGAAAAACCGGCCTTCGGGCACGGCGGCGCTTTCGAATTCACCGAGATCGCTGACGATCTGGGTGTCGCCGTCGAGGTAGATGATCTGGGTATAGTGGGCCGGCAGCACCTCGCAGAGGACCAGCTTCGCCATCGTGCTGACACTGATGCGCCCCTGGAAATGCGCGCCGTCGAGCTTGCCGAGTGAAGCCTGCAGCGCTTCGGTGGCATCGATCAGTTCCACCCCGCTTGCCGCGAGCAGGCTCTTCAATTCGTCGAAATTCTCAAGGTATTCCGACATGAGAACGCAGACATCGCTCGCAAGGCTCGCAAATTTGCGGGCCTGAAGCGCCGACAGAATGGTCGGAAACGAATATTCGACGTCCGTGACGTAGACGATGCATTGGTTGTTCATGGCCTCACCCTTTCGATCGTCCGCAACCGCGAAGTCGAGGGAACAGTTGTTGATTGAGCCGATGGGGCTGTCGTAGGAAAGCCTGGTGCGGTATATACTGCCGCAATGCGGCCTGCGCGTCGGCCAACCCACGTCCGGCTGCTAATGGTTGTTTCATTGTTGAGATGGTCACCATGCAGAATGGCCTGCCTGCGATGAGGCTGTGTTTCGACATCTGGTCCCCTGGTGCGGCGATCCGGACCGGGATGCAGAGAGAAGGGATTTCGCGATGCTGATCACTGCGCTCATTGCCGCCGTGGTTTCGATAGTTGCCGGCGCTTCCATCCGCGCCTGGGCCTTCGTGATCTTTGCATTCATTGTGGCAATCGGCGTCGGCAGCGTGGTTTTCGCGGACGAGGCTTCCGTGCTTGCGGCACTGGGCTCCGCCATTGCGATCCTCGTGCTCATGGAAATCGGCTATCTCTCCGGCGTGTTTCTCTCGGGGCTCGTGCGCAGAAACGCCAGACTGCGCGAAAACAATTCCGTCGCAGACAGTGTTTCTGCCGCCAGCGAACGCCAGCAAGGCTGACGTCGGGACATCCTGCAACGTGCCGGGCTGCCTTTCAGGGACATCACGAAGGTTCTCAGCGGTTCTCATCGGGCTGAACCCATCGGCGCTCTCATAAGAGATGCCGATGCCTCCAGAGAGCGGCGGTTCGCGGCCGAGCGGGCCGTCCGATGCCGCGGGATGTAAGGTTTAGCCAGGCAGCCTGCGGCAAGCCCCGCAGTGGTGCTGAACAGCAGGCCGAGATCCGTGCCGCTGCCCGATATCGCCGCAGAACCGATCTGCGCGAAGGATGCCATGACGGCGGCGTTTCCGATCGCGTGCGTCTCCCGATCGCCGAACTTGTACCGGCCGGACGCTCTTATCAGACTATAGACGAAGGCGACGAACAGGAGCGTGCCGGTCAAGCCGACATTGGACAGCAATGCTGCAATGAAACTGGAGGCGCGGACGGTGCCGAGACCGGCGCCGAAAGTGGCGGTATCGACGAATGCGATCAGCGCCAGCGTGTTCCAGGCGGTGCGTTCTTCGCCGGATTGCGATTGAAGCTTGTCCGATACGGTCGTGGCCAGCAGGCCCGAAACGGAATCCCATGCATCGGGGACGAGGCTGAGGGCGATGATGGCGCAGGGGATGAAGAATAGCGTGATCGCCAGGAAGGTGAGGTGCGGCGTCGTGGCCGGCCCTCCGATCAGCCGTTTCAGGCAGAACAGCATGAACATGCAGACGACGAAGGCGCCAGCGACATAGGCGGTTGTCGAGGTGCAAAGCACGATCGTGGGGACGATGAAGAGGGTCGCAAGCCCTGCCATGCGGCTTTCCACACGCTCCAGCCAAAGCATGAGCGTGAAGGCGAAATAGGCCAGCGCGACGGCGCCGTAGATGCTCGCTTCGGGAAACGGGCCGACGATCCGCTTAAAGCCGTGGATCGCCTCGGCCGTGTGCATCGTGTAATTCGCGTTTCTGATGATGTCGAGCAGTTGGGACTGGCCGATCTGGAATGTTGCGATGTCGATCAGCGCGAAGGCGAAACATACGAGCGACGCGACGATCAGCTGTTGGGCGATGAAACGAGCGTATCCGAGCCGCGCAAACCCGGCGACGACGGCAAAGCAGGCGAGGTCCCCGAGGAGATAGACCGATTGGCTGAGATTGGACGAGCCAGGAGCCAGGGGCGCGGCCACCGTCGACATCATGCCCGAGGCGTCTCTGGCGGAGGAGTAAACGAGGGTCGCACCGGCAAAGATACGCGGCAGGAAGAAGGACGACACCACCGAGAACAGGATGTAGCAGGCGAACCAGAAGCCCGGTCCCGGATAGGCCAAAGTGGAAAGCGTTGCCTGCGTTTGAACTGGGCGCAACAGGGCCGTCATGACGAGAAAGAGCACCAGAAGATGGCTCGGCTGGATGCTGCTGCCGCCGAGCGCGGGCAGTTGCAAAGCCGCCGCGGCTCCGAGCAGGGTCGACATGCAAAGGGCCGTGATCGCAAAGCGTGCGCCATTGAGCATGCTGAGCATGCCAAGCAGCAGAACGAGGAAGCCGATCGGTTCTATCGACATGCTTCAGATCCCGCGAGGCGAACGCCGCCAGTTGTCGTCGATCATCACAGCCGCCTCCTAATTGGATCCCGTCTGGGATATCCAGCCGGAAGCCGCCCGATTGTCGCCGGCCACGTCGGATAGCGGCGCTGCCGAGCTCTGTTTTTGCGGCGCGTTCTCAGGCTGGGAAGGCGATGTCTGAAGGCTGGTGTCCAGGCCGACCTCGACGAGATCATGCGGCAACAATGCGGTTTGCGCGTCCGCCACGATGTCGCGATAGGTGCCGTCGTCATTGCGGCGTACGATCTTGTAATTCTTTTGCGCTCTGCCGAGACCCGGCGTCTCCGCATGGATCTCGGCGAGTTGGGCGTCATAGCCTGCCTGCTCGCCCAGAAGCTGGGCGACCTGAATGTCGATCGCTGCTCTGCCGATTGCGAGATTGACCTGGTTCAGAAGCTCCTGGTTCTCGCTGTTCTGCCGGTTGACAATATTGATCTTGGAGCGGTCGGCCTCGCTCTGGCCCTGGCGCGCCGTGGTGAGGGCAACTTCGAGATCGATCAGGGTGCCTTGAGCGTCCGCGACCCAGCGGTCGACCGAAACCTGGCGGGAGTTGCTGACCAGACCCTTGCTCACCAGGCTGTTGACGTTGTTCAGTTCCTTCTGGGCCAGATCGATCTGCCGCTTCTGCGAACTGATCTTGGCCTCGAGCGACTCGACCTGCTGCCCATAGAGCTGGGTGAGGTTGTTCGCCGCTTCGATCTGGCTTTCGATATCGACGCGCCGCAGCCGCATCAGGTTCAATTCCTGCGCCTTCAGCTTGTCCACGTCGGGGCTGCCGGCGAGTTCGGCGGGGATCTCGAAGCTCTGCTCGCCTGTGATTTCGGCGCGCAGGCGCGCTTGGCGCATCAGGAGATCGCGCCGGTTCAGCACGGCGGTCCGATAGGCGCCGGCAGCCTGGATCCGGTCGCGCTCGAAGTAGGTATTGTCCTCACGCTCCCTGAGGAAGCCGCCGGCGATGCTGACGGCCTTCATCACGGTCATGTTCGGTTCAAAAGGATAGCGGCCGGGGTTCTGAACGGTTCCGCTCACGAAGATCGGTGCATGCTCGGAGATCTCAACGGCGATGTAGGGCTTGCCGGGAAGTGCTGCCTTCGCGGCGAGCGCGCTGGCGATCGCATCCGCAAGTTCTTCGGTGGTCTTTCCGGTGGCCTGCACATGGCCCGCGATCGGGATCGACACGTCGCCGGCATCGTCGATGGTGTAGACGCCATCGAGCGACTCCCAGCTGGCATAGCGGGAATCGGACGACCGCCATTCGACAACGCGCAATCTGACCTTGTCTTCCGGCACGAGCGATAATCCTTGCGCATGGATGACGCTCCCGCCGGTCAGGCAGGAGAATGCCAGCACGGCAAGCAAGGTGGAGATCAAGCGATCGGATAAAGATATGCGTGACATGGGTCTATCTCCGTTTCGTTGCGATCGACGGCGAAGGCATCTCGCGCGGCGAGGGATTGCCGAGTTCGAGAATGCGGGACGGAGAAACGCGGCCGAAGAGAAGATCGGACAGCGCCAGCAAATTGCCATTCAAACGTCCCCACCGATCGATCAGGCGGTCCTTGAAGAGGACGCCCGAGGTATTCGCCAGGATATTACGACCGATCTGCGCGAGTGCGCGGCCTTTCGACATGGTGCCCTTGCGGACCAGGTAGACGGGGTTCGCGACCTGCGAATAGCCGAGCCTTCGGCCGGGTTGCCGCCCCGATCTGACGCCGAGATGCACGCCGCGGGCGCCTTCGACGCGCACGGACCTGCCGTAGCGGGCGATGGACCGGCTGAAATCGACATCCTCGAGCCATCCGTAAAGCGGCAGTTGTTCGTCGAAGGTCAGCGCGTGCTCCAGAACGGGCGCAAGGCGCACCGCCATGTTGCACCCATAGGCGTTATAGACATCCGTCACCCGCTCGACCCCTTCGCCGGCCGTGTCGATGACCTGCAGCGCCTGCGCCATGGCGAGGCCGCCATCGAGGACGCCATCGGCCAGCACCTCGCCGGTCGCGATCGCCACGTCGGACCTGGCCGCGAAGACGGCCGCCATCCGCGACAGGAAGGTCGCGGCAGGAATGAAGTCGTCGTCGAGGAAGATCAGGACGTCGGTATCGGCTGCGGCGGCCTCGATGATCCTGTTGCGTTGGCAGGTCAGGCCGCGGCTGCCGACGATGACTTCCACATCGCGGCGGCCGGCGAGCCCGGAAGCATCCTCGATGGCGGGTACGCAGATGATGAGCCGTTCCGTCTGGCGGGGCAGGCCTGTGAGATAATCGACGGTGTCGCGCAGGATCGAGGGGCGACCCGCCGAGGCGATCCCCACGGCAATTCGCAACGGATCTCCTGCTCGCCCTGCCGCGGCTTCCGCGCCGTGGGGCAAAGGCGCCAGTCCGATCGGACCGCCCTGCCGGGTTGCTCCTGCCGAAGGCGAGATCATGACTCTACCCTCTTCGGTGCATTGTTGATGATCGCGCCGAGGATCTCCCCTCCGACATTACGCAAGGTGTCGATGACGCGCACGGTGTCGTCGATCGAGGTGCGCCCATGCGAGGTGACCACGAGGATGCCATCCAGTTCCGGCGCGATTGCATTGGCATCGGGCGAAGCGGAGAAAGCGGAAATATCGACGAATATGGCGTCGAACTCCTTTTTCAGGTCGGCGAAGCTCAGCTGCGTGCGGCGGGAGCTCAGGCGAATGGCCGGCGTCACCGCCTCCACCTTGCCGAGCGGCAGGAATTTCAGTGTCGGCGTGAGGCGCAAGGCCGCCGTTTGGATGAGCTCGCCGTTGTCGAGCACATCGACGAGGCCTGTGGAGCTATGGGGCGCGATCGATGTGCTGAGCGAGGATTTGTCTGCGGCCGCATCGATTAATAGGGTATGTGCCCCGGATATCGAAGACAGCACCGCCAGTTCGCAGGCAATGGTCGATGCGCCGCTGCCGGGGTCGACGGCAACGATACCGATGACGACGCGGCGTTTGCGCCGCAGACCGACGACGGTCGCGCTCAATTCCGCCATGTCGGGAATGACAGGATAGGCGGCCGTGGAACCGCTGTCCGTGCCGGCGGCGAGGAACCGTGTCGGATCGCCGTTCCGGTTCCTCTTCGATCTCGCCAGCAAGGTGACGAAGGACAGGCCGCCCGCGTCGGCGATCTGGTGGGGGCGGACGATCCGGCGGTCGCTGGCGTGCCTGATCATGGCGAGCGCGAGGCCGGCGCCGAGGCCGACTGCGCCGGCAAAGGTCATGATGAGCGTGCTGCGCGGCCGCGCCTTCGACAGCGGCAGCGTGGCCCGCGAGACGATCGTGGCGTCGGACACTGGGTAGGTGATCCGCTGCTTGGCCTCGGTCAGCTGGGTCAGCGTGCTTTCATAAAGGGTGCGGCGGGCATCCGTCGCGCTCTGCAGCTCGGCAAGCTTGAACTGGTCGCGCGGATTGCTGTTGAAGGTGTTCAGGGCATTGGAGGCATCGGCCAGTCCGCGCTGCTGCTCCCGCAGGAATTTTTCCAGCCAGTCGCTATATTGGCGGGAGGCATCGGCCTTCATCGCGATGTTCTTCTGGATATATTGCCTGGCGAGCGTATCGGCGATGGCGACCGCCTTCTGAGGGCTCGATGCCGCAGCCGATATCTCGATAACCGTCGAACTGCCGATCCGGCGTATGTCCATCATGCTGAGCAGCGTGGCGACCGTTACGTCGTGGAGCCGCTCCTCCTCGGTCTGCGGTCTGGCTTGCATTTCGCTCGGGTCGTCTGCCGTATACTGCGCAGTAGTGCCCAGGAGCCAGTCCTTTGCCCTACCCAGCAGCGAGGGCTTCCAATCGACAAAGTCGGGATCGCTATCCAGATTCAGCGCCCTTACCGTTCCGGCGATGACGTCGGTGGAGCCGGCGATTTCCAGCTGTCCTTCGATGAAAGCGTCCTCCGCGATGGCTCTTTGAGCTTCAGTGCCGCTCACCTGGGGAAAGATCACCAGCTGGGTGCTGGCCACGAAAGTGGGCTTGGCCGTCAGCAGGTAGCTTGCGGCGATCATCAGGAAGACGACCGCCGTCGCCGCGATCCAAGGCCAACGCATCTTCAGGAAGAAGAGCATGTCGCGCAGGGTCAGCGGCGCATTGCCGCCAGTGGCTGCGGCGGCGGACAGGGATATCGGAGAAACACCGCTGAAGATCGTGCTTGAGGTCATGTCGTCCTAGTCCAAAATGGCGAGATTACGGAGGTACGCGGTACTGGCTGCCTGGAAGGGACGAGGGGAGTAGCGCATCTTCCGATTTCGGGCATGATCAGCGCTCTCCCTCGGAATGCTCAGTACGAGCCACGCTGCGAGAACAGAGCGGGAATGGTCTTGGCGATGATGACGAAGTCCCGGGCGAGCGACCAGTTGTTGATATAGTGGACGTCGAGGGAGATCCGGTGCTCGTAGCTGACATCGTTGCGCCCGCTGGTCTGCCACTGGCCGGTCAGGCCCGGGCGGACGGCCATGTAGGCCCACACATGCTCGCCATAGCGGGGCAATTCCTCGGCGGTGACCGGCCGCGGCCCGACGAGGCTCATCTCGCCGCGCACGATGTTGATCAACTGAGGAAGCTCGTCGATGCTCGATCGCCTGAGGATGTCGCCGACGGCGGTGATCCTCGGATCGTCCTTCAGCTTGCGTGTCGTTTCCCATTCGATGCGGGCAGCCGGGTTGTTTTGCAGCAGTTCGGCAAGCTGAGCACTGGCACCGGTCTTCATCGTGCGAAACTTCAGGCATCCGAAGGCTGCTCCGCCGGCGCCGATGCGCGTGTGGGAATAGAAGACGGGACCGCGATCACTGAGCTTCACGATCACTGCGATGATCAACAGAAGCGGGGATAGCAGGACCAGAGCGGTAACCGCGATGAGAAGATCTATCGCGCGCTTCGATGATTTGCCTGCTGCACGAGGCCGGGACGCATGAAGACCGCCGCCGTTCGCGGGGCCTTCGACGCGCGACCATGCCTCGACGCTATGTGCTTCCCATGTCATCGGCCGCCTCCAAAACATCGGTCAAGAACCGTGCAAACTTTGCTGCGCCGCACTCTGGTTGTCTGTTACCAAGGTCATAATCCTTAACAATTTGTTTATGCTACTAACCGGCTCAAGATAATTTCGACTGTCCCACCGTAAGCCTTTTTCTCGTTTCGCCAGTGATATGTCTTGGTTTTGGCGGAAAATATGTGATGCTAATTTATAAAGTTGGCATAATCATTTAAGTTATCGCTTATTTTTAGTTCATAAAGCCGTTTTATTGAGCATATGTATTTAGTATTTTGAAGGCATTCCAGTTTTTTTAAGATGTTATTCTAGCGCATTTAATTTTTAACCAGATATAGAATTGAATTTTACGTTATGTCGCGTTTGTTTTATTTGACTTCGATATTAACGCAATATAAATGATGCAGTGCAGCATTACCTATCGTTATCCGAGTATTGGGAGTTTGCGCATGGACCGGGCGACGCATCTATCGGATCGCAGGATCGGTATCGCTAAGGCCGCGATCGCGACCGGAGGGGGCATTCATCTCAACAGCCGCATTGTCCTCGACGATGAATTTCTTTCCCGCCGCTCGAGCGTGCGACGGTTTCGCCGCGGCGAAATCATCGCCGGGGCGGGCGTACTCGTCGATACCTTCGCGCGGGTGCATTCTGGGCTCGTCAGCGCCAGCACGATGCTTCCCGACGGCCGGGAGTTCATCGTCGAGATCATTCCGAAAACCGGTCTCATCGGTGAGCTCGAGGTGCTGCGCAGGCAGACCTTGACGCTGGAATACCGGGCCGGTTCCAATTGCGAGCTGCATTTCTTCGAAGGCCGGCTGCTGCGCGACATGTATGCCAGCGATCCCTCTTTCCGGGAAAAGGTCTTCTCCAGGGCGATGGCGCGGATTTCGGAGCTCGAGCAGCGGATCATTTCAAATGCCGCGTCGACCCTGCAGTCGAGGCTGGCCAGCACGCTGCTGCGGCTCTCCGCGGTCTATGGAAAAGATGCGGCAAACAGCGGCGACGAGTTGATCATCTCGCAGAACGACCTGGCCGCGACGCTGCCGGCGTCCCGCGAGAAGGTCAACCAGTGCCTGCGCCGCCTTCGGGAATGCAAGATCATCGACGGAGGGCAGGGCAAGATCCGTATTCTCAACCGCAGGGCTCTGGAAGCTTGTGCCAATGGCGCGATGTCGGTGAAGTGATGCGTCCATCGCTTCCCGAGACCCTGAAATTCGCCGCAAATGTCAGCCGCTTCCTCCACCCCAGCAGGGCACGGATCGATCGCGTGGTCGTCATCGACGATTACTCGACGGCCAGGGGCGGCGCGACGGCGCTGGCGGTATTGTCGGCGAAGCTCTTTCGCGGCCTCGATATTCCGGTGACCTATATTTGCGGCGATGACGCCGCCAATGCGGAACTCGCCGCGCTCGGAGTGTCGATGGCCGGCCTCAACAGCCGTGATCTGCTCAGCGCCGACCGCGCGAAGGCCTTCGTGACCGGCATCCATAACGGCGCTGCCGTGCGTATGGTGGCGGAATGGATCGCGGCAAACGACACCGCGCATACCGTCTACCACGTCCATGGCTGGCATCAGATCCTGTCTCCCGCGCTTTTCAAGGCGCTGGCGCCGGTCGCCCAACGGTGTGTCGTTCATGCGCATGATTTCTTCACCGGCTGTCCGAACGGCGCCTTCTTCGACTATCAGTCTCAGCAGACCTGCGTTAAACGCCCGCTCGGCGCCAGCTGCCTTGCGAC
The DNA here is from genome assembly GCF_002211395.1 of Rhizobium sp. R339. Classification (NCBI taxonomy): domain Bacteria; kingdom Pseudomonadati; phylum Pseudomonadota; class Alphaproteobacteria; order Hyphomicrobiales; family Rhizobiaceae; genus Rhizobium; species Rhizobium sp. R339. Next base: position 18,318 of record NZ_LOKV01000001.1, read on the forward strand.
GGCCTGCGACAAGCGGAGTTATTCGCACAAATTGTGGCGGGTCGCCCGGGGTTCCAACATCTTCCGGCTGCTGAGGGATCAGGCCGATTTCGGCCGGATCATCCTGCTGCACGAGAAGATGGCGAGCTTTCTCGTCGGCGCAGGCTACCGGCCGGAACGGCTGACGACGATCCGCAATCCTGTTGCGCCCTTGTCGGTCAGACGCATCGAAGCGGAGGCGAACGAGGAGTTCGTCTTCATCGGCCGGCTGGACGAGGAGAAGGGCGTCGAAGACGCCGTTGCCGCCACGCGCCGGGCCGGCGTCAGGCTCTGCGTGATCGGCGACGGGCCGCTGATGCCGCAGGTGGCGGCCTCCGGAGATCACGTCCGGGCGCTCGGCTGGCAGTCGCATGCCGAGATCGGCCCGATCATCCGCAAGGCGCGCGCATTGCTGATGCCGTCGCGCTATCCCGAACCCTTCGGTCTCGTCGCGATCGAAGCGGCCCGCAGCGGCCTGCCCGTCATCATGTCGCGCGGCGCCTTTCTGGCCGAGGAAATGGAGCGGGCCGGCATGGCGCTCGCCTGCGATACGGCCGATGAAATCGCCTTTGCCGATACGCTGACGCGCTTCAGCCAGATGCCGAAGCATGAGGTCCGCGCCATGAGCGAGCGGGCTTTCCTGATGTCGCCCGATCTCGCCTCGACACATGAAGAATGGCGCGACGCGCTTCTTGCCGAATATCACAGCCTGCTTTCGACGAATGCGGTTCGCGAGCCGACAAACGGTGCGGCGATACAAGGAGTATTCAGTTGACCCTTAAAGCAACAACCTCCCTTCCCGATGCGAGAGCGTTTCTCACCGATGCGCCCGTTGTGGCGAAACGGCGTGTTGCGGAGGCCGGAAGCGCGAGCGATGGCAAGCAGCTTCGCGTTGCCATCGTGCATTACTGGCTGGTTTCAATGCGCGGCGGCGAGAAGGTTGTCGAAGAGCTGTGCCGGATGTTTCCGCAAGCCGATATTTTCACGCTCGTCTGCAACCGGGATCGCATCAGCGATTTCCTGAAGACGCGCAACATCCGCACGTCCTTTCTGCAGAAGATCCCAGGCGCCCAGCGGCATTACACCAAGATGCTGCCGCTGATGCCTTTCGCGCTCGAGCAGTTCGATCTGCAGGAATACGATCTCGTGCTGTCGAGCGAATCCGGACCGGCCAAAGGCATCATCACGCGCGCCGACGCGCTGCATGTCTGCTACTGCCATTCGCCGATGCGCTATATCTGGGATCAGTTCCATGTCTATCGCCATGGCCTTCCCTGGGTCGGCCGCGCCCTGATGTCGGTCACCGCGCCGATGCTGCGCGCCTGGGATGTGACGACTGCCTCGCGGGTCGATACGTTCGTCGCCAATTCAGACTATGTCGCAAGCCGCATCCGGCGTTTCTACGACCGGGATTCCGTCGTCATCCATCCGCCCGTTGCGACTGACGATTTTGCGGTGGGGAAAGGCAAGGGCGAATTCTATCTCTATGCCGGACAACTGACGACCTATAAGCGGCCGGATATCGCCGTGCGCGCCTGCACCGAAGCCGGTCGCAAGCTGGTGGTGATCGGCGAGGGAGAGCAGCTGGCTTATCTGAAGTCGATTGCCGGACCGACCGTCGAGTTTCTCGGCCACCAGCCCTTCAACGTGCTGCGCGATCACCTGTCGCGATGCCGCGCCCTCCTGTTTCCAGGCACCGAGGATTTCGGCATCCTGCCGGTAGAAGCCATGGCATCGGGGCGTCCGGTTCTCGCTTTCGACGCCGGCGGCGCCAGGGAAACCGTTTCCTCGCCGCAGGTCGGTTTCCGCTTCGCGGAACAGACGACGGAAGCCCTGCTGGAAACGATGGCGGCGTTCGAAGAGGTCGAGGACGATATCGATCCGCATGCGATCCGCGCGCACGCGCTGAAATTCTCCGCCGCCGTGTTCCGCGACCGGCTGACCAATCTCATCGAGCAGCAACTGTCCAACCATGGCGACCGATCCGACGAAATTTTCAGAAGACGGGCTGGCTGAAGGATCGAAGCTGCCCGTCTTAGTGCCGCGACCGAAACCGTCTCATACCGTCGACGAGGAATGATAGCAGAGCATGTCAAGCGTATCTCAGAGGACGGCAACGGCGAGCATCTGGACGATCAGCGGAAAATTCCTCGCCCGGCTGCTTGATTTCGTCAGCCTGCTGGTGCTGGCAAGACTTCTGAGCCCCGCGGATTTCGGCCTCGTCGCCATTGCAACCTCGGTGCTCGTGATCGTCGAAACGGTGCTGGACCTGCCGTTGACGCAGGCGCTGATGCGTCAGCCGTCGCCTTCGGACAAGATGTTTGCCACGGCCTTCACCCTCAGCCTGCTGCGGGGGGCAGCCATCAGTCTGCTGATGATCGTCATCTCCTGGCCGATGGCGCTGATTTACGACGATTCCCGGCTCTTTGCCCTTGTCGCCGTTCTTTCGATCGCGCCTGCCATGCGCAGCATGATCAGCCCGCGCATGGTGCTCTTCATGCAGCGTTTCGATTTCAAGCGCGAATTCGCGCTCGATCTGATCACCAAGGGCTCGACATTGCTGTTCGGTGTCGGCGTGGCGGTGACGACCGGCAGCTATTGGGGGCTGGCGGCCGGAGCGGTCGCAGGCCCGACCGCGGCGATGATCACCTCCTACGTCTTTGCGCCGATGCGGCCGGCCCTCAGCCTTTCGGAATGGAAGCACTTTCAGGACATGATCAGTTGGAACACCGTGTCGCAGGTGTTGAATTCGATCAACTGGCAGCTCGACCGGCTGCTGCTGCCGCGCTTTACCGGCCTGTCGACGTTCGGCGCCTTCAGCGTTGCAGACAATATTGCCGGGATTCCGTACCAGACCTTCGTCGGGCCGCTGCTGCGCCCGCTGATGGCGGCATTTTCCACCGTCGAAGACCGCCGCAATCTGGTCGCTGCCTATCTGAAGGCGACGAACGCGATCAGCTTCGTTGCCGCGCCCATTCTCATCGCGCTCGCCATGCTCGCCGAGCCCACCGTGCGCGTGCTCGTCGGCGAGAAATGGCTATCGGCCGCGCCGATCCTGCAATGGCTCTGCCTCGTCAGCCTGCTCGGTCTTCCCACCAACATCATGCCGGCTTTGGCCATGGTGCTGGACAATACCCGTTCGCTGGCTCTGAGGATGTTCGTCGAATTCGTCGTCCGGGTGCCGGTCACCATCCTCGGCATTGCCTATTTTCAGGTGGCGGGAGCGCTCGGCGCGCGGATCGTGGCGGTGCTCGTCGCCTATGCCGCATCGCTCATCATCACGCGGCGGCTGATCGGCGCGAGTTTTGCAGCGCAGCTGGGTTCCTTCTGCCGTCCGCTGGCCGCGAGCCTGCCGATGATCGCCTTCCTGCTCTGGGTGGAGCCGATGATCTCCGCCATGCCGGTCGGCTTCAATCTCATCGCCGGCCTGGCGCTCTGCGGCGGGGCGGGGGTGGCGATTTTCTGGGCCTTTGCGCTGCTGCTGTGGCAGTTCCTCGGCAGGCCCGACGGCATCGAGACGATCGTCGTTCAAAGGCTGACGCCGCGGCGACACGGGCTTCTCACCTCATGATGGATCGAGGTGCAGTCCAACGATTGGGTTTGGCGTTTTCGGAGGAACGAAATGCGTTACGGGATATCTTCTAAGGCTCTTGGTCTGCTCGTCGTTCTCGGTCTGGCGGCTTTGCCCGGCCAGCCGAGCGTCGCCCAGGAGCCGATCAACATGAATGCCTATCAGCTGACGTTGGAGGAGAATTTCGACAATCTCGACGTTTCGGCATGGGGCGAGAGAAGCTCCCGCTGGATCGCCCATACGCCCTGGAATGGCGATTTCGGTGACGCCCGCTTCACGGATCCGGCTCCCGGCTTTCCATTCACCACCGACCAGGGAATCCTGAAGATCGAAGCGCGCAAGGGAGAGGACGGAACCTGGCGTTCGGGCCTGCTGTCGGCGGTCAACCCCAAAGGCGAGGGGTTCTCGCAGCAGTTCGGCTATTTCGAAGCGCGGATGAAGCTGCCGCCGGGCAAGGGTGTCTGGCCGGCTTTCTGGCTCATCGGGCTCGACCGGTCGAAATACACCGCCGAGATCGACGTCCTGGAATATTACGGACGCGCGCCTTACGAGTTCAGCATGGGCTTCCATATCTGGCGCCAGGCCCAGGGCGGCCAGAACTCCAACGGCGGCTATTGGAAGACCGTCCAGGATGGAATTTTAAACAGCGAGTATCATACCTACGGCGTCGACATACAGGCCGACAAAACGACCTTCTATCTGGATCGCGAATACCTCTGGAGCTTCGACACGCCGAAGGAATTCCACATGCCGTTCTATCCGCTGGTGAACCTGGCGCTCGGCTCGGGCTGGCCGATCGACGAAACGCCGAACCCTTCCATTCTGCTCGTCGACTATATCCACGTCTACAAGCGGAAGCCTGCCGACGCGGCGAATTGAACGAACGGCCGCTTCCGCCGCTCCATCTCAGCCCAGGCAGCTGAGACCTGTTTGAGGATCGAAGAGATGCATCGCCTCCTCATCGAAGAAGAGCGTGAGCTTTTCGCCGTCGCGGATCGCCGTACGCGGCGGCAGGCAGGCCATCAGTCGCTGGTTTCCTGCGAGCGCGGTGACGACGAGTTCGGGGCCGGTCAGTTCCGCAACCTCCAGGGTCGCCTCGATCGACGGGCCGGTTCCGTCCGTGCGGAGCGCTTCGGGACGGATGCCGAGGATCAGGTCACGGCCGTCGCCGGCCGCCTCGCGGAAGCGGGTGGGCAAGGGCAGGCCGGCATCGGAGCCTGAAAGCATCAGCCGGCCGTCACGCGCCGTCACCTTCAGCAGGTTCATCGGCGGCGCGCCGACGAAGGTCGCGACATAGAGCGTGGCCGGATGATTGTAGATCTCTTCCGGCGTGCCCAGCTGCTCGATGCGGCCGTCGCGCATGACGGCGATGCGGCTTGCCAGCGTCATCGCCTCGATTTGGTCATGGGTGACATAGACCACCGTGGTCTTCAGCATCTGATGCAGCCGCTTGATCTCGGTGCGCATCTCCATGCGCAGCTTGGCGTCGAGATTGGAAAGCGGCTCGTCGAACAGGAAGACCTCAGGCTTGCGCACCAATGCGCGGCCGATCGCCACGCGCTGGCGCTGGCCGCCGGAGAGCTGGCTCGGCTTGCGGTCGAGGAGATTTTCGATCTGTAGGAGCTTGGCGGCATCGCGCACAGCCTTGTCGCGCTCGGGCGCCGGCACTTTTCGCATTTCCAGGCCGAAGCCGATGTTCCGCTGCACCGTCAGATTGGGATAGAGCGCATAGGATTGAAAGACCATGGCGATGTCGCGGTCCTTCGGATGCACGCCGAGCACTGACCGCCCGCCGATCCTGACGTCGCCGCTCGTCGCCTCGGCAAGGCCGGCAATGATGTTGAGCAGCGTGGACTTGCCGCAGCCGGAGGATCCGAGCAGCACGAGGAATTCGCCGCTTTCCAACGAAATGTCGATGCCTTTCAGCGTCTCCACCTCGCCATAGGTCTTGCGGATGTTTTCGATGTCGAGCGCGCTCATCGCACGGTCTCCTGTGGGGATGACGGACCGTAGCTGCGGGGAAGAGTGGAGATGGCACGTGAGGCAACCTGCGTTCCGGCCGCCAGGCACGAAGCCAGCGGCTTGCCGTCTGCCAGTGCTGCCAGGAAGCCGGCATTGAAGACATCGCCGGCGCCGATCGTATCGACGACCTTGACGATGGGCGCGGCTACCGACACCGGGAGGCCATCCGGCCCGATCGCGATGGCGCCATCCGGGCCACGCTTGACGACGACGATCGCGCCTTCCGGCATATGCGACCTGATCTCACGGGCGGCCTCGATCGGATCGTTGACGCCGGCAAGCGTCGTCGTCTCGACCTCGTTCAGGAGGGCGATGCCGCTGCGGGAAAGCCAGGCGCGGGCGGCCGCGCAATTTTCTTGTGTCCAGCCGTCGAGCGGCCAGCCGGTATCGAGAGCGACGGTGATGTCGTGGCTTTTGGCCCAGTCGAAGAAGGCGTCATATTCGCTCGCCAAGTCGTCGGTCAGAAAGCCGCCGCAGAGAAGCGCGTAACCGCCGCGCAGCCTTTCGCCGTCGATGACGGCGAATACGTCGGCGAGGCTGAAGCGTGGCAGGTGGCCGGTCGTCGTGAAGAAGGTGCGCTCGCCGTCCGGGTGGGTGATGCCGACGGAAAGCGTCGTTCTCTCGGGGCGCACCGGCCAATTTTGGGAGCGGTGGCCGAAGGCTTCCGCCAGCCAGCGGCCGAACTGGTCGCTGCCGATATTGGCGGCAATCTCGAACTCGATACCGAGCGCCTGCCAGGCGAGCGCGCTGTTGCCGGCCGACCCGCCGACCCTCAGCTCGTCATGATCGACGATGATTTCCGTGCCGGCCTTTGGCCAGGGGGCGGCCGGTCCGAGGATGAGATCGACATTGACGTTGCCGATGACTGCAAGCGGCCGCATTCATTCACTCCGGGTAATCTTGGTGGACCGGACCGGCGTTCCGGCATTCTCCACGCGGGTTTCGGCAAAAGCGATCATCAGCCGCTGGGCGACCGGCAGCATGGCGAAGATCGCCGCAAGGTCCGTCGCCGGCGTAAAGCGGATCGTCACCGCCCCGGCGACCGGGGCTTCGCTCGAAGCATCGAACAGGATGACGGGCGCGCTGGTCTCGACGGCGGACACCGCCATGGCGGTGACGAGGCCGGCGGTTTCGTCGAGACCTCGGAACAGCACGACGCCAATCTCCGGCCCCAGCATCTCCATCGGGCCGTGGCGCAGCTGGCCGCCTTCGAGCGAGAAGCAGGGGCGGCGTGAAAGCTCCGTCAGCCCGAGGGCCAAAGCCTCGGCGACGCCTTGCAGGCGGCGGCCGGAGCTGACGACGGTCGAGACGGTTTCGAGTGCGGCAAGCGCCGCTGAGATGTCATGGTCTTCGGGCGTCTTGAGGACGGCAAGTGCGGCTGCCGGATCTTCGCCGAGGGCGGAAAGGATTGCCAGGTGCAGGGCGAAGGTCACCGTCAGGCTGCGGGTCGCGGCGAAAGCGAGCTCGGTGCCGCCGCTGCCGACCAGTGAGGGGGCGGTTCTGGCGAGGAAGGAACTGCCTTCGAGCGTCAGGCCGAAGGTTTCTTCAGTGCCGCCGGTCTCGTTGAACCAGCGCACCACTTCGGCGCTCTCGCCCGATTGCGAAGTGACGAAGACCGTCCTGCCTGCGATCGGCAGCGGCTGGCCGAGCTGCTCGGAGAGTGGCAGGGCGATGGCCTCGATGCCGAGGGCGCGGTAGAGCGGCTCGACGGCGCGGTTGACCGCATGCGAGCCGCCCATACCGAGCAGAAGCAGCCGGCCGGTCTTCTCAAGCGAGGCGGCCGCTCTTGCCGCCATGGGTGCGGCGGCTTCATAAGAGGCAAGCGCATCGGCGTGCTGGCGCGCCATTTCGCGATCGATCGCCGCAAGTCCGGCGGCCCGGTTTTTCTCCGTTGTCATCTTCATCCCTTGACGCCGCCGCTGGTGAGCCCCGAAATCAGGGCGCGTTGCATGACGAGACCGATCAGCACCGGGGGCAGGGCGGCGAGCACGCCTGCCGTGGCGATCAGTCCGTAATCGGAAACGCGGCCGCCGGCGAGATCGGCAATGGCGACGGTCAGCGTCTTGGCGCGCTGGTCCGAGGTGAAGAGCAGCGCATAGAAGAATTCATCCCAGGCAAGCAGGAAGGCAAAGAGGCTCGATGTCGCGACTACGGGGGCGGCGAGCGGCAGGGTGATGATCCTCAGCGTCTGGAACAGGCCGGCGCCGTCGATCATCGCAGCGGATTCGATCTCACGCGGGATGGAATCGAAGCCCGATTTCATCAGCCAGGTGGTGAAGGGCGCCAGGATGGTGAGATAGACGAGGGCGAGGCCGAAGACGTTGTTCAGCATGCCGAGATGGGAAAGCCCCATATAGAGCGGCACCGCGAGCGCCACCGGCGGCAGCATGTAGGTCGCGATCACCATCGACAGCGACCAGCCCACCGAAGGCGTGCGCGACACCGCCCAACCGGCCGGTATGGCGAGCGCGATGGCGGCGATCGTCGCCATGCCGGCCACCTCGATGCTGTTGCGCAGCGATGAGGTGAAGGCGGCGCCGGCGCTGTTTTCCAGCGTCGACAGCAGGACTTGGTATCGGGAGAAATCCGCCGCCTGCGGCCACCAGCGCAGCGGCTTTGCCGCAAGATCGGCGGCCGGCGAGATGCTCATGATGAAGAGCCACAGGATCGGCGCCAGGATGACGGTGGCAAGCAGGAGCGCGCAAAGATGGATGAAAGCGGAAAAGAGCGGGCTCTGGCGTTCCATCAGGCGGCACTCCCGGCGGTCTTACGCACCAGTGCGGCATAGCCTGCAGCAAGCAGCGTCACCAGCAGCGTAACGATCAAGGCCAGAGACGCGCCCGATCCCGCCCGCTGGAACGAGAAGGCCTCCTGATAGACGAGGATCGAGAGCGTGCGGGTGCTGTTGGCCGGGCCGCCGCGGGTCATGACCCAGATGATGTCGAATACCTTGAAGGCTTCGATCGTGCGCAGCACGAGCGCCACCATCAGCGGACCGGCGAGATAAGGTAGGATGACGAAGCGGAAGCGGGCAAAAGGCCCCGCGCCGTCAACGAGGGAGGCGGCGGTGATATCGCGCGGCACGGCCTGGAGTGCGGCAAGTGCGATCAGCGCCACCAGCGGAAAATTTTTCCAGCAGTCGGCGACGATGAGGGCGGCGAGCGCCGTGCCCGGCTCGCCGAGCCAGGAGCGATAGGCATCGAGCAGGCCGAGCTGCGTCAGCGCTGCGTTGAGCGCACCGTATTCAGGATTGTAGATCAGCCGCCAGAGCGTGGCGTTGACGACGGTCGGCAGCGCCCAGGGCAGGATCATCAGGGCGCGGAGCGCCGTGCGACCGCGGAACTGCTGGTTCAGCAGGAGGGCGGCAAGCACGCCGATCACCATTTCGGCGGCGACCGAGACGATCGCGAACCAGGCCGTCGTGACCAGCGTGCGCTGGAAATTCGAGCCGGAGAGCATCTTCACGTAATTGTCGATGCCGACGAAATTGCCGCCGGTGCCGACGAGCTTGGCGTCGGTGAAGGAGAGGCCGACGGTATCGACCAGCGGCCAGCCGATGACCGAGATCATGACCACGAGAAGCGGCAGCATCAACAGCCACGCGCGCGTTGTCAGCCATGTGCCCGACATCGAGGCGACCCTTTTTCATTCTTAGGTTATTGGAATCGAGCCGGGCGACGACAAGCGCCGCCCGGGGTTCATGCCGGGCTCAGAGGCCGCTGCTTTCGGCGGCCGACTTCAGTGCATCCTCAGGCGTTGACTGGCCGAGCAGCGATTCCTGGATCGCCTGCTGCAGCGCGGTCGAAAGCTCCTGATATTTCGGCGTCGTCGGGCGCGGATACATGGCGGCGAGGCCGACCTTGGCGGCGGAAATCAGCTCCTCCTGGCCCTTGGTAACGGCCGGGTCCGCGTAAGAGGAGGCCCAGATCGGCAGGCTGAGCTTGGCGTAGGCGTTCTGTGTCGCCTGCGAGGTCATGAAGGTGATGTATTTCCAGGCCTCGTCGGGATGTTTGCTGGCGGAGGTGATGCCGAGGCCCATCGAGCCGTTGACGGCCGAAGCCTCGCTCTTGCCGGCGACACCCGGCGCCGGCACGACACCGACCTTGCCCGCGACCTTGCTGTCCTTCGGGTCGTTGGCCATGTTGTACATGTAGGTCCAGTTCAGCGCGAAGGCGGCATCGCCGTTCTGGAAGACCTTGCGGACATCCTCTTCCAGGAATTCCTTGGAGTTCGGGTTCGTCAGGCCTGAGGTATAGCTCGAGACCATGTATTTCAGCGCGTCGAGGCCGCCGCCGGTCTGGAAGGCCGGCTTGCCGTCCTTCAGGAAATCGCCGCCATAGGCGCTGACGAGCGTGGTGTAGTCGCAGACCGCGGCTTCGGCCTGCGACCAGCTCCAGGCGATCGGGGTGGCGAGCAGGCCCTTGTCCTTGATGGTCTTGGCCTGTTCGGCCAGCTCGTCCCAGGTCTTCGGTGGGGCCTTGATGCCGGCCTTCTCCAGGATTTCCTTATTGTAGAACAGGTATTTGGTGTCGAGGATCCACGGCATGCCGTAATATTTGCCGTCATACTGTACCGTGGTCCAGGCACCCGGCAGTACGCCCTTCTTCATCTCGTCGGTGATGCGGGAGGAGACGTCGACCAGCACCTTGTTGGTGGCGTATTCGGCCGGCCAGATGACGTCGAAAAGGACGACGTCGTAACCGCCGCCGGAACCCTGCGCCAGCACCGTCTTGTCGTGCAGGCCTTCATAGGGAACGAATTCGAGATTGACCTTGATATCGGGGTTCGCCTTGGCAAAGGCGTCGGTCATGGCGCGCACATCGGCCTCGCTGTAAGCGGCTTGCGCCATGAACAGCGCGTTGAGCGTCGTTTCGGCGAAAGCATGCGGGGCAAGGGATGCGCCGATCAAGGCCGCACCCAAAAGCGTCTTGTTCAAGGATTTCAGCATTGCAGCCTCCAGTTTTTGACATTTACGCATGGCCGAGGGCGGATTTTCCGCCATCGGTTTTCGAGAAGGCACGCGTAAAAAAACGTGCCGGTTCGTGATCTCGGAGCGCGTTGGAGGCCCTGTGCGGCTTCCTGCGTTCCCTGGAACTCTTCGGTCCCTTATTAAGTCAATTGTCTTGACTTATTACTTCTTCAACATTCTACTGGAGTCAAGAGGCAATTGCACATGAATGACAGCAGGCCGATCAGGGCCAAGAGCGGCACCAATCACGAAGGCACCAGCGCGCATAACCGGCGCGTGATGATCGATGCCCTGCGGATCAACGGCGCGCTCTCGCGCGCCGATCTGGCGCGGGCGACGCGGCTGACCAAGCAGACGGTGTCGAATATCATCGAGGAGCTCGAGCGCGACGGTCTCGTCAGTTCGCAGGAGGCGGTGCGAAAGGGCAGGGGCCAGCCCTCGACCCCGTATCGGCTCGTTCCCGAGGGCGCCTTTGCGATCGGCCTGCAGATCGACCGGCACGTGACGCGGGCGGTCGCCGTCGATCTCGTCGGTAGCGTTCTCGTGCGCGCCGAGGCCGGTTTGCCGCCCGGTGGCCCGTCGACAGGCGCGAAGGTCATTCTCGATCTCGTCACCGGCGTGCGCTCGAAGCTCGCCGCGATCGTCCAGCAATCGGAGACGCGGCTGGTCGGCCTCGGTGTCGCGATGCCCGGCCCCTTCGGGATCGACGGCAGCGGCGACGATCCGTGGATGATGGAGGCCTGGCAGAAGTTTCCGCTGCTGGAGACCCTCACCGCAGGCACCGGGCTCGATGTCGGCCTGCAGAACGATGCGGCCGCGGCTGCGACCGCCGAGCGCATGGTGGGAGCCGCCCACGGTCTCGATCATGCCATCTGCCTTTTCGTCGGTTACGGCATCGGCGCCGGCCTCATTTTAAACGGCGAACTCTACCGCGGCGCCAACGGCAATGCCGGCGAGATCGGCATGGCGCTGCTCTTTGCTGACGGCAAATCGACGCCGCTCGAACACCGCGCCTCGCTTGCCTCGCTCTATCAGCATCTGTCGGCCGACCCCGCCGATCCCGATCTCCATGCGCGCATCGACGACCTCGCCTTGCGGGGCGATCCGAGTATCGAGGCCTGGATCGAGGCGGCGGCGGCGGATCTGCGCTGGAGCATCCATCTGATCGAAACGATCTTCGATCCGCAGACGGTGATCCTCTGCGGCAGCGCGCCGGTGGCATTGGTGAACAGGCTGATTGCGGCGATCGGTCCGCTGCAGCCTTCGACCGCCGAAAGGCGTGGCCGCACCCTGCCGCGCCTGCAACCCGGCATGGCCGATCCCTGGTCGGTGGCGCTCGGGGCGGCCGCCGGACCGATCAGCCGGGCATTCGATCCGCATTTCGCTGCAATTTTGAAGGACTCCCGCTGATTTCCAGGCTGAAACCAAGCGTTGCACAGCAGTGCAGCGGCAGAAAAGTGGTTCTCTTTGTAAGTTTCAAGTGACCATTGCTAGCGAATAAGGCGGCGATGCCGAAGTATAGTCAAATATTGAAAATCGTTGAAATTTATAGGAATTCTGGTATAGATATAATTATTCGGCAGTGCGCTGGGGTGGTTGGTTAGGCTTCTCTCAATATAGCCTTCAGCCGTGGCAAATAACATCCGCATGAAGGTTTCGTGACGGCGCGATTTCGGTTGTTTCATGTCATGGAATATTCATTGGCCGCGGCAATTTGGACCAGCTAATAGGGCGTGCGCTGAAAGTGCGCGTCTCTTTTACGTTCGAGGTTCTCATGCAAGCCAAGCTTCTCGGCGCCGTCGGCGCCCTTCTCGCTACAGCGTTTCTTGCTGGCCCGGCTGCCGCCGCCGAAAAGACCAAGATTGACTTCTGGTTCGGCAATTCCGGCGACATCGCAAAGCGTGTCCAGGAACAGTGCGATCGCTTCAACCAGTCGCAGGCCGATTACGAAGTCGTCTGCACCAGCCAGGGCAGCTACGACGCCTCCCTGCAGAACACCATTGCCGCCTTCCGCGCCGGCAAGCAGCCGACCATCGCCCAGGTTTCCGACGCCGGCACGCTCGACATCATGCTTTCCGGCGCCTACTACCCGGCAAACAAGCTGATGGCCGACATGGGCTACACCGTCGACTGGAACGATTACTTCTCGGGCATCGCAGGCTATTACGCCACGTCGAAAGGCGAGATGTATTCCTTCCCCTTCAACTCCTCGACCGCTCTGCTCTACTGGAACAAGGACGCCTTCGCCAAGATCGGCAAGGATCATGCTCCGGCGACCTGGAAGGAAGCCGGTGAGGACTTCAAGGCTCTGAAGGACGCCGGCTATGCATGCCCGCTCGCCTTCGACATCTCCAACAACGAAGTCTGGCAGTACGTCGAGCAGTTCGAAGCCGTCAACGGCGAGCCGATCGCCACGAAAAAGAACGGCTTCGAAGGCCTCGACGCCGAGCTTGTCTTCAACAAGAACCCGCTTCTCGTCAGCTACATCAAGGACCTCAAGTCCTGGTACGACAACAAGCTCGCCGTCATCAAGAACAAGGCCGTCGGCCAGACCTTCGTCGAAGCCTTCGCTGCCGGCGATTGCCAGGTCATTCTGACCTCGGTCGGCGACCACGGCAATATCGGCCGCACCGCCAAGCAGGGCATGAACTGGGGCGTTGCCATGCTCCCGACCTACGGTGACGCAACCCGTCACAGCTCCTATGTCGGCGGCGCTTCGCTCTGGGTTCTGAAGGGCCATTCGGACGCCGAGTACAAGGCCGCGGCTGCCTTCTTCAACTTCATCGCCAAGCCGGAAGAAGCTCTGACCTGGTCGACCGTTACCGGCTATATCCCGGTCCGCAACTCCGGCTTCGAATATCTGAAGAAGCAGGGCTTCTACGACAAGGCGCCTTACGCCGGCCGCGAACTCGCCATTCAGAGCCTGACCGTTTCCTCGGCTGGCGATGCAGCGGCCAAGGGCATCCGTCTCGGCGGCCTGCTGCAGGTCCGCACCGAGATCGCCAACAGCCTGCAGGCGATCTTCGTCAACAATGCCGACGTCCAGGCCTCGCTCGACTCGGCTGCCGAACGCGGCAACCAGCTTCTGCGCCGCTTCCAGCAGACCTACAAGAACGTTCAGCTCCCCTGATCGCCTGATTGAACCGCACCCGGCCCGCCTCGCGCGCGCCGGGTGCGTCTTTGCAAGTTCTCCCAATCAGTCGCGGATGCGCGCTGCCGCCCGCGCCCGACGTCAAACCAGGCGAAAACGACCACCCATGGAAAAGCGCGTCACTTTCTCCTCGACGACGATCGGCCTGCTCTTCGCATTCCCGATGCTGCTGCTGATCTTCGTCTTCTTCTACTGGCCGAGCGCGCAGGCGCTCTATTGGGCGTTCACGCTCGAACAGCCATGGGGCGGCGGCAATGCCTGGGTCGGCTTCGACAATTTCAAGCTGCTGCTCAGCGATCCGATCTATTGGGAATCGATCACCCGCAGCATGGTCTTCGGCTTCAGCTCGACGATCATTGCCATGGGGCTGGCGCTCATCCTGGCGCTTTTGACGGACCGCGAACTGCGCGGCCATAAGATCTACCGGTCGGTTTTCATCTGGCCCTATGCGATCGCCGCGCCCGCTCTCGGGCTCGCCTTCCGCTTCATCCTGGCGCCGGAGGCCGGCCTTCTCTCGGTCATCAACCATGTCTGGCCGGGCCTCTGGAATCCCGCGCTCGACGGCAAAGACGCGATGATCGCCGTCATCGTCGCCTTCTCCTGGAAATATATCGGCTATAACTTCATCTTCTTCCTCTCGGCTCTGCAGGGCATTCCGCGCTCACTGATCGAAGCGGCCGCCATGGATGGCTCGGGGCCGCTGCGCCGCATGTGGGACCTCCAGTTGCCGCTCTTGACGCCGACCTTGTTCTTCCTGCTTGTCATCAACATCACCGAAAGCTTCCAGGATTCCTTCGGCATCGTCGACGTCATGACGCAGGGCGGCCCTGCGCGCGCGACGGAGCTGATGGTCTACAAGATCTATTTCGACGGTTTCCGGGGCCTCGATTATTCGGGCGCTGCGGCGCAATCCATCATCCTGATGCTGCTCGTCGTCATGCTCACCATCTTCCAGTTCCGCTTCATCGAGCGGCGCGTGCATTACAAGTGAGGTCGCGGACATGATCGAACGCACGCCGATATTCAACTTCATCTGCTACGCGCTTCTGGCGCTCGGCTTGGTGATCGCGCTTCTGCCTTTCGTCATCGTCATCATCGCATCGACGCTCGATCTGGAGACGGTCAACCGCGTGCCGCTGCCGCTGACGCCGGGCTCGCATTTCTGGGAAAACGCCCGCGAAGCCTGGGTGCGCGCCGATCTCGGCAACAAGCTGCTGCACAGCATCATCTTCGCGACATCGGTCGCCGCCGGCAAGGTCATCCTTTCCGCCATGGCAGCCTTCTCGATCGTCTATTTCCGTTTCCGCGGCCGACACCTGATCTTCTGGATCATCTTCATCACGCTGATGCTGCCGCTCGAAGTACGCATCGTGCCGACCTATTCGATTGCGGCCAATGCACTGCAGCCTTTCCAAACAATCCTCGACGTCACGGGCATCACCGCGCTCGTCGCCTGGGTATCCGGCCTCCAGATCAAGCTGGAATGGGGGCTGTTGAATTCCTATACCGGCCTTGTGGCGCCGCTCGTCGCCACCGCGACCGGCACCTTCCTCTATCGCCAGTTCTACCTGACGGTTCCCGATGAGCTTGCCGAGGCTTCGAAGATGGACGGATCGGGACCGGTCCGGTTCTTCTGGGACATTCTGCTGCCGTTGTCGCGGCCGAACATGATCGCGCTGTTCACGATCATGTTCGTCTGGGCATGGAACCAGTATCTCTGGCCGCTTCTCATCACCACCGATCCGAATTTCGGCATTGCGGTGACGCAGCTCAAAACCCTGATCCCATCCGAATTCGGCCTGCCTGACTGGAACGTCGCCATGGCGGGTACACTGATCATCATGTCGCCGCCGCTGGTGCTCGTCATCCTGATGCAGCGCTGGTTCGTGCGCGGCCTTATCTCCACCGAGAAGTGAAGGAACAGTCCTGTGGCACCGATCTCAATCCGTGACGTGAAGAAGAGCTACGGCAAACATCCCGTCGTTCATGGCGTCGATCTGGAGATCCAGTCCGGCGAATTCATCGTCATCCTCGGCCCCTCCGGCTGCGGCAAGTCCACGCTGCTGCGCATGATCGCCGGCCTCGAGGAAATCAGCGGCGGCGAAATCGCCATCGATGGCCGCGTCGTCAACAAGCTGGAGCCGCGCGAGCGCGGCTGCGCCATGGTGTTCCAGAACTACGCGCTCTATCCGCATATGACGGTCGCCGAGAATATCGGTTATGCCTTGAAGGTCGCGGGCGTCGCGAAGGCGGAGCGAAATCGGCGCATCGCCGAAGTCGCCAAGGCGCTCAGCCTCGAACCTTTCCTCGACCGCCGCCCCGCCGCTCTTTCCGGCGGCCAGCGTCAGCGCGTCGCCATGGGGCGCGCGATGATCCGCGAGCCGAAGGTGTTCCTCTTCGACGAGCCGCTGTCGAACCTCGATGCCAAGCTGCGCATCGCCATGCGCGCCGAAATCCGCCGCCTCCACCGGCGCCTCGGCGCCACCTCGATCTTCGTCACGCATGACCAGACCGAGGCGATGACGCTGGCCGACCGGCTGGTGGTGATGAACGGCGGCAGGGTGGAGCAGGTCGGCACGCCGGAAGAGGTCTATCATCATCCGGTCTCGCGTTTCGTCGCCGGTTTCGTCGGCACGCCGGCGATGAACCTGCTTGAAGGCACGATCAACGACGAGGGCGTCTTCGTCTACGACCAGAGCCGCAAGATCGCGCTGCCGCGCGAACGCGCCGCGAGCCTGAAAGGCAAGCGCGTTGTGCTCGGCATGCGCGCCGAGGCCGCCGGGCTGGTGGCGCCGGATGCGCCCGGCGCCTTGATCGCAACGGCCGATTTCATCGAAGAGCTCGGCGCGAGCCGCGTCGTTCATGCCGACTTCGACGGGCTGCCCTTTGCCGTGGCGCTGACGGAGGCCGTGACGGTGAAATCGGGCGATCAGATCGGCATCGCAATCGATCACAATGCAATCCACCTCTATGCCTACGATACCGGCCGGATCATCGAGAATTCCGCCATGAGCAGCGCCGCCACGGTTCACGCGTAACGGATATCAGCGATGGATCGGATCGATCCAGGGAACGTCTTCCGGTTTTTCCACCGGCTCGATATCGAGATTGACGACGACGGGTTCCTGGCCTGAGCGAACGAGCACGCATTCCAGCGTCTCGTCGCGGCTGGCGTTGATCTCCTGATGGGGCACATAGGGCGGGACATAGATGAAATCGCCGGGGCCGGCCTCGGCGGTAAATTCCAGATGCTCGCCCCAGCGCATGCGGGCCTTGCCCTTGACCACATAGATTATGCTTTCGAGATCGCCGTGATGGTGGGCGCCGGTCTTGGCATTGGCATGGATCGTCACCGTGCCGGCCCAGATCTTCTCGGCGCCGGCGCGCGCATTGTTGATCGCGGTCGCACGGTTCATGCCCGGCGTCTGCGCGGTGTTGGGATCGAGCGAATTGCCGGGAATGACCTTGACGCCATGTTCCCGCCAGTCGATGTGAGAATGCTCGTGGTCGCCGCTCATGCCTTGCCTCCGCCTTCGATGTAAACAATCTAGGTGGGCGCCGCCCGGCGGCCAAGTGGATTTATCTTCAAGGAAAGCGTTCACCCGATGAGCCATCTCCCGCAGATCGATTACGACACCGCTTCGCCAGAGGTTCGCGCGGCGCATGATGAAGAAATCAGGCTGCGCGGGCGCATGACCAACATGAAGCGAACGCTCCTGCATTCGCCGGTCGCCCATCGCATCTATGCCGAGTGGTTCACGCTGCGGGCCGAGCTCGATCCTGTCATCAGCGACCGGGAGGTCTGGATCTTCTCACATGCGATCTCGAAGGCGGCGAAGTCGAAGATCGCCATCACCTTCTTTCGCCGGGCGCTGATCGGCAAGGGTTTCGACCCCGATGCGCTGGAGCTTTCGGAAACGGAAGCGCTGCTCGACGCCTTCGGCAGGGCTGTTGTCACCGATTCCAACGCCGTTCCGGCTGATCTCTGGGCCAAGCTGAAGGAGCGCTACGAAACCAAGGTGCTCGTCGATCTCGTCGCTTTCGCCGGCATCATGCTGGCGACCGCCGTCTTCAACAATGTCGTCGAGGTCGAGTTCGATCCCGGACTCGAGGCTTTCGCAGAAGGCGCCAGGCAGATTTAGCCGCCGAGCGAGGCGATCGCGGCTTTGACGGCGTCCGCACCGGACCTGGTCGGACGGTATTCGAGGCCGACGGCGCCATCATAGCCGTTGGCGAAGATCCAATTGAGGCGGTGGGCGAGGTCGATGCCGCCGGAGCCGGGTTCGTTGCGGCCGGGATGATCGGCGACGTGGACGTGGAAGACACGGCCGAGACAGCCGTCGAGCACCTCTTCGGTGCGTTCGTCCATCACGGCGGAATGGTAGATGTCGTAGACGATGCCGATCTCGGGACGGGCGACGTCATCGACGATATCAAGCCCTTCGCGGGTCGAAGCAAGGAAATAGCCGATATGGTCGATACGGGTGTTGAGCGGCTCTACGCCGAGGCGCACGCCGCTGCCTGCGAGGAGGTCGGCGCCGGCTTTCAGCGCTTCGGTGAGCGCCTGGCGCTGCGCCTGCCGGGTGAAGCCGGGAAGATCGTCGCCTGCCTGGGCGATCAGCACCGGCGCGCCGAGACGCCTGGCGACGGCAGCGGATTCGGCAAGACCCTTGAGCCAGGCCTGCCGGTTGGCGGCGTCGGTCAGCGCGATCATCGGTTCGGCAACGAGGCTGGTGACGGCAAGCCCGGTTTCATCAAGCGCCGCCTCGATCGCGTCGAGGTCCTTGTCGGTCCAGCGCCAGAATTCGACCGCCGTCAGGCCGCCGGCATGGGCGCGGCGGATGCGATCGGCAAAGCTGTCGCCTTCTTCGGCAAACAACCACTCTATGCAGGCTGAATAACGTCGCATGAAAACTCCTCCCATGTGCGGGCGCAAGCTGCGACAGATCCGAGCCTGCCGCAAGGCTTGACGCCCGAAATCATTGGCGAAACACTCGCCCCATCGGGCCGGGCTCGCCGGCGCTTGTGGAGGAAGATATGGATCTCGGATTGAAGGGAAAGATCGCGGTCATCACGGGTGCATCGGTCGGCATCGGCCTGGCGATTGCCGAGGGGCTGGCGGCTGAGGGTACGGATCTCGTGCTCGCCGCGCGCGGCGGTGAGCGGCTGGAGGTGGAGGCCGCCCGCATTGCCGAGAAATACGGCGTCAGCGCCACCGCCGTGGCCGCCGACGTCGCGACGGCAGGGGGAACGGAGGCGATCATTGCTGCGGCCGCAGAACGGGGCGGCGCAGATATCCTCATCAACAATGCCGGCACCGGATCCAACGAGACGGTGATGGAGGCGCCGGACGAGAAGTGGCAGGCCTACTGGGACCTGCATGTGATGGCCGCCGTGCGGCTGGCGCGCGGGATCGCGCCGCAAATGAAGAAACGCGGCGGCGGGGTGATCCTGCACAATGCCTCGATCTGCGCCGTCCAGCCGCTCTGGTACGAGCCGATCTACAATGTCAGCAAATCGGCGCTGATGATGTTTTCCAAGACGCTATCGACCGAGCTCATCCCCGACAACATCCGCGTCAATTGCATCAATGCCGGCCTGATCCTGACGCCCGACTGGATCAAGACTGCCAAGCAGCTGACGGCCGAAAGCGGCGGCAACTGGGAAGGCTATCTGCAGAGCGTCGCCAACGAGCATGCCGCCTCCAAACGTTTCGGCACGCCGGAGGAGCTGGCAAACGTCTTCGTCTTCCTGAGCTCGGAGCGGGCGAGCTACTGCATCGGCTCGACCTATTTCGTCGATGGCGGCATGCTGAAGACGATCTGACAGAGCAGCGCGGGCGGCAGGGCCGGGGCTGTAATCGAGCGGCGGCCGGAATGTCGCCGCGCAGCCGCCGGAAGGGTAGGTAGACGTTGCCAATATAAGCTATAAATAATAGCTATTTTGTTGTATGTTCACGCTTTTGACGCTATTTGCCTGCTATTATCAGGATGAATACTGCGATTTCCACAGGGCGACGACGATGCTGACGAAAAAGGGAAAATACGGGCTGAAGGCGCTGGTCGATCTGGCGCGGCTGGCGCCCGGAGAAACCGCCTTCATCAATGACATCGCGTCACGCAACAATATCCCGAAGAAGTTTCTCGACACGATCCTGCTCGAACTGCGCAATGTCGGCATCCTGCGCTCGAAGAAGGGACCGGGCGGCGGCTATTCCCTGTCGCGGCCGGCCTCCGAAATCCGTATCGGCCATGTCATCCGCACATTGGACGGCCCCTTGGCGCCGATCCGCTGTGCCAGCCGCACGGCTTTCGAGGCCTGCGACGACTGTGCCGATCCGGAAACCTGTCAGGTGCGGCGCTCGATGACCGATGTCCGGGACGCGATCGCCGCCATTCTCGACAATATGAGCCTCGAACAATTCGTTTCCGGCGGCGGCCGCATCCAAGGCGACAAAGAGGAATTTCCGATCTCCGCCGCCAGCTGAGATCTCGTCGCTTCAAGCCTCGCCCAGCTTCGCCATATGGTCGCCGGCTGTCCGCAGCAGCTTGTCTCGCGGCAGCGACAACGCGTGGATGCGGGCATTGCGCCAATGGCGGTCGAGGTTGAGCCCGATGCCGGCCGATATTCCCCCCGCGAGTTCGAAAAGCGCATTTGCAGCGCCGAGCGCGGTATCGCCGGCCAGGATTGCGGCAGCCGAGGCGGAGAAATGCGCATCCGCGATTGCGGCCTCCACCGAATTGACCTGGGCGATATCGAGCTTGCGGCCGGCTCGTTCCAGCGCTGCCGCGGTCATTTCGATGCGGACGGCGTGCTGGCCGAGCGGCGCTAGGACGGCGCTGCGATCGCCGATCGCGCTCAGCAGGTCGCTCCATGCGGCGCGCGTGATGCCGAGGCTGACGCCGGCCTTGAGCAGCAAGCCAAGCGAGATGTCTGTCGAATATTCGGAGGCGGGGGCGGGCGCAATCGCATCGGCATTGACATGGAGTTCGGCGACGATCGCCGTCGCCGATCCATTGGTGCGCTGGCCGAAGCCATCCCAATTATCGACCACCTGAACATTGTCGTCGCCGCAAGCCAGGTAGAGCGTGACCGGACGGCTGGGCGGGGCGGTGGCGGCAGCGGCGATCCAGTCGGCGAAGAGAATGCCGGGCGCTTGATGCGTGCGCCCGCTCGCACGGTAGCCCGGGCCTTCGGCCGTCAGGTCGGTGCCGTCAGCGAAGGCGGTTGCCGCGAAGCGGTCGCCGAGCAGCACGCGGGCAAACAGCGACGTCCTGAGATCCTCGGAGGCTTGGGTGCGGATGGTTTCCAGCACGCAGAAATGATTTCCCAGCGCCTCGCCGATCGAGGCATCGCCCTCGGCGATGATCGCAACGATCTCGGCGAGCAGAGCGTTCGACACGTCGAGCCCTTCATATTCGGGTGGAACGGTGATCGCTGTCAGTCCCGATGCCGACAGCGCGTCGAGCTCGGCATGCGGCAGGATGCGGTTGACATCGCGTTCGCTCGCCTGACGCCGGAATGCGGCGGCGAGATCGCGGGCCGCAGATATCGCCTCCTCTTCGCTTTCGATGCGGTGCGCGGGAGGCCTGAGGCTATCATGAAACTGCGATACCGTTCCCATCGGTCACTCTTCCTCGATGGCTACAGGAGTGAGGGATTGATCCTCGAATGATAAGGCCGGTTTTTCCAAGAAACCCGAAAGCTTTGAATTTTCTTACCAACTTGATCGCCTTGTCCTCCGCCCTAGTTTGGGTCAATGAGAGCATGACGTGGAAACGTGTGAGCGGTTTCGGACGACACCATGCTTGAACTCCTAACTGAGAAGAGGATTTAGATTTTAGGCCGCCCCGACCTAAAATCATCCTGTTCCGGGGCTAATCTGATCGGAAGAACGATGAGCGACTCTCTCGCCCGCGACAGCGAGGTTTCTAAAATGGGGCGCCAGCAGAGACCGCGTCTGACGCTTGAGATTGCCGATATCCCAACCTATGCGGTCGGCGATATCCATGGCCGCTATGACCTGCTCGTCAAAGCCGAGGAGGCTATCCTGCGCGATGGCGCACAGCTGCCGGGACGCAAGCTGATCGTGATGCTCGGCGATTACATCGACCGCGGTCCGGAGTCGGCGCAGGTCATCAGTCATTTGATGGATCCGCTGTCCGACGATTTCGAGCGCATCTGCCTTGCCGGCAATCATGAAATCGCCATGCTCGATTATATCGACGGCTGGGCGTCCTATGACGACTGGATGCGCATGGGGTCTGCGGAACTGCTGAAGTCCTATGGCCTCGATCCTGAGCATCTGCCGCTGATCTTCCCATCTGGCGCGAAACTCGACGCCTTCATCCGCCATTCGCTGCCGCACACGCATATCGATTTCATGCGGGCGATGCCGGTGATGCTGGACACGCCTTATGTGCTCTTCGTGCATGCCGGCATCGATCCGACCGTGCCGCTTGCCGCGCAAACGGACGAGGACCTGGTTCTCATTCGCCACCGCTTTCTCGAAAGCAGGGTGCCCCTGCCGAAGCTCGTCGTCCATGGCCATACCCCGAACGATGAGCCCGAGATCCGGCCGAGGCGGCTCAATCTGGACACGCGCGCCTTTCGCAGCGGCAAGCTCACTGTCGCCCGCTTCTGGCGGGGTCAGGTGCATCTGTTTTCCACCTGACCCGCAGTTTTAGACGGTCTCTCTTTCAACCGGCACCGCCTCGACCGGCTTTTCAGCCGGCCGGGCGCGGCGCCGGCCGCGCAGCACGACGTAGAAGACCGGCGTCAGGAACAGGCCGAAGAGCGTCACGCCGAGCATGCCCGAGAAGACGGCGGTGCCGAGCGACTGGCGCATTTCGGCGCCGGGACCGGTGGCGATAGCGAGCGGCAGAACGCCGAAGATGAAGGCGAAGGCCGTCATCAGGATCGGGCGCAGGCGAAGGTGGCTGGCCTCGATGGCGGCCTCCACCGAAGACTTGCCTTCCTCTTCCGCCTGTCTTGCGAATTCGACGATCAGAATGGCGTTCTTGGCCGCAAGGCCGATCAGCACGATCAGGCCGATCTGCGTCAGGACGTTATTGTCCATTCCTCTCAGCGAGACCCCGATCAGTGCCGCGAGAACCGCGAGCGGGACGATGAGAATGATCGCCAGGGGCAAGACCCAGCTTTCATATTGAGCTGCCAAGGCCAGGAAGACGAAAATGACGGAGAGGGCGAAGATATAGACGGCGGTGTTGCCGGTATGGGTCTCCTGATAGGCGAGTTCCGTCCATTCGAAGGTCGTTCCCGGCGGCAGGATCTTGGCTGCCAGTTCCTCCATCTTCTTCAGCGCATCGCCCGTCGAAGTGCCGGGCGTCGGGTTGCCCTGAAGCGGCACCGAGACATACATGTTGTAGCGCTGGACGAGGGCAGGGCCGCTGGAATCCTGGATATCCATCAGCGTTCCGAGCGGCACCAGCGCGCCGGTCGCCGAGCGGACCTTCAGGGCGAGGATGTCTTCCCTGTCCATGCGGTATTGCCGGTCGGCTTGGGCACGAACCTGGTAGACACGGCCGAACGCATTAAAATCGTTGACGTAAGCAACGCCGAGATTGATCGAAAGCGCGTTGAAGATGTTGGGGATCGGCACGTTCAGGAAGCGCGCCTTGTCACGATCGATCGACAGGAAATATTGCGGGCTCGCATCGGAGAAAGTCGTAAAGACGCCGGTCAGCCCGTCGGTCGTTGCCGCCGCCCCCATCATCTGGCGGGCCAGGCCGAGCACGCGCGTCATGTCGGGGTTTTCAAGATCGGAAATCTGCATCTTGAAGCCGCCGGAATTGCCGACGCCGCGCACGGAGGGCGGCGGGATGGCGATGATGAAGGCTTCCTGGATGCTTTGCAGCTTGCCGAAGAGCTCGCCGATGATCTTGTTGGCGTTGTCTCCGCCCTCCTCGCGCTCGGCGAAGGATTTGAAAGGAACGAAGACGACGCCGGAATTCGAGGCATTGGTGAATGTCGCCCCGCTGAAGCCTGCAAATTGCACGGCGTTGCCGACGCCGGGCACGGTTCGGGCGATGTCGCCGACCCGTTTGACGACGGCATCGGTGCGCGCAAGCGAGGCGCCGTCTGGAAGCTGGACGACGACGATCGCGTAGCCCTGGTCCATGGTCGGGATGAAGCCCGAGGGAACTTTGGTGCTCATGTACCAGGTCGCGCCGAGAAGGCCGGCGAAGGCGAGCATCGAGCAGGTCAAGCCCACCCAGCTGCTGACCAGGTGCCGGACGGTCCAGGAATAGCCGGAGCTCATCCGGTCGAAACCACGGTTGAAGCCGTTTGCAAGGCCGCTTCCTAGCCGTGACGCGATGCTCTTACGCTTTCCTTCGTGGTCGTGGGGTTTCAGCAATATACCGGCAAGAGCAGGCGAAAGCGTCAGCGAGTTCAGCGCCGATATCGCGGTGGTGACGGCGATCGTGACGGCGAACTGCCTGTAGAACTGGCCCGAGATGCCTGGGATGAAGGCTGTCGGCACGAAGACCGCGATCAGCACCAGGGAGATGGCGATGACCGCGGTTCCCACTTCGTCCATGGTGACGTGAGAGGCCTCTTTCGGCGTCATGCCGCGCGCCAGATTGCGCTCGACATTTTCCACCACCACGATCGCGTCGTCGACGACGATGCCGATCGCCAGCACGAGGCCGAAGAGCGTCAGCATGTTCAGCGAAAAGCCGAAGGCCAGGAGAACGGCGAAGGTGCCGATCAGCGAGACGGGAATGGCGACGATCGGTATGATCGCGGTCCGCCACGATTGCAGGAAGACGAGGACGACGATCGCCACCAGGATGGCCGCTTCGGCGATGGTTTTATAGACCTCGTTGATCGAGGCCGAGATGAACTCGGTCGTATCGTAGACGATGCGATATTCCAGACCTTCCGGGAAGTTCTGGGAAATATCCTTCATGATCGTCTGGACCTGATGGGCGGTGTCGAGGGCGTTGGTGCCGGGCCGGGCGAAAATGCCAAGCGCAACAGCGGGATCGTTGTTGAGGTAGCTGTTGGTGACGTAGTCCTGCGCGCCGAGTTCGATGCGGGCGACATCCTGCAACTGCACGAGCCGGCCGGCGCCCGTCGATTTGACGATGACGTAGCGGAATTCGCGCGCGTCGGAAAAGCGTCCGTCGGTTCGCACCGTATATTCGAAGGCGTTCCTGCCGGTCACCGGTGGCGCGCCGATCTTGCCGCCGGAAACCTGGACGTTCTGGTCTCTCAAGGCGGAGACCACGTCGTCCGATGTCATGCCGTAGGCGGAGAGTTTTTCCGGGTCCAGCCAGATGCGCATCGAATATTGCCGCTCACCGAAAAGCTGCACGTCGCCGACACCGTCGAGACGCACCAGAACGTCGCGAATGCGGTTGCGGGCGTAGTTCGAAACGTAAAGTTGGTCATAGCGATGCGACGGCGACAGGAGGTGCACCACCATCATCAGGTCAGGCGAGCTTTTGTCCGTCGTCACGCCCAGCCGCTGGACTTCCTCGGGAAGACGGGGGAGCGCGATCGACACGCGGTTCTGGACAAGCACCTGGACCTTATCGAGATCGGTGCCGAGCTTGAAGGTGATCGTCAGCGACATCGCGCCGTCGGCGCTGGAATAGGAGGACATGTAGAGCATGTCTTCGACGCCGTTGATCTGCTGTTCGAGCGGCGTCGAGACGGTGTCGGCGATGGTCTGCGGGTCGGCGCCCGGATAGGAGGTGCGCACGACGATGGTGGGCGGCGCGATCTCCGGATATTGGGAGACCGGCAGC
This sequence comes from Rhizobium sp. R339, assembly GCF_002211395.1. NCBI lineage: Bacteria > Pseudomonadati > Pseudomonadota > Alphaproteobacteria > Hyphomicrobiales > Rhizobiaceae > Rhizobium > Rhizobium sp. R339. The sequence continues at coordinate 43,826 of NZ_LOKV01000001.1, forward strand.
TGCGTATAGGCGATGCCGCCGACGACGAGGAAGACGATCGAGATGACGGCCGCGAAAATCGGCCGATCCACGAAGAAGTGTGCAAATCTCATTGTCCGGTCTCCGCATTTGCGGCTTCCGGCGGCGTGTCCTGCCGCTCCTGCGGCAGCTCGCTCATCTGAGGCGTGATCGTCGAGCCCGGCCTTGCGCGCATCAGGCCGTTGACGATGATCGTCTCGTTGCCGTCGAGGCCCTCGCGGATGACGCGATAGCCATAAAGCCGCGGTCCGGGCCGTACCGGCTTGGTCGTAACCTTGCCTTGCGCGTCAACGACATAGACGACGCGTTCATTCTGATCCGCGCCGATCGCCTCATCAGGAACGAGGATGGCCTTGTAGGTGTTGGAGGCTGCGACCTGCACGCGGCCGAACAGGCCCGGCTGCAGGACGAGATCGGGATTTGCAAGGCGGGCGCGGATGCGGATGGTGCCGCTCTCGTTGTCGACCCGGTTCTCGGCGAAATCGAGTTTTCCCTTGAAGGGTTTGGCATTGGGATCGGAGATCGTGACGGAGACGTCCACGCCGCCGCCGCCCAGTTGGAGGTCCGTGCCCATCTTGCGCGCGGTGTCGGCGAAATTCAGCAGGCGGCGCTCGTCGACGTCGAAATAGAAATCGATCGGATCGAGGGAAACGATCGTGGTAAGCACCGTCTGGTCGGCCTGCACGAGGTTGCCGGTCGAGATCAGTCGGCGGTCGATGCGGCCGCTGAGCGGCGCCTTGATTTCGGTATATTCGAGATCGAGCGCCGCGCGATCGGCGGCGGCCTGCGCGCCGCGGACATTGGCCTGGGCGGAATCGAATTCACGGCGGCGATCATCAAGCGTCTGGGCGGACTGACTGCCGCTCGAAGCAAGCGACTGGGCGCGCTTGTACTGAGCATCGGCGAAGACGAGGGTGGACTGCGACGCCTCGAGCGAGGCCTTTGCCTGATTGAGCGCGGTTATGAACGGCCGCTGGTCGATGACGAAGAGCAGGTCGCCCTGCTTGACGAGGGCGCCGTCCTCGAAATGGACTTCCTGCAAATAGCCGCCGACGCGTGAGCGCACGGAGACCTCGTCGACCGGCTGGAAACGGCCGATGAATTCGTCATTATCGACGACATCGCGCACCACAGGCTTTGCGACGGTGACGGGAGGAGGAGCGGACGGTGCGCCTTGGGCCATTGCGGCCAGAGGCATGAACGTGGCGATGCAGCCGAGCATCAATATCCGTCGAAGCGCGTAAGTCATACCGGTCCCTCCAATCTCGACGGCCGATCGACTGCCGCCGAACCTAAGATGAAGTGATGCTATTCATGTCTTGCTGCTGTGAACGGAAGCCTGAGCTCCCGTGATTTCCCCCGGCGTCCGATCGATGGAAGGGAAGGCCGGCACGCGATGCATAATGGAAAAGTCGTAACGCTGTGGAACGGGATATAAACGGCAGCGGCGAAAAATAGCAAATGCCAATTATGTCAAATTCCGGATTCCACGAAAACGTCATGGAGCACATCAGCTCTCGACGATCTCGTCGCGGCCGGGCGGCAGGACGGCGAGTTCGGCCCAGTCGAGCTCCTGCTCCAGCGTGTGGAAGACATCGTCGTCGATCTCGCCGGCACGGCGCATCGCCGCCAGTTTTCGGCGTTTGGCGATGATGACATTGCGGCGCTGTTTGTCGAGCCTGCTGACCTCGCGCGGGTGTTTTCCGTCGGCGGCGATCTCGCGCTCGGAGGTGTAGACGTCGCGCAGAATTCGGGTGGATTTGTCCTCGCCTTCTAGCTCGGCAAGCGCTGCATCGATGAGCGCGATGCGGGCTTTGGTGAGATCGCGGTCCAAGGATGTGTCCGGATCGAATTTCAGGAAGCGGATCAGCGGCCCGAGCGTCAGCCCCTGGACGATCAGTGTGCCGAGAACGACGGCAAGGGCGCTGAGCAGGATGATATCGCGGTCGTGGAAATCGATCGGCAGGGCGAGCGCGGTCGCGAGCGTCACGAGGCCGCGCATTCCGCACCATCCGGCCAGCAGGCTCGTTGGAAAGGTGGGAACGGCTTGTTTCGTTCGCCCGCGCACGGCGAGATAGGTAATTGCGCGATTATAGAGGAGCACCCAGATCAGGCGGACGACGATGACAGTGACGAAGACCGAGGCGGCCAGGGTGATCGCGAAGTCGAGCCGGCCGGGATCGATATCAACGACGATTTGACGAACTTGCAGGCCCATCAGCAGGAAGGCGAGCACGTTGACCAGGAAGACCGCGGCTTCCCAAACCGAATAGGAATGGATGCGATGGCGGGCCGACTGCCGCTCGGGCATGTAGCGGGCGATCACCATGGCATAAACGACGATGGTCAAAATCGCTGAAAGGTGCAGCCGCTCGGCGATAATCCATGCGCCAAACGTGGCGACGAATTCGAGCAAGGTGCCGCCGAGCGTGCCCGCCAGTTTGACGCCGACGACCATGTAGAGGCGGCCGAGGAGATAGCCGAGAAGGATCCCTCCCGGCACCGCAAGCGCCAGCTGCGCCAGTGCGCCGCTGAAGAAGGCCGGGCTCGAGGCGGCGGCCACCGCCGCGCTGAAGATCAGGAGCGCGACGGCATCGTTCAAAAGGCTCTCGCCTTTCAGAACCACGTAGGTCTGGCGCGGCAGGTCGAAGCGGTCGAGCATGGCGGTCGCCGCTGCCGCATCGGGTGGCGCGACGATGGCGCCGAGGGCCAGAGCTGCGGCAAGCGGCAGGCCGGCCGTCGTCATGGCGACGGCGGCTACTGCGACGGCCGTCAGGATGACGGCGATGGCGGCGAGCGAGAAGAGCGGCAGCCAGTTGCGCCTCAACGTCCTTGGCGGCAGGTCGTAGGCGGCGTCAAAGAGCACAGGCGCGATCAGCAGCGCCAGCGCCAGTTCCGGATCGATGGCGACCTCGGGCGCCCAGGGTACGGCGGCGACGATGATGCCGGCGATCGCCAGCATCGTGGGATAAGGGATGCGGAATTTCCGGGAGAATTGCAGGAAGACGATCGCTACCAGAAGCAATGTCAGCATGCTTTCGAAGAACGCCATCGAGCCCTCCTGCGCGCCTCCGGCGGAGGCGATCTCCCTCGGAAATTAGGGCCGAAGCCGGCCCGCGGCTACCGTAGGAGCCAGCTCTTTCGCGGCTGCTGCGGCATTTTGGCCGCAGCAGCGGAATCTGCCGCCAGCGCTCTTGTGCAGTGCACGCGGCGGAAATATATCTACCCATATCATAAGTATGCTTATAAATAGCCGGCAAAGGTCCACATGAACGCCACGCCCACACTCGGTTTCCTTCTCCACGATGTCGCACGGCTGCTGCGCAAGCGGTTCGAGCAACGCGCGAAGTGCCTCGGGCTAACGCGGTCGCAATGGCAGACGCTTGCCTATCTCTCGAACAATGAGGGCATCCATCAGAGCGGTTTGGCCGAAATCCTCGAAATCGAGCCGATCACGCTGGTGCGCATCCTCGACAAGCTCGCCGAACGCGGGCTGATCGAGCGCCGTCAGCACCCGACCGACCGGCGCGTCTGGCTGCTCTACATGCGCGAGGAGGCGCATCCGCTGCTCGCCGAAATGCGCGAGCTCGGCGATGTGACCCGCGCCGAGGCGCTGGACGGTGTTTCGGCCGAGCAGCGCGAGCAGCTCTACCAGATCCTATCCGCAATGAAGACGAACCTGGTGCAGGCTTGCCGAACACCGGTTGAAGAGAATGAGATGAACGATGGCTGATCAACCCAACCTCCGCGTCGTTGCCGACGCCAATGCCAAGACATCTGAAGAAATCCAAATCAAACAGCAGGAAACGGTAGCCGAAGCGCCTTCATCCAATTCAGCGCCGGCTGCCGCCGTGGCTGCGCCTGGCGGCAACAAGGTCCGCCGCCGGCGCAGTCTCACGCGGCCCGTTCTTTTCGCCCTGCTGCCGGTGGCGCTAGTCATCGGCGGTTATTACTACGTCAATGGCGGCCAGGTGATGTCGACCGACAACGCCTATATCCAGTCCGATATGGTCGGGGTCACCACCGACGTCTCGGGCATCGTCGACGCGATCAATGTGCATGAGAACGAGGCGGTCAAGGCGGGGCAGGTGCTCTTCAGCCTGAAATCGGATTCCTTCAAGATCGCGCTCGACGGCGCCAAGGCGCAGCTCGGCGCGCAGCGCAACCAGATCATGAACCTCAAGGCGAGCTATCAGCAGTCGCTCGCCGAGATCACCCAGGCGCAAGCCGATCTGCCCTATTATCAGGATCAGTTCGACCGGCAGCAGAGTCTGGTCAACAACGGCAGCGCGACGCAATCCGCCTATGACGAGGCCAAGCACAATCTCGAGGCCGCGCGGCAGAAGGTTGCCGTCGCCAAGGCGGAAGCGGCAACGACGCTGGCCCAACTCGGCGGCTCGGCAGACCAGCTGGTCGAGGAAAACCCGCTCTATCTGCAGGCGAAGTCACAGGTCGACAATGCGCAGCGCGAGCTTGACCACAGCGTCGTCAAGGCGCCGTTCGACGGCATCGTCACCAATGTCAACGCCTTGCAGGTGGGCTCCTACCTGCAGGCCTCGCAGCAGGCGTTCTCGCTCGTCGCCACCGACCATCTGTGGATCGCCGCCAGCCCGAAAGAAACCGAGCTGACCTACGTCAAACCAGGCCAGACGGCGGAGATCTATGTCGATACCTATCCCGGCGTGACGTGGAAGGGCAAGGTCGAGAGCATCAGCCCGGCTTCCGGCTCCAGCTTCTCGCTGCTGCCGGCCCAGAACACCACCGGCAATTGGGTGAAGGTCGTGCAGCGCATTCCGATGCGCGTCAGCATCGAGGATACCGACGGCAGGCCGCCGCTTCGCGTCGGCATGAGCACGGTGGTCGATGTCGAAACCGGCCATATCAGAGGCCTGCCTGACTTCGTCAACACGCTTCTGGGCCGGTCTCAGGGCAAGGACCATGAGTAACGCTTCCGCATCTCCGGCAACCCCTGTTGCCAATCGCGGCGCGATCACCGCCTGCGTCATTCTCGCTGTCATCATGCAGGCGCTAGATACGACGATCGCCAACGTGGCGCTGCCTTATATTCAGGGCAGCGTGTCGGCCTCCGCCGACCAGATCAACTGGGTGCTGACCTCCTATATCGTCGCGGCGGCGATCATGACCCCGCCCTCCGGTTTCCTCGCCGCCAAGTTCGGCCGCAAGCGGGTGCTGCTCGTCGCCATTGCCGGCTTCGTCGGCGCTTCGGTGCTCTGCGGGCTTGCGCAGTCGCTGAACCAGATCGTCGCCTTCCGCCTGTTGCAGGGCCTGTTCGGCGCATCGCTGGTGCCGCTTTCCCAAGGCATCCTCCTCGACATCTATACGGTCGAGGAGCGCGGCTCGGCCATGGCCCTCTTCGGCGTCTCGGTCATGGTCGGGCCGGTCCTCGGGCCCGTCATCGGCGGCTGGCTGACCGACAATATCAGTTGGCGCTGGGTGTTCTACATCAACGTGCCGATCGGGGCGCTCGCCTTCGCCGGCATCGTCATCTTCGTCTCGGAAACGAAGAGGGATGCGCTCGCCAAGCTCGACTGGTTCGGTTTCGGCATGATGAGCCTGTTCATCGCCTCGCTGCAGCTCTTCCTGGACAGGGGCGAGCAGCTCGACTGGTTCTCATCAGGCGAGATCATGCTCGAAGCGATCATCTGCGCCGCCGCCTTCTATCTGCTTCTGGTGCATACGCTGACGGCGGAGAAATCCTTCGTCAATCCGAAGCTGTTTCTCGACCAGAACTTCTCGATCAGCATGATCTTCATCTTCGTGATCGGCATCACCTATCTCGCCTCGCTGGCGCTGATGACGCCCTATCTGCAGACGCTGATGGGCTATCCGGTCATCACCGCCGGTATCGTCATGGGTCCGCGCGGCCTCGGCACCATGCTGTGCATGTTCATCGTCGGGCGGCTGATCGGCAAGGTCGATACGCGCTGGCTGCTGGTGCTGGGGCTCGGACTCACCGCCTGGGCGATGTACGACATGACCGGCTGGACGCCCGACGTCTCGCAATGGACGATCGTCTCGGTCGGTTTCATCCAGGGCGCCGGTCTCGGTTTCCTCTTCGTGCCGCTGACGACGATCGCCTTCGCCACGCTACCCGCCCATATGCGCGGCGACGGTACCGGCCTCTACAACCTGTCGCGCAATATCGGCTCGTCGGTCGGCATCTCGATCGTCTCGGCGCTGATCGTCGAGAATACGCAGAGCAATCACGAATCGATTGCCGCCTATGTGACGCCGTTCAACCACGCCTTCAACGCGGTGGCAGCGCAGGGGCTCAGTCCCGTGACGGCGGCCGGACGCGCCTCGCTCAACGAGATCATCACGCTGCAATCGACGATCATCGCCTATATGGACGATTTCAAGCTGTTGATGCTGATGTCGCTCGCGGTCATCCCGCTGGTGCTTCTGCTGCGCAAGCCGAAGGCGGCGCCTGCCGTCGATCACAGCGCCGTCATGGAATAAGCTCCGGATTTTGCGAAACTTTAGATCGCCTATGCCGGGCTTATCACAAGGTCGACACAAATAAGAGTTGACTGAAATGAAGTGAATGTGCGGAATAGGTTGTCGAGGGGAAGTTCACGGCTAGCTTTTTGCTGCACGCATGGAAGCCGTTGAATCGAGGGACATAAGGCTTCAGCGGTGGCAGAATCTTCATCAAGGCCTGAAGGGGATAGAATTGTTATTGAGCTATATCCGGGGATCCGATCGAGCTCGGTGACCTCTCCAATAGTTTTGCCGCTTTGGCGCGGATCTATGAACGCCATTACCGGCAAAGCGGCGAAACGGGGCCAAAACTCCATATAACCAAGTTGGAAACTGGCTCCATCCTCATGGAGATTGCTCCCTATATTACCATGATGGGTGTGCTGACTATAATGGACAACACGGTAGTTGTAGCGGATTTTGCTAACAGGCTTTCGCGTGGAATCAAGGCATTCTCATCGCCTGCCGACGTTGCCCCTCCGGTAGACCCGCCATCAATCGGTGATGCAAAAGATATTCGAGAGTTTACCAAGCCTCTTCTTGGTAAGGTCGGCTCGTCTCTTGGCATAAAGCACGCGCGCTATAAAAAGACTGATGGACATAAAACAGTCGTGGTCGAATATAGTTTTGCGGAACCTGAATTAAACCGTGCCGCCATCAACATAGAGAGGCTTATAGACGGCCCTATCATGATTGAAGCTCCGGCCGAAATGGTGACATTGTCTCCGCCGAGCGAGCAGATAAAGCGCGAAGTTATGCTGTTTATGGATCAAGCCAACCGACATCCTGGCAAAGAAAGCGGCCGCACCGGAGATAGGGGGATTATTCCGTCAATCTCGGAGAAGGCCTTGCCCGTTTATTTCCGCAAGAGCTTTCACGATATCAAGGGGCACATTACTCGTGACATTAATCCGCTAACGAGCACGTTCGTCGTTGATGTGCATGTGCAATACCTCGGAAATGAGCCAAAAGGCTATATGATTACAGATGTGCACCAAGCTATACCCGCAGATGACAGCGAATGATTATTCTTTGTTACATTAGGCCGTGGAATTGCCTTAGCGAAACGGCTTGCTGAGATAACGCGATCCCTGAATGCCAAAGCGCCAAGGTGCTTCGGCATTTCTAGTGATGCCGATGCGCTTTCCCGAAACGACAGGCACCGGCGCGGATGGCGTGAGCGCATAAGGCGGGCGGTCGAGCAGTCTGTCGTTGATGTCGATATCGATGCCGAGCGCTTGGCAGAGCTTGCCGGGACCGCTGCAGAGCGCCGTCAGCATATCGGTGCCCCGGCGCTCCATCATGGCGGGGATCCCTGTTTCAGGCTCAAGCGCCCGGATCAGCACGGCCGAGCCCGGATGACAGACGAAATTCAGGCACCAGTACATGCCGTAGATGCGGTAGATATAGACATTGCCCGGTCTGCCGAACATGGCGCCGTTGCGCCTGGTAGGCCCGCGAAAACTGTGCGAGGCCTCGTCATCGGGGAAATAGGCTTCCGTCTCGGTGATGCGGCCGCCGGCGCCGTTGACAGTCAGGTGGCAGCCGAGCAGATCGCGGGCGACAGCGATCGCGTCTCTTTCGAAAAACGCCCTGAGGCTTTCGCCGGCAAGCGTGCCGGCGCCGATCGCGCTTGTTGTCATTCCACCATCGGTCATGGTCGAGGCAGATACCATCCGGCGCGCCTGACGTCATCCCTAAACCTTCGGACGCGGCAGGCAGGTTTCACCGGCCGGCATTCGGGTCGCGCATCGGGATCGAGGAGACGGTGACGGAGACCGGGTCGCTCGCCGGGAAGGAATCTTCCAGACCCTCCTCAAGCTCCTCTTCGAGCAAGGCGGGGTCCTTGCGGCGCGCGCTGTCTCTGTGGGCCGGTTCAATGGCCACCGCCAGCAGGGCCTTGGCGCGCGAGACGGCGTTTTTGGAGGTCAGCTCCGGCGTGCTTCGCAGCGTCACGGCAATGCTGTCCTCGCCTTCGCCGCCGAATTCGACGACGAAGCCGTCTTCCGTCTGGTAGACGGTGATATCGTTGAGTGCCATGGCCATCCCCTCCTGCGCCTCACAAGGACGCGCGGCGCCGCAGCGCTCATATTAGCAAGGCTCGATTTACTGAAGCGCGTTTTCGGAATTTTGTCGAGCGAAGACCTTCACCAGCCAGTCGATGAAGACGCGCACGCGCGGCGAAAGCTGTCGGTTGCGGGGATAGAGCAGCGAGACCGGGGTCGGCGTCAGGGGGAAATCCTCCAGCACATGGACCAGCGTTCCCTCTGCTAAGTCCTTTTCGGCGTGGTAGCGCGGGATCTGAATCAGGCCGAGGCCCAGCCTCGCCGCCGAAACATAGCTTTCGGCGGCATTGACGGCGACGGCTGCGGGGATGATGATTTCACGCACGGTGCCTTCGACGATGAATTCGAGCGGCAGCAGACTGCCGGTGGCGCTGGAACGGAAACCGACCATGCGATGGCCGGCCAGCCGATCCGGATGCTGCGGCAGCCCATGGGCGGCGATATAGGCGGGAGAGGCAAGCGTAATCTCATCCAGCATCGCGACGCGGCGGGCGACCATGTCGCTATCCGCAGGCATGCCGACGCGCAGCACGCAATCGATGCCTTCGCGCACCAGATCGACCAGCCGGTCGCCCTCGCTCATGTAAAATTCGATCTCCGGATAGGTTTGGAGAAAGGACGGCAGGCTCGGCAGCACGAAATGGCGGGCGAGCGTGCCGTGCACGTCGACGCGCAGCAGGCCCTTCGGTTTGGTGCCGGCGAAAGCGCCTTCCGCATCCTCGATGTCGGCGAGGATCGACAGGCAGCGCTGATAATAGGCCTCGCCATCGAGCGTCGGGCTGACATGCCGCGTGGTGCGTTGGAGCAGGCGAACGCCAAGGCGGGCTTCGAGCTGCTTCACCGCATCGGTGACGGTCGAGCGCGGCAGGCCGCTGTCTTGCGCGGCGTGAGTGAAGCTGCGCCTTTCCACGACGCGGCAGAAGACACGCATGGCGTCGAACCTGTCCATGTAATTTGTTCGCCATTCCCGGATGGTGATGTCGAAGATTGCCCGATTATCCGTCACAAGAAAAGGCGCATCTTCTCTTCATCGAAAACGCGCTGAGGCGCACATGAAGGAGAAGAACAATGGCTTCGAACGACAATCGCAAGGTCGCACTGGTCACGGGCGCTTCCCGCGGCATCGGTGCCGAGGTCGCCAAACGTCTTGCCAAGGACGGTTTCACCGTCGTCATCAACTATTCCGGCAATGCCGCGCCGGCCGAAGAACTGGCCCGGGAGATCGAGCAGGCCGGCGGCGAGGCGCTGACGGCGAAGGCCGATGTCAGCGAGGCGCAAGCCGTCCGCCGCATGTTCGATGCTGCGGAAGCTGCTTTCGGCGGCATCGATGTGCTCGTCAACAATGCCGGCATCATGATGCTCTCCCCGCTCGCCGAGGCGGAGGACGAAAATTTCGACCGCCAGATCGGCGTCAATCTCAAGGGCACCTTCAATACGCTGCGGGAAGCCGCCAAGCGCCTGCGCGACGGCGGCCGGATCATCAATTTCTCAACCTCAGTGGTTGGGCTGAAGCTCGAAACCTATGGCGTCTACGCCGCCACCAAGGCCGCCGTCGAGACGCTGACCGCGATCATGGCCAAGGAGATGCGCGGCCGCGACATCACCGTCAACGCCATCGCTCCAGGCCCTGTGGCCACTGAGCTTTTCCTCAACGGCAAGTCGGAGGACCTCATCGCCCGCATGGCCAGGATGAACCCGCTGGAGCGCCTCGGCACGCCTGAAGACATCGCGGCTGCGGTCGCCTTTCTCGCCGGTCCCGACGGCGGCTGGATCAACGGTCAGACACTGCGCGCCAATGGCGGGATGATCTGACGAGGGCACCGTCATCGCAAATATGTGAACGGAACTCGCGGCCTTGCCCTCTTACAATCTTTCGGAGAGTGCCTATAACTCATTTATCGCGAATGAGTGGAGTCCCTTCCGCTTCCTTGCGAACCTCCAGCGCCTGCCGCACCCTCCCTACGGTGCGACAGGCACGATGTTCAAAGAATTGCGGCCCGTCGAAGGTTTCCCCTGCCTTCCGGGCCGTACCTGTTTTGATTGTGACGCTCAGAGGTCGTTCAGCTTCGCCTCGACCAGCAGTTTCACCAGCCAATCGACGAAGACGCGGACCTTGTTGCTGAGGTGGCGGTTCGGCGGATAGACCACGTAGAGCGGGATCGCATCGCGGCGCCATTCCGGCAGCACGCGCAAAAGTTCGCCCCGTGCCATCGGCTCGCGCGCCATGAAGGTCGGTATCTGGGCAACGCCGAGCCCCGTCAGCGCCGCCGTCAGATAGGTGCGGCTGTCGTTGACCGAAGCGATGTAGCGCGGCGTGGTCTCGACCATTTCATTGCCCTTGCGGAATTCGAAGGGCAGCGTCCGGTTGTTCTGGGCGCGGAAATAATTGACGGAGTAGTGCGTCGCCTCCAGATCCTCCGGCCGCTCGGGCATGCCGAATTTCTGGATATAAAGCGGCGCTGCGCAGGTGATCATTTCCATCTCCGAAACCCGCCGCGCGATCAGCGATTGATCGGTCGGTGTGCCGGCCCGCAACGCGCAGTCGACGTTTTCCGCGAGATAATCGACGGTGCGGTCGCTGACGCCGACATCCAGGCGGATATCGGGATAGCGCTGATAGAAATCGCACAATGCCGGAACGACAATCGCATCGGCGAAGGCGCCGCTCATTTCGACGCGCAACCGTCCGCTCGGCAGGCTCTGCGAGTTGGACAGGCTGCCGTCGAGTTCTTCCAGCTCGGAGATGATCTGGGCGGCACGTTCATAGTACAGTGCACCGTCCGTGGTCACCATGACCCGGCGGGTGGTGCGGTTCAGAAGCTTGGTGCGCAGATGCGCTTCCAGGCCTTGGATGAGATTGGTCACCGTCGCCTTGGGCATGGCGAGCATGTCGGCGGCGCGGGTGAAATTGCCCGTCTCCACCACGCGGATGAAGACGCGCATTGCCGAAAGCTGATCCATCGGTTTCAAATCCGCAGTTTGCGTTGCACCATTATTCGAGAATTGGAACAGTGTAATCGCGATATCGCTTCTTATTCCCTGTTCTGAATAACAATATCTTTTTTGTGCAAAATGCAAGCGGCAGGCGTTGTCCGCTTGTGACTGCCCGCAAAAGAGATCGACCGATGACGGTGGAATGGAAAGATATGATGCTGGATAAGGTGGCCATCGGCCCCGTATCCGCGCGTGTCTACCAGGGCGCCGATTACGGCAAGGGTCCGCCGATCGTGCTTTACCTGCATGGCGGCGCGTTTCTCGACAGCGAAACGAATGTCGACAGGCCGGTGGCGATGAGCCTCGCCAAGGCTGGCGCCATCGTCGCCGCCGTCGACTACAGCAGCCTGTCCGGCAACCTGTTTCCGAAGGCGCTGGAAGTTTCCTTCTCCGTTTTCACCTACCTCGCCAACAAGCGCGCCGCCGGTCTCGGCGACCGGAAGTCGCTGCTCTTCGTCGCCGGCGAAGAGGCGGGTGGCAATGTCGCCGCCGGCGTGGCGCTCAAGGCGCGCGACCAGATGCCGGATGCGCTCGACGGCCAGGTGTTGATTTCGCCGCTGCTCGATCCCTTCATGGGCACGTCCTCGATCCGCAAGGCCGAAGCGGTCGGCATGCGTCAGCGCTGGACGGAGGGCTGGAGCCATTACCTGAGCGGTGGCGGCTGCCATCCTTATGCGGCGCCCTGTCTCTGTTCGCGTCTTTCAGGCGTCGCGCCGGCGCTGATCTTCACCGCGGAGGACGATCCTCTGCACGACGAAACACTTGGTTACGGTGCCCGCCTGAAACAGGCCGGCGTCGGTGTGCGCCAGCATGTTCTTCCCGCCGGGACGGGCTGGCCCTCGATTTATGGTGGGAAATCCGGGGAAGCGCCGGACTGGCAGGAACACGTCAGCCGTCATTTCGGAAGCTTCCTTCAGGACGTGAGCGTCCAACCGCAATTGCATTGAAGAAGATCTGATATTTCGGCGGCCTGGGGCCGCAAGGAGAGTACTGATGACGTCCAGAAGTAAACGCTGGGCCCTGGTGGGCGCCGGCATAGGCCTTATTGCGTCGGTTTCAGGCGCTGCATTGTTTTTCGAGCTGCCGATGAGCCGGACCGCCACGGCCGCGTCCGAGCCGGCGCAGCCCCCCGCCGTGCCGGTGACGGTTGCCGTCGTCGCGGCGCGCGACGTGACGGCCTGGGAGAGTTTCTCCGGCCGTCTCGAAGCGGTCGACCGTGTCCAGGTCCGTCCTCGCGTCGAAGGCGCGATCCTCTCGGTGGCTTTCCGTGAGGGCGCGCTGGTGAAGCAGGGCGACCTGCTCTTCACCATCGACCCGGCTCCCTATCAGGCGAGCGTGGCGCAGGCCCAGGGCCAGGTCGCTTCGGCCGAAGCCAAGGTCAGCCTGGCACAGACCGAGCTCGACCGCGGCCGCAGGCTTTCCGACAACCGCACCATCTCCCAGAGCGATCTCGATCAGCGCCAGAGCGCGCTGGCCGAGGCTCAGGCCGGGCTGCGTTCGGCGCAGGCCGCATTGCAGTCGGCCCAGCTCAATCTCGATTATACGCAGGTGCGGGCGCCGGTCTCGGGCCGCATCGGCAAGATCGAGGTGACGACAGGCAACCTGGTTGCGGCCGGTTCGGCGTCGCCGGCGCTGACGACGCTCGTTTCGGTCGATCCGATCTATGCGAGCTTCAACGCCAGCGAAGAGATGGTGACGCGCGCGCTCGCCCAACTGCCGCAGACCCACGGCGCTCTGCCTCCCGTCGAGCAGATCCCCGTCGAGGTCGGTACGCTCGCCGATGATGGCACCCCCATCAAGGGCAAGCTGCAACTGATCGACAACGAGGTCGATGCATCGAGCGGCACGATCAGCGTACGCGCCGTCTTCGACAATCCGGGCGGGCGCCTCATCCCCGGCCAGTTCGTGCGCGTGCGCATGGGCCAGCCGAAGGCCGAGAACAAGATCGTCATCAGCGATCGCGCGGTCGGCACGGACCAGGACAAGAAGTTCGTCTTCGTCGTCGATGGCGAAAACAAGGTCGCCTACCGCCAGGTCCAGCTCGGCATGCTGTCCGATGGCCAGCGGGTGGTCGAAAGCGGCCTGACCGCCGGCGAGAAGATCGTCGTCAACGGCCTGCAGCGCATTCGTCCGGGCGCCGTCGTCATCCCGCAGATGGAAGAGAAGGTCGCGACCGCGCAGTAACGGCCTGGATGCCCTTTCCCATCGGGGAGAGGGCTAATACCCGAAATAATACGACCTACCGGCGGCTTCCAAACCGCTGGCGAGGGACTTTGCATCCATGTTCACCCCGGAGAGGGCTTTGATATGAACATCTCCAGATTCTTTGTCGACCGGCCGGTCTTTGCCGGCGTTCTTTCGGTCCTCATCGTGGTTGCCGGCCTGATCGGCCTGCGCGCGCTGCCGATTTCCGAATATCCCGAAGTCGTGCCGCCGTCGGTCGTCGTGCGCGCCACCTATCCCGGCGCCAACCCGAGCGTCATTGCCGAAACCGTGGCAACACCGCTCGAAGAGCAGATCAACGGCGTCGAGGGCATGCTCTACATGTCGAGCCAGGCGACGTCGGACGGCGTGCTCAACGTCACCGTCACCTTCAAGCTCGGCACCGACCCCGACAAGGCGCAGCAGCTCGTGCAGAACCGCGTCAGCCAGGCCGAACCGCGCCTGCCGGCGGAAGTGCGCGCACTTGGCATCACGACGGTCAAGAGTTCGCCCGACTTCATCATGGTCGTCAACCTCGTCTCCGACGGGAGCAGCCACGACATCACCTATCTCCGCAACTACGCGACTCTGAACGTCAAGGACCGGCTCGCCCGCATCGCCGGCGTCGGCCAGGTGCAGGTCTTCGGCGCCGGCGATTATTCGATGCGCGTGTGGATCGATCCGCAGAAGGCCGCCGAGCACGATCTCGCCGCAAGCGACATCAGCAACGCGATCAGCTCGCAGAACGTCCAGGCGGCAGCCGGCATCATCGGCGCGTCGCCGAGCCAGCCGGGCGTCGACCTGCAGCTCAACGTCAATGCACAAGGACGTCTGCGCACACCCGAGGAATTCGGCAACATCATCGTCAAGACGGGCGCCAATGGCGAGATCACCCGCCTTCGCGACGTCGCCCGCATCGAACTCGGCGCCGCCGATTACACGCTGCGTTCGCTGCTCGACGGCAAGCCGGCCGTTGCCGTTGCCGTGCTTCAGGCGCCTGGTTCGAACGCCATCGAGATCGCCGACAATGTGCGCGCGACCATGGACCAGCTGCAGCTCGCCATGCCCGAAGGGGTCAAATACGAGATCGTCTACGATACGACGAAATTCGTGCGCTCCTCGATCGAGAAGGTCATCGACACGCTGCTCGAAGCCGTCGCGCTCGTCGTCCTCGTCGTCATCCTGTTCCTGCAGACATGGCGCGCCTCGATCATTCCGCTGATCGCGGTTCCGGTCTCGATCATCGGTACCTTCGCAGTCATGTATGTCTTCGGCTTCTCGATCAACGCGCTCAGCCTGTTCGGTCTGGTGCTCGCGATCGGTATCGTCGTCGACGACGCGATCGTGGTCGTCGAAAACGTCGAGCGCAACATCGAACACGGCCTGTCGCCACGGGCCGCGACCTACAAGGCAATGAAGGAAGTCTCCGGCCCGATCATCGCGATCGCGCTGGTGCTCGTCGCGGTCTTCGTGCCGCTCGCCTTCATCTCCGGCCTGTCGGGACAGTTCTATCGGCAGTTCGCGCTGACGATCGCGATCTCCACCGTTATCTCGGCCTTCAACTCGCTGACCCTGTCGCCGGCGCTCGCAGCTCTTCTCCTGAAGGGTCATCATGCGCCGAAGGATTGGCTGACGCGGTTCATGGACGCGATCTTCGGCTGGTTCTTCCGCGGCTTCAACCGCGTCTTCGGTGCCGGCTCGAATGCCTACGGCAAGGGTGTCGGCGGCCTATTGTCGCGCAAGAGCATCGTCATGGTGATCTACCTGGCTCTGGTCGGCGCGACCTACAGCATGTTCACCACCGTCCCGGGCGGCTTCGTGCCGTCCCAGGACAAGCAGTATCTGATCGGTTTCGCTCAGCTGCCGGATGCCGCCAGCCTCGACCGCACGGAAGACGTCATCAAGCGCATGACCGACATCGCGCTCGCCCAGCCGGGCGTCGCCAATGCGATCGCCTTCCCCGGCCTGTCGATCAACGGCTTCACCAACTCCTCGAATGCCGGCATCGTCTTCGTGACGCTGAAGGACTTCGAGGAGCGCAAGACGCCTGATCTCTCGGGCGGCGCCATCGCCATGGCGCTGAACCAGAAATTCGCAGTCATCCAGGACGCCTTCATCGCCATGTTCCCGCCGCCGCCGGTCAACGGTCTCGGCACGACGGGCGGTTTCAAGCTGCAGATCGAGGATCGCGCGGGCTTAGGCAACCAGGCACTCGACGAGGCGACCAAGGCGGTGCTCACCAAGGCCTACCAGACGCCTGAGCTCGCCGGGCTGTTCTCCAGCTTCCAGATCAACGTGCCGCAGCTCTATGCCGATCTCGACCGCGCCAAGGCCGAGCAGCTTGGAGTTTCCGTCACCGACGTCTTCCAGACGCTGCAGATCTATCTCGGTTCGCTCTATGTGAACGACTTCAACGCCTTCGGCCGCACCTACAGCGTCCGGGTGCAGGCCGATGCCAAATTCCGCGCCCAGCCGGAAGATATCGGCCAGTTGAAAGTTCGTTCGGCATCTGGTGAGATGATCCCGCTTTCGGCGCTGCTGAAAGTGGAGCCGAGCACCGGTCCTGAGCGCGCCAACCGGTACAACGGCTTCCTCGCCGCCGATATCAACGGCGGTCCGGCGCCGGGCTTTTCCTCCGGTCAGGCGCAGGCGGCAATCGAGAAGATCCTTCGTGAGACCCTGCCTGCCGGCATCGACTTCGAATGGACGGATCTGACCTATCAGCAGATCCTGGCCGGCAATTCGAGCGTTGTCGTCTTCCCGCTGGCGCTGCTGCTTGTCTTCCTGGTGCTCGCCGCCCAGTATGAAAGCCTGACGCTGCCGCTTGCGATCATCATGATCGTGCCGATGGGCGTGCTCGCCGCGCTGACGGGCGTCTGGCTCACCGGTGGAGACAACAACATCTTCACCCAGATCGGCCTCGTCGTCCTTGTCGGTCTATCGGCGAAGAACGCGATCTTGATCGTGGAGTTCGCCCGTGAGCTGGAGTTCGAAGGCAGAACGCCGCGGGAGGCCGCGGTCGAAGCCAGCCGCCTGCGTCTTCGCCCGATCCTCATGACCTCCATGGCCTTCATCATGGGCGTCGTGCCGCTCGTTGTCTCCACAGGCGCCGGTGCGGAAATGCGTGCGGCCATGGGTGTCGCGGTCTTTTCCGGCATGATCGGCGTCACCTTCTTCGGCATCTTCATGACGCCGGTGTTCTACGTGCTGCTGCGGCGGATGACGGGCAATCGCCCGCTCGTTCAGCACAAGCCGGACGAACACAAGGAAGAAGAGGCCGAGGTCATCAGGCTCGCCGCGGAATAACGGAATTCAACCTTCCTTTGTCGAGTAAATCGGGCGGGAACTTCGGTTCTCGCCCGTATCGTTTTTGGCATGTCTCATAAAAATGCGTTACGTTCATCAAAATGGTTTGCAACGGTAGGCGAGGGGACTATCAAAGACGTTCAGCAGTTGGGAGGACTGAATGATCGGTGCGAGCCTGGCGGTGACGGTCCGGGATCAATATCCCGGCAACGCCCAATCTCTTGCGGCAGAAAATGCAGTTGGCGCGGAATGGCTTAACGGCGCGCTTCTCCTCCATCTCGAAGAGAAGAATGCCCGGCCGGGAGGAAGACAGTGACGAATAGCCATTCGCCGAAGCGGCGCCTGCGTTCACAGGACTGGTTCGACAATCCCGATCATATCGATATGGCGGCGCTCTATCTCGAGCGTTTCATGAATTACGGGATCACGCCGGAAGAGCTGCGTTCGGGCAAGCCGATCATTGGGATTGCCCAGAGCGGCAGCGACCTTACCCCCTGCAACAGGGTCCATGTCGAGCTCGCCAAGCGCGTGCGCGACGGCATTCGCGATGCCGGCGGCATTCCGATCGAGTTTCCGACGCACCCGATCTTCGAGAATTGCAAGCGCCCGACGGCCGCACTCGATCGCAATCTTGCCTATCTCGGCCTCGTCGAAATCCTTTACGGCTATCCGCTCGATGGCGTGGTGCTGACGACCGGCTGCGACAAGACCACGCCGTCGGCGATCATGGCGGCCTCGACGGTCGATATCCCAGCGATCGTGCTCTCGGGCGGGCCGATGCTCGACGGCTGGCACGAGGGGGAGCTCGTCGGCTCCGGCACGGTGATCTGGCGGATGCGGCGGAAATATGCGGCAGGCGAGATCGATCGGGAAGAGTTCCTGCAGGCAGCGCTCGATTCGGCTCCATCCGTCGGCCATTGTAATACGATGGGGACTGCCTCGACGATGAATGCGCTCGCCGAAGCGCTCGGTCTTTCGCTGACCGGCTGCGGCGCCATTCCGGCTGCCTACCGCGAGCGCGGCCAGATGGCCTACCGCACCGGACGGCGGGCCGTCGAGATCGTGTTCGAGGACCTGAAGCCGTCCGATATCCTCACGCGTGAGGCTTTCCTCAATGCGATTCGCACCAATTCGGCGATCGGCGGCTCGACCAATGCGCAGCCGCATCTGGCCGCCATGGCGAAACATGCCGGCGTCGAACTTCATCCCGACGACTGGCAGGTGCATGGCTTCGATATTCCGCTGCTGGCCAACGTCCAGCCGGCGGGCGCCTATCTCGGCGAACGCTATCATCGCGCCGGCGGCACCCCGGCGATCATGTGGGAACTGCTGCAGGCCGGAAAGCTTGACGGCAACTGTCGCACGGTGACCGGCAGGACGATGGGCGAGAATCTCGAAGGGTGCGAAGCCAGCGACCGCGAGGTCATCCGGCCATTCGGCGAGCCGCTGAAGGAGCGGGCCGGCTTCCTCGTCCTCAAGGGCAATCTCTTCGATTTCGCGATCATGAAGATGAGCGTCGTCTCAGAGGATTTCCGCCAGCGCTATCTCAAGGAACCCGGGCGGGAAGGCGTCTTCGAGGGCAGGGCCGTGGTCTTCGACGGGTCGGAGGATTATCACAAGCGTATCAACGAACCTGAACTCGGCATCGACGAGAACACCATTCTCGTCATCCGTGGCGCCGGGCCGCTCGGCTGGCCGGGCTCGGCCGAGGTGGTCAACATGCAGCCGCCGGATCATTTGCTGAAGCGCGGCATCCGCAGCCTGCCGACGATCGGCGACGGCCGCCAGTCCGGCACGGCCGACAGCCCTTCCATCCTCAACGCCTCGCCGGAAAGTGCCGCCGGCGGCGGCCTCGCCTGGCTTCGTACCGGCGATGTCATCCGCATCGATTTCAACCAGGGGCGCTGCGACATGCTGGTCGATGAAGCCGAGATCGAGCGGCGCAAGGGCGACGGCATTCCGCCGGTGCCGGCGGATGCGACGCCCTGGCAGCGGATCTACCGCCGCTCGGTGACGCAATTGTCGGACGGCGCCGTGCTGGAGGGAGCGGCGGAGTTCCGCCAGATCGCCAAAAGTCCGCCGCGGCACAATCACTGATTTGGCAGGGACGCGGGCCTGCAATCCCTATGATCCAAAAAGGGAAGCCGTAACCAACGGTTCACCTAGTGACTAGTTCGCGCCTCCGGACAAGGCTTCCTTAATGCCGGGCTGAGACCATATTGCCATTAAGGAAGCTTCCAAGGCTGAGAGCGTTGCCAGAGAACAAAGCCACACGGTCCGAACAAGAGTTTCAGGATCTTCTGCGCCGTCTCGAACTCGCCCTCGATGCATCTCAGATCGGTGTCTGGGAGCACAGCATCGCGAAGGACGGGATCTTATGGGATGCGCAGATGCACCGGCTCTACGAAACCGGCGAGACATGCCGGCATGTGCCGGCGTGGTTCTGGTCGAATGCGATCCATCCCGATGACCGCGAGCGGGCCGAACGCGACTTCGACCAGGCGATCGCGGCGCGGGGCGCCTATAACTCCCAGTTCCGGATCGTGCTGCCGGGCGGCGAAATCCGCCATTTGAGGTCGCGTGCGCATTTTTATGTCGATGCGGAGGGCATGCCTTCCTTTATCGGCGCCGAGTGGGATGTGACCGCCGACGTGCAGCTTAATGCGGAACTCGCGCGGCAGAAGATCGTCGCCGAGGCGAGGGCGCTGGCGCTCGAGGAAAGCAATGCGCGCATCGAGCATGTCGCCGATCACGATTACCTCACCGGCCTGCCGAACCGGCGCCTGCTCGACAAGCGTCTCGGGGAGCTGCCGGCTGACCGGAACATCGCGACGCTCGGCGTGCTGCATCTCGACCTCGACCAGTTCAAGCAGATCAATGACAGCCACGGCCATGGGGCAGGCGATGCGGTGCTGAGAGCCGCAGCCCTTCGCATCACCGCGGCCATTCCCGCCAATGGCATGGTGGCGCGTGTCGGCGGCGACGAATTCGTCATCGTGCTGGTCAATTTCACCGACCTCGCCGAATTGAAGCTGATCACCGAGGATCTCCAGCGGCGGCTTCGGAAAAAGATCCGTTTCGGCGAACAGATGCTGCAGTCCGGCGCGTCGATCGGCGTGTCCTGGAGCGGCGACCGGCGGGCGCGCAACCTGCTTGCCGAATCCGACCTGGCGCTCTACCAGGCCAAAAAGCTCGGGCGCAATCGCGTCGAATTCTTCACGCGGCAACTGCAGGAGGACCTGCGTGCCAAGCGCCGCCTTGCCGAGGAGATGAAGCTCGGGCTGGAGCGCGGCGAGATCGTTCCCTATTATCAGGTGCAGGTCGATGCCCGGACGCGGGAGGTGATCGGTTTCGAGGCGCTGGCCCGCTGGAAACATCCCGAGAAGGGCGTGCTTGCGCCGGGGGTATTCCTGAAGATCGCCGATGAGCACGGGCTTTCGGCGGAAATCGATGCGGCGATCCTGAAAAGCGTTCTCGAAGACCGGCTGTTCTGGCTGTTGCGCGGCGTCGCGGTGCCGCGCATTGCCGTCAATATCTCGGCGTCTCGCCTTGCCGATCCGGCGCTGCTCGGCAAGCTGAGGAAACTCGACATCCCGCCCGGCGTCATCGCCTTCGAACTGATCGAGACCATTTTCCTCGATGACAGCGACGAGAAGCTGCTCGAGCATATCGACGATATCAAGAAGATGGGCATCGACATCGAGATCGATGATTTCGGATCGGGTCACGCCTCGCTCATCGGTCTCGTCAAGCTGCGGCCGAAACGGCTGAAGATCGACCGGCAACTCGTCAAGGAGGTCGTCAGCTCCGCCGAGCAGCGGCGCGTGGTGGGGTCGATCGTGGAGATCGCCAAGGCGCTCGATGTCGAGGTGATCGCCGAGGGCATCGAGACCGAGGAGCATGCCGTCGTGCTGGGTGAGCTCGGTTGCGACGGCCTGCAGGGTTATGCATTCGGTTATCCCACGCCGGCGGCCGAGATGGACCGGCTTTTTGCATCGATGATGAACGGGACCGAAAAGCAAAAGACGGCGATGGGCGGCTGAGATGCTTTCCTCGCCCTCAAAAGCGGGCGGACGTTATATCTTCGCTGCGGCGTTTTGCTCCTATCGACAGGAAGACAAACGGTCCGCAAGTAATTTTCTTGAGCTTGCAACGGCCCGGTTTCATGATAATGCGGAAACGAAGCTTTTTGCATTGCATCGAAAATGATTATACCGCGTCGCCAAGACCATGAGCGCGGGATTCTCCATCATTTGCAGGTGCAATCGGGGAGCCTGGACCTGACAATTGCTTTGCCGTTGCCGGGATGGACTTGCGGGACATTAAATCTGGGAAGGTCGCATGAATTCGGGGGATTTTGCCGTTCGTTCGATGCGGCCCGGCGAACTGGAGCTCGTGCTCGAATGGGCGCGCCAGGAGGGATGGAACCCGGGCCTCGACGATTCGCTGGCATTTCTCGAAGCCGATCCTTCGGGCTTCTTCGTCGGCGCCATCGGTGAGGTTCCGGTCGGCTCGATCTCGGTCGTCAAATATGGCGACAGTTTCGCCTTTGTCGGCCTCTACATCGTCCATCCGGATTTCCGCGGCAAAGGTTACGGCAAGGCGATCTGGGAGGCGGGTATCGCCACGGCGGAAGGCCGGACGATTGGTCTCGACGGCGTCGCCGCACAGCAGGAAAATTACCGCAAGGCCGGCTTCGAGCCCGCCTATTCCACCATCCGTTACGGCGGTGTCGCCTCTTCCCTGCCTGTCTCGACGCTCATCGCGCAGCCGGTGCTGGATTCACGCCTCGAGGGCTTGCAGCGCTACGACTCGGCGATCTTTCCGCAGCCGCGGGATGCGTTCCTTGCGGCCTGGTGCACAGGCCGCAAGGGCCGCCGGACGGCCGTGGTGCGCAAGAGCCACAAGATCCGCGGCTACGGCACGATCCGCCGCTGTTACGAGGGCTACAAGATCGGGCCGTTGTTTGCCAATGATGCCGACAGCGCCGCGGCGCTGCTTGCCGAACTGATCCCCGAAGCGAAGGGGGCTTCGATCTTCATCGACATTCCCGTCGAGAACCGCGAGGCGGTGGTACTTGCCGAAAGCATCGGCCTTCGACCGGTGTTCGAGACGACGCGCATGTATCGCGGGCCGGCCCCGGCCATCCCGCTGAAACACGTCTTCGGCGTGACAACGCTCGAGCTTGGTTAGTCCACGGGCGAGGCGGGAACGGTCGGAGCTGAAGCTTTCGGCCGGCCCTTTTCGGCGATCGCGATGCCGCCGAGGGTCAGCACCAGTGCGATCATGTGGAAAGACTGAAGCTTCTCGCCGATCAGGGCGACGGAGAGCAGGGTTCCGAATACTGGCACGAGATTGATGAAGAGCCCGGCCCGGTTGGCGCCGATCGCTTCGACGCCCTTGATATAAAGGATCTGCGCCAGCAGCGAGGGGAAGATTGCCGTATAGAGCGTGATGCCCCAGCCGGCCTGATCAGGCCATTGCGCCGCACCCCGGCCTGCTTCCCAAAGGAGCAGCGGCAGCGAGGTCAGCATGGCGGCGATGGCCGGGAAGGCCATCAGCGTTCGCCAGTCGACCGGCGGTTTCCAGCGCAGGAAGATCGTGTAGAGCGAATAGGCGACGATGGCGATCATCATCAGCCCGTCGCCGCGGTTGAGCTGCAGCTGCAGCAGCGTGGCGAGGTCGCCATGGGCGGCCGTCAGCGCCACGCCCACCAGCGTCAGTCCGAAGCCGAGGCACTGCGCCAGCGAAATGCCGGTGCGGAAGAAAACGAAATTGAGCAGGAAGATCAGCATGGGAATGCCGGCCTGCTCGATGGCGACGTTGATCGCCGTCGTATATTGCACCGCCGAGTAAAGCATGGCGTTGAAGAGCGTGTAGCCGATTGCGCCGTAACACAGCAGCAGCGGCAGGTTCTTCCTGGCGATCGGCCAGTCCTTCTTGAGCTGTGGCACCGAAATCAGCGCGATCAGCGCGACGGCCAGGAACCAGCGCAGGAAGGTCAGCATCATCGGGCTGACATGGCCGACCGCAAGCTTGCCGGCGACGGAGTTGCCGCCCCAGCAGAGGGTGGCAATGACGAGGCAGATATAGGCCGTGGCTTGCAAGAGCGTTTCTTCCTCGGGTTTTGGTGAGCGACAAGCGACGTTTTCGCAGGGGAAATAGCCTGCCGGCGGCTGATTTGTCACGTAAAAAGCCCAATCGCCTGTGACAACAGGGTCGCTTTCCCAAAAACAAAGCTTTATAGATGCGCGGGTTTGAGCAGGTGCGCGGTTCAGCGCCGGTAACAGGAAGAGTTAGATGACGAACGTAGTCGTGGTCGGTTCGCAATGGGGTGACGAAGGCAAGGGCAAGATTGTCGACTGGCTTTCTGAACGCGCGGATATCGTCGTGCGCTATCAGGGCGGACACAATGCCGGCCATACGCTCGTCATCGACGGCACGAGCTACAAGCTCTCGCTGCTGCCCTCCGGCGTCGTGCGTCCCGGCAAGATGGCGGTGATCGGCAACGGCGTCGTCGTCGACCCGCACGCGCTGATCGCCGAGATCGGCCGGCTGGAGGCCCAGGGCGTGAGTGTCACGCCTGACAATCTGCGTATCGCCGACAATGCGACGCTCATCCTGTCGCTGCACCGCGAGCTCGACGCGATGCGCGAGGATGCGGCTTCCAACAGCGGCACCAAGATCGGCACGACGCGCCGCGGCATCGGCCCGGCCTATGAAGACAAGGTCGGCCGCCGCGCCATCCGCGTCATGGATCTTGCCGACCTCGAAAGCCTTTCCGGCAAGGTTGACCGTATCCTGACGCATCACAATGCCCTTCGCCGCGGCCTCGGCGTTGCCGAAGTCAGCCACCAGGCAATCATGGAGGAACTGACCTCGATTGCCGATCGGGTCTTGCCGTTCCGCGATACGGTCTGGCTCTTCCTCGACAAGGAGCGCCGCAAGGGCGCCCGCATTCTTTTCGAAGGCGCGCAGGGCAGCCTGCTCGACATCGACCACGGCACCTATCCTTTCGTGACCTCCTCGAACACGGTGGCCGGTCAGGCTGCCGCCGGTTCCGGCATGGGTCCCGGCTCGCTCGGCTATATCCTCGGCATCACCAAAGCCTATACGACCCGCGTCGGCGAAGGCCCGTTCCCGACCGAACTCACGGACGAAGTCGGCCAGTTCCTTGGCGAAAAAGGCCACGAATTCGGCACGGTGACCGGGCGCAAGCGCCGCTGCGGCTGGTTCGACGCGGCCCTCGTGCGCCAGTCGATCGCCACCAACGGCATCACCGGTATCGCGCTCACCAAGCTCGACGTGCTCGACGGCCTCGATGAATTGAAGATCTGCGTCGGCTATATGCTTGACGGCGAACAGATTGATCATCTTCCCGCAAGCCAGGGAGCGCAAGCTAGGGTCGAACCGGTCTATGTCACGCTGGAGGGATGGAAGGAATCGACCGTGGGCGCGCGCAGCTGGGCGGATCTTCCGGCACAGGCGATCAAGTATGTTCGCCAGGTCGAAGAGCTGATCGGGGCGCCGGTCGCGCTGCTTTCCACCAGCCCGGAGCGGGATGACACCATACTTGTGACCGATCCGTTTGAGGATTAAGCTCACGGGTCACTGTAGGGGATAGTTCGGGAGAGTGCCGGACTTCTTGAGAAAGTACTGATGGCGGATTTTATTGCAGTTATTCGGCGGGCCGTGGACGGCTTGGCTGAAAATACCCCCGAGATGCGGGTGAAGGTCTACGAACGTGCTCGCGGCGCAGTGCAGCGGCAGCTCGAGAACATGAAGCCGCGTCCGCCGGAAGCCATGCTGCAACGCCAGCTCGAAAAGCTCGAGGCCGCCATCCGCGAAGTGGAAGGCGAACACGCCGAGGCGCTGCCGCTCGACGAGGCGGTTGCCGCCGAAGCCGAGCCGGAGGTTTCGGAAGAACAAGCGGTTCACGACGAAGGCGAATCAGCACCCGCGGCGCAGACGGCAGCCGGGGAACCGGTTTACGAAGCCTATGCGGAACCGCAGGCCGCCGAGCCTGCCGCGACTGCCGAGGAACCGGATCAAGAGCACATGGAGGCTGTCGCGCCGCAGGAGCCTCAGGACGAGGTCCCTGCCGACGAGCCCCTTTCCGAAGAGACGGCTGCCCCCACTGAGGCCCATGTTTCCCCGGAGGAAGAGGAGCCCGCTCCCGCCGGGACATACTGGCATCCCTCGCATGAGGAGGAGGCGCCGGCCGAGGAATGGCATGCCGCCGAGGCGCATCACGCCACTGCCGAGGACGTGCCGGCTGAGGACGGCCTTCGGGAGCCGGTCGCCGAGCATCATCCCTACGAGGAAGCCGACGATTACCGGGGTGACGAGCAGCATCCCGCGCAGGCCGAAGAGATCGCGGCCGAACCGGCTGATGCCGAAGCCGACGAGCCTCAGGGCGAGGCGGCTTACGAGCCTATCGAATCCTTCCAGCCGGTCGCGGGCGGCCTGGGCCAAGCGGCCCAGCGGCTGGTGGAGCCGGTCGCCGATTTCGATCGTCCGCAGGAATTTGTCGAGCATAGCCGCGAGGAGCCGCTGCAGGCGGATGCCGCGGGACATTTCGATCCCGTCTGGACCGAGCCTGCCGCCGAGACGCCGGCCCCGGCACCCAAGGATGCCGAGACCGAATGGGCGGAAGAAGAGCTCCGGCAATATTCGGAAACGGCGCCTGCTGCCCCCGACACTTCGGCGCGCGCCTTCGAAGACGTGATATCGAGCCTCGAAAAAGTGGCGCCCGCCGCCGTGATGCCGACCGCCAAGGAAGCTTTCTCTTGGGAGAAGGCCGCCTTCGACGATCTGCCGCCGATCGAGGCCGGCACCGACAAGAAGACGCCGGTTGCCTCGCATTTCGACGATGTCGATATCTTCGCGGAAGTGCACGACGGAAAGCCTGCGCCCGCCGCCGGCGCACCGAACGAGCAATGGCGCGAAGCAAAGACGCTTCGCGGCTACGATCGCCGCGGCCCGGTCGCCGCAGACGACGATGACAGCAATCCCGGCATGGATATCGATCAGCTCGTTGCCTCCAAGCTGCAGGGCAAGAGCTTCCGCATGGAGCCGAAACGCCGCCGCTTCGGCATCGGCACGGTGATTACGCTCATCTTCGCGCTCATTCTGATCGGCGGCGGCGCCTATGCCGGCTGGATGAACAGAGAAGCGCTGGTGGCGATGGTCGACGGGCTCGTGAGCTCGGCGCCGTCGCAGGCGACCCGGAACGAAGCGACGATGGCTCCGTCCGAGTCTGCGACGCCTCAACAGCCGGGCGCAGCGGCGCCGGCCGCCCAGCCGACAGCCCCACAGAGTGCTGAGAATACTTCCCCGGCGCTGGCACAGCCGAACCAGCAGGTGGCGTCGCTGAACAATGACGGCGCGGCGGCCAGTTCCAAGTTTACCCAGCGGCTGTTGACCGACGGCACCGAGGTCGATAGCGGGCCGGCCAGCGTGCCGGGAACGCCGACTGCGGAAGGAAAGTCGGTCGCCGAACAGAACGTCGCCGCGGCCGATACGCCGCCGGCGAGCGCGCAAGGCGATGCGGCACCGGCCGAAACGCTGACGCCGAACGGTCCGGCGGCATCGCCGCAGCAGACCGCACCCGTCGGCTCGTCGCAGAAAATGTTCCTCTATGAGGAGCGCATCGGCCAGAGTTCGCCAACGGCGATCGAGGGATCGGTCGTCTGGAGCGTGCAGCGCGAAGCCGGCCAGGACGGCCGGCAGGAGGCGACGGTGCAGGGCAACGTCACAGTTCCCGAGCGCAATCTCTCGGCACTCGTCACCTTCAAGCGCAATTCCGATCCGTCGCTGCCGGCAAGCCACCTCGTCGAGATCGTCTTCTCCGTGCCGCCGAACTTCGAAGGCGGCAGTATCGAAAGCGTTCAGCGTATCTCGATGAAGCGCACCGAGCAGGATCGCGGCGACGCGCTGATCGCGGTTCCGGCCAAGATCACCGATGATTTCCACATGATCGCACTCAACGACTATCCCGACGCCCGCAAAGCCAACCTGGACCTCATGGCCACCCGCAGCTGGATCGATATCCCGATCACCTACCGAAACGGCCGCCGCGCGCTGCTGACGATGGAAAAGGGCGACTCGGGAACGGAAGCCTTCAACACCGCGATCAAGGAATGGAACGCTCTCGGGGATGTCTCGACGAGCCAGTGAGGTGGATCGCGGCTTCTGCCGGTGGCCCCCTCATCCGCCTGCCGGCACCTTCTCCCCGCAGGGGAGAAGGAGAGCTGTGACAGCGTTCCGCCCCTCTTGAAAGCATCGATCGTGGAAACGAAGGCAAGCGGCTTGCTCCGTCTTCTCCCCAGCGGGGAGAAGGTGGCCCGAAGGGTCGGATGAGGGGGCCGCACGGCGTGCCCGTCAGGACCGCCTGTTTTGCTGAGCTTGAGCCACATAGCCACAGCCTTACGCGCTCTGTACAAACCGTAGAAACAGAAACGCCACCCGTCCGTGCCGGAGGGGTGGCGTTTCGATTCTCAAGCCAGTCTATCAGGCCGTAGCTTCGACCACGCGGACGGCCTTGGCGCGTTCCAGGGCTTCCTTGCGGACGGCGTCCTGGACTTTTTCGAAGGCGCGGACCTCGATCTGGCGGACGCGTTCGCGGCTGATGTCGAATTCCGCCGAAAGATCCTCCAGCGTTACCGGATCTTCGGCGAGGCGGCGGGCCTCGAAGATGCGGCGTTCGCGTTCGTTCAACACGCTCATGGCTTTCGCCAGCATGCGCCTGCGGGTTTCGAGCTCATCCTGTTCGATCAGCACGTCTTCCTGGCTGTCGTGGTCGTCAACCAGCCAATCCTGCCACTGGCCGCTATCGCCTTCGGCTGCCTTGATCGGCGCGTTCAGCGAAGCGTCGCCGGAAAGGCGGCGGTTCATCGAGATGACCTCCTCCTCCGACACATTCAGCTTCGTGGCGATTTCCGAGACGTGCTCGGGCTTCAGATCGCCGTCGTCGATCGCCTGAATGCGGCCTTTCAGCCGGCGCAGGTTGAAGAACAGGCGCTTCTGGTTGGCTGTCGTGCCCATCTTCACCAGCGACCACGAGCGCAGGATATATTCCTGAATCGAAGCCTTGATCCACCACATGGCATAGGTGGCGAGACGGAAACCGCGCTCCGCGTCGAATTTCTTCACGGCCTGCATCAGGCCGACATTGCCCTCGGAGACGACTTCGCCGATCGGCAGGCCGTAGCCGCGGTAACCCATTGCGATCTTCGCGACGAGACGAAGATGGCTGGTGACGAGCTTGTGGGCGGCATCGCGGTCGCCATGTTCGGCGTAGCGCTTCGCAAGCATGTATTCCTGTTGCGGTTCGAGCATGGGAAACTTGCGGATTTCGTCGAGATAACGATTGAGACCGGCTTCGCCGGCGGTAATGGACGGCAAGGTATTTCGGGCCATAGTGCACCCTCCTGATATAGATTCCGGTTCCCGATGGAAACGCGCCCTCGCGTCAAGAAAGGCAAACCGGGACGTGCGGCTTTATCCAAGCCCGCACTAAGTCTATATACAGATAAGTATGGCAAAAGCGCGGTTCAAGGCGTCGCTCACGCAGGTGTGAGACCCTCGAGAAACGTCTATCCCCGCAGCGCCTCGATCAATTCCACCATATCATCCGGCAGTGGCGTTTCGAAATGCATGACCTCGGCGGTGCGGGGATGCTCGAACTGCAGCATGAAGGCATGCAGGGCCTGACGGTCGAACGCCTTGACGATTTTGCGGACCTCTTCGGGCAGGGCATTGGCCTTGGTCTTGAAGCCTGCGCCATAAACCGTATCGCCGAGCAGCGGATGGCCGATATGGGCCATGTGGACGCGGATCTGGTGCGTGCGGCCGGTTTCGAGATGGCACTCGACCAGCGAGGCGAGCGCGGTGGCGTCCGGGTTCTCCTGGAAACGCTCGATCACTTGGTAATGCGTGATCGCCTCATCGGCGTCGTGACTGTCAGGGCGCTTGACGGCGCGGCGGGTGCGGTCGCCGGTGGCGCGGCCGAGCGGTGCGTCGACCGTGCCCGACAGCGAGCGGGGCCGGCCCCAGACGACGGCCTGATAGGCCCGCTCCAGCGGCATGGTGCGGCCGTGATCGGCAAATTGAAGCGAGAGATGGCGGTGGGCGATGTCGTTCTTGGCGACGACCATGACGCCGGTCGTGTCCTTGTCGAGGCGATGGACGATGCCGGGGCGGCGCACGCCGCCGATGCCGGAAAGCGTATCGCCGCAATGGTGGATCAGGGCATTGACCAGCGTCCCCGTCCAGTTGCCCGCGGCGGGATGGACGACGAGGCCGGCTGGCTTGGAGATGACGATGAGGTCATCATCCTCATATAGGATATCCAGCGGAATATTTTCACCCCGCGGCGTCGGGTCTTCGGGCTCGGGCAGGGTGATCTCGAAACTGTCCCCGGCGCGCACCTTGCGCTGCGGATCGGTGACGAGCTGGCCGCGCATGGAAACCTGGCCGTCCTTGATGAGCACCTTGATCCGGCTGCGGGAAAACTCCTCGCCGAGCTGCGCCGTCAGCCAGGCGTCGAGCCGGCCTTCGGCGGTTTCATCGGCCGTCAGGACTTTTCTAATGCCGGCTGCTTGTTTAAAGGGGTCGCTCAAGACGCTTCTTCTCCGACGTATTTTTAGAACGGGACGCACAGATGACAGTAATCGAGCCAGACGACCAGGAAGAGAAGCCCCTTGATCCGGCGATGGAAAGTGTCCGGCGCAAGATGGTCCGCCTGCAGATCGTTTCCGGCGCCATCATGTTCGTGAGCCTTATGGCGGTCTTCGGTGCCGTTGTCTACAAGGTGACGCGCAGCGAATCGAAGGAGCCGGCCTCGGCCATCAGCGCCTCCGGCGTGCCTTCGGATGCGCCGCTTGCGGCGACTGTCTCCCTGCCGCTCGGCTTCAAGGTGCAGTCCACGTCGTTATCGGCAGGGCAGATCCTGTTCTACGGCGAAACCGTCGAGGGCAAGAGAAAGGCGCTGGTGCTCGATCTCAGGACGGGCCGTACCGTCGCCGACGTCACCGTCGCTGGCAATTGAGGCCGGCATGGCCGCCGACCCGATCGTCATCGACAGCGCCGCCGACCCGCGCATTGCCGAATTCCGCGATATCCGCGAGCGTGACCTGACGGGCCGGGAGAACCGTTTCATCGCCGAAGGCACCGTCGTGCTGCGCATGCTCGCCGAGGCGCATGCGGCAGACCGCGGCTTCTCGGCCGAAAAGATCCTGCTGCTCAGCAACCGCGTCAACGGCGTGCGGTCCATCCTGGAGCGGTTTCCTGCCGATGTGCCGGTCTATGTCGCCGAGGCGGATGTGCTTGACGGCATCGTCGGCTTTCACCTGCATCGCGGTGTTCTCGCCCTCGGCCGGCGAGAGGATCGCGGCGAGGCGGCCCTTCTCGATGCATTGCCGGAACGGGCGCTGGTGCTCGTCGGCTGCGGCATTTCCAACCACGACAATGCCGGCTCGATGTTCCGCAATGCGGCCGCCTTCCGGGCGGATGCGGTTCTGCTCGACGAAACTTCCTGCGATCCGCTTTACCGCAAGGCGCTGCGTGTCTCGGTCGGTTCGGTGCTGAGCGTCCCGCACCGGCGCGGCGGCAAGGCGCTGGATATGCTTCTAGCACTTGCCGAACGTGGCTTTGCCATCTGGACGCTCTCACCGCATGGCAAGACCGATATCCGTGCCATTCCGGCCTCGGCGCGTATGGCGCTGGTCATCGGCACGGAAGGGGAGGGCTTGCCGGAAGAGCTGCTTGCGCGCTTTCAGAGCGCACGCATCCCGCAGTCTGACGAACTCGACAGCCTCAACGCCGCGACCGCGACGGGGATCGCGCTGTTTTCCATGGCCTCGGCCATGGGCCGGATCTGAAGCTTATCGCACCGGATCGGCAATGATGGCGGCCGCCCGGTCGGCAAGGCTGACGCGCTCGTTCGGGTTCTTGTTGCCGGCATCCGGCAGCAGTGTCCGGATCGGTGAAGAAGGGCCTTCGTTGAGCGCGGTCAGCGCCACCATATTGGCGGCGATCGAGGCGATCTCCTCGCGGATCGCGCCATCGCGTCCGGTCACGGTCTTTGCCTTCTGCAGGCGCTCGGCAAGGGCAGCACTGCGCGTGCGGACATCCTCGCCCATCTCAGCGGTGATGGCGGCGGCGTCGAATGCGGATTCGGCTGCATCTTCGGCGGTTATTTCCACCGGCAGTTCGGCCGCCATCTTGGCAAGGCCGGCATCGCGCAGCACCCGGTTGATCTTGCGGATCTCGGCATTGGCGGCCTTCAACTGGTCCTTCAACTTGGTGATCTCCTGCTGGCGGCGGGCGAGCTGTGTTTCCTTTTCAGCGGCGGAAGCGCTTTCGCGCGCGGCCTTGTCCTCCAGGCGGATCACCATATGCTGCTGCTGCGTCAGTTTTTGCTCGGCATCCTTGGCGCGCTTCTGCAGCAAGGTGACGTCCTGGCGCAGCGTGTCGCGTTCGTCGCGCAGCGCGTTGGCGCGGAATTTCAAGCTTTCCGCCTCGGTGTCGCGTGCCGCCAGGTCGATTCTCAGCCCGTCGGTCTGTTCGCCGAGCTTGCTCAGCCGCGTGCGCATTGTCGCCAGCTCGCTCTCCTTGTTGGCAACGGATTGCTCGGCGATGTGAAGGTTGGTCTTCAATTGGCTGATATAGTTCTCGTCCTTGCGCAGATGCGAGCGCTGCTCGGCCGCCTCGACATGCATCTCGCCGATCTGAGCCTGCAATTCGCCGATCTCGGCGGCAAGCCTTCCGGCATCGACGGCAAGCGCATCGTGGCGCAACTGGAACGACAGGGATTTTTCGCGCTCGCGCAGAAGGTCCTGCGTGGTGCGGGCGTTCTCGGCGGCATAGAGCGCGCGCACCATATCCTTCTGGGCGCGCACTTCCTGCGGGCTCAGCGGCATCGTCGCCTTCAGCCGGTTCTCGGTGTACCAGACGATGCGACGATGGACGGCGGGCGAAACCAGAAAGACGAGGAAGGCCGCGGTCAGGAAGCCCAATCCGAACAACAGAGCATATTCGATCACGGCGCGGCCATCGATTAGAAGGTTAATACAGGGTCAACCGTGATGATTAAGCATGCATGGCGGATATCGCAAGGCCGCCGATGCGAACGGCGGCCATTTGCTGCGGTTTTGCCGGCTCAGAAGGGGTTCCAGGTCGGCGCGCTGGTGATCTTGAGATAGCCGACATTGACGCCGAGGCGGGCGCCGACGCCGGTGCGGATCGGCACGACCAGCACGTCGTTGTTTTTCAGCAGCGTCATGCCGAAGCCGGCGATCACATAGGCCGAGCCGCTGACGCCGCCGAAGCGGGCATAGATGCCGTTGACGGTAGGCAGGTCGTAGACCAGCATCATCACGCGGGAGCCCTGGCCGCCGTAGTCGATGCCGAGGGAAGGGCCCTGCCAGTAGAGCGGATGTTCGCCGGCATTCTTGGTGTTCAGCTGGCCTTCGCCATAGGTGAGACCGGCGATGAAGGCGCCGCCGCCTTCCTGTCCGAGGATATAGCCGTTCGGCAGACCGTATTTCTGAAAGGCGCTCTCGACGACTTTAGCAAGTCCGCCGCTGGCCGAGCCGAAAAAGGAGTGGCCGGTATCGACGATCTCCTGCATCGTATATTTGCTGTTGTCCTGCGCGGCGGCCGTTCCGGCAACCATTAAGGTGGAGAGGACGATGGCCGAAAACAGCCTGCAGAAGCCGATGAATCGGCGCGGGAATCGATGGCGCATGGTGTCATCCGTTCGTCGGTTGGCTGTGAGCGGCAAGCGCTCGCGGCGATTGATGCATTTTGCGCCGATGATCTTAACAATCGGTTTACCAAATATGGTGTCATTATGGCACCGAATGCGATCGCAAACTTCGCGCAATTTCGACGAAGCATAATCCCGGGCGCGATGAACTTGCCGCCCCTCAGGAGACGATGATGTCCAAGAACCCCAATCTTACCCTGTCCGGCCCGGACCTGGCCGCGCTTCTCTGCAGCCGCGTTTGCCACGATGTCATCTCGCCCGTCGGCGCGATCAACAACGGCCTGGAACTCCTGGATGAGGGCGGTGCCGATTCCGATGCCATGGATCTGATCCGCACCAGTGCACTCAACGCTTCTGTCCGGCTGAAATTCGCCCGTCTTGCTTTCGGCGCGTCCGGCTCCGTCGGCGCGTCTATCGATACCGGCGAGGCCGAGCGGGCGGCGAAGGATTTCGCTGTCGCCGAAAAGAAGACCGAGGTGATCTGGAACGGGCCGCGCGCCATCGTCGCCAAGAACCGCGTCAAGCTGCTGCTCAATCTCTTCCTCGTCGCCTATTCCTCCATTCCGCGCGGCGGCGTGCTGGAGGTGACGCTCGAAAATCCCGAATTCGACGCCAAGTTCAAGCTCACGGCGAAGGGCAAGCTGATGCGTCTGCCGCCGAAGTTCGTCGAGATCTCGACCGGCACGATCGAGGAGGCGATCGACGCCCATTCGATCCAGCCTTACTACGCGGTGCTTCTGGCCGAGGAGTGCGGAATGACACTCGATCACAGCGCAAGCCCCGATGAACTGGTG
This sequence comes from Rhizobium sp. R339, assembly GCF_002211395.1. Taxonomy (NCBI): domain Bacteria; kingdom Pseudomonadati; phylum Pseudomonadota; class Alphaproteobacteria; order Hyphomicrobiales; family Rhizobiaceae; genus Rhizobium; species Rhizobium sp. R339. The sequence goes on from NZ_LOKV01000001.1 coordinate 77,479, forward strand.
TTCACCGCAGTGGTTGCCACTGCCTGAAATCGGTGCGGGGAGGGGTCGCTGCGCGCGTCCGGTAACGATTCCTTAGCCTGATGGACCTATTCTCTAAGGTTGTAAGAGGCCCCTCGCTGCGACGAATGCGGGGGAAAAGGAGCGGCCATGCAAAGGTTCATGATCACCGATAATTCGGACATCGTCCGCAAGGTCGGCAAGCGCATTCTCTCCGAACTCGACTTTCTCGTCAGCGAGGCCTCCAATGCCGCCGAGGCGCTGCAGCGCTGCCAGACGGAACTGCCGGAATATCTGATCGTCGATTCCGGCATGGAGGGCGCGCTCGATCTCATTGCTGCCATCCGCGCCATGGACGGCGGCAAAGAGGTCAAGATCTATTACTGCGTCATCGAGGCCGATTTGAAGAAGCTGATGGCGGGAAAACGCGCCGGCGCCACCGACTTCCTGCTGAAGCCGTTCGATCGGAAGATCCTGACCGCCGTCTTCGGAAATCGCGCCATCGCCGCCTGACGGAAGGCGTATTCCGCAACATCGCCCAATCCCGGAACCCGATGCCGAAAAGCGCGGGCGCGTTCGGCTGACGCCGCGGCTCTCTATTTCTTCTGCTTCGCTGGCCGAAATGAAAGGTTCTGCCCCTATTGGCTGAGGCAGCGTTGCCGGCCAAAAACGAAAAAATCCCGCCGGAAGGGCGGGATCTTCGTCATCCGATAAGGGGGATCGGAAAATCAAGCGGTTTCAGCGTATTCGGCGCCATCCGGCTCGCGAAGAACATAACCGCGGCCCCAGACCGTCTCGATGTAGTTGGCGCCGCCGGCGGCGTTGGCAAGCTTCTTGCGCAGCTTGCAGATGAAGACGTCGATGATCTTCAGTTCCGGCTCATCCATGCCGCCGTAAAGGTGGTTCAGGAACATTTCCTTGGTGAGCGTGGTGCCCTTGCGGAGCGAAAGCAGCTCCAGCATCTGATATTCCTTGCCCGTCAGGTGGACGCGCTGGCCGCCGACTTCGACGGTCTTGGCGTCGAGGTTGACGATGAGCTCGCCCGTCATAATGACCGACTGTGCGTGGCCCTTGGAGCGGCGAACAATAGCGTGAATGCGGGCGACGAGCTCGTCCTTGTGGAACGGCTTGGTCATGTAGTCGTCGGCGCCGAAGCCCAGGCCGCGAACCTTGTCTTCGATGCCTGCCATGCCCGACAGAATGAGGATCGGTGTCTTGACCTTGGACAGGCGGAGAGTGCGGAGCACTTCATATCCGGACATGTCGGGCAGGTTCAGATCGAGAAGGATGATATCGTAATCATACAGCTTGCCCAGATCGACGCCTTCTTCACCGAGATCGGTGGTATAAACATTGAAACTTTCAGATTTGAGCATCAGTTCGATGCTCTGCGCCGTAGCGCTGTCATCCTCGATGAGTAGTACCCGCATAATTATCCCCTTTACCGCCGCCGAAAGGTGGTCTGGCCCCCTACACGCTACCGAACAAGCTACGTGATTTGGAAGCTGCCACGAAATGGTTAACAAATTCTAATTCACTCTGGCAAGGAGTATCGAATTTATTAAATAATTTTTCCATTTCTCTGTTTTCCAATAGGAATCTCAAAAAGGCGTTCCTCAACTTTAACATTAGGAAACAGCGCTAAGTGATTCATCCGACTCGCCAATGAAAAGGTTCGAACTTCATGCCGCGGCATTTACCGAGCCTTAAATCATCGGGTCTATCATTAACGATGCCCGTAAACGAAAGGTTACCAGCGGTAGGTTTTTGTTAATATCGCAGGAAATTTTTTAGCAAACCGTGTCAAAGCGGCGCGCAGGGCGGTTTCAAGTTGAGCCGGGGTCTCGCATCACGGGAGTAATGCGTATGAAGTCGCGAGAAAGTCTCGTTCGCCTGAAAGAGTTTCAGGTGAACGAAAAACGACGTCAATTGCAGCAATTGCAGATGATGATGTCCGAATTCGAACGGATGACGAAGGATCTGGAGAGCCAGATCGTCGTCGAGGAAAAGAAGTCCGGTATATCAGACCCGAATCACTTTGCTTATCCGACCTTCGCCAAGGCTGCGCGTCAGCGGGCCGACAACCTGCAGGTTTCGATCAAGGAACTGAAGATGCAGGAAGAGGCGCTGGAATTGGCGCTCGAGGAGATGCAGGCGGAATATGCAAGGGCGGCGGCGCTGGAAGAGCGTGACGTCAGCGCCCGGGCAAGGGCCTAACAGAAGGACGGGCGCCGGCTTCGGCGCCTGGGATCGCCAGAGAGAAGCCATGTATGATGGGCGCGCTGTCCGTCATACATGGCTTTTGGTGTTTCCGTTATCGTCCCAAAGTGCGGCTACTTCGGCCGCATGAATCAATTCACGACATCGTGCCATTCCGGGTGGCGCTGCGCCTGGGCTTTGAAGAAAGGGCAGAGCGGAATGATCTTCCAGCCGCCGGCGCGGGCAGCTTCCACCGCGTGAAGCGCCAATGCCTGGCCGACGCCCTTGCCGCGCAGCGCGTCGGGAACGGCCGTGTGATCGATGATGACGAGCTTCGGCGACGTGCGTGAATAGGTCATCTCCGCCCCGTGGCCTTCGACCTCTACGGCATAGCGGCCGCCGGAGGCGCCTTCTTCATTTCGAATGTCCATCGTCTTTCCTCATGCACAGATATTGTTGCCGCCGACGGTGACACGGCGGCGCGGCCGTGCCAAGCCGGTGACGCAGTTCCAGGGGGAAACGGAGTGTTCATGAAAAATGTCGGATCGGCGCGAGGTTTCACGGCAAGGAGCGCGCTTTCGGTAATCCGCCCGGTTCTTCTCGTGACGGCGCCGTTCCTTCTGGCGCTCGGCCTCGTCTTGCCGCTGGTCCGTTTCGAGACGCTGTATTTCTTCGATCAGACCCCATCGCTCATCGAAATCGTCGTTTCGCTCTGGCAAGGCGGGGATGGGCTGCTGGCGGCGATCGTCGCGCTGGTGTCGATCGTGCTTCCGCTCCTGAAGATGATTGGGATCGCGGCGGAAGCGACGGCTGCCGGCGCGGCCGGGAGCCTTTTCTATCGTCGCGTCGTGCCGCATCTGTCCAAGTGGTCAATGATGGACGTGCTGCTGGTCGCGATCGTCATTGCTGCGGCGAAGACAACGGGGTTGGCGGATGCCTTCACGCAGCCCGGCCTCTGGTGTTACGCGGCCTCGTCAATGATTTCGGGCCTTCTTCATTCCCTGATGGGAAATGCGTCCGGCCCGAAATAAATGTCGATGATGGCGTGCGATCAGTGGCGATATTGCTGGATGCGCGTGGTGCGCAGGCCGGCCAGGCCATGGCTGTTGATCGACGACTGCCAGGAAAGGAACTCTTCGACCGTGAGCGTATAACGCTCGCAGGCCTCTTCCAAGCTCAACAGGCCACCGCGAACAGCCGCGACAACCTCTGCCTTGCGGCGGATCACCCAGCGCCGCGTATTGGGCGGCGGAAGATCCGCGATCGTCAGGGGGCTGCCATCGGGGCCGATGACATATTTTACTCGGGGACGTATCATTTCGGTCATGGGACTCTCTACACAACGCAAGACCACGGACGCCACTCTAGCTTGCCACATTTAAAAATTGCCTAAGCCCATCGTAAGACTTTGATAACAAATTTAGATGGGCCGAGGCGATTTAGGACGATTGCCCGCCGCTACGTCAATTTGTGACGGCTGCATGGGAGCCATGCGGAATAAATATTACCTGCTTTTCCCGGAAAATTTTATAAGCGGCGCAGCATAAACGAGCGCAAGCCTTCGTCTCCGTCTTTCCGCTGTATCAGTTCAGTTCGGGCTTTTTCGTTTCGTACTCTCGGAATTCGGAATGGGTGCGGGCGAAAGCCGGCTTTGCCGATGCTGTGGCGTGAGCCTTCTCCGCCGCCAGCGACGCGAGCCGAAGCTTGCTCCAGAAGGATACGCACATGAAAAGACGCGAGCGCGCAGGCGGCGACTGCGCTGAGGATGCTGCATTTTCGCCTTCGCAGGCCGATGGCTCCGGCATGTCTTTCAACGAAAGCAAGGCGCGGCTCGGGGAGCTGGCGAAGCTTGCGGATTTCGATTTCTACCTGCTTTCGGCTTTCCCGCGCGGCGACCGCACGGGCTTCATCGAAAATTGCCTGAGCAGCAACTGGCCGCAAAACCTCGTCAGCTTCTACGAGGCGGCCGATCTCTTCTATTGCAGCCGGCTGCTGACCGCGATGAAGCGCACGGCGATGCCGGTCTTCTGCGAGGAGGGATCTTTTGAGGGCAGTGCGGCCAATCAGGAAAACCGGCGTCTCAACACACTCTTTCAGATGCACGGACTGAAGAACACCTTCGCCCTCACGCTGCACGACGCTGACCTGAAACAATACATCTTCGCCTTCTCGGGCAGCGCTCCCATGCCCGCACGCGAGCAGGCGACGGCGCTGCTTTACGGCTGCATGGAGCTTCTGGACAGGGTCTCGCGCGCTCAGAGCTTCAAGGATGCGCCATTGGAGACGCTGACGCGGCGCGAAATCGAATGCCTGCGCTGGTCGGCAGCCGGAAAGAGCAGCGACGAGATCGCGATCATTCTCGATCTCTCGTCGCATACGGTGGCTGGCTATCTGAAGAGCGCGATGCGCAAGCTTGATTCGGTAAACCGCATGCAGGCGGTCGCCAGGGCATTCCGATACCGGCTGCTCTGAAAAGCGTTGCTCTTCGCTACGAGATTTTCCTCCAAAAGCATTTCGCCCAAAACCGCGCTGCGGTTTTGGGCGAAATGGGAAGGGGCGGGCTGGCTGGTTACGGAAGGCTTAGAAGCCTTTTCCGCGGGTCAGTTCCGACACGACGGTGCCGACGATGATGTGCATATCCATCAGAATGGAAAAATTCTGAACGTAATAGAGATCGCAGGCGATGCGGGCGCGGGCCTTGGCCGGACGATCGGTCGGGCCGCGCAGGCCGCGCATTTGGGCAAGGCCGGTCATGCCGGGACGCATGGCGTGGCGCTGGTGGTATTCCGGAACGAGTTCTTCGTAAAGCATGTCGCTGGCGCGCATGCCGATAGCATGGCAACGCGGGCCGACGACCGACATGTCGCCCAGCAGCACGTTCAGCAGCTGCGGCAGCTCGTCGATATTCGTGCGGCGCAGGATGGCGCCAATGCGGGTGACGCGTGGATCGTTCCTCACCGTCTGGGCAACGCCGGTGGCATCGCAGAGATCGGTGCGCATGGAGCGGAACTTGTAGACCTTGATGGCCTTGCAGTTCTTACCCCAGCGGGTCTGCTTGAAAAGTACCGGTCCCGGGCTGTCGAGCTTGATCAGCACGGCGACCAGCAGAAGGAAAGGAGCGAGGACGAGGAGGGCGCTCAACGACGAAACGATGTCGAACGCCCGCTTCAGGGCAAGATCCATCCACGGCGCCTGCGGCGCATCGCTATGGATAACAGGGGTCTGGATCTTCAGGCTCGGCAGCTGGCGGCGGCTCGGCCGGAAGGACTCATTCGAAATGGTGTTGTTTAGTTCCGTGATGCTCAAGGATCGTACTCTGTTGTCTTCGAGGGGGCGCGGCGGCAATAGGCGATCAATGGTTAACCCTGTCACCAGGGCTGCACTCAGGTCTTGGTAACCCTACTAAAACGGAAAAATGCGACAATTGTGTAATGCTGTCCAGAGAAATATCGCATCGCAACAAATCTTTCGCATTTGCGTTAAGTTGAGGCAAGCTCATGATATTTCGTTAATAATTGGAATTTCATCAAGTTTTTTAGGCCTTTGGCATGGGCTTCCAGGGGTTGGCCGGCGTGCGGTTTCGGCACGCGACCAATAGACGTCAGGGAATGTTTTTAACGAATTCCCGCCCTAAATTTTGAGGGCGAGGGTGTTCGCTGGTTCCCAAAATGTGTCGGAATATGACAAAATCAAGGCGAGGCCGCGCATAGCAGACGTTCGAAAAAGACGCAGCAAGCCGGCTCCGGGGGTAGAATCACCCCTAAAACCCGGCGATCGCGAATCAGTTTGCGAGCTCATCGCCTCTGGTGGCGCAGGGAGCGGCTCGATCACAGCAAGACAGTAGGTGGCGAGGGGAAGGGATGGCTGCACGTGCGGAACTGGTCGCTACCAGCTGCAGACAGGCAGTAAATTTCGAAGGACGAGCGCCGTTGCCGGTATTCGGCGATCCCGGCGCGGAATCATGCCGGCTCGAGCACGCGTTTCCTGCCGCCCCAGGAAATGAAGTTCGGATTGGCGAAGTCGAAATCGGCGGCCGTTCCCGTCTTTCCATAAGTCAGCGGCGCGCCGTCCAGTGTCACGGTCGAGCCGCCGGCGGCGCGCAGCACGGCGTCGCCGGCCGCGGTATCCCATTCCATGGTGCGGGTGAAGCGCGGATAGACGTCGGCCTTGCCTTCGGCCAGCAGGCAGAATTTCAGCGACGAGCCGATGTTGGTGCATTTGGAAATGGCGTGGTGCGCAAGGAAGCTGCCGGTTTCCGGACTGTTGTGGCGCAGGCTTGCGAGCGCCAGCCTGTCGTCCGGCTGCTCGCGGACGGTGATGGCTGTACGCTGGCCGACCGCGAAATCCTCGGTGATGACCAGCCTTTCCGCGCGGCCGCATTCTCCGGAGAAGGCAAGCCCGAGTGCGGGAGCATAGACGATGCCGGCCACCGGTGCGCCGTTTTCGATATAGGCGATGTTGACGGTGAATTCCTGCCGTCCGTCGACGAATTCACGCGTGCCGTCGAGAGGATCGACCAGGAAGAAACCGCGGCCGCTGATATCGGGCACCTTGCCGGCGGCAACCGATTCCTCGGCCACGACAGGTATGTCGGGATAATCTCTGGCAAGATGGCCGAGGATGATGCGCTCGGCCTCCTCGTCAGCGACGGTGACCGGACTTGCATCCGCTTTCATCGCGACGGGAAAGCCCTCGCGCAAGACCGTGATGATGGCCTTACCGGCTTCCAGTGCCGCCTTTTCAAATGTCCTCAGCATTGTCCTTTTGCCGTTCGCCACGCGTCGAGCGCCCCGCTGCCGCTCGTCCGCAAACCATCCCTGTCACAACCATATACTTGCCAGCTATTTATATGGTGTTTCCGTCACGCTGCGCATCCCCAATTCACGCATTCGGAATGCTACCATAAGTTCCCAGTATTGTCAGACGAAGATGGCGGGCGTTTGCTCGTGAAATGGCATTCGAAAAAACACCCGCCTCAGGGTCGGAATTTGCGCCAACTTCCAATTCGGTGGAATAGCTTACGCACTATGGTGTTGGTAGGAATCACCGGCGTCGTTTGGGAACGGTTAATTCAGTGACCGTTTTTGGCTAAAAACGCGCCCAACTTTGCTGTTTTTCTGTGGATTTTGGTTCAAAATGGGCCATGTCGGCCTGTTTCCGCAAGAATCTGGCGGAGTAAATCCTTTTTGTCTTCACATTTTCAACGAAACCGCTATGCATGCGGCTTATGAGGTTGCCTGAAACGGGGAACCGAATAACCAAAAAGAGATGCAGCATTTTGCGCTCGCATCCAGGGGAAAACGACATATGGAGTATTTCGTCCAGCAGCTCTTCAATGGGCTGACGCTCGGATCCATCTATGGCCTTGTGGCTATCGGCTATACGATGGTTTATGGCATTATCGGCATGATCAACTTCGCCCATGGCGACATTTTCATGCTCGGTGGTTTCGCCGCTCTTATCGTCTTTCTCGTCCTCACATCCATCTTCGCAGGTCTCCCGGTGGCAGTGCTGCTGCTGGCGATGCTTGTCGTCGCGATGTTGATGACGAGTTTGTGGAATTGGACGATCGAGCGCATCGCATACCGCCCATTGCGCGGTTCGTTCCGCCTGGCGCCGCTGATCACTGCGATCGGCATGTCGATCGTGCTGTCCAACTTCATCCAGGTGACGCAGGGTCCGCGCAACAAGCCGATCCCGCCGATGGTGAGCTCGGTCTACCAGTTCGGCAATATTTCGGTGTCGCTGAAGCAGGTCATCATCATCGTCATCACGGCGGTGCTGCTTGCGGCCTTCTGGTATATCGTCAATCGTACAGCACTCGGCCGCGCCCAGCGCGCCACCGAGCAGGACCGCAAGATGGCGGCGCTGCTTGGCGTCAATGTCGACCAGACGATCTCCATCACCTTCGTCATGGGTGCGGCACTCGCTGCCGTCGCCGGGACGATGTATCTGATGTATTATGGCGTTGCTTCGTTCGCCGACGGCTTCACGCCGGGCGTGAAGGCGTTTACCGCGGCCGTTCTCGGCGGCATCGGCTCGCTGCCGGGCGCCGTTCTCGGCGGGTTGATGATCGGCCTCATCGAATCGTTGTGGTCGGCCTATTTCACGATCGCCTACAAGGATGTCGCGACCTTCGCCATCCTCGCTTTCGTGCTGATCTTCAAGCCGACAGGTATCCTGGGACGGCCGGAAGTCGAGAAGGTATAACGTCATGGCAAATATCGAGAATTCTGCAGGCGAGCCCGATGCCGGACTTGTCCAGAAGGGGCTTAGGGAAGCTTTTTTCGCCGGCCTCGTCACCCTTGGTCTGTTCGTGCTTTATGTCGGTCTCGGCACGCAGCAGAACATCAATAACGAGCTGATTGTCGTCCAGCGCTGGGGGCTGCTTGCGATCTTCGTGCTGATCGCTGCCGTCGGCCGGTTCATCATGGTCGTCTTGATCAAGCCGAATATCGATCGCCGCAAGCTCAACAAGGCGCGAGAGGGCGATCTCGAGATCTCGACCGAGAAGAACTTCTTCCACCAGCATTTCCTCAAGATCGCTCTTGTATTCCTGCTGATCTACCCGATGGCTGCTCTGCTCATCTACGGTCCGCAGCGCTCACTGACGATGGTCGATAATTTCGGCATTCAGATCCTCATCTACGTGATGCTCGCCTGGGGCCTCAACATCGTGGTTGGTCTCGCGGGTCTTCTCGATCTCGGATACGTCGCCTTCTACGCCGTCGGCGCCTATTCATACGCGTTGCTTTCAAGCTATTACGGCCTCTCTTTCTGGGTGCTGCTGCCGCTTTCGGGTATCCTTGCGGCTCTCTGGGGCGTCATTCTCGGCTTTCCGGTGCTGCGTCTGCGCGGTGATTATCTCGCGATCGTCACGCTGGCCTTCGGCGAGATCATTCGTCTGGTCATCATAAATTGGACGGAAGTTACGAAAGGCACTTTCGGTATTTCCGGTATCGCCAAGGCGTCGGTCTTCGGCATCTGGACTTTCGACGTCGGCAAGGCGAACAATTTTGCCAAAGTGTTCGGGCTGCCCATGGCCTCCGGCTACTACAAGGTCTTCCTGTTCTACGTCATCCTGGCGCTTTGCATGCTGACCGCCTATGTCACGATCCGGCTGCGCCGCATGCCGATCGGTCGTGCATGGGAAGCACTGCGTGAAGACGAGATCGCCTGCCGTTCACTTGGTATCAACACCGTGACGACCAAGCTCACGGCGTTCGCGACGGGTGCAATGTTCGGGGGCTTCGCAGGCTCGTTCTTCGCAGCCCGCCAAGGCTTCGTTTCACCGGAATCCTTCGTCTTCCTCGAATCGGCAGTCATTCTTGCTATTGTCGTTCTTGGCGGCATGGGTTCGCTGACGGGTATTGCGATCGCTGCTGTCGTCATGGTCGGCGGCACCGAGGCTCTTCGCGAAATGGATTTCCTGAAGGAGATCTTCGGACCTGACTTTACGCCGGAACTTTACCGGATGTTGATCTTCGGCCTGGCCATGGTCATCGTCATGCTGTTCAAGCCACGCGGCTTCGTTGGTTCGCGTGAGCCGACCGCCTTCCTCAAGGAGCGCAAGGCGGTCTCAGGAAGCTTCACCAAGGAGGGCCACGGTTGATGAGCCCCATTAGCAACGCGATGTCGAACGACACGCTTCTCAAGGTCGAACACCTGTCGATGAAGTTCGGCGGCCTGATGGCCATCAACGACTTCTCCTTCGAGGCCAAGCGCGGCGATATCACCGCGCTGATCGGTCCGAACGGTGCCGGCAAGACCACCGTCTTCAACTGCATCACCGGCTTCTACAAGCCGACGATGGGGATGATCACGCTCAACCAGAAAAGCGGCAAGCAATATCTGCTGGAGCGTCTGCCGGACTTTCGCATCACCAAGGAAGCCAAGGTGGCGCGCACCTTCCAGAACATCCGGCTGTTCTCCGGCCTGACGGTTCTCGAAAATCTGCTCGTCGCCCAGCACAACAAGCTGATGCAGGCATCGGGCTTCACCATCCTCGGCCTCATCGGCATCGGTCCCTATAAGCGGGAGGCAACCGCCGCGGTCGAACTTGCGCGCCATTGGCTCGAAAAGGCAGAACTGATCGACCGCGCCGATGATCCGGCGGGCGATCTTCCTTACGGCGCCCAAAGGCGTCTCGAGATTGCGCGCGCCATGTGCACCGGGCCGGAATTGCTCTGCCTGGATGAGCCGGCCGCGGGCCTCAATCCGCGGGAATCGGCGAAGCTCAATGAGCTTCTGCAGAGCATCCGCGCCGATACCGGAACATCCATTCTGCTCATCGAGCACGACATGTCGGTGGTGATGGAAATTTCCGACCACGTCGTCGTCCTCGAATATGGCCAGAAGATTTCCGATGGAACGCCCGACCATGTGAAGAACGACCCGAAGGTCATCGCGGCCTATCTCGGTGTCGAAGACGAAGAAGTGGAAGAGGTGATCGCAACCGTCGAGCAGCTCGAAGGAGGCGCAAATTGATGGGCGATGCAGCAATGACGGGTCAACCGCTTCTTCAGGTGAATGGCGTCGAAACCTATTATGGCAATATCCGTGCGCTGGCCGGCATCGATGTCGAGGTCAACAAGGGCGAGATCGTCAGCTTGATCGGCGCCAACGGCGCCGGCAAATCGACGCTGATGATGACGATCTGCGGCAGCCCTCAGGCCCGCACCGGCTCCGTCGTCTTCGAGGGCCGCGACATCACCAAGCTTCCGACCCACGAAATCGCCCGGCTGCGCATCGCGCAGTCGCCGGAAGGTCGCCGCATCTTTCCCCGTATGACGGTTCTGGAGAACCTGCAGATGGGGGCGGGTCTCGACAATCTCAAATATTTCGCCGAGGACGTCGAGAAAATCTTCACGCTCTTCCCGCGCCTCAAGGAACGCCACGCCCAGCGCGGCGGCACCCTTTCGGGCGGCGAGCAGCAGATGCTGTCGATCGGGCGTGCACTCATGGCCCGCCCGAAGCTGCTGCTGCTTGACGAACCTTCGCTCGGCCTGGCGCCGCTCATCGTAAAGGGCATCTTCGAGGCGATCAAAAAGCTGAATGAGCAGGAAGGTCTGACCGTGTTTCTGGTCGAGCAGAATGCATTCGCAGCTCTTAGGCTTTCGCATCGCGGCTACGTCATGGTGAACGGCAAGGTAACGATGAGTGGCTCCAGCAAGGAACTCCTCGCCAACCCCGAGGTCCGCGCCGCTTATCTCGAAGGTGGAAGACACTAGACAGGATGATTTTAGGGCGCGTTAGCCAAAATCTGAATCCTGCTCTGAATGAAATGATGAGAGCATGACGACCAAAACCGCGGGTTATAATTTTCGGTATCGTGCTCTCGTCGAAGGGAGAGATTAACATGCAGGGGCTTTTCTTCGAAAGCGATAGCGGCGCTCGCGTCGTCATCCGCGCGATCGTCGTACTGATCGGCTTCTGGACGGCCTGGCGGGCCGGCAAGGCGGTTGCCGATGGCTGGAGCAACTATCCGCTGGTGGTCGTCTATACCTTTCTGCTGGCCTGGGCGATGCAGTTTCTGCATCATGCCCTGTTCAATGGGCCGATGCTCAGTGCTCTCTACTACGGCATCGATTTCGTGACGCTGCTGGTCTTCGCGACGGCCGGCTTCCGCTATCGCCGCACCAATCAGATGGTCAACAACTATTACTGGCTGTACGAAAAAACTTCCGCGTTTTCGTGGAAGGACAAACATTGACAGTCCGTTGAAACTAGGCATGAATTGCCTTCAGAGTGGAACAGCTTTCCTGGCGCAGTCAATGGTGGGTAATGCGCCGGGTCTTGGACCGGAACCCGCCCAAAAATTGGGAGTAACAATATGAAGAAGTCTCTTCTGTCGGCAGTGGCTCTGACGGCGATGGTCGCCTTCAGCGGCAACGCCTGGGCCGACGTCCTCATCGCTGTCGCAGGTCCGCTGACCGGCCCGAACGCCGCTTTCGGCGCGCAGCTTCAGAAGGGCGCCGAGCAGGCGGCCGCTGACATCAACGCAGCCGGCGGCATCAACGGCGAGCAGATCAAGATCGAGCTCGGCGACGACGTCTCCGACCCGAAGCAGGGCATTTCGGTCGCCAATAAATTCGTTGCTGACGGCGTCAAGTTCGTCATCGGCCACTTCAACTCGGGCGTTTCGATCCCGGCTTCGGAAGTTTATGCCGAAAACGGCATTCTCGAAATCACCCCGGCCGCTACCAACCCGAAGTTCACCGAGCGCGGCCTCTGGAACACGTTCCGCACCTGCGGCCGTGACGACCAGCAGGGCGCCATCGCCGGAAAGTATCTTGCCGACCACTTCAAGGATGCCAAGATCGCCGTCGTTCACGACAAGACCCCCTACGGTCAGGGCCTTGCAGACGAAACCAAGAAGGCCATGAATGCCGCCGGCGTGACCGAAGTCATGTATGAAGGCATCAATGTCGGCGACAAGGATTTCTCGGCCCTCATCGCCAAGATGAAGGAAGCCGGCGTCTCGATCATCTATTGGGGCGGCCTGCACACCGAGGCCGGTCTCATCATCCGCCAGGCTGCCGACCAGGGCCTGAAGGCAACGCTGGTTTCGGGCGATGGTATCGTTTCGAACGAACTGGCCTCGATCGCTGGTGACGCCGTTGCCGGTACGCTCAACACCTTCGGTCCCGACCCGACGCTGAACCCGGCCAACAAGGAACTCGTCGAAAAGTTCAAGGCCGCCGGTTTCAACCCCGAAGCCTACACGCTCTACTCCTACGCTGCGATGCAGGCGATCGCCGGTGCGGCCAAGGCTGCCGGTTCGGTGGATCCTGAAGCCGTCGCCGCTGCCATGAAGGAAAAGGGTCCGTTCCCGACGGTTCTCGGCGACATCTCGTTCGACGAAAAGGGCGACCCGAAGATCCCCGGCTACGTCATGTACGAGTGGAAGAAGGGTCCGGACGGCAAGTACAGCTACTTCCCGCAGGGCATGTAAGCCTTATTTCCCTTATGGATATGATCTGATCGAAGCCCGGCTCCTGCCGGGCTTCTTTATTTTTCAGGTTATTTCAATGCGGTTCGCCCGCGGCGACATGATGGACGAAGCTGTGCCGATTTCGGCGCGGGTAGCAGGCACGATCCGCGGCGCGGGTCTCGACGCCTATAAGGCGAAGCCGAATGTACCGGAAATCTTACGGCAAATGGCGAACGTGATCTGCCGCATCTCGGCAGCGGCAGCGGCGGCGGCGGCGGAGATGCGGACCGCCATGGGTATGAAGGTGGTCGAGAAGGTGACGGATCTCTTCGAGGGCGGGGACGCGCCCGATCGGATCGTCTGAAGGATCATGGAGAGAGCGGGTACAGCGTGCGCTCCAATATGCCTTTACATCTCGTGCAGCACATGCGTCGCCTTTACCGCGGCTGATGCGCGGTTCTCGACGCCGAGTTTCACATAGATCTGCTCGAGGTGCTTATTCACCGTGCGCGCCGACAGTCCCAATATCTCGCCGATATCGCGGTTGGCCTTGCCCTTGGCGATCCAGAGAAGCACTTCGGATTCGCGCTGTGTGAGCGAGAAGCGCTGGCGCAGCACCTCGTCGTCGCTGCGCTGGCTGGCGGCCGTGAGGCGGAAGAGATATTCGTCCGGGCCGATCGCGCCGAGGAAGGCGAGCTGCAGCGCCGCCTGGCCGGCATGGGTGATCGAGATGATGCCGTCGCGCACTGCGGCCATGCGGTCGCGCATCCAGCCGGCGATATGGCGGACGACGACCTCCATGCCGTCGTCGCTGCCCATCGCCGTATTGACCAGCCGCGTCGCCTGCGGCGTCGACCAATGGATCGCACCGTCGCCCTTGACCGCCAGCAGGTGGCGTCCGGCGGCATCAAGCGCGACACGGGCGCTCTGGGTCGAGCGGGCATTTCGGAGATGGACACGGATGCGGGCGCGCAATTCGTCGATGTTGATCGGCTTGGTGAGGTAATCGACGCCACCGGATTCCAGCGCATGCACGACATGCTCGGTCTCGGTCAGTCCGGTCATGAAGATGACCGGCACCTGCGCCACCGCGGCATTCGCCTTCAGCCGGCGGCAGGTCTCGAAGCCGTCCATGGTGGGCATGACCGCGTCGAGCAGGATGAGATCGGGCGTGATGCGCTCGACGATGCCAAGTGCCGCCGTGCCCGACGTCGCGATCAGCACGGAAAAGCCGGACTGTTCGAGCGCGTCGGTCAGGAAGCCCAGCGCCTCCGGCGAGTCGTCGACGAGAAGAACGATGTCGCGAGGGAGGGCCGGCTCAGCCAATGGATTCCACCTTTTCGTCGAAGTCGTGCAGGAAGTTCATGAAGCCGGTCAGATCGAAGGCGGCCACATAGGGTCGAAGAGCCTCCGTGAATGGCCGATTTGCCTCCACCTTGGCAAGGTCGGAAAGCTTCGCTTCAATGCCTCTGATGTAACCGATCTCGCCGAGCCGCAGCAGTTCCTGCACATGGGCGGCACCCGGGCTCAGCATCGGCGCCTCGGTCTTTTCCACGATGGCCGGCGCCGCATCGGCGTAGATCCATTTCAGGCCGAGATGCAAAGCGAACTTGTCGCGCAGCTGGCGGATGTCGACGGGTTTGCCGATCGCATCATTGTGGCTGTCGTCGCTGTCGCTCAGAACTGCCGCATCGCCGATATTGGCCGAAAGCATCAGCACCGGCGCCGTCTGGCCGGCTTCGCGCAGGCGCGAGACGAGCTGCCAGCCGCTCATGCCGGGCATCAATATATCGACGAGGAAGAGGTCGGGCATGATGCCGTCGATCAGCGTCAGGCACTCCGCACCGCCTGCCGCCGTCAGCACGATGAAATCGAGCGGCGCCAGGATTTCGCGCATCATCTCGCGGTGATCCTCGTTGTCGTCGACGACGACGATCGTGCGGCGCGGACCGTCATAGCCGGCGATGCGCTTTTCCTGCGGCGGTGCTGCGGCGCGCATGACGGCGGAAAGCATCAGCCGCACGCGGAAGGTCGAGCCTTCGTCCTTGACGCTCGAAACCGCAATTTCGCCGCCGAGCGTGTTGGTCAGGAGCCGGGTGATGGTGAGGCCGAGACCGAGGCCGGGCATCGGCCGCACGCTGTCGGCCTCGCCGCGCTGGAAGGGTTCGTAGATGCGGGTCAGATCCTTCTCGGCGATGCCGCGGCCGGTGTCGGTGACGGTGAAGGTCGCAACCTGGCTGCGATAGGCGATCTCGAAGGTGACGCTGCCCTCGTCGGTGAACTTGATGGCATTGGAGAGCAGGTTGACGAGGATCTGGCGCAGGCGCTTTTCATCGGTGCGGACGAATTGCGGCAAGGCGGGCGAGCGCTCATGCAGGAAGGCAAGCCCCTTTGCCTGCGCCTGCGGGCGGAACATCTCGACGATCTGGTCGAGGAAATCCTGGATGTTGATCTCGTTGGAATAGACCTGCAGGCGGCCAGCCTCGATCTTGGAAATATCGAGAAGGCCGTCGATCAGGCCGGAGAGATGTTCGGCGCTGCGGCGGATGACCTTGATCGAGGAATGGCGCGGCGCCGGGATCGTCTCGTCGCGTTCGAGGATCTGGGCATAGCCGAGCACGGCATTCAAAGGCGTGCGCAGCTCATGGCTGAGGCCGACGACATAGCGGCTCTTGGCGCGATTGGCAGCTTCGGCCGTTTCCTTGGCATTCTGCAGGGCGGCGTCGGTCTTCTTGTGCGCGGCGATTTCCTTGAGCAGCAGCGTGTTCTGGCGCGAGGATTCCTCCTCGGCGACGACGCGGCTGTCATGGGCGAGCACGTAGAACCAGCAGACGACGCCTGAAATCACCGAGAAGACGAAGAAGACGATCAGGATGGTGCGGTTGACCACTTCGGCCGTCTCGGGCGAGGCGGAGGCGACCTGATGGGCGATCATCGCCAGGATTGCGCCGATCGCGGTCAGCGCCAGCGCGACGGCGATGCCATAGCGGCCGAGGCGCGTCGTCAGCTTGCCCAGAATGCTTTCCGGCAGCAGCGTCCTGGCGACGGTGCCGACCTGCGCGTTGAAACGGGCGGCCGGCTTGCACATGTCGTGGCAGCGGCTGTCGAGCGAGCAGCAGAGCGAGCAGATCGGCGCGGCATAGGCGGGGCACCAGGCCATGTCCTCCGGCTCGAAAGGGTGTTCGCAGACGGAGCAGGTGATGCTCGTCAGGTTTTTCCAGCTCTGGCGCGGTTTGCGGGCGAGGTAGAACTTGCCCTTCGTTGCCCAAGCGAGGGCCGGTGTGGCGATGAAGGCGATGGCGAGGGTGATATAGGGAGCGAGCGAAGCGGCCGTCTCGCCGAAGGCGCCGAAATGGGCGATCAGCGATACCGTCGCCGACAGCGTCATGGCGCCGAGGCCGACCGGGTTGATGTCGTAGAGATGGGCGCGCTTGAACTCGATGCCGGGAGGGGCGAGGCCCAGCGGCTTGTTGATGAAGAGATCGGCGGAGATCGTGCACAGCCAGGCCATGGCGATGATCGAGAAGATGCCGAGCGTCTCCTCCAGCAGCCGGTAAATGCCGAGTTCCATCAGCAACAGGGCGATCGCCACATTGAAGACCAGCCAGATGACGCGGCCGGGATGGCTGTGGGTCAGCCGCGAGAAGAAGTTCGACCAGGCGAGAGAGCCCGCATAGGCGTTCATCACGTTGATCTTGAGCTGCGAGACGACGACGAAGGCCGCCATCAGCAGCAGCGCGGCATTGTGCCAGGGGACCATGTAGCCGAAGGCGGTCAGATACATCTGCGCGGGATCGGCGGCGCGGTCGAGGGGCACGCCGGAGGTGAAGGTCAGCACGACGAGGAAGGAGCCGGCAAGCAGCTTCGGCGCGCCGATGATGACCCAGCCGGGTCCGGCAAGGAAGACGGCCAGGCGATGGCGCCATTTGCGCTGCGGCACCGGCGGCAGGAAGCGCAGGAAATCGGCCTGCTCGCCGATCTGCGACATCAGCGCCAGGATGACGGCAGAAGCGGCGCCGAACTCCACCAGATCGAAATCGGCGATGGTGCCGGGCGGGCCTGAGGCGTGGCGGATGCCGGAAAAGGCGCGCCAGAGATCGAACTTCTCCCAGTCCATGAAGGCGATGAAGATGAAGGGCAGGATGTTCAGCACGATCCAGAAGGGCTGGGTGATCAGCTGGAACTTGCTGATCAGCCGCACGCCATGCGTCACCAGCGGGATCACCATGACGGCGCTGATGATATAGCCGATCCACAGCGGAATGCCGAGCGTGAGCTCCAGCGCGCCGGACATGATCGATGCTTCGATCGCAAACAGCATGAAGGTGAAGCTCGCATAGATCAGCGAGGTGATGGTGGAGCCGACATAGCCGAAACCGGCGCCGCGCGTCAGAAGATCGATATCGACGCCGTGGCGGATGGCGTATCGGCTGATCGGCAGGCCGATCGCCAGCATGGCGAGCGAGGCGACGATGATGGCATAGAAGGCGTTGGTGGTGCCGTAGGAGAGGGTGATCGCGCCGCCGATTGCTTCGAGCGCCAGGAAGGAGATCGCGCCGATGGCCGTCTGCGAAATGCGCTCGGAGGAGAAATGCCGGGCGCTCTTTGCGGTGAAGCGCAACGCATAATCTTCAAGCGTTTGGTTGGCGACCCAGCGATTATATTCGCGTCTCACCGGAATGATGCGTTGGCGCGCTGTCATGCCCTCTTTCCGGCACTCTCGTTGGGCTCATCTTCTCCGCGGCAGTTTTGGCGGGATGGACGGGAAAGGCAAGAGGCGGAGCATTGGCAGATTCGCAGAACAGTAATATTTTTGAAACGGCTCTGTCACATAAGCGCTCTAACCCTCCCGCCGTTCGTTCAACCATTTCGGGTGCACCCATGTCTGTTTTAAGCCTTTTCCGTTTGAGCACCGCTCTCGTCTGCCTGGTTTCGATCGTCCCGTCGCTTGCTGCCGCCGATCAGGCCACGGCGGCAAAGGCGCCTTACGCCGAGACCGGAAATACCAACAAGCGCGGTGACGCCTGCTTCTCGACTGTCGACACCAATGCCGCCGTTCATCTTCTCTCCGGCTTCCTGGAAGTCTGGACGCCGCGCACGCCTTTCGTCGATGCCGGCGTCGAGGCGCCTGCCAAGGACAATTGCCCGGCGGTCGCCAAAACGGATTGGGACGGCATTCCCTTCAGCAAGACCGACGGCCAGATCGTCAACAAGCTCGTCCATGACGCGAACATCGCCTATTCCGTCAAGGTGACCAAGGCGCGGACGCCCGAGCAGGCCGTTGCCGCCTATCTCGACGACCGGCGCGGCAAGAATGCCAGCATTGTCGACGGCCTCGGCCCTCTGACGGATGCCTGGAAGGCCGGTTCCAAGCAGACCACCACGATCACCGAGGTGGCGGCCGATGCGACGACGGTCAAATATGACGACAAGGGCAACAATCGCGGCGCCGGCAGCAAGCCGGACACGGAAAACAAGACCGATGCCAATCCCGATATGGGCCTGGCCATCGACTTCATCAACGCCGCAAGCGGTGACGGCTCGACGGAGCCTGCCAAGCGCTATTTCAAATATGGCCGTCCGTATCGCTGGAGCCGGGACGTGTCGGTTGTCCCGACGCTCGAGCCCGCCAAGAGCGGCAAGCCGGTCGAGGATGGCGGCTTCCCGAGCGGACATACGGCGGAAGCCTGGCGCGATGCGCTCGCCATGGCCTATCTCGTGCCGCAGCGCTTCCAGGAAATGATCACGCGCGCCAGCGAACTGGGTGAGGATCGTATCCTCGCCGGCATGCATTCGCCGCTCGACGTGATGGGCGGCCGCATGCTCGGCACCGCCACCGTCGTCTACAACCTGAACAAGGCCGATAATGCCGCGCTGAAGAGCGATGCTTACGCCCAGGCGCAGTCGTGGCTGATCGCAAAGTCCGGCGTTGCCGATGCGGGTGCGCTTCAAGTCGCCGCTCATGCGGCGCCGCTTGCCGCAGACCGTTTCGCCGATCATGAGGCCAACCGCGCTTACGTGCTGCAGCGCCTGAGCTACGGCCTGCCGACGATCCATGCGACCGACCAGCCGGCCCGCGTGCCGCAGGGCGCCGAAGCGCTTCTCGAAACCCGTCTGCCCTATCTCGACGGCGAACAGCGCCGTGCGGTGCTCGGCACGACGGCGATCGCCTCAGGCTATCCGCTCATCGACGACGCCGAAGGTTACGGCCGCCTCAATCTGTTTGCCGCAGCCGACGGCTACGGCGCTTTCGACCAGGATGTGACCGTGACGATGGATGCGGAGAAGGGCGGTTTCAATGCGATCGACACCTGGCGCAACGACATCGGCGGCAAGGGCAGACTTGTAAAGAGCGGCAGCGGTATCCTCGGCCTGTCAGGCGCCAACAGCTATGCCGGCGGCACCGTCCTGGAAGCAGGCGTGCTGGTCGCCGGCTCGTCTTCGGCCTTCGGCACCGGCGGACTGACGGTCAATGGCGGTTCGCTGGTCGTGGCCGCCGACAAGCCGCTGACCGTGGGTGGTGATTATCAGCAGGCCTCCAATGGCGTGGCGAAGCTGACGCTCGGCGCGGACGGCGCCGGCACCCTTGTCGTCAAGGGCAAGGCGGAGCTCGCGGGCAATCTTGACGTGGCGCTTGCCAACGGCTTCACCCCGGCGTCCGGAACCACGATCGAAATCCTGAAGGCAGGCAACGTCACCGGCAGCTTCGGCAAGTTCACAATTTCCGGCCACAGGGCGAGCCTCTCCTATGGTCCGACATCGGTCACTTTGACGATCGGCGACTGATTTCCGTGTCATAGCTGGAAGGGCATCCCGGCCGCGGGATGCCCTTTGCTTTTCGGCCTGCCCGTTTACCCCCTGCGCCTACGTCATTTTGCGTATGTGTTTTCGCGCTGCAGCACCCGATAGTCCCCTCGGCAACAGTTGATTTCCGTTTCCGGCCTGTTGCGGAACAAAAGAGGGGAGTTCAATCAGATGAATCTCAGAACTACTATTACAGGTGCCGCGCTCGGCGCCGTCATGGCTGCCTCGGCCGCCTTCCATGGCGCGGTCGCTGCCGATGACACCATCAAGGTCGGCGTGCTGCATTCGCTATCCGGCACGATGGCGATTTCCGAAACCACGCTGAAAGACGCCATGCTGATGCTCATCGACGAGCAGAACAAGAAGGGCGGCCTTCTCGGCAAGAAGCTCGAGGCCGTCGTCGTCGATCCGGCTTCCGACTGGCCGCTCTTTGCCGAAAAGGCGCGCGAGCTGATCGAAAAGGACAAAGTCGCCGCCGTCTTCGGCTGCTGGACGTCGTCCTCGCGCAAGTCCGTCCTGCCTGTTTTCGAAGAGCTGAACTCGCTGCTCTTCTATCCGGTGCAGTATGAGGGCGAAGAATCCTCGCGCAACATCTTCTACACGGGTGCCGCACCGAACCAGCAGGCGATCCCGGCCGTCGACTACCTGATGAACACCGAAGGCGTGAAGCGCTTCGTGCTCGAAGGCACCGACTACGTCTATCCCCGCACGACCAACAAGATCCTCGAAGCCTATCTCGAATCCAAGGGCATTCCGAAGGAAGACATCCTCGTCAACTACACGCCCTTCGGCTTCTCCGACTGGCAGACAGAGGTCGCCAAGATCAAGGAATTCGGTTCTGCCGGCAAGAAGACCGCCGTCGTCTCGACGATCAATGGTGACGCCAACGTGCCTTTCTACAAGGAACTCGGCAACCAGGGCATCAAGGCAACCGACATTCCGGTCGTGGCCTTCTCGGTTGGCGAAGAAGAGCTTGCCGGTCTCGACACCAAGCCGCTCGTCGGCCATCTCGCCGCCTGGAACTACTTCGAGTCCGTGGAAAGCCCGGCCAACAAGAAGTTCATCAAGGAATGGCATGCGTTCACCAAGAACGACAAGCGCGTGACCAACGACCCGATGGAAGCCGCCTATATCGGCTTCAACGCCTGGGTGAAGGCCGTTCAGGCCGCCGGCACCACCGATACGGATGCCGTTCTCGACAACATCATCGGCGTCACCGTTCCGAACCTTTCCGGCGGCTATGCCACCGTCATGCCGAACCACCACATCACCAAGCCGGTGCTGATCGGTGAAATCCAGGCCGACGGCCAGTTCGAAATCGTCCAGCAGACGCCGGCCGTCGTCGGTGACGAATGGTCGGATTACCTGCCCGACTCCAAGGACCTGATCTCCGATTGGCGCAAGCCCCTCAACTGCGGCAACTTCAACGTTGCGACCGGCAAGTGCGGCGGCAAGGGCTCCTGAGGAAAACCCCGATCCGTTGACAGCCTGAAGACTTCCGTCCGGATCGGATCCGGGCGGAAGCTCCGTCCTTACCGCTGCGCCTGCAGGCCGGCGACAATCAAGGCGAGAGAGCCGATGTTTCGCGCCATCAAGATTTTTCTTCTGACATTTTGCCTGCTGCTTTCGGGCCTGACGCTCCCGGCGGCCGGCCTTCGCGCTGAGGACGATGTGCACGCCCTTGTCGATGCGCTCGGCGTCGGCGGCTTTCCCGAGCGTGACGCGGCCATCCGGGCGCTCGTCGCTTCCGGGGATTCGCATGTCAGCCAGATCCTGCAGCGCTTGAGCGACGGCCAGCTCTACGTCAATTCGGAAGGCGGTCCCGTTCTCGTGCAGGGCGGCACGGAGGACGAGCCGACTTATTCCGATCCGATCACCGGCGAGGCGGTCGCCGACATCGACCCCGACATGATGTCGAAGGTCAAGATCAACAATGCGCTGCGCACCACGATCACGACCATGATGAGCCAGCTGACGCTGCTGAGCCCGGATCGCGCCGCGCGGCTCGCAGCCGCCGAGGGCATGCTCAAGGATGCCGATCCCGCCAATCTCGATCTCCTGAATTCGGCTCTTTCGAGCGAGAAGGACGGCGAGATCAAAAACACGATGGAAGCGGCGCGCGCCGTGATGGTGCTGAAGAGCGACGCCGGCATCGAGGAGAAGAAGGCGGCGATTGATACGATCGCCGCGCGCGGCGGCCGCGATGCGCTGACGATCCTGTCGACAGCGATGGCGACCGCGCCCGACGACCTGAAGCCGGCGATCCAGGCGGAGATCGACTCGATCAACCGCGATCTGGCGCTTTGGGATGTCGTGCAGAACGTCTGGTACGGTCTGTCGCTTGGCTCGGTGCTGCTGCTTGCGGCCATCGGCCTTGCCATCACCTTCGGCGTCATGGGCGTCATCAACATGGCGCATGGCGAGATGGTGATGATCGGCGCCTATACGACCTATGTGGTGCAGGAAACGATCGCCTCGGCCTTTCCCTCGTTTGCCGATTATTCGCTGGCCTTCGCGGTGCCGGCCGCCTTCCTCTTCACCGGCCTCGTCGGCCTCGTGATCGAACGTTCGGTGATCCGCTATCTCTATGGCCGGCCGCTGGAGACGCTGCTCGCCACCTGGGGCGTGTCGCTGATCCTGCAGCAGGCGATCCGCAGCTATTTCGGCCCGACCAACCGCGAGGTCCGCAATCCGAGCTGGATGTCCGGCGCCTTCGATTTCGGCGGGCTCGTCATTACCTGGAACCGGCTCTGGATCATCGTCTTCTCGATGGTGGTATTCGTGACGCTCCTGATGCTGCTCAAGCGCTCCGCCTTCGGCCTGCAGATGCGGGCGGTGACGCAGAACCGGCGCATGGCCTCGTCGATGGGCATCCGCACCGGCTGGGTCGATGCCTTCACCTTCGCGCTCGGCTCCGGCATCGCCGGCATGGCCGGCGTGGCGCTCTCGCAGATCGACAACGTCTCGCCGAACCTCGGGCAGAATTACATCATCGACAGCTTCATGGTCGTCGTCTTCGGCGGTGTCGGCAATCTCTGGGGCACGTTGGTCGGCGCGCTGTCGCTCGGCGTCGTCAACAAGTTCCTCGAGCCCTTCGCCGGCGCCGTGCTCGGCAAGATCCTGGTGCTCGTCCTCATCATTCTCTTCATCCAGAAGCGTCCGCGCGGGCTCTTCGCACTCAAAGGAAGGGCGGTGGAAGCATGATAACGGCCTTCCTTCTCCGGTCTCTCGATCGCAGGATCTCTGTCGCCGTCGCGCTGCTGTTGGCGGTCGCCATTCTGGTGCCCGTCTTGAACCTCGCGACCGGCCCGAGCCATCCGCTGCACATCCCGACCTATATCATGGCGCTGTTCGGCAAGTATCTGACCTATGCGCTGCTGGCGCTGGCGCTCGATCTCGTCTGGGGTTTCTGCGGCATCCTCTCGCTCGGCCACGGCGCCTTCTTCGCGCTCGGTGGTTATGCGATGGGCATGTATCTGATGCGCCAGATCGGCTCGCGCGGCGTCTACGGCGATCCCGTCCTGCCCGATTTCATGGTGTTCCTGAACTGGAAGGAACTGCCCTGGTTCTGGTACGGCTTCGACCAGTTCTGGTTTGCGGCGCTGATGGTGCTCGCCGTGCCCGGCCTGCTCGCCTTCGTTTTCGGCTGGTTCGCCTTTCGCTCGCGCGTCAACGGCGTCTACCTCTCGATCATCACCCAGGCGATGACCTATGCGCTGCTGCTGGCCTTCTTCCGCAACGACATGGGCTTCGGCGGCAATAACGGCATGACCGACTTCAAGGATATCCTCGGCTTCAACATCCAAGCCGACGGCACGCGCGCCAGCCTCTTTGCCGCGACCGCGATCTTCCTGGCGCTGTCGCTTACGATCGCCTCGGCGATCGTGCGCTCGAAGTTCGGCAAGGTGCTGGTCGGCGTGCGCGATGCTGAAAGCCGCACGCGCTTCCTCGGCTACCGCGTCGAGCATTTCAAGCTCTTCACCTTCGTCGTCTCGGCGATGATGGCGGGCATAGCAGGCGCGCTCTACGTGCCGCAGGTCGGCATCATCAATCCCGGCGAATTCGCACCGGCCAATTCCATCGAAGTCGTCATCTGGACGGCCGTCGGCGGGCGGGGAACGCTGATCGGGCCGATCATCGGCGCGATCCTCGTCAATGGCGGCAAGACGATCTTCACTGGCCTGTTCCCGGAGTTCTGGTTGTTTGCTCTCGGCGGTCTCTTCGTCGCCGTGACGCTGTTCCTGCCGAAGGGCGTCGTCGGCACGATTTCGCACTATCTCGGCAAGCGGAAGATCGTGTCCGAACGTGCGCCGCCGCCGGCGCGGGAAGAAGGCGTCGAGCCGAAAATTCAGGCAGCGGAGTGAAGGCCATGATCCCCGACGTCAAACCCACCAGCGTGCTTTATCTCAGCGGCGTCTCCGTTTCCTTCGATGGCTTCAAGGCGCTGAATTCACTCTCGATCGTCATCGAACCGGGCGAGCTTCGCGCCATCATCGGCCCGAACGGCGCCGGCAAGACGACGATGATGGATATCATCACCGGCAAGACTAGGCCTGACGAGGGCGAGGTGTTCTTCAACGGCACCATCGACCTCACCAAGAAGGACGAAGCCGATATCGCCCAGCTCGGCATCGGCCGCAAATTCCAGAAGCCGACGGTCTTTGAAGGCCATACGGTCTGGGACAATCTCGAACTGGCGCTGAACCGCCGCCGCTCGGTGTTTTCGACGCTGTTCTACCGGCTTTCGGGCGAGGACAAGGCACGCATCGAGGAAATCCTCGAAACGGTGCGGCTGACGCACCGGCGCGACGAACTGGCCGCCAACCTCTCGCATGGGCAGAAGCAGTGGCTGGAGATCGGCATGCTGCTCGCGCAGGAGCCGAAGCTGCTGCTCGTCGACGAGCCGGTGGCCGGCATGACGGACGCGGAGACGGCGGAGACGGCAATCCTGCTCAAGGACATCGCCAAGACCCGCTCGGTCGTGGTCGTCGAGCACGATATGGGCTTCATCCGCGACCTCGGCGTCAAGGTGACGTGCCTTGCGGAGGGCTCGGTGCTGGCGGAAGGATCGATCGATTTCGTCAGTTCCGATCCGAAGGTGATCGAGAACTATTTGGGGCGGTGAAGAATGCAACTTCCAGGCTTGAACCTGACAAGAGAAGACGCTCTAAAACGGGCGGGTTTTATTGTGGGGTTTCATCATGGCTTTTCTCGGCATTCTGGTGGTGGCGATCAGCGGCGCGGCCGTCTGGTATTGGCGTTTGAAAATGATGCGTGAGGCGGGAAGCGAGATCATCGATTCCGTCGAGCGCATGAGGGGCGCCTATAAGCGCGGAAAGCTTCGCAAGCAGGCGGAGGCAGCGCCGATGGCTTCGATTGCCGATCCGGCGATTGCGGCGGTCGCGTTCTTCTTCTGCCTCGCCCAGGAAAAGCCGATGTATCTGGATGCGGCGAAAGACGTCATCCGCAACCGCATGAGAGGCATCATCCCGCCTGAAGACATGGAGGAGGTGCTGGTTTTCGGTGAGTGGACGTCCAAGAACGTCACCAGTCCCGAAGATCCGATCCGCCGGTTCCGCGATCTCTGGATCAAGGCGCTCGACATGCACGAGCGCCAGCAACTGATCGCCATTGCCGAGGATGTGGCCGCCGCTGGCGGCGAAAAAACGACGCAACAGGAATACGCCCTGCAGATGCTGAGGCGCAGCCTGATGAACTGATGGGAAACGGGTGAACGGATGCTGACAGTCGAAAACGCAAACCTGCATTATGGCGCCGCCCAGGCGCTGCGCGGTATCTCCATCAAGGCGGAGATGGGCAAGATTACTTGCGTGCTGGGGCGCAACGGCGTCGGCAAGAGTTCGCTGCTGCGCGCGGTCACCGGCCAGCACCCGCTATCGGCCGGCACCGTCACCTTCAACGACACCAAGCTCAACGGCCTGCCGCCCTTTGCTCGTGCCAAGCAGGGCATCGGCTACGTGCCGCAGGGGCGCGAGATTTTCCCGCTGCTGACGGTCAAGGAAAATCTCGAAACCGGTTTTGCGCCGCTCGGCCGCCGCGACCGCAACATACCCGACGACATCTTCAGCCTCTTCCCGGTGCTGAAGTCGATGCTGTCGCGGCGCGGCGGCGATCTTTCCGGCGGGCAGCAGCAGCAGCTGGCGATCGGCCGGGCGATGGTGACGCGGCCGAGGATACTGGTGCTCGACGAGCCGACCGAAGGCATTCAGCCGTCGATCATCAAGGATATCGGCCGGGCGATCCGTTACCTGCGCGACTCCACGGGCATGGCGATCCTGCTCGTCGAGCAATATCTCGATTTCTGCCGGGAACTTGCCGACTATGTCTACATCATGGATCGCGGCGAGATCGTGCATGAAGGACTGGCCGAGACGCTGGATACGCCGGAGGCCCGCCGTCATCTGACCGTCTGACCGGCAGCTGCCGCTTTTTACGGCAGGCGGCGCAATGCTTTGCAGCTCTCCCGCGCCGGCTGGCGGTCTTCGCAGGCGGCATGGGAATTGCTTCCTTTCCGTCATCTGCGCGATTGAATGGAAGCGGCGGAGCGACTGAAAGGGACGATATGACGATTGTGGCGACAGCCACGCGACCGCAAAGAGCGGAAGGACGCGGGCATCTGGCAGCAAAACTGCTCGACGGCCGTACGCGCATCCGTGAGCTCTATCAAGAGGGGGCGGCGAAGATCCGTCTGCCGGATACGTTCGATGCCTCGATGGAAGCCGTCATCATCAACACCGCCGGGGGGCTGACCGGCGGCGACCGGATGGACTGGAGCGTCGTTGCCGGCGCCGGCACGAAGATCGACGTCACCACCCAGGCTTGTGAAAAGATCTACAAGGCCTCGGCCGGCGTCGCCGAGGTGACGACCCGCATCGAAGCGGGGGCAGGGGCGCGCGTCGACTGGCTGCCGCAGGAAACGATCCTATTCGACCGGGCAGCACTCTTCCGCCGGCTCGATGTCGATCTCGACGAGAGCGCCGAATTCCTGGCCGTCGAAGCCGTGCTGCTCGGCCGCAAGGCGATGGGCGAGACGGTGGACACGGGTCTCTTCCGCGACCGCTGGCGCATCCGCCGCTCGGGCCGGCTGATCCATGCCGAGGAACTCAGGCTTTCCGAGGGTGTTGCGGCGCTCTCGGCGCGCCAGGCCGTGCTCGGCGGGCAGGTGGCCTTTGCGACGCTGCTTTATGCCGGGCCGCTGGCGGAAGCCTATCTCGGCAGGGTCAGGCCTCTCCTTGAAGGATCGATGGGCGGCGCAAGCGCCTGGAGCGACAAGCTGGTCGTTCGCCTTGCGGCGGCCGAGGGCTTCACGCTGAGAAAAATCCTGATCCCCGTCATTTCCGCCTTGCGCAATGGTGCGCCTGTGCCGAAAGTCTGGAATCTCTAAAGCGAAGCAGATGGGCAAGCAATGAACCTCACTCCGAGAGAAAAAGACAAGCTGCTGATTTCAATGGCGGCGATGGTGGCGCGGCAGCGGCTCGAGCGCGGCGTCAAGCTGAACTATCCCGAGGCGATCGCGCTGATCAGCGACTTCGTCGTCGAAGGCGCCCGCGATGGCCGTCCGGTCGCCGAACTGATGGAAGCCGGCGCCCATGTGATCAGCCGCGATCAGGTGATGGAAGGCATTGCCGAGATGATCCACGACGTGCAGGTCGAGGCGACATTCCCCGATGGCACCAAGCTCGTCACCGTGCACGAACCGATCAGGTGAGGAAATGCTGGAACTCAGACCCAACTGCGAGTGCTGCGACAAGGATTTGCCGCCGGAGAGCATGGAGGCGCGGATCTGCACCTATGAATGCACCTTCTGCGCCGATTGCGCGGACGATGTGCTGAAGGGCGCCTGCCCGAATTGCGGCGGCAATCTCGTCGCGAGGCCCATCCGGCCAGCGGCCATGCTCGCCAAACATCCGGCGTCGACGAAACGCGTGCTGAAGGCCGAGGGCTGCGCGCCCAGGGCAGCTTGAGGAGAACGAGATGATTCCGGGCGAAATCATTGCCGCAAGCGGCGACATCGAACTCAATGCCGGCGCGCCGACGGTGACGCTGGAGGTTTCCAATACGGGCGACCGGCCGGTGCAGGTCGGCAGCCACTATCATTTCGCCGAGACCAATGCCGGCCTCTCCTTCGACCGCGCGGCCGCGCACGGCAAGCGGCTCGATATTCCCTCGGGAACGGCCGTGCGTTTCGAGCCGGGGCAGACGCGCTCGGTGACGCTGATCCCGCTTTCCGGCAAGCGCGAGGTCTACGGCTTTCGCCAGCTGGTGATGGGCAAGCTTTAGAACAAGGAGAGAGATTCATGCGTTTGAATATCCTCCTCATCGGGGCGGCGATGCTGCTGACGGCAGGTCACGTCTCCGCTCAGGATATCGATTGCCAGAACCCCAAGACGCAATCGGACATGACCGCTTGCGAGGTGGCGCGTCACGATGCTGCCGACAAGGCGCTGAACGAGCAATACAAGAAGACCCGCGCCGCCATGGTGGCGATCGACAAGGATCTCGACGGCGACATGAAGGGCGCGGAAAAGGCGCTGGTGAAAGCGCAGCGTGCCTGGATCGACTATCGCGACGCCCAATGCGACGCCTTCGGCTTTCAGGCCCGCGGCGGCACGATGGAGCCTATGCTGGTTGCCGGATGCCTGGCGGAAGAGACGGACAAGCGCACCAAAGAGCTGAAAGAGCTCGAAGAAACGATGGGCAACTAAGGTGATCAGGAAGATCGTGATCGTCGGCAACGGCGAGGTTGGAGAGGGAGAGGCAGGCATCATCGATGCCGCCGATTTCGTCATCCGCTTCAATGATTGCCGCTCCTATGGTTCCGGCGGCAGCAGGACGGATGCCGTCGCGGTCTGCAATACCGGACGGCCGGCAAAGGCGATGCTCGGTTCGCCGGAGTGGCGCGCTCATCCCGGCATCGTCTCGGCCGGCGAAATCTGGAGCGTGCGTGATCCGGAAAAATTCGTCGGGATGCGGGCGCCGCTTGCCGTCGCGCATCCGGAACTCGACGATTTCTGCGATGATTATACGGAGGCGTTCAGCGCCTTCTGCGCCGAGACCGGCAAGAGGCATGTGGTGATCGGCAAGTCGGTCCACGAGGCCGTCGATGCCTCGCTTTCGGCCTTTGCGCCCGCGCCCTATGTCGTGCCGAGCAGCGGCATGATCGTCATCGCCGAGGTGCTGGGCAAATATGCCGAGGCCGAGGTGGCGCTGGCAGGCTTCGGTCACGCCGGCTGGGAATGGCACCCCTTTGCCGCCGAACGGCAGCTTGTCGATAATTATATTGCCGCTGGCCGCCTCAGGCGGCTCGGCGGAAAAATGCTAGAACAGGATGATTTTAGGCCCGGTTGGCCTAAAATCTGAATCCTGTTCTAAATTAAAGAGTTAGAGCATGATGTCGTCCGAAAACCGCTCACACTTTTCGGCATCATGCTCTTGTCTCTTCCTCCTACGGAGCCTGATGGATGCCCTATAAGATCTCGCGCGCCGCCTATGCCGGCATGTTCGGACCGACCACCGGCGACAAGGTGCGCCTTGCCGATACGGAGCTCTTCATCGAGATCGAGAAGGATTTCACCACCTATGGCGAGGAGGTGAAGTTCGGCGGTGGTAAGGTGATCCGCGACGGCATGGGCCAGAGCCAGGTGACGCGGGCGGACGGCGCGGTCGACACCGTCATCACCAATGCGGTGATCGTCGATCACACGGGCATCTACAAGGCCGATATCGGCCTCAAGAACGGGCGCATCGCTGCGATCGGCAAGGCCGGCAATCCCGATATGCAGCCCGGCGTCAACATCATCGTCGGCCCGGGCACGGAGGCGATCGCCGGCGAGGGCAAGATCGTCACCGCCGGCGGCATGGACAGCCATATCCACTTCATCGCGCCGCAGCAGATCGAGGAAGCGCTGATGTCGGGCATGACCTGCATGCTCGGCGGCGGCACGGGACCGGCGCACGGCACGCTTGCCACCACCTGCACGCCCGGTCCCTGGCATATTGCGCGCATGATCGAAGCGGCCGACGCTTTCCCGATGAACCTCGCTTTTGCCGGCAAGGGCAATGCCTCGCTGCCGGGGGCTTTGACCGAAATGGTGCTGGCCGGCGCGACGTCTCTCAAGCTGCATGAGGACTGGGGCACGACGCCGGGCGCGATCGACTGCTGCCTGTCGGTCGCCGACGACTATGACGTGCAGGTGATGATCCACACCGATACGCTGAACGAAAGCGGCTTCGTCGAGGATACGATCGGCGCCATCAAGGGCCGCACCATCCATGCCTTCCATACCGAGGGTGCCGGCGGCGGGCACGCGCCTGATATCATCAAGATCTGCGGCCAGCCGAACGTCATCCCGTCGTCGACCAATCCGACGCGGCCCTATACGGTCAATACGATTGCCGAGCATCTCGACATGCTGATGGTCTGCCACCATCTTTCGCCGTCGATCCCCGAGGATATCGCCTTTGCCGAAAGCCGCATCCGCAAGGAAACGATCGCCGCCGAAGACATATTGCACGACATCGGCGCCTTCTCGATCATCTCTTCCGACAGCCAGGCCATGGGCCGCGTCGGCGAGGTGGCGATCCGCACCTGGCAGACGGCTGACAAGATGAAGCGCCAGCGCGGCCGGCTGAAGGAGGAGAAGGGCGACAACGACAATTTCCGTGTTCGCCGCTACATCGCCAAATACACGATCAATCCGGCGATCGCCCATGGTCTCAGCCATGAGATCGGCTCGGTCGAGATCGGCAAGCGCGCCGACCTCGTGCTCTGGAATCCGGCTTTCTTTGGCGTGAAACCCGACATGGTGCTGCTCGGCGGCTCGATCGCGGCTGCACCCATGGGCGATCCGAATGCCTCGATCCCGACGCCGCAGCCGGTGCACTACCGGCCG
The DNA here is from genome assembly GCF_002211395.1 of Rhizobium sp. R339. Taxonomy (NCBI): domain Bacteria; kingdom Pseudomonadati; phylum Pseudomonadota; class Alphaproteobacteria; order Hyphomicrobiales; family Rhizobiaceae; genus Rhizobium; species Rhizobium sp. R339. Next base: position 108,325 of record NZ_LOKV01000001.1, read on the forward strand.
ATGTTTGCCTCCTACGGCAAGAGCCTCACCAATTCCTCCGTCACCTTCGTCAGCCAAGTCTCGCTTGATGCCGGCCTGAAGGGCCGGCTCGGCGTCGCCAAGGAACTGGTGGCGGTGAAGAACACGCGCGGCGGCATTTCCAAGGCATCGATGGTTCATAACGACCTGACGCCGGAGATCGAAGTCTATCCGGAGACCTATGAAGTCAGGGCGAATGGCGAGTTGCTGACCTGCGAGCCGGCGACGGTGCTGCCGATGGCGCAGCGCTATTTCCTGTTCTAGGCCGATCATCCGTGCGGGGCCGGACGTCTCCGATGAAAACAGGCATACGCTGGCTGTTGCGGATCGTAGCGCTGCTCGTCGCTCTGGCGACGGCCGGAACCATCATTCCCCGGCCGCTGTTTGCCCCGGTTAAGGCCTCGTCCGCGGCGGCGACGCAGCGGATTCTGCTTCTGTCGGGACCGATTCATACCGATATTGCCATTCCGCTTGACGAGGAAACACGGGCCGCATTTTCGTTCCTCGACGATCCCGGCTTTCCGCTCGGCCATCCGAATGCGGAATGGCTCGTCGTCGGCTGGGGCGGCCGCGCCTTCTATCTGGAAACGCCGACCTGGTCGGAGCTGAAGCCGCTGCCGGTGCTGCGGGCGCTGACGATCGATCGCTCGGTGCTGCACGTGGATCTCGCCGGCCACATCGCCGAGCCGCAGCCGGCCGTGATGGCTTTCGATATCGATAGCGATCAACTGGCGCGGCTGCGTAGCTTCATCTTGGACAGTTTCGTCCGCAACGAGGGAGAGATCGCGCTGATCCGGAATGCAGGCTACGGCGAAATCGACCGGTTTTTTGAGGCCAAGGGATATTTCAACGCGCTCGTCGGCTGCAACACCTGGACTGCCGCAGCACTGCGTTCGGCCGGGCTTCGAACCGGCTTATGGAATCCGCTCCCACAATCATTGCGATTATCCATTGATGTCTACAATTGACGCAGTCGCAGGCCAGTCCTGACGTAAACGCAATTGTGAACGGGACACCCGATCTGGTTGTAAAAATCGATGGGGAAACCTGTGTTTTCCACAGGTAAGCCATTCTGGAACAGGCCTGGGGTCCAGCCCAGAAAAACCTTTTAATATCAATTATCTCACTGTCTCCCCGCCCTGTCCGGCTCAGGGATCGGGTGCTTGCATCCCCTGCTAGAAAAAATCCGCACGTCAAATCGTCCAAAACCGTTCGAATTTTAACGATCCGATTAAGACACCCGCAGCAATTGGCCTCTTATCAATGCCTTGAAACGCCGGGCAGGAAGGTCGATTCTCATGAGAAACTGGATGTCGCTGCAGGCCGATTTCGGCAATTTTCAATATCGCAGGAACGTCTATGTCTTTGCGTTGAAGATGAGCTTTCTTGCCGTCATTCTCTCCGGCGCCATCATGGCGCTGACGATACCGCCGCTCGGCTTTTTCGGGCTGCTGCCGGTGAACCTTCTGCATGCGATCGGCTTCGGCGCCGTCTTTTCATGGCTCGTCGGCGGCACGGTTTCCGGCGTACTGTCGCTGGCGACGGGGTTTACGATGCGCGAGCTGACACTGTCGCGGGCGGAATTCGAAAAGCTGAGCCGCACCGATACGCTCTCCGGCCTCTTGAACCGGCGCGCCTTCACGGAGGCGCTGGACAGGATCGAAGGCGATGCTTCACTCGTCATTTTCGATGTCGACCGCTTCAAGGCGATCAACGACCGTTTCGGCCACGCCTGCGGCGACGCCGTCATCACGGCGGTCTCGGCGGTGCTGACCTCTGCCTTCGATGAGCTCTCCGTCGTTGCGCGGCTCGGCGGCGAGGAATTCGGCGTCATCGTTTCCGGCGAACCGCTGGAAGCACGGCTCGAGCGGATAGAGGCCGTGCGGGCAAGGCTCGCCGGCGGGCCGATCCTGGCGGACGGGCACAATATCGCCATTACCATTTCCGGCGGCGTGGCCGATCTCGTCGCCGGGCGCAACAAGCAGCAGGTCTATGCCTCGGCAGACCGGGCGCTCTATCTCGCCAAGGCGCTCGGGCGCAACCGTGTCGTCCACGAGCGGGAAGGGCTGCATCATGCCTGGCACGGGCTTTCCGAAAACAGTCCCGACGCCGAGAGCCGGGGGCAGGGGAGCGACAACGTGATGCAGGCCTACGGAATATAAAAGCCGCAAGCCCGACCATTGGTGCTTGCATCGGAAAGGGCTATTTTGCATGGTCGTCGTCTCAGCAAAGTGGACATATCATGCAGCGCGTCACCTCCTATCTTCCCGCCGGAACCCCTTCTTCCCATCCGACCGCCCAGGTCAAGCTGCCGCATGACCTGCGGCATCTGCGCCGCAAGCTCCTGCATCTGGAGAATGGCGAGATGGTCATGCTCGACCTCAAGGATCCGGTGCTTTTCGCCAATGGCGACCTGCTCGTGCGCGAGGACGGCGAACTGATCGAGATCCTTGCAGCCGACGAGAAGCTCTTCGAAATTCGCGGACGCGACCGCACGCATCTCATCGAGCTCGCCTGGCATCTCGGCAACCGCCATCTGGCAGCCCAGATCGAGGAAGACCGCATCGTCATCCTGCGCGATCATGTCATCCGTTCCATGCTGCAGGGCCTCGGCGCCACCGTGCTCGATATCGAGGAGCCCTTCCAGCCGGCGCGCGGAGCCTATCATTCCCATGGCGGGCATTCGCACGATCACGGACATGCCCACCACGATCACGGGCATGAGCATAAGCACGATCACGGCCATGACCATGGCCATGTGCATGGGCCGGGCTGCGATCATGACCATGACCACGACCACGGACATCACGGTCACAAGCACGACTGAAGCGGATGACTGGGGATCGTGAACTGCAGGCATTGCTGCGCCTGACGGCATGGCTTTCGCCGGCCTTTCCGGTTGGCAGTTTTGCCTATTCGGGCGGGCTGGAGCGGGCGGTGGCCGATGGGCTCGTCTGCGATGCGGTCTCGCTGGCTGCGTGGATCGGCACGCTGATCGAACACGGTTCGGCCTGGAACGATGCCGTGCTTCTGGCCGAAAGCCACAGGCAGCAGGCAGATCCCGCGCGCCTTGCCGAAATCGCGGCACTCGCCGAGGCGCTTGCCGGATCGCGCGAACGCCATCAGGAAACCATGCTGCTCGGCGACGCCTTCCTCGCGGCGGCGCGGGCCTGGCCGGATGACGTTTTCGACAGGTTGCCTGATAAGGCTGCTTATCCGATCGCGGTCGGAGCGGTTGCGGGCGCGCATGGCATTGGGCTTGAGAAGGTGATTGCGGTCTTCTTGCATGCCTATGCCTCGCAGGCCGTTTCGGCGGGCATCCGCCTCGGCGTCGCCGGACAAAGAGACGGGGTTGCCGTCCTGGCCGGCCTCGAGGAACAGGTTGCGGCGACCGCCCGGCGGGCTGCGGGCTCGACGCTCGACGATCTCGGTTCGGCCGCCATACAGGCCGATATCGCCAGCCTGCGGCATGAGACGCAGGCGACGCGGCTGTTCCGCTCGTGAAAGATTATCGCAGCATCTGCGTCGTTTGACGGTGGCGCGCGCCGCCGGCGTCGCTATCATCGGAATCCTATTGGAGTGCAACACATGAAATCAAGAAACGGACCTTTGCGCGTCGGCATCGGCGGGCCGGTCGGCTCGGGCAAGACGGCGCTGACGGAAAAGCTCTGCAAGGCGATGCGCGACGACTATTCCGTCGCCGTCGTCACCAACGACATCTATACGACCGAGGATGCCGAGGCGCTGGTGCGCATGCAGGCCCTGCCTTCCGACCGCATCGTCGGCGTGGAGACGGGCGGCTGCCCGCATACCGCCATTCGCGAGGATGCGACGATCAATCTTCAGGCGATCGCCGGGCTCAACGAGCGGATTCCCGATCTCGACGTCGTCTTCATCGAATCCGGCGGCGACAATCTGGCGGCGACCTTTTCACCCGATCTTGCCGATATCACCATCTATGTCATCTCCGTCTGCCAGGGCGAGGAAATCCCGCGCAAGGGCGGACCCGGCATCACCCGCTCCGATCTGCTCGTCATCAATAAGAAGGACCTGGCGCCGCATGTCGGCGCCGATCTAGAAGTAATGGACCGGGATGCGACGCGGATGCGTGCGAGCCGCCCCTTCGTGTTCTCCGACATGAAGCGGGGCGACGGCGTCAGCTCAATCGTCAGCTTCCTGAGGGAGCAGGGCGGGCTCTGAGGGTCAGACACCTCTCGCCGACGGCGGCGAGGGCGGTAAAACGAAACGGGCCGGGAGATATCGCTCCCGGCCCGTTTTGCTTCTCGAGATGTTGCTCACTCAGCTGCGAACGGCGGCAAGCGAAGCACGTTGGTGTCGTTGGCGCTTTTGCGCTTGCTTTCCGGCTTTTCGATCGCGGTCAGGCGCTCGTCCAGCGCGTCGATATCGCTGCGGTTCTCGCGGGTCACGCGGGTGAGATCCTCGCGCGACAGCGGCAGCTCCTCCTCATCCTTCCTGCCGACCATGCGTCCGAACATCCAGCCGAGCAGGCGGGAGAGATCGTCCATAATCAGGAAGAAGGAAGGCACGACGACAAGCGACAGCACGGTCGAGACGATGATGCCGCCGATCACGGCGATTGCCATCGGCGCGCGGAACGAGCCGCCTTCGCCGACGCCGAGCGCCGACGGCAGCATGCCCGCCGACATGGCGATCGAAGTCATGATGATCGGGCGGGCGCGCTTGCGGCCGGCCTCGACCATGGCCTCGACGCGGCCCATGCCCTGATGGCGCATCTCGATCGCGAAATCGACGAGCAGGATGGCGTTCTTGGTGACGATGCCCATCAGCATCAGAATGCCGATCATGACGGGCATGGACAGCGGGTTGCTGGTGATGATCAGGCCTGCCGCGACGCCACCGATGGCGAGCGGCAGCGAGAACAGGATGGTGAAGGGCTGAATCACGTCCTTGAACAGCAGGATCAGCACCGTCAGCACCAGAAGGAGGCCCATCAACATCGCGTTGACGAAGCTCTGCTGCATCTCGGTCTGCACCTTGGTATCGCCGCTTTCGGCGAGGTGCACCGTGGCCGGGATATTGGCCGCGTTGACGATCTCGCGGAAACGGGCCGAAGCCGTATCGAGCGCCACGCCCTGCGGCAGATCGGAGCCGATCGAGACGACACGGTTGCGGTTGTTGCGCTTGATCGAGCTGACGCCTTCCGAATAGTCGATATTGGCGACGCTCGAGAGCGGAACGGTGCCACCGCTGGCGGTCTGGATCTTCAGCGCCCGGAGGGCGGCAAGATCGCGGCGCATGTCGAGCGCTGCCTGGACGCGGATCGGGATCTGGCGATCGTCGAGCGAGATCTTGGCAAGTGCCGCATCGACATCGCCGATGGTGGCGACGCGGATCGTCTCGGAGATCTGCTGCGGCGTGATGCCGAGGCGGGCAGCCTCATCCTTGCGAGGATAGACCTGCAGTTCCGGACGGGGCAAGGCGCCGTCGGCGCTGACATTGGCGAGCAGCGGGTCGGCGCGGAGCTTCGATTCCAGAATGCCGACGGCGTCGTTCAGGTCCTTCTCGTTCTTGGACAGGAAGTTGAAGGAGAGGTCGCGCTCGCCGCGGTCGTTGAGCTTGAGGATATGGACGTCGGGAATGTCGCGCAGCTTGGCGAAGACTTCCTTTTCAATATCCCACTGCGGGCGTTCGCGGCCATGGACCTCGACCTTCGGCAGCATCGGCCCGATGACGGGAATGGCGCCGAAGACGTCGTTGACCACCTTCTTGATCAGCGACTGGTCGAGCTTGTGAAGCGCGAGCGTGATGGTGGCGCGGCGCAGTTCGAGATCTCCCTTCGGCGACGCGCCGCCGAGGACGAAGACGCTTTCGACGCCGTTGATGTCCTTGACCCTGTCGTAGATCGACTTTGTCGTCTTCTCGGTGTCGTCAAGCCGCGCATTGGGCGGCAGCTCGACGGAGAGAACGATACGCGAGGCGTCCTCGGGCGGCAGGAAACTGCCGGGAACCTTCATCAGCAGGAAAACGGAGCCGACGAGGAAGCCGATCGCCGCAAGCAGCGTCAGGTATCGCGAATATTTGTGCCCGGTCGTGCCGCGTATCAGGCGGGTGTAACCCTTCATCAGCAGGCTATCATTGTCGTGATGGTCTTCCATGCCGTCTTCGGCGCGCATGAGATAGGCGGCCATCATCGGGGTGATGAGGCGCGCCACCATCAGCGAGAAGAAGACGGAGAAGGCGACGGTCAGGCCGAACTGGATGAAGTACTGGCCCGGAATGCCCGGCATGAAGGAGACCGGCACGAAGACGGCGATGATGGTGAAGGTGGTGGCGATGACGGCGAGGCCGATTTCATCGGCGGCCTCGATCGCCGCCCGATAGGGCGTCTTGCCCATCTTGATGTGGCGGGCGATGTTCTCGATTTCGACGATCGCGTCGTCGACCAGAATACCGGTTGCCAGCGTCAGGGCGAGGAAGCTGACGAGGTTCAGCGAGAAGCCCATCAGGTCCATGACCCAGAAGGTCGGGATCGCCGAAAGCGGCAGGGCGATCGCCGAGATCAGGGTCGCACGCCAGTTCCTGAGGAACAGAAGGACGACGATGACGGCGAGAAGCGCGCCTTCGAGCAGCGTGTGGATGGCAGCTTCGTAGTTGCCGTAGGTGAAATAAACCGAATCGTCGATCAGTTCGATCTTCACATTCGGGTTTTCGCTCCTGACCTTCTCGAGGCTCTGCGCCACGGTTTCGGCGACGCTGACTTCGCTGGCGCCCTTTGAGCGGAAGACGCCGAAGGTGACGACTGGCGTGTCGTTGAAGCGCGAGAAGGATTTTGGCTCCTCGTAAGTGTCCTTGATGACGCCGAGATCCGACAGTTTGACGAAGCGGCCGTTCGGCAGCGCAATCGTCGTGTCGGCAAGTTCGGCGACGTTGCGGGCGTCGCCGAGAACGCGGATCGCCTGTTCGCTGCCCGCCACCTGGCCGCGGCCGGAACCGAGGTCGATGTTGGTGCCGCGCAGCTGCTCGTTCACGCTGGCAGCGGTGATGCCGTAAGCATCGAGCTTGCCGGGGGTGAGCTCGATGCGCACTTCGCGCTCCGCGCCGCCGTAACGGTCGACGCGGCCGATGCCGGCCTGGCCCTGCAGGGCGCGCTTGATCGTATCGTCGACGAACCAGGAGAGTTCTTCGAGCGACATGTCGGGCGAGGAGACGGCGAAGCTCTGGATCGCCTGGCCCTCGACGTCGACCTTGGTGACGATCGGGGTTTCTGCCGTCGCCGGCAAGTCGCTGCGAATGCGGTCGATCGCGTCCTTGACGTCCTGCACGGCCTGTTCCGTCGGCACTTCCATGCGGAACATGACGTTGGTCTGCGAACTGCCGTCGGTGACCGTCGACTGGATTTCGTCGATGCCGGTGATGGAGGCGATCGCGTCTTCGATCTCCTTCGTCACCTGCATTTCGAGTTCGGCCGGCGAAGCGCCGCTCTGCGTCACGCTGATCGAAACGAGCGGTACGTCGATGTTCGGGAAGCGCGTGATCGGCAGCTTGTTGAAAGACTGCATGCCGATGAAGATCAGCAGGCAGAAGGCCAGGAGCGGCGCGATCGGATTTCGAATGGACCAGGCTGAAAAATTCATCGGATGGTCTCTTTAGTTGGAAGCCGCAGGCTGTTCACGCACTGGCGTAATGCGGTCGCCGTCGCGGACATAGGCGCCCGCCTTGGCCACGACCTCGTCGCCGGTCTTCAATCCGTCGACGATCTCCACATAGGCGCCGTCCTGTATGCCGGTTTCGATCTTGGCGAATTTCACCACGCCGTCCTCGACCTTGCGGGCCGACGAGCCTTCGTTGCCCGTGAGCACCGCGGTCAGCGGCAGCGATACGCCCTCGGTCTCGCGGACGATGATTTCGGCGCTGCCATACATGCCGGAGCGCGCCTTGCTGTCATCGTCGATGGAGATATGGACGAGGCCGAGGCGGGTGCTCGGATCGACGGTCGGAGACACCAGGCGCACGGCGCCGGAAAGCTTTTCGCGGCTGCCGGAAAGCGAAATCGTCGCCTTCTGACCGGCGACGATCCTGACGATATCGCTTTCGGCGACTTCGGCCACGAGCTCGATATCGCCGTCACGAATGATCGTGAACAGCGGATCGCCGTTGCCGGCGGCAATGGCGCCGACCTTGGCATTCTTTGCCGAAACCACGCCGGCAACCGGCGTCTTCACGTCGGTGCGAGCGAGTTTCAGATCAGCATCGGCGATCTGGCTGTCGAAGACCTTGAGATCGGCTTCGGCGACCTCGATCGCCTGTTCGGCGGAGACGACACGAGCATTGGCGGCGGCGGCGGTCGCATCGGCCTGCTCCACCTGGGCCGTGGAAACCGTGCCCTTCTTGCCCATTTCCTGGGAACGGGCCTGTTGCTGCCTTGCCTGTTCGGCATTGGCCTGCGCCTCGATGAGCTGGGCGCGCAGCTGGGCGAGGCTTGCCTCGCCCTTGGCCTTGGTCGCCATCATCTGGCTCTTTTCCAGGATCAGCGCGTCGTCGTTGAGTGTCGCCAGCGTGCTTTCGGCCTGAACCTTGTCACCGACATCGGCTTTCAGCGTGCGGATCGAGAGGCCCTCGACCTGCGGCTGGATATAGACTTCCTCGACTGGCTTGACCGTTCCGGTGCCGATGACACGATCGACAAGCGTGCGGTTCACTGCCGTGGTGACGACGATCGCCGGCAGGTTCTGCTGCGGCTTTGCGACCGGCGCTTCCTCGGAAAATGCGGTGGATGCAGCGAGCGCGGCTGCAAAAAGGGTGGATGCGCCTAGAATTCTGGTAGGCTTGCGTGCCATGCGTTTTCGTCCAATCTTATCACAAGGTTAGCCGAATTCGCGCGTCTGCCATCGAGCTCGCGACTAGGCCACTGCCTTTCCTGCATTCTCAGGGGTATCCGCACATTATTCGCCGTCTTCTTCCCTCGTCGGCAAATCGGCCTCTAATTGGTATCGATTTGCGCGATATGCAAGGCCGGCAGAAAACAATTCCCCATGAGCCGATAATAATTACCATCAGAACCTGAATCAATCACTGGAGGGTTATGTGAACATTACGATGATTGATCCTGCTCCTCTCTAAAGCGCGTCACATCGAATTTGATCCATGCGATCGGCTTCGCCTCGTTGTTTTGCATGCATCTCGCGTCTCAACCGCCGCAGATGTCGGGCGGTTTATATCAATGACGTTTCAGGCTCGATAAATGCTACAGTCGCAAGACATTTTTTTATCAACGGGAAAAATGCGGAACGCGCGGGGAGATCTCCCCGCGCGTTCGCTTCAAAATCCCAGCCGCGCTTACTTGGAAGCGGCGTCGGTGATTTCGTGCGTCCAGGCGCCCGAGGGCTCCTTGCTGATGATCTTCTGGTCGAGCAGTGCCTTTGCCGTGCGGGCATAGAGCGCCTCGTCCAGCTTGCCGGAGCCATCGCCGACGAGCTTGGCGACTTCGCCCATCATGCGCTTTTGATGGTTCTCGTCCTGGCCGCCATTGTCCAGCACGATCTCGGCGGCTTCATCAGGGTTTTCGGTCGCATATTTCCAGCCCTTCATCGAGGCGCGGACGAACTTGACCATTTTCTCCTTGAAGGCCGGATCCTTCAGCTTGTCCTCCATGGCGTAAAGGCCGTCTTCCAGGAGGTCGTTGCCCATATCCGTATAGTTGAACACCGTCAGTTCTTCCGGCTTGAAGCCGGCATCGATCGCCTGCCAATATTCGTTATAGGTCATGACGGAGATGCAGTCGGCCTGCTTCTGCACGAGCGGCTGCACGTCGAAGCTCTGCTTCAGCACGGTGACGCCATTTGCGCCGCCATCGGTCGAAAGGCCGAGCTTGTTCATCCAGGCGAAGAAGGGATATTCGTTGCCGAAGAACCAGACGCCGAGCGTGTGGCCCTTGAAATCGGCCTCGGTCTTAACCGGGCCGTCCTTGCGGCAGATCATTTCCAGGCCTGACTTTTGATAGGGCTGGGCAATGTTGACGAGGGGAACACCCTTTTCGCGAGCAACCAGCGCGCCGCCCATCCAGTCGACGATCACATCGGCGCCGCCGCCGGCGATGACCTGCTCGGGAGCGATATCCGGACCGCCCGGCTTGATCTCGACGTCGAGGCCTTCTTCCTTGTAGAAGCCCTTGTCCTTGGCGACATAATATCCGCCAAACTGGCTCTGCGTGACCCATTTCAGCTGCAGAACCACCTTGTCGGCAGCCATCGCGTGGGCGGCTGCGAGCGACATGGCGCTCGCCAACATTGCAACCATCAACTTTTTCATTTTCTTGTCCTTACCCTCTGAAGTTATGCCCGAACCCCATTTGCGAAGCCCGCGCGCGCCTAGCCACCACGGATAGACGGATGCCAGAATGTCACCGCCCGTTCCGTCAGGGCGATGATGCCATAGAAGATCGAGCCGGCCAGCGCCGCAACGGCGATTTCCGCCCAGACCATGTCGACGTTCATGCGGCCGATCTCGGTGGAGATGCGAAAGCCCATGCCGACGATCGGCGTCCCGAAGAATTCCGCAACGATGGCACCAATCAACGCCAGCGTCGAGTTGATCTTCAGTGCGTTGAAGATGAAGGGCATGGCCGCCGGAAGCTTGAGCTTGAGCAGCGTCTGCCAGTCGCTCGATGCATAGGTGCGCATCAGGTCGCGCTCCATGCTGCCGGAGGCGGCAAGGCCTGCGACGGTGTTCACCAGCATCGGGAAGAAGGTCATGATGATGACGACGGCGGCTTTCGACGGCCAGTCGAAGCCGAACCACATGACCATGACGGGGGCGATGCCGATGATCGGCAGGGCCGACACCATGTTGCCGATCGGCAGCAGGCCGCGGCGCAGGAAAGCGACGCGATCGGCCAGCACCGCGACGACGAAGCCGCTGAGGCAGCCGACGATATAGCCGATCAGCACCGCCTTGAAGATCGTCTGCCTGACGTCGTCGCCGAGGATCGGCAGGGACGCCATGATGCGCGCGCCGATGGCGCTCGGCGGCGGCAGCAGGATGAAGGGCACGCCGGCGCCGCGGGTGATCGCCTCCCAAAGGATCAGGATCCAGGCGCCGAAGATCGCCGGGATCAGCAGCTGCAGCGCCGACTTGCTGAATGTGGTCGGCGGCTGCAGCTTCGAAAACTCCGTGACGCAGCGCCAGGCAAGCAGCCAGGAGGCGAAGAGCAGCAGGAAGAAAGCGCGGGTCGCCAGGCCTTCGTTGCCGGACAGCGTCGACAGCAGCATCCAGGCGGCGCCATGCGCGCCGATGAACAGAACGGTGGCGCGGTAAGCCGGCGGCTGCGGCGCGAAAGACAGGAGAGCAGCCGCGGCGACGGTGATGAAGATGAGGCTTGCCGTGCCGTCGGTTAGGGGATTGGCTGCGCCCTCGGCCACAAGCGGCAGGCTCATCAGAGCCGCGAGACAGAGGAGCAGGGCAACCGTGCCTTGCCAGGAGGAGGTCAGATGTCTCATGCCGGCCTCCCGCCCATGGCGCGATCGACGATCTTCGCCGCAAGGCCGACGATCGCGACCAGAACGCCCGCCAGCAGCGATCCGGCGACGAGGGCCGCCCAGATATCGATGGTCTGGCTGTAATAGGAGCCGGCGAGCAGCTTCGACCCGATGCCGGCGACGGCACCTGTCGGCAGCTCACCGACGATGGCGCCGACGAGGCTTGCGGCGATCGCGACCTTCATCGAAGTGAAGAGGAAGGGGATCGAGGCCGGAACGCGCAGCTTCCAGAAGGTTTGCATCGGGCTGGCATTATAGGTGCGCATCAGGTCGAGATACATGATTTCGGGCGAGCGCAGCCCCTTCACCATGCCGACGGCGACGGGGAAGAAGGAAAGATAGGTGGAGATCAGCGCCTTGGAGACGAGGCGGGAGGCGTCGGAATCGAGGTTCAGGAGATGCGCCAGCGCATTGTCGCCGGTCAGCACATTGTAGGAGATGATGACGATCATCGGCGCGATGGCGAGGATCGGGATCGTCTGGCTTGCCACCAGCCAGGGCATGAGCGAGCGGTCCATGGCGCGGTTGTGCACGATCAGCACGGCAAGAAGGATGCCGAGCAGCATGCCGAAACCGAAGCCGAGCAGGGTGGAGGAGAGCGTGACCCAGCTGTGATAGACGAGGCTGCGGTTGCTCGAGAGGCTGCGCAGGACGGTGTTCTCATAGACATTCTGCGCCACCTGATGCGGCGCCGGCAGGATCGGTTTCGGCTGCGCCAGCGCCTTGCCGATGAATTCCATCGCCGTCGGCGTGACGCCGGCGCGGCTGTCCATGTCGCGCTGGAACGGCGCGTTCATCAGCACGGCAGCGACATACCAGATGGCGATCAGGAGGAGCAGGATGGCGGTGACGGGGACGATCTTGTCCTTGAAGGTGTCGGGTTTCATAGGGTCTGCCCCCACTTTGGGGCGTTGAATGCGTAGCCACCCCCCTCTGCCCTGCCGGGCATCTCCCCCACAAGGAGGGAGATCGGCAAGAGGATAGCGCGTCGGTCCCCAATGCTCCGACGCTGGATCAGGGGGCTTTGATTGTTTGGGGAAGCCGTTTCGGCATATCGATCTCCCCCCTTGTGGGGGAGATGCCCGGCAGGGCAGAGGGGGGTAACCCTCGGATTCAACCGCCTAAACCTCATGGCTATGCCCCGTCCTCAGCCCCTCGCGGACGCGGTGGGCGATTTCCAGGAACTCGGGGGTGTCGCGGATGTCGAGCGGGCGTTCGGCCGGGAGCGTCGAGTCGATCACGTCGGTGACGCGGCCCGGGCGCGGCGACATCACCACGATCTTGGTGGAGAGATAGACCGCCTCGGGGATGGAGTGCGTGACGAAGCAGATCGTCTTGTTGGTGCGGGCCCAGAGTTTCAGCAGCTCTTCGTTCAGATGGTCGCGGACGATCTCGTCCAATGCGCCGAAAGGCTCGTCCATCAGCAGCAGGTCGGCATCGAAGGCGAGTGCGCGGGCGATCGACGCGCGCTGCTGCATGCCGCCGGAAAGCTGCCAGGGGAATTTCTTCTCGAAACCGGAGAGCCCGACGAGATCGAGCGCTTCGGCGATCCGCCTCGTCCGATCGGCGCCTCGATAACCCATGATCTCCAGGGGCAGGGCAATGTTGTTTTCGATGGTGCGCCAGGGATAAAGCGCCGGCGCCTGGAAGACATAGCCATAGGCGCGGGCCTTGCGGGCCTGTTCCGGCGTCATGCCATTGATCGAGATTTCGCCCGACGTGCTCTTTTCGAGATCGGCGATGACACGCAGGAAAGTGGTCTTGCCGCAGCCGGACGGACCGATGAAAGAAACGAAATCGCCCTTGCGCACATCGAGATTGACATCGCTCAGCGCCCGCACCGGGCCGTCATTCGCCTGGTAGGTGAGACAGAGATCCTTGGCGGATACGACGGAGGGTGCTTGCATCAATGCGACCGATCTTGTTTTCGCCGCCGGGAGGCGGTTTGCATGTTACCATCGCCGCAGGCTTGGCCGGCGGCATATTTCATGGAGGAAGAAAATGGACGCGACATCAAAACCCACCTGCCACATCGTTCGCCCCAACCATGCCTATGACGGCAAGCAGGGGCTCAGCTATTTCCAAGGGATAGCGGCTGAGACGGTCGGCGCCAAGGGCATCTGCATGCACCTTCTGACGATCCCGCCGGGCGTGCGCGCCAAGGCGCACCTGCACGAAGCGCACGAGACGGCGATCTACATGCTCTCCGGCGAGGCCCATACCTGGTATGGCGACCGGCTGGAGCATCACGTCGTCGTTCATGCCGGCGAGCTCTTCTATATCCCGGCCGGCGTGCCGCATATGCCGGCAAACCTCAGCAGCACGCCCTGCACGGCGGTCATCGCCCGCACCGACCCGAACGAGCAGGAAAGCGTCGTGCTTCTGCCGGAACTGGACGCGCTGGTGCCGGCGTGAGGTCATCCGCATGGAGGCGTCATTCCCCGGTTGATGGCCGTATCGCAAGGCGCCATGTCACACGCCCGTTGCCGGGATGCCGCTGCGCTCCACCTTGCGCGGAGAGGTGATCTCCTTCCAGGTGGAGAGCGCCTTGCTGACGGCGGTTACCGGCTCGCGCCGGACGAATTCGCCGTGGCCTTCTTGGGTCTTGATGATGCTTTCCTCGATCGCGACGACGCCGCGTGTCAGCGTGTAGCGCGGCAGGCCGGTCACTTCCTTACCTTCGAAGACATTGTAATCGATCGCCGACTGCTGGCTCTTCGACGAGATGGTCTTGGAGCGCTTCGGATCCCAAACGACGATATCGGCATCGGCGCCGACGAGGATCGCGCCCTTCTTCGGATAGATGTTGAGGATCTTGGCGATGTTGGTCGAGGTGACGGCGACGAATTCGTTCATCGTCAGCCGGCCGGTGTTGACGCCGTGCGTCCAGAGCATCGGCATGCGGTCTTCGAGGCCGCCGGTGCCGTTCGGGATCTTGGTGAAGTCGCCGACGCCAAAACGTTTCTGCGCCGTGGTGAAGGCGCAATGGTCGGTGGCGACCACCTGCAGCGAGCCGGAGGCAAGCCCGGCCCAGAGGCTGTCCTGGTGCTGCTTGCTGCGGAAGGGCGGTGACATCACCCGGCGGGCGGCGTGATCCCAGTCGGGATTGGAATATTCGCTCTCGTCGAGCGTCAGGTGCTGGATCAGCGGTTCGCCATAAACACGCATGCCCTTGGCGCGGGCGCGGCGGATCGCCTCATGCGCCTGCTCGCAGGAGGTATGGACGATATAAACAGGGCAGCCGGCCATATCGGCGATCATGATGGCGCGGTTGGTGGCCTCGCCCTCGACTTCAGCCGGGCGGGAATAGGCATGCGCCTCGGGACCGTTATTGCCTTCGGCGAGCAGCTTTGCCGACATCGAGGCGACGACATCGCCGTTTTCGGCATGCACCAGCGGCAGGGCGCCGAGTTCGGCGCAGCGCTGGAACGAGGCGAACATCTCGTCATCATCAACCATCAACGCGCCCTTATAGGCCATGAAATGCTTGAAGGTGTTGATGCCCTTGTCGCGGACGATGGTCTCCATCTCCTTGAAGACCTGCTCGCTCCACCAGGTGACCGCCATGTGGAAGGAATAGTCGCAATTGGCCCGCGTCGATTTGTTGTCCCACATGGTCAGCGCTTCCAGCAGCGACTGGCCGGGGGCGGGAAGGGCGAAATCGACGACCATCGTCGTGCCGCCGGAAAGCGCCGCGCGTGTGCCGCTCTCGAAATCGTCGGAGGAATAGGTGCCCATGAAGGGCATTTCGAGATGGGTGTGCGGGTCGATGCCGCCCGGCATGACGTAACAGCCGGTCGCATCCAGCGTTTCGTCGCCGGAGAGGTTCAGGCCGATCTCGACGATCCTGCCGCCATCGATCTTGACGTCAGCCTTGTAGGTGAGGTCGGCCGTGACGATGGTGCCGTTCTTGATGACTGTGGTCATGGCTGCTGTTCCTTCTCCCTGCGGTCCGTTGCTGTTACTGCTCAACTGCCATCGTGGGCGTACCACCACGCAGGAGCGCTGCACCCTTGGCGATGAGGCTGTAGACGGCTTCCTCACTCAGCTCATCGGGCGTGTCATGCTCTTCCTCATAATACCAGTCAGGCCGTTCGACGACATCAGTGCCGCCGACGGATAAGGACCAATAACCATCGCTTTCGCGAAAATAGAAATCCTTGCCATCGATCAGCCCGGTCGACTGTACGGGTTGGCTTCCCTTAGGGCGTTCGATCAGTATGCCGGGCATGGAAGGGCCGAGTTCGACCCGAACGATAACAACAGCTTCGGGCTTCCCAACGATATAGTAGGATTGATGGCGCGAGGTGTCGTCACCAGAAATGGCCAGCTGAACACTCGAAGGTTCATAGCGCCAAAAGCTCGATATTTGCGAAAGCTTGATGCGCTCGCCCGCGGTGTTAATGCCAATGTAGAAGACTCGCACGGCAGGAACGCCGCCCCACGGCCCTTCGTTCACCGGCGTCAAATTGGCATTGGCCCACGCAAGGTCGTCGGCAGTTCGCTGACTAGAAAAGTTAAGGGCATCAGCGTAGTCGAGATAGGCCATCGGCAAGTCGGACGCCATCACGCCACAATCCCCGCCGTCTCCACGACCGCATGAAACAGCACATCGGCGCCCGCCGTCGCCCATTCCTTGGAAATCTCTTCCGCTTCGTTGTGCGAGAGCCCGCCGACGCAGGGGCACATGACCATCGTGGCAGGGGCGACCTTGGCGGCCCAGCAGGCGTCGTGGCCGGCGCCGGAGATGAGGTTCATGTGGCTGTAGCCGAGCCGTTCGGCGGCGGAGCGGACTGCGGTGACGAGCTTTTCGTCGAAGGTGACGGGGGCGAAATGGCCGATCGCTTCAATGGAGCAGCCGACGCCGAGCGCATCGCAGATCTTCGGGGCTTCAGCCTCGATCTTTGCCCGCATGCGGTCGAGCTTGGCCTTGTCGGGCGAGCGGATGTCGACGGTGAAGACGACCTTGCCCGGCAGGACGTTGCGGGAGTTCGGCGAGAAGAAGACCTGGCCGACGCCGCCGACGGCGCCCGGCTGCTCGCCCATCGCGACAGCTTGGACCATTTCCATGATGCGCGACATGGCAAGCCCGGCATTGATGCGCATGTTCATCGGCGTCGAGCCGGTATGGGCTTCCTTGCCGGTCAGCGTGAATTCCAGCCACCACAGGCCCTGACAGTGGGTGACGACGCCGATCTGCTTGTTTTCGGCTTCGAGGATCGGGCCCTGTTCGATGTGATATTCGAAATAGGCGTGCATCTTGCGGGCGCCGACCTCTTCGTCGCCGACCCAGCCGATGCGCTTCAGCTCGTCGCCGAAGAGATTGCCCTCGGGGTCGCGGCGATTATAGGCGAAATCCAGGCTGTGCACGCCGGCGAAGACGCCTGAGGCTAGCATGGCAGGGGCAAAACGCGCGCCTTCCTCATTGGTCCAATTGGTGACGACGATGGGATGCTTGGTCTTGATGCCGAGGTCGTTCATGGTGCGCACGACTTCGAGGGCTGAGAGTACGCCCAGCACGCCGTCATATTTGCCGCCGGTCGGCTGGGTGTCGAGATGCGAGCCGACATAGACGGGCAGGGCATCGGGATCGGTGCCGGGCCGCGTGGCAAACATCGTGCCCATCTGGTCGACGCCCATGGTAAGGCCCGCTTCGTCGCACCATTTTTGGAAAAGGCTGCGTCCCTCGGCATCCGAATCCGTCAGCGTCTGGCGGTTGTTGCCGCCGGCAACGCCGGGGCCGATCTTCGCCATGTCCATGAGACTGTCCCAGAGACGGTCGCCATTGACGCGCATGTTCTCGCCTGGTGCTGCCACCATTTTTTAAGCCCTCACCTGTTTGCGGCAGTCATGCAAGGGGCATGCCTGCCTGTTCCCGTGGTCTATTCCAGCGCCTCTTATTGGTTTTGTCGAGCGCCGGAAAATCGCCAGTTGCCTTTGTTTTTCATCTGGCGGATATTTGACCGATTGGTAAACATTACAACTTCCACCGCCGGGCTCAAGACGAAAATCACGAAAATTGCCGATAAAAATGCGGGCAGTTGCTCAAGAAAACGGCAGGGTCGCCCTCAGCCGAAACCTGAGCGAAGAAGTTGAATTTCAAGGGGAAACAATAGCCGATGGCTATTCCGAGAGCAGCGAAGACCTTGAGGCGGACGCGGATCCAGGAGGAGAAGGAAGAGCAGATTCTGGAGGCGGCGCTCGACGTGTTCTCGGCACGCGGTTTTCGCGGCTCGACCATCGACCAGATCGCCGAAGTGGCCGGCATGTCGAAACCCAACCTGCTCTATTATTTCCGCACCAAGGAGGCCATGCACCGGGCACTGATCGACCGGGTGCTCTATACCTGGCTGGAGCCGCTGCGCGCCTTCGACGCCGAGGGCAATCCGGAGGAGGAAATCCGCAGCTATATCAGGCGCAAGCTGGAAATGGCGCGTGATTTTCCGCGCGAAAGCCGGCTTTTCGCCAATGAGGTGCTGCAGGGCGCGCCGCATATCGAGGACGAGCTGAAGGGGCCGCTGAAGCAACTGGTCGACGAGAAGGCCGAAGTCATCCGCGCCTGGGCGAAATCGGGCAAGATCGCCGAATGCGATCCCTACCACCTGATCTTCTCCATCTGGTCGACGACGCAGCATTACGCCGATTTCGACGTCCAGGTGCGCGCGGTGCTGGGTCAGGAGCATGCCGGCGACGGGAGTTTCGAGGATGCGGCGCGGTTCCTGGAGCAGCTCTTCATCGGCGGGCTGCGGCCGGATACTCCGGCGACCTGACCGTCTATTCTCTCCTGGGAAGCTGCACCCGGGCGAGGAGATCGGTGATGCCTTCGGTCGTATAGGGCTTCTGCAACACGGGCGCACCGGAGTGGCTGTTTGCCTGGGCGATGCCTTCGCCGTAGCCGGTGGCAAAAACGAAGGGCACGCCTGCGGCCGCCAATCGGTCGGCAATCCCGAAACTCGTTTCGTCTCCGAGATTGACGTCGAGAAGCGCGAAATCGAAGGACTGGCCGTCGAGGATTTCCATCGCCTCGGCGACACTCGGCGCCGTCGTCACCTCCGCGCCGAGGCGGCGCAGGATGTCCTCTCCGTCCATGGCGATGATCAGGTTGTTTTCGACCAGCAGGATCTTCAGGCCCGCGAGTTGCTCCTGATTGGCGGGAGCGGATTTGTGCTCCGCAACGCCGGCAGGAGCCGCTTGCGGCAACACACTTGGGTCGACGGCGTCCACATAGCGGGCGGGAATGACGAAGTCCGCCTCCAGCCCCTGTTTGACATAGCGGATTTCGGCCTTGCCGCCGAGGTCGTAAGGAATGGAGCGCCGGATGATTGTCGAGCCGAAACCGTGGCGCTTCGGCTCGGCCACCGGCGGGCCATCCTTTTCACGCCAGCCGATGCGCAGATTGCCTTCATCGTCACGATTCCAGCCGAGTTCGACGGTGCCGCTGCCGGCGACGGAGAGGCTGCCGTATTTGGCGCTGTTGGTCATCAGCTCATGGAAAACCAGCGCGGCGGTGGAAAATGCCTGGGGATCCAGCAGAACGTCTTCGCCGTTCATCCGGAAGCGTTGCGCGGTTTTGCCGAGATAGGCCGCGGTTTCGGCCGATAGCAGTTGTCGCAGCGAGGCGGGCGCCCAGTGATCCCGGGTGATCTGGTCATGGGCGCGGGCGAGCGACTGAATGCGGCCCTCGAGCTGGCGGATATAATCACCGAGGCTGACCGACGTCGTCTGCGACTGCCGGATGATGCCGGTGATCAGGCTCAATATGTTGCGGACGCGGTGGTTGAGTTCGGCGATCAGCAGCTCCTGCCGCTCGTTCGCCATCTGGCGCGCCATGCTGGCCTCGTCAGTCAGGCGCAACACCACCTCGATCAGAGTCACGCGGATCGTTTCGGCGACTCGGCGCTCGGCCTCGGTAAAGGGGAGGGAGCGGCCGCGCACCAATTCGGACCAGGCTTCGAAGCTCTTGCGCGGCGTCAGCCGCGGGCCGTTGGGGCCGTATTCCACCGGCTTATGGGGATCGCCGCCCCAGCGGACGGTGCGCACCAATTCCTGACGGAACAGCACGACGTAATCGCGCGGCGAACGCGAAATCGGTATGGCAAGCATGCCCGCCACCGCATCGTCAATCTCAAGATCCGGATAGGTCTCCGCGAGCCTGTCTACCGCATAGATGCGCCCGCCGGCATTGCGGTTGAGATGACGCACGAGTGCGGAAAAACCTCTCTCGTCCGGCCCGATGCCGGCCAGCGCCATCCGGCCGTTGATCCAGACGCCGATTCCGTCGGCGGGCACGGCATCGGCGAGCGCCTCGATCAGCCAGGCGGGGTCGTCGAGCAGGCTGGCATTATCCGCCACCGACGTGAGAAGCCGGTCGGCGATGCGGCGTGCCTTGGTCTCGTAGTCGAGCGCCAGCCGCCGCTCGCGGCTTTCAAGCCGCGACGCGAACATCTGGCCGAAGAGTTCGGCGGTGGAGCGGCTCTGTGCCGAGGGCAGATGCGGGCCGTAGTGATGGCAGGCGAAGAGGCCCCAGAGCTTGCCGTCGACGACGATCGATATGGAGAGCGAAGCGCCGACCCCCATATTTTTTAGATATTCGATGTGGATGGGCGAGACCGAGCGCAGCACCGACATGGAGAGATCGAGCGGCTGGCCGTATTCGTCGACTTGCGGAAGAACCGGCACCGGCACCGCATCGACATCGGCGATGATGCGAAACAGGTTGCGCAGATAAAGCGCGCGCGCCTGGACCGGGATGTCGGAGGCCGGATAGTGCAGCCCGAGGAACGAGCCGATGCCGCTGCGGGCGGCTTCCGCCACCACCTCGCCGGAGCCGCCTTCGTCGAAACGATAGACCATGACCCGGTCGAATCCGGTCAGAGCGCGTGCCTGCCTTGCGCCCTCGCGGAAGAATGCCTCCAGCGTCTCCGCCTGGTCGAGGCGGGACATCATGCTGCGCATGGAAAGCGAGGGGGCGTTGCGCCGGTCTTCCTGGCAGCGTTCGCCTTCGAGGATGACCTGATTTTCGTTGATGTGCACGGCAAGGTCGAAGCGGGACTGATCAGCCGTCAGGGTGATGTCGAAAATGCGTTCGACGACATCGGGACCGCGCAGCGTGGTCAGCTTGTTGCGGATCGTATGAAGCGCCTCCGGCGTGATCAGCGTCGAAATCGGGCGGCCGAGCGCATCGGCCTGCGGTATTCCGAGAAAATCGGCAAGATTTGCGGAAGCCCGCGTCACCATCCAGTCGAGCGAGATCGCCAACAGGAAACCGAAGGGCTGGATGGCGCCGAGCTGATGGATCGGTTCGCGGTCGCAATTGGTGAGATCGACAGGTTCGCGCGCGCGGTTCATGGGACGGCTTCCAGTTCGCGCTGCCCGGCCTTGAGGAAAAGATCAAAGAGCGCGCGGGCTGCCGAAACGGCGGTGGCGGGATCGGCGACATCGCTCGCGTCGAGACGATCCATGAAGACCTTGATGGCGCCCTTGGGGCCCTGCGGCGTGAGATAGGCGCTGGGCAGAGGATCGGGCACGGATTTGGCGAGCAGCGCGCCGCCTAGTTTAGAGCCTTCCAGGACGTAGAGGGCGCCCCACAGAGCCGCTTCGCCATGCAGAACAGGTGAGGGAAGTCGTTCGGGCAGCCGGTCGCCGAGTTCGCCGATATCGGCAGAGAGCAGCTGTGCCCGCCTTCGTTCCGGCCAGTCGGGCAGCAGGCGGATGACGCCGGCTTCCTCGAGCGCATCTTCGGCGGCCGGTATGATGCGGGCATGCGCGCGCAGGAATGTCCTGTACTGCTCTTTGCTGGAGAGGTCGAAAGTGCCGAAGAGCTTGTCGACTTCGGCGTGGCAATCTGCTGTTTGTGCGCGAAGCACGCTGCGAAGTGACATGCGGACCGTGTTCTGAGCGATATGGCACGGGGTGCCGTTTATTCGGATGGCAGATTAGCGATATATTGCAGCCCCTCAGTATTTCCAGAGAAACCCATAGAAAAACATGAGCTTCCCCACTTTCGCGAATCCGCCGCCTGGTCTATGCCGGTTTAACCGGCGGCACTTACGGCGCGAGCGCGCCGTTCAGCCTGCAGGCGCTCGATCATCTCTATCGCGGCCCGTTCGGTAACTTCGTCATCGAGTTTCGAATCAAGCGCTCCCCTCCGCATCATGGAGGGGAGCGTGTGGCTATTCGGCGGCGACGGCCTCGCTTTCGAAGGCGAAGCCTTCGTCGGCCCAGCCGGTCATGCCGCCGATCATCAGCTTGGCCTGGAGGCCGAGCTTGGCAAGGCGAAAAGCGGCCTTGTCGGCGCCGTTGCAATGAGGGCCGGCGCAATAGACGACGAACAGCCTATCCCTTGGCCATTCCGACATGCGATGCGCGGTCATCTTGCCGTGCGGCAGGTTGATCGCGCCCGGCAGATGGGATTGCGCAAACAGCGCCGGCGAGCGCACATCGAGAAGAACGAAATCGATTTTGCCGGAGGCGAAGGCGGCGCGGACATCCGAGCAATCGGTTTCGAAAGCGAGCTTGGCGGCATAATGGGCGGCGGCGAGATCGGGTGCGGCGGCGGGCATTTCGGAGACGGGGCTTGGCATGGAGTCTTTTCCTTCGGTGTTGGAATTGCCGTCTGGTATCGCCGATGGTAGGTCTTTGCGAAATTGGCCATCATGACTGACAGCGTAAAGATCATGCCAAATACATCGCCGCCGCAGACGAAAGGGCCGCTGGTCGCAGTGCTCGCCTATGATGGGCTCTGCACCTTCGAATTCGGCATTGCCTATGAGGTCTTCGGTCTGCCGCGTCCGGAGATGGGCGAAGGCTGGTATCGCTTCTCCGTCTGCGGCATCGAGCCGGGTCCGCTTCGCGCCGCCGGCGGATTGACCGTCGCGGTCGACAAGGGGCTGGAGGTGCTTAACGAGGCGGACCTGATCGTCGCGCCCGGCTGGCGGTCGATCGATGCGCCGGTGCCGGAGCCGCTCGCCGCCGCACTCAGGGCGGCGCATCAGCGCGGCGCGCGCATCATGTCGCTCTGCTCCGGCGTTGCGGTTCTCGCCGGCTCCGGGCTCCTCGCCAACCGCCGGGCGACGACGCATTGGCGCTATGTCGCCTCGATCGCTGCGCGTTACCCCGATATCACGCTCGATGCCGACGTCCTCTACATCGACGAGGGCAGCCTACTGACGGCGGCCGGCAGTGCCGCGGGCATCGATCTCTGCCTGCATGTCGTGCGCGGCGATTTCGGCTCGGAGGCCGTCAACAGCGTCGCCCGCCGCCTCGTCGTGCCGCCGCACCGCGAAGGCGGGCAGGCGCAGTTCATCAGCGCACCGGTGCCGGAGGAGCGCGAGGGCATCCGCCTCGGCCCGCTGATCGAATGGATGCGCGAGAGCCTCGCCGAGGAGCAGCCGATCAGCCTGCTTGCCAAGAGAGCGGGCATGAGCATGCGCACCTTCCAGCGCCGCTTCGAATCGACGACGGGCCTCAGCGTCGGCGAATGGCTGCTGAAGGAGAGGCTGCGCCATGCGCGCGATCTTCTCGAACGAGAGCTTGCCGTATCGCTCGACGACATCGCACTATCAAGCGGCTTCGGCACGCTGGCAACGATGCGGCACCATTTCCGCCGGCGGCTCGGAACGAGCCCGCGCGCCTACAGGAAATCATTCGGCGGGTAGAGGGCCTTCCTCGGTATCTTCAGTCCCGATCCCTCCCGCTTGATGCCGTCGTATCGGCCTGCTGCGCTTTGCCACCAATTCCTTTGACGCCCTGTGGACCCGGCCAAACTCCAAGGAACCTGATCCCTCCGGAACAGTTAGTGTTTTTCAACGGGGACTGGCAGGAGAGCGTCGCGGTGCCGAGCCGGAGCAGCAGCTGGTATGAAGAGGCTGTGATCTACAGCATCGATGTCGAGAAATTCGCCGATGGCAATGGTGACGGCATCGGTGACTTCATCGGTCTGGCGGAAAGGCTGACATATCTTTCCGAGCTCGGGATCACCTGCATCTGGCTCCTGCCGTTTTATGGCAGTCCCGATCGCGACAACGGCTATGACGTCAGCGATTTTTATTCGATCAACCCAAAGGTCGGGACGCTCGACGACTTCCTGGCATTCCTGCACAGCGCCGGCGAGCACGGCATCCGGGTGATCATCGATCTCGTCGTCAACCACACCTCCGATCAGCATCCGTGGTTCCAGGCCGCCAGGCGGGACGATCAGACGCGCTACCGCGATTACTACGTCTGGAGCGCCGATCCTCCGCCTGTCGCTTCGGGGGCCAAATCCATCTTTCCGGGCGAAGTGAATAGTCTCTGGACCTATGACGAGGTGGCGAGAGCCTATTATTTCCATCATTTCTACGATTTTCAGCCTGAACTCAATGCTGCGAACCCCGAGGTGCGCGAGGAGATTTTGCGCATCGTCGATTACTGGATCGCTTTCGGCGTCAGCGGGTTCAGGCTCGACGCCGCCCCGCTGATCATTGCCGACAAAGGGCTGGAACATGCCAATCCCCGCGATCCCCATGGCATATTGCGGCAGATCGGCGGCTACCTGCAAAGCCGGCGGCCGGGCGGTGTGCTGCTCGGGGAAGTCAATCTTGCGCCTGAGGCTTCCGACGCCTTTTTCGGAGAGGGAGATCAGCTCCAGCTTCTGCTGAACTTCATGCTTGCCTGCTATCTCTTCGCAGGTTTCGCCCGAGAAGACGCGGCCTCTATCAATCAGGGGCTGAGCCTGCTTCCGGAGCCGCCGCCGGGCTGCGGCTGGGTCAATTTCCTGCGCAATCTCGACGAACTCGATTTTTCCCGGGTGCCCGCGGATTTGAAGAAGGACGTCTTTGAGGTCTTCGCGCCGAAGGAAGAGATGCAGGTTTTCAACCGCGGCATCCGTCGCCGCGTCGCGCCGATGCTGCAAGGCGACCAGCGGCGCATCGAACTCGCCTTCAGCATCATCTTTTCCCTGAGCGGGCCGCCCCTCATCGTTTACGGAGACGAGATAGGCATCGGCGAGGATCTTTCCCAGGCCGGACGCAACACGGTGCGGGTGCCGATGCAGTGGTCGGCGGAGAAGAACGCCGGCTTCTCCGGCGCCAGCAGCGGAAAGCTGTGCCAGCCGCTCGTCGCCGACGGGCCGTTTTCCTACAAGAAGGTGAATGCCGCTGATCAGTCGAAAGATCCTCATTCCCTGCTGAACAGGATCAAGCGCTTTATTTCTCTCCGCCGGAAACAGCCGATTTTCACGAAAGGCCGGATGGTGAGGCTGAGCGCCGACGATCCAGCGGTCTTGGTCCACGGGTTCGAGGACGCCGGCGCCCTCCTGCTGCTCGTCCACAATCTTGCGGATCGGCGCATCAAGACGAAAATCAATTTTGGCGGCATGCAGCCCAGAAGCTTTCGCGATCTGATCGCCGACGTCGAATATGAAGGGCTGAGCGAACCGCGTCTTGAGCTCGAACCTTATGCCTACCGCTGGTTTATTTCCGAGGGCAACGGATCATGACGCTGATCGGTTATCACGCTTCCCATGAACAATTTTCGCCGGCCGAGCTTCTTGGACATGCGCAGGCTGCGGAGGCTGCCGGGTTCGGGGCGGTGATGTCGTCCGACCACCTGACGCCGTGGAGCGAGAGGCAGGGGCAGTCGGGATTTGCCTGGGCCTGGCTGGGGGCGGCGCTTCAGGCGACGCGGTCCATTCCGTTCGGAATCATCAGCGTGCCGATGGGATGGCGTTATCACCCGGCGATCACGGCTCAGGCTGGAGCGACGGTCGCGCAGATGTTTCCGGGACGGCTGCCGTGGATCGCCGTCGGCACCGGGCAGGCGATGAACGAGCACGTCATCGGCGAACGCTGGCCTTCCAAGCCCGAAAGAAACGAACGGCTGCGGGCGGCGGTCGAGATCATGCGCGAGCTGTGGGCAGGCAAGCTTGTCAGCCGGACGGAGCCGATCAAAGTCGATCAGGCACGCGTTCATACGCTTCCCGGTGAGATTCCTCGGATCGTCGCCGGGGCGCTGTCGCCGAATACGGCGGAGTTCGCAGGAGGCTGGGCGGATGCGCTCATCACCATCAATCAGCCTCGGGACAAGCTCGGTGAAATCATCGATGCTTTCCGGCGCGGCGGCGGGAAGGGGAAGCCGCTCTATCTACAGACACATGTTTCCTTTGCCGGTTCCGACGAGGAGGCGAGGGCGAACGCCTTCGACCAGTGGCGCAGCAACGCAATTTCCGCTGCGATCTCGGAAACGCTGCGATTGCCGGAGGAGTTCGATGAGGCCTGCCTCAAGGTGCGGCCGGAAGATATGGACGAGCATGTGCGCATCTCGGCCGATCCGCGACGGCATGTCGAATGGCTGAAGGCCGATGCGGCAATGGGATTCGAGGAGATCTACATTCACAATGTCGGGCGCAATCAGCGCGAGTTCATCGAAGTCTTTGGGCGCGAGGTGCTGCCCTCTTTCAAGGCTGACGCGTCGGGGCCGACGTCCGTTTGAACCGGCGGACCCTAGTGCCGATTGAGGGTTCCAAGCGCCATTTGCCCCTTTCGAAGTTGCCTTCGCTGAGCAGGGTTCGCCGGCTCAGCGCAACGCCGAGGATCGAATGTCTCCGCGGCATCGCAAAACCGTTACTCCGCCGCCTGGCGGGCCATCGGGTTGTTCGGGTGCGTCGTCCAGTTGGCATAGTTCGGATCGACCACGCGGCCGGTGCGCTTGTCGAGGGTGCCGGCGGGGAGTTGCTCCATAGTGATGCAGTTCTCGACCGGGCAGACGCTGACGCAGAGATTGCAGCCGACGCATTCCTCGTCCAACACCTCGAAGTGACGCAAGCCATTGACGACGTTGGTGATCGCCTGATGCGACGTGTCCTCGCAGGCGATGTAGCAGCGGCCGCATTTGATGCAGGCATCCTGGTCGATCTTCGCCTTGGCGATGTAGTTGAGGTTCAGATACTGCCAGTCGGTGACGTTGGGCACGGCGCGACCGGTGATGTCGTCGAGGGTTTTGTGACCCTTTTCATCCATCCAGTCGCTGAGGCCGGTGATCATCTCCTGCACGATCTTGAAGCCGTAGGTCATGGCGGCGGTGCAGACCTGGACGTTGCCGGCGCCGAGAACGAGGAATTCAGCCGCGTCCCGCCAGGTGGTGATGCCGCCGATGCCCGAGATCGGCAGGCCGTAGGTCTCCGGATCGCGGGCGATCTCGGCCACCATGTTGAGGGCGATCGGCTTGACCGCCGGGCCGCAATAACCGCCATGGCTGCCCTTGCCGCCGACCGTCGGGTTGGGGGCGAAATTGTCGAGATCGACGGAGACGATCGAATTGATCGTGTTGATCAGCGAGACGGCATCGGTGCCGCCGGCCTTGGCGGCGCGGGCAGGGCGGCGGATATCGGTGATATTGGGCGTGAGCTTGGTGATGACGGGCATGCGGGTATACTGCTTGCACCAGCGCACGACCATTTCGATATATTCCGGCACCTGGCCGACGGCCGAGCCCATGCCGCGCTCCGACATACCATGCGGACAGCCGAAATTGAGCTCGATGCCATCGGCGCCGGTCTCTTCGACGAGCGGCAGGATCGACTTCCAGGCCTGCTCCTCGCAGGGCACCATGATCGAGGCGATCAGCGCCCGGTCCGGCCAGTTCATCTTCACCTGCTTCATCTCGCGCAGGTTGGTGTAGAGGTCGCGGTCGGTGATGAGCTCGATATTGTTCAGGCCAAGCAGGCGGCGGTCCGCACCCCAGATAGCGCCGTAGCGCGGGCCGTTGACGTTGACGACGGGCGGGCCTTCCTCGCCGAGCGTCTTCCAGACCACGCCGCCCCAGCCGGCCCTGAAGGCGCGCTCGACATTGTAAGCCTTGTCGGTCGGCGGCGCGGAGGCCAGCCAGAACGGGTTCGGGGATTTGATGCCGACGAAATTATTGCGGAGATCAGCCATTGTTCTCTCTCCCCTCAAGCAACCGCGACAGCCGGAGCGGCTGCTGCGGAAAGGGTACGATGGATGGATTCGGCCGCGTCGCGGCCATGGGCAACGGCGGAAACCGTGAGATCCTCGCCGCCGAAGACGCAGTCGCCGCCGGCCCAGGTGCCGTCGAGCGAGGTGCGGCCTTCGACATCGACCGCGATCCGGCCGGATTCCATACGCAGGGAGCCAAGCCCTGAAGCTTCAAAGGTCTGGCCGATCGCCTTGAAGATCTGGTCGGCAGCGATCACGCCGGTTTCGCCGGTGCCGACGAGGCGGCCGTCCAGGATTTTGGTATATTCCACTTCGATGGCGGCGACCTTGCCGTCCTGCGACAGGATCGACTTCGGCGCCAGCCAGTGACGGATGATGACACCCTTGGAGCTTGCCAGATCCTGTTCGTATTCCGAGGCGTTCATGTGTTCCTTGCCGCGGCGGTAACAGATCGTCACCTCCTCGGCGCCGAGCAGCTTTGCCTGGACGGCGGCGTCGACCGCTGTCATGCCGCCGCCAAGGACGACGACGCGGCGGCCGATGGCGATGTCGCTCTTGTTTTCAGCCTGGCGAAGTGCGGCGATGAAATCGACGGCATCGTCGACGCCGGCAAGATTTTCGCCCTCGATGCGCAGCGCGTTGACGCCGGCAAGGCCGATGCCGAGGAAGACGGCGTCATATTGCGCCTGCAGATCGGCAAGCGAAAAGTCGCGGCCGAGAAGGGCGCCGTGGTGCACATCGATGCCGCCGATCGACATGATGTAATCGACTTCCTGCTGGGCGAAGTCGTCGACCGTCTTATAGGTGGCGATGCCGTATTCGTTGAGGCCGCCGGATTTTTCCCTGGCGTCGTAAATCGTGACGGAATGGCCTTTCACCGCCAGCCGATGGGCTGCGGCAAGGCCAGCCGGGCCGGCGCCGACGACGGCGATCCTCTTTCCCGTGGCCTCGGCCCTTACATAGAACTGCTTGCCGGCTTGCATGGCGGCATCGGTCGCGTAACGCTGCAGGCGGCCGATCTCGACAGGCCGCTCTTCGGCCGTGTTGCGCACACAGGCCTGTTCGCAGAGCTCTTCGGTGGGACAGACGCGGGCGCACATGCCGCCGAGAATGTTCTGATCGAAGATCGTCTTTGCCGAACCGAGCGGATTGCCGGTCGAAATCTGGCGAATGAAGAGCGGGATGTCGATCGAGGTGGGACAGGCCGTCATGCACGGCGCGTCATAGCAGAAATAACAGCGATCGGCGGCGACCAGCGCCTCATGATTGTCGAGGCGCGGATGCAGATCGGAAAAATTAGCCTCATACTCGGCGGGCGTAAGCCGGCCGGCATGAATCCCAGTTTCCAGTCGTTCCATTGAAGTTCCCTCATTATTGGTAAACGGCCTGTGAGGGAAAGCGTAACTCAGGTTTAAAAATTTATCAAACGGTAAAATTTTGAAGATTCGCCATTGATTTCAATCTGGCAAGTCTTTGTTTTTAAAGGTGGAATTTGCATTCTCCGAATCCGAGATTCACCCGGGAACGCGGGAAGGGCTGAGCCCCAGAAAAAAGATTCAAAAAAAGTCGATTTTTTTCGAATGCCCGGGAACCAATCCTGAGCTTCCTCGTTATTGCGATATCCGGATGGTGATCGCATCGACCCAACATGCGCGCCCCCAACCCACTATCCGGACGTACTCACGGTCCCCTCCCGGTGAGTGAAGACAGCCGGTGCGCCGCCCTCGCACCGGCTGTTTTTCCGTTCCCGGCCTTCTGTTTGGGCTTCACACCCGCTTGAGGATTTCGAATTCGGTTTCGGGAATGGTCAGGCGATATTCGATGCGGCCTGGCACGAGGTTCAGCTCCGCCTTGCCGTTCACCGAGGAAGGGACGACGCGTTCCAGCACGGTGCGGCCGAAGCTGTTGTCGCTGAATTCATGAACTTCCAGCTGATCCTGCAGCACCTCAGCCCAGGCGATCTCAATCGCCCTTCTTTCGCCGATCATCGCTTCGCGGCAGTTGAGTGTGATGGAGGCGGCGCCGCCCGATATGGCGCCATAGGAAGCGGAATTGACGATCAGTTCATGGAGAGCAAGGCCGAGATGCACGGCGGCATTCGGCGTCAGATGGGCGTTGATGCCGTAGATCGGCATGGAACCGGCCGTTTCCGGCCAATAGGGAGCGAACTGCTTTTCGGCGAGTTCGAAAAGGAAAGCGCCGCGCCAGCTCGAATCGGTGATTAGATCCTGCGAGTTGGAAAGCGACTGCAGCCGTCCGCGGAATTTGCCGAGGAAGCTGTCGAGGGAGAGTGTGTTGCGCGCCGTCTGCGTGGCAATGCCCTGAATGATGGCGAGAAGGTTCTTCGAGCGGTGCGAGAGTTCGCGCAACAGCGATTTCAGCACTTTTTCGCGATGCCGGCTTTCGGTGACTTCGGCCATGACAGACAGAAGCCCATAGGTGCCGCGTTCGCCGGTGCGCTGGATCTTCAGCTCATAGGTGCGCATTTCGCCGTCGACGTCGATCTCGACCTCGGCATTGTTGGGAATGCCGGTTTCCAGCACCTTATGTTTCAGCGCCGTCAGATATTGCCCATGGGCATCGCCGAAAAGCGCGGCGTCGCTGCCGCCGGGCGCAAAGAGCGCGGCGAAATACGGCGGCAGATTTTCGGCGTAGAAGATCGAAAGCCGGGCGTCCTGGCAGAGGACGGAAATCCCGGCGCTGCCGAGCGCGCGTTCCATCATTGCGGCCTTGCCTTCGAATGCGAGAGGCATGCCGGACAACGGTTCAGTCGTATTCACTCGGCCGCCTTTCCTTGTGACATCTCGAACGCCGCTAGAGAGAGCGCACTTCCAGAAATCGCCTGCCAACTCTAGAACAAAGCGCTGCAAAAACCGTTAAAGCCGCCGGGGCGTCCCGGCAGCACCGGAACGCTTGCTTTGACGATTTGGTTCCGAGGGCCGGAAAATTGCGCCTCAGGCGGCTACTCTGGTCGATTCATTGAAGAAAAGAGCCTGACTGATCAGGGCTTTGACCATGTCGGGATTGAAGGGCTTGGTGACGAGGAAAGTCGGTTCCGGGCGCTCGCCGGTCAGCAGCCTTTCCGGGAAAGCGGTGATGAAAATGACCGGCACGCTCGCCGTCTTGAGGATGTCGTTGACCGCGTCGATACCAGAACTGCCGTCGGCAAGCTGGATGTCGGCCAGCACCATGCTCGGCTTCGTCTTGTTGTAGAGCGCCACGGCCTCGGCATGGGTGCGGGCAATGCCGGTGACGCGGTGACCAAGGCTTTCGACCATCTGCTCGATATCCATGGCGATCAACGGTTCGTCTTCGATGATCATGATATCGGTTGCAACCTGGCGTGAAATTTCCTGCGAGGCCTTGTCGAGCAGACGCATGACGTCCTGTTCGTCGAGCTCCAGGATTTCCGCGATTTCGGCGACGCGGAAATTCTCCACGGCGGCGAGCAGGAAGGCCTGGCGGGCGCCCGCCGAAACCTTGGAAAGATTGAGCGTGGCACGCTGCTCCCAGGCGTAGGGAGAGGTCGGCTCTGGAATCTGGATCGCGGTGGAACCAAACAGTTGAGTAAACAGTTTGTAGAGTGCAACCCGGTCATTCGCCGTATCCGGGAAAATCGAAAGATCGGCGATAATGGCTTCAAGAACGGCGGCGACATAAGCGTCGCCCGATGTCTGAGTGCCGGTAAGGGCGCGGGAATAGCGACGCAGATAAGGAAGGTGCGGCGCAATTCGAGTAGAAAGTGTCATAAAGGGCTCCCGTATGCAGGCCGGTCTTGGCTTCAATGAGCGGTTAACGCCGCCTTGATAAAAAAGTTCCGGAACGGCAGGAACTTTTTTTGTCGCGCCGCATTATCCAAGCCGACATGAAAGGGCGTAACATTTTGACCCACGCAGCAGCAGATGCCCGCGACATTGATAGTAGAACACTCAATATCGACGGCATTGGCGGCTGCTGAAATCATGGTTATTCCACACTGCGCCCCTGGAACAGATAACGGCGAGAAGACGAGTTGATGACTACACGCAATAAAGAAGCAGCGGAGCAGCGGAAGCTCGAGCTGCGGGCAAGCGACATCCTGGACCCGAACAATCAGATCGGCGTCAAGCTGCGGTCTCTCTATGCTGCCGCGCAGGATGAGGCGATTCCAGATCGTTTTCTCGACCTTCTCGAAAAGCTCGACCATGCCGAAATGATGGCTTCTGCCAAGATGGCCGAATAGGATCGCCCGCATGGAAGACAAAGTGCAACCCAGCTTTAAGCGGGAATTGCTGGCGGCCCTCCCTAGCCTTCGCGCATTTGCAATCTCCCTTATCGGCCGGCATGACCGGGCCGACGATCTCGTTCAAGACACCATCATGAAGGCCTGGGCCAAGCAGGACCATTTCGAGATGGGCACCAATATGAAGGCCTGGCTCTTCACGATCCTGCGCAACGAGCTTTACAGCCAGATGCGCAAGAGCGGCCGCGAGGTGCAGGACAGCGACGGGCTGTTCACGGAATCGATGGCGATGCACCCCTCGCAATATGGCGCGCTCGACCTGCAGGATTTCAAGAAGGCGCTCGACCAGTTGCCGCCCGACCAGCGTGAAGCGATCATCCTCGTCGGCGCCTCGGGCTTCTCCTACGAAGAGGCAGCCGAAATCTGCGGCTGCGCCGTCGGCACCATCAAGAGCCGCGTGAACCGCGCGCGACAGCGCCTGCAGGAACTGCTGCAGATTTCAGGCGAGGCCGATTTCGGCCCCGACGCGACATCTGCGCCGCTGACGTCGAAGGCATTTGCGTTTTGATGACGGGTTAGGGGAGCCGGCCGCCTGTTGCGGCGCCGGCTTTTTGTATCGTATTAAGGGGTGTCGCTACCTCTCCCCGCCCTCATTCCTGTGCTTGTCACAGGAATCCAGTGCGCCCAAGTCGTTGGGCGCGAAAGACTCTTTCCGTTTAAGATGGTAGTTCACTCACGGCGCGGACGCGCCGTGGCTGGATTCCTGTGACAGGCACAGGAATGAAGGTGGGTGGGGTCGGCGTCCCACCCTAATCTTCGCCGGTACGGAGGGCATAACCCACGTCTCCTCATTCTCTGTGGCAGGCGAGCAGAAGATCGACCGCCCTTCAATCCTCCCGCTTCGACCCCACCAAATTGGCCGCGACGATAGCCGCCAGCACCCCCGCCGTCAGCAGCGGCTGGGCGCGGACGAGGCCGAGGCCTACCGTTGCCATGGATTCCAGCGCGGCGCGGCGGTCGCGGGCGCGGCGGGCGTCGCGGGCGTTCATGACCGACATCACCACCAGCAGGATGATGGCGAGCAGCAGCGCGCAGGCGGCAAGGAAGAGGGCGGCGCCGACCGGGCCGTAAATGCCGGCGAGCCAGATGGCGCCGGCGGTGACCGCCAGCGCGTAGGCGGTGAGGAGGAAGAGCACGGCAAGCGCGATGAAGATACCGGTGCGCTTCGTGCGGGCGATGGTCCGGCGCAAGCTTGAGCCCGTCAGCAGGCTGAGGATCGAAAAGAGCATCGCGCTTCCTCAGCGGCGGGCGAGGAAGGCGATGGCGAGGCCGATGGCGGCTGCGGCGCCGATCGTGGCGAGCGGATGCTTGCGCACGGTCTCGCGCATCTCGGTCGCGCTGCGCTCATAGCCGTGCTGCAATTCGCGCAGCAGGTCCTCGCTGCGGCTCAGCAGCTCGTCATAGCCGGCGCTCGCCTGGCTGCGGATCTTGTCGCCCTGGTGGCGCGATCCCTTGCCGACGAGGCGCGTCAGTTCGGCGAGTTCGTCGCGCAGGGCTTCGATCTGCTCTTCGATGCCGGATTCGATATTGTGGAGGGTGCCGTTGCGGCGGCTGCGGCCGGAGTGGAAAATGGAATAGGTCATGGCTGTCTCCATTGGCTGGGGCGCGCGCAAGCCCGCCTGTTCTGCACCGGGGGGTCACGACCGTTCGTTGCATGCATGAGACCGCCCGGCATTGACCCAAATCATTGGCGACAACGTGTTGAGCTATGAAAAAGTTCCGCCGGACAAGCCGTTAGGAGCGGGAAACAGCGCTGTGAGCGAGCACGAAGGGCGTGCCGTCGGCCGGCACCTGGTTGATCCGGAGCGGGCAGCCGAAGACGGAGAGCATGGTTTTGTCGTTCAGCACCTCGCGGCCGCTGCCGGCGGCGGCGAGCCGGCCGGATTTCATCAGCACGATGCGGTCGGCAAAAAGCGCGGTCAGGTTGAGGTCGTGCATGACGGCGATGACGCCGCCGCCGCGTTCGCAGAAATTGCGGGCGAGCGTCATGATGGTCAGCTGGTGGCTGATGTCGAGGCTCGAGACCGGCTCGTCGAGCAGTAGCCAGCAGGGTTTGCCGTCGACGACGGGCT
This sequence comes from Rhizobium sp. R339, assembly GCF_002211395.1. Taxonomy (NCBI): domain Bacteria; kingdom Pseudomonadati; phylum Pseudomonadota; class Alphaproteobacteria; order Hyphomicrobiales; family Rhizobiaceae; genus Rhizobium; species Rhizobium sp. R339. Next base: position 142,145 of record NZ_LOKV01000001.1, read on the forward strand.
CGGAGATCTGGCAGAGCACGCGGGCAAGCTGCACGCGCTGCTGCTCGCCGCCTGACAGTTCCTGGTAGAAGCGGCCTTCGAAGCCGGTCAGATCGACGGAGGCCAGTGCCGCCGCCGCGGTCTGATCGGCTCTGTCGGGATTGAGGTTCAGGCCCGAGGTCAGGCCCATGCGGACAATCTCGCGCACGGTGAAGGGAAAGGAGATGGTGCTGGCCTGCGGCAGCACGCCGCGGATAGCGGCAAGCTGCCAGGGCTTCAGCCCCTTCACCTCGTGGCCGTCGATGCGCACCGAGCCGTCATAGCCGAGTTCGCCCGAGATCGCCTTCATCGTCGTCGTCTTGCCGGAGCCGTTCGGCCCGGCGATCGCCGTCAGCTCGCCGGCCTTTGCGGTGAAGGCGACGTCGCTGATGATAGCCTTGCCGGAAAGGCGCACGGAGAGGCCGGACACTTCGATCATCTGCACGTCACTCACAAGTCACTCACAGGGCAAGGCGCGAACGCTGCTTCAGCAGGATCCACAGGAAGAAGGGACCGCCGACCGCTGCGGTGATGATGCCGATCGGCAGCTCGGCCGGCGCGACCAGGGTGCGGGCGAGCACGTCTGCGAAGATCAGCAGCGAACCGCCGAGAAGGGCTGCGGCCGGCAGCAGGAAACGATGATCCGGGCCGATCGCCATGCGCAGGATATGCGGTACGACGATGCCGACGAAGCCGATGCCGCCGCTGACGGCGACGGAAGCGCCGGTTGCGGCCGCGACGCCGACGATCGCGACGTTCTTCAGCCGCTGGACTGGAATGCCCATGTGAAAGGCGGCGGCTTCGCCGAGCGTGATGGCATTGAGGCCGCGGGCCATGAAGGGCAGGGCGGTGAAGGACAGAAGCACGATCGGGCCGGCGGCGGCGATCTTTGTCCATGTGGCGCCGGCAAGCGAGCCCATGCTCCAGAAGGTCAGGTCTCGCAGCTGCTGGTCGTTCGCCATGTAGATCAGCAGGCCGGTAAGCGCGAGCGCAAGCGCGCCGAGCGCGATGCCGGCCAGCAGCATCGTCGCGACCGAAGTCTGGCCGTGGCGGGTGGCGATCCTGTAGAGCAGCAGCGTCGTGGCGAGGCCGCCGCCGAAGGCAGCCGCGGGCAGCGCGTAGATGCCGAGAAGCGCTTCGAGCGGGGCTGCAAGACCGCCGCCGAGCACGATCATGGCGACCGCGCCGAAGCTTGCACCGGAGGAGACGCCGACGAGGCCGGGATCGGCCAGCGGATTGCGGAACAGGCCCTGCATCACCGTGCCCGAAACGGCAAGCGAGGCGCCGATCAGGAAGCCGAGAATCGTTCGGGGCAGGCGGATATCGAAGATGATGATTCGGTCACGGGCGCTCAGCGCCGCCTCGGAGCCGGCCATGTTGGCGATGACGTCGACGATCGAGGCATCCGAGGCGCCCGTCGTCACCGAAAACAGCATCGAGAAGATCGAGCCGGCAACGAGCAGGGCGATCGCCAGCAGGGCGAGGCGCGTCCTGTCGCCCGCCTGCCTGACGTCGCGCATCTCCATCGGGACCAGTCGCCTTCGTTCCATCATGGCTTGCTGCAGGGCCATGATTAGCCCCCGTAGATCGCCGCGTTGAGGTCCCGCACGGCGGCTGCCGTGCGCGGGCCGAAGCCGAGCAGGTAGACGCCATCCATCCGGATGATCGCTTTCTTCTCGCCGGCCGGTGTCAGCGCGATCGCGGGCTGGGCCAGCAGATCCTCGTTCTTCGTGCCGGCGCCGTCGCCGCGATTCATCATCAGGATGATATCGGGCTTGGCTTCGATGATCGCCTCGTCCGTCAGCGGCTTGTAGCCTGGGAATGCGCCGACGGCGTTGACGGCGCCGGCAAGCTTGATGACGCCATCGGCCGCCGTGCCGGTGCCCGATGCCATGATCCGGCCGTTCTGGGCGCTGAGGATGAAGAGAACACGCTTGCGCTCGGCCTCCGGGCGCTTTCCGGCATCGGCGATCGCCGCGTCGAGATCGGCCGCGACCGTTTCTTCGAGCGCCTTTGCCTTGTCGGGCACGCCGAGCAGGGCGCCGACCCGGTCGATCTTGGCGATGATGCCGTCCCGGGTGAAGGTGTTCGGCACGGTCTCGAAGGGCACGCTGGCATTTTTCAGCACGGTCAGCGCCTCCGGCGGACCGGAGCCCTCGACGGCGATGATCGCCGTCGGGTTCATGGCAAGGATGCCTTCCGGCGAGAGCGCGCGCATGTAGCCGACATTGGGTAATTTCAGTGCGGCTTCCGGATAGAGGCTCGTCGTGTCGCGGGCGATCAGCCGGCCTTCCTCGCCGAGCGCGTAGACGATCTCGGTGACGTCGCCGCCGACCGAAACCAGGCGCGACGTATCGAGCTTCTTGTCCTCGGCGTGGGCGGCGCGGACGAAGGCGAAGCTTTGGCCGGCCGGCGCGTTCGGGATCAGCGGCAGCGCCATGACGGCCGCCGTCAGGGCCAGTTCCCAGGGACGGATCCGGCGCAGATTGTTACGCATCGTCATCGCTATGATCCTTAAGCGGCCACGCTTGCTGCCCGCGGCAGGTTTTCCATGATCTCGCGCCATTCGGCGCGTTCGTCGAAACCTTCCTTCCGCTTGCCGAAGAACTGGATGATCATCTCGCCCTCGGCATTGTAGGCCTCCAGCGAGGTCACGTGGCCATCCTTGGTCGGCTTGCGCACCGCCCAGGTCTCGGCGATGTGATCCTGGCGCAGATGCAGGTGGAAGGTCGGGTCCATGATGTTGATCCACGGACCCATGGCCTGCACGTTGAAGATCGGGCCGGAATGGATCTGGACGATGCCGTTATTGGCGACGAAGCACATGATCGGCAGGCCCGACTTTACCGAAGCATGCATCATCTCAGCCGTCGCGGTGTTGTCGAGTTTCCAGGCATAGTCGTCGCCGACGCTGCGGATGGCAGCCTGGCGGCCGATCTTCAGGCGCTTCAGCATGCCGAAGAACTCATGGGTATCGGTAAGCTTGCTCCAGTTGTCGCGCAGCTCGTCGCGGCTGACGTCGGCGGCGTCGTCGGCGGCATTCGAGATCTCGGCCTCGACGAATTCCTGCGACTGCTCTTCGAGCTTCAGCTCGGCGACGATCGCATGATAGGCTTCGACATTCGAATTCGGGCGCAGATGCACCTTGTGCACGGCGTTGCCCGCCTTGTCGAAATATTGCAGGCTGAGGCGCTCCTGATCACCATCCTTCTTGGAGACGGCGAAGCCATGCTCCCAGCGGCTCGGGAAGATGCGCAGGTCGATATTCTCGCCGAGCACGATCGCGCTCTGCATGCCCGCCTTGATGTTTTCAAACATGCCGATCTTTTCGTGCACGGCGCTTTCGTTGCGCGACAGCGCCATGACTTCGCCGAGGCGTTCCACGCGTTCGAGAAGCTTCGTCGCGCTGCCATCGATGCGGGTGACGCTGATGCCGGTTTCGGCGGCGACGAGGGCTGCCTCGGAAATCTTCAGCTGGGCGGCGATATCGCGCTCACGCATTTTCGGATTGTCGGCGCGAAACGCACGGATTTCGGCTGGCGCCGGTCTTTTCTGCTCAGTCATGTCTTACCTACTTATTGGCCTATTTATTGAGAATGAGTTTGCCCTGGCGGGTGATCTTCAGGCGGTAAACCAGCCCGTCATGTCTGATCATGATCTCGTTGGTGCCGCGGAAAAGATCCGCGCTTTCGACGATCCGGTGTTGCGCCGCCGGCTCGCTGGGCAGTGGCGCATGCTTAAAGCTATCTGGCTTTTCAACCATCATTTCGGCTGGCAATTCCATGAGACCGGGGATCGGGAGGTCTCCGGTTGCGTTTACAATTATCTTGACTTTCATACTCATAGTTTTTTAAAGACGCAATAGAAGACTAACGCAGTCAAGTTTTTGAGATTGCTGATATGAAGCCGTCCGCCGACGGCTCGCGACAGTGCGGAGAAGATTATGACGGGTAGGTTTGCGGCCGTTGCGGCCGGCATCGTGATGGCGATTTCAAGCGTATGCCAGGCGCAGGAGGCGGCGCCCGCCGCTTCTCTCGATGTCGAGCTCAATGCGCTGGCGCCTTCGCAGAAGGGCTGCATGATGACCTTCGTGGCGCTCAACAAGCTGCCTGCCGCCATCAACAAGGTCTCCTTCGAGCTCGCCTTCTTCAACGACAAGAACGCCGTCGACCGCATCACCGTTCTCGACTTCCGCGATCTGCCGCAAGGCAAGAAGCGCGTGCGCCAGTTCGACATGCCGAATGTCAAATGCGAGAGCGTGACCCGCATCCTCATCAACGACACGCCTGTTTGCGACGGGCCGGCTGCCGGCGAATGCATGAAGGGTATCGTCACCCGCTCGCAGATTTCCGTTCCCTTCGAGGGATAAGAACACGCCGGGGATGAACCCCGGCGGGCATGTTTCAGGCTGTCCGAGGCGTAGGCAATGGCGATTTCAGCGAAGTCCAGATCGAGACAGGTGCTCATCGGGGAGGCGGACGCCGGCGACAGCCTGAACGACAATACGCCCGGCATGCACCCCGGCCACGAGCTTCCGGAACTGCGCAACGCGCAGCGCCAGCCGGCCGGCGAAACGGTAGTCCACTATACGCGTTTCGCGCAGATATCTTCCTTCCCTGACCATCCGGAAACCGCGCCGGAAACTCCGGCTCCTGCGCCGCCGATGGATGCGGCGGTGGAAAAGCAGGAAGACGAGCAGAAACCGGTGCGGCGGCGGGTGGCGCTAAGTTGCGCCGGCTCATTCTTTTTTCATGCTGCGTTGGCCGCCACGCTGTTTGTCGTGATGCCCGCGCCCTCGGATGAGACGCTGATGGAGGCGGGCGAGGCGATCAGCGTGGTCATGCTCGGCAGTTCCGACGCCGATCAGAGCGCAGCCGGCGACACCGAGGTGACGATACAAGAAGAGGTGGTCCCAGAGACTGTTGAACCCGATACGGTTAAGCCAGTCGAAACAGCCGAGGTGCAGCCGGAGGTCGTCCAGCCGGAAACCGTTGAGCCGGCTGACGCAGAGCCGGTCGAGACCGTTCAGCCTATACAGGACGTTACGCGTCAGTCAGCCGAGACGGTTGTGACTGCAGAACCGGAAGTTCTCGTATCGGAAACCCCTGCCGAAACATCCGTCGCACAGCCGATGTCAACGGTGGTGCCGGAGCAGCCGGTGATTTCAAGCGAACTGCCAACGGCAGCCGCAATGCAGTCCGAATCCGAAGAGATCAAGCCTGTCGAGGTGGCTCCCGTTTCTCCCGAGCCGGAACCGCCGACAGAAGTGGTTACTCCGCAACCGAAGCCGAAGCTGGAGAAGCCGGTAGAAAAGAAGGTGGTGGAAAGAAAACAGCCGCCGAAGAAAGCACAGGGTTCGGAAGGCGATGCCAAGCAGGAATCTCGCAGAGGAGCTGCCGACGGTCAAGCTAACGCCAACTCCGACAACAATTCGCGGACATCCGGGGGCAGAGAAGGCGCTGGCGGTGCTTCTCAGGCAAATTACACGGGTAAGGTTTTTTCGCGCCTATATCGTTGTATCGACCGGCTGAAGTCGCAGTATCGGGATACTGCGGTATCCCTAAGAGTTCGCGTTATGGTCAATAGCGACGGAAATGTCACCTTCTCGCGGATCACTAGAGGCTCCGGTATGGCCGACGTGGATAACGCGGTTCTAGGCAGCCTAAATTCCTGCAATCTTCCCGCTTTGCCTGATGGATGGGGGGCTTCGCACACATTCGACTTTCCGATCCAAGTCACAGTCCGATAAAATATGATAAAAATAATCAACTTTATACTTTACTCTAAAAATCAAGTTTACTAAGGTCCGTTCGCACACGCAGGAATCGTGTGACGATCAACGAGCGAACGGGTGGTATATGGCTCGCAAGGGCAAGAAGGGATCGAACCGGGAGGTCCGCGACAGCGCGGGTGAGGAGGCCGGCTTGGCATCCTATGGGCGATCGAAACTCGATGGCCGCAGTTTCCTCTATGTCGGCGGGCGTGACTGCCAGGTGGCGCATCTTCGCCAGATCTGCAGCAATTTCGGCGCCGAGCTCATTCATCACGACGGGGGCTTGCGCGAGGCGGTTTCGCGCATCGATACCGTGCTTCCCTCGGTCGACTGCGTGTTCTGCCCGATCGACTGTATCAGCCACGATGCCTGCCTGCGCGTGAAGACCGGCTGCAAGAAGTTCGGCAAGGCCTTCATCCCGCTTCGCAACGGCAGCAAGTCCAGCCTGGAGCGTGCGCTGCAGACGATGAACGAACGAGACAATTCCCGATGAACGACCACCGCCCCGACGGCTTCACCATGATCGGCCTGCACAAGCTCGCGGCCCAGAGCGGCGACGGCCTCGTGCCCGAGCTCTACGAACTTTTTCAGCAGCATGCCGAACGCCAGCAGATCTATCAGAACGTGACGCTGTTCCCGACCTGGGAGGCGCGCATGCCCGGAGAAGCGACGACGAGACCGCTTGGCGCGGCGGCGGCAAACGGCAATAATATTCTCGCCTTTCCCTCTCGTGCGGCAAGGGCGGCCAAGAGGAAGGCGTAAGGAGATTTCATGTATATCGCAATGAACCGCTTCAAGGTCGTCACCGGGACCGAGGGCGATTTCGAGACCGTCTGGCGCAACCGTGATTCCAGCCTGGCCGAGGTGCCCGGTTTCGTCGAATTCCGCCTGCTGCGCGGCAAGCTCAACGAAGAGGAGGGCTATACGCTCTATTCCTCGCACACGGTCTGGAAGAGCGAAGAGGATTTTCAGAACTGGACGAAGTCCGAGAATTTCCGCGCCGCGCACCGCAATGCCGGCGACCGCAAGGCGATGTACAAGGGGCCGCCGGTCTTCGAAGGCTTCAACGTGGTCGATGGCATATGAACCATGGGCCTGATCGCATCGAGGTCCTGCCGGTTCTTCCGTCGCTCGATATCGATGCGACGCTTGCTTTCTATCGAGATAAGCTCGGCTTTGCCAACGTCGTCTATCAGGCGGGGGATTATCTCATCCTGCGGCGTGACGACATGGAACTGCATTTCTGGCGCACCGAAGATGCCGGGCTCTGCGAAAAGACCTCCGTCTATCTCAGGGGCGGCGGTATCGGCGCCCTTCATGCGGAATATCGCGAAAAGGGTATCGAACGCCTGACCGAGATGGAAGTGCGGCCGTGGAACATGGAGGAATTCTATATCCACGATCCACACGGCAATCTCCTGCGCTTTGGCCGGGTGCCGCAGCAGCGCGGCTAAGCCCTGACGCGGAAGACGGCGCCTGCCGCGACGGCCAGCCAGCCAAGCATCATCGCCCAGCCGCCGGTCGGTGCGGCATAGGGGAAGAGGCCGGCGCCGGTGAAGCGCAGGGTGACGAGGTCGCCCGCAAAGAGCAACGTTCCGACAATCATGAGAAAACCGGCCAGCCAGGCGGTTTTGAGCCTTGCGGTGCCGAGAGCCAATGCCAGCAGGGCAGGGGCGTGGGCGAGGCACATGGCGGATGCGGATGCGGCGAGATTGGCCTCGCCGCCGCCGTGAGCGGCAAGGGCGGCGAGCGCCACGCCTGATACACCGAACAAGCCGGCAAAGAGATAGAGCACCGGCTCCAGACGCGTGTTCAGGCTCATGGCTGTTCCTCGGTGTCAGGGGCCTTGTTCTGCATGTGATATGCAAGGCGCTCGACCGGCGCCCAAATCAGGTTGCGCAACGCCTGGCTCGCGATCGTCTCGTCGAGCGCGCGGCGGAAGCAGAGCAACCATTCGTCGCGCTCGACCGGGCCGATCTCGGCGACGAAATGGCGGCTGCGCAGTCGCGGGTGGCCGCGCTTGTCGGTATAGAGCGGCGGGCCGCCGAGATAGCCGGTCATGTATTCGTAGAATTTCTCTTCGCTGCCTTGAAGGCTCGGCGGGTGCACGGCGCGCACGTTTCTCGCCTCCGGCAGCTCGTCCATCAGCGCGTAGAAGCGATGCGTCAGTGCCCGAACGGCGGGATCGCCGCCGATCGCCTCATATAGAGTGGTGACCTTTTCCGTCACGAAATCATCCCCGGTATCCTTGCCATCCGCCCGACCCTTCATGCACCGGGCGGGAGATGATCGCAACTGTCATCAAAGTGCCGCGGCATTTCGCCCATAATGCCCATGGCGCAAGGCGTTCCAGCCGATTCCTCTTGACAAAACCGTCCGGACGGTATCTTTGTATTCGTATGTCAAACGCTCACCATCGCAAGAAACAACCGGCCCTCGTGCGCCAGCAGTTGCTGGAGGTCGCCGCGCGGCTTGCTGCCAGCGATGGAATGGCGGCCGTCACGCTCGATGCGGTCTCTGCCGCCTCCAGCGTTAGCAAGGGCGGGCTGCTGCACCATTTCCCGACGAAGAATGCGCTGCTCGACGCGCTGTTCGAGAGCCTGCTCGAAAAGTTCGACGCCGATATCGAGGAACTGATGCGCGGCGATCCGCAGCCGCAAGGCCGCTTCACCCGCGCCTATCTCAGGGCGGTGTCCGGTCTCAAGGATCGTCCCGATGATTCCCGAAGCTGGACGCAGGTGACGATCGCGCTTCTTGCCGAACCCCGGCTGCGCCTACGCTGGCGCCAATGGGTGCAGGCGCGGGCCGAGGAATATGTCGGCACAGATTCCTCGCTCGATGCGCAGATCGTGCGCTTTGCCGCCGACGGCCTTTGGTTCTCCGATACGCTGGAGAGTCATGACATCAGCGATGCTCTGAGGCGGGATCTCATCGACCGCCTTGTCGAGCTCACCGGAAAGTAATCCGAAAAGGAATGCCTCTATGAGCCAGGCCGCCATTTACGGGCTGCTCTTTGCAGCCATCGTGCTCGAAGTCATCGGCACGACCGCGCTGCAATTATCGCAGCAGTTCACCCGTATCGGGCCGACGGCACTTGTCGTCGCCTGCTACGCGGCCGCCTTCTATTGCCTGTCGCTGACGCTGAAAAGCATTCCCGTCGGCATCGCCTATGCGATTTGGAGCGCTTTGGGAATCGTGCTGATTTCCTCGGTCGGCCTCGTCTTCTTCAAGCAGCGCCTCGACCTGCCGGCGATCATCGGCCTGGGGCTGATCATATCGGGCGTCGTCGTCGTCAACCTGTTCTCGAAGTCCGTTTCACATTGATTTCACTGCGATATTTTAGAAATCTCCTCCGCGGCCCGCGCACAAATTTTCCCCTTTGTCAAATTCCTGACAAAGGGCTATGTGTTGCTTGGACGTAGAGGAGATCGGGGCGCACCTAGCGCCTTTTTCCAAAGCGCTTTGAATTCTGCTTTTCCCGCCTGCTCGATACTTCCAGCTTCCAGAGGAGCACATCATGGCCATACGCACCGTCGTCTGGGGTGAAAACATCCACGAGACCACCAATGAGGTCGTCCGCGGCATTTATCCCGAGGGCATGCATACGACGATCGCCAATGCGCTGAATGCCGATCCCGCCATCTCGGCGACGACGGCGACCCTGCAGGAGCCGGAGCATGGCCTCAGCGAAGCCCGGCTTGCCGAAACCGACGTGCTGACCTGGTGGGGCCACAAGGATCACGGCGCCGTCTCCGACGTCGTGGTCGAGCGTGTCGCCAAGCGCGTCTGGGAGGGCATGGGCCTGCTGGTGCTGCATTCCGGCCATTTCTCGAAGATCTTCAAACGGCTGATGGGCACGCCCTGCGCGCTGAAATGGCGCGAGGCCGGCGAGCGTGAGCGGCTGTGGACGATCAACCAGCGCCATCCGATCGCCGCCGGCATCGGCGAGCATTTCGAGCTCGAGAACGAGGAAATGTATGGCGAGCAGTTCTCGGTGCCGGAGCCGCTGGAAACCGTGTTCATCTCCTGGTTCCAGGGCGGTGAAGTGTTCCGCTCGGGCCTGACCTGGCGGCGCGGGGCCGGCAACATCTTCTACTTCCGCCCCGGCCACGAGACCTATCCGACCTATCACGACGCCACCGTCCAGAAGGTGCTGATCAACGGCGTCAAATGGGCCTATAACCCTGAGGGCGCGTTGACTGCCATTACCGACGCTCCAAATGTGCCGGTAGAAAAGGCGTTGGAGCCGATCGTCGAACGCGGCCCGAGACTGCACCAGGCCGGCGAAGCCGGTTATCGCTGAGGAGCATCCATGCGACTACTCGTTCTTGGCACGGGCGTGATGGCGAAAAACCAGCTCACCCACTTCAGCAAAATCGACGGCGTGACCGTGGTCGGCGCCGTCGATACCGATCCCGACCGGCTTTCCGCCTTCGCCGACAAGTTCGGCATCGAAAAGCGATTTCTTTCGCTTGATGAGGCGATCGCCTGGGGTGAATTCGATGCGGCGACGAACATCACGCCCGACCGCATCCATCACCCGACGACGCTGGCGCTGATTGCCGCCGGCAAACATGTGCTTTGCGAGAAGCCGCTGGCGGAAAACTATCCGAAGGCGCTGGAGATGACCGAGGCAGCCGAAAAGGCCGGCGTCATCAACATGGTGAACCTCACCTATCGCAATGTCGCGCCCTTGCAGCGCGCCCGTGAGATGGTGCTATCGGGCGAGCTCGGCACGATCAAGCATGTCGAGGCCTCCTATCTCCAGAGCTGGCTCGTCTCGCGCGCCTGGGGCGACTGGCGCACGGAATCGACCTGGCTGTGGCGGCTTTCCACCGGCCACGGCTCGAACGGCGTGCTCGGCGACGTCGGCATCCATATCCTCGATTTCGCCGCCTATGGCGCCGCCACCGACATCGACAATGTCTTTGCGCGGCTGAAGACCTTCAACAAGGCGCCTGGCGGCCAGATCGGCGAATATATGCTTGATGCCAATGACAGCTTCACCATGGCGGTCGATTTCGCCAACGGCGCGCTCGGCGTCATCCATGCCAGCCGCTGGGCGACCGGGCATCTGAACGAGTTGAAGCTGCGCATCTACGGCGAAAAGGGCAGCCTCGAGGTCATCCACCGGCCGGCCGGCTCCGAGCTGCGCGGCTGCCTCGGCGAGGATGCCGAGACCGCCACCTGGAAGGAGATCGAGGTGGCGCCGGTGCCGACCAACTACCAGCGTTTCGCCGAAGCGGTCGCAAGCGGCATTCAGCCCGACCCGAACTTCCGCCACGCCGCTAACCTGCAGAAGGTGCTCGACCTTGCCATGGTGACGGAGCGCGAGCGGCGCGAGCTGAAGGTCTGATCAGCGGTTCGAACCGTGACGCCAACGGCCGGCCGTTGGTGCAGCCGGATGAAAAAGGGCCCCGCCGAAGCGGGGCCTGAGGTAGCCGAGCCGCAGCAGGCGGTCTCGACATTTTTGATTATTCGATCACCTGCACGACGCGATGCGTGCGGGGTTCGACGATCACACGGCGATCGTTGATGACGGTGTAAGCATATTTCGGGTTATCGGGCACCGGCGTCACGACGACATCGGCCGGAAGCGGCTTGCCGACGATGATCGGCTGTTCGACGACCACGCGGGAGGTCGGGGCGGGCTGCTGCTCGACATAGGTGACGACCTCGCGCGGCGGCGGATCGACCACGGCACCGGCGACACCGCCGGCGACGCCGCCGATGGCAGCACCTACAGGGCCACCGACGATTGCGCCGGTGATGGCGCCGCCGGCCGCACCGGTGACAGCGCCATCAGCAAGCGCGTTGGTGGCGAAAGACGAAAGCGCAAGGGCGCCGGAGACAAGTAGAATCTTGTACATTTTGCTTCTCCTTTGCTGGGGTTGCGTCTGGGTAACGACGCCGCCTGGCCGATGTTCCGGCAGGAGATTCACGCTTTGGAAGCCCGGTTTACATTCTGTGAGGCAGCTTGAATCGCCTCATTCCAGACGTCGGCGGAAGAGCCAAGCGGCGGCGCTGAGGGTGACGGCGGCGATCAGCGCCAGCGGGATCGTCTGGTTCACCACCTCGCTCAAAGGGATGTCCTTCAAGAAAACACCTTTGACGATCACCAGGAAATAGCGCAGCGGGTTGATGAAGGTTATCGGCTGCAGCCAGCCGGGCATGTTTTCGATCGGCGTCGCAAAGCCCGACAGCAGCATGGCCGGGACCATGAACAGGAAGGCGCCGAGGATCGCCTGCTGCTGCGTCATCGACAGCGCCGAGATGAACAGGCCGAGGCCGGCGACCGAACCGAGATAGAAGATCGCGCTGCCGTAAAGCAGGAAGAGCGAACCGCGCAGCGGCACCTCGAAGAGGAAGACGGCGGCGATGATATAGACGGTGATGTGGAAGAGGCCGATCATCATCGGCGGGATCAGCTTGCCGATCAGGATCTCGTGCATGCGCAGCGGCGAGACCATCAGCTGGTCGAAGGTGCCGAGCTCGCGCTCGCGGGCGATCGACAGGGCCGTGACGATCAGGCCGATCAGAAGCGCGATGCTGGCGATCAGGTTCGGCACCATGAACCATTGGAAGGTGAGGTTCGGGTTGAACCAGTTGCGGGGCACCGTCGAGACCATCTCGCTGCCGGCGCGCTTGCCTGCCGGCGTCTCGGCGGCAAGGGCCGCGCCGATCTGCGAGAGGTAGCCCGCGACGATCTGCGAGGCATTGGAGCGGCGGCCATCGAGCACGACCTGCAGATCGGCAGGTGTTCCCGCTTCGATGCTGCGCGAAAAATCTGGGCCGACCTCGACGGCGGCGATTACCGTCTGGTTGTCGATCGCCACGCGGACTTGGCCCTGATCGGCGGCGAATTCGATGTTGCGAAAGGTTGGCGAACCGTCGATGCGCTCGATCAGTTCCTGGCCCCAGTGGCCGCTGTCGCGGTTGAGGATCATGACGTCGACATTGCGCACTTCGAGCGTGGCGGCATAGGAAAAGACGAGGAGCTGGACGATCGGCGGGCCGATCAGGATGGCGCGGCCCTTGGGGTCGCGCAGCACGGCGAGCAATTCCTTGACGATGAGGGCGTAAAGCCTTGTCCATCCCATCTCAGCCGATCCTCTTTCTGGTGCTGCGCGCCGCCAGCATGAACATCACGGTGCCGATCGTCAGCATGACGGAGATCGCCTTTGCGAACATCGGCCAGATGTCGCCGGCGAGGAACACGGTCTGCAGGCTGGGGATGAGGTAGCGTGCCGGCACGATGAAGGTGATCCACTGGATGATCTGCGGCATCGAGTTGATCTCGAACAGGAAGCCCGACAGCAGGAAGGCCGGCAGGAAGGCAGTGATCAGCGCCAGTTGCGAGGCGAGGAACTGGTTCTTGGTCGCCGTCGAGATCAGCAGGCCCTGGCCGAGGGCCGGGATCAGGAAGGCGGCCGAAAGCGCGTAGAGGGCCGCGACCGAGCCGCGAAACGGCACGCCGAAGAGAAAGACCGCCAGCAGCACGCAGAGCGTCATCGAGGTAAGGCCGAGCAGGAAATAGGGCAGGATCTTGCCGGCGAGCAGTTCCACCGCCGTCACCGGCGTCGCCATCATCGCCTCCATCGTGCCGCGCTCCCATTCGCGGGCAACAACGAGCGAGGTCAAAAGCGTGCCGACCAGCGTCATGACGATGGCGATCGAGCCCGGCACGAGGAAATTGCGGCTGGTGAGCTCCGGATTGAACCAGAAGCGCTGCTCGACCGAAATGGCGGGACTGCGGGAGGCGACGTCCGCCTGGCGCTGCTCCTCCCAGTTGGCAACGGCGCCCTGCGCATAATTCTGGACGAAATTGGCGGTGTTCGGGTCGGAGCCATCGACGATCACCTGGATGGAGGGATGGTTGCCGGCGGTGTAGCGCGTGGTGAAATCGGCGGGGATGACGACGATGCCGCGCACCTTGCCGAGCACGAGATCCTCCTCGAACAGGCGCCGGTCGCGGCCGATCACCACATCGAAATAGCGCGAGGCCTGGAAACCGGCCGCCAGATCCTGCGTCAGCGGCGTCATCTCCTCGGTCGCCAGCCCGATGCGGGTGCGGCTGGTATCGAGCGAGACGCCATAGCCGAAGAGAAAGAGCAGGATCAGCGGCAGCACGAAGGCGATGAGAATGCTGCTCGGATCGCGCACCGCCTGGAAGCTTTCCTTGCGCACCAGGGCAAAAAGGCGGCGAAGCCGGCCGGAGGAGGCGCTCATGCCGCATCCTCCGCTTCCGATTGCTGCACCAGCGCGATGAAGGCATCCTCCATGGTCGGGTCCGGCTCATCCTTGGTCGCGACGCGGGCCTTCAACTCGTCGGGCGAGCCGAGCGCGATCGAGCGGCCGCGATAGATGAGTGAGATGCGGTCGCAATATTCGGCCTCGTCCATGAAATGGGTGGTGACGAGGACGGTGACGCCTTTTTCGACGAGCGCATTGATATGGGTCCAGAATTCGCGTCGGGTGATCGGATCGACGCCGGAGGTCGGCTCGTCGAGGAAGAGGGCGCGCGGCTGGTGCATGACGGCGCAGGCGAGCGCCAGGCGCTGCTTGAGGCCGAGCGGCAGATCCTTGGCGGCTTCGCGGGCATGGCGGCCGAAATCGAAGATATCGGCCATCAGTTGGATGCGTTCGCGCCGGCGCTGGCCGCGAAGGCCATAGACGCCGGCGAAGAATTCGAGGTTCTGCATGACGCTCAGATCGCCGTAAAGCGAGAATTTCTGCGCCATGTAGCCGAGCTGGTTGCGGGCTTCGGCGGCATCGCGGCGAAGATCGAAACCGGCGACACGGCCTTCGCCGCCGGTCGGCTTCAAGAGGCCGCAGAGCATCTTGAAGGTGGTGGACTTGCCGGCGCCGTTCGGGCCGAGCAGGCCGAAGATCTCGCCGCGGCGGATATCGAAGCTGATGTCGTCGGCGGCGGTGAAATCGCCGAAGCGTTTGGTCAGGCCCTTGGCTTCGATGACCGGCCGGTCGCCCTCGGCCTTCAACGGTTCCTGCGCCTCCGCCAGTCTGGAACGGCCGCCGGGACCGCCGCCCAGCATGTCGACGAAGGCATCCTCGAAGCGGGGCGGGGCAGGGGCAAGCGATGCGCCGTCGCCGGCCTGGCCGATATCGGGCGTCTTGTCCTTGGCCGCCACGAGACGGATCGCCTCGCCCTGGATCACGCCGTCGATGACGCCATCGGCCTGCAGCAGCTCGGCAAGCACCTGCCGGCGGCGTCCCGTGACACCGGAGACCCTGAAGACCCGGTCGCCGACGCGTTCGGTCAGCTCCATCGGTTTTCCCGAGAAGAGCAGCTTTCCCTGGTTCAAGAGCAGCACATGGTCGCAGGCTTCCGCCTCATCGAGATAAGCGGTCGACCAGAGCACGCCGATGCCCTCCTTCGTCAGGTTCTCGACCATCTTCCAGAGATCGCGGCGCGAGATCGGGTCGACGCCGACGCCCGGCTCGTCGAGCAGCAACAGGCGCGGCTTTTTCAGAAGCGCGCAGGCAAGGCCGAGCTTCTGCTTCATGCCGCCGGAAAGCTTACCGGCGAGCCGGCCGGTGAAGCGCTTGAGGTCGGTGAAGGAGAGCAGCTCATCGAAGGCGCCGGCGCGTTCGCTTTTCGGCAGGCCGCGCAGATCGGCGTAAAGATTGAGGTTTTCCAATACCGAGAGATCCTCATAGAGACCGAAGCGCTGCGGCATGTAGCCGATCGCCGCCTGGATGCCGGCGGCGTTCTTTCGCGTATCGAAGCCGAGAATCTCCACGGTCCCCGCATCGGGCAGCATCAGTCCGGTCATCAGGCGGATCAGCGTCGTCTTGCCGGCGCCGTCGGGGCCGACGAGGCCGGTGATCGCGCCGCCGCCGATCACGCCGGAGACGGCGTCGAGGGCCGGCGGCGCGTCGGCGAAGCGCTTGGTGACGCCGTCGATCCGGACGAGCGGTCTGTCGTCCCAACTTGTCTCGGCGGCGGTCATTGTCCGCCTGCCGGAGGCTGGGAAAGCCGCACCGTGACCGGCATGCCCTGGCGCAGATCCGGGCCGGGCCTGTCGATGACGATCCTCAGGCGATAGACGAGATCGGTCCGGAGTTCCGGCGTCTCCACCGATTTCGGGGTGAATTCGGCGACCGGCGAGATGAAGCCGATCGTGCCTTCATAGGGCTTGTCCGGCGCCGTATCGGAGGCGACCGATACCTTCATGCCGGGATGGATGCGGCCGAGATCGGGCTCGGCGACATAGCTGCGCACCCAGACAGGCTCGGTCAGGGACAGCACGAAGACGGTATCGGCCGGCGAGACGATCGCGCCGTTCTCGCGCACCCGCGAGAGGATGATGCCATCGTTCGGCGCGCGCAGCTCCGTGTCGGCGAGCGAGGTGCGGGCCGAGGCGAGCGTCGCCTCGGCGGCCTTCAGCTGGGCGTCGGCTGCGGCGATATCCTCGACGCGCGAGCCCTCCTCGAGCAGCTTCAGCGCTTCGCTGGCGGACTGCGAGCGGGCGGTGGCCATCGCCTTTGCGGCGGTCGCCTGATCGAGGCTCGCCTCGGAGATCGTGCCCTGCGGGCGCAGCTGGCGGGCACGCTCATAGGCGAGGTTGGCATTTTCGAGATCGGCGAGGCTCTCGTCATAGGCGGCACGCGCCTGGGCGATCTCGGTCGGCCGTGGGCCGGCCTTCAGCTTATCGAGCGTTGCGCGAAGGGCCGCGGCATTGGCCTCGCCGGAGCGGACGGCGAATTCATAGGGGGTGGCGTCGAGCTTCGCCAGGACCGCGTCCCTCTTGACGACATCGCCCTCGTCGACGCGGAGTTCGGAGAGGCGGCCGCTGACGCGAAAACCGAGCGAGACCTGGCGGATATCGACATTGCCGTAAAGGACGAATTCGCGGCGGGCTTCGGGCAGCCAGCCGAGCTTCTCGGGCAGGCCGTACCACCATGCGGCGGCCCCGCCGGCGGCGAGAAGAAGGATGGCGAGGGGAAGGATGCGTTTCATGCCGCACCGCCTTTCGGCTGGCCGATGACTTCGGCCAGTTCGGCCGCCAGGCGCCGCAGGATTTCCACCTGCTCGGGGCCGAAGGTCTCCCATTCCATCTGGGCGAGCACGGAGGCATGGGCGAAGCGGAAGATGAGGATGCTGCCGACGAGATTGAAGGTGCGCAGGCGCACATGTTCGGATGCCGGATCCTCGCGCAGAATGGCGCCGACGAGCCGGCGGCCCATCTCGATCATCGGCCGCATAATGCCCTGATAGACCCGCCTGAAGGCTTCGGTCGGCTCCATCTGCTCGCGGATCAGAAAGCGGGCCCAGGGCTCGGATTCCTTTGCGACGAAGAGCGTCACCATGGTCTGGAGGACTTCGGTGAGGAAAGCGCGCGCCTCGGCCTCGCCGAGCGGTTCGCCGGCTGCGTCGAGCGCCATCAGATGCGCGCCGATGCGCGCCCGCATGCCGCTGACATGGGCGTCGATCCGCATCATCAGATATTCGGCGGTGGCGATGTAGAGGCCTTCCTTACTGCCGAAATAATAGGGGATTGCCTGCAGGTTGACGCCGGCGGCTTCGGTCAGCTGACGGGTCGAGGCGCCGTCGAAACCGTAGCGCCCGAAAACGTCGAGCGCGGCCGTCAGCATCTTCTGGCGCGCGATCTCGGCGCGGGCGGAGGCGGGTGGGTTTTGGGTGTCGTTGTTCTGGGTCATGACGGATTTATAACACCAACATTGAAATCAGTCAATCGAATGATATATTATGGAAGCGCATGCATTCGTGAATGCGAAAAAGGGCACCCCACCGACGGGGTGCCCTTTCCAATCGTCGACGTTATCCTTCAAAGGCCGAGGAAATAATTCCGGCTCGACGGCGCCTTGGCAGGGCGAACCACTTGCCCTGCCAGCTCGCCTTGGTGTTGAGGAAGCCGCCGCCGGTATCCGCTTTCGGCGGCCGGCCCGTGGCAATCAGCGACTGGCGGAGCTCCTCCTGCAGCTTGGCACGCAGGACGTAGTGATCGTAGATATCGAGAATATGGATCGCGTAGGCGATGGCGAGCGACTGGTTGCCGCGGATGACCAGCAGGTTCTCGTCGTTCTGGTAGGAGGCCTTGTATCCGAGATTGTGGCTGCCTGTTATGACGGTGCAATTGTCGGGATGGAGCGGATCGATGACGACGATCTTGTCATGGATGACCGCATGGCCGGCGCTCAGCAATTCGGGCCTGAGATCGCCGAACTGGGCGGAGATCGCCGCTGCCCGCACCATCACGACGCGGCCGGCATCGCCACCCGGCCACCAGATCGCCCGCTGCGGCAGATCCCGGACCGTGCCATCCGGCCTGGTATAGGTCGTCGGCTCGCCGGGTTTTGCCGGCGGCAGCGCCGCCGGATTGCTGATCGCACCCTGAACGAGCAGATCCGGCCGCTTGGCGGCAGCCTCCGCCGCCTGGCCGATGACGTTCTGTTCGCCGCGCACTCCCGGATAGAAGGTGAGGAAGAGGATCGCGTCGTCGGCATGTTCCATCAGCGAATAGACGCGGCTCAGATCGACGGGCGTCGGCGATGTCTTGTTTTTGGTCGGCGCCTTGGTATTGGATGAAAACAGGATTTCGACGGTGGTCTTGCCGTCCGCCAGCTTTATCGGCGTGACCGGTTCGGCATTGTCCTGGCGCAGCGCCGTGCCCTGCACCCCCTTGCTCGGTGCAAATCCCACGGCGGTTTCGCCGTGTTTGGTGACGGTCAAGGGCACGCCTGCGGGCTGCGGATCATCCCGCAGGAGCTTCCAATAGGCAAGGGACCGTGCCGCGACCTTCTTGTCGTCGATCAGGATGACGTTGTTCGACTGGGTGCAGAGCCCGGTTTCGGTCCAGTTGGTGCTGCCGGTCATGACGGTGCGGGCGACACCGCCTTCGACATAGACGGCGAATTTATTGTGACCGATGTGGCTGTTGTTGTTGAAGAGTCGATCCTGCACGCGATCGGCCGCCGGGGCGGCGGCATGAAGGCCGGCGCGGGATTTATTGTTGCCCGTATCCCAGACGACCGGTTTTCTCGGCGGTGCATCGCCCTTCTTGTTGAGATCGGTCGATCCCGAAGTGGAGAGGATGACATGCGCCTTGCCCGCCTCGACGAGCGCCGTCAGCCTTCTCACCAATTCCGGATCGTGCCGGTAGCTGCGGAACGGAAAGCCTGCCATTTTTCTCGTTATACGCTCATTTTTTGACACAAAACTGCCTTGCTCCTTCCGTATCGCCAATGTGATGCGTATCCAAATCTATATTATCGCGCTTCTGCTCAGCGCCATCATGTGGTCGATCTCGTTCGATGCGGCGCGAGAATCCTATCATGCCGCGCAGAGCGCCGGCCTGATGCCGAACCTGCATATCAACAAGAGGCTGGATCGCATCCTCTAAGCTGCGATCCGCGTCCGGCATCGCTTCCAGCCGCGGTTTGGCTGGTTTCGTCACGCATCTCGATGGCCTTCCGGACAGAAAATCAAATATCGTAAAATTTGACCGATCTGCTTAAAAGCCCTGCAAATACTGGTGTGTAGAGTGTTCCCATGAAGGCGGCCGAAGCGTGGACAGACGCGTCGACCGCTTGGATCAGGGCGAAACGAAAGCCCGGCGATCCGAAAACGGGGACTTCGACATGCAGAAAACTCTTGCCGCCATCGCCTTGACCTTGAGCATCACAGCAGCTGCCGGTCCGGCCTTCGCCATCGGGCCCGCCGGTCTTGCCCAAGACCTGATGTACACTTCCGCCATCGGCCATTCGCCCGAGGTTCCGCTGACGACACGTGTGGGTTTCGTCCGGCCCGGGGTTCCCTTCGTTCTGCGCAGCCCGGCTGCCGTCGAAGGCGAGGGCTATCAGCTCAAGGCCTATTCGCAGAGTCTGACCTTTGCCATCGACTATGTGTTTTCGAAGACGGTTGGTGCCGTGGAAGCGATCGCGTTTCTGCGCTGAAGCGCGGAAACGTTAGGCACCCAGTTCGCGGCGAACGTCGAGATACCATTCGACGAAGGCTTTGACGCCGACGTCGAGTGTCGTGCCCGGCTTGTAGCCGGTCAGCGCGACGAGCAGATCGGGAGCGGCGAAGGTGCGCGGCACGTCGCCCTTCTGCATGGCCAGCATCTTGCGGATGGCAGGGCGGCCGAGCGCCTTTTCCACCGTTTCGACGAAATCCATCAGGCTGACCGGCTGGCCGCCGCCGATATTGACGACGCGGAAGGGTGCCTGGCGCGAGAGCGTCTCGATGCTGGCATCGGCCAAACGATTTTCCTCGCTCGGGGCAATGGCCGACAGCCGGACGATCGCTTCGACGAGATCGTCGATATAGGTGAAGTCACGGCTCATATTGCCTTCGCCGTAGATCTCGATCGGCTGCCCCTCGAGCATGTTCTTGGCGAATTTGAACAGCGCCATGTCGGGCCGGCCCCAGGGACCGTAAACGGTGAAGAAGCGGAAGGCCGTGGTCGGAATCTTGTGGAGGTGCGCATAGCTGTGTGCCATCAGCTCCATCGATTTCTTCGTCGCCGCATAGATGGTCAGCGGCTCGTCGGCGCGGTCGGTTTCGTGGAAAGGCACGGTCGCATTGGCGCCGTAGATCGACGAGGTCGAGGCGAGCATCAGGTGGCGGATTTCGACGCGCCGCGCGATTTCCATGATGTTCCACGAGCCTTCGACATTCGAATGAATATAGGCCTCGGGATTTTCCAGGCTGTAGCGCACGCCGGCCTGCGCGGCGAGGTGGATCAGGATATCGGGCTTGGCCGCGACGACCGCCGCCTCGAGCGCCTTGCGATCCTCGAGCATTGATATGACGGGTGTGAAAGCGGGAAACTGGGAGAGGGCGGCATGGCGCATCTCCTTGAGCTTGACATTGTAATAGGGTGTCAGGCCATCGAAGCCCGTCACCTCGTGCCCTTCCTGCAGCAGGCGCCTGGCCAGATGAAAACCGATGAAGCCGGCAGTGCCCGTAATGAAGTAGCGCATTCCCACCTTTTCTCGGCTCCCTGCCGACGGCAAAAAAGCCGATTCCGTATAAAAGTGGCCCCCACTTACAAGATAAAAACGGGGCGAGTCGATAGGGCTTTGACAGATAAGCCTTGAGCGCCGCCGCTGCCGCCGTTTGTCCAAATTATGCTGCGTTGCACCATATGGATTGGCGTGTTATGGCCGGCTGGTCGTCTGCGATCGGAACCAGGGATCGATGAGAAACATAGTTTATTGGATTCTCTCGGCATTTCTCACCCTGGCCATAGCGCTCGTGTCCCTGCGCTATGTCACGAACTTCTGGCTGCTGTCCTTCATCTACAGTTTCCAGATCCATCTCGGCGTCCTATTCGTCGTCGCCAGCCTGGTGATCCTGGCGGTCAGGCGGCACGCCTACGGCTTCGTGCTTCTGCTCGCTTCGCTTGTTCTCACCACGCATGGCGTCGTCATGCTGCGCGAATTCGGCGAGCAAGACAGAGGGGCGGGGGCGCCGCTTTTCCGTCTGATGTCGTTCAATGTCGCGATCGACAACTGGAAAAATTCCACCGCCATTGCCGATATGGTGATCGCCTCGAATGCCGATGTCGTCAATCTGATGGAAGCCAAGCCGCTGACGTTTCATCTGCAGCGACTTTACAAGGTCTATCCCTACCATATCGGCTGCGACCACGGCAAAGACAGCTGCGATACGCTGCTCTTGTCCAAGCGCCCCCTCGTCACGCGGCAGGTCGCGAGCATCGGCAGCCTCAGGAAAGACAGGCTGGTCGTCGCGGGCGTCGAGTTCGGCGGGCAAACCGTCAATCTCGTCTCGGCGCACCTGAGCAAGCCCTATTTCGACGATTACCAGGCGGAAGAATTGGGAGATCTCGGCAAGGCGCTCGGCGCGATCTCAGGTCCGCTGGTTCTGTCGGGCGATTTCAATTCGTCGTCGATTGCCCCCGGCATTCAGGCTTTCCTGCGCAAACAGAGGCTGAAGACCGTGGCGCCCGAACCGGCGACATGGCCGATCGCCGCCGGCCGGTTCGGCATCGCCATCGACCACATCTTCGCGCGGGCGCCGCTGCATCTGACATCGCTGAAACGCCTCGACGACAATCTCGGCTCGAACCATTCAGGCCTGATCGCCGAGTTCGTTCTCGACTAGAGCATGATGCCGAAAAGTGTAGACGGTTTTCGGGCGACATCATGCTCTAACTCTTTAATTTAGAACAGGATTCAGATCCTAGGCCGAACGGGCCTAAAATCATCCTGTTCTAGGACGGCCAACCTTAACCGCTGCGATAACCGGCCCGAAATCAGAATCTGGCTCGGCCGCCCTTTCGGTCGATCATCTGAAATTTCTTCCCATCGGTCTTCACGCTGACGCAATCGGTCGATTTGTCGGGAAACCGGACGCACACCTGGCCATTGCTGATCTTGTAGCCGTTCTTGCTGCCCTCACGATATTCGTAGCCGTTCTTGGCTTCTTTCAGCTCCGACGTGCCGGGCAGGTGTTGGCGAATTTCCGCTTCGCTTGCGGCTCGCATATTCGCCGTCTGGGCAACGGCCATTGCAGGCAGCACGAATGAAAGCAAACCGGCGAGGGCGGGCAGGCTACGCATTATGGACATCTCCTGTCAGGTCTGTCGGCGCATTCATTCTACGAGAATCCCCGCAGGGAATTCAACAGGGATGGCAGTCATGCCGCAATGGCCGGCGGATGATCTCGGCCCGCCGGCCATTGCGGCCGTCTGTTTTACGTTCTTCCGAATTCGTCGACGATGCGGATGATGTCATCCTCGCCGAGATAGGAGCCCGTCTGGACCTCGATGAGTTCGAGGACGATCTTGCCGGGATTGGCCAGGCGGTGGACTTCGCCGAGCGGAATATAGACGCTTTCGTTTTCGCGCAGCATCCGCACGGTCTCGCCGACCGTCACCTCCGCCGTTCCCTTGACGACGACCCAGTGTTCGGAGCGATGGTGATGCTTCTGCAGCGAAAGCTTCTTGCCCGGCGTGACGAAGATGCGCTTCACCTGGAAGCGGTCGCCGTTGAAGATCGAGGTGTAGCCGCCCCATGGACGATAGGACGTCGGATGGGTTTCGGTGAGTTTGGCCGTGGCGGAGGTGTTGGCCAGCATCTTCACCAATTGCCCGACATTCTGGCTGTCTTTGAGGGGGCCGACATAGACGGCGTCCTCGCTGGCGATGACGGCGACATCTTCCATCCCCTGGACGGCAAGGTGCACGCCATGCGTCATGACGAGCGAGTTGCGGGTATTGACAACGGTCGTATTGGCAGCGGCGACGTTGCCGTTGTCGTCGCGGGCGCCGGACTTCCAGACGGCATCCCAGCTTCCCATGTCCGACCACCTGAAGGGCGAGGGGACGACGGCCGCCTTGGCGGTCTTTTCCATGATCGCGTAGTCGATCGATATATCGGGACTCTTGGCGAAATGGTCGGCATCGAGGCGGGTGAAGTCGAGGTCGCGGCTTGCCTTGGAGACAGCCTTGCTTGCCGCCTTCAGCACGTCAGGCGCATATTCCTCCAGTTCGGCGATGAGCTCCGTCACCGGGAACATGAAGATGCCGGAGTTCCAATAGAAGCCGCCATCGGCGATCATCTGCTCGGCCTTTTCCAAAGCCGGCTTCTCAACGAAGCGGCTGACCTTGTGGGCGCCATTTCCGAGCGCCTCGCCGATCTCGATATAGCCGTAACCGGTCGCCGGCTCGGTCGGGTTGATGCCGAAGGTGACGAGCTTGCCGTCGGCGGCGGCATCGCGGGCGATGCGGATGCAATCGAAATAGCTGTCGTCGGCAAGGATCTCGTGATCCGAGGCGAGCATCTGGATGATGGTGTCCTTGCCGAAAAGCTCGCTGGCCAGCGTTGCGGCTGCCGCCACCGCTGCGGCGGTGTTGCGGGCGACCGGTTCGAGCAGCACGGCGGCGAGCGGGATGGCAAGCGCACGCGCCTGCTCGGCGACCAGGAAGCGGAATTCTTCGTTGGTAACGACGATCGGCGCTTCATAGAGCGCTGGATTGGACACACGTTCGAGGGTTGCCTGAAACAGCGTCTTGTCGCCGACGAACTGGATGAACTGCTTCGGGGCGGTGGCACGGGAAAGCGGCCAGAGCCGCGTGCCCTTGCCACCGGCCATGATCACGGGAACGATTTTCTGCGTCATAGGCGGTTTCCTTGAACTAGACGACTTTTTCGTCGCATGCTTACCGGGCATTTGCCCAGTCCCTTATTCGATTGAGCCCTGCATCCAAAAGGTGAAGAGCCGCGCCTTCGCTCTCGGCTTCCACATAGCAGCGCATTTCCGGCGCATTGCCGGAGGGGCGAAAATGGATGATCCTGCCATCCCCAAGTGTGACCCGAAGTCCATCGATATCGGATTTCGCCGCAACCGCGCCGATCGGCTGCAGGAAGGCGGAAAGATTTTCGTCCGAGGCGCGCAGATGCGCCATCAGCGCCGCACTGGTCTCCACCGGGAAATTCTCCAGACGGTCGGCCGCGGCAAAGGGCAGGCGGTAGGAGGCGGCAATGGCGGAAAGCGGCTGCCTGCGAATGGCGGCGAGCGACAGGATCGCCAGCATCGGGATGAAGCAATCGCGTGTCGGCAAGGCGCGCACGGTTTTGCCGTTGATGTCGAAGGGGGTTGCCGTCAGCAGCCCGCCATTTGCCTCGAAGCCCATGACGTGGTCCCGCCCGGCAGCAACGGCCCCTTCCATCCCCGATATGACGAAAGGCGAGCCGACGCGGGTGCGTGTGACGGCGAAAGAACCGGCGGCTTCGATGCCGGAATTGGAGGTAACGGGTGTCACCACGGTGCCGGCGCCCAGGAAACCGGCAGCCACCAGACCGAGAAGGTCGCCGCGCAGCGGTGTGCCCGTTTCGTCGGCGACCAGCGGGCGGTCGCCGTCGCCGTCGGTCGAGACGATCGCATCGAACTTGTGATCGGTCGCCCAGCGCTTCATCAGCGCGATCGTCTCGTCGGACACGGCTTCCGTATCGACGGGAATGAAGCTTTCCGAACGGCCGAGAGCGGTGACCTCGGCGCCGCAATGGGCGAGGACGTCGACAAGGAGATCGCGGGCGACGGTGCTGTGCTGGTAGACGCCGATCTTCAATCCCGACAGCGCGCCTGCCGGAAGCAGGGATGCATTGCGTTCGAAAAAGAGCTGGCGGCAGACCGCCTCACGATCTTCCGTTGCGCCCGGCGCCTCGACCACCGCTTCGCCGCTTGCGTCGATCTCAGCCGCCAGCGCGGTAATCGCTGCCTCGTCGGATTTATCGATCTCGCCGTCAGGGCGGTAGAATTTGATGCCGTTGCGATCGGCCGGGATATGCGAGCCTGTTATCATCAGGCACGCGGCCCCGCTTTCGAGGCCATAGAGAGCAAGGGCAGGCGTCGGCACATTGCCGCAGTCGAAGACCTGGAAGCCGAGCGCTGTCAGCGCGCCGGCACAATTCGAAGAGATGTCGGGGCTGGAATCACGAAAATCGCGGCCGAGCAGAACGACATCGCCGTTTTGCGCCTTGCCTGTCTGCAGCAGATATTTGCCGAACGCGGTGGCGTAAAGGGCGGAAGCGCGTCCCTTGAGATCGACTGAAAGTCCGCGAAGGCCGCTCGTGCCGAATTTCATATGAACACATGGCTCCGATTGTCACCATAAAGGTTCTACTCAGGCCGACTGTCGGCGTAAATACCGAAAGCGGGCATATAGTTAAGTACGGGCGAAACGTTCCGGGCGGGCTATGGCAAGTCTGCCCTGCCGGCAGGCATTGCGACATCAGGCTATTTTGCTAGAACCTTATGTCACTTGTTTTGTCATCTGCTGAAGGTTTCCTGATGAGCGATACATCCGTCAGTCTCGAAGAGAGCTGGAAGGCCGCGCTGGCCGGGGAGTTTTCCAGCCCCTACATGCAGCAGCTCAAATCCTTCCTCATCGCGCAGAAAGAGGTCGGCAAGCGGATTTTCCCCAGGGGCAGCGAATATTTCCGCGCCCTCGACCTGACCCCGGTCGCGAAGGTCAAGGTGGTGATTCTCGGCCAGGACCCCTATCACGGGCTCGGGCAGGCGCATGGCCTGTGTTTCAGCGTCCGGCCGGGCGTGCGCATACCGCCTTCGCTCGTCAATATTTACAAGGAGATGCAGGCGGATCTCGGCATATCGCCGGCGCGCCACGGCTTTCTCGAACATTGGGCAAGGCAGGGCGTGCTGCTGCTGAACAGCGTGCTGACCGTCGAGGAGGGTCAGGCGGCCGCCCATCAGGGCAAAGGGTGGGAGCGCTTCACCGACGCCGTCATCCGCAAGGTCAACGACGAATGCGAAGCCGTCGTCTTCATGCTCTGGGGTTCCTATGCCCAGCGCAAGGCCGCCTTTGTCGATACGGCGCGGCATCTGGTGCTCAAGGCGCCGCATCCCTCGCCGCTTTCGGCCCATAATGGCTTTTTCGGCTGCAAGCATTTTTCGAAGGCGAATGCCTTTCTGCAATCGCGCGGACGCGAGCCGATCGACTGGCAGTTGCCGGCCGATCCGCATGGTGCATGAAGTGAACGTAGTCTGATCTTCGTTCACTAAAAGAAGACAATGCGTTTTGGTCTGCGGCTCTATCCGCAGGGCCTCGGGGCGCGCATTTATGATCCATCGAAAGCCCGCGAGAGGCGGGCAAGAAAGGGGTCTCACATGCTCGATCAGATCAAGGGTCTACACCACGTCACGTCGATGGCGGAGGACGCCCGCACCAACAACCAATTTTTCACCCATGCGCTCGGCCTGCGCCGCGTTAAGAAGACCGTGAACTTTGATGCGCCTGATGTCTATCACCTCTACTATGGTGACGAGACCGGTGCGCCCGGCACGATCATGACCTATTTTCCGTTTCCGAAGATGGCGCAGGGCCGTCCGGGCACCGGCGAGGTCGGCACCACGGTGTTTTCCGTTCCGCAGGGCTCGCTCGGCTTCTGGAGCGACCGCTTTGCCACGCTCGGTCTCGGCGGCCTGAAGGCCGAGGAAAGCTTCGGCGAAAAGCGCCTGAACTTCTCCGGCCCGGATGGCGACGGCTTTGCGCTCGTCGAGGTCAAGGATGACGCCCGCCAGCCCTGGACGCATGGCGGCATCAGCGAGGACCATGCCATTCGTGGCTTCCACTCCGTCGCCCTGCGGTTGAGAGACGAAGGCGCGACAGCCGAACTGCTGAAGTTCATGGGTTATGAGGTGGCCGAGGAAAGGGATGGCGTCAAACGGCTGATCAAGCCCGATGGCAACGGCGCGCATCTCATCGATCTCGAAACGATGCCGAACATCGCCCGGGCGCTTCCCGGCGCCGGCTCCGTCCACCATGTCGCTTTCGCCGTCGAGAACCGCGAAAAGCAGCTCGAAGTGCGCAAGGCGCTGATGGATACGGGCTATCAGGTGACGCCGGTGATCGACCGCGATTATTTCTGGGCGATCTATTTCCGCACGCCGGGCGGTGTGCTGTTCGAGGTCGCGACGAATGAACCTGGCTTCAATCGCGACGAGGATACGGCGCATCTCGGCGAAGCGCTGAAGCTGCCGCAGCAGCACGCCCATCTTCGCAATCTGCTCGAGCAGCATCTGCAGCCGCTCGAAGGTTAAGGAGAAGGATATGACCGAAACAGTATATGTGCACCGGCTACACGCCGGTGCGCCCGATAATCCCATTCTGGTCGTTCTGCACGGCACCGGCGGCGATGAGAACCAGTTCTTCGACTTCGGCCAGCGCCTGCTGCCTGACGCGACGATCCTCTCGCCGCGCGGCGATGTTTCCGAATATGGCGCGGCGCGATTCTTCCGCCGGACCGGGGAGGGGGTCTACGATATGGCCGACCTTTCTCGCGCGACGGAAAAGATGGCAGCTTACGTCAAGGCGTTCGCGGAGGAGTATCACGCCTCCGCCATTCTCGGCCTCGGCTTTTCGAACGGCGCGAATATCCTTGCCAATGTGCTGATCGAGAAAGGCATTTTCGATGCCGCGGTTCTGATGCATCCGCTTATTCCGTTTCAGCCCGAGGCCCGGTCGACCCTTGCGGGAAGAAAGGTGCTGATAACGGCAGGGCAGCGGGATCCGATCGCGCCCGTACCGATGACCGAGGCGCTGTCTGAACATCTGAAAGACCGGGGGGCGGAGGTCAGGACGGTCTGGCATCCCGGCGGCCACGAGATCGCGCCGCTTGAAGTCGATGCCGTTCGCGATTTTCTCGGCGGCTATTGATGGCCGATCGGCTGTAAGCCGACTTGCGGGACCGGCTGGCGCCGGCCCCGCATCTTTACCGGAACGATGATCCCGTCGTCATGGACCGATAGAATGATTTTTTAATTGATATCCATCTTTTCCGAAAACCGATTCCGATTTTCGGGCCGATGGCTAGGGGCGGGGAGGATATTTGCCCCGGATTGCCTTCATGTAAAAATTCCCCGGAGATTCCGCCATCGTCAAACCAACGACGACTCCCTTGGGAACGCCTTCATATTCTCGTCTCTGACCATTTGTCAGATAGACCCGTAGATGCCGGCTGTCTTCGTCGTAGGTAATCGCCTCGATAAGTTTCGAATCAACCGCAGTTTCCACTTTGCACCCCGCGATTTTTGGATCTGAGATTACTGAGTCGAGAACGTCGTTCACGTTCGCAACGCGCCATCATCATGCGCCGCCGCAAGGGCGTCAAGCACGATAAGCTTAAACGTTCATTTTTTTCCAATCGCTCTCGCCATGGTTGATTTATACAGCTTTTTCGGAGACATCGATCTGTGGAAATCCGCTTGCCGGCAGTTCTCCAGTGCGGAGACCGAGTAGCAAGCACAGATGCTGATCGGGCGAACAGTATGGCTTAACGCCGGTTTAACCATCATATACCAAAATACAGCGCAATATTGACCGCGAATCCTTTCCGGAATGGTCGAAGACATGGGCCGTTTCTCGTAACAGCAGTGTCGCCGTCATTGGCGGGTTGCATGAGGACCTTGCACTTTCTGGCAGGAGCTACAAGGATGGACGATCATCGTTTGCCGTTGTGCCGACTCCGCCGTGCTCGGCGGCGACGGTCTGACGCAGGCGGTGCAGCAAGTGGCGAGGGACGACGTCGTTTTAAATGTGGAAGCAGTTCCGGTTCCCTCGACGAGGCCGCTATCAGGTCAACTTCTTTATGAACACTGACCACATGCCGAAATGAATCAGCAATGGACCGCACCCGAGCCTTATGTTCGGTCGGATCCCGTAAATGGGTTACATGTTTAACTATCTAGGGCCGTGGCGAGAACAGATACCGATACTGGCCGGTAACCGCAAAGGACGCGCTCGGCTGACATTTGCCGAGGGGGAATTCGCTGCGGTCTACGCAATGACCGATATTCACGGCTGCTACAACGAACTCGTCGAAGTGCATCGTCGCATCGAAGAGGATGCCGCGCGCATACCGGGACCAAAACTGATCGTCATGCTCGGCGATTATGTCGATCGGGGGCCGGATTCGAGCGCGGTGCTGGAGTTCCTGAGCAAGGGGCCGCCGGCGGGATTTCAGCGTTTGGTCCTTTGCGGCAATCATGATGCCGAACTGGCGAAGCTCTATCGCAAGCCGGCGCGCATCATCGAATGGCTCAATTTTGCCGGACCGGAGACGCTGCACTCATACGGCATCGATATCGAGCATCTGCTGCAGTCGTCGGCCGGAAACGAGGCAATCGCCCGCGTCATTCACAATATGATACCCGAACGGCATATTCAGTTTCTGGAATCGCTGCCGATCATGCTGCGGATGGGACGGGTCGTCTTCGTTCATGCCGGCGTCAAGCCGGGCATCGATCTCAAGAAGCAGAAGGACAGCGACCTCATGTGGATCCGCCAGCCCTTCCTGGATCTGGGGCCGCAGCTTCCTGTGCTGGTGATTCACGGGCATACGCCGGCGCGAACCCCGACATTCGGGCCACAGCGCATCGGTATCGACACCGCGGTGTCGGCAACGGGCCGCCTGACGGTGCTGACGATCAAGGGAACGCGTGTCGGCCTTCTTTGAACGAAGGTGACGAAATGCGAAGGCATTTCCGTTTCTCCGACCGCTCAAAAGCAAACGCCGCGGGTTATGCCCCGCGGCGTCAGAACGTTCAGATATGCCCAAGCCGATCAGGCGTCATGATAGAGATTGGTGCCGATACCGGCATAGGTAAAGCCGTGTTTGCGGATCTCGTCGCTGCGGTAGATATTGCGCAGATCGACGAGGATCGGAGAGCGCATCGACTGCTTCAGGCGGTTGAAATCGAGCGCCCGGAACTGGTTCCATTCGGTGACGATGACGATAGCATCGGCACCGGCGGCGGCTTCGTAAGGGCCGTTCGCATATTCGATGTTGTCGATGACCTTGCGGGCATTCTCCATGCCCTCAGGATCGTAGCCGACGACCTGGGCGCCGTTGTCCTGCAGGGTCTGGATGATGGCGATCGCTGGGCTGTCGCGCATGTCGTCGGTGTTCGGCTTGAAGGTCAGACCGAGGATGGCGATCTTCTTGCCGCGAATGTCCCCGCCGACGGCCGAAATGACCTTGCGGCCCATTGCGCGCTTGCGGTTGTCGTTGATCGAGATCGTCGTCTCGATGAGACGGACCGGTGCATCGTAATCCTGCGCCGTCTTGGCAAGGGCAAGCGTGTCCTTGGGGAAGCACGAACCGCCGTAACCCGGGCCGGCATGCAGGAACTTGGAGCCGATACGGCCGTCGAGACCGATGCCGCGCGAAACGTCCTGGACGTTGGCGTCGACCCTTTCGCAGAGATCGGCGATCTCGTTGATGAAGGTGATCTTCATCGCCAGGAAGGCGTTGGCGGCATATTTGATGAGCTCGGAGGTGCGGCGGCTCGTGAAGACAAGGGGAGCCTGGTTCAGATAGAGCGGGCGATAGACCTCGGTCATGGTTTCCCGTGCGCGGTCGTCATTCAGTCCGACGACGATACGGTCGGGACGCTTGAAATCCTCGATCGCAGCGCCTTCGCGCAGGAACTCGGGATTGGAGACGACGGCGACATCGGCCGAAGGATTGGTTTCCCGCACGATGCGCTCAACCTCGTCGCCGGTGCCGACCGGAACCGTCGACTTGGTGACGATGACGGTGAAGCCTTCGACATAGGTGGCAATCTCGCGTGCAGCCGCGTAGACATAGGACAGGTCCGCATGGCCGTCGCCGCGCCGGGACGGCGTGCCGACCGCGATGAAGACGACGTCGGCGCCACGCACGCTTTCGCCCACGTCCGTGGAAAAGGACAGCCGGCCAGTGCTGGTATTTTCGGCGACGAGTTGATCGAGACCCGGCTCGTAGATCGGAATGCGGCCTTCGCGAAGGGCTTCGATCTTACTCAGATCCTTATCCACGCAGATGACGTCGTGGCCGAAATCCGCAAAGCAAACGCCTGAAACGAGGCCGACATAGCCTGATCCAATCATCGTGATGCGCATATTTCCCTCAAATCATTAGAGTAGAACGTCATGCTGCGTCGCAGCATGACGCTCGTCATACTGAATCTGGGCCAAAAGACAATATCGAAGATCGCTTGATACCCATATCGGAAGTCGTAGTCGGGGTGCCACTGCTCGTTGCCGGCGGCCCCATCGACAGCCAAAACATAGATTTGTGTGCGCGATATGACAAGCCGAGCCGTTCATCAGAGCCGGCTCGGCTTCAATCCCGTGGAGGGTGGATCGGTCTCTACACTGCGGAAAGCGCGCTCGCGAATTTGCGGATCCGCTCGTCGCGCCTTTCGCCTGTGGTTATAACTTCGCTGTTACAGCCGGTACCAGACGTATGGGTCGGTTCCCGACTGAATCTTGTCCCAGCGCAGATCGGTATCGCGCCAGTTCTTGATGCTGCTTTGCCTGTTGTCGAGCACCAGGTCGCCCTTGTCGGTTCTGACCACAAGGACCGCATGGCCTTCACCGGAGGGTGTATAGGCCGTGGCGATGCGCAAAGCCCGCGATGACCAGCCCATTGCCATCAGCCGGCTGCGCTTGGTCAACGCGAAATCCTCGCAGTCGCCGCTGCGCACATTCACCTTCCAGACGTCGCCGTTCAATTCGCTGCGGGAGTCGTTCCGGCCGATTATCGTGCGGTTGACGCTGCTGTTCACATTCTTCAGCTGCAGCATGTCCTTGTCCGTCAGCGCGAGAACCTCAGAACCGTTATTGTCGCGGCATTCGGCCGGATTCTGGGCGCAGAACAGCACCTGGGCGAAGGGCGGAATGATCTTGCCTTTTTCAGAGATATAGCTGACCGCCGAATTGTTGTTCAGGCCGCGGGCAAGACCTGCTGGGCCGGCGGCCAATGCCGAGCTAACATTGCCTGCTGCGAAGGTGAGTGCCAGAAGTGTAACAAATGTTTTCTTCATGTCGTAATCCCCGTTCAGGACAACCGATTGAGATCAGGCTTGCCTTTTTTCCCAGTCAATGGCATGGCGATTGAGTGATCTGCCAAGTATTGGCCGTAGAACGTCTGTCCCGTTCTTGCTGCTTTGACAGGAGCATAGCCGGGGCTTGTCTCGATTGGTTTAAACCTTTCGCGACAATTTTATACGATGTGGAATTCTGTTACGATTTAGCACGCAAGCGCTTGATATGCAACTTATGTTAGTGCGTGTAGATTAAACGCTTTGGTTGCATGGCTTTGATTGCTGCCTGCCTTGGTAAACGAAATCGAATGTTATCCAGCTTCATCAACAGGCAGGTTTTACGAGAGGTCCTCCTCTTCGCCTTTGTCGGCCTCGTTATACTGACACTTATTCCTTTTGGCAGCGTCACGCCCTTTCCCTTCGCCTTCGCCGCGATCGCCATGTTTGGCCTCGCCATTGTTTCCGCGCTGATTTTCGGGGAGCCGAGGCAGAGCAGATGGGTTTTCAGCAGCGCCTTGCTTGTGCTGGTCGTGGTGACGGGCTGGACCTTCGTGCAGACCATCGACATGCGCTCCGATTGGCTGACAAACCCCGCCTGGCGTGCTGCGCGTGAGCTGGCAGGCGTGCAATATGCTGCGATCTCGGTCGAGCCGGCCGACACGCTCGCTTCGATGCTCTGGGTCGCGCTGCCCTTCGTCACCTTCCTGACCGGCCTTCTTCTGTGCGATACCGACCAGCGTGCGAGAAAAGTGTTGAGCGCGCTTGGGCTTTCGGCCGGTGCGATTGCGGTTTTCGGCCTGCTGCAGTTTTCGATGTTTCCCAAAATCCTGATCGTCATCGAAAAACACGCCTACCTCGACAGCCTGACGGCTGTCTTCGTCAACCGCAACACTGCCGCGACCTTCCTTGGGCTCGGCACGTTGCTCATGCTGACCCTGATCAGGGATATTACCCGCGCGCTTGCGAAGTATCCGCCGGACGAACCGGGCCGGAACATGCTGCTCGTGAGATCCTGGATTTACATTCTGCTCCTATGCGCATGCTTCACCGCCTTGATGCTGAGCCGCTCGCGCGCCGGGATCTTCGCGACATTCGTTGCCGCTCTCATCTATTTTCCTTGGCTTGTCATCCACTGGAACGGCTCGACGCGTCATCTGACGGCGGCGCCGAAATGGCGCTCGATGCTGAAGCTTTTCTCGGCGATCGCTTTCGTCGTCGTGTTGCTGGCAGTATTTGCAGGCCAGGCGATCCTGCGTGCAAAGGAACGGCGGCTCGAAGACGACCAGCGGTTCTGCATGCTGCCGGGCATATGGCGTGCCATTTCGGATCACTGGCTGACAGGCACGGGCCTTGGAACCTTCCGCACCGTCTTTCCCGCCTATCGCGATCCGGCCTGCGGAATTCTCGGGGTTTTCGATCGCGCGCACAATTTCTACCTCGAAGGATTTCTGGGCCTCGGGATCGTGTTTCCCATCGCGGCCCTTGCTGTCTTCGGGGTGCTTGCCGTGGTGTTCCGGCGCGGGCTCACCCAGAGGCGGCGCCTGCGGCATTATGTTCTTCTGGGCGTCGCGGCGACGGTTCTGGTCGCCCTCCATGCGGCGGTTGATTTCTCGCTGCAGATACCGGGTTTCGCCGTATTTTTCGCCGCCTTCCTCAGCGCAATCGTCGCCATAAGTCTGGGCCGCAGCCAGCCGGAGACGGATCGGCAATATGCGTGATTGCTAAGTAACAAAAAGCTAAATGAATGGTTTTTATGAAGGTTTTTCGAAAACGGTAATTGTTGCAGTGCCGCAGTGTTGACTCTCAAATGCAAGAGATTTTATAGCGGGGGGAGCCTTCAGATTATTGCCGACGCCAGAAGAGTCGGATTGGGGCCGTTTTCGTTTGCTGGGGGTCCGGACGTTGCCGGGCTGCCACAGTTAGAGAAATGTTAATCGGCTTTCAGTGATGATGGATCGGGGATTGTCTTGTATTTTGGCAGATTGCGGGGCAGTAGCTTCAAGGGCGTTAACACGGGATATTCTATGAGTTGTTTTCCTGTAGCTAGTACACGCGTCGCCATTGTTGTTGCGCTAACCACTATATTGGCAAGCTGCACGTCCTTGCCAAGATCCGGTCCTGATCACAAAGACGTTGATCGAGATGCAGCGGTAAAGGTCACCACAGAGAAGCGGCGTGTCGGCATTGACTACGCTCTCGTCGACCTCAGCAAGAACGTTCTGCCGCATTTTACCTCCGTCCAGCCGACGTCCTTCAAGGGGTTCGGCGGCGGTCGTGGCGGGGCGCCTGAAATTCCGCTTGGCTATGGCGACGTCGTCCAGGTTGCCATCTTCGAAGCTCAGTCCGGCGGGTTGTTCATTCCCTCGGATGCCGGAAGCCGGCCCGGCAATTACATTTCTCTGCCAGAGCAGACCATCGATAGAAACGGGACGATCACCATTCCCTACGCCGGTCGCGTTCCGGCCGCCGGTCGCCTGAAGGAGACCGTGGAGCAGGACGTCGAAGATCGGCTGGCAAGCCGCGCGATCGAGCCGCAGGTGGTTATTACGACGACGACCAACCGCTCCAGCCAGGTGGCCGTGCTCGGGGACGTCAACAATCCTCAGCGCATCACGATCAGCCCGGCCGGTGAGCGCATTCTCGATGTCATTTCCGCCGCCGGCGGTTTGACGACCAACAATATCGAAACGAATGTAACGCTGCAGCGTCGCGGCAAGACGGCAACCGTCGCCTACAACACGCTACTGAAGAATCCGGCGGAGAATATCTATGTCGCGCCGAATGATACGGTCTCGGTCGATCATGAGCGCCGTACCTATCTTGCGCTCGGCGCCGCAGGCGTCAGCGGCCGTTTCGATTTCGAAGAATCCGACCTGACCCTCGGCGAAGCCATCGCCAAGGCGGGCGGCCTGCGTGATGACCGCGCGGATCCGGCTCAGGTCCTGCTCTATCGCCTTGTCCCGAAGAAGACGCTTGCAGCCATGCATGTCGACACGACGAAGTTTGCAGGCGACACGATTCCGGTGATCATCCGCGCCAACCTTCGCGATCCTGCCACCTTGTTCGCCGCCCAGCAGTTCAAGATGGAAGACAAGGATATTATCTATATTTCCAATTCGGACTCTGTCGAACTGGTCAAGTTCCTTGACATCGTAAACTCGGTATCGTCCACTGTGTCAGGTGTAACGGATGACGCCAACGATACCCGTAATGCGATACAGGATCTTGGCAATTGAGTGAAATAGCCGGCGTTGGTCGCAAACGACCAACGCCGCGCGCTGTTTTCATTAGCGGTTTTGATGAAGGAAACCACTGATATGGCAAGGTTTGGTGTTTCTCGTAAGCTTGCATATGGCGGAATTGCTGTTGCGATGTTTGCCGGCATGAATTCAAGCGCCTTTGCGGCAGCTTGCCTGGGTCCCGCAAATCTTACTTCCGTCGATATCAGTGGATTTACGGCCAATCCTGCCGCTCTGCTCGATATGTCCGACCCGCTGGTTCTGTCATCGCGTGTCCGTGCACTGGTCGGAAGCAGCAATGATGCGCTGGCGCCGGTGATCGAGCAGGCCAAGAAGGCCGATGCCGCGCAGATGGCGGCGATCGGCTCCGGTCTCGGCCGGGCGGCAAACAGCTGCCAGGTGAGCGATCCGCAGTTCAAGCTGGCGATCGAAAAGGCGGTCGCCGAGGCGGCGAGCGCCGATCCGAATCTCGCGCCGCTGCTTGCCGCCTTTGCAAAGGTCCTCGCCGAAGGCGGGACCGCGGCGCTCGGCCCGGGTGCGAGTGCAGCCGCTGCCGCAGCCGGCATCGGCAATGATGGGTCGATCGGCCGGACAGGCCCCGGCTCTGACGACGGCACGCCGTTTGATGGCGCAGAGACCACTGCCGGAACGCTGAAGGTTTCGAACGCCGACTCGTCTTCGACCACCACGACTATCGTCAGTACGAATGGGGGAGGCCAGTCGTCCACTGACACGACGGAGTCGACGAGCCAGAGTGTCCCGGTCACACAATAGCTGGAATTGCCTGTAGATCTTGGCGCTTGACGCCTTTGTTGGAGATCGAAATTGCTATCGCCAGATAAACTTACGCCGCGTATCGACCCCTCCCGCGATACCGGAAACGATGCTGATTTCATCGATTTCGACAAGCTCATCGCAATTGCCCGCCGTCAGTGGCGGGTTGTCGCGGCTTGTGCTTTTGCCTTCGCCATACTTGGCGTGGTCTATGTGCTGACATCGGTGCCGGTCTATACCGCCGACACGAGTGTGCTGATCGATCGCAGCGACAATCAGGTGATCAACCAACTTGCGGCTTTCGGCCAGCTGGACGACGACGAGGGCACTGTCCTCAGTCAAGTGGAGTTGTTGAAGTCCGACACGATCGCCTATGCCGTCGTCGATAAGCTGAAGCTCGTCGACGATCCGGTGTTCAATGCGCAGCAGAATTCGCTGTTTTCGATCGCGACATTCAAATCTCTGCTGAATTTCAAATCGTGGTTTGCCGATGACGCCGTCGTCGCGCCCGATCCGGAAATGAAGCGGCGCAACGCTGCGCAAACCGTGGCGGGCAACATCGATGTCGAGCGCGTCGGACGTTCCTACGTCCTGGATGTCAGCTATACCTCGCAGTCACCCGATCTGGCCCGCGACATCGCGGCGGCCATTGCCGACGTTTACCTGGTCGATAAGCTCAATTCGAAATATGAGGCGACACGCCGGGCCGGTGAATGGCTGCAGCAGCGTATCGAGGAACTCCGTCAGCAGGCGCTGGACACCGACCTCGCCGTCCAGAAGTTCCGCAGCGAGCATGGACTTGTCGAGGCGGGATCCGGCACGCTGCTCAGCGAGCAGCAGCTTTCCGAACTGAACACCCAGCTGATCAAAGCCCAGGCCGACACGGCACAGGCCGAAGCGAAGTATGCGCGCATCAAGTCGATCATCGACGCCAAGCAGACCGACGCGATCGTCACCGACGTGCTCGACAGCTCGATTTCCAACGACCTTCGCAAGAAATATCTGGAAGCTTCGAAGCTCGAGACGGAGATCGAGGCGCGGCTTGGTCCCGACCACGTCCAGGCGGTTCGTCTTCGCGCTGAAATGGCGGAATATCGGCGGCTGATGTTCGATGAGCTGAACCGTATCGCCGAAAGCTATCAGAGCGAGCTGCAGGTCGCGAAATCCCGTGAAGTGTCCCTGCGGACGAGCGTCGATGAGGCGACGGGCATAGCCGCGAGTGCCGGTGAAACGCAGGTGCAGCTTCGCGAACTCGAGCGGACGCGTGATACCTATAAGAACCTCTATCAAAGCTTCCTGACGCGCTACCAGGAGGCAATTCAGCAGCAGAGCTTCCCGATCACCGCTGCGCGCATCATCACGAAGGCGGAGACCCCGACGAAACCCAGCGCTCCCAAGCGCAGCCTGGTCGTCGCCATCGCGATGTTCTTCGGATGTGCTTTCGGAAGCGGGATTGCTGCTTTCCGAGAATTCCGGGATCGGTTCTTCCGCACCGGCGATGATGTCAGAGAGGTACTCGATATCGAGTCTCTCGGTGTCATGCCGCTGGTCGAAAACAACGTGGATGATCCGACGCTGGTCGATCCGAATAATCCACGCAGCATCGCCAAGGGCGGTAAGACCACCGTCTATGTCGAGGAGCATCCGCTATCGGCATTCGCGGAATCGCTGCGAAGCGCTAAGATTGCCATCGATATCAGTGCGTCGGATCAGCGCTGCAAAGTCATCGGCGTCGTGTCGAGCCTGCCAGGCGAGGGCAAGTCGACGACTGCAATCAATTTCGCCAAGCTTCTGGCGATGCAGGGTGCGCGCTGCCTGCTCATCGACGGCGATATGCGAAATCCTGGCGCAACTCGGGCGATCGGTCGCCATGCGGAAGCCGGGCTGCTCGAAGCGATTGTCGATAACCGTCCGCTGAAGGACTTGATCCTCCTCGATCCCAAAACGAAGCTCGCGTTCCTGCCGGCGGTTGCGCGTTATCGTGTTCCGCATTCCTCCGAACTGCTCGCCTCGCATGGGATGGAGCAGCTTCTGGAAGTTGCGCGCCAGAACTTCGATTATGTTGTCGTCGATCTACCGCCTCTGGCTCCCGTGGTGGATGCGCGCGCCATCAACTCGAAGCTCGATGCGATGGTATTCGTCATCGAGTGGGGGAAGACGTCGCGTAAGGTGGTGCAATCGACCCTGTTGTCCGAACCGGAAATCTACACCAAGTGCGTCGGTGCGATTCTGACTAAGGTTGACC
The DNA here is from genome assembly GCF_002211395.1 of Rhizobium sp. R339. Taxonomy (NCBI): domain Bacteria; kingdom Pseudomonadati; phylum Pseudomonadota; class Alphaproteobacteria; order Hyphomicrobiales; family Rhizobiaceae; genus Rhizobium; species Rhizobium sp. R339. The sequence goes on from NZ_LOKV01000001.1 coordinate 180,532, forward strand.
CGTCGCAGATGAAACTTTACCGGACGTTCGGCTCCAGCGAATATTACTATAAGCGCTATTCTCGGTACTATACCGAAAGCTGATGTTTCGCCGTCAGTCCTTCTCGGTCTCGAGAATCGCTTTTCTTACCGTTGCCGTCGTTTTTTCGATGCTGGCTGCCCGAGAGCTATACGCCTCGATAAGGGCGGCCAGCATCTCGATCATTGCGGAAAGAATTGAGCGCGGCCAAGTCGTATCGGATGATGTCGCAGCAAGATATGCCTCGCAGATCGCCGGTATGACCGGCGGAAACTATTGTCGATCCGACATTGTCGCAGCTGGTGCGACGCTCGTTTTGTCGCAGCTTGACCGGCAGAATGCCAATGTAAATTACGAGGCTTGGGCTGCTGCTGCTGCGGGAGCCCGCGATTATCTGCGCTATGCCGTTTCCTGCATGCCGACGAACAGCAATTTTTGGCTTCGCCTTGCAGCCATACAGTCGACGATTGCAGAGGAGTCACATTCGATAGCCGGTATGATGGAGCGGTCAGTTGCTCTCGCGCCCTACGACCAGTCGATGGTTCTGACGCGGTTCTATTTCTGGAACGAATTTACCGAGGCAACGCTTTCGGCTTCAAAACGCGTGCTGGATAGGGATCTCGTGACAATGCTGAAACTTGGAGATCGCTGCTTGGTCAATGCGGCCATGAAAGCGATCAGCCCGCAGCTTCGTCCGATTTTCGATCAAACCTGGACGAGCGTAGGTGTCGGCGCAACGGCACGGTTTCGACAGCGGTGCAGCAAGTGATCGCCAGAAGCTTCCATGAAAGCGATCTGGAGTAGTTAAGCCACGCACCAGGCCTTAGTGATTGCAAGGTTTTGGAAGGGTGAGCTGGAATTCCTCACGAAATCCCCGCTTATAAAAGTAGTGCCCGCCACGTGAGTGGCGGGCACTGTCCCTTGACGGGCTCTTGATGATCAGACCTCTGCGCCTGCGCCCGTGATGTTGAGCGTTAGAATGCCGGCATCCGTGTGGCCTTCGCCATCGGAGATCTTGTAGTATTCGACGGTTTCCTTGACCTGCTCGCCCGGAGCGAGGTCCGACGTCAGCTCGTAGGTGAACTCGCCATTCGCCTGGACGTGGAAGGTGCCGTAGGTGCCGGCGATGTCGGTCACGGCGCCATTGGCGCCCGCAACGGCCGTGCCGTCGAACTGACGGAGGAAGAGGTGACCGTTGTCGCCGGGGATGTCGTTGTCGAGAACGTTGCCGCCGATCGGGCTGCCTTCGGTGAAGCTGTAGGAATCGTCGACTGCGATCGGCTTGACTTGGGTGACGCCCTGGATGTTCAGGGTGAAGAGGCCGACGTCGGTGTGGCCAGCGCCGTCGGAGATCTTGTAAGAGACCTTCTCCTGGAGAATTTCGCCATTGGTGAAGCCCACCTTGGCAGCATCGCTCAGCACATAGGTGTAACTGCCGTCAGGCTTGACGAAGAACGTGCCGTAATCGCCCTGGATTTCGGTGATCTGGCTGTTGCCCTGCTTGGCTCCGACGCTCTGCTGGTCGAAGAAACGAAGGAACAGATTGCCGTCGGATGTGTCATTCGCAAGCAGATTTCCAGAAATTACATCAGTTTCCAGAAATGTTGCTGTATCGTCTGTTGCGTGAATAGCCATTGTTCTCTCTCCGTGAATTGTTATTCGCTGGTCAATACTGGCACAGGCGAGCTGGCCGATTAAGGATGTGTTAATACATGGAGTCAAGAACATAATTAACACGGAGTGAACATTTCTGGGTATGTATTGTAATAATCACGCACCCTAAATATGTATAGGATGGTCAAGCGCCTGAATATTATAGCGTTAGTAAAAATTGGTGGCGCAAGGGTTTAAGCAGAAAACGATATTTATTCGAATGAAACATTTTTTTATTTATGTGACATTTATGCGAATAGGACTGTTCTCTTTTGGGGTGAGCCGGATATCCATCTAACCACTTTGGGTTATTGAGGTCGGGCGAGCCCCCGCATAGAACCGTCCGTCGTGGACTGATATCCCCCAAACGATCGTCCCCCTCTCCGACGGTGATAAAAAATAGGGTAAACGCTTCCTCTTTCGGCAACCAGCGCTAGTAGAAGATCGAAAGATTCTCAGTTTAGTATGCGTGTTCTTCTTGAATTTTAATTGCTGCACCGCGAAATATGCCGCTTTCGTCGATTATTATGCTGACAACTGAAGAATTACGGCCAGATGCAATGCATTTTAGTGTTTCATTTTAGCAGGTAGAGAGAGGTCCGCGGTTAGAAGCTTTTCCATAACTCTGGGGAGCGCCGCATGACCGTCTACTATGTAAACTCAGCAATAGGTTCCAACTCCAACAGCGGAACCAGCGAGAGTTCACCTTTTGCGACATTCTCAGCTGTCGAATCCCTGAGGCTGAAGCCGGGCGACAGCGTTCTGCTTGCGGCCGGAAGCGTGTTCAACGAGCAATTCGACTTGAAATACTCCGGCACTGTCGCCGCTCCGATCACGATTGGCAGTTACGGAGTCGGCGAGGCGCCGGTTATTCACAGCAGCAATGACGGCATTCACGGATCAAAGGCCTCCAACATCGTTGTCGAGAATATCAAGATCGCTGATACCGGCGGTGCGGCGATTTATGCAGGGAACGTCTCGAATTGGACCGTGCGCAACGTCGAGGTGGAAAATACCGGTCTTGCCGGCAAGCCGGGTTCGGTCAACTTCCAGAGCAGCCAGAATATTACCATCGAGAACAGCAAGATCGTCGGCGTAAATGGTGACGGCATCTGGATGGAGAAAGTCAACGGCGTTACCATTGCCAACAATGTGGTCCTCAACAGCCAGGGTGCAGCGGCTGACGCCGTCCAATTGAACGACAGCAGCAACATCCTGATCAAGGACAACCACCTGGAGCAGACGGAGACCAACAGCGCGAAGGGGGTCCTGGTGCTGGTTCGGGCTGTAAATGCCCTGGTCGAGGACAACACCGTGGTCGGCGGCGGGTTCGGCATCGGTGCCAACGCAGGCACGAATATCGCCATCCACGACAATGACATCTCGGGATATGGCGGTTACAACTGGTCTTTCGGCATCGGCCTTGGAGACCAAGGCAATGCAACGAATTATGATATCAGCGGGAATTATATTCATGATGGCGCCTGGGGCGTCTCGATCAGCGCCGCGGGTTACCCAAACTATGTCCGTACGGATATCAACGTCCACAACAACGTCTTTGACGACCTGTCCTCGTCGGCTTTGAAGGTTGACAGGCCGGCAACAGGCTCCTTCTATGACAATATCATCGACAGCGATATACCGACGCTGACGATGCCTACGGCAATTGCCGTCCAGAACACTTTCTCGATAGGCGAGAACAAGACGCTCGAACAGGCGCAAGCCGAAATCGACGCTTCGACTGGTAGTGAGCCTACCCCTGTAACGCCGACCGAGCCTGTCGAAGTGCCGGCGCCCACGCCTGAAGTCCAGACACCGATCGTATCCGCTGGCGTCGTTCAAAAGATTCTCGCCGTCCATGACAGCCTGAAGATCTCGACCGACACGGGCGGCGCCTATCATGGCAATCTTCTCGACAATGACAGTGCGGCCAATGGAACGGTTCTGCTTCGCCGCTTCGGCGACAGTGCGGTGGAGAAGAACGGCCTAACGCTGACCGGGAAATACGGTGTCATCCACATCGAGAAGGATGGCGACTATACCTACACGGTCGATGAAGCGAAAATCGCCGGCCTCAGTGGCAAAGTCAGCGAGTCCTTCCAGTACAAGATCTCCGATGGCGCTTCGCACATCGATACGGATAGCCTGAGTGTGTTCATCAACGTGGATTCGTTCCATAGCAGCCAGGCTTCGCACCTGCTGGTGTGACGGCCCGTGCCACGCGGATGCCTTATTCTCGACGCTCCAAGACCGTGCAGCCGCCCGGTTGCGGAGGGGAAAAGTGGAGGGAGGATCTCGGGGCGAAATGTTCCGCCGATCACAGGCGGAAAACTATAGATTGAAACTATAGTTAACATCCCAGTAAATATCGAGTCTCTGCACGTGATGCGTTCATATGTCTGAGCCGTTGTTGGGCGCTTTTGCGATTTTCACTTGCTTGCGCTGGTCTGTTTAGCGTAGCGTTAAGCTTGAGCCCCCCTGAAATCGCTCGTTATAAATTTGTATTTTTGGTCACTTTTCAGTGGGATTCATATAATAAGCTATCGGCTGCAATCGGAAGTTCGGCGCCGGCGTCGGACTTCTAAAGCAGGTGTGTCAATGTTCGGGCCTGATGAACCCGTAGCTGCAATGTGTGCAGGCCTATTTGCTTGCGTGCGATGTGGTAGGAGAGGATTAATTGGTGTTTCAGAATTCAGCAGCTGATATCAGCGAGCCATCCAAAGCCTTGCGCAAATGCAAGGGGGGCCTTGTCTTCATCGGAATAGCAAGTGCGCTCGTCAACATCCTTTATCTCACAAGTTCATTTTTTATGCTTGAGGTATATGACCGGGTCATCCCGAGTAAAAGCATACCCACGCTTGCGGCCTTGGCTATACTTGCGTTAACTCTTTACACCTTTCAGGGGGCGTTCGAAGTTCTGCGCAGCAGGATGCTCGTTCGCGTGGCAGGTGCGCTCGACGAGATGATGAACGGGCGGGTGTTCCGGGCGTTGATCAAGGCGCCGATGAAGGTCAAGATCGGCGGGGACGGGCTTCAGCCGCTGCGCGACTTCGATCAGATCAGAACCTTCCTGTCCGGCATGGGCCCGACCGCGATGTTCGATCTGCCGTGGCTGCCTTTCTATATCGTGATCTGCTTCCTGTTCCATCCGGCGATCGGCTATATCGCGATCGGTGGCGCGCTCATACTCGCCATCCTGACCTTCCTGACCAACCAGGGAACGCGGACGCTTTCGAAAAAACAATCCGAAGCCGCCAATATGCGCAATGCCTTCGCGCAGACCTCGATCCGCAACTCGGAGGTCATTCACGCGATGGGCATGGCTGGCACCATGGGTGAAATCTGGAACCGCAAGAACGACGAATACCGGACCATCAACCGGCAGGCATCGGATGTCGGCAACGGCTATGCGACGCTCTCGAAGATCTTCCGTATCGCGCTGCAGTCCGCAACGCTGGCAACCGGCGCAATCCTGGTCATTCAAGGCCAAGCCTCCTCGGGCATCATCATCGCCGGTTCTATCCTGACGTCCCGCGCTCTGGCGCCTGTGGAAGCAGCGATCGGCAACTGGCGCGGCTTCGTCTCCGCCCAGCAGAGCTGGGCGCGGCTGTCGAACCTTCTGAAAACCATTCCGGAGGCTCCGGCTCCGCTGGCGCTTGCCGCCCCTTCCAAGCAGGTCACGGTTGAGGGGCTGGCGAGCGGACCGCCGGCCGGCCAGCGCCTGGTCATCTCCGATATCAGCTTCGGCCTGAGGGCAGGGAGCGCGCTCGGCGTAATCGGTTACAGCGCCTCGGGTAAATCGTCTTTGGCGCGGGCAATGATGGGCGTTTGGCCGACCGTCAGAGGTTCCATCCGTCTCGATGGCGCGGCACTCGATCAGTGGGATGGCGATGCGCTCGGCCGCCATATCGGTTATCTCCCGCAGGATGTGGAGCTTTTCTCCGGCACGGTCGCGCAGAATATCTGCCGCTTCGCCAAGGATATGTCGCCGGAGGCAGTCGTTGCCGCGGCGCGGGCGGCGCGGGTCCACGATCTCATTCTGCGTCTGCCGAACGGTTACGAAACCGAAATCGGCGAAGGCGGGGCAGCGCTTTCGGCTGGCCAGAGACAGCGCGTCGCACTTGCGAGAGCGCTTTACGGCGACCCCTTCCTCGTCGTTCTCGACGAACCGAACTCCAATCTCGATGAAGAAGGCGAACGGGCGCTGAGTGCGGCGATCATGAGCGTGCGTGCACGCGGTGGCATCGTCGTCGTCATCGCGCATCGCTCCGGCGTTCTGGCCGTCTGCGACTTCGTGCTGATGATGCAGGAAGGCCGGATGATCGCTTTCGGCCCGAAGGAAGAAGTGCTGGCGCGGGTCAGTCGGCCGGAACCGGCGCGTACGCCGATTGCCGACCGCGTCGCGCAGCTTAAGGTCGTCGTTGACGGCATGAACGCGGCCGAATAGGCCGGAGGGACTATCGTGAATAAGCTTGTCAGTGAATCGAAACGCTCCCTCAATCGCCATGTGGCGGTTGTCGGCGCCCTGTCCATTGCTCTCGTGTGCGGCATCGGCGGCTGGGCGGCAACGACAGAGCTTTCGAGCGCCGTCATCGGCGAAGGCGTGGTCGTCGTCGACGGCGACGTCAAGAAGGTCCAGCATCTGACCGGCGGTATCGTCTCGGAACTGCTCGTTGCCGAGAATGATCATGTGTCGGCCGGACAGGTTCTAATACGGCTCGATGGGACGAAGACGAAGGCGGAGCTTTCGATCGTCGAGAGCACGCTCGCCCAGCTCTATGCGCGCCGTGCGCGGCTGAAAGCGGAGCGGATCGGCGCCGAGTCTTTCCAGGTTCAGGAAAACATCAGCGATCTGACATCCAGCACCACCGCACGGGATCTGCTCGACGGCGAGACGAAACTGTTCGACAGCCGCAGATCGGCGCTGATCGGCATGAAGAGCCAGCTGGCATCACGCAAGGATCAGTTGGCCGAGCAGATCAAAGGCTTGGTCGTTCAGATCAACGCGACGAATGACTCGCTTGCCCTGATCGAGCAGGAACTTGAAGGCATCGACGTCCTCTACAAGAAGGGGCTGGTCACGCTGCAGCGTTTGAACACCCTGAAGCGAGCGCGCGCCGACCTGCAGGGCAATAGCGGCCAGGAAATCGCCGCAAAGGCGGAGGCCGAGGGCAAGGCGATCGAGATCGATCGCCAATCGATCCAGCTCGATGAGGATCGCCGTTCGGAGATCGCGAAAGACCTCACCGACGTCGAGGCGCAGATCGCCGAATATGAAGAGCGGCGCGGAACCGCGGTCGATCAGCTCCGCCGTCTCGATATTACCGCGCCGCTCAGCGGGCGCGTTCACGAGCTTGCAATTCACACGATCAACGGCGTCATCAATCCCGGTGAGACGCTGATGCTCGTCGTTCCCGAGAACGAGGATCTGACGGTCCAGGCGAAAGTCGCTACCCGCGACATCGACCAAATTCACGTCGGCCAATCCGTCGATGTGCGCTTCAGTGCCTTCGATCAGCGCACGACGCCCGATGTGCAAGGCGAGATCACGTCCATCGCGCCAGATATCGTCAAGGATGAGCGAACCGGCATCAGCTATTATCCTCTCCGGGTTAAGCCGAAGGCGGACAGCATTGCGAAGCTGAAGTCGATAAAGCTCTATCCTGGCATGCCGGCCGAAGTCTTCATCAAGATCGCCGACCGGACCGTGATTTCCTATCTCACGAAGCCGCTGACCGATCAGATGCAGCACGTGTTCCGCGAGGAATGACCTGCAGCCGTGTCGGGCCGCGTAAGCGAGCTAACGGCACGGCAGAGTGCGCGCGTTGATGAAGCGAGGTTCTTCTCGCATCGAAGAGGCGCGCGGCCACCTCCTGATATTGTCTCAAGCCTGCTGTAGGCCGGCTTGGTCGGGGATGAGCGGTACTTCCTTGCTGTTTGCGTGACGTATCGCCTCCGCCGGGATATGGTCTCTCCATGATAGGTTTGCGGTTCAGGCGTGCGGCGCCATCTGAGAGACGGCGGGTCCATGGACTGGTTCTGTTTTTGGCGTGCTTCATGGCGCTCTCGATGTCCAAAAACGCTTTTGCGGACAACCTTCCGCCATTGAAGATCGTTGCTTTCGGAACATCCTTGACGGCCCGCGGCGGCTGGCAGCCTGCTCTTCAGGCGGAGCTTGCAGCCTGCCTGCACAGGCCCGTGGAAGTCGATAGCGTGGCGAAAAGCGGCGAGACGACGCTTTGGGCTCTGACCCAGATCGATCGCGTCGCTGCCGAGCAGCCGGATATCGTTCTGATCGAGCTTTATGCCAACGACGCGACGCTGCATCGGTTCGTGTCGCTTGCGCAAAGCCGAAAAAATATCGGCGACATCCTCGACAAGCTTCGGCAACGCCTGCCGCAAGCGCGGATTATCGTGATGGCCATGAACCCGTTTTCAGGCATGCGCGGCCTGATCCGGCCCTTTGTCGGAAGCTATATCTTGGCGCATCAGGCGGAGGCGGAAAAACGCGGCCTGGAATTTGTCGACCACCGGCCGAACTGGGAGCGCCTGACGCCGGATGACCTGGATGTTGCTATTCCCGATGGCGCTCATCCCCTGCCTGGCATGGCTGCCAAAATCGTCGTGCCCGAACTGGTCGAAAAGATTGCCGGGCGCAATTGCGGAGAATGACATCTCTCTGCCTTGCCGGCAGCGTCTGCGGCGGCTTCCGGCTCAGACTTCGGCGAGATAGCCCTTGAGGTAGCTGACCAGCGAAGCCCTTCCAGCTTCCGACGGGTCCTCGTGGGAGGGACTGTCCAGGTCCTGGAGGAGGTAGTTTTTGAGATCCTCCTCGGTATGCGCGACATAAATGCCCGGCCGGCCTTCGAGCTGGCTGACCGTGGCAAGCTGATGATCGTTTCGATGCTCGCCGAGGGATGCCTGCCGGGGAATGAGAATGATCGGTTTGCCGAAGCGCTTTGCCGTGAGGACGGTTCCGATCCCCGCATGGGAGACGATAACAGTTGCGTCGCGAAAGACCTTATCGAAGTCTTGAGGCTCGATATTCTTGATCCATTTCATGTTCTGCGGCGTGTAAGTGCCCTTGCCGATCTGTGCCAGGACAGGTTTGGTCAAGTCCTTCGCGAAGCTATCGACAGCCTTGATGAGGCGATCGAAGGGCAGCTGCGTTCCGACGGTAACGAGGATCAAAGGACGGCTCCTGCGTAATGGGGGCCATCCGGCCGCGACAGATGTTGCCACTGCGTGAGCCACAGCGTGGCGATATGGCCGGCCAGTTTGCCCGAGAGGGAGAGCTTCTCGACATTGGCGACGCTATCGATCCAGATCGTTCGCTTGCCCGCGAGCTTGCCGGCCAGCAGGCAGAAAAGCCCGGGTGCGGCGCCGGTGGAGATGATGACGTCGGGCCGGTGTTTGATGACGATCGCGAAGGCGCTGAAAAAGCAGCGGATCGACATGGTGATCGAGTCGCGGCTGCAATCGGGAAGAACCAGTCCGTCCCGAATGTCGTATTTGGCAAGCAGTCCCGGGATGGTCGTTGCAAAGATGATATCGCAGCCTTCGAATGCGCCGCGCATGGCCATGAGCTGCTCCCAATGGCCGCCTCCCGAGGAGGCCGCGAGAACCTTCAATTTTTTCTCAGCCATGGACAGGCATCCCCCATGTTGGACCGACGATAAGAGCGTACGACCGTTCCACCGAAACCGTGGCTCCATCGTGGCAGTTCAATGGAATTCTACTATTACTGACCGAAACTCGAAACTTGAGGATCATGTGGAAACTCGCGATTCGAAACAATGTTTCATCTGACGATATTTACCGAGGGCCGGCGGCTGGCGATCTTTTCTATTCGCAACAGAAGAAAAGCCGCAATGAATACTAATGGGCGGCATTGGGCTTATATTCCTGGTATGCATGTCCGAGGATCCCGTTGACCATGCCGGCGCCGCGCAGAAGATGGGTGAGGGCGCGCATGCCCCAGTAGGGCGAAATCAGGATTGCCGGCAGCATGGCCACCCCGAGCATCACGCGCGTGGCGCCATAGGCCGCGCGATAGATCCGGCGCTTGAGGTTGCCATGCAGGACCTCGCTGACTGCGAAGGTATTGCCGAGCCTATATTGCCGCTGCAACACCCATTTCCAGGTCATCCGGCTCGCAGGAACGATATCATAGACCAGCGCCTTGTCGGCCCAGAAAACCTTCATCCCGCGGCGGACGGCCTGATTGAAAAACAGGTAATCGGTCCCGCCGGTGTAGCGCATCTTCTCTTCGAAACGCAGGTTCCATGAGCGGATCAGCGGATAATCGAACATGACGTTGTTGGAAGCGGCATAATAAATGCGCTGGCCGTCGCTGTTCTTCTTGCGCTCGAAGACCCTCGCCTTGATGAAGTATTCCGGCGGATTTTCGGGATAGACCGGCTGCACTGGGCCGTAGACGCAATCGGCGCGGTTCTTTTCGCGCGTCTCCAGCATCGCGTCCAGCCAGCCATCGACCGGCCACTCATCATCATCGAGAAAGCAGAAGAGGTCGGTGCCGGCAGGCGCCGAATCCATCGCGCGGTTGCGCGCAAAGGGTATGCCCTGGTTCTGTTCGACGACGTAGATCAGGTCGTAGGCGCCGGTTTGCCCGAAGCTCTCGACCGTGGCCCTTGCGCTGCCGGCCGCGTCATTGTCGACGATCACCATGGTGAGATGATAGGGGCGGGCAGGATCCTTGATCTGGCGTGTCATCACGTCGAGCAGCTTGGCGATCCCGTCGAGACGCCGGTAGGTCAGCACGCCGACGGCAATGTTCAAGGGCACCGCGCCTGCCTGAGCGGCGCCGGCGGAGGACTGCTGAGAAGCATCCTGCTGGTTCATGACTGGCCTCTCCGCAGCATATTTCCGAGACGCTTGCGCGCCGCCATCCAGGCGACTTCGGTCGCCGCATTCTCGCCGAACGGGCCGCCGGCAACCGTATCGCGCGCTTCGCTGTGAAGCTTCAGCAGCGATGTGGTCTGGGCAATGCCGCCGGCCACGAGGCTCTTGCCGAGCGCCTGCAGGCCGTCATAGCGGCGCGCCAGTTCCAGCCCGGTTGCGATCATGATCCGCGGGCGCAGCGTCTTTGCCCTGTTCGTGTGGGTGTAGCGGTTCGATGCATGAATGCGTTGAAACGTCAGCGGCGTTTCGACGATGGCGCCGCGACCGAGATAGGCGGCGGCGAATTTGATGTAGTTGTCGCTGAGTACGACATCCCTCGCGACGGACATCGGCAGGATCTGGGCCAGCAGGTCGCGGCGGAAGCTCAGGCCCGATGTCGGCACGGGCAGCGAGGGAAAGCCGCCTTTGCGCAATGTTTCCCGCTTGTCGAACAGTGCTACCTGCAGCTCCGGCGAAGGCTGATCGTCTTCATTCGTCGTTACGCGGTCGAAGCACCAGTCGATCTCGTTGCGGTCGTAGATCTCGGCGATGCGCTCGAGCTTGCCGGGCAGAAACGTGTCGTCGGCATCGAGGAGAAAGAGAATATCGCCGCTTGCGGCCGCAAAGCCCGCATTGAAGCTCGAGGCCTGGCCGCCGTTTTCCTTCAACACCGACCGGATCTTGTCACCGTAGGACGCGAGGATGTCGCGGGAATCATCCGTCGAGCCATCGTCGACGACGATTACTTCGAAGTCGGGATAGGTCTGCGACAGAACGCTGTCGATGCATGGGCGCAGGAACTGCCCATAGTTGAAATTGTTGATCAGCACCGAGAGTTTCAAATTACCGCCTCCTGGCCAATCGATCACCGCGCCAGCGGCGCGTATCGGCGGATGCCGGCACGATACCCGCGCATATAGTAGTATTTCCAGATCGCCCAGAAACGCTTCTTCGACTGCGGCAGCAGATAGAGCATGGCCGCCCGGAAGGCCCATTGGGCGCTTTCAAGCCAGGTCTGCAACGGAACGCCGCTCAGCCTTATGCCTTCGGGAACCTCGTCCGGAAACAGCGCCGGCATGCCGTAGCCGAGCCGCTCGCCGCGCTTCTGAACCCAATCCTCGGTCACGCTCGACGCCGGGATCCAGTGGTGAACCACGGCCTCGGCGCATCGATAGGATTTGGCGCCGCTCGCTGCCAGGCGGATGATGATTTCGGCATCTTCGCCCATCGCGAACATCTTTCCGGGCAGGGGGCCGATATCCTCCCGGTAGCGCACGCTCGTTCCAAGCAATTCCCGCCGGACGATCGTGTTCGGACCCCACACCTTCGTCGGGTCGCACGGCCCGCTTTGCGTTTCGTCGACGATCGCGAAGGTGGACCCCATCGGGATCCAGTCGATGAAGCGGTCCTTCGGCTCCCTTTCCCAATCGGGAACGATCCGGCCGCCGAAGACGCCAAAACCCGGATGCGCGACGGCGCAGTCGACGATCGCCTTCAGCCAGTTCGGCTCGGCACGAATGTCGTCGTCCGTGAAGACGATGAGATCGCCCTTGACGCGATCCAAAGCCATGTTCAGTGCACCGGATTTTCCCGGCTTCCGCTGCTGAAGGACGGTGATCGGAAGCTTGTCGCTGTACGATTTCAGAAGGTTGAACGTGTCGTCATTGCTATTGTTGTCGACAGCAATCAATTCCCATCGGTCGTGGGGAAGTTCCTGGGTGACCAGGGATTCCAGCGTATGGCGCAGCCGGCGGCTGGCGCCATTGTAGGATGAAAAGAGCACGCTGACGAATGGGTCCGACATCAGTTACCAACCCTCTTGGTGAAGTCGTAGGTGAAAAGCCTCATATTCCGGCTGCCTGTGATGTTCGAGCGGATCATTCTACGCGGGATTCGACCGCGCCTTGCCGAAAAATTCGCGCCTATGCCCCTCGCCGAGCATTCTCAGCTTGCGGAAATTGCGCAACCAGCGCCGTGGCTTGGACAGCGCGCCGCGATTGAGGAAATACTGCCTCATCAGGCTCGGCGCCCGGCTGTGCGAGCCGCCATGAGCAACGCGATAGACGGCGCCCCGGAAGGGCAGTTTCGTCAGCGGCGCTCCGCGCTGGGCGAGAATGTTGGCGATGCGGACGTGGCTGCCCAGCATCGATTTGATCCAATCGAGCGAGGCATCCTCAAACCGCTGCGGCACTTCGTAGAGATCGGCGCGAATGATCAGAGACGTGCCGCAGAGATGGCTGAAGTCATCGTGACCAAGCAGGAAATTGCCGCCATCGTCCCAGATGTAGCCATGGTCGATCGTCCAGCCGTTGGCATCGCGATTTTCCGATACGTATTGAACGATCCGGGAGCTGACGAAGTCATCATCGTCGACGATCATGAAAAAGCGGCTGTCGGCGGCGGCCAACATGCCGCTCAGCACGCGCCGGCCCTTGTCGGCGCGGAAGGCATCGAGGAAGTCTTCCTTGGTGCCCTTGCCAAGCTCATGCATGTCGTTCGGCGGAAACGTCACGCGTACCGCCGAGAATTTCTCCGGCAAGTCAGGCAGGTCGGCGCCTTCGTTGGCCACAATGATGCCGCGCCAATCTCCATTGGTCTGATTGGCGATGGAGGCGACGGTCTGGCCGAGGTTCGCCTTCAGCTTGCTCCAATCGCGGGCATTGTCCTGATGTCGGACGGGGATGATGAAGGTGACAAGTGGCATCAAATAACCCCCTTACGCCCGCAGGCCGACAGCTTCTTTCTCAGCGACACGCCCCTTGGCCGCCTGTTGACGCGCCCACTCGATGCCGTCTTCGAGCGAGGTCGCCTTGTATGAAAGATCGGTTCCGCCGGAGAATGCATTCATGAAGCGGCGGATCTTTCCATAGCTGTTGTCCAGCACCGCATGCGGGCGGCCGAGCAGCAGCGAGCAGATATGAACGTGCAGGCGATCGGTCACGATCGCGCGGGCACGCGAGATCTGGCTGATGCCGCGTTCGAAGCGGTTGTGAGCCGCTGCGTCCAGCCTGCGCAAGGCAACTTCGCTCGGTTTCAATGCGAGGTAGGCCGAAGCGACACCCAGCTTTTTGGCAATATCCACCTTCCGTTTCGACTCGGTAATCCAGTCTTCCACAGGAATATCGGAAGGAATCTTGCGATCGCCGCCGCCGACTCGTTCCGCATCCTCGCGCAGCATGGCGAGGACGGGAATCTGCGTCGCCCGTTCCGGAAGCGCGCCGATGGCAAAGGCCATGTCGGGGCATAGGCGCACGGCGCAGTCGAAGTGCTTCTCGGAAAATTCCTTCGATTCCTCGTCGCGCACCAGCAGCACGAAATTCTTGTGGCGCCCGATGGCCCGCTTGGACTGTTCGATGCGCTCGGCCGAGCTGTAGTGGATCGACTGCGGAAACTGGACGATCTGCCGGTCCGGGAAACGCTCCATGATCATTTCACGGAAATCCTGGTGGGCAACCCAGATATCGCCGAAATTGCCGCCGCCGTGGATGAAGATCGGGCCTGTGGGCACGCGGCGTTTCAGTTCGTCGGCGGAAAAATCGTACAGCCTGGAAACATAGTCCGGGCGCTTGCCGAAGCGATTTTTGAGATAGGCCATCTCACCCAGCCAGATTGCCGAGTCGCCGCAGTTGCGGATGTCGGGAAAGTCGAGAATCGCAAGCGGTTCATCGCGCGAGACATAGTCTTTCAGGCAATCATGGATCATGCCATTGAGTTTTGCGATCAGCTCCGATCTGGATTGGCTGGTCATTCTGCCTCTCTTGTTGATGTTCGTTTAGCTTCAGGCCGACTTGGGTACGGCAATACGTTTTGCTTTTGACAGGAACTTGACAGCGATGCGCTGAACTTCGGTTTCCGGGCCGGCGGGCTTCTTCATCGCAACCCAAAGAACGAAGCTCGATCCGACATAGATGATGCCGCCGGTGATGACGAGGAAGGCGAGATACAGCGCCAGATGCAGCTTGTCGGCGGGCATGCTGACAATATGCGACAGTCCCCAGACGCCGGCGGCCATCAGGGCGACGCTCGCAAGCGCGCGGAAATTGGCCGCGAGCTGCTGGAAGAACGGCAGGTTGATCAGGCGCTTGACGAGAAGCATGTTGACCACGGTGGAAATCAGGCCCGTCAGCACGCGCGCATATACGACGCCCGTAAGTCCGCCGATCACGAGGCCGGCGATGATGATGGGAACGCGAACCACCAGCATCTGTGTATCGCGGATGAACAGCATCTTGGTATGGCCTTTGGCCATGCCGAGCGGTTGGACGAGCGAACCGAGGGTCTGCAGGGCGAAGACCGATGCGAGCGCCTGCACGATGAAGATCGCCGGAACCCACTTCTCGCCCAGGGCAAGCCTCATCATCGGATCAGCCACGACCGCCATGCCGATACCGGCCGGAAGCGCTACGGCCGCCAGCAGCGCCTGAGCCCGCTGATAGGCCGCTATAAGCCGGACCGGATCGTTGCGGACCTTGGAAAAGCCCGGATAGATCGTCTGGTTCAGCGGCGCCGTGGCCTCACGCGTCGGCAGCGTCGAAAGCGTGTTGCCGACCGTGTAATGGCCGAGCTGCGTGGCGCCGAGCATCTTGCCGATCAGCAGATATTCGATCCGCCAGTTCAGCGTGTTGACGATCTGTCCGGCCGTCAGCCACACCGAGAAGGAGAACAATTCCCGTGCATGGCGGAAGGTTATGCGCGGCCAGAAGGGCAGGACGGTGTAGGAAACGATGATATTGGTCACCTGATAGGCCAGCGTGCCGATCACGAGGGCCCAATAGCTCTGATAGATGGCGGCAATCGCCACCGTCACGATGAAGCCGACCAGCTTCTGCGAGACGTTGAGGACGAATTCCTGCCAGAAGATCAGATCGCGCTGGAGCATGACGCGGCGCGGATTGGCGAGACCGCTCAACAGCAGGCTGAAGCTCAAGGCAAGCATGACGCTCGTCAGGCGCGGCTCGTTGTAAAACTCGGCGATCGGATAGGAAGCGGCGGCAAACAGCAGCGCCAGGATGGCGCTTCTCGTCACGCTCAACGTCCAGACCGCGCTGAAGTGCGTTTCGCTCGGCGACTCGTGGCGGATGAGCGCCTGGTTGAGCGAGAGTTCGGTGACCGAACTCAAGATGACCTGGATCGTCGTTGCGATGGCGACGAGACCAAAATCTGCCGGCACGAGATACCAGGCGAGCACGAAGGTGCTGAGTGCCGAGAGCCCGTTGACGATGGCGCGGGAGAGACTCAGCCACATGCTGCCCTGAATCAGTCGGTCGGTAACGCTGCTCATGGGCGAACGGCTCCTGAGGTCTGGGACATTGACCATTTCAGCGGGCTGCGCGCCCGGCCAGCGTGCTTCTCTCCCCGAAGGGAGCAGCAAGTGTTGATGGCGTTGGAAAGCATCATGCCTTCTTGCCTCGTCAGGAACCCGGTTTGCGACATCACAGGGCGCTTGCCGTCTTCTTCGAAAAATCTTGCTTCAGCCGGTCCAACTCGACCAGCATTTTCTCATGCGCTCTTACGATCGCCTGATCGGAGCTGAGCTGGCCTGGCTTCCCAGCCACCCGCTGCAGCGTCTTGACCGTCGAGCCGAAGACATAGTTGCCGGTCAGCTGCCGGATGCGGCGGTGACGGAAGGTTATGTTCTTCAGCAGATATGTGTTTTTCCGGACCAGCGATGCGCCTGCCTCAACGAGGTTCGACGGGCCGATCGGATCGAAATCGATCTCCAGATCGAGCGCGCTCGCCCAATCATACCACTTGGCGCGGTTGCCGGGCGCAATCGGCCGGATCGCCCGCCACGGAACGCGCAACGCATCCGAGATGATGCAGCCGTGCATCGCCTCGGAGACGACCTTCTGCGATGCGCTGATCTCGGTCAGAACCTTTTCCACCGACCAGCGAGGATCGATATAGTGGATGCCGGCGAGGTCGCAGACCTTGTCCCAGCTGCCATACATGGCGCTTTCGTAATGCGGCATGAAGGAGACGGGATACCGCTTCTCAACGGTCGTCGCATCCCAGCAGCTGCGCGTGAGGATGCCCGAATCGCCGATGGCGTAGCTCGGATCGATGCCGAGGACCTCGGCGGTCTTCTTTCCGCGCACGAAATAGAACGTCCAGTTGCCGTCGACTTTCGGCGGATTGGTGTAGCCGCCATAGCCCGAACCGAAGACGATCTTCTGCATTTTCGGGTCGAAATTGTCATAGAGGATCGAGCCGATGCCGAGAAAGAGCTGGCTTTCGTCCTCGTCGAAGAAGCCGGGCAGCAGACGCTCCCAGAGCCAATGGTTCAGTTCGTCGCCGAAATTCTCGTGTTTCCCACGATAGGCAAACATCTTCATCGTGCTTCTCCAGTCGGCAAGTGCGTCACGATCTGCGTGACCGTTTCGTCCTCGCGGGCCATGCGTCCGTAACGCGAAATGATCTTGATGTCGCTGCGGATTATCTTTGCCGGGTTGCCGGCCACGAGCGAGCGCGGCGGCACGCTCTTGGTCACCACCGAGCCGGATCCGATGACGCATTCATCGCCGATCTCGACGCCGGGCAGGATGATGCTGCGCGCGCCGATGAAGCAGCGCTTGCCGATCCTGGTGTGAAGGTAGAGCCCGCGCGTGAGGTCGTGGGTGAGGATCGCGGCTTCGAAAGCGACATAGGTTTCGGCGCCGATGTGCAATCCCTTCGGATTGGTCTTGTCGAAGCGCACGCTCAAGGAAAAGCTGGCGGTGGGATCGATGTCCATACCCCAGAATTTCGTGTAATAGAGCCACTTGGCCTTAACGATCCCGTTCCGCAGCGGCCGAAATACGTTCAGCCCCCACTTCGGCTTCTTTCCTGTCTGCACCATCAAGTCCGACCCCGGCTGGCAAATTCGTCTAGAACGGAACTGTAATAGTCCTCTAGCATCCCCGTTTGACGACGTATGTCGAAGCGCTCGGCCACCAGAAGCGGTGCCCGCGCGCTGAAGGCTGTCCACAGGGCCTGGTCGTTGAGCAGCCTTCCAACCGCTTCCGCCATGCCTGCGACATCCCGCTCCTCCACGAGATAACCAGTTTTCCCCTCTTCGATCGCTTCGCCCACACCTCCCGAGCGAAATGCGACAACCGGAGTACCGACGGCTTCGGCTTCCAGATTGGCGAGGCCGAATGCTTCTGCATGACCGTTATCGAGGGTCACACTGCCATGAAGATAGAGTTCCGCACTGGCGAGCAGATCCCTTATCTCAGTCTGAGACAGATTTTCATGGATCGTGACGCTTGGCAAGGAACGACGCGCCAAGGCTTCGATTTCCTCCTTCAATGGTCCTTGTCCGACCATGACGAATTCAACCGGGGTGCCGGCGGCCGCCACGCGTGAAAGCGCGTCGATCATGAAGCGGTGGCCCTTATAGTCGACGAAACGGGCAATGGAAACCACCAGTCCCTTTTTTCGTGGACGCGGCTCTATTTTGAAGAGATCGAGATCGATGCCGATGTGGTGGCGATAGACGCGATCGGGGCGGAATCCAAGCGCCAGCAGCCGGTCGCGGATGAAATCGGAAACGGCGATGTTCCAGCTGTTCCAGCCGGCCATCTCCCGGCGTCCCTTGGCGAAGAAGCGCACCTGGTTGAAGCCGCCCGGCTTCTTCGGATCGCCGCCATAGGTGGCGTCGAAGCCGTGGAACGTCGTGACCAGCGGCTTGCCTGCGGCTTTGGCCAAGGGGCCGATGACATAGCCGTTCTTGCCGAAATGGGCGTGGACGAGATCGGCCTGGCCGATCGCCGGAAACAGGAAAGGCAGGCCGATCTGCGGGATTTTCAGAAGCAGCTCGCCGGCCCGCGCCACGGGAGAGCGACGGATGTCATGAACCGGAACAGTGGATTTTTTGGTGTGGGCGGAAGAGATGCGCGAACCGGCAAGAATCTCAGCTTCGAACGAACGAAATGCCACCGCCTGGTTGAGAACAAATGCCTGGCTGGCAGGCAAAAATTTTTCCACGTAAATAACGGCTTTTCTCATGAATCTATTCGCGTCTCCGCTGTCTTGGCGATCACATTGCCTCTATTGCCCGCTTGATGCCATCAACCGAACTTCTCGGATCGTTGTTTTCGTCGTAAAGATTAACGCGCTTCGCGCATCCCGCGCCGGGATTGGTGTCCTTCTCGTCAAGCTCGCCATATTTCTCCGACATGCCCCAAACGGTGGCACCTTTCAAGTCACCACGCTCGGCAGCGACGGTGATGACGTCGCCGAAGATCTCGGCATAGGAGGCCGGCGTGAAGCCTTTGTCGCGCTGGAGGAAGTGGCAGGAGGCATCGAGTTCGGTGATGAAAACGCCGACGCCCATATCCTTCAGCGCTGCGCAGAAGCGGCCCATTCCCTCCGGATCGATCCTATCGAGACCGGGACGGAAATGCGATTGCAGGCCGACGGCGCCGATCGGCGTTTTCCTGGCGACGAGATCCTCGACGATTTTCAGGATGCGCGTGCGCTTCTGCTCGAACACGTCGGATTTTTTCTCCAGATGCGTTTCGTTGAGAACGAGCATCGCGCCGGGATTGGCCTCGTGCGCCATGTCGAAACTCATACGGATATAGTCGTCGCCAAGAAGGCGTCGGAAAACACAATCCCGCAGATCCGGCGCATCATACTCCAACGGTTCGTTCACCACGTCCCAAGCATCGATCGACCTCTTATAGCGAGTGACAACCTGTTTTATATGACGGTTCATTGCCGTCCGAATGGTCTGCGTATCCTTGATGGCGGACACCCAATCCGGGACGCGATACCAGATCAGCGTGTGGCCATAAACCTTCATATTATTTTTGCGTGCAAACGCGACGATCCGGTCGGCGGGGCCGAAGGAAAAGACGCCGGGCCTCTTTTCCGTCGCGTTCCACTTCAACTCGTTTCGCGGCGTGATCGAATTGACGCTGTCGATGTAGAGCTGCGAAGCGACGGGGTCGTTGATATCCCCGGCGTCGATGGCCGAGCCGAATCGGAACGATTTCCTGTCGGCAAGGGCGCGCAGCCCGGCAGACGGCGCCACTTGCGCCAGCGCGTCACCGGCGCGGACATATAACAGGGCGAGCGGAACGGAGGCGAGGAAACGTCTTCTATTCATTCTTTCTCTCACTGTTCGCTGGTTTCACGTCTGCGGTGGCGCTCGAGGCCCGGTTCGGCGGCGCCGATCCTTCCGCGGTTCGCGCTCAAATCAATAGGGTAATACCACTTCGAATATACTTCCGCTGTGGGGCGGCTCTGGCAGTATTCTCTAGACTTTTCAGCATGCTCCAAGATATAAGCCGCTGTGGAGGACGCTCTTGATGGAAGATTGGGTTAGCTATCTGACGAGCTGTTTTCATATGGCATTTCATAATGCCGCTTTTTTTATGGCGACTGTCCGAAACAACCTATCCCATCTCGATGATCGCCAGTTCTCGGCCCTCGTTTTCGGCGTCATCGGCATCATTCTCGTCCTGCTCGCCGCACTGGTCAGAGCCTCTTCGCGGCTGCGGCAATCGGCGGTCGTCATTCAGTCACTGAACGACGATCTTGCGCAGGTCACGCAGGATCTCAATGTCGAACGCGTCTGGCGCCTGACGGGCGGCGACAGCACGGAACGGCCGGATCCCGACAGCTTGACCGAGCTTTATAAGCTCCTCTCCTGGCATCACAAAGATGCAAGCCATATGGCCTGACCGGGTCTGAACTCGGCCTGTGACCCAGGTCCCGGTTTTCGCATATCGTGGTGATATGCGCTAACGCGGCTGTTGCGGATCTTCCGTCTGCGCGGCCGGATCGGGAGGCTCGGTTGCTGCTTCCGATTGCGCGTCGCCGGTCTTGCCCGAAGGGTCCGGCGAGAGGAGCCATCTTCTCTCGGAGAAATAATTCCTCGTTCTTTTCTGGGGAGGCGAGGTCGGATCCAGCGAAAGGGTGAAATTGTACCGCCCCTCGTTGAGCACCTCGCGGCTGAAATTGATGTTGGCTCCGAAGCCGTCTTCCTTGACGTCCCGCAAATTCTGGATCGCGTTCAGCGTTTCGTGGAAATCGAGCCATTGCGGCTGGCGCAGCATGATTTCGAAAATTCGCAGAATGACGGGATCGAGCTGGCCGTGCTGATCGGTCTGAGGATTGATGATCTTCACGCGCATATTGTTGATCGTGCCGGCGGCGTCGCCGCGGACGATGACGAAGATGGAGCTCGGAAGCTGATCCTTCTCCCGCTTGCCGCTGTGCTCGAAGAAGCATTCATATGTATCGGCGTTGAAGCTTGCCGCCGCCCACTCGCTGGTCTCAATGCCGGCATCGCGCAGCGCCGCGCACATTGCCGGGCCGGATATCCGCCATGTGCGGAGAAAAGCCGATGCGGTCTGCGCGATGGGCGTTTCGATGACGTGCAAAGGCAGCTTGAACGTGGCCGGCGGCGCCGGGCGGGGGAGGGCCTTGGGTGGAGGCGGCTGCACCTCCTGAGGGAAGAGATCGTAGCCGAAGTAACGGCCGGCCTCCCTCAAGTGTTTCATGTCGTTGGAAAGAAGCACCGTTCCCATGATCAGCGAGAGGGAAATCGCCAGCAACAACCAGAAAACCACGGGAAGCCGCGGTTTTTTCACCGGTTGTTTCGCATATGCGGGCGAGGTGTTGGGCAAGCTTGTCTTCTCCGAAACGCGAGAAGGGTTTCGATCGGGCTGTCTAAATCCAGCAGTATACAGGCATCCGTTAAATATCTTTGGCTTCATGTCGGCAATTGGGCATCTTTTCCATTCGCCGCCGGCTCGGGCGCGCTACAGATTTCCTGAAGGACGCTTCGGCACCATTTCAGCCGAGAATCTCCAATGCCGCTATCAACAATTGCAACGAGGGATAGAGGATAATCGCGCCTCCTAACGACAGCCAGCCGGCCGACAAGACGATTTGGATTGGTATCCCGGTAGATGGTTTTCGAATGTTATTGAAAATCCGGTTGACCGCTTAAGCTTATCTGCGTCAGAGCGATAGCTTATCCTGTTGGTTTTCTGTAATTTATTTTCATAAATATCAAATTCTCGCGCAAAAGTTTTTGTTTATCCGTGATAAAACTATAGATTTATTTCGGCTGTCCTTTCCGCTTTTTCGGATTTATCGGTTTTCATCAAATTTTCGACGTATTTTTCGATAGGGTCCGGTGCAATCGCAGAGCAGAAAGGAGACGCACATGTCTGTAGAGCTAGACGCGACCACCTACGTACACGCCAAACCGACGACCGCGCACTCCTACATTCTGCCGACGGTCTTCGATGTGCTGGAAAACCATTTCGACGGGACCCTGGAAAACGACGTCTTCGATTTGGGATGTGGAACCGGCGGGGCGGCGGCGGCTCTCGCGCAAAAGGGATATGATGTCGTCGGCGTCGATCCGTCCAATGACGGCATCACCAAGGCCAACATCCACTATCCCGATCTGCCGCTGAATGTCGGCTCGGCCTATGACGACCTTTCCAGGGAATACGGCAAATTCAATGCGGTCATCAGTCTCGAGGTCGTCGAGCATGTCTACGACCCGAAGTCATTCACCTCGACGATGTACGATCTCGTCAAGCCGGGCGGTATTGCCGTGATGTCGACGCCCTATCACGGCTATCTGAAGAACCTCGCTTTGGCAGCGGTGGGGAAGATGGACGATCACTTCATGCCGCTGAAGGATCATGGTCATATCAAGTTCTGGTCGAAAAGTACGTTGAGCACGCTGCTGGCGGACAGCGGCTTCGACAATATTCGTTTCGAATATGTCGGCAGGATCCCAGCTTTCGCCAAGTCAATGATCGCCGTCGCCCAGAAGCCTGCTTAGAGCGGGCGGCTGGCCGCAGGCGGCCTGTCCGCCCTGCCGACTGCTCCGGGTCGGGCTCAAATCGTCTCAGGGGCCTAATAATCCACAGGTTGTTTTTACTGTATTGGCCGGTGAAAAAATTCCTTACCAAAATATTTACTTTTAGTTGCATTCTTGGTTAAACTCTCCATTATACAGCAGGGCGTGCTGATCAAGCGGGAGAGTTGTTCACATGAAGGCTAAATCGCCGAATTCAATCGACGTCTATGTTGGTAACCGCGTGCGCGTTCGGCGAAAGACGCTCGGGATGACCCAGCACGGACTGGCCGAGCTTCTGGGTATTACCTTCCAGCAGATCCAGAAATATGAAAAGGGGACGAACCGGATAGGGGCCAGCCGGCTTCAGCGCATATCCGAGATCCTTCGCGTGCCCATCGGCTTCTTCTTCGAGAATAGCGGCGCCGGGCCGATCGAAGGCGAAACGAGCGAGTTGAACAAGTTCCTGTCGTCGAAGGAGGGCCTAGCCCTCAACAGGGCGTTCATCGCGATCGAGGATCCGAATATCCGGCAAAAGCTCGTGGCATTGGCCAAAAGCCTGGCGGTCGCGGGACTGTCCGACATCGATGCTGAATTACAGGATCCGGTTGTGAACGGCTGAGGATGGATCGTGTTTCACCTGCAGACATTTGGCGATCTGCGGTTGATCGAGACGAGTGGCGATCCGGTTCGCTATCCGATCAAGGGCCTGTTGATGATGGCCCTTCTCTATACCGGCCCGAGCCGTGAGCTCAGCCGGTATGAACTGGCTCAATTCCTGTGGAGCGACGTCGAGCCCGAGCAGACGCGGCTCAATTTGCGCAAACTGCTTTCGCGCATCCGCGAAATGGATGGCGCACGCGCCGAACTGCCCTTCGATTTCACCGCCACCAGCGTTCGTCTCGACGCCCAAGCGGTTTCCAGCGACCTCGATATCTTCCACGCCGGCGGTGCGCCGCTGGAGCGGCTGAAGGCGATCGCCGAACTGACCCAGCGCGGCTTCATCGGAAATATCAAGCCGGCGACCAAGCCGATCGATGCCTGGATCAGGGCGCAGCGGGACGCCCAGGCGCTGCAATTGCGGCAGGCTTGGCTGGACGCGCTGCCCGAGGTGCACAATCCAGGGGATGCGCGCATCATTTCCAGCGCGGCTCTGCAGATCCTCGAACGCGACCCGAATGACGAGCAGGTAAGGGCATTACTGCATCAGTTGTCCGGTGGATCCTCGTTAAGCGAGCGATTGGGCGATCGCCCCGCAAGAGTGGAGGTGAAGCGTTCGGCGGCTGGCGGGGAGGCGCCTGGCGACACGGAGCACATATTACCTGCACCGCTGATCCTGCCTCGCCTGGTGCTGCTTCCCCCGACATCGAAACATGCGGATGCCGGGCTTGCTCTTGCGAATGCGCTCATCGAAGATGTCACGATCGAACTCTGCGCGGTGAGGAACATTTCCATCGTCGCGCCGCATACGGCAGGGCAGATCCGCCGCGACTCCGAGAAGGCGGCCATCGTCGCCCGGCACTCGATCGCCTATCTGCTTGATACGCGCTTCTCCGAAGAGGGATTGTTCGCGCAGCTGATTTATTTCCCCACGGACGAGATCATCTGGGCCAATCGCTTTGCGATGACGCCCGATATATTGCCGCGCCAGCGGCGGCTGATCGCCCAGCAGCTGACTTTGTCGGTGGCGAGCGAGCTGGCCGAAAACGAGGAGGAGCGGCTGCGTTTCGAAGCCAACCCGCAGGCCTATCATTCCTATCTCGTCGGCTCGAGCCTGATGAGCAAGTTGACCTTGCCGCATATTCGGCGGGCAAGAAAGGCGTTCAAACAATCGCTGGCGCACAAGCCGGATTTTTCGCCTTCCTTTACCGGGCTGGCGAGGACCTTTACCAGCGAATGGCTGGTGACGGCGCAGGGCGACAACGAATTGCTGCATCTGGCCGAGCAGCACGCGCTGCGCGCCATCGAGCGGGATCCGTCCTCGGCGGCGGGGCATCGCGAGCTCGGCGTCACCAAACTCTATCTCGGCGATGTCGATGCCAGCGTCGCGGCGCTTGATTTGGCGGAAGAGCTCAGCCCGCATTTTGCCGATGTCATTTACAGCCATGCCGACACGCTCGTGCATGCTTCGCGCCCCGGCGATGCGCTTGCCAAAATCACAAAGGCGATTTCGCTTAATCCGCTCGCGCCCGACGCCTATCTCTGGTGCGCCGCAGGAGCGAGCTTCTTCCTTGAGCAGTACGAGGAGGCAGTCGCCTATGTCGAGGCGATGAAGGACAAAGCGCCGGCCCATCGCATCGCGGCGGCCAGTTGCGCAATGATCGGCGATCGAAAACGGGCGCTTTTCCATCGGCAGCGCGCCGAGAGCATCAACCCGGTGTTCGACGTCGAGAAGTGGCTCGCCATCGTTCCCTTCAAGGAACTTTGGCAAAAGGAGCTTTATCGGGAGGGCCTGTTGAGGGCTGGTTTTTAACAATTATTGAGGGGCATTACATGGCAAAGGCAGTCATTATTGGAATACCGGGCGAAGCAGGTCTCTGGCTCGCCGATCTCGATGCGGGCACGGTCAAGCCACTCAATCCGACAGGAGACCTGGCGACCGCGAGCGGCCTGCGCAAATCGGGCGGCACTTTCGTCAACAACGTCGATCTCGCCGTCGCCGTTTCGTCGGTGCAGGTTGCCCTTTCCGGTCACGTCGACGGCTGAGCAGGCTCTCTGACACAGCTGATGCCGAGCCTATATTCCGACAGGATCATCTCGCCGCGGGAAACCCTTTCCCGCGTCGAACCTTTGCTGACGCGGTTCGGCATTACCAGGGTCGCCAGGCATACTGGACTGGACGATATCGGCATCCCCGTCTGGTGCGCCTATACTCCGAACTCCCGATCGATCGTGATCGCCCAGGGAAAGGGCCTGACCGATCTCGACGCCAAGGTGTCCGCCGTCATGGAAGCCCTCGAGCGGGCGGTTGCAGGTGAACCCTCCGTCAATCTCGTCCATGGTTCTGCTTCCGGTCTCCAGGCAAAGGGCTGCCTGGTCGACAGGCTGGACTGCCTGGCCGCCGTCCATAAGCTGGATCTCGGGCCGGACGAGGAGACCGAATGGGTCGCCGGCGTCAATATTCTCACAGGCGACACCATCCATATTCCCTTCGAGGCGGTGGTGCTCGACCGCACGCGCGAGGCCCGATACTGGATGTCGTCGGATGGGCTGGCATCGGGAAACACTGTCGAGGAAGCGGTCTTTCACGGCGTGCTGGAGCGGATCGAGCGCGACGCCCATATGCTGTGGCAGGTTGGCAGGGAGGCGGAACGTTATTCTCGCTGCGTCGATCCCCGGGGCTTTGGGGATAGCGCGCTTACCGGACTGATCGACAGGATCGAGGCACCGGGCCTGGCGCTCAGGCTCTTCGACATTACCAGCGACATTGCGATCCCCTGTTTCACCGCCATGCTTGGCCCGGGCGACGTGCTGGGCCACAGGGACATTCGCCTGGTCGAGGTGACGGGCGGGGCGGGAGCGCATCCGTCCCCTGTGCGGGCGGCCATTCGGGCGGTGACGGAGGCGGTGCAGTCGCGGCTCACCTATATCAGCGGCGCCCGGGACGATATTTCTGAGGCAGCTTTCTCGGGACTTTTACCGCCGTTCATGCGGCGGGCTTTCGATGCCGTCGCCGCCCCGCCCGCTGCCGCCATCGACCGTGACGGCACGACGGGACTTGGGCAACAGGATCTGCCGCTCCTGCTGCAGCACGTGCTCGATAGCCTGCGCAGCAGGGGGATTTCGTCGGTCGTCGTCGTGCGCCTCAGCGACGAGACGCTTCCCTTCAGCGTCGTCAAAACCGTCATCCCCGAGCTCGAAAATCCGGAGGGTGAGCGTGCCCGGCGATTTGGAACGAGGGCGCTTGCGAAAGCGATAGGGTTTTGAAGATCATTTTTGCAGGCCCCAGTCTTCCCGACGCGGCTTCGCTTGCCGGCGAGGGGATACGCGTGCTGCCGCCCGCCACGCAGGGCGACGTGCTGGCCGCGGTGGCAGAGGGCGCCAATGTCATCGGCCTGATCGACGGCGGCTTCGAATATGCGGCGCCGGTCTGGCACAAGGAAATTCTCCATGCCCTGTCGCTCGGCGTGACGGTGCTGGGGGCAGCGAGCATGGGGGCGCTGCGGGCCGCGGAATGCCATCCGTTCGGCATGATCGGGATCGGTCGCATTTTCGAAGACTACCGCACCGGCCGGCTCGTCGACGATGCCGCCGTCGCGCTGACGCATGCTCCGAGCGCGCTCGGCAACAAGCCGCTGACGGTGCCGCTGGTCAATGTCACGGCAACGCTCGATGCGATGGAGCGTGACGGGCTGCTGACACACCGGCAGCGCGAGGCGCTCGAAAAGGCCGCAGCTGCGATTTTTTTCAAGAAAAGGACATGGCGGACAGTTGTCGAGCGATGCACTGATCTGGTCGAAGCGGATCGCCCGCAGCTGCTGGCGGCGCTCATTGCCCATTCCATCGATCAAAAACGCATCGATGCCCTGGAATTGCTGAAAGCCGTGCAGGAAGCCGAAGACGCCCGCTCGAGCGCCGTTCTGCCCTGGAAGCTCCACGAAACCTCGTTCCGCACTCGACCTGTGCTGTGAGCAAAATGTGACGAACGTCACCAAGGGTTGTGTCACGCTTTTTTCACGGGCTGGAACGCCGCCGCCCGCGTATTGTGCCTTGAATTCGTGGGAGAATAGGGCATGGGCGTGACATCGGTTGCCAGGATAAACACAGACCAAGGGGCGGAAGACGGTCTGGACGAACTCGTCGCACTTGCGCGAATGATCGCCTATGCGCGGCAGGTCGCCCAAGACGTCAAACTGCAATTTGCGACGCATTGCCTCGATCTCGCACTCGAGGCCGTGAAACAGGAAGTGGGAGGGGGCCTGACCAGGGATCTCGCCGAGTTGAGTTCTCCGGTTCCGCAGGTGAGCGTGCGAAGCCACTGAAGCATGTCGCGCAAAAGGGTGGTTTTGCGCGACATGCGAAAAGGACCTAAAGCGGAAGAAGCGAATCTCAAAGATCGCGACCTGCTTTAGAAAGCTTACGCCCGGCCGGGCGCCGCTGTATCAGACAGAATAGCCCCGAAGATCGCGAGATGTTCGGGGCTTTGGCGTGCGCGACTGAACAGACTGGAGCGAGGTGTAGGTGGGGGGCCGCCGATAGCGGGAGCGTTGGGTGAGCGTAGCTCTGCCGCCATCCTGGGATGGCTTCAAGCAGTTCTAGGCGGTCTTCTCAGCTTGGCTTCCACCGGAGAAGCGGTTGCGAAATCGCGATCCGCGCGTCCTATGGACGAGTGGGCTGCCTTGCCGCCGGTTCGGGACCTCAATGGGTCAAGTTGCGCTTCTGAGCCAGAAGCAAAATGTAATCGTCGGCGATATCTGCGATGGCCATTGCGACTTCCGCCGGATCGCATCCGTCGACCTTGGTATTTGCAATGAACTGATAAACCGCCTTCTCGATCTGCTTGCGGCAGATCATCACGCGCTCATCGTAACCAAATTCCGGAATCTGCGATGCTAAATCACTCATCTGGTCGGCTCCCTCACTACTTACAGTGACCATGACACAAATTATAAGTTGAGCAAGCAAATGCTTTATGAAGAGTTGATTCGGCTGCCGAGTGCGACCATTTCGACACAGGTCGGAGCGGGCGGAATCGCAGCGGGCCAGGGTTATCTGGACGTATCGGACAGCTCGGCAGGCGCGGCCGTCAAAGAGAGCAGGTCGTATCGGCAGCTCAGGTTGAAGCCCGATGGAGGGATATTCCCAGACCCAGGAGGCGCCCGGCGGAATTCCTGGGATGATCGGCTTAAGACGCTGATTTAGCTGCATATACGGGCGCGCCGTCGTATAAAGATGCTGCCATCCATGAACAAGTTTCGGCGCAAGCGCACTCGGGAGCGACTCGAAAAATCCATGGTCGTCGATGACGCCGACAGCCTGTCGGCTGCCGGCGACCGGATATGGAGAGCGCTTTTGATGGCGATTTTCCGTTCTTTGCAGACGAAGAATACGGCCATTTCGGCGGCAAGGTGCATGGGCAAATTTTGTGCAGGGGAGTGAAAATTTTATCAAAAGATAAAATAAATGATTTCATACGGAAGTTGTATTTATATATCAATTATAAGATGATTAAACTTTAGACAATGGTGATCATTGGATGTATTTCTGCGAGGAATTACACAGATTATTGTCGTCGTTTATCCTGAAATAATATCACTATCATGACGGTGACTAAGGTCACGGCTTCGTTGTCGGGGATTGACTCGGAGATAGATTGTCATCCTGGTGGAAATATTATCGCGGGATGCTTTTGCTTTCGTTTGCGCCTCGCGCTGGCGACAGCCCAGGTTATCCGCCAGAACTCGCCCCCGCACCGAGTGCATCCCGCTGGAATAGGTGCCATGAAAAGTTGAGGACCCGCCGGGGTGGTTGACGGGTCCTCATATGGGAATATTTGCACTTTGCACCGGTATTATTGCAGTAAATTTCCCCTTGTCATAGATCATTATTGGGAGAATTGTTGTTTATTGTGCATAAGTGGATAATTTGCAGTCTTTTATGGCTGCTCATCGTCGTGATGTAGCCTGGCATCTCCATGATATTCATGGTCGTCCTCCTATCGGATCTTGCGAACGGCTGATTGCCGATGCGCGCCGGTCGAATTCCAGGCGCCGGAGATCATTTTGCTGCGAGCGCGGTCAGTATGTCGTAGGCTGCGGAGACGCGATCTTCGTTGGGATAGTTCTTGTTGGCGAGAATGACGATGCCGAGGCGCTAAGAACCGCCGCCTCGCGGTTTGCTCGACGGTATCGGTTTCAGAGTGGCAAGCCGTTCGGGTCAAGCTGCGGCGTGGGCGCGGGCGCCGGCTTGGATGT
The DNA here is from genome assembly GCF_002211395.1 of Rhizobium sp. R339. Taxonomy (NCBI): domain Bacteria; kingdom Pseudomonadati; phylum Pseudomonadota; class Alphaproteobacteria; order Hyphomicrobiales; family Rhizobiaceae; genus Rhizobium; species Rhizobium sp. R339. Next base: position 209,830 of record NZ_LOKV01000001.1, read on the forward strand.
GGACGTCGGCGTCGGCGTCTTCATCGAACTCCCGTTTGATTCACTTCGCCCGAACGCCAGTGCCTGATCCCACAGCTCCTTTTGGGCTTTATCGTCCAGCTTCCTCTGCTCAATGTCCGCGGACATCTGCTGGCACCCCTCAAGAATGCTGGCATCGATGAGAAGGGTTGCGCAGAGAACGACTCTGTATCGGATACGCCTGACTGGAAATGGCATGCGAGTATGGCCCCCTCAATAAAGATTGCACGCGGCTTTTGGCTCGACGCGCCGCGCTCGTGATCATTCAACAGCCGTTGCCCTGGCCTTCGTCTTCATAAGGGACGTGACCGCCAGGGGCAGCGGCGGTCGTGGCTATCAGAGGATTGTTTGCTCAATATTTGAGGGCGCAGAAAACCGGCATGCCGGCTGGCGCGGGCGGCAAAGACAGATATGAGCGATGGCTCAGGCGCCGGCGGCGGAACCGATGCTGCGCAGGACGAAATCGGGAATAGCCTGCCTGCCGTACAGGCGCGAGACATGCGCGATCATGTTGCGCATGACGTTTGCGCGCCCGTCCTGTGAGACGACGTGGCGCGCGGAGGTGAAGTAGAGATATTCGATTGCCGCGGCGGCATGATCCGGCCCGAGGGCGGCAAGCGCCCGTTCCGAGGCGTCCGGCAGTTTCCGATCCGGCTGCGCCGCCATCCAGCCGATCATCAGGGCGATCTGCGGCGGGCAATCCGAACCGAGGTTCGATATATCGGTGGCCAGGGCGGCCGAAGAAGGGCTGTGGCCGGCAGCCAGCAGGGCAATGCACTTCAAGACCCTGAGATGGCGATTAAACTCCGTGCCCGCTTCGCCCGCCTTGATGCCCCGATCGAAGAAAGCGACCGCTTCGTCGAAACGGCCGCGGGCATAGCTGAGCTGCCCGAGAATGGGCAGGCCGGCGGTGGAATCCTGCGTGCGGGTGAGCGCCCGCTCGGCCAGTTCGGCGGCAAGGTCGAGATGGCCGCGATTGATGAAATAGAAAAGCTTGGCGGCCCCCAGCATCAGGAGCGGCTTGTCCTCGATTTCGGGCAGGCACTCCAGCACGGTGCCTTCGATCTCGCTCTCGATGCGATCGCGCTCTTCCAGGCTGATGCGATCCCCGAACGGATTGGTGAGGATAAGGCGCGCGAAAAGGTGCAGGCACCACTGGATCGCGGCGTCTGCATCGAAGGGATCCTGCTCGCGGCTGCTGGCAAGCCGCTCGCCGCTGGCCAGCCATTTCGGGTTGGAGGTCGACAGCAGCTGTGAGGCGCTTTTCAGCCGGACCTCAGGCGTTTCATCCGCGGGTACGCCGAGCCCGTCGGAGGCGTCTTTCAGGGCCTGCTGAAGGGCTGCGACAACGCCTTCGGAGAGGCGCGCCGCCTCGTTCACGAAGGACAGGTCGTCCGCGGCATCGAGATGCAGGCGGAAGGCCTTGACGATACGCTTTGCGGGCATTTCCCGCAGCGTGGCGGCACAGTTGAGCCGGCCGCTATCGCCATGAAAACCGGCATCGGCATGAAAACCAACCTGCAGCAGATAGCGCGCCTTGTCATAGGCGGCGAGAAGGTTTCTTTCCGTAATGGCGACCTTGCGGCCGGCGCCGATCGCCGGCGCGATCCTGTCGCGGAGCCTGTCCACCAGCGACAGGCCTTGCTGGCGCAGCGGATGTTTCTCAAGCTCGAAGCTGGGAGCGATGATCAGGAAGGCATCGATCGGGCCAGGCCGGGATGGAGTGGCGATCCAGACGTAGCCCTCGCCATATTGGGTCGCGATGTAGAGGGGGGACTTGGCGTTGTCGCCGAGCTTCAGCCGCAATCTGTTGACCAGAAAATCGATATTGCGGTCGGATGCATCCGAGCCCGGCTGGGCGATCTCATCCAGCAGACGGTTGCGGCTCATGAGACGGCGCGGATTGCCGGTGAAAGCCAGCAGCAAAGCGCGCTCGTTTCTGGTGAACTGGATCGTCTGCCCATTGCGATGGGCAAACATGCAGGCTTCATCGATGACCAGATCGCCGAAGCGGAGATCCTGTGCCTTGCCCGTATCCGCAAATGAAATCATCTCGACCCAAACGCCTGATGGGCGAACACCGCATGTCGCGCGCCTGAACGGCTCGGCTCCACCCCAACCCCGAACTGCTTATAAGGTCAATATCTGCAAAACAATATACGTCGTTTGACAGACCCTGTGGGCTGCTTTGCGACTGAACGCAGGAGAGCACGATACGCACATCGAATGACTGGCATTCCCTGCCGCTTGAGCGTTTACTGTATCGCTCTGGCGGAGGAGGCAAACCATGGCCATGTATCTCACGCGCTTCAGCTACACGCCCGAGACCTGGGCGCGCATGATCGAAAACCCCGAAGATCGCCGGGAGGCGGCACGGAGCTACATCGAATCCGTAGGCGGAAAACTCCACGGGTTCTGGTACGCCTTCGGCGAGCATGATGGGTGGAATTTGTGGGAAGCGCCGGACAACGTATCGATGGCGGCTGTCGCGCTTGCGATCGGCGCAGGAGGCGCGCTCAGCTCGATGGAAACCACCGTCCTCCTCGACGTCGACGATACGATCCGCGCCTTGGAAAAGGCGAAGTCGATCCGGTATCGCCCACCGGCAGCGTAGGCGGGCCGCGCGCTCGACAGCCGTTTCGCTTCTGTTACCCAGCCGTCCGATCGGGGCGTCGCCTACTCGCTCTGCCTGAAATTCCGTATCCGATCAAACAGCACCGCCAGCACGATCGCTCCGCCGATAAACGTCCCCTGCCAGAATGCATTGATGCCGAGCAGGCCGAGACTGTTGCGGATCACCTCGATCAGCGCCGCTCCCACCAGCGCACCGAAGGCCGTGCCCACACCGCCGGCGAGATTGGCGCCGCCGATGACCGCGGCGGCGATGACCTGCAGCTCCATGCCGGCGCCGATATTGGTGGTGACGGCGCCGAGCCAACCCGTCTGGACGATGCCGGCAATGCCGGCCGAGAGCGCCGAGATCATATAGACGGCGACCTTGATGCTGCGCACGGGAACACCGGTGAGCGTGGCGGCATGCTCGTTGCCGCCGATCGCGAAGACATAGCGGCCAAACCGCGTCCAGCGCAGCACGAAGCCGGTGAGCAGCGCCAGGATCACCATGTAGAGCACCGGATTGGCGATGCCGAGAAACCAGGCGCCGCCGCCGAGCGCCAGCAACTGGTCATGATCGGGACCGAACTGGAACACGACGGTGTTGTTGGAGGCGACCATCGCCAGGCTGCGTGCAATCGACAGCATGCCGAGCGTCACCACGAAGGGCGGGAAGTCGAGATAGGCGATCATCACCCCGTTGAAGGCGCCGACCACAAGCGCCGTGCCGATGGCCGCCGCTATCCCGACCTCGATGCTGTAGCCGGCATTCATGGTCACCGCCAGCACCATGCTGCAGAGGCAAAGCACCGAACCCACCGAAAGATCGATGCCGCCGGTGATGATGACGAGCGTCATGCCGAGCGCGATGATGGCGACGAAGGTGACGTTGCGGGTGATGTTGTAGAGGTTCTTCGCCGTGGCAAAGGAATCCGTGGCGAAAGACAGGAAAATGCAGGCGAGGACGACGGCGATCAGCACCCAGAAGGTCTGGCTGCCGACAAATTCCGAAAGCCGGCTTCGCTCTCTCTGCGCAATGGTCTGTTCAAGGGTAGTGGCCATCTCAGACTTCTTTTCTCCCGATCGCGCCGAACCGATCAAACCTGCTCGATGGCGCCTGTGATAAGACCCGTGACTTCCTCCGGCGAACTCGCCGCAATCGATTTGTCGGCCACCTTCCTGCCGCGGCGCATGACGATCACCCGGTCGGCGACGGTGAAAACGTCGGGCATGCGGTGGCTGATCAGGACGACCGCAATGCCCCGGTCGCGCAGCTCGCGGATCAGGTTGAGCACCTCCGCCACCTGGCGGACCGAAATGGCCGCCGTCGGCTCGTCCATCAGCACGATCTTGGCTTCCGACAGCATGGTGCGGGCGATCGCCACCGCCTGGCGCTGCCCCCCCGACATCTGCTTGACGAGGTCGCGCGGGCGCGTTTCCGATTTCAGCTCCTTGAAGATCTCGCCGGCGCGCCGGTACATCGTTTTGTAATCCAGGATTTTCAGGGGGCCGATGCCGCGCCTCAGCTCGCGCCCCAGGAAGACGTTGGCCGCGGCAGTCAGATTGTTGCAGAGCGCAAGATCCTGGTGGACGATCTCGATGCCGTGCTGACGGGCCTCGACAGGGCGGTGCATGACGATTTCCTGGCCATCGAGGCGCATCGTGCCTTCGCTCGGCCGAAAGTTGCCGGCAATCATCTTGACCAGCGTGCTTTTGCCCGCGCCGTTATCGCCCATGAGGCCGACGACTTGGCCGGCTTCGAGCGAGAACGACACGTCATTCACCGCCTGGATGGCGCCGAAATGTTTCGAGATATTGGTGAGTTCGAGAACTGCGACCAGCCGACTACCCTCCCCGGAACCTGCAGGCCTGCCTTCGCCGCCGGCTGCCGATACCCGGCCGCCAGTTAGACGCCTGCGATCTCGCTCGGCCGATCTCCTCCCGGAAAAGCGATTATGTTCATTAATGCAAAAGCACTAGGAATCGTCAATCAAATGTCCGCTAAAACGGTCCCTCATCACAAAAATCTATTTTGTACGATAAATACAGATTGACGCCGGAAACGGGCGGATATTAGCTGTTACTGGGAGAGAGGTATGCTGATCCTTGTCACCGGGGCTACGGGCAAGGTCGGGCGGCGCTTCATAACTGGGCTGCTTGACGAGCCGAGATTTTCCAATGCACGCATTCGCGCGCTTTGTCACAATCGCGCGCTCGAAAAAACCGACCGCATCGAGGTGGTCAGGGGTTCGATCGCCGACGGCGATGCCGTGGCAGCGGCGATGGACGGCGTCACCCATGTCCTGCATCTCGCCACCTGCAAGGAAACGCCCACCGACGTCATGGATGTGACCGTCAAGGGCCTCTTCTGGCTGCTCGAAGCCTTCCGCACCAGCCTTACGGCAAAACAATTCATTCTCATCGGCGGCGACGCCGGCATCGGCCATTTCTTCTATCGCCATGACGGGCCGGTGACCGAAAAGACGCCGCACCGCGCCTATCCCGGCTGCTATGCGCTCTCCAAGGTGCTCGAAGAGGTGATGCTCGAGCAGTTCGCCATCCAGTACGGCATCAACACCTGCTGCCTGCGTGCGCCCTGGATCATGGAGAAGGACGATTTCAAATTCACCCTCTCCTTCGGCGACGATGTCTTCGGCGGGCCGGACTGGAAGACGCTCGTCCCGCCGGCCGATGCCGAGCGTTATCTCAGGGACGGCACGGTGCCGCTGCTGCGCGATGCCGACGGGCGGCCGCTGAAGCGCAATTTCGTGCATGTCGACGATCTCGTCTCGGCGATCCTGGCGGCGCTCGACAATCCGCGCGCGAGAGGCGAGCTGTTCAATATCGCGATGGACCGTCCGGTCGATTACGGTGAGGTCGCCGCCTATCTCGCCCGCACGCGCGGGCTCGGCTCCGTCGACATTGCAAGCGGGTTCCACTCGAACTGGATGGACAACAGCAAGGCGAAATACCTGCTGGACTGGCGTCCCGTCTACGATCTCGAAAAGCTTATCGATTCAGCCTGGGAATACCGGCGTTCAGGGGAGGAGCCTCGCATCGTCTGGTATCCCGGTTGATAATGCGGCGGGCGAAGGCGCCCGTCTTTTCAAAGGGAGGAAGCTATGAGGAAGGCATTACTGATTACAGCAGCCGTCCTGGCGTTCACGGCCGGAGAGGCCATGGCAGCCAAGAAGCAGCTGGTCATCGTCGTCAAGGGCCTCGACAACCCGTTCTTCGAGGCGATCAACCAGGGCTGCCAGAAGTGGAACAAGGAAAACGCGTCTTCGGAATATGAGTGCTTCTACACCGGCCCGGCATCGACCTCCGATGAAGCAGGCGAGGCACAGATCGTGCAGGATATGCTTGGCAAGGCCGATACGGCCGCCATCGCCATCTCGCCGTCCAATGCCAAGCTGATCGCTCAGACGCTGAAGACCGCCAATCCGAGCGTTCCCGTGATGACGCTCGATGCCGATCTTGCGGCGGAGGATGCGAGCCTCCGCAAGACTTATCTCGGCACCGACAACTACCTGATGGGCGCCAAGATCGGCGAATACATCAAGAAGGCCAAGCCGAGCGGCGGCAAGATCTGCACCATCGAAGGCAATCCCGGCGCCGACAATATCCTGCGCCGCGCGCAGGGCATGCGCGATACGCTGAGCGGACAGAAGGGGCTTGCCGAGCTGAAGGGCGAAGGCGGCTGGACGGAGGTTGCCGGCTGCCCGGTCTTTACCAATGACGACGGCGCCAAGGGCGTGCAGGCGATGACCGACATCCTCGCCGCCAACCCAGATCTCGACGCCTTCGGCATCATGGGCGGCTGGCCGCTGTTCGGCGCCCCGCAGCCCTACCGCGACCTGTTCAAGCCGATGGCTGACAAGATCGGCAAGAACGAGTTCGTCATCGGCGCCGCCGATACGATCGGCGACGAAGTGGCAATCGCCAAGGAAGGTCTGGTAACCGCTCTCGTCGGCCAGCGGCCGTTCGAAATGGGATACAAGGCGCCTTCGGTCATGATGGACCTGATCGCCGGAAAGCCGGTCGAAGACCCTGTCTTCACCGGGCTTGACGAGTGCACCAAGGATACCGTCGACACCTGCATCCAGAAGTAAGCTGCGGTTTGAGCGCTCGCGCGGGCGAGCGCTCAAACACGTCACAGGTTCGAAAAGATCCAGTCGGAAAAGGCGCGCATCGCCGCCGTGACCGGCCTCGATTGCAGGCGCGTCAGCCAATAGCTTCCGAGCGATATGGCTGTCGGGAACGGCTGCACGATCGCGCCCGAGGAAAGCTGCCGGGAAAACATCGAGGGCGGCGCCAGCGCGATCCCCAGCCCCTGGAGTGCCGCCTCCATCATGCCGACCGAGGAATCGAAGACGATGCCGGCATTCACCTGCGCCGCCGGCGCGACGCCTGCGGCGTGGAACCACGTGCTCCACTCATCCGTCCGATAGCTGCGAAGGAGCGCCGCGCCGGCAAGATCGGCGGGCGATTTCAGATCTTCCGCCAGCTTGGGAATGCAGAGAGGCGAGAGCGGCGCGTCGAACAGGCGCGTCGCCTCGGTGCCGTGCCAGGATCCGCTGCCGAAGCGGATGGCGAAGTCGAGCCCTTCCGCGGCCGGGTCGACGCGGTTGTTGTTGGTCGAAATTCTGATGTCGATGAAGGGATGGCGGCGCTGGAAATCCGATAACCTCGGCAGCAGCCAGCCGACCGCGAACGTGCCGACCACGCCGAGAAACAGCAATTCCCGCACTTGGCCCGCCTCGATCCTGTCCAGCGTCGTCGCCATCTGATCGAAGGAGGCGGTCACCGTCGGCAGCAGCGCTTCACCTTCCGCCGTGATCTTCAGACCGCGGGGAAGACGCTGAAAGAGCGATACACCCAGCCGCTTCTCCAGCCCCTTGACCTGCTGGCTCACGGCAGCCTGGGTCACGCAAAGCTCGATCGCGGCGCGGGTGAAGCTCAGATGTCTGGCAGAGGCCTTGAAGGCTCTCAGACCGTTCAAGGGAAGGAATGGCCGAACCACGATTTAGAGCCTTTCCTGGTTAGATTGAAGCATTCTGCCGGAGCAGGTTTTCGTCAGGGCAGAGGCGATTGGCGATGGGCATACCCCCAGGTACGTCCGAGCCGATCGCCTCTGATCCTGGCGGAAAGATGCCCGGCCCTTCGGGTTGGCTGAAACGGGCCGGCTGATCGACCGGCCGGCTTGGCCGTAGAGCCGGGCTACGACGCGCGCCGGCCGGTCGACCATCCGACTCCGTTTGAGCCAACAGAATGCTTCAATCTAACCAGGAAAGGCTCTCACCCTAGATTTTCTTGCAGCTGTCGCGAGATATCATCGTTTGTGATCGTAAGACAGCCTCGTTAAACGCCATCCACATGCGCTTTCGCGCGGATACGGACCGCCCGTTGATCTGAAGGATGACGAAAAATGAAACGTGATTGGGTAAAAATTTTATCGGCCGTTCTGATCTCGACATGCGCTTCGACGAGCGGCTTTGCCGCCGACGAGACGAAAGTGAAGGCGATCGCGGACGCGGCGATCAAGCCGCTCATGGAAAAACACGCCATTCCCGGCATGGCCGTCGCCATGTCAGTCGATGGGCAGGATCACATCTTCAATTACGGCGTCGAGTCGAAGGACACGGGCAAGCCGGTCGCGTCAACCACGCTGTTCGAACTCGGCTCGATCAGCAAAACCTTCACCGTGACGCTGGCTGCCTATGCGGAAGCGAATGGCGAGCTTTCGCTCTCGGACACAGCGAGCAAATATCTCCCCGCGATGAAAGGAAAGCCGTTCGGCGACGTCGCGCTGGTGAATCTCGCCACCCACACGGCGGGCTCGTCTTGCGAGGCGCTTTTCTCTCGGCTGCAGCACATACTTTGACGATCGAGGTCATCCCTCCGGGGGCGATGTAAACCGGCCGGCATCGAACGGACCGCTGGCGGCATCCGGGCCGCTGGCAGCAACCGGGATGACATCTCCAGCCGACGTCGCGACATCAGCCTCACGATGAACCGTGCGGGGGGAGACGCGCGGCGGGCTCAATGCAACGGTCTCGCCGGGAGAATGCAGCGCCCATGCCATCAGCGCGGTCTCGGAGGTCGATCCAAGGAAGTTTGCTTCTTCCCAGGAAGCGGTCATGGGCAGGGAGGCGATCATACCAGCGCCCTGCCTGGAAGCCTCCGGTGCAACGATGCGGGGATGGAAGCGGGCGTGATCAGGCAATGCCGAGGGCCTTCTCTCCGGAAGTGCGGAAATTGGGCCGATCGACGCAGTCTCCAGTTCGTCGTCCGTCTCCGCCTCGTCAGCGAGGGCAGGCGGGCGCATCGCCGGTATCGGAATCGGCAAGGATGGGAGATCCGGAGCGGAGCCTTTGTCCTCCCGCCCGGCCGCGCCGGTCTGCAGCGCGAGCGCATTCAACGCCCGGCTTTTCGGCGTCGGCAGAAGCGCCGTCACGAGCTTGTTGTCTGCGGCGCCGCTCGGCGATGCGGTTACCTCCTCATCCTCTCCAGCGGTGCTGGCGATCTGGGTCGCGGTGGGGCTGACGCGTTTCTTGTAGTTCGCGACCGCCTGATTGTATCCCGGCAGAGGCCGGCCATCGGCCGGAAGATGCATCGTCTGCCCGTTCGGGAAGATTCGGGCGAGTTCCTGCCGGGACATGCGGGGCCAGGCCCTGACATTGCCGACGTCGAGATGCACGAACGGCGATCCCGAAGTCGGATAATATCCGACCCCGCCGACCTGCATCTGCATGGCAGTGGCGCGCAGCGTCGCAAGCTTCACGCCGGGAACGTAGAAATCCATCGCCTTGCCGAGCATGTGCTGGCTCTTCTTGGCGACACCCGTGCTGCGCGAACGGTTGCGGAGCATGTTGTTCGTGGCAGGGGAACGATAGGCGGAAACGACGTGGATGTAATCCCTGCCGCCGCTGCGCTTATACACCTCCCAGACCAGGTCCAGCAGCCGTGGATCCATCCGGGTCGGCTCGTTCCTTCGCCAGTCGCGCAGAAACCGATTGATCTGGGCAAGGCCCTTCGGATCGAACTTGCCATTCCGCTTGTAGGTAATCGTAGCCTTCTCGCCCGTATGGGTAAAGAACAGCTTGAGCGCGCGATCTTCCGCCGAGGCAAAGGATGCGGAGCCGACAAGGGCTGGCAGCGCCAACAGAGCCGGTAGAACGGTGCGTGCCGCGAAGCGCTCCACACGCGACAGGAGTGCCGCAACTCCGCCCGACAAACCTTGCACTGAATACTTCAACACGAACAACCCGTCCTACACGAAACACTCGACGACGGGCGGGAACTCCGCATCCATCAGGATTAGTAAAGCCAGCTTATGGTCAATAAATTACTAACGAGGGGTGTGGGGAGGCTTGGAGGGTTGAGGATGCGGGCCATGTGAGGTTCGATCGCGGCCTTCATCAGCGGGTCGAGGAGAGCGCTGTGCGCATTGTATAGGTCGTGTAATGCTGGCGTTTGGTGGCGGCCTGGTGCCTCGGCATCGCTAATCCGGTTCTCTACATGATCGTTCCGGCTCTGCTGACGGGTTCCTGCTGCGCTGGATGTGTTTCGGCCGCCCGCAAATCGGAACTGCGCAAGCGAACTCGAGAGCCTTCAGTAGGGCATCGCAGTATCCGTTCCAAAATCGTCGACCGTGCTTTCAGAGGCAGCGATCAGCACCAAAAGGGTGAGCAAAGAGTCTCCGAAATCTGTCTGCTTGGGAGACGTGGTATGCAGTTTTGGTTTATTCATACGGCAAGCGGGGGCAAAATGACGAAGCAGTTCTACTCAGTAAGAGCCGGAAAGAATAAAAATTCGGCGGGCTTTCCACTGGAAGTCATCAGGGATTTGTTTTTTCGGTTATTCAAAGACCTCCGAGCTGAAGGTTTTTTCAATGAATATCTCGGCTGGTATTGCGTCGATCAGGGCGATGTGCCGGGTCTGATATCCTCCCCCGACCTCGACATGATGCTGAAGCTTCGAAAGGATGGACTTTGGCCGCTTGACGAAAAATACGCCTTTTACGCCGAGGAAGATTTACTCGATGTCATTGAGTACCTTTATTCCATAGTCTCGAAGCCAATAGATGGAACGTATCACTCCTTTAATGACTGCGGCATGCACTGGGAGACTTTCAATAAACACGAGGGCGAGAAGGTCTTCCGCGAAAAAATCAACGGCCTTCTGGACCTCTATCAGGTAAAGTTCGAGCTATCGGAAACTGGTGACGTTATGCACAAGCCTGATCGGGGGTTTGAGGCGATTTTTGCCGCCGACACACCCACGAAGGACAAAAATATTCGCGAGCGTATTGATTCGGCGGTTGCGCAGTATCGGCGCCATGGGTCAAATCTCGACGACCGGCGACAAGCCGTTCGCGATCTGGCTGACGTCCTGGAGTACCTTCGGCCGCAGGTGAAAACTGTTCTCGACAACAAGGACGAGAACGATCTGTTCAACATCGCGAACAATTTCGGCATCAGGCATCATAACGATAAGCAGAAAACTGGCTACGACGCGGCCTTGTGGCTAAGTTGGATGTTCTATATTTTCTTGTCGACCATTCATGTTGTTCTGCGAAAAATAAACAGCGGCAGTGAAGAGCGGGGAACGAGGCGAAAATAGTCTCGATTTGGTTGAGCTAGCTTGTTTTCGCTTGCGCGAAGACAAGAAAAGACCGAAATGCCGACAATTCAGAGATATAAATGTAGCGCACGTCATCAGCGTAAACCGAACACCATAGGATTCATTGAACTTTCTGGGGCGAATCTGCGCCCTGGCGTGCACCGCGCTTTGCAACAGCGTACACTAGAGGATCTCTGCTTGGCATCAGCGTAAACTGAGCGATGCTGGTCTTTCCAGATCGATTCCGCAGCTCTCAGAAGAGAATGAACGCCGGAAATTGCTCGAGGCTGACCTCGTTGCCCTACGAACCGGTGGGAAGTCATGGAAGTGCAGGACGGCACAGTTGCCTGACGTGCTCCGCGGCGGCGGCTTGACCGTCGTAGTCACGAGGGTGAGCGCCAAGTGCAGGATGCCGCCGACACCATGATCGGCTCCTCGAACAACCGGTTCGTAGCCCCCTTCAGTCGTTTAGTCGGCATCCTGGCTGCGCGCGAAGCACCGACGGTGGCCGCGGTGATCTGGATGGATCCCGCCTATGGCGTCGAAGGCAGCGATTGGTAGCGGCACATCTGGCGCTGCAACGGCTGGAAGCGGGTGAGGGCGAGTTCCCACGAACGGCGTCGGCCGATCCCCGATGGAGTTCTGGCAAGAACTCGATGGACTGCTGCTGCGGAACCCGTTGGTCAGGATTCATCTGTGCGAGGGGCTTACGGGCATCGCCGGGAATGAGATCGCGGATGGGGCGGCGAGGCTTGCAAAAAGCTACAGCATCCGGTGGATCGACTGATCTTCAGAAGACGAAACCCCCGGCGTGCATGTCTGCCTGGCACGAGGGCTCTCGTGCTCACCGCAGCGCATAACCTTTAAGGGCAGAGGCGACTGGGATACGCGACATACATGATCGTCTAGGCAACGGCCGGCTGTCAAATAGATCGAGCGACCGTCGGTTACGGCATTATAGAACGGATAGAATCCGCTGCGGCCTCTGCACAATCGGAAGATGCCTATCAATAGTATTGGATTCGTCGTTGTTAAATCGCCCATCGTCTTGACTTATTTCAAGGACTCGACACGTCATGTCGCTTTTAGGGCTGGAGACGTAGGAATGACTGCCAAAATCCGCATCAAAGCTGGGCCTGTAGAGTTCGAATACGAAGGCGAGACAGAACTCGCCGTCGCTGACATCAAGGAATTGTTCTCGCACATCGAGACCCTCTTCAAGGTTCCTGTGCTCGCCGAAGGAGGTGACGGGGCGCATCCACAACAACATGGTGCGCCCACGTATGTCGAACAACCTCAGCAGGGGGGGTCGAAACAGATGCTTCATGTCAACAGCATCGCGTCGGCCTTGGGTGCGAAGAGTGGGAGTGAAGTAGCAGTCGCTGCGGCCGCCTCACTGCAAATCTACGAAGGGAAGGAAACCTTCACCCGATCCGAACTCCTCGATACGATGAAGAAGGCGACCATGCACTACAAGGATTCCATGTCCGGGAACCTCAGCAAGGCGTTGACGACCCTGGTCGGATCCAAGTTCAATCAGATCAAGGACGGCGTCTATTCACTGAACAAGGCAACCTACGATCAGTTGGTTGGTCAGCTTGATTGATAAGGAAACCCTAAAGAACTGGCTCCACCGCGATCTGAGCAGCCGTGAAAAGCTCCTGTTGATCCTAGGATCATTCGATGCTCCAGGAAAGCTTGACGAGATCCGTAATCGTGCCGTGGAGGCTGGGTTCCGTATTCCGAAAAAATGGAACCTCTCCGACATTCTCGGTAGAAGTGGCGGCCTAGCTCTCCGGATGCCAACAGGGTGGGAGCTTTCCCAGTCCGGGAAGGCCCACCTCCAGGCGATGGGAATAGTGTCGGCCAGTCCTGGCGTGGTGCGGATCGCTGTTGATCTCCGAGCGCATCTCGAGAAGATCACAAACCAGACTACGCGGGCGTTTGTCGAGGAAGCAATCAATTGTTACGAGGCCGGTCTGCACCGATCCGCCATCGTGATGTCATGGATCGCTGCGGTGGACGTCCTCTACCACGAGGTAGTCACGCATCACCTTGCCGCATTCAACAAAGAAGCAAAGACGGTGAATGCGAAGTGGAAGGACGCTGTCAACGCCGATGGACTCACACGCATGGGTGAGTCGGATTTCCTCGAGCGTTTGGTGCCGATCGGTGTGATTGGCAAGAATGTTAAGGATGAGCTGCAGAAGGCGCTCAAGCTCCGGAACGGATGTGGTCATCCGAACAGCTTGAAGACGGGGCCGAACATGGTGGCTAGCCACATCGAGTCCCTTCTTCTGAACGTCTTCGAGACTTTTACAACTTAGCCGGAAGCCGTGGGCGAGGGCCAGCTCCCGAATCCGTGGCCCAAAATAATGCACGCGTTTTCCTCGCAAGATGCGCGTGAGCTACAGGATCCCCGACAATGTGCCGGGGACTTTTCTCCTTACTTTGTCCGCGATACCACGATGTATGTCGGGCCATGTCCATTGCGCGTCAAAGGAACCGAAAGACGTGAAAGTGCATTCGCTTGGCGAGGAAGCGCTGCCGAGAAGTCATGGCGGATGTTCGCACCACTGCGCGGCGTCTGCCAGGCGCCAAATCCTTGATCGAACGCGAGCGACACAGAGAGGCCTCCCTCAAAGGTGACATCCATATACCTTGCATGCGGGATCTGTGCGAATTGGACGTTCAGGTTCACGCCCTTCTCGCGTGCGTAAGCTTGTATGGATTGCTCCGCTTCTGGACCGTCGCGCCAGTCATCGAACACCCGATACTGCGCTCCATTACGAGGGGCAGGAGGCGAGGTAAGGAGTTCGACAGTGTGAGGTGATCCCTTCACCAGCGCGACCACGGTATCGATGAATAATTTCGCAACCAGTGGCGACCGGACATATTGATCACTGTACCTGATTGACGTCACCTTCTGTTCCCTCGCAATAGCGAGTGGAGCAAGCAGCCCCCGGATACGATTTGCCATCGCTGCTCCGAACAAGGATGCGGGGCGGTCGAGTTCGTTGGTAATGGTTTCGTACTTCGAATCCGGCGACGGAAGGAGTGTCGTTTCGTCCAACGGTTTAGTCTCGCTTTGGAAGTCGATCGAGCCTCTTACGATCGGCCGTTCTACCGGGGCACCCCAGGTCTCTCCTGGAAGCCATGGCTTTTCCTCCCGCGAGGCCCACACCGTTAGGCTTCCAGTGCTGCTTACAGCAACGCCAATCTTGCTCCCATTGCCCGTGATAGGCATTGAGCCGATACAGATAGGGAAGGGTCTGGCGCCCGTGGCGAACCTCTTGCCAAGATCATACAGAGCAAGTCGACCCGCGGTGTCGCAGTTCTTAATAAGCTCGTCCGGCACCACAAAGCCGATCTTGTGGCCATGGACTCGCCATCTATCCAGAACGGAAATGAGTGGCCACGCCGCCATCTCTCCTGCATCAGTTTCCGCAGGCAGGAATATCTGCAAGCTCGGCTTCTGCCCGTCTCTGAGCGCTCGCTCAACTTCATCGAGAACGGAAGTCGAAGCAAGTGAGTCCTTGGAGTACCGATCCCCGTCATCGAGCGCCTGATCGAACGAGAGGTGATTTCTTAGGAATCGGAGGGCGCCGATCCGATCGAGGGAGCCGGATTCGAATGGCGCGTCGCGAACCAGCACGCAAGCTGCGCATCCACTCGTGCAGCCAGAGTTCGAGCAATCGAGAACTTCGGTTGCTTCATATAAGACCTTCGAAAGATTTCCTGGGATCGAGGCAGCGAATCCTGCCCCACCTGCCGCCCGGTCAAACACCAGCATCGAAGCTGCTCTGCCGCCAAGGAAGCCGTCGGAGATCTTTGTGGCAAAGCCCATCTCGTCCGCCTCTATCCCGAGGATCCTCGCGGTACCTTCGCGAATGGCTATCGCCAGTGCCGTGGCGGCCGCCTTGCTGAGAGGATTCGACGGCTGCAGTTCGAACACGTCAGTAGTGATCTCGTAGCCTAGTTCCATGTTCCGACGGACGGCCCAAGCGTTGTTGTTCCCTTCGCAAACGAGCGCGTTTTCGTCCTTTTTCCAGCGGAGAGGAGCGTGCCCAGCAAGAGGCGATGGAGTGGTCTGGTCGACATCCCCCGTGTCCAATACTGGGTGGTCTGGCGCGGCTCTTCCGCAGTGAAGGCAGAGAGCATATCCATTCTTGGTCGGCCCGCGATTGCTGTAATAGACGGCGCCTTCGCGCGTGCTGCGCAGACGTCCGAGGTCTGGAATCGGCAGCGATACCCACGGAGCAGCTCGTACCGAAACGCTCGGCTCCTCGGGAGCAACGTAAGATATCAAGTCGGTTTCGGCATGGACCTTGTCCCTGACGTCCACGGAGAAGCCCGCGGGACGGAGATACGGAGTGCTCGTCAGCGGCCCGGCGCATGTAGGGCATGAGACAATCTTGGTCCGGCTGGAATCGCTTGACCCGCAGCGCTTGCAATTCCAATGAAATTTCAGGCTTTGGACATCTCGAATGTTCTCTTCCGTTGCAGGTCGTTTCCAGTTCAGCAGGACGCCCGCTGACTTGTGCACCAAGCCGTCGAGCACGATCTCGGAGCCTGGCGCGTAATCCCTGATGGCGAGGTCAAGCGATCTCTGTGGGCCAGACAACCTCGTCGTACGTCGCCCATCGATCGGCTGATCCAACTTTGATCGATGCGGCAGGAACGTCACCACTCCGGTGGGGAACCCGTGTCCGGGCAAGAACCCACGATCGGCAAGTGCGCTCAGCAGGAATTCATCACAGAGCCTCTGAAGCTCCATTCCCATTCTGCTTCTGCCAGCTCCCTTCACGCCCTCATCCCTGGCGAGAGCCTGGAGGCCGTCCCATTCGTTCTGGAATGTGTCCTCAAGATCAGTGATGGTCTGAAGGCAGGTGTCGATCATCACCCTTTCCCCCTCTAAGACAGAATGCCTCACGAGTCGCTCCAGGTCTGCGCCAACAAGTTCGGCTGTCGTCGGTGCTTGGAGCCAATCCTTGAACTGCTCGACGGGGCGCTGGTCCGCGAGATGCCGCCGTTCGCCGACTCCAGCCGGCGTTCCGAGGAATGCACCAATGGTCATGCGGATCGGGTCTCCACCCCGTCCAACCATGAACCGACGAAGAAGGAAGGCATTGACATGTCGCTGGACGATCGGACGACTACTCAGGGCAACGCGCGGCGCTGCCAGCTTCCGGTCAAGATAACTGATTGGCGAGACGAAGGCTTCTCGGTCAAGCGGTCGATCACGGCAGAATGTGAAGGCGAGGGAGAATGACTGACCCCGTCGACCAGCACGACCGACGCGTTGTTTATAGCTCGCCACCGACGGAGGAACGTTCGTCATCATGACGGTTGATACGGAGCCGATATCGACGCCCATCTCCATCGTCGTGGAGCAATTCAGGATGTTGATCTCGCCGTCTTTGAACTTCTGTTCGTAAGTGCGTAGCAGCGCACTTTCCTGTTGGGCGGAATGTTCAGCAGATCGGGCATATTCCGCAAAAAGAGCAACACGGTCCGAGATGTTGTTCCATGCTCCCAACGCTCGAAGGTTCTGGACCTCTTCGGCATCTTCAAGCCATCCGCTGATCGCGCCCGGGCCACGACCGGGTCGACCTCGCCAAGCAACGGCTTTGGATGCCGGGGTAGCTCAATTCTATCGGAAGGGCTGGGCTTTGATCGCTGCGTTCCTTGGGCAAATGGACTTGTGCCAAATGGGGCAGTGTCAAGGATCCTGCGTGTCGTCGAGCAGAGGAACCCTTCGACCACGGGAGCGATATAGGCTTTTCTTAAATCAAGCGCGGGTTTGTCCGGATCGGAACTTAGAATAGGCTGCAGGTTCTGCCAGGCGCGGTCGAAGCACTCCTCGATGTCTGCTCTGTGTTCCGATATCGAGGTATCCAAACCTAGCCCGTGCAACAACAGAGCCTGTGGCGCTGAGAGTACAGCAAGGTTTCTGGGTGTTCCTGGCCAGGCGAGCTTACGCCGATCGCCAAGTGTTTTCGCCCCTGGACGTAGCAACCCTTTCGTCTTTGCCCGAGGTGTTATCCAGTGCATAAGGTCTGAATGAACCGCGACCGCTGCATTGCCTCGCATGAAAAATGTGGTGATCGCGTAGAGGAATGATCGCCAGTCATCGATTGTCTTTCCACGGCGGGCAAACGGCGGTGGCAGAGACTGCTGGCTATCGATCGCCGGAAAGCGTAGGCGCGCCATTCCAAGCGTCTCGAGGGAGAGAGCCTTTCGGGGCCGCCTAGCAAGTTCGCGAAGAAGCAGGAATTCCGCAAGTTCGACGCTGTCGCTGAAGAGCTTCGGGTCTCGGGGTGCCCAGACCTCCTTCACCCATTTTTTGACTTCCTTCCTTTCGCCCAGTCGGTCCACCATTTCCTTCCATGGTATTCCCTCGAGACGATCTGCTCCCGCGGCGGCTAGCTCTAGCCGCTTGCTTGCAAGGATGTTCTGAACTGCTGGGATCGGTGTTGCAGCCACAGCGGCTTCCAATCCCACGATCTCTTGCTCAAGGGCGGACGTATCAACCTGCGTGGCAGTTGAGATCGAATGCTGGACACTATGGTACACGAAGGAACGGACGAAGTTTCGTTCTGCCTCCGCCTGCATTTTTGCCGACATTCGAGCCGTGCCCTGTCGGCTGTCGGTGAATGACAGAAGCCGGCGCCCTTGCGAGGGAGCCGAGTTGTCGGCCCGACTGGGATCCACGCCCTCCAGGAGTATCGGGGCCGCGTTGGCAATCATGAATGGTGCGCCAAACCGAACTGGCCTGAGCAGGCTGTCGACGCCGCGGCTTGATGTTTTACCACAGCAAGGACAAAAATCGGCCTTTTCGTCATAACCGACGGTGATTGTGTCCGCCGCCTTTGCTGGGTGCGTTCGCCAGTCCTCAGTCGACAGGTGCAGAGGTCGAAAGCCTACCGAGCCTTCCGGCCGAAGCAGTATGGTTCTGCGAAGCTCAGGAAACGCTAGCTCGACTGCCTCCTCCTCATCGTCGGCATCGTCGTCCGCTTCCGGATCATCCTGATCGCGCAACGCTTCGAATTCAAACTCATCTGAGTCAGCACCTCGACGGGTTGAACGAATCCTGTCGTTCGCAGCGTCGTCGTGCGCCTCAAGGACAACTTCACCGCATTCGTGGCAACTTATGATCTCAAGGACTGGCGCGGTGCATGTCGGGCACTCATCTCGAGGATCGATAAAGATCTCTCCGAAACCCCAACCGACAGGAGAGTTCTTGCAGCCAGGGTTTACGCAACTCCAGATTCCAGGAACGGCGCGTTCGAATCCATGGATTCTCATTGGCGCGAGGTTCTCGGGTTCGTTCGTTTCCGGATTGGTTCGCTTGGCATTAGCCAGAAAGGTCATGAAGCTTTCGGCATCAAGTCCAATCGCCTTTGCAATTCTATCCATCTCCGACAGCGTTTGAGGGCGATCAAGCAGCTTTGTTGCAACAAAGTCCCACGCCACTTCGTCGGCAGCGAGTGTGTTGAAAAGCTCGTCGCCATTCAACTGCTCGAGCCGATTCCTTGGGGGAAGCTTCCCCCTTGTCGAAGGCCTTGAAGGGAGCTGCCTTGCTCCTTCAACAACATGGACATTCGCGTCCGAGATCCCGGCTACATCCGCAAGGAAGTGTCTCAACTGGTTTTGGATGTCGTCTCCGGATCCGATGGTCGCTGACGTTGCGACGAAGTGAACTTCTTCCGGCTTGCAATCAAATGCCAGAAGGACTCGCCTAAGAAGAAGCGCGATTTCCGCAGCGGCCGCGCCGACAAGCGAGTGGGCTTCGTCGAGGACGATCCATTTGAGCTTCCCCTTCGATTTCTCGATGATTGAGTGGTCCTCAGCCCTCGCCAGCATGTACTCGAGCATAGTCACGTTTGTTACGAGAACTGGCGGCGGCTTGAGCGGAGTTGCTCGCGATCGATTTGCTGTTCCGGTGTGACGCGCCGCAAGCTGTCTGGTTGCGAATTCGGCAGGTTCCCGTTGTACAGGCAGTAGCGAATACTTCCGCCAAAGGGGCGCGCCCAGGCCGACAGGCGCTCTCGCTGACTCTCAATCAACGCGTTGAGCGGATAAAGCATGATGGCCTGCACGCCTTCGAGTCGTGCACTGTTGCCCGTCGCCTGAGCGACGAGATCACTTAGGATGGGAAACAGGAAGCATTCCGTCTTTCCGGATCCTGTTCCCGAAGTGACAAGGACTGACTGGGGGCTGCCCGGCTTTGAAAGATGCTCCCAGGCTTCCAGTTGGTGCCGAAAGGGGCGTCTCGACTTGGGGAACCTGTAGTCACTGCCTTCTGGCAACCCATTGATGGCCTCGACGAAGCGGGGATGGAGTACCTTCGGCGGAACCCCGGCCATGTTGACCGAGGCTGGAGCGAATGGGTGCGCACCCTCTATGATGGGTTGCTGGAGCAGGCCGCCAGCAGCCGCGGTTTCGGCAGTGAAGACGCTACGGAGATGGTCCACAAGATGCGTGTCTCGAATGCCAGACTGGGAAATGATTGCTTCGGCAGATCGGCGACGTATTTCGGAGAGGATTGCGAACGGCTTCAATGGATGACCTCGAAGTGGCGCACGATGTGTGCGTATGCAAATGAAACGTATCGGCTGTGCTCGCGAAGAGCCTTTCGCAGCAAGATCTCGCTCGATGGACTAATGTTAAGGATTCCTCTGGCTGTGGCGGCCAAGGCAACCGGGGCCACCATCCCCTCGAAATCTGCGACGCTAAATCTCTGAAACTCTGTCGGTAGCTTTATACCTGCTGATACGAGCTGCTCCAGAATTGGGTCCCTTCGGAGCGCATGCGCAGGAGTGTCGTCATCGAACATGCGTTGTTCCTGCACGAAGCTCTGCAGTACCTGGTCAAGCGTTGGCATCGCAGTTGCCGGAAATCCAGATTTCACGAACATCCGATCCAGGCCTGGTTCCAAAGTTAGGATACTCTCCTGCATCGCTTTGAAGTGTGCGATGACGAGTTGATGCCGCATTTCTTCAGGCAGAGTTGAAAGCCCTGCCTCGAGGGCATCTCGTTCGGCGCCGAACGCTGCTTCCCATATGCTCGACGGAATAGTGAGCCATAGAAACGGCAGTTGCTCCTGTAGGTTCCAGATCGCTTGGCGTTCGGCATCTGTGGCCGCCGACAGAAGAAGGCGCAGTATTGCCTTAGGCTGTCGCGCAACTTCCTTCAAAACTTCGAACGCTGATGCCGGAAGTCCATTCAATGAGTTGACGAGGGTGATCAGGAACCGGATGTCTTCGGTGGGAAGCTTGCCCGACGCCAGAAGATCCACAGCGATCCTGAGTTCTTCCTGAAGGGATGAGAAGTCCTGCTGCGCGAGAGCCGACTGGAGCGGTGTTCTCGGAAACTGGCTTAGTGGCAGGTGAACAAGAAGCGGGCGTGACACGACGTCCGGCCCGTCTCGCAGATAAATCAGAGTAGGGCCGCTGCACCAATCCGGGATCTCGTATGTCCCCCCGACCGCTGCCCGGAGCAGATGCTCCTTCTCCGGGTTCATAATCATTCGCGCGACTGGTTGCTCCGTGAATTCAGACCCGAACACTATCGCACCATCAACCCGCTTTGGCCGCGCGTATCGGTACTGCTTCAGGCAAATCGGCTTCCTGGTATCGCCAACGAAGTCAAGTTCCAGAACCGCATCTTGATCCGCTATCGGAGCCATGAATTCTTCGACGACCCTCTTCAGCGCAGACAACGGAAATTCGCCGGAAAACTTGAACTGCAGAGAATTCGATCTCGAAGTTCGGGGCATGAGCGTCAGTGTCGTGTTATGCGGCGAGACGGCGATCGCGCCACGTAGCGCAGTAATGTCGATCTCTAGCCCAGCCGCGGCAACTCTGCCTCCGCCAAGGATGATCGCCGCTTCGCGGCTCCTCAGTGTAATTGTCACGTTGAACGATTGCCCGCTTGGCGTACGCAGCCCCACGACCATCTTGTAGCTTGGCCTTCCATTAAAGGAGAACCGGTGCTGCTGATCCCCGCGTTCGTGTTCCCGGGCCGAAACTCGAAAAGTTGGCCATCGACTTCCCCAGGTTTTACCTGGGGAAGTCCAAGGTCGTGTGCTGTCAGCACAGGCTGCATGAACTCGAAGTGCCTGCTCGCAAAAGACATGATCAGATCCTCCGCGAGACAGTCGAGGACGTCGTCAGCGGCTTCGACATGTCGAGGTCGATTTTGCCGAGGTAGCAGAGCCTCAGACATGCGCTGAAGACGACGTGGACGCCAGCTACAGGTTCCGCGGAGGAACGGGCGTCGTCGCCCCATCGCTCGACGAGAACGTTCAATGGCAACATATTCGACAGCTCCTCGATGGTCATCGGAAGCGGCTGTTCGAGGATGCTCCGTTCGATGATCGTGAGATCGACTTCGCCGCGGCTCGGCCGGTTTGCGTGGAGGAGATTGCGGTTGAAGAACCGTGGCTGCTTCAGGATCTGTGTCGCCCACATCACCTGGTAGGAAGCGCTACAGTCCTCCTTGAGCGAAATCATAAGCTCACGGTGGCGGTCGTTGTCGCGTCTGGGATCAAGGTCGTGCATGAAATCGATGAAGCAGACGCTGCCGTCCCGTCGAAGAGTGGCAATATCCGGAATGTGGTCCTTCCATTCGACCGTGCCTTCGGGATTGCGGCCGAGGTAGCGGATCGTCAGCGGATATGGCGAGATCGCAATTACGTCCGGATCTCCGTCCATGAGTGCGAGACCGTGGAACATCCACTCGTTCCTGGTAACCATCGAGTTGCCAGTTCGATATTTCCCCGTGGTGAACTTGGATCGGCCGTGACCTCTCACACGAGGTGGGAACGTCACGCGAGGCTCGTGATGCTGCGAGAAGATGTGATCGAAGGTGCGCTGGAGGTGCTCCCGATACCAGATGGTCGCGTGCGGTAGGCACTGCAGGAGTACCTTGTAGTCGTCCTCCGTCGAACGTTTCTTATCATCCGAAGGCAGTGGCTTCGCGACCCGGGAGGGCTTCCTGCCCGAGGGCCGCTTAATCTGAATGCTATTCATTTCGCATGCTCCCTTTCTTTACGTGGAAGAAAGACAGCTCGACGTTGTTCGCCCGGATGCCGGGCGACGGAGTGATCAACGGCCGGAGTCGGTCCAGTAGGCATTCGGTGATCCCGCAGGATTCGAGATCCTCCGACCTCAGCTTCATGTTCTGGACGCGAAAACTTCTGGCATGGCTGATCATTGGCAATACCTCTCCGGTCGCGCTCCCGCTATTCGGAAGCGACGTCGACGAACTATCTGTTGAAATCGGTCAAGCGACATGGACGCCGCCGGGCACGGACGCGAAGGTCCCATAAGTAGAGCCCCGTCGCAAGCCTCCGATTCGGCTAACCGATTGTAATTATTGAGCTAAAGGACTCGCTATTGAACGCATTCCTGCAAGTATTTCTTCCGGCGCGAATCCTTTGCCGTTGACCGACAAAGGCGCGGTGGAAAGTAAATCCAAGCTCAAACGAGGCTGCGGAATGGACCCCGAATGTAAAGCGGCCAAACCGCCGATGGCGTGCGCAAGCGCCCCAAGAGCATCGGTCGGATAGGTCTGCTGTTCAGGAGTTTTTGCGTGGCGTACCAAAGCGCGGCATCAAGCTCGCGGAAGGACTGCTATTCGTATTCGCAACGAGTGCATTGCCACGTTCCCTTCATGGAAGCCGTAGAGGCGAAGGCGCGGCGCCGTCATGTGCCGCTCGCAAAGAGATTATTGCAACGCTCTTATGTTCTGTTTTTGTTCGCCCGTCAACCGACTCGGATGAAATTTTTCACGATTGCAGTCGATGGCCTGAAGCAGACGTTCGGCCAAGAACGAGCGCAGATCAGATACGTCACATCTCCGTCGCATCTACGACGGCAGACGGGCTCCCATACTTAGCGCACTACCCCAGGGATGTTTTAAGTATCAGCGAGTAAATAACACGTAGAACAGGCTGCTCATATATTGCCAACAACTTCATGGCGAGTTAATGATATAGGCATCTACTCCTCATGGAGGTGGCCGTGGTTCGCTTTGTGCTTCATCTGATCTTGGTGGTGTGCTTCGCGGCCCCCCAGGTACAGGTCTTTGCTCAAGATGTAAGATTTCCCCAAGAGCCGGCCACTGCTGCGCTTGCTCAAAGCACATTCCGCGAACGGGCAGATGCCATTATCCCGTACGTCGCATGCGGACGCGAGCTGAAATACTATCAAGTCCGAAAGCTGTTGCGCGATGGGATAAGCCCCGACGAGGAGGACATCCTCACGATCCTTGCCGCCAAACTATATTGGGTGATCAACCACCGAGAGGATCCAGGCTGTGTCTCCTCTGTAGTCGTCCCGGAGGCCGGTCGTGGGGATATGGACACACTTATTACTGAACTGGACAAAGAATCTGGCGCCCTGCCGCGGGGTTCTCATGATCCGCACCTGCCGACACCCTGCGCGACGATCTCGAGGCCCACCGACACCATTGGCGGAGCAAAGTACGTCATCACAGTTAGCACGCCCTGCTTGATCGCACAGATCAACGAAGGCATCCGCGCAATAACAAAAGACGCGGTGGCTGGGTCATCAGATCTCCCCTGCCTCGGCAGTTCCGAGTTTCCTTTCGTGATCCGCACAATCGAGGGGGAGTGGGATGTCGCGCTACGCGGCCTCACAAGGCTCCTGTGGATGGACTACGGGCATGGCGTCCTCGAACCGGACACGCTCAATCACATGTGGAACCACCAGCTTTCTGTTTACGGTGGACCGTTCGAAAGCGGCGATTACCCGGTCCTCCAACTATGCGGCGACGAACGAGTCGGTGAGATCCTTGGAACACCTGAAGAGCGCCTTGATCGTGAATACTGGTATCGCGGGGTGCTGAGTTCGCTCTGGGATATCTTCAGGTGGCTGCTCGAGTACACAGGGAAGATGGCGGCCGTCTACGCGCTTTCCACCACAGGCATCGGTGCGCTACCGTTTGCTTTTGCAATCGGTCCGGCAGGTGACGTTGCCCCGGCACTGTCGTTCAGGATCGAAGAAACTGAAAACCATCTGCTCCAGATCGAGAGTTCAAAATATCTCATCAACCAGATGGTTCTCACCGTGGAGCCAAACCACGACAACCGTCATGAACTCCAGGAACAGCAGAATGAACTGCGGGACTGGCTGCTCAAGAGGTTCAAGTCCATCGCGGACAAGGATTTCGATGAGTACAACTCCAGGCCATATACTCGCTACAGCCTCAACTCAGTTCAGAACCTCCTCGCGTATGCTCGAGATCCTGACATCAAGGCCGCGGCGAGAATCCTACTGACTCTGTCGGCAGCAAAGTTCGCCGCCGGCAGTTCGGACGGCCGTCGTATCGTGCCATACCGCCGACTGTCGAGCGCCGACATCGTGTCCGACCTCTACACAACCCACAGCGGCTCTGACCACGAACTCGTACGCGCCTTTGTCTACGCGGGTCAGACACGGCTTCGAGGCGACATCATCGACGGGGGCGAGGCGGCGCACATGATCTATGCCGCGATCGATGGATACCCGGATGGCGGATTCCGGTGGCCCATCCAGGTCCTAGAGACCGCCATCGCGACCAGCTATCGTCCCCCGTTCGCGCAGCACATTGGCCATGACGGGATCGAATCATATTACGCAACGCCCGCCTACACGATGATCCTCGGCGGAATTCAGACCCCGCCAATCCAGACGTTCCTTGGATTTACCCACAAGCCCGACGACACTGGAGCGGCAGTCCCCTCCATGATCATGCCCACTGTGAACGGTCGCGTTCCAGCCGATGTGTTTCGCATCCTCGGCACGGGGTCAGCGCATCACAGATCCATGAACCTGTGTGGGTATCATGGCTTCATCTGCGGGATTAACCCTCGTATCCCGACAACCAAGTACGAAAAGTGTCTGACCCCGTTCGACCACGGAATGACATTCATCTCCTCGATCGACTGCTTTCCGGACGCGGATCGCAAAAAGCAGTTTTACGCGGTAGCCATGGAGGGCACTTGCGACGAATTTTGCGACAAAGAGCACCGCTGGGGTCTGATTGAAGTGACGTGGGCTCCCGATGCCATCGTCACTAAGGAAGGTGGCACTCCCGTCCGTACCGATCCCGATTTCGAGGCCTTCAAGGCTTCGCGCCACATGGTCATGCTGAGTGCGCTGCCGGACGATACTGGCCGGGGGAGGTACGTGACCACGGAGGGGCATGAGGTCAACTACTTGCTGGATCAAAACGGCTCCTATTCAACAGAGGCCGATGGTTCGTCGAGCATCCCTGGAGTGACGTTCTACACACCCGAGAACACCCATGGCGTTTTCGCGCTACCGGGTATCAGAACCGGTGACATCCTCTTCCAAGAGGACACGGTGGAGGGACCGCTCATCCACATCGGCAGCCCCTACAGCTCCACGCGGGACATTATCATCGACTTCAGGGATTGGCACCATCCGAGCATCACGCCATGAGAAGCTTCGTCATTGCACTATCGACGCTGCTGCTTTCGATCGCCGCCGGCTTCGCGCCTGCTGTAGGAGCCGCCATCCATGTCACTCGCTGCCAGACAGACGTCGAGCCTGGCGGCCAAAATCTCCGAGATGCCCTTCATCATGGTGGCGAAATTGTCTTCGACTGCCCGGGCGGCAGAGCGACAATCCAGATGACCATGGAACATGTGCTACCACCGAACGTCACATTGGACGGTGGTAACAACATAACGCTCGATGGAGGCGGTCGAGCCCTACGGCTCTTCGTCGTCCCCCAAGGTGACTTCACCGCCCTCAACATCACGGTCAAGAACGTGCGAGCGACGCGGTCAAGTCGTCGATTTGGCCACCGCTTGTATCCGTCCGTACTCCAGGTACGCAACGGCACCGCGGTGCTGAAGCATGTAACCATTAGGGACAGCGAATTGGCCGTCGATGTCGAGAACGCAAAGGTGTCCTCGAGCAGGTTCGTGGGGAACAGCAACACCGCCCTGGAGATAAGCGAGAAAGCCGATGTCAGCGACACGACCTTCCGAGGAAACGAGATTGGGGTGAGGATTTCCGGCGGCTCAGTCCGCGGCAACACCTTCTCGGACAACAAGCAGTCTGCCCTAAGGGTCATGTACCCCCGTTCACCGGTCGAGATCGTCAAAAACTACTTCCACGGAAACTCAGGTGACGGGACTGTGCTCCTGTCACAACGTTCAGACGCCGCAAACGGCAGCCAGCTTGTCAGATTTGCACGCAACACGTTTGAGGACAACAGTAGTGAGCGCCGTGGTGGAGCCATTTCGATATACGACACGGTCGCAGGTACCCCGAGCTCCGCAACGGCAAGACTCCTTATCCGCTACCCGCCAAGCCGCTTCGAATTCAACTACGACAAGTTTGTGCGCAACAGAGGACCGGGCGCTGGCGCCATCTACGCGGACCTGTTCAACACCCAGGGTATGAGGATCGTCGGAGGTATCTTCGTAGGCAACGAATCCACGGGAGGACGTGCCGGCGCGATCTCCTGGGGGTCTGCATCGGTCGCAGTGTCGCACAGCGCCTTTATCGGCAATCGAGCAGGAATAGGCGCCGCGATCTGGGCCGACAGCATCGGTGCCGATGATCATTGGCAGATCGTCAATTCAATCTTCACCCGGAACGTCGCCGGTCCGGGTGGTGGGATCATCGCCGTTGGGCCGGTGAAGATAACCAATGTGACAATCGCTCGCAACGATGGCATCGGTTTCACCGGTGACGCGCACGGCTCCACCCCCGATCTCCCCCTAATTGCCAACTCGATCTTGTCCGAGAATACTCAGGGCAATTGCCGCGGCATCAATCCCGACCGGTTCCTTGGGCGGAACCTGCAGTTCGGGGTTGGCGATTGTCCGTCCATCCCCGTCGTTGACCCACTCCTCGATCAGATGCTCATTCCCCAACTAGGAGGTCCGGCGTTGATAATGGGCGACCTAGATATCTGCCTCTCGGACCCAGTCCGCGGCAAGGATCTCCTCTTCCAGACCAGAGGGTCGGCTGGGGTCTGTGCCTTGGGAGCATTCGAATACGCACCACACGACCTAGTCGGCCCTATGCTTGGAGAGCCACGATGAAAAGCCACCTGATCACGATGACCCTGTTTGCGCTGGCGTCGCAGGGATCTAGTGCGATTGCCCAATCTGGGATTGACGTGATATTGGCGGCCGCAGCACAAGAAGAACGCGCAACCTTCAAGCAAGCCGAGCTTCACTACGCAGTGGGAGACAAGGAATTCATATACCAAATCCGCCGACAGCTCCCCGATCGCGTCTACGTGCGGATCCAAAGCGAGGGACAGTCCCAGGAAACCATCGCAATCGGCACCACCACCTACTTCAGGACGCCAGAAGGCTGGCAGACGACGACACTGGTACCGCTACCCCATGGCCCGATTTCGCTGGCTGATCTGCTAAGTGACCAATATCGGAATGTCCAGGAAGCCACGGCAGTTCAAAGCGCAAATGGCATCCAGCGAAAGTTCGTCGGTGAAATCGAATGGACGCCTGCGCACGGCCTGCACAACGAGGGCACGCTCTCGGTCCTCGTCGGGCAGGTGGATCTGAGACTCCGAGCGCTCCATTTCGAAGGTCGTTGCAGTGGTACGACCTGTGCGTTCGACTATCTGATTGACTACGAGGAAGTCCCGGTCGAAGCCCCGATGTAAGCTTTGTACCCCTCCTGTTTGCTACCTTCTTCGCCGGCCATTGCAGAGGAAGGTGGATTGCAGCGTAGGATCAATTGATTTCCTACGGCCATCCGTTTACCTTCCAAGTATTCGTCAGGCGGACCAGACGAATAAGAAAATGAGGCAGCCGAAACTGCCCGAAGAAGCTCCAAGCGGTATTCAAGCCGCCCGCCACTTTCCCTTGTGAAACGAGCACGCGCCGTGATCGGCGAAGCTATGGCTATTGGAGATGACAATGAAGTTCGCGGTCGTAGATGGAATCCGCCGGGAAGCAGCGCCGGGGCTGATCGGAACCTGCCCCGGATGCGAGGCACCAGTAATACCAAGATGCGGAGCGATACGGCTCCATCACTGGGCACACCGCAGCACAGTTTTATGCGATCCTTGGAGGGAACCCGAGACCGAGTGGCATCGCGCGTGGAAGAACCACTTTCCTATCGAGTGGCAGGAGGTCTGGCATCGAGCGGCCGATAGCGTCGTCCACATCGCCGACGTCAAGA
The DNA here is from genome assembly GCF_002211395.1 of Rhizobium sp. R339. NCBI lineage: Bacteria > Pseudomonadati > Pseudomonadota > Alphaproteobacteria > Hyphomicrobiales > Rhizobiaceae > Rhizobium > Rhizobium sp. R339. The sequence continues at coordinate 238,290 of NZ_LOKV01000001.1, forward strand.
CATTGAGTGGATCGGTACTGGAGTTCAGCACTCTCCAATCTCAATAGAGGAGAGAGCATCGCGCGAGGCATTCTATAGCCCGATGGTGTGGGTGGCGGACGGGACCAGACTCAAGAGGGATCTCTCCTCCTTTTCAGATGCGCTCACCTACGCCCGCTCTGTCGAAACGAAGTTGAGATCGTGGATCATTCCGCTGGGCATTTCCGCGATCGTCGATCGATGGGCCGGAAGCCGATATCCGGTGTTCCTCGATTTCGGAGACGTCGAGTTTCCGCCACGGTGGCTCCCAAATACAGGTCTTCTATGGTGGTTGCGGTATGCCCCCAAGATCGGAGCAGTCGCGACACCCGTCTTTCGCCAAAGCGTCATCGATCACTACCTGACTGGGTCTTCCATCAAGGGACTCGCGAGGATCGAGTTGCGCCGGCCAACAAGCTCGCGGTCAGGAATGCCCGGCTTCAACGCCTATCTGGCTCGGAAGCAGGCGCGGAGGCCGAGATTCTGAGAAACGAAAGGGAGTGAAGCCTCTTTGGATTCGCTAAATTGCCTCCCAGGGGATTCAGGGTGGAATCCTCTGGGAAAGCCAGAGCCAGGATGGCACGACGGACGTTCGCACGTCGCCCGGAATTCTTGTCAAGACGGTTCGGCTCAACATGGATTCGCAGCCGAATCCATAAGAACCCAGTGATGCCGAAGATCTTCTTGTGAAGATCGCGGATGTACGGATTTATTCATCACCAAATCTGAGTGACAGTGCGGCCGATGCGAAGATATACTGAAATAGACTTCATCGCGAGACAAGTAATGACGGGTCGCAGATCCGCAGCTCTTCTCGCAGTGGCTCCAAATTATTTTTAACAAATTTCTCGAGACTTCCAATCTTCACGATCCATACTGCAAGGACTAAGTCCTTTCACCGAGCAGGAAGGTCGCGATGGAAAGTCGGGCAGAATACCAGGCGGAAACGGTCGTCCAGCGATGCGCAGAAGCGTTAGGAAAGCCCCGAGCGCCTGCCTCCAGTTCGACTTCGCCAGAACCAGCCTCGCATCCAGAAACGCAGAACACCATGGGCATCAAAAACGGCGCGTTCATTGTTTTTATTCAATTTTCTGGAAGTCGGTGTACGCTGTTGGCAGGCAGGGAGCACGTTGTTGGCAAGCTGGTGCACGCTGATGCCAAGCGTTACAATAAATGGCGCACCCGACAGGATTCGAACCTGTGACCTTTGGAATCGGAATCCAACACTCTATCCAGCTGAGCTACGGGTGCATCCTGAGGCGGTTTGAATCGCCTTTCCGATGGGTGGTTCTTAGCCTAGCTTGCGGCTGGCTTCAATCGGGAAATTCTCAGAAATACGGGTGCTTGCGGTTTGGCGGGGATTTTCATCCGCTGGCCCTGGCGATTGATGGTTTTTGGCGGGCGCTGTCGGCAGCCGAGACCATGCCTTGCGGCGGGGCGAAGTGCTTGGCTTTCGGCTGGCGGCAGATCGAGAGAGCTTCACCGTCTTCGCTTAAAAACCTCTCTTCCAGTGAAAATGAGAGAAATCAGTCAGTTATCAGTGACAAGGAGGTTTTTAAGAAGGATCAACATTTTAGAAAATGGGTGGAGGTCGGAGGAGTTTCGTCTTTTTAGAAATGTTGAGCCTCCTTAAAAACGTCCTTCCAAACCTCCTTGGCGGCTGAAATTCAGCGGGCGGAGGTATTTTCGGCAGCATTTTCGTGGATTTCCCGCCCTTGATCCGGTCAAAGCAGCCGGAAACTCGGCCTGTCATGCGGGCAGCGGCGCCGGGGGGACGTTTTGAGAGGAGTGAGGCTCGTTAAAAACGTCCTTCCAAACCTCGTTGCCAGTTGATGCACTGGGCGGAGGGCGGCAAGCGTAAAACACTCCGCCGGCCCTGCGGGCGGCGGAGCATGATGTTGCTGGCGATGACCTCGCAGAGGTCAGATCTGCATGGCGCCGGGGCCGGGGATGGCTTTGGGCGGCACCTTGCCGAGAATGATCATGCCGAGCACCTCGTCCTTGGTCACGTCCTCGGTGCGGGCGTGGCCGACGACCTGGCCGTTCTTCATCACCGAGACGCGGTCGGCGAGGTCGAAGACGTCGTGGATGTCGTGGCTGATGAGGAAGATGCCGATGCCTTCCTTCTTCAGCTGTTTGATCAGCTCGCCCACCTGCGCCGTCTCCTGCGGGCCGAGCGCGGCCGTCGGCTCGTCCATGATCAGGATACGCGCATTGAAGAGGATGGCGCGGGCGATCGCCACCGATTGCCGCTGGCCGCCTGAGAGCGCCTTCACCGGCTCCTTGAAGCGCTTGAAGTTGGGGTTCAGGCGCCCCATCACTTCGCGGGCCGAGGCTTCCATCGCGACGTCGTCGAGCGTGCCCCAGCGGGTCTTCAGCTCGCGGCCGAGATAAAGGTTTGCGGCGGCGTCGACGTTATCGGCGACGGCGAGCGTCTGATAGATCGTCTCGATGCCGTATTTCTTGGCATCGCGCGGATTGCGGATGTCGGCCGGCTCGCCATTGATCAGGATATCGCCGCTATCGCGCTTATAGGCGCCGGAGAGGATCTTGATCAGCGTCGACTTGCCGGCGCCGTTATGGCCGAGAAGAGCGACGACTTCGCCGGGGTAGAGATCGACAGAGGCATTGTCCACGGCGTGGATGCCGCCGAAGGAGATCGAGATGTTTTTCAGTTCCACGAGGGGAGTGCGTTGATCAGCCATGTCTAGGGCTCCTCTCACTTGGCACGGGAGCGGTATACGGTGTCGAGCCAGACGGCGACGACGAGGACGGTGCCGACGACGACGCTCTGCAGCGGTGTGTCGACATGCGCGAGAACCATGCCCGATTGCAGGGACTGCATGACGAGCGCGCCGAGCATGGCGCCGGCGATGGTGCCGGTGCCGCCTGCGAGCGACGTCCCGCCGATGACGGCGGCGGCGATGGTGTAGAGCTCGTCGAGCGTGCCCTGCGCATTGGTGGCGGCGTTGAGGCGGGCGGTGGAGATCGCCGCCGCGACGGCTGCGAGAATGCCCATCAGCGCGAAGATGCGCACCGTGACCCAGCGGGTCTTGATGCCGGCGAGTTCGGCCGCCTCAGGATTGCCGCCGATCGCGAAGACGTAGCGGCCGAAGCGCAGGCGGGTGGCGATGAAGGTCATGATGATGCCGACGACGATGGCGATCAGCACCGGCACGGCGATGCCGTAGGGAATGTCCAGGCCGGTTTCGGGCCAGGGGATATTGTTGGTCTCGGCATATTTCTTGGCGATGTTGATCGGCCAGTAATAGCTGTTGGCGATCCAGACGGCGCCGAGGATCAGCACGCAGCTGAGTGTCGCGAGGAAATATTCGGCCCACATCGGCCGGCGCGGGAAGCCGAAGCGGCGGCGCTGGCGGCGCGAGCCGACGATGCTGGCGACGACGAAGAGGCAGGCGGCGATGCCGACGACCCAGCTCCAGGTGGCGCCGATCGAGCCCTCGGCGCCGCCGCCCATGATGCGGAAGGTCTGGTCCATCGGGGCGACCGTCTGGCCGCTGGTGACGAGCCAGGTCGCGCCGCGCCAGACGAGCAGGCCGCCGAGGGTGACGATGAAGGAGGGAACGTTCAGGAAGGCGATGATGATGCCCTGGAAGGCGCCGATCAGGCAGCCGGCGATCAGGCCGACGAGAAGCGTGATCGCCCAGGTGAAGGGGCTGTCGAAGCCGATATATTCCGGCAGGATCTTGGCCTGGGTCACACCCATGATCATGCCGCAGAGGCCGAGCACGGAGCCGACCGACAGGTCGATGTTGCGGGTGACGATGATCAGCACCATGCCCGTCGTCATGATCGCGATATCGGTCGTCTGGACCGAGAGGTTCCAGAGATTGCGCGGGGTCAGGAACAGGCCGCCGGTGATGATGTGGAAACCGATCCAGATGATGATGAGCGCGCCGATCATCCCGAGCAGGCGCGTGTCGATCTCTGTCGCGCGGAAGAAGCGGGTCACCGGATTGGCTTCCGCCGTTCTCGGTCCGCTCGAAGTCGTTGATTTTACCATTTCGGCCATGGGTTTGCCGTTCCCCCATTCTGTTTGGACGGGTACGCCGGCATGCGCGAAACTGCCCTCGGCGTCATTCGTCTGTCTTCAATAGACCATCGCGATGATCCCTGCGGTCGCGCGGCTTCGCGGCATCGTTCCGGCAGGGATGGAAGGTCCGCGGTGGTGCGGCGAGGCGGAGAGAACCTGGTCGTTTTCATTCTCATCCGCATCCGGCGCCGCAACGGTGTTTCCGCTGCGGCGCCGGCAATTCCGGTTGGCGCTCGCTTACTTGCAGGCGGCGACCGTGTCGGCCTTGACGCCCTGGCAAGCTTCAGCCTTGGAGATCCAGCCGGCGTCGATGACGACGTTCAGATTGTCCTTGGTGATGGCGAGCGGCTTCAGGAAGACAGACTGCATTTCGACGCCCTTCGGGCCGCCCTTGAAGGCCTGAACGCCGTCGATCTTGCTCATGTCCTTGCCGCCGGCGAGGTCGAGAGCGATTTCAGCGGCGCGTGTGCCGAGTTCGCGGCTGTCCTTCCAGACGGAAACCGTCTGCGTGCCGAGCGCGATGCGGTTCAGCGCCGCTTTGTCGCCGTCCTGGCCGGAAACCGGAACGGAGCCGGCGAGGCCCTGGGCGTCGAGCGCTGCGATCGCGCCGCCGGCCGTGCCGTCGTTGGAGGCGACGACGGCGTCAACCTTGTTGTTGTTGGCGGTCAGGAACTGCTCCATGTTGCGCTGGGCGTTCTCCGGCAGCCAGCCGTCGGTATAGGCCTCGCCGACATTCTTGATCTTGCCGGCATCGATCGCGGCCTTCAGCACTTCCTGCTGGCCCGAGAACAGGAAGTCGGCGTTCGGATCGGAGGACGAGCCCTTGATGAAGACGTAGTTGCCTTCAGGCTTCGCCTTGAAGACGCCTTCGGCCTGCAGGCGGCCGACTTCCTTGTTGTCGAAAGTGATGTAGAAGGCGGCCGGGTTTTCGATCAGGCGGTCGTAGCCGACGACCGGGATGCCTTCGGCGGCGGCCTTTTCGATCGCCGGGCCGATGGCGTCGGAATCCTGGGCGAGAATGATCAGCGCGTTGGCGCCCTGCGAGATCAGCGATTCGACGTCGGTGAGCTGCTTGGCGGCGGAAGATTGCGCATCAGCGGAAATATATTTGGCGCCCTTGGCTTCGAGAGCCTTCTTGATGGCGGCTTCATCGGTCTTCCAGCGTTCTTCCTGGAAATTCGACCAGGAAACGCCGACGACGAGATCGGCAGCCATGGCGGCAGTATGCACGGAAACGAGGATGGCAGCCCCTGCCATCAGCTTCAAAATAGACTTCATAATGTCCTCCCGAGTGAGTTGCGACCGGCCCAGCCCATGCTTCCTCCGGCCACCGCGATAAGCCTGTCGAGAAGGTTCGGATTTTTTTCTCGACAGTCGAGAAATTTGATGTCAGAGATTTTTTCAACTGTCAACACTGCACTATCGGCTTAATTCGCTTGCGCAACGGCGGCCGGAGATGCAGTGGAAACCAAGGGTGGGGCAAGCAGGAGGAGAGGGCGGCATTCATGCTGACCAAGTCGAGCACGGAGCTGGTCCGGCAGAGAAACAGCGTGCTCGTGCTGTCCGTGCTGCGCCGTCACGGCGCGCTCGCCCATACCGAAATATCCGATCATACCGGCCTTTCCTCGGCCACCATTTCGGCGATAACGGCCGATCTGGAAAAGGCGCAAATCATCGAAAAATCCGAGCAGCAGGCGACCAGCGGCCGCGGTCGGCCGCGCGTGCTTTTGCGCCAGCGGCGCGATTGCGGCTACTTGATCGTCGTCATCATCTCCTCGGATGCGGTGCAATATTCGCTGGTCGACTATGCCGGCAAGCTGATCGACCGCTTCAGCGAGGAGCGCTCGCATGATCCCTCGGGTGCCGCCCGTTTCGTGGAAGGGGTGCGCGCCGGGCTGTCGCGCATTCTCGACCGCTCCAGGATCACCCAGGAAAAGGTGCTGCTGATCTCAATCAGCAGCAAGGGTCTGGTCGATTCGACCGAGCCGGTTCTTCTCTGGTCGCCGATCTTCGGCAGCGAGCAGATCGATTTCGAATCGGCGCTGCGGCCCGATTGGCAGGCCAAGGTCATTCTAGACAACGAGACGCTGCTGGTCGCCGCAGCGCTGGGCGCACGCGAGGAGATCGTCAAGGGCGCCGATTTCCGCTCGCTCGCGGCCCTTTCGCTCGGCCACAGCATCGGCCTCGGCATCGTCCGGCGCGGCGGGCCAACGGGGCAGGAGGTCTCGGCGCCGAATTTCGGGCACATGCTGCACATGGCGAATGGCGGCCTCTGCCGCTGCGGCACACGCGGCTGCATCGAGGCCTATGCCGGCTTCTACGCCATCCTGCGCAGCGCCTTCGAAGTGCCGCTCGATACGATCCCGGCGAAATTCGTGCCGGTGGCCGAACTTGACAAGATCGCCCTGCGCGCCCGCCAGGGCCACCGCACCTCCGCCTTCGCCTTCCGCCAGGCGGGGCTGGCGCTCGGCAACGGGCTATCGCGCATGCTGAGCCTGACCGAGCGCATGCCGATCGCCATCACCGGGCCGGGCACGCGCTATTACGATCTTCTCCGCCAGGGGGTCGAAGAAGGGCTTGGCCAGTCGCATATCGTGCGCATGGAGGGCATGCCGGAGATCCGGGTGGCAGTCGAAGAGCCGATCCTGGTTTTCGAGGGGCATCTCAACCGGGCGCTGTCGGTGATCGACCAGGATATTGTGGTCTCGGGTGTTCAGGGTGGGGGGTAGGGCTAAAACCCCTCCCCAACCCCCTCCCCACAAGGGGGAGGGACTAACGCGCGGCGGCCGACTGCGGCAAGCATCGACCCGTTCTGCGGATGAAACGGTGAAAGGGAGGTCGTTAGGCGCGGCAGGTAAGCCCCCCTCCCTCTTGTGGGGAGGGGTCTTCTATACACTTTACCAGAAAACGCGAAATGGCCGGGCGGTTGCCCGGCCATCTCATGCGTGGCTGCCGGTCGGGAGAGGGCCGTCAGCCGAGCTTGATCAGCTTGCCTTCCTTGACGGACTGGACCGCGGCGTCGGCGAGTGCGAGGGCTGCGAGGCCATCGGCGCCGGAAGGCGAGATCTTCGTGCCCTTTTCGATCGCCGAGATGAAGGCTGCGATTTCGTTGGCATAGGCTTCGGTGTAGCGGGTCATGAAGAAATCATGCAGCGGCGGGCGGGTGTAGCCGTCGCCGTTGGCGACTTCGATCGAGACCGGGCGCTGGTTTTCGGCGGCCGCCATACCCTTGGCGCCATGCACCTCGATGCGCTGGTCGTAGCCGTAGGTGGCGCGGCGGGAGTTGGAGATGACGGCCTGCTTGCCGGAGGCGGTCTGCAGGATCACCGAGACGCTGTCATAATCGCCGGCTTCGCCGATCGCCTTGTCGACCAGCACGGCGGCGGTCGCCAGCACCGAGACCGGCTCTTCGCCGAGCAGGAAACGGGCCATGTCGAAATCGTGGATCGTCATGTCGCGGAAGATGCCGCCCGAGCGCTTGATGTAGTCGACCGGCGGGGCGCCGGGATCGCGCGAGGTGATCGTCACCATTTCGACAGCGCCGATCTTGCCTTCGTCGATGACCTTGCGCACCGCCATGAAATGCGGATCGAAGCGGCGGTTGAAGCCGACCATCAGCTTGGCGCCGGTCTCTTCGACGACCTTGATGCATGCCTTGACGCGGGCGACGTCGAGATCGATCGGCTTTTCGCAGAAGATCGCCTTGCCGGCGCGGGCGAAACGCTCGATCAGGTCGGCATGTGTGTCCGTTGGCGTGCAGATGACGACGGCGTCGATGTCCTTGGCGGCTTCGATCGCCTCGATGGTGCGGACCTCGCAGCCATAGGCGGAAGCGATGGCTTCGGCGGCCTGCGGAAAGGCGTCTGCGACCGCAACCAGCGTCGCATTGGCGTCGCCGCTTACGGCCTTCGCATGAACCTTGCCGATGCGGCCGGCGCCGAGAAGACCAAATCTCACTGTCATTTCAACCTCCCTAGAATTCGGAACAAATAAACCGAATTGCCAAAAATCTGGAATTTTCATTCCACCTTCTCTGCGTCGCGTCAAGCCCGCGGCTCTTTCACATTTGCAAGATTCGAACTAAAGACAAGCGGCACATGCCGGGGGCATGTGCGATGCATGCCGGGGCATGCGTGACATATGCGACCGTGGGACAAAGATGCAACTGATCGATCCGAACCATCCGGCCTATCGCCGCCTCTGGGTGCGCATAGCCATCGTTGCCGTCTGCTTTGCCTGGGCCACGGTCGAGTTCGTCACCGGCGATCCCTTCTGGGGCGTGATCTCGGGCGGAGCCGGCGCCTATGCCTTCTATGTGCTGTTCTGGACCTTCGATCCGCAGCCGCAGACGACGGAGCCGGCCGTGCAGGCTGACGACGAGGAAGACGAAGAGCCCGCGGCGGCCACCGACAAGCCATCGAAGGACGGACAGGCGGAATAATCAGCGCGCGAGACGCCGCAGCGCTTCGTCGATCAGCAGATTGGCGAGCATCATCCGCTTGGTCGCATTGTCGCGGAAGGGCAGGGCGACGCCGTCGGGATGATTGGCGCGGGCGAAGGCGCGGCGCTTCTCCCCAAGCGTCAGGGCCGTGTCGGCGGCGGAGATCGCCAGTTCGGCCGCGACCTCTGCCGGTGCTGTGCGGGTGAGATGGTCCGGCATAACAGGCTCTGGCGCTGGCTCCGGCTCGGGCGGCGGCGGCGGTTCCGCTGCGGTTGCGGCCGCGGCATCGAGTTCCAGATTGTCGAAATAGGCTTGGCCGATGCGCTGCGAGGCGGCCGAGACACCCTCCATGACATCGAAGGCGAGGCCGGTGGCAAGCCCGCATACGCGGTGGGCAGCCGGCGCCTCGGCGTCATCGTCCGGCTCTTCCTCGGCTTTCAGCCGCTCGAGAACTGATTGAAATACCGATTGTCCGAATAGCATGCACCTTCCTCTCTCGGACATTAGAGCCCGCCAAGATGGCGCAGGGCTTGCCGGCAGCGGACGAAGAGAAGAAGGCCGATGTCATCAAGCGTGGCGCGATGATGCGCGCCACGCTTGATGTCTTTGTTTGATGTGCTCGCAAATCGGACGCGCGGCTTGGCAGCAGCCAGACCGGTCCCGCGCGTTCCGGTCCTGTCAGAGTGACAGCTCCCTGGCTTGCGCGTCGATCCTTTCGCAGGCATTCCCGAATGGATCGGGCACCCTTGCCAGCGGCGAAACGCCGAGCAGGAGGAGCGCTTTCAAATGTGACCAGCCGCCTGCCAGCAACGGCGCAAAGGATGCCATCACGACGCGCTCCTCGCCATAGAGACGCCGGTATTCCGCAAAATTGCAGAAGTTCTCGTAGTTGCTGTCATGCAGCCGGAAGGATTCGGCCGCAGCGCCTTCGGCGAGGATAACTTCGTGGGTATCGAGCATGACCGCATAATAGTCGATCGACATGCCGGCGGCGGGCGTGACCGGCGCGATCGTCGTGCCGTTCACCAGGTCTTTCACCTGGATCAGAACGCCGTTCAGGTACAGCGCATGGCCGGGCGACAGATAGAGATCCGAATGCGGCGTGTGTCCGTCCAGCGCGTGGCGGGAAACCCGGATCGGCACGACGGATTTTTGCCAGCTCTTGCCGCTCTTCCTGAAGCTTTGACGGCCGATCCACTTCACCGCACGGGTGCTGCCGTCGGGAAGGGCAACCCGATCGCCGATGCTGAGATTCTCGATGGGCTTCTCACCGCAATCCGTGAGGATCGCCGTTCCCCGCAGGAAGCAATTTGGGCCGCTGCCGCCACTGGAGCCACCGCTTCCGCCTGAGCCGCCGCTCCCGCCAGAGCCTCCGCGTCCACCGGAGCCGCCGCGTCCCCAAAGCCGTCCCAGCGCGTTGGCTGGAGAGGTGGAAATTGTTGTGGCTATGGCTGCGATGCCGGCGAGACGAGCGCCGGCGGCTGCGGCGACACCCAGAAAATGTCTGCGCGCAGTATTGCGTAGCAGCTTCGGATCTTCCTTAGATGACATGTCGGCGATCTCCTGAAAAAACATGAACACCGACCGATGTTACATTGGGTTGTATCCCGTTCAATTTCACCAGATTGCGCTGTAGCCTACCAACAATGGCGTAGGCATGGTCTGGTGGGCTCCCAAAAACGCTGTTGCCGGCAACAAAAAGCAGAAGATTTATCTTCTACCCGCACGCGAAAAAATCGAATGGTGTACGGCAGGGATCGGTTGAAATGGCTGAAAAGCAGCCCATATAGCGTCTCGCGACACGAGGACGGCTTACGACCGTCATCCCGCCTGCTTTCGGCTCTCCTCCAGAATAATGTCATAGAGCAGCCTCGCACTCGGCGGCAACGCCCGTTCCTTCGCCGTGATCAGGCTGTAGGGCTTGACGTTGATGTCGAAATCGATCGGCAGCATGCGCACATCGGAGGCCTTGGCGCCCTGGCTGGCGAGAAAATGGGCGACGTCGATGGCGACGGGGGCGATGGCGTCGGTTTCGCAGACGATGGCGCAGGTGAGCAGCAGCGAGGAGGTGTTGACGATGTTTTCGGGCAGCGCCACTCCGCGCGACAGGAAAATGTCCTCGATCGTGCGGCGCAGCAGCGTGCCCGGCGGCTGGAACACCCAGTCGTAATCCCTGACGTCGGCGAGGCTGCTCGGCTTCTGTTTCAACAGCGGATGACCCTTGCGCACGATCAGGCAGGCCCGCTCGACGCCGATCTCGGTCACCTCGAAAAGGCGCGGATTGAGATCGTCGGGAATGCGGCCGATGATGAAATCGTGGCGGGCGGCGAGCAGCTCGCGGGCGAGAACGTTGCTGGTCTCCACCTGTATGTTGATTTCGATGCCCGGATAGGCCTTGCGCACCTTGTTGATCGCCGGCACCACGAGGCTCATGGCCGGCGCCGTCACCGCGCCGATGAAGACCGAGCCGCCCTTGCCGCTCTTCAATTCGCCGATCTCGCGGCTCGCCTCGCGCAGCTCCAGGAGGATCTTGCGCGCGCGTCTGGCAAGGGCCGCGCCGAAGGTCGTCAGCACCACGCCGCGGGCCACGCGCTCATAGAGCTGGGTCTTGGTGATCGATTCCATTTCGGACAGCATTCGCGACGCTGCGGGCTGCGAAATGTTCAGCACTTCCGCAGCTGCGGAAATCTGTCCGCTATCTTCGATTGCGACGATCATGCGCAGGTGATTCAGCTTAAGTCCCGCACGCAAAAGGCCGTCGTCGCCGAAGTTATCGCTGTGGATATCGACGTGATCCATCAAAAATGGCTCGGAGATAATCGTCATGGTTGCAGCCTCCTCGCTGCGCTCCATTAAAAGTAATACTTTTTAACGATATACCAAAATTGTTATGCACTTTACCACTTATTCTATTTGACAGTTATAGGAATCCATACCAGTTTGCCGCCGTGTGCTGGTTGGCACTCAACACGTGTGAGATCGTGGAGGAGACCTACTTCGTTTCTCACCATCTGAAGTAACTATCCAATACGGAACCTGCCACAGTTTCGGGGCGGACGATTTTTTGTCCGCCAATGTTTAACAAGGGAGAGAGAAATGAAATCCATTATCTCATTGATGGCTGCGGCTGCCTTCGGCGTCGCTTCGTTTGTTATGCCTGCCATGGCGCAGGACAAGGGTCTCGTGGGCATTGCAATGCCGACGAAGTCCTCCGCTCGCTGGATCGACGACGGCAACAACATCGTCAAGCAGCTCGAGGCCGCCGGCTACAAGACCGACCTGCAGTATGCTGACGACGATATTCCGAACCAGCTGTCGCAGATCGAAAACATGGTCACCAAGGGTGCCAAGGTTCTCGTCATCGCTTCGATCGACGGCACCACGCTTTCCGACGTTCTCCAGAAGGCTCACGACGCCGGCATCAAGGTCATCGCTTACGACCGCCTGATCCGCGACTCCGCCAACGTCGACTACTACGCCACCTTCGACAACTTTCAGGTCGGCGTTCTGCAGGCTGGTTCCATCGTTGACGCCCTCGGCCTCAAGGATGGCAAGGGCCCGTTCAACATCGAACTCTTCGGCGGTTCGCCTGACGACAACAACGCCTTCTTCTTCTATGATGGCGCAATGTCCGTCCTGCAGCCCTACATCGACTCCGGCAAGCTCGTCGTGAAGTCCGGCCAGACCGGCATGGACAAGGTCGGCACGCTGCGTTGGGATCCGGCAACGGCCCAGGCCCGCATGGACAACCTGCTCTCGGCAAACTACACCGACGCCAAGGTCAATGCTGTCCTGTCTCCCTATGACGGCCTCTCGATCGGCATCATCTCCTCGCTGAAGGGCGTCGGCTACGGTTCGGCTGACCAGCCGCTTCCGGTCGTTTCCGGCCAGGACGCTGAAATCCCGTCGGTCAAGTCGATCATCGCTGGCGAACAGCACTCGACGGTCTTCAAGGACACCCGCGAACTCGCCAAGGTTACCGTTGCCATGGTCGATGCCGTCATGTCCGGCAAGGAGCCTGAAGTCAACGACACGAAGACCTACGACAACGGCGTCAAGGTCGTTCCGTCCTATCTGCTGAAGCCGGTTGCCGTCGACAAGACCAACTACAAGCAGATCCTCGTCGACAGCGGTTACTACACCGAAGACAAGCTGAAGTAAGACGTTAAACAGGAGGCCGGAGCCCGTGCTTGCGGGTTCCGGCCTTCGATTTTATGATCGCCAGGCCGCTCGGCGGCTCAAGGCGCTGGAACTTTGACTATGGACAACACCATCCTAGAAATGCGGAGCATCACCAAGACGTTCCCGGGCGTCAAGGCGCTGGAGAACGTGAACCTCAAGGTTCGCAAGGGTGAGATTCACGCATTGGTAGGCGAAAACGGGGCCGGTAAATCGACCCTGATGAAAGTGCTCTCGGGCGTCTATCCCACGGGAAGCTATGAAGGCGATATCGTCTATGAAGGCGAGACACGTCACTTCAGAGTGCTGAAGGACTCCGAAGAAATCGGCATCGTCATCATCCACCAGGAACTGGCGCTCGTGCCGTTGCTGTCGATCGGGGAAAACATCTTCCTCGGCAACGAGAACGCCAAGAGCGGCATCATCAGCTGGGAAGAGACGTATAACCGCACGAAGCAGCTTCTCCAGAAGGTGGGCCTGCGCGAATCCCCGAACACGCTGGTGACCGATATCGGCGTCGGCAAGCAGCAGCTCGTCGAGATCGCCAAGGCGCTGTCGAAGAGCGTGAAGCTGCTCATCCTCGACGAGCCCACGGCCTCGCTCAACGAGAAGGATTCCGACGCGCTGCTCAATCTGTTGATCGAGTTCCGCAACCAGGGCATCACTTCGATCATCATTTCCCATAAGCTGAACGAGATCCGCAAGGTCGCCGACCAGATCACGGTGCTGCGCGACGGCATGACCGTCAAGACGCTCGACTGTCACGCCGACGAGATCAGCGAAGACATCATCATCAAGAACATGGTGGGCCGCGACCTCGCCGACCGTTATCCGCCGCGCTCCGTGCCGATCGGCGAGACGATCTTCGAAGTCAGGAACTGGAACGCCTATCACCAGCATCACCGCGACCGCCAGGTGCTGCACGACATCAACGTCAACGTCCGCAAGGGCGAGGTCGTCGGCATCGCCGGCCTGATGGGTGCGGGCCGCACCGAATTCGCCATGAGCGTCTTCGGCAAGTCCTATGGGCACAAGATCAGCGGCGAAGTCTTCGTCGACGGCAAGGCCGTTGATGTCAGCACCGTGCGCAAGGCGATCGACGCAGGTCTTGCCTATGTCACCGAGGACCGCAAACAGCTCGGCCTCGTGCTCAACGACACGATCCTGCACAATACGACGCTCGCCAATCTCGAAGGAATCTCCAACAACAGCGTCATCGACGACATCAAGGAGATGAAGGTCGCGACGGATTACCGGTCGAAGCTGCGCATTCGTTCGCACGGCATCTTCCAGGAAACGGTCAATCTTTCCGGCGGCAACCAGCAAAAGGTGGTGCTGTCGAAGTGGCTGTTCTCCGATCCCGAGATTTTGATCCTCGACGAGCCTACCCGAGGCATCGACGTTGGCGCAAAGTACGAAATTTATACTATCATCAACCAGCTTGCCGCCGATGGGAAGGGCGTTCTGATGATCTCATCGGAAATGCCCGAACTGCTTGGCACTTGTGACCGCATCTACGTGATGAACGAAGGACGCATCGTCGCCGAACTGCCGAAGGGAGAAGCAAGCCAGGAAACCATCATGCGCGCTATCATGCGCTCAGGGGAGAAGAGACAATGACTCCGGTCAACCCAGCAACCGAGGAAAGCAACGTCGTTTCCGTTGCCGACTACATCCGCGGCAACATTCGTGAATACGGCATGCTCATCGCGCTCGTCGCGATCATGGTATTCTTCCAGTTCTACACCGGCGGCATTCTCTTCAAGCCGGTCAACCTGACGAACCTCGTTCTGCAGAATTCGTTCATCGTCATCATGGCGCTCGGCATGCTGCTCGTCATCGTGGCGGGGCATATCGACCTTTCGGTCGGTTCGATCGTCGCCTTTGTCGGCGCGCTCGCGGCCATCTTCACCGTCTCATGGGGCATGAATTTCTGGCTCGCCGGATTGATTTGTCTCATCGTCGGCGGCTTTATCGGCGCGGCGCAGGGCTATTTCATCGCCTATCACCGCATCCCGTCCTTCATCGTGACACTCGCCGGCATGCTCGTCTTCCGCGGCCTGACGCTGACGGTGCTGAACGGCAAGAACATCGGCCCGTTCCCGAAGGAATTCCAGGTCATCAGCACCGGCTTCCTGCCGGGCGACATGATCGACCTGTTCGGCACGCCCGTCCAGTCGACGTCGCTGATCCTGACGGTCATCCTGCCGGTCATCCTCTTCTACCTCGCCTGGCGCCGCCGCAAGGTGAATGAGAGCCACGGCATCGACGTCGAGCCGATGGGCTTCTTCGTCGTCCAGAATCTGATCGTTTCGGTCGCCATTCTGGCGCTCGGCTACCTCCTGTCCAGCTACAGGGGCCTGCCGAACGTTCTCGTCGTCATGCTGGTGCTGATCGCGATCTACGCCTTCGTCACCAAACGCACGACGATCGGCCGCCGCATCTATGCCATGGGCGGCAATGAAAAGGCGACCAAGCTGTCGGGTATCAATACGCAGCGCCTGAGCTTCTACACCTTCGTCAACATGGGCGTGCTCGCAGGTCTTGCCGGCATGATCGTGGCACTTCGCCTGAACTCGGCAACGCCGAAGGCCGGCGTCGGTTTCGAGCTCGACGTGATCGCGGCCTGCTTCATCGGCGGCGCTTCGGCTTCCGGCGGCGTCGGCAAGATCACCGGCGCGGTCATCGGCGCATTCATCATGGGCGTCATGAACAACGGCATGTCGATCGTCGGCCTCGGCATCGACTTCCAGCAGATGGTCAAGGGTGCGGTGCTTCTCGCCGCCGTGTTCTTCGACGTTTACAACAAGAACAAGGGCTGAGCGCCAACAGGCGCCAGTCCAGGCATTCGCAGTCATATGAAAGATGGATTCCGGCTCTTCATGGAGCCGGACAGGCGGAGCTTTTGCTGTCTTCGCCGGAACGAGAAGGATCGAAGTCGTGCTTATTTCGCAAATCAAGGGTGCCAACGGAGAGATCGTCGTCGCCGTCCGCGAGCTGGGCGGCGCTGCCAAATCGGTCAAGAATGCCGGCAGCGTCTATGCGTTGGCGATGGAAGCGGCAGACGGCGGCAAGTCGCTCGCCTCGGTCATCGAAGCGCATGGATACGGCGACGCCGTCGATCTGGAGAAGGCCTATGCGGAAGGTCGTTTCCTTCCGCCGATCACCCATCCCGATGCCGCGCACCTGCATCTGACCGGCACCGGCCTGACCCACCTCGGCTCGGCCGCCACCCGCGATTCCATGCATAAGAAGACGACCGAGGCGGCCGAGGAAACGCTGACCGACTCGATGAAGATGTTCAAGATGGGCCTCGAGAACGGCAAGCCGAAGGCCGGCGAAAAAGGGGTTCAGCCCGAGTGGTTCTACAAGGGCAACGGCCACGGCGCGGCAGCCCCCGGCGCGCCGCTCGTCTCCCCTTCCTTCGCGCTCGACGGCGGCGAAGAGCCTGAAATGGCCGGCATCTACGTCATCGCCAAGGACGGTTCGCCCCTCCGCATCGGCTTTGCGCTGTCGAACGAATTTTCCGATCACGTCACCGAGCGGATCAACTACCTCTTCCTTGCTCATTCGAAGCTGCGCCCGGCAAGCTTCGGTCCGGAGATCCGCATCGGCGCCGCGCCGGAGGATATCCGTGGCACCTCGCGCATCAAGCGCGGCGACAAGGTGATCTTCGAAAAGCCGTTCCTATCGGGCGAGGCGAACATGTCGCACACTTTCGCCAACCTGGAATATCACCATTTCAAATATGGCCTGTTCCGGGTTCCGGGAGATGTGCATGTCCATATGTTCGGCACGGCGACGCTTTCCTTTGCCGACGGCATCAAGACGGAAGAGGGCGACCTTTTCGAGATCGAAGTCGCCGAATTCGGCCTGCCGCTGCGCAACCCGCTGAAGGTGGCGGCCGAAGAAGAGATTGCCGTCAAGCAGCTCTGATTTTCGAGGCCGGGCCGCGTCCGCGGCCGGGCCGTGTTTGTAAACGGTAAAGGAGGCTTGTTGAGCCCATGACCATTTATCAAAACCTGATCGCCGGCGAATGGGTCGGCACGAACGCGACGAAGAACATCAACCCGTCGGATACGAACGAGGTCGTCGGTCTTTATGCCGATGGCAGTGCAGAAGATACCCGCAATGCCATCGCCGCCGCCAAGGCCGCTTTCCCGGCCTGGTCGCGCTCCGGCATCTGGGAACGCCACGTCATCCTGAAGAAGACCGGCGACGAGATCATGGCGCGCAAGGACGAGCTCGGCGCGCTGCTTGCCCGCGAGGAAGGCAAGACCCTGCCTGAGGCGACCGGCGAAGTCATCCGCGCTTCGCAGATCTTCGAATTCTTCGCAGGCGAAGCCCTGCGGCTCGCCGGCGAGGTCATCCCGTCGGTGCGCCCGAACATCGGCGTGGAGATCACCCGCGAGGGCCTCGGCGTCATCGGCATCATCACGCCCTGGAACTTCCCGATCGCCATTCCGGCCTGGAAGATCGCGCCGGCGCTCGCCTACGGCAACACCATCGTCTTCAAGCCAGCCGAGCTGGTGCCCGCCTGTTCCTGGGCGATCGTCGATATCCTGCATCGCGCAGGCCTGCCGAAGGGCGTTCTCAACCTCGTGATGGGCAAGGGCTCGGTCGTCGGCCAGGCCATGCTCGAAAGCCCCGACGTTCACGGCATCACCTTCACCGGTTCCACCGGCACCGGCCGGCGCGTTGCCGCCGCCTCCATCGAGCATAACCGCAAGTTCCAGCTCGAAATGGGCGGCAAGAACCCGATGGTCGTGCTTGACGACGCCGATCTTTCCGTCGCCGTCGAGGCCGCCGCCAATTCCGGCTTCTTCTCGACCGGCCAGCGCTGCACGGCATCGTCGCGCCTGATCGTCACCGAAGGCATTCACGACAAGTTCGTCGCCGCATTGACCGAGAAGCTGAAGACGCTGGTCGTCGACAATGCGCTGAAGGCCGGCACCCATATCGGTCCCGTCGTCGACGAGCGGCAGCTGAAGACCGATACCGACTATATCGAGATCGGCAAAAAGGAAGGCGCCAAGCTCGCTTTCGGCGGCGAGGTGATTTCCCGCGACACGCCCGGCTTCTACCTGCAGCCGACGCTGTTTACCGAAGCGACCAACCAGATGCGCATTTCGCGCGAGGAGATCTTCGGACCTGTGGTCTCGGTGATCCGGGCGAAGGATTACGACGAGGCGCTCGCCATCGCCAACGACACGCCATTCGGGCTTTCGGCCGGCATCGCCACGACCAGCCTGAAACATGCGACGCACTTCAAGCGCAATTCGGAAGCCGGCATGGTCATGGTCAACCTGCCGACGGCAGGCGTCGATTTCCACGTTCCGTTCGGTGGCCGCAAGGGTTCGTCGTACGGTCCGCGCGAGCAGGGCAAATACGCCGCCGAGTTCTACACAACGGTCAAGACGGCCTACACGCTGGCTTGAGACAAGCATGATGACCCGGGCCGTGCGAGGCGGTCCGGGAGTATCCTGAAGGACAGAGATGATGAAAAAGAAAGCGGAATGGCCGCGCCGGCTGAGATCGCAGGAATGGTACGGCGGCACGAGCCGCGACGTGATTTATCACCGCGGCTGGCTTAAGAACCAGGGTTATCCGCACGACCTGTTCGATGGACGGCCGGTGATCGGCATCCTGAACACCTGGTCGGATATGACCCCGTGCAACGGTCATCTCCGGGAACTCGCCGAGAAGGTGAAGGCGGGCGTATGGGAAGCCGGCGGCTTCCCGCTCGAGGTGCCGGTGTTCTCGGCCTCCGAAAACACCTTCCGCCCGACGGCGATGATGTATCGCAACCTCGCCGCTCTCGCCGTCGAAGAAGCGATCCGCGGCCAACCGATGGACGGTTGCGTGCTGCTCGTCGGCTGCGACAAGACCACGCCGTCGCTGCTGATGGGGGCCGCCTCCGTCGACCTGCCGTCGATCGTCGTCACCGGGGGCCCGATGCTGAACGGCTATTTCCGCGGCGAGCGCGTCGGCTCCGGCACGCATCTGTGGAAATTCTCCGAAATGGTGAAGGCCGGCGAGATGACGCAGGCCGAATTCCTCGAGGCGGAAGCGTCGATGAGCCGTTCTTCGGGCACCTGCAACACCATGGGCACCGCCTCGACGATGGCGTCGATGGCCGAAGCGCTCGGCATGGCGCTGTCCGGCAATGCCGCGATCCCGGGCGTCGATTCCCGCCGCAAGGTCATGGCGCAGCTAACCGGCCGTCGCATCGTGCAGATGGTCAAGGACGATCTGAAGCCCTCCGACATCATGACGAAGCAGGCCTTCGAGAACGCCATCCGCACCAATGCGGCGATTGGCGGATCGACCAATGCCGTCATCCATCTGCTCGCCATCGCCGGCCGTGTCGGCATCGATCTGACGCTGGATGATTGGGACCGCTGCGGCCGCGACGTACCCACAATCGTCAACCTGATGCCGTCGGGCAAGTACCTGATGGAAGAGTTCTTCTATGCCGGCGGCTTGCCTGTCGTGCTGAAGCGCCTCGGCGAGGCGGGCCTGCTGCACAAGGATGCGCTGACGGTCTCCGGCGAAACCGTCTGGGACGAGGTCAAGGAAGTCATCAACTGGAACGAGGATGTTATCCTGCCGGCTGAAAAGGCGCTGACGTCGTCCGGCGGCATCGTCGTGCTGCGCGGCAATCTCGCGCCGAAGGGCGCGGTGCTGAAGCCGTCGGCCGCTTCGCCGCATCTCCTCGTGCACCGGGGCAGGGCTGTCGTGTTCGAGGACATCGACGACTACAAGGCCAAGATCAACGACGACAGCCTCGACATCGACGAGACCTGCGTCATGGTCATGAAGAACTGCGGGCCGAAGGGCTATCCCGGCATGGCCGAAGTCGGCAACATGGGGCTGCCGCCCAAGGTGCTGAAGAAGGGCATCCTCGACATGGTGCGCATTTCCGACGCCCGCATGTCCGGAACGGCCTACGGCACCGTCGTGCTGCACACTTCTCCGGAAGCCGCTGTCGGCGGACCGCTCGCGGTCGTCAAGAACGGCGATATGATCGAGCTCGACGTGCCGAACCGCCGCCTGCATCTCGACATATCAGACGAGGAACTGGCGCGGCGTCTCGCGGAATGGCAGCCGAACCACGACCTGCCGACATCGGGCTATGCCTTCCTGCATCAGCAGCATGTCGAAGGCGCCGACACCGGCGCCGACCTCGACTTCCTCAAGGGATGTCGCGGAAACGCTGTCGGCAAGGACAGCCACTGAGCTTGAACGCATCCGAGATTGGGATCGTTGAAAAGGCGGGGTGAGAGCCCCGCCTTTGGCTGTTTGCGAAGCGCGAAGCTATTCCTTAGTCATGCTCGCGGGCGCGAGAGTACGTGCTGCGAGAGCGTACGAGGGAAGGAGAGGCTGCGGCAAATCTCTTCTCCCCTTGGGGAGAAGGTGCCGGCAGGCGGATGAGGGGGCTACATGAAGTGCCTTTTCCACATGCTATTCCGCCAAGCCGCCGGCATACCTACCTAGACGCAGATTCACCGGCGCGGTCGACGCATGATAGGCGTTCTTGAAAGACCAGCGCCGCTCTCCCCGAGGGGAGAAGGGGGAAACGAGAGGCCGCGTTCTGTCCTTCGGAGCCCTCAGCTCTGACTCTGGCTTTGCATCTGGCCGCCATCCTCCACCTTGACGGTGACCGACAGGGTTTCGCCCGGCGTGCCGATGCGCATGCCTGAAATCGGCGCGGCGTCGCGGTAGCAGAGGCCGGAGGCGGTCCTGACGTAGCGCGCGTCCGGGCAGATCTCGTTGGCCGGATCGAAGCCGACCCAGCCGAGGCCGGGAATATGCGCCTCGGCCCAGGCATGGGTCGCGGCCTGTTCGACCTTCTCTTCCATCATCAGATAGCCGGAGACATAACGTGCCGGCACCTGCAGGGCGCGGGCGGCGGTAACGAAGATATGCGCATGGTCCTGGCAGACGCCGCTCTTCTTCTCCAGCGCCTGTTCCGCCGTCGTCGCCGTATCGCTGGTCCCGGGTTTGTAATCGACCGTTTCATGAATGGCGGCCATCAGCGCATGCATGCGGGCGAGTTGGTTATCGCCGTTGACGCCTTTGATCAGCTCTTTCACCAGCTTGCCGCTCTTGGTCAGCGGCGTCTCGCGCAGGAAGAGCCAGAGCGGGCAGAAGCCGGTATGCGGGCCGGTGACGCCGTTGAGGTCTGCCGTTTCGACCTCGCCCTCGGCGAGAATGCGCGTCATCTGCTGCTCGCCTTCCAGCGAGACCAGATTGACGTGGTTGCCGTACTGATCGTCATATTCCACTTCTGGGGTGGCGCCCTCGACCTTCAGCGACCAGCCGAGCACCTGCTGTCCGGATGTCGTCGGCGGCGTCAGCCGCAGCCGCTGCAGGGAGAATTTCGACGGTTCGTCGTAGCGGTATTCGGTGAGGTGGCTGATTTTCAGTCTCATTTTCTGATCCGCTTAAACGTAGAACCGGTAGCCGTCGGAAATTTCCATGCCGAGCTGGTTGTTGCGCGAGACGAAATCCTCGAGGAACTCGTGCAGACCCTGATCCATGATGTCGCGGATCGCCCGGGTCTGCAGCGTGGTGCGGATCGCATCGGCGGTATCGTGGGCAGGCAGCCGCGCCTCGTAATCCTGGGCGAGATAGCCGAGATTGCTGACGATCTTCTCGTAGCAATAGGCCAGCGAACGCGGCATCTGCACATTGAGGGTGAGGAAGTCGGCGATGTTCATCGCCCGGTATTCGCCGTCATAGGCCCAGCTATAGGCGCGGTGCGCGGAGACCGAGCGCAGGATCGATTCCCACTGCACGTTGTCGAGCGAGGAGCCGACGGCCGAGACGGAAGGCAGCAGCACGTAATATTTCACATCGAGGATGCGGCTCGTATTGTCGGCCCGCTCGATGAAAGTGCCGATGCGGGCGAAGTTATAGAGCTCGTTGCGCAACGTCGAACCGTGGAAGGCGCCGCGGATAAGGCCGGCGCGGCGCTTGATGACGTCGATCACCTCGGGCAGGTCGGCGGCCTTCACCCGCTTTTCGAGCAGCGATTTCAGCTCGATCCAGCATTCGTTGGTCGCCTCCCAGGTCTCCCGCGTCAGCGCGGTGCGGACCATGCGGGCATTGTTGCGGCCGGAATCGATGCAGGACATGACGCTCGACGGGTTGGAACGATCGCGCAGCAGATAATCGATCGCATCGGCGTTGGTCAGCTTCGCGTGGCCCTCGTCATAGGCCTCGCGAACGCCGGCGCTTTGCAGCACGCCGTCCCAGTTGTCGTCGCCGGCGCTGCTGCGGGTCAGCGACATGCGCAGACCGGCATCGACCAGGCGGGCAATATTTTCGGCACGCTCTATGTAACGGAACATCCAGTAGAGACCGTTTGCAGTTCTTCCGAGCATCAGTCCTCCAATACCCAGGTGTCTTTGGTGCCGCCGCCCTGGCTGGAATTGACCACCAGCGAGCCCTGTTTCAGGGCGACGCGGGTGAGCCCGCCCGGAATGATCTGAACCTTGTCAGAGACGAGCACATAGGGACGAAGATCGACATGGCGCGGCGCAATCCCCTTGTTGACGAGGATCGGCACGGTGGAGAGGGACAGCGTCGGCTGGGCGATATAATTGTTCGGCTTGGCCTTCAGCTTCTCGGCGAAATCAGCGCGCTCCTTCTTCGAGGCCGTCGGTCCCACAAGCATGCCGTAGCCGCCGGAGCCGTGCACTTCCTTGACGACCAGCTCTTCCAGATGCTCCAGCACGTATTTCAGGCTCGATGCTTCCGAACAGCGCCAGGTCGGCACGTTTTCGAGCAGCGCCTTGCTGCCGGTGTAGAATTCGACGATTTCAGGCATATAGGAATAGATTGCCTTGTCGTCGCAAATGCCGGTGCCGGGCGCGTTGGCGATGGTGATGTTGCCGGAGCGGTAGACGTCCATGATGCCGGGAATGCCGAGCGCGGAATCGGCACGAAAGGTCAGGGGATCGAGGAAGTCGTCGTCGACGCGGCGGTAGAGCACGTCGATCGCCTCGTAGCCGCGGGTCGTGCGCATCTTCACCTTGCCGTCGATGACGCGCAGATCCGAGCCTTCGACCAGCTCGACGCCCATCATGTCGGCGAGGAAGGAATGTTCGTAATAGGCGGAATTGTAGATGCCGGGGGTCAAAACCGCGACGCGCGGCTTGCCGGTGCAGCCGGGAGGGGCGAGCGACGCAAGGCTCTGGCGCAGCAGATAGGGATAGTCCTCGACGCGCTGCACCTTGTTCTCATGGAAGAGTTCCGGGAACATCTGCATCATGGTTTCCCGGTTTTCCAGCATGTAGCTGACGCCGGAAGGCGTGCGGGCATTGTCCTCCAGCACGTAGAACTGGTCTTCGCCGGTGCGCACGATGTCGGTGCCGACGATATGGGTGTAGACGCCGCCGGGCGGGCGGAAGCCGATCATCTCGGAGAGGAAGGCGACATTGTTTTCGATAAGTTCGCGCGGAACGCGGCCGGCGCGGATGATCTCCTGCTTATGATAGATATCGTCCAGGAAGGCGTTGAGCGCGATCACCCGCTGCTCGATGCCCTGGGCGAGCTTGCGCCATTCGCGGGCCGAGATGATGCGGGGAATGATGTCGAAGGGGATGAGTTTTTCGGAACTGTCGGCATGGCCGTAGACCGCGAAGGTGATGCCGGTCTTCCGGAAGATGTTCTCCGCATCGCGGGACTTGGCAATCAGATGCGCCCGATCTTGGCTGTTGTACCACTCGAAATATTTTTCATAAGGCGGACGAGGACTTTCGTCCCCGGTAATCATTTCATCAAATGCCAAAGGTGCGGCTCCCCTTTTTTGTTCATTTGAATACAACGCAAATTGCAATGCAAGAACCATGCGCAGTTCGAGGAAAAGATTTTGCGGTGCGGGAAAGATGGGAGTTTTCGGGTGTTTGAAGTGATTGGGCAAATGGTGTTTTGCAAAGGTAGCGCAAAATTTGGGCAACTGGCGGTTTTTCGTCCGGCCGCCATGGCGTAATGGACGCCGACGTGTCCTCACCCACCCTCATTCCTGTGCCCGTCACAGGAATCCAGCCACCGCGCGTCGGCGCGGTGAATGACCCTCTCATGCGCTGAGGCAGGGTCTCCTGCGCCCAAGGACTTGGACGCACTGGATTCCTGTGACGAGCACAGGAATGAGGGAGCGTGTAGGACTGCTGGTAATCCTTCGCTGCACTTTGCATATTATCAAACTGCCGGCAGCTTCGTCCACCTACTCCAACCATCAACGAAATTTCAAATAAGCATCAATGCTTCGCCTTTGACCGCGCCCTTCGGCTGCGGCTATCAGCACGGCGATCTCTTTTTGCACGAGCCGCCCCATGTCTCTCGACCGCTTTGCCCCCGCCGTCTTCGTTTTCCTCTGGTCCACGGGCTGGGTGGTGGCGAAATATGCCGCGCTGCATTCCGAGCCTTTTACCTTCCTTTCGATACGCTACGCGCTGTCGGCCTTGGCGTTCCTGGCGCTCTGTCTGGTGATGCGGGCGCAATGGCCGAAGAGCCGGGCCACGTGGCTGCGTGCCATCTATTCCGGCTTCTTCCTGCACGGCTTCTATCTCGGCGGGCTCTGGTGGGCGATCGCCAATGGCGTGCCGGCCGGCATATCGGGCATCATCGCGGCGCTGCAGCCGCTGCTGACGGCGATGGCGGCTCCCTTCCTCGTCGGCGAGCGGTTGCAGAAGAGCCAACAGTTCGGCCTCGGCCTCGGTTTCATCGGCATCGCCATCGCGATTTCGCCGAAACTCCTCGATCCGGCGACATCAGATCTCAGCCATGCGGCGCTGCCGCTGGTGATCAACCTCATCGCCATGGGCTCCGTCACATACGGCACGCTCTACCAGAAGAAACACCTGCAGTCCGGTGACCTCAGGACCATCGCGACACTGCAATATGTCGGCGCGCTGATCCTGACCCTGCCACTGTCGCTGATCTTCGAGCAGCAGCATTTCGATGGTTCCGCGCAGGCCTATGGCGCGCTCATATGGTCGGTCTTCGGTCTGTCGATGGGGGGTGTCGGGCTGCTGCTCTACCTCATCCGCCGGGGGCAGGTCTCCCGCGCCGCCTCGCTCATCTATCTGATGCCGCCGGCCGTCGCGCTGGAAGCCTTCATCGCCTTCGGGGAGCCGCTGACCCTGCCGCTGATTGTCGGCACGGTGGTCGTCGTGGCTGGCGTTTATCTGACGAACCGCAAGGCAGCCGAGCGGCGGACGCCTGTTAAGGCGTAGCGTAGACAGCAAAAAGGCCGGGTTTCCCCGGCCTTTCCACTTTTCAATCAATCGATGATCAGGCGCGTTCGCGGCGCTGGCCGCCATTGCGGGAGCCGGAGCCGCCGCGGCGGTTGCCGCCATTGCCCTCGCGGCGCGGTTCGCCGCCCTGGGTCTGGTGCTGGCTGCGGTCTTCGCCATGCTTGCGGGCCGGGCGGCCGTGGGCGTGGCGGCCGTTGCCGCGGTGATGACCGCTCGGCTCGCCATTGGCATGGGTGGGACGCTGCGGCTTTGCCGAGGGGCGGAAGTCGGAGGTCGAGACCAGATCGTTGTCGGGGCCGAGATTGGGGGTGGCTTCACCGCGGCGCTGGCCGCGGAAATCCTCGTTGCGGCTTGTGCGTTCGGGACGCGGGCGGCGTTCCTGGCGGCTGCCGCGATGCTCCGAGCGGTTCTGATCGCCACGACCCTGACCCTCGCGACCCTGGCCGCCACCGCGATTGCGGTTGTTGCCATTGCCGTTGCCGCGGCGGGGACCGGCGTTGCTGATATTGGCCGGCGGTTCGCCGCTTGCGACCGTGATGTCGATGCCCATCAGGCGTTCGATATCGCGCAGCAGCTTGGCTTCGTCGGGCGCGCAGAAGGCAATCGCGATGCCGTCGCGGCCGGCGCGCGCGGTGCGGCCGATGCGATGGACGTAGGCGTCGGGCACCTCAGGCAGGTCGTAATTATAGACGTGGCTGACGGCCGGGATGTCGATGCCGCGGGCGGCGACGTCGGTGGCGATCAGCGTCTTGATGCTGCCGTCACGGAAGGCCTTCAGCGCACGCTCGCGCTGGCCCTGGCTCTTGTTGCCGTGGATCGAAGCGACGGAATAGCCGATATTGTCGAGATGCTTCATCAGCTTCTCGGCGCCGTGCTTGGTGCGCAGGAAGACGATGGCGCGGCCGTCCGGGTTTTCGGTCAGCGACTTGCGCAGCAGCTCGGTCTTGTCGTTCTTGCCGCCGACGAAGTGGACGTACTGCTCGACCTTGTCGGCAGCCTTGCCGGGCGGCGTCACTTCGACCTTGACGGGGTCGACGAGATAATCGCCGGCGAGATCGGCGATCGCCTTCGGCATGGTGGCCGAAAACAGCATGGTCTGGCGCTTCTTCGGCACCAGCTTGGCGATCTTGCGCAGATCATGCACGAAGCCGAGGTCGAGCATCTGATCGGCTTCGTCGAGCACGAGATAACGCACCGTCGTCAGCGTGATGGCGCGGCGGTTGACGAGATCGAGCAGGCGGCCGGGGGTGGCGACCAGGATGTCGGTGCCCTTTTCGAGCTGCAGCTGCTGCTTGTTGATCGACACGCCGCCGACG
Organism: Rhizobium sp. R339; assembly: GCF_002211395.1. Taxonomy (NCBI): domain Bacteria; kingdom Pseudomonadati; phylum Pseudomonadota; class Alphaproteobacteria; order Hyphomicrobiales; family Rhizobiaceae; genus Rhizobium; species Rhizobium sp. R339. The sequence goes on from NZ_LOKV01000001.1 coordinate 264,564, forward strand.
ACGACATTGATGCGCAGCGGCGACTTGCGGATGAACTTCTTCAGATTGTCGGCGATCTGGTTCACCAGCTCGCGCGTCGGCGCCAGAATCAGCGTCCGCGTCGTGCGGTTGTCGGGACGGCGCTCGTCGGCGAGCAGCTTTTCGATAAGCGGCAGGCCGAAGGCGGCGGTCTTGCCGGTGCCGGTCTGGGCAAGGCCGATCAAGTCGCGGCCGGCGATGAGAAGAGGAATGGCCTGTTCCTGGATCGGCGTCGGCGTTTCGATGCCGAGCTGGAACAAGGTAGCGACGATCGGCTTGGAGACACCAAGCGATTCAAAATTGGTCAAGGCATAACCTTTCGGGGCGCCACAACGATCGCCGGAGCGCACCATGCGACCCGGTTTCATTCTGGCGTCAAGAACCCCGCGTGAAGTGGGAACTTGCAAGTTGGAAAAAGCTTTCCAGCGCTTCTGGCCGCTGATGGGAGTGCGGCGCTCTATCGAAATGCGCTTTTGTCCCTTCTTCCTGCTTCTCGTATTTTTTAGCAGGGGCACGCTCACGCGGCGGCCGGAAGGGTGAAAGCTAAGCCGCATTTGGGCTAATTCACTCACAAAGTCAAGTGCAGTGCACAAAAACCGTTAACCGGCATCCATCGACGGCATTCTGAGGACGAAGCTTTCCGATGCGCTTTCGGCACCATTGACGAGGATGGCGATGCGGTGTTGCCCGGGATAATAGCGGCGGGTCGTGATCGGCCGCATGGCGTGGCGGCGCTCGATCGCCTGGCTCTGCCCGGGCGCCAGCGTGATCGTCTTGCACTTGAAGACCTTCGGTGACAGCGAGCCGTCGGCCTTCACGTGGTGGATGGCGTAGTCGATCATCAGCGCGTGCTCGATCTCGCCGGCATTGGTCACGCGGATCTCGAAATCCAGCCCTTCGCCGAACATGACCTCGCTGCTGAGAAGGCGCAGTTCGCATGTCAGCGCGGCCGCCGCGCCGAAGCCGAAATTAGCGAGCGCCTGCGCATGGCCTTTTTTCAGGAGCGTGCGAGAGGCGTGTTTCAGCAGCCGGCGGCGCTCGGGCGAAGCGGTGTCGATGTGGGTTGCGATGAAGGCGGCGACGAGATCGGGATGATCCTTGGCAATGTCGTTCAGGCTGTTGGCGACCGAGCGGCGCACATAGTCCTCCGGATCGTCCATCAGGGCGGTCAGGATCGGCAGGATCGGCGCGGGATCTTTCACAAGTTGCGGCAGGCGCATGGCCCAGGGCAGGCGCGGCCGTGTTCCCTCGCTCGCCAGCCGGCGTACATGCCGGTCGGGATCGCCGACCCAGCCGGAGATGCTGGCCAGCGCCCGCTGCTGGTCGCGATGGATGAAAGGACGGATGCCGAATTCGGCGGTGAAATGCGGCGTCAGCGCCTTGAGGAGATCGAGGCCGAGTTCGAAATGATCGGGGCCGCGCGCGGCGATGAACTGGTTGACCGGCAGCAGCATCCAGCCAGTCAGGCCGGGCCTGCCTGATGAAGGCAGGCTTGCCTTCAGGATGGCGGCTGCTTGGGGAAAACCGTCGGGAAGCGTGGCGAAGAGCGCGTCGCGGATCAGGGCAGAGCGCTCCATCAGCTCCAGTGCCTCAAGGCCATCAGTCGCGAGCACCGCGAAACGGGCCTTGTCGAAGGAGAGCGCATTGGCGGCGATGCGATCGGCCATGTCGCCGACCAGCGCCTCGTGCAGCAGGTTCTTAAGCGGTTCCGGCATGCTGATCCTCCCTCTGTGGGAGGATTGGACCGGCGCCGCCGGGAGGTCAAGCGGCGCCGGATGCGAGTATCTTTATTCCGGGCAGACCTTCACGCGATAGGGCTCGCCCCAGCGATCGTGCCGCCATTCGATATGGCAATAGGACGGCCGATAATAGGTCCGGTAGACGGGATAGGGACGATAGGCGGGGTAGGCCGGATAAACCGGGTAGGCGGGGCGGGCGGCTTCCGACAGCAGGGCGCCGCCGACGACGCCGGCGGCGAGGCCGCCCCAGAAGGCATCGCGCGGATGGGCATCGGCAGTGGTGGCGGTGGCGAGCGAGGCGCCGGCAAAGGTCAGCGCGATCAGGCCCGTCGCCATGGTCTTATGAAAAACGGACATGGTATTTTCCTTGATTTGGACCGGCTTCTATAAAGCCATCCCCAGACTCCGCCCGGATCGCGGCGGAGCGATGGCCGCGCAAGCGCTTGCCGGATTAAATTTTCGTCATGATTTCAAAGGGCGCCGAGGCGGCAAGGCGCTGATCGAACCGCGTGGGATCGCCGCCGATAGAGGCATTCTTTCAGTTTTCTGCGGGATCGGAGTGCCCATCGAAGGTATTTCGGCTCATCGAGCCGGCGTGCAAAATTTCGCGGCGCAAATTTATGGTTAAAACCTTGTTAAAAGCCTTGGCGTTATAGTCGTTCTAGTTGATATTTCATTCATTGCGGGAGCGACAATTTCTTGAAATCAGCTGGGGACATACTGGAATTGGCTTGCCGCCGGATCGCCGATCTGGACACCCCGGCCTATGTCAAGAACAGCGAGCTGCGCTATGTCGCCGTCAACGAGGCCTATGCCGACTTCCTCGGCCGAGAGATTTCCGATTTCATCGGCAGGCGCAGTCGCGAATTGTTCGACCGGCCCGAGGAAGAGGATCGCGAGGACAAGGAGCGCCGCGCGCTGGTGTTCGGCAGCGAGGAAAACGCCATATGCTTCGACGCGGCGAGCCTCCATCATGAGCGCATCCAGATCGAAAGCTTCTCGCCGTCGCCGGAGCGGATCTATGTGCTCGGCATCTTCGAAGCCCGTGAGCGCCGCGCCGCCGGCAACAGGGAGAGCGGCGGCAGCCCTCGGACTGTAAACGATTCCGATCTTGCCCAGGTGCGCGAGGCGCTGGAAAAGCTCGATCATCCGATCGGCATCTTTGCGGCGGACGGACGGCCGCTGGTCGTCAACGCCGCCTATCGCGACGGCGAAAGGCCTGCATCCGCCGGCGATTCGGCGTGGGGCGACAGCATCAACGAACTCGACGCTCTGCGCACCGTGCTTGAGGATCTGCCGGTTGCCGTCTTCGTACGCGACGACAGGCATCGCCTGATCTATGCCAACAAGTATTATGAAACCTTCAGCGGCCGCGCCCGCTCCGAGTATCTAGGAATGACCGAACACGAAATGTTCGGGCCGGAAGGTGCTGAGCCGATCTACCAAGAAAACCTGCTGGCGCTCAGGGACGGCATTTCGGTGGAGCTCGAGAGCGAGATGCCGAGCATAAGCGGCCACGTCTATCCCGTCATTTCGCGCGTCAACCGCGTCATGACGGCAGATGGGCGAACCTATGTCGTGGGCTCCTTTTCCGACATCTCGCCCCTCAAGGAGCGCGAGAAGGCGCTGATCGAGTCCCGCAAGCAGGAAGAAGTGTTGCATCGAGATATCGAGAGCATCCTGCGTTCGCTGCCGATCGGCGTGCTGATCCTCGATAACGACCACCGGATTCTCTACGTCAACGACGAATTCTACAGCATCTGGGAACTGCCGCTCGACGATCGCTTCGACGGCCGTCCCTTCATCGATGTCATCCGCCGGAATTACGAACTCGGGCGCTATGACGGAACGCAGACGCCCGAAGAAATCTATGCTTTCCGCCAGCACCTGTTCGAAGCCGAAGAGCCGGAGCCGATCGAGGTCGGCTGGACAGGCGGCAAATCGGTCATCTTCGACAGCCGCCGGATCTCCCACGATCGCATCCTGCTGACCTATGCCGATATTTCGGCGGTGCGCGAGCGGGAAAAGGAAATTCACGAGACCCGCGCCGCGCTGGAGCGGGTCGGCGAAATGATGCGCGATGCGACACATGCCATGTCGCAGGGGCTTGCCATCGTCCAGGACGGCATCATCAAGATGTCCAACGAGGCGATGGCCGACATCCTGCAGATCCCGCCGCATTATATCGCGGCCGGCGAGGGCTGGCTCGGCATGTTCGAATTCTGCGCGGCGCGCGGCGATTTCCACGATGCGGCGGACGAGATCCTGCAGGAGTGGCGCGCCAATATCGCCGCCAGGCAGCCGATTTCGACCGTCTTCCATGTCGGCGGCGAGCGCTGGGTGAACATGGAGGCGACGGTCAGCACCGGGCAGCATTGGGTGGCGCTGTTTACCGACGTGACCGATCTGAAGAGCCGCGAGGAGGATTTGCGCCATCTCCTGTCGCGCGCCGAAGCCGCCGACCGCGCCAAGACCGAGTTCCTCGCCAATATGAGCCACGAGATCCGCACGCCGATGAACGGCGTGCTCGGCATGGCGGAACTGCTTGCCAAGACCAATCTCGACACGCGCCAGAAGACCTTCATCGACATCATCGTCAAATCGGGCAACGCGCTGCTGACGATTATCAACGACATCCTCGACTTCTCGAAGATCGATGCAGGGCAGATGAAACTGCGCAGAGCCGCCTTCGATATCATCGAAGCGGTGGAAGACGTGGCGACGCTTCTGTCGTCGCATGCCGCCGAAAAGAATATCGAGCTCCTGGTGCGGGCGGCACCGGATCTGCCGGCCGCCGTGATCGGAGATGCCGGACGCTTCCGCCAGATCGTCACCAATCTGGTCGGCAACGCCGTCAAGTTCACCGAGCGCGGCCATGTCTTCGTCGATGTCGGCTTCCAGGCGGCGGCCGGCGGCGAGATCATGGCGAGCATCCGCATCGAGGACACGGGTATCGGCATTCCCAGGGAGAAGCTGGAATCGGTCTTCGACAAGTTTTCCCAGGTCGACGCCTCCTCGACCCGGCGGCATGAGGGAACGGGGCTTGGCCTGGCGATCACGGCCGGCCTGGTCGATCTCTTCGGCGGCTATATCAATGTCGAGAGTGAATGGGGCAGGGGCTCGGTCTTCACCGTCAACCTGCCGTTTGCGGTGGCGGCTGCCCGCCTCGAGCCGAAGCCGCTGCCGATCAACGTGCAGGGCGCGCGCATTCTCGTCGTCGACGACAACGAGGTGAACCGGCGTATCCTCACCGAGCAGCTTTCGCTCTGGGGCTTCGACGGCGTGGCCGCCGAGGGCGGCGGCACCGGCCTTGCGATCCTGGAGGCGGCGGCCGATCTCGGCGTCACGGTCGATGCCGTCGTGCTCGATTATCACATGCCCGATATGAACGGCGCCGATGTCGCCCGCCGGCTGCGCGCCGATCGCCGCTTTGCCGAGCTGCCGATCATCTTCCTGACCTCGATGGATATTTCGGGCACGGAAAAGGAATTCGCGGCGCTGAACGGCCAGGCGCATCTGATGAAGCCGGCGCGCGCCAACGTGCTGCGCAACACCGTCGTCGAGGTGGTTCGTGCCCGGCGCGTGAAGCAGGCTTCGGAGGCGGAGATCGCCCGGCTACAGGCCGAAGCGGCCGTGCCGGTGCCTCAGCCTGCGCCTGCGCCGCAGAAGCGGGCGGCTGACTTCGTCGATGTGCTCGTCGCCGAAGACAACGAGGTCAACCAGATCGTCTTCACCCAGATCCTGCAATCGACGGGGCTCACTTTCCTTGTCGTCAATAACGGGCAGGAGGCCGTCGCCGCCTGGGAGAGCCATACGCCGCGCATCATCATGATGGACGTCTCGATGCCCGTCATGAACGGCCATGAGGCGACCCGGACGATCCGCGAAAGGGAAAAGGGGCAGGGGCACCGCGTGCCGATCATCGGCGTCACCGCCCATGCGCTGGAAAGCGACCGTGAACTCTGCCTCGATGCCGGTATGGACGACTACATGTCGAAGCCGATCAGCCCTGAGCTACTGGAAGAGAAGATCCGGCAATGGCTCGGCAAGGACGAGCAGCAGCCGGGGATTACGAGCTACTGATCTCAGTTGGGCAAAGGAATAATTACGAACGCTCGTCGTATTTGGCCGCAAGACGCGCGGCGACATCGCGGATGGGCTTGAGGCGGCCCGCTTCCGCGTCGGCAAGCCCCTGATCGATTGCCAGATCGGGCGCCTTCACACCGCAGAGCATTTCCCGCTTGCCGGCGAAGCCTTTGCGGCGTTCCACGACAAAACCCGCGGCGATGAGATTGCGGCGTACGAAGCCGGCTGCGGCATAGGTGGCGAAGGTGCCGCCGGCGGCGGTCTTGTCATTGACCGCGCGCATCAATTCCTCCGACCACATGTCGCCGTTGCGGGACGGGGCGAAGCCGTCGAGATACCAGGCGTCGAAGCCGGGTTTTACCGCTGTGACGCCATCGAGTGCCGCGCCGCAGACGACGCTGAGCCGCGTCTGATCGTCGAGGGCGAGCGAGACGATGCCATCGGGCGTTTGCGGCCAGGCGGCCGTCAGGGCTTCGCGCTCGGCATCGATCTCCGGCCAGTGCGAGAGCGCTCGGCCGATCTCTTCGCCACGCATCGGATGAAGTTCGAAGGAGATGAAATGCAGATGCTGGCCGGCGGCGCGATGCTGCTTCCATTGCCGCCATGTCTCGGCGAAGTTCAGGCCGGTGCCGAAACCGAGTTCGCCGATCACGAAAGTCTGCTGTCCGCTCCAGCGCTCCGGCAAGCCGTTGCCGGCGAGAAAGACATGGCCGCATTCCAGCCGTCCGTCGGTCTGGCAATAAAAATGATCGCCAAAGGCTGTGGAATAAGGCATATCGCCGTCGCGCCATTCGAGCGGCTGCGGCGCGCCGGCGCCAATCTGATCTGGATTCACCTTTGTCATGGAAAAAGCCGATAATCCTGCGCCGGCGTCCGGTCAATCTTCTTGCGACCTGCTGATCGTCGGCGGCGGCATCATGGGCCTCTGGGCGGCCATCCATGCCGAGCGCCGTGGCATCGGTACCCTTCTCGCCGATGCCGGCAGGCTGGGCGGGGGTGCGAGCGGCGGCCTGCTCGGCGCGCTGATGCCGCATATGCCGGACCGCTGGTCTGAGAAGAAGCAGTTCCAGTTCGATGCGCTGGTCTCGCTCGAAGCCGAAATCACAGCACTCGAAGCCGAGACCGGCCTTTCCGCCGGTTACAGCAGGTCCGGGCGGCTGATCCCGCTGCCGAAGCCGCATCTCAACCGTATAGCCCGCGGCCACTCAGAGGATGCCGAGCGCCACTGGCAGGCAGGTGAGCGCCGGTTTCATTGGCATGTGCTGGAAAAGCCGCCGGTTGACGGCTGGGTCGAGGCCTCTGCCGGCGAGAGCGGCTTCGTGCATGACACGCTTGCCGGCCGCGTCGCCCCCCGGTCGCTGATTTCAGCGCTCGTCGCCTTACTGCAACGGGCAAAACATGTGCGCATCATGGAAAATGCTGAAGTCGCCGATCTCGATCCGGACCGTGGCACGGCGGAGATCGGCGGCGAAACCATCACCTTCGGCCGCTGCATCCTGGCTGCGGGCCATCGATCCTTTCCTCAGCTGCAGGACCTGACATCAGGGCTGAAGCAGCCGCTCGGCCAGCCGGTGAAGGGGCAGGCGGCGCTGTTGAAGGCGGAGATCGACCCGGCGCTGCCGACGATCTTTCTCGACGGGCTCTATGTCGTCGCGCATGAAGGCGGGCACGCGGCGATCGGCAGCACCAGCGAAAACCGCTTCGGTGATCCCATGTCGACCGATGCCCAGCTCGACGCGCTGATCGAGGCGGCGCGCGCCATCGTACCTGATCTTCGCAGCGCGCCGGTCGTCGAACGCTGGGCGGGGCTTCGCCCGAAGGCGATCGACCGTGATCCGATGATCGGCCGCCATCCGGATCATCCCCGGCTCGTCGCGTTGACCGGCGGCTTCAAGGTCAGCTTCGGTCTTGCCCATCGGCTGGCGGAGGCGGCGGTTTGTATCGCAGGCGATACGGATTGCGGATTTTCGCTGCCGGAAAGCTTTGCGATTTCAAGACATATCGCCGTGGCTTCACGTTAAACGTGAATTCCGTGCGGCTGCGTTTCGTTATTCTGTCATGCAAATCACCTATCTGCTTGCGCATCGGCAGCGCCTGACGTCACCGGCGCTCACTTCCTTGATGGAGGAAATCGCATGCGCTATGCCATTTGCTTCACGCCCCCGGCGAGCGACCCTTTGTCGCTCGTGGCCGCCAACTGGCTTGGCCGAAACGTGTTTTCAGGCGAGATGGTGGAGCCGCCGGCCGTTCGCGGTCTCGGCATTCACGAGATCGCATTCCACACCGCCGTACCGCGGCGCTATGGTTTCCACGGCGTTCTGAAGGCGCCGTTCCACCTGTCTCCCGACATGCCGGAATCGCAACTCCTGCGCGATCTGATGCGTTTTTCCGGAACCGTTCTTCCCTTCCGATTGCCGTGCCTGGAAATCGCCCGGCTCGGCAATTTCTATAGCCTGCTGCCGAGCGCTGCCTGCGAGCAGATCCAGTATCTGGCTTCGGCGATCGTGCAGGAATTCGACCGTTTCCGCGTGCCGCTCAGCGAAGCGGAGATCGAGCGGAGCGATCCGGACGGTCTGTCGGCCGCGCAGTTCGCCAATCTTCACCGCTGGGGCAACCCCTATGTGATGGATGAGTTCCGTTTCCACATGCCGGTGACGGGCCCGGTCAATGCACTCGACATGCCGCGCATCGCGCCGGCGCTGCGGGCGATCTTCGGGCCGGTGCTCGGCGAGCCGGTGATGGTCTCCAACGTCGCGCTGATGATCGAAGAGGGCACGGGCGGGCCGTTCCGCGTTCACTCGCTGCATCCGATGGGCAAGGTCAGCGCGCGCAAGATCGCCTGAGCAGGCGGCAGCTAAATGATTGTGCCGGAAGGATAAATTTCACTGCGCAGTTTCCGTCTCGACATTCCGGCTGCGGATGATACCGTTCCCCGTCTTTTCAGAAGGTGATTTAATGGTATCTGAGACCTATCCGCGCAATCTCGTCGGCTACGGGCGCCAGACGCCCGATCCGAAGTGGCCTGATGAGGCGCGCATCGCCGTGCAGTTCGTCATCAATTACGAGGAGGGCGGCGAAAGCTCGATCCTCGATGGCGATCCGGCATCCGAATGCCTGCTGTCGGAGATCGTCGGTGCGGCGGCTTGGCCGGGGCAGCGCAACCTCAATATGGAATCGATCTACGAATATGGTTCGCGCGCCGGTTTTTGGCGGCTCTGGCGGATGTTTACCGATCTCAAGGTGCAGGCGACCGTCTATGGCGTGACGCTGGCCATGGCGCGCAATCCGGAAGCCGTTGCGGCGATGAAGGAAGCCGGCTGGGAGATCGCCAGCCACGGCTATCGCTGGCTGGAATACAAGGATTTTTCCGAGGATCTGGAGCGCAAGCACATTCTCGAAGCCGTGCGCCTGCACACCGAACTCACCGGCGAGCGGCCCTACGGCCTGTATCAGGGCAAACCATCGGACAATACGCTGCGGCTGGTGCAGGAGGAGGGCGGTTTCCTCTACTCCTCCGATTCCTATGCCGACGACCTGCCTTTCTGGGTGAAGGGCGTCGACGGAAAACCTTTCCTGATCATTCCCTATACGCTCGAAACCAACGACATGCGTTTCGCGACACCGCAGGGTTTCAATACCGGCGATCAGTTCTTCACCTATCTGAAGGATGCCTTCGATACGCTCTATGAGGAAGGCAAGAACGGCAGCCCGAAAATGATGTCGGTCGGTTTGCATTGCCGCCTCGTCGGGCGTCCGGGCCGGGCAGCGGCGCTGAAGCGGTTCATCGAATATGTGCAGAAGCACGACAAGGTCTGGATTCCGCGCCGTATCGAGATCGCGGAGCACTGGCACAAGCATCATCAGCCGGACGCGCTCTGATGCTGCCGCGCGAGGATTTTGTTTCCCGCTTCGGCGGCGTCTTCGAACATTCGCCCTTCATCGCCGAACGCGCCTATGACGCCGGCAGCGTGAAGGAGCCGTTGACGGCATCAACCGTGCATGCGGCCCTTGCCGCTGCCTTCCGCGCCGCAAGCCTGGAGGAGCGTCTCGGCGTGCTGCGCGCCCATCCCGATCTTGCCGGGCGGCTCGCCATCGCAGGCAAGCTCACCGCGGACAGCCGCAAGGAACAGGCCGGCGCCGGGCTCGACCGGCTGAGCCCGGCCGAACATGCCCGCTTCACCGAGCTTAATTCGGCCTATGTCGAAAAATTCGGCTTTCCCTTCATCATCGCGGTCACGGGGCTCGGCAAGGACGATATCCTCTCGGCCTTCGAGAAGAGGATCGGCAATGGCCGGGATGAGGAATTGGCGACCGCGGCTGCGCAGGTCGAGCGGATCGCGCTGCTGCGCCTGACATCGATGCTGCCGGAGGCCGAATGAAAGAGCGGCGCGCGATCGACTATCTGAATGAGATGTATGAGGCGGCGTCCGAAGCGCTGTCCTTCGTCGGCGGAATGGATGGGGCGGCCTTCGCCGGGGACAAGCTCACCTTCAAGGCGGTGACCTTCTGCCATTTCACCATCGGTGCTGCGGCATCCCGCCTGCTGGTGGCGCATCCGGAATTTGCCACCGAACATCCCGACCTGCCGTGGACGAAAATCTGCGGCACGGGCAATCGCATTCTCGAAGACGTCTTCGACCTCGATCCCGTCGAGATGTGGGAGGCGACCTATCGCACGCTGCCGGAGCTTCTTTCGGCGATCGATGCCATCCGCAACTGGCATGCCCAAGGCGAGTGAAGCCATGTCCGAATTTCTCGACATTCGCCCGCTCAGCCGATCCGCCTTCGCTGCCTTCGGCGAGGTGATCGAAGCCGATCCGGCTTCGATGCGGCTCATCAATAGCGGCACGACCGAGCGTTTTCATGCCTTGGCCGTGGCGGAGGCGGCGGGCGAGGGCGCGCGCGTCATCGTCAATCTGTTTCGCGGCCAGCCGCGCAGCTTTCCCTATGCCGTCGACATGATGGAGCGCCATCCCCTCGGCAGCCAGAGTTTTTCGCCGGTTTCGGGCCGCCCCTTCCTCGTCGTCGTTTCCGAGCACGAGAACGGACGCCCCGGCAGGCCGCAGGTCTTTCTGGCGCGCGGGGATCAGGGCGTGAACTACCGCCGCAATGTCTGGCACCATCCGCTGATGGCGCTCGGCGAGGCTTCGGATTTCCTGGTCGTCGACCGCGACGGGCCGGGCAACAATCTCGAGGAATTCTTCTTCGAGACCCCCTTCATCATCAGAGAGCCAGCCCTATGACCGGACTGACCACCCATGTTCTCGATACCGCTCTCGGCAAGCCGGCCGAGGGCATCAGGATCGATCTCTTCCGGATCGACGGCGAGATCCGCAGGCATGTGACGACGGTCAAGACCAATGCCGACGGCCGGGTCGACGGCGGCCCGATTCTCTCAGGCGAAAATTTCCATGTCGGGACCTATGAACTGGTCTTCCACGCCGGCGATTATCTCAGAGCCTGCGGCACGCCGCTGCCGCATCCCGCTTTCCTCGATCTCGTGCCGATCCGCTTCGGTATCGCCGATGTCACCGCGCATTATCATGTGCCGTTGCTGCTTTCGCCCTATGGTTATTCCACTTACCGGGGCAGCTAGAGATGAAATTTGCCGCGATCGCCGACATTCACGGCAACCATCTGGCGCTTGAGGCGGTGCTTGCCGATATTCGGGCGCAGGGTATCGAGGAGATCGTCAATCTCGGCGATTTCTTCAGCGGGCCGCTGGAGGCGGGCCGGACGGCTGACATTCTGACGCCGCTCGGGCTGACTTCGGTTCGCGGCAATCACGACCGCTATCTGATCGAGCAGGACCCTGAGGCCATGCATCTGTCGGATGTCGCCGCCTACCGGCAATTGACGCCATCCCACCTCGATTGGCTGCGCAGCCTGCCCTTCGACACCGTCTATCGCGGCGAGGCCTATCTCTGCCATGCGACACCGAAGGACGACAATCTCTACTGGCTGGAATCGGTGTCGCCGCAGGGCCAAGTCTTCCTGAAGCCGATCGAAGCGATCGAGGCGCTCGCCGAAGGCATCGACCTGCCGCTGATCCTCTGCGGCCACAGCCATGTCCCGCGCGCCGTCCGCCTCTCCGACGGCCGTCTGATCGTCAATCCCGGCAGCGTCGGCTGCCCGGCCTATGACGACGATCTGCCTCACTATCACAAGGTCGAAGCCGGCCATCCGCTGGCCGGCTACGCCATTCTCGAAAAGACGGGTGCGGGTTGGACATGGGAGTTCAGGAACGTCGCCTATGACAATCTCGCCATGTCGAGGCTGGCGGCGGAAAACCGCCGGCCCGAATGGGCGAGCGCGCTGGCGACGGGCTGGCTGAGATAGTCCAGACCCGCCTGCGCTCAAATCATTTCTTCTCCGGCGCCGAAGGGGCGATCGTCTTTGCCGGACCGGCGGCCGATGCTGCCGGTCTGACCGAAGCGGCGGACGGTATTGCCGGCTTTGCCGGTGCTGCGGCCGGTTTTGCGCCATCGAGATTTCCAAGCAGGGATGAGATGGCGTCGTCGCCTTCGAAACCGGCTTCCTTCAGCAGCTTGTCGAGGATCGGCTTGTTGGCCTGGTAGGCAAGCAGCTGGCTGGCCAGTCCGTCGCCCATGCCGATGCCGTTTCCGCCGTTCGCGCCGCCGCGGCCGAGCATGCCGCCGGTGTCGAAGATCCGGATATCGGAGATCTTTTCGATCGGCTTGACCGCCTCGGCGAGTGCTTCTGGAATGATGCGGATGCGCTCGCGGGTGATTTCGAACTCGATGATAGCGGCGCTCAACTTGTTGCGGGCGTCGTTGAGCAATGCCTCACTCTCGGCCGCGGCCTTGCCGGTTTCGAGAATGCCCTTGGCCTTGATGATCGCCGCGTCCGCTTCGGCGGTCGCCAGCGTCTTGATGGCTTCCGCCTGGTCGATCGCGGCCTGCTTTTCGGCCTCGGCGCCGACTGTCACGGCAGTCGCTTCGGTTTCGGCTTTCTTGCGTGCGTCGATCACGGCGATCTGCTTTTCGCGTTCGGCGATCTCGATCGCCTTGGCGGTGCCGACCTTTTCTTCTGCCGCAATTGCGGTGGCGCGGGCTGTTTCGGCGGCCGCCTTCGCCTCGGACTCCTCGCGGCTCTTGTTGGCGACGGCGATGGCGCTTTCCTGGGCGACGATCTGAAGATCACGTTTGGCTTCTGTATCGCGCTGCTGGACGGCGCGGGCGGAATCGATGTTTGCGCTTTCGCGGGCCTGCTTGGCGGCTGCCTCGCGCTCGGCGATTGCCTGTTCCGCGGCGATGCGGGCTTCTTCCTCGGCACGTATTGCCGCCTGCTCCTGCTGGGCAGTCTCGGCGCGCGTCGCGGCGGACTTGTTGGCGATGTCGCGTTCCTGGTTGAGCTCGGCTTCCCGCTTGGTCCGCTCGATGGCCAGCGACTGCTGGCGAGCCTCCAGGTCCTTCTGGGCGATGGCGACTTCGGTATCGCGGACGATTTCGTTCCGCTCTTTCTTGCGACCCTCGGTGATGCGGGTCAGTGCCGCGAGACCTTGGGCGTCGAAGAAGTTGTTGGCGTTGAAATGCTTGATGTCGGTCTGGTCGAGACGGGTGAGCGACACGGATTCAAGCTCAAGACCGTTCGACTGCAGGTCGGCGCCGACGGCTTCCTGCACGGCCTTGACGAAATCCATGCGCTGTTCCTGAAGCGCGTCGAGGTTCATGGTGGCGGCGACCGAGCGAAGGCCGTCGACGAATTTCGCTTCGATCAGGATGCGGAGCGCCTCGGCGTCGTTGGTGCGGCTGCCGAGCGTCTGGGCGGCCAGCGCAATCGAGGAGCCATCGGGCTTTACGCGCACGTAGAATTCGGCGCCGATATCGACGCGCATGCGGTCCTTGGTGATCAGCGCATCGCCTTCGCCGCGGCGGACTTCGAGGCGCAGCGTCTTCAGGTTGACTCTGGCGATCGAGTGGAAGATCGGCAGGACGACGGAACCGCCATCGAGCACGACCTTCTGGCCGCCGAGGCCGGTGCGCACATAGGCCTCGTCGCGGCTGGAACGCGTGTAGAGAGAGGCGAGAACAAAGCCGATGCCGAAGATCAGGACGATGCCAATGCCGGCCGGTAGAATAATGTCAAACATCATGACTGCTCCCTGAAAGATTGATTGTCCGCTCCGGCCGGATCGGCGAGTGCGGGTATGGCGATAAACACATCTGCCTTGCGATCGACGAGGAGAACCTCAGTGCCGATCTTCAGCGGGCCTTCGTCCTTGGCGGCCTTGGCTCTTAGGACATGCCAGTTTCCATGCTGGTCCTTGACGCGGACGCGCCCCGGCAGTCCCTGGTCGAGCGGGCCGAGCGACACTTCCGCGGTCCGGCCGATGAAAGTGTCAAGATCGACGGCATAGGTCTCGTCGTGCGGAACGATCCGCGCTACCGTCCGGCTCGACGCCCGCACCATGGGGAAGGTGAGCACCAAGGCGGGAACGGCGGCGACGGTGGCCGGCAGCGGAGCCCAGAAAGCGCCGGCGACCGCCTGTATGGCAAAGCCGGCAATGGCGAAGAAGCCGAGCGTCATCATCAGGAGAATGAGCAGCGGAACGCCGCCGACATTGAGCCAGGACAGGTAGCCCGCAATGCCGTCATGGCCGTGGAAATCCGGTTTTCCGAGAAGCTCGGTGATCGAAAAACCCATGACGGTCGCCAGCATCTCGATCGCGGTCAGGCCGGCAAGCACGGCCGCGGCGATCGCAAAGGGAAGGCATTCAGGAGCGAGGAAAAGTCCCATCGGTGTTACCGGTTATCCGCCTTGAAACGCGCGAGGCGGGCCTCGATCGCCTGCTCGCGGTGCAGTCGGTCGAGTTCGTCCAGCTCGGAACTATGGGCGTTTTCGGCTGATGGAACGCCTGTCAGCCGCGAGACCGCCGCGGCGGCGCGGGCAGCGCCCACGCCCGGCGTCGGTCTGCCGTGGCCGGCCAGAGCCTCTTCCGGATGCTTGGCGATGCTGCGCTTGAAATCGACAAGGCGGGCGTCGGCCTCGCGGCGCGCAGCGAGCACCGCCTGCAGAGCTTTCTGGCCCTCATCCACCTGCTCGCTGGCATCGGCCAGCGCCTTGTCGAGTGCTGCGATCTGGGATTCGAGATCGATCTGACGGGCGACGCCGGCCTTTGCGAGATCATCGCGCCCGGAGGAGACCGCGATGCGGATCTTTTCATCCAGCGCATTCATGTCTTCGACGATCTCGTCCTTGCGGCTCTGGATGCGGTATTCCTCGGCGCGCGCCTTGCCGAGGTCGGTGCGGGCCTCTTCCGCAGCCGCATCGATCTCGCGGATCGCCTGTTCGATCACCACGATCTTGTTGACGCCTTCCGCTTTGTCGATCGCCGCATTGGCGATGCCCGCAATCAGGCGACCCATGCGTGAAAGAATGCCTTCATTCGTCATGTTTTCCTCCATCCGAGCGGAATTCGGCGTGACGCCGATGTTAATCTCGTAGCGATCGTGATCCGCCACAAGGTATGCGGGAAAAATACTCTCCCATCCCTTGGAATAGCCTGCCACATCGAAAGGCACGGCAACACGTCCGTGCACCGTGGCGATGGTCAGGTCCGAGGGGCCTTTTATGGCGAAGAGCTTTTCGTCGAGCGGCAGCTGCAGCGGCTCGGGGATGACGCCCCGATTGGCGGCGAAATCGCGAAGGCCGAGCGTCACGAGCCGCGCCGGCAAGCCCGTCTGCTCGCGGACGGTTTCATAGGCGAGATCATGCAGGACGACGAGATTGGCGCCCGCTTTGTCGTCGACGAGTTCGGTCAGGATGTCGGTCATCCTGCGATAGGCGGCAATCGTGTCATCAAGCGCTTGGCGGGCCTGATCGTCAGGCGCCAGCATGTAGCGCAGCAGCGATGGATGCGGTGTCTTGTTCGTGATTGCCATGAATAAAAACATAAAGCACCGCTTTTGTGCTTTCAAGAGGCTGCGTGCGAAAAATACAACCTTTGTTGAACTTGTCGTTGGAAGGAGGAGGGATCACAAGATGCGATTACAAGCAATTCGTAAAAGCAGCGTTCGACACCGTTCCGGATCGGCTCCGTTTCCTATCGGCCCGCCGTACGCGCCTCGCGAATACCGGCGCTGATACGGTTGATGATCGTCCATAGGAGAAGGAGTGCCACCACTGCCCAGAGCCACAGGGTCCATGCTGCAAAAGTGCCGCCAACCGCGACAAAGACGCCGAGCGCGCCGAAAAGCACCGCGCGGTCGCTCTTGCCCAGCGGCCCGTCGTAACGCCGGCTGGCGCCGACCGTTTGACTGAGAATGCCGGCAAATTCCGTCAGCACCGAGAGGAAAATGACAGCCATGGCCGGCATCAGGCCGTTCGGATCGATCAGTGCAAACGGCAAATACAGGGCGATATCCGAGACGACATCACCGATCTCGTTGAGATAAGCGCCCAGAATGCTCTTTTGCCCATGTTCGCGCGCGAGCATGCCGTCAATCGCATTGAGGCCCATGCGCAAGAGAAACCAGACAGGCACCATCAGGAACCACTGCGGAAGCGGAACGATGCTGAGAAAAAGGCCAAGTGCAACAGAGACGGCGGCAGCAACCGATGTCACCTGATTGGCGGTGACACCTCGCGCCGCCAGCGCGCGTACCAGAGGGCGAAGGATATTCTGAAACCGGGACTTCAATTGATAAACAGACATGCTACCTCAGTGGAGTTTCGTGGCATCAGAAAAATCTATCCCAGCTCCGGCGGTGCAGATCGTCGTACTTGCGGGGAGCCGATACTTCATGTCGGTTCTCGTATAGGGCTTACATTTGCGACTAGACTTTTGCAATGAATGCAAATCAGTGTTCCGCTAATGGTTGCAACTCATCCACCGATCAGAACTGGAGAAGACCGTGCTGCAAACTGCCGATAGTGGGCAACCGTCATCGACGGCGAGACCGATGCATGAATCCGAATTCGTCTCGCACGATGGGACGCGACTCTTTTATCGGATGTGGCCTGCGACCGGCACTTCACCGAAGGGCGCCATCATTCTTCTCCATCGCGGCCACGAGCATAGCGGTCGGGTCGCGCATCTCGCCACTGAACTCGGTCTCGATAATTTTGCCTTATACGCCTGGGATGCGCGCGGCCACGGGCGCTCACCGGGAGAGCGCGGCTATTCGCCATCCTTCGCTGCGTCGGTGCGCGACCTCGATTGCTTCGTCCGCCATGTCAGCGAGACAAGCGGAACTGCCGTCGAAAACATCGCCGTGATTGCCCAGAGCGTCGGCGCGGTCCTCGCCACCACCTGGATGCATGACTATGCGCCGCAAATCCGAGCGCTCGTGCTCGCCTCGCCGGCCTTCAGCGTCAAGCTCTACGTGCCTTTTGCAAGGGAAGGCATTGCGCTCTGGGAAAAACTCAAGGGGACATTCTTCGTCGATTCCTATGTCAAGGCGAGGTTTCTGACGCACGATCCGGAGCGCATCGCCTCCTTCGAGGCCGACCCATTGATCACCCGGCCGATCGCCTCCAACATTCTGTTGCAGCTTTATGAAGCGGCCGCCCGCGTCGTCGACGACGCCCGCGCCATCACCGTTCCGACCCAATTGCTGATCTCCGGCAGCGACTGGGTGGTGCGACATGCGCCGCAGCACCGGTTCTACGAAAACCTCGGCAGCCGCATCAAGGAGCGGCATGTGCTTCCCGGCTTCTATCACGACACACTGGGCGAGAAGGACCGCGCGATTGCGCTCGCCGAGGTCCGCCGTTTTATCGATGCGCGGTTCGCCGAGCCTCGGGCGCCTGCCGATCTTCGCACCGCCCATGTCCAGGGCTATACCAAGGATGAGGCCGACCGGCTCGCGAGCCCTCTGGACGCCATGTCCCCGCGCGGCATCTACTGGGCCCTCAGCCGTCTCAACATCAGGCTCGGCGCGCTGGTGTCGGAAGGTATAAAGACCGGCGTCAAGACCGGTTTCGATTCCGGCTCGACGCTCGATTACGTATACGAAAACCAGCCGCGCGGGCTCGGTCCCGGCGGGCGGTTGATCGACAACGTGTTTCTCGATGCGATCGGCTGGCGCGGCATCAGGCAGCGCAAGCTGCATTTGCAGGAACTGATCGACCACGGGCTTCAGCGCCTGAAAGCAGCCGGCCGCAGCACCCATATGCTCGACATCGCGGCCGGGCACGGCCGTTATGTCCTCGATGCTATCGAAACGGCTGCCGTGCGTCCCGATAGCGCGCGGCTACAGGATTATTCCCCGATCAACGTCGAGGCCGGCCGCAACAGCATCGCCGCGCGTGGACTGGGTGATTTCGTGAGCTTCCGTCAGCAGGATGCCTTTGACGGCGAGGGGCTGGCTGCGATCACGCCGGCTCCGGATCTGGCGATCGTCTCCGGCCTGTATGAACTCTTTTCCGACAATGCGATGATCGCCGCCTCGCTCGACGGGATCGCCCGCGCGATGCAGCCCGGTGGTCTGCTCGTCTACACCAACCAGCCATGGCATCCGCAACTGGAGATGATTGCCCGCGCGCTCACTTCCCACCGTGGCGGTCAGGCATGGGTGATGCGGCGGCGGACGCAGGAAGAAATGGACCAGTTGGTCGCCGCAGCCGGTTTCCGCAAGATCGAACAGCGTATCGACCAGTGGGGCATTTTCACCGTCTCGCTGGCGGAAAGAATTTGAGGGCAAGCCGTTGGGGCAGGCAGGTTCCACTCTTTCCCAGGCAGGGCCGGTCGCGAAGCGGGCGGCGCTCTGGCTCGTCTTCCTGGCGCCGTTCTTCTATCTGACCTATGGCGGTGCCAACTGGCTGGCATCGCAACGCGCTGATGTGCCGAACATCGCCTTTGGATGGGAAAGCGCCATTCCGTTCCTCGCATGGACGATCGTTCCATACTGGTCGATCAACCTGTTCTACGCGCTCTGCCTGTTCATCAACACGACCCCGCGCGATGTGGATATGCTCGCGAGGCGTTATCTGACGATCCAGATAATAGCGATCGCCTGCTTTATCGCGTTTCCGCTCGAAGCAACCTTCGTACGGCCGGCCACCAGCGGCCTGCCCGGTTTCATGTTCGCCGTCCTCGGCGGTTTCGATAAACCGTTCAACCAGGCGCCATCGCTGCACGTCGCGCTGCTGGTGGTGATCTGGGATCATCTGCGCGGCCGGTTGCCGCGCCGGGCGCGGCTTGTCTGGCACTTCTGGTGCTTCCTGATCGGCGCCTCCGTGCTGACGACGTGGCAGCATCACGTCATGGACATACCGACCGGCATCCTGCTCGGTCTGTTTGCCGCCTGGCTTTTTCCGCGCGATGCCGGTTCCCCTCTTGCGAATTTTGCTTTGAGCGGCGATCCGAAGTCGCGCCGTCTCGGCCTCTGCTATCTGTGCGGTGCCGTCGCGTTTCTCGGCCTTGCGGCGCTCTGCACCTCTCTATCGCCCGCTGCACTTCTGTTGCTCTGGCCGGCCGTTGCCCTGGCAATCGTCGCCGTCGGATATTTCGGCGCCGGGCCGCAGATATTCCTGAAACGTGCCGATGGCCGGGCCGCGCTTGCCAGCCGCTGGCTCCTGGCGCCTTACCGGCTCGGCGCCATTATCAATGTTTGGCTCTGGACGCGCAAAATGCCGGCATCGGTAGTGATCGCCGATGGCGTCCATCTCGGCCGTTTTCCGCGTCGCGACGAGGCCAACCGTTTTGCCACGGTGATCGACATCACCGGCGAACTTCAGCGCCCGAACGGGACGCTTGCACGCTGGTGCAGTTTTCCCGCCCTCGATCTTACCGGCCTCGACAAGGTCCAGGCGCGAGCCGCGGCCGATGTCATCGAAGCTGTGCGCCACCAGGGACCGGTGCTCGTCTGCTGTGCGCTCGGCTTCCAGCGCAGCGCCTGCGTCATCGCAGGCTGGCTGGTCATCAGTCGGCGTTGCGAAAATCCAGCCGAAGCGTTGCAGCTGATCGAACGCGCGGGACGGCGTGTTTATTTGCCCGCGGAAACGATCTATGCCGTGACCGAGGGCTCGCCATGACGCAGTGGAAAACCGCGGCCTCCGCGGCGGCGCGAAATCTCGGCCGCAATGCGATGTTCTGCGGGCTGGCAGCGCTGTTGCCGCTGATCGCCGGCCCGGTCACCGCGGGATATCGGGGTTTCGCGCCGGCGCTCGGCTGGCTCCTGATGCTCGATTTCTGCGGGATCGTGCTGGCGCTGGCGGTCCATCTCCTCTTCGACGCGCTGCTGTTTCGCCTCGCGTCGAGCCACGAGACGGAGGCCGCCGGCCTTGCCGCCGTAGACGACCTGCTGTTCCGGATGCAGCTTCGCAAGCCTGACGGGACGGCGCGTGGCTTGGAGAAGCGGATTGCCGGATCGCGCCGCATCGTCTGGCAGCAGCGTCTTGCGCTCGTCCTCTCTCTCGTGATTTTCGCGATCCTTCAGCTCAATGCGAGCGGCGGACAGCCGCCGGGCTGAGCAGCATGCCGTTGCGTGCGCGGCAGGGCTTGCCCGCCATTGGCGCGTTCAGGCGGTGCCGATTTCTCTGTTTCAGGCTTGTCTCGATATGATCGACGCGTTCACGTCGTTGATGTCGCGCTTGCCGCAGAGCGCCATGGTGATGTCCATCTCCTTGCGGATGATGGCGAGCGCCAGCGTGACGCCCTCCTTGCCCATGGCGCCGAGCCCGTAGAGGAAAGGGCGGCCGATATAGGTGCCTTTCGCGCCGAGTGCCACGGCCTTCAGCACGTCCTGGCCGGAGCGGATGCCGCCGTCGAGATGGATTTCGATGCGATCGCCGACGGCATCGACGATCGCAGGCAGCATATTGATCGAGGAGGGGGCGCCGTCGAGCTGGCGGCCGCCATGGTTCGAGACGATGATCGCATCGGCGCCGGTGTCGGCGGCTGCCCTGGCATCCTCCGGGTCGAGAACGCCCTTGATGATCAGCGGGCCGCCCCATTGTTCCTTGATCCAGGCAACATCGGCCCAGGAGAGCCGCGGATCGAACTGTTCATGCGTCCATGCGGCGAGCGAGGTGATATTGGAGACGTTCTTGGCATGGCCGATGATATTGCCGAAGCTGCGGCGCTGCGTCTTCAGCATATCAAGGCACCAGAAGGGCCGCGTCGCCACCTGCCAGACATGTTTCGGCGTGAATCTCGGCGGCGCCGACAGGCCGTTGCGCAGGTCCTTGTGGCGCTGGCCGAGGATCTGCAGATCGGCCGTCAGCACCAGCGCGGAGCATTTGGCGGCCTTGGCGCGGTTGATGAGGCCGAGAACGAAATCCTTGTCTCTCATCACGTAGAGCTGGAACCAGAAGGGGCGCGTCGTCACCGATGCGACGTCCTCGATCGAGCAGATGCTCATCGTCGACAGCGTGAAGGGAACGCCGAATTCTTCCGCCGCGCGCGCTGCCAGCATCTCGCCATCGGCATGCTGCATGCCCGTCATGCCGGTTGGCGCGAGAGCCACGGGCATCGACACCTTCTGGCCGATCATCGTCGTTTCCAATGTGCGGTCGGTCATATCGACCAACACCCGCTGGCGCAGCTTGATCCGGCTGAAATCGCTCTCATTCGCCCGATATGTGGATTCCGTCCAGGCGCCCGAATCCGCATAGTCGAAAAACATCTTCGGCACGCGGCGCTGTGCGAGCTTTTTCAGATCGGCAATGGTGAGCGGAGTGGCCATGAATGAACCTTCACATCGGAATTCGGCGATCCGGCGTAACATGGAATTCGTGGGAGAGTGAGGGGAATTCGAAGGTCTTCAACGGCGGCGATGCGGAAAAGCGATTATCCCTCCCAGCCAATATCGCGAAGGTCGCTGGCTCCATCGATGACGCACACGATATGAACGGCAGTGCTATCGCAGGAGTAAGAACAAGCCATCTTTCAACCACTGGAAGAAGCGCGTCTGCTGCCCGGATCGCCGCTGTCGCGCGTGCCTGCGCGGTTTCGCCATGATCTTTCCATCAAACCGAGTTCGGGTTTGGACGGAAGGCAAGCACGGTCAGCGCCTTTGATCGCAGACAAGCGGACCTGGCTCACGCAAATCGTGCCCGTGTCGCAGGCAAGTCGCCGCTCGGCGAAGCTCTCACCTATATCGCCAAATACTGGGATGGGCTCTGTGTCTTCCTGACTGACGGGCGCATTGAGATCGACAACAACACCGTCGAGAGAGCCATCAGACCGATAGCCCTGAACCGTAAGAATGCTCTCTTCGCCGGGCACGACGCCGGAGCGGAGAACTGGGCGGCCATCGCGTCCCTCATAGAGACCTGCAAAGCTCAATACTGTCGATCCGTTTGGCTACCTAGCTAGGACGCTCGCCGCCATCGTTAATGGTCACAAGCAGAGCCACATTGAAGGTCTCTTGCCGTGGAACTACCCCTCAATCTCCCCTTTGCAGACATTTGCTGTCGAGATACGCTTATCCGCGTCACTCTATGAGAGATAGAAAGGCGAGCCCCATGACGTCGCCGATTTTCAGAATTTTGCGGCTCTTCGATGAAGCTGGTATCCGCTATATGCTCAATAGATATCGCGAGGATACGATTGATGTGCATGCCACCCTTGTAGGTGAGCGCATCGAGCTTTCTATATTTGAAGACGGCCATGTCGAAATGTCTCGTTTCGTTGGAAACGAGGATGTCTTGGAAGGTGATCTTATCTACGAAGTCGTGGCGGCCTACGTTCAGGAAAACGCGGAATGGGAAAAGCGCGTGGGGGAACCAAATCAGGAGGCATGACCGCTGCTGCCGCGCCCGTATCGTTAGACGAACTCCCGCATCCATAAAGCATCTTGGTCAAGGCGCGACCGGGACACCGCTTACTGTCCACCTTCATTTTCCTGACTGGGATCTTTAACGCAGCTAGTTCCGTCCGTATCGTCGATTCATGCTCGGCGGATACCTGAGTAATTGAAATGCAGCGCAATCATTTGCACTTCATTCTAGCTTTGCATCAGAGTCATCTGATTACATGATGAGGCCGTCAAGATAGGGGCGATCGATGAAGTGCATCTCTGAACTTTTTATGGGATTGGCGGGAGCGACCTTGGTCGTCATTAGCGCAGTTCAACCGGCGAAAGCTAACAGTGACAATGGCGAAGACCCATCTTGTAAAATCGTCAACTTCGCATACGCGGCAACCATGAACGCTACCCGGTCGAGCGTGACGGCTTATGCCGAGCAGGACGATGGATCTTTAGTGTTCACTGCCGATTTGCGAACCCAGTTAGGTATTAATTATCTAAAAGATTCAACGCGAAAGCAATGGATCCGTTACCCACAGGCAAAGTGGGTTCCAGCGGACCGATTTGGTCCAAAAATAACTGACTGTGTATTTAAAGGTGATGAAAGTCACCTGGATATCGCAGCAAAGCACTATTCAGCTATCCGTCATGAGGGAACCCAGGTCTCTAAAGTGGATTTTTGGATTACGCATGACGATGGACGAATTGCAAAAATGCGAATTGGGCCGTGGGGAGTCAAGCTTAAGTTCGGACTGGGAGTAATTGAAATCCGGAAGTTCGATGACGAGGCATTGACCCCTCCGCTTTGATCCGCAGCCGCAACAGACTTGCGCTTCCATTCGAACGGTATGTCCGATGTTTTGTCGAAATCCTGAAGCGAAATTACATGCGCATATCAGTTCCACAGGATGCTGAAGCAGCGCTCCAATCGCGCTACGTCCAGTTTCCGTGAAAACCTTAAACCGCTGCGCCGGCACGTCTGAACTGGTGCTGTGTGTAAATCATGTCGTCATATGTCGAAGCCCCGTTCGGCAACAACATCAACAATCACACGCTGATCCGGAAGATGGGTCCATAACACCGCTTACGTCTATGATGGTATCGGCCATCGGCTGGCCGCTGCTGCCGGCGATCCACAGCCAAATGTCCAGAATGTCCGAGCGGCTCGGCCCGAGTAAAAAACCGCGGCCATCAATCAGGCTTTGGATGCGGCAAACCGCCGGCGCCCTTCGGCCTTCACGGCATCGATGTCCAGAGGGGCGAAATCTCCGCTTTGCATTCCATCGCGCCACGCATTCCGCAGGCGTTCGACTTCGCGGGCTTTTGCACTGTTGCGCTCCTCAAGCAGCCGCAGGGCTTCGCTCACGACGTCGCTCGAAGAGCTGTAACCGCCGGAATCGATCTTTCTCTTGATGTCGCTCGCCAGTTCATCCGGCAATGAAACAGTCAGGTCCATGAGGTTTCTCCTCATCAAACTATGGGAAGATCGGCGGATTTTTGCAAGTTCGCTCGGAGGGTCTTTTTCAACGCAACGCCTGCCACATAGGTTTCGGCGACCGCCCGGTCGTCGCCCATTGTCTGCAGGAGGAAGAGCTCCTCGGACAGGGTCTTCACCGTTTCCAGCTTCAGCGCCATGGCCGGGGTCGCGGCCGCATCGAGGACGACGAGGTCGGCTTCGGTGCCGGCGTCCAGCGTGCCGATCCGGTCGGCCAGCGACAGTGCCTCGGCATTGCCGCGCGTCATCAGGTAGTAGCTTTCCAGGGGGTTCAGCCGTTCTCCGAGCAGCTGCTGGATCTTGTAGGCCTCGTCCATGGTTTTCAGCATCGAATAGCTGGAGCCGCCGCCGATATCGGTTGCGACGCCAATGCGGACCGGCTTTTCACGGCGCGCTAGCGCCTTCAGCGGGAACAGGCCGGAGCCGAGGAAAAGGTTCGAGGTCGGGCAATGGATGGCGACCGAACCCGTCTCGCTCATGACATCGGCTTCGCGCTCTGAGAGATGGATGGCATGGCCGAAGAGGCTTTTCGGCCCGAGCAGGCCGTAGCGGGCATAGATGTCGGTATAGTCGGTCGCCTCGGGATAGAGCTCGCAGGTGAATTTGATCTCGTCGTGGTTTTCCGACAGATGCGTCTGGATGTGCAGGTCGGGAAATTCGCGGGCTAGCGTTGACGTCGCTTCCATCTGCGCCGGGGTCGAGGTGATGGCGAAGCGCGGGGTGATGGCGACATGGTTGCGGCCCTTGCCGTGCCAGTCCGCTATCACCTGGCGGGTCTCGTCGTAGCCCATCTCGGGCGTGTCGAGCAGGCCCTGCGGGGCGTTGCGGTCCATCATCACCTTGCCGCCGACCATGCGCATGTTGCGTTTCATCGCCTCGGCGAAGAAGGCGTCGGCGGAGGTCTTGTGCACCGAGCAATAGGCGACCGCCGTCGTCGTGCCGTGGCGGATCAGCTCGTCGTAGAAATGCGTGGCGATCCTCTCGGCATGCGCGCTTTCGACGAAGCGGCATTCCTCGGGAAAGGTATAGGTGTTCAGCCATTCGAGCAGGTTGGCGGCATAGGAGGCGATCACCTGCATCTGCGGAAAATGCAGGTGCATGTCGATGAAGCCGGGCATGATCAGATGCGGGCGATGGTCGATCTCGGCCGTGCCTTCGGCGGCCTTCGTCTTGACGTCGGCATAGGGACCGGCTGCGGCGATCAGCCCGTCTTCGATCAGCAGGCCGCCATCCTCCTCGTAGAGATAGCTCTGGCTGTCGGCCAGGCTCAGCGGCGCGCGATGAAAGGAAAGCAGGCGGCCGCGCAGGAGTGTTGTCGTCATTGTTTCTTGCCTTCGACTGCGCTTTCGAACCAGGCTACGAGCAGCTTGCGTTCGTCCGGCGTCATATCGGTCACGTTGCCGGGCGGCATGGCATGGCTGCGCCCCGCCTGTATATAGATTTCTCGGGCATGGGCGGCAATTTCCGCGTTGTGTTCGAGTATCACGCCCTTCGGCGGCCGCACGACGCCCTCATAGGCGGGCTCGGCAGCATGGCACATGGAACAGCGCGTCGAAACCAGCTGCTTGACGGCGGGAAAATGCGGATCGCCGGCGAATTGCTGGAAGGCGGGCGCCACTGCCGCCGCATCCGTCTCTCCCGTCAACAGCTTCGGCACGGTCGAAAGCCACATGATCAGGATGAAAAGGATGACGGTGACGATCCAGGTCCAGGTCGGCCGGCCTTTCCTGGCATGGGTGGTGTTGAACCAGTGGCGGATGGTGACGCCCATCAGGAAGACGAGCGCCGCGATCACCCAGTTGAACGCCGTGCCGAAGGCGAGCGGATAATGGTTCGACAGCATGAAGAAGATGACGGGCAGCGTCAGGTAGTTGTTGTGGAGCGAACGCTGCTTGGCGATCTGGCCGTATTTCGGATCGGGCGTGCGGCCGGCGATCAGATCGGCAACGACGATCTTCTGGTTGGGGATGATGATCATGAAGACATTGGCCGACATGATCGTCGCGGTGAAGGCGCCGAGATGCAGGAAGGCGGCGCGGCCGGTGAAAAGCTGCGTATAGCCCCAGGCCATGAAGACGAGCACGGCATAGAGCACCGCCATCAGCCCCCAGGTGTTGCGCCCGAGCGGGGATTTGCAGAGCAGGTCATAGACGAGCCAGCCGAAAGCGAGAGATGCCAGCGAGATCGCGATGGCGACCGGCGGCGTGATGTCGAGCACATGCCGGTCGATGAGGAAGAGGTCGGCGCCGCCGTAATAGACGATGCAGAGCATGAGAAAGCCGGAGATCCAGGTGAAATAGCTTTCGTATTTGAACCAGGTCAGGTGCTCCGGCATTTGTGCGGGCGCCACCAGATATTTCTGGATATGATAGAAGCCGCCGCCATGGACCTGCCATTCCTCGCCATAGGCGCCGGGCGGCAGATGCGGGCGTTTCACCAGTCCGAGATCGAGCGCGATGAAATAGAAGGACGATCCGATCCAGGCGATCGCGGTGATGACATGGAACCAGCGCGCCGCGAAGGCCAGCCATTCCCATGCTATGGCATATTCATACATCGAGTTCCCCTATCTTCCTCCGACTCGTGACATTGCGGAAATTTTGGCGGGGAGGGAAGAGGAGATTGAAGAACCGCACGGGGCCCCGGTTTCGGCCGCGGCGATCCTCAGGCAGCAATGGCATGATCACCGCGCTCTATAGGATCGGTTCATCGGCGATCTATTGTCATGTGCCTAAAAGCTGCCGAGAAGACCATGCAGTATTACTGTCTCATACTGGATCTGCTAAATTAGCAGATCGCGAAACTATCATGAGCGGATACAGTTAGGTTGCAGGCCGCCGGAATGACATAAGAACAGTTGGAAAAATCGGCGGCGCATTCATCGACGGAGAAGATGCCCATGCGCAGCATTCTGACGTGTTTGATGGTGGCATACGCATCGTTGGCGACAGCTCACGACGCACCTTCGGGGTGGAGTTATGACCCCTACTGTTGCAACGGCGACAGTCATAGTGGCGATTGCCAGATGATTCCGTCCAAAACCGTGGCGGTGACACCGAACGGATATCGCGTGACATTGATGCCGGGCGACCACCGGCTGGTCACGCATGCGCACGTCTTCCTGCTGCCTATGACGAAGGCGATGCAATCCGGCGATGGCGATTATCACCTCTGTCTGTTCCCCAACGAGAACACGCCGCGCTGCTTCTACGCCCCGGAAATGGGCTTCTGAAGCCGAAACCGTCGCTGGTCAGGCCCGGGGTGAGTTCTCCCGGGTCGTAGTGCTTTAATTCCCGGCGGCCTTCATCTCGTCGAGGATCCAATTGCGGAAGGCCTTGATCTTCGGCACGTTGCGGCGATTTTCGGGATAGGCGAGCCAATAGGCCTTGCCGTCGCTGCGCGTCAGCTCGAAAGGCTGGTAGAGCCGGCCGAGCGCGATCTCGGCTGCATAGAACGCGGGGTGCAGGATGGCGACGCCGTGGCCGGCCATCGCCGCATCGGCCTCCATCGCCTGCGATCCCAGCTGGTTGCGCGGGCGCCGGTCGAGATCCGTCTCCGTGACGCCGGCCGCTTCGAACCATTGTTTCCACCAGATATCGCCGGCGTCGAAAAGATCGAACTTCAGCAGATCGCGCGGCTCCCGGATGCCGCCGGCCGCTTCCGCCAGCTTCGGGCTCAGCATCGGCGTGAATTCCAGGCCCATCAGCCGGTGCAGGGCCAGCCCCGGCCAGTTGCCGTCGCCCCAGCGGATGCCGACGTCGATCTGCTCACGGGCGAAGTCGATGATATCAGAGGTCGCCTGAAAGCGTACCGCGATCGCCGGATGCTTCAGGTGGAAGGAACCGAGGCGCGGCGCCAGCCATTTCGAGGCGAAAGTATGGGTCGAACTGATGGCGAGCGTGCCTTCGACGCTGTCGCGCGCCGTCGCCATCGCGTCATGCAGCATGGCGAAGGCTTCGGTCACTTTCGGGGCCAGCCGCTCGCCGGTGTCCGTCAATGCGATCTGGCGTGGACGGCGCAGGAAGAGCGGCTCGCCGACATTGTCCTCCAGCAGTTTGATCTGATAGCTGACCGCGGTCTGCGTCATGCCGAGCTCATCGCCGGCCTTGGTGAAACTGCCGAGCCGGGCGGCGGCCTCGAAGACGCGCAGCGCATTCAGCGGAAACTGTTTCGAGAGTTTCATGGATAAGTTCTCTTGATGCAGGCAGACGGTCGTTCGATTGGAATTGCAGCATTTTTGCCGGCAAACTGCTACTCATACCATCAAACGGACGAGGTGATGTCATGGATTGCTTTGCTATCGACGAGAAGCGCTCGCAGCCGAGCATCGGTGTGTTCAAGCGTCTTGCCGGACGGCTGGTCGGCCGTTTCTGCCGGCTGCCTCGCCTCGATCTCGATGCCGCGCCTGATCGCGTCAAGCGCGATCTTGGCTTTCTCGATGGACGCGATCCGTTTTACGAGGACGCCTGTAAGCGATAGGCCGCCAGCGCCGTCAGGATGTCAGCAGCGGTCATGGCGGCGATGACCTCGGGGCGTTTGTCCCTCACCGCCGCGCCGCCGATCGGCAGCGTCAGCCGCTCCATCCAGCCCCGTTCGCCGCCTTCGCGGGAAAGCCAGCTTGCCAAGGTGGCGCGTTTGGTCGCTGACCCGATCATGCCGATATAGGCGAGATCCTCTCTCGCCAGCGCCTCACGGGCGATGAGAAAGTCCAGCGCGTGGTCGTGCGTCAAGATGACGACCGCGCCGCCGGCGGGGATATCCTTCACCAGCGCTTCCGGCATCGGTACCAGCCGGGTCTTCGTCGGGGCCGGCAGATTGGCGAGCTCTTCGTGCCGCGTTTCGACGACCGTTACCGACAGCGGCAGCGGCGCAAGAGCTGCGGCCAGCGCGTAACCGACGTGGCCGGCGCCGAAGAGATAGACTTCCGGCAGACGCTCGATCTCGCCGGCAAGCCTCGCATCGAGTTCGTCTTTCAACGTCGGCGTCAGACGGCGGAACCGCAACTGCGTGCGTCCGCCGCAGCACTGGCCGATCTCAGGGCCGAGCGGGATATCCATGGCAGTCGCGCCGCCGGTTCCCGCCAGCATCTCCCGCGCGTTGTGGATCGCCATGAATTCGAACTGCCCGCCGCCGATCGTGCCCCACAGCGCGGTCAGCGAGACGAGCATGAAGGCGCCGGTCTCGCGCGGGGTAGAGCCTTGGGTGGCGGTGATGTCAACGAAGATGCTGTCGGGGTGGGCGGCGAGGAAGGTTTGGAGGTCGTTCATGGGAAGATGGCCGATGGGTGTGCGGCTGTGGCACCCCCCTCTGTCCTGCCGGACATCTCCCCCACAAGGGGGGAGATTGGATGGGGTTGACGGCTTCCCCAAACAACTAAAGCGCTGCTACTCCGACACGGCTGATGGGGAGCGATAAGCCAACCTTTTGCCGATCTCCCCCCTTGTGGGGGAGATGTCCGGCAGGACAGAGGGGGGTGACACCCACCCCACCCGTTCTGTAACAAACCAGCCGGACGCATCCTAAACTCGCTTCATCCGCTCCACCGCCATCAGCACCCGTTCCGGGGTTGCCGGAGCGTCGAGCCTGGGGCAGACCCTGTAGTCCGCCACGCTTGCCACCGCCATCGACAGCGCTTCCAGCACCGAGATGGCCAGCATGAAGGGCGGTTCGCCGACGGCCTTGGAGCGGCCGATGGTGGCTTCGGCGTTTTCGGACCATTCGGCGAGGCGCACGTTGAAGATTTTCGGCCGGTCGGAGGCGAGCGGGATCTTGTAGGTCGATGGCGCGTGAGTGCGCAGCCGCCCCTTGTCGTCCCACCAGAGCTCCTCCGTCGTCAGCCAGCCCATGCCCTGCACGAAGGCGCCCTCGACCTGGCCGAGGTCGATCGCCGGGTTCAGCGACCGGCCGACATCGTGGAGGATGTCGGTACGGTCGATCAGATATTCGCCGGTCAGCGTGTCGATCGAGACTTCGGTGCAGGCGGCGCCATAGGCGAAATAATAGAAGGGCGTGCCGCGGCCGGCCTTGCGGTCCCAGTGGATCTTGGGCGTCTTGTAGAAGCCGGCGGCGGAAAGCTGGACGCGGGCGAAATAGGCCTGCTTGATGAAATCGGGGAAGGGGATCTCGCTTTCGCCGACGCGCACACGGTTGGGCAGGAAGACGACCTCGGAAGGAGCCACATCCCATTTCTCGGCTGCGAAGGCCGTGAGCCGTTCCTTGATCTGGCGGGCGGCATCATAGGCCGCCATGCTGTTCAGGTCCGAGCCGGAGGAGGCGGCGGTGGCCGAGGTGTTCGGCACCTTGGCCGTCGTCGTCGCGGTGATCTTGACCCTGTCGATATCGACCTGGAAACTGTCGGCCAGCACCTGCGCCACCTTGGTATAGAGGCCTTGGCCCATTTCGGTGCCGCCATGGTTCAGATGGATCGAGCCGTCCTGATAGATATGGACGAGGGCGCCGGCCTGGTTGAAGGCGGTCATGGTGAAGGAGATGCCGAATTTCACCGGCGTCAGGGCGATGCCCTTCTTGATATAGCGGCTGTCGCGATTGAAGCCGATGATGGCGTTGCGCCGCGCCCGGTATTCGGCCGTTTCCTCCAGTTCTTCGACGACGCGGGCGATGATATTGTCCTCGACCTCCTGATGGTAGGGGGTCAGCGTGCGGCCTGAGCCCGGCTGGCCGTAGAAATTCAGCTTGCGGATATCGAGCGGGTCCTTGCCGAGGGCATAGGCGATCTCCTCGATGACGCGCTCGGCGCCGAGCATGCCCTGCGGCCCGCCGAAGCCGCGGAAGGCGGTATTGGAGACCGTGTGGGTTTTCAGCGGTTTCGACTGCAACTGCACATGCGGGTAGAAATAGCTGGAATCGGCGTGGAAGAGGGCGCGGTCGGTGACGGGGCCCGAGAGATCCGAGGAGAAGCCGCAGCGGGCCGCGTAAGTGGCATCGACGGCGTGAATGCGGCCCTCGGTATCGAAACCGACCTCGTAATCGACCAGGAAATCGTGGCGCTTGCCGGTGGCGCTCATATCCTCGTCGCGGTCGGGGCGGAACTTGACGGCGCGGCCGAGTTTCTTGGCGGCGATGGCAGCGAGGGCTGCGAACTGATTGCCCTGCGTTTCCTTGCCGCCGAAGCCGCCGCCCATGCGGCGCACGTTGACCGTCACGGCATTGGAGGGGATATCGAGCACGTGGCCGACGATATGTTGGATCTCGCTCGGATGCTGCGTCGAGGACCAGACGGTGACCTCGTCGTCCTCGCCGGGGATTGCCACGGCGATATGGCCTTCGAGATAGAAATGCTCCTGCCCGCCGATGCGCATCTGGCCCTTCAGCCGCATTCCGGCATTCGGCATTTCCGTTTCCGGATCGCCACGCCGAAGCGTCATCGGCGTGATGACCAGCGGGCCGCCATTGGCGAGCGCGCCGTCGATATCGTGCCAGTGCGGGAGATCGCGATATTCGATCTTCGCCAGCCGCGCCGCGCGGCGCGCGGCCTCGCGCGTTTCGGCGATGACGGCAAAGATCGGCTGGCCATGGAACTGAACCAAGGTTTCGGCAAGCAGCGGCTCGTCATGGCTGCCGTTGGAACTGGTGTCGTTGATGCCGGGCACGTCCTTGCCGGTGAAGACCCAGACGACGCCGGGATGGGCCGCGACCGCGGAAAGGTCGATGCTGACGATTTCGGCATGCGCCCGGTCGGACAGGCCGAGCGCGCCGTGCAGCAGGCCTGCGGGTTCGGGAATATCGTCGATGTAATCGGCGGCGCCGGTGACGTGCTTATGCGCGGAATCATGGCGCAGCGAGCCGTGCATGGGGCCTGATATGACGACTTTGGGATCTTCGAAGGTGGACTTGTCCATTAGCGGTGTCCTTCGAGTGTGATGGTGTGGAATGAGGTTGCCTCGCACTCCCTCATTCCTGTGCTTGTCACAAGAATCCAGCCACCGCGCGTCGGCGCGGTGAACGACTCTCTGAGGCCGCGAAACGGGTCTTCCGCGCCCAAGGACTTGGGCGCACTGGATTCCTGTGACGAGCACAGGAATGAGGGAGAGGAGGAAGGCGCGGCTGCTCCGATCAAAACTTGCATTCCCGGCGTGCTTATTAGTGCCTCCATCACGCCACCTCCTCGAACCGCTTCAGCTCCGCCGGCGCGCCTACCGTTTCCAGGTAGAACCGCGTCAGCAGGTTCTTCGCCGTCAGCTGCCGATATTCCGCCGTGGCGCGCCAGTCGGTCAGAGGCTGGTAGTCGGCATCGAAGGCAGGGCGAGCGGCCTCGATCGTGGCTTCCGTCCACGGTTTGCCGATCAGCGCGGCCTCGACCGTCGGCGCGCGCTTCGGTGTCGCGGCCATGCCGCCGAAGGCGATGCGGATGTCGGTGACGATCTCGGCGTCGTCGAGGGTCAGAAGGAAGGCGCCGAGCACGGCGGTGATGTCCTCGTCACGGCGCTTGGTCACCTTGTAGGCGGCGAAGCGGCTGGTTCCCTTGGGATAGGGCACGAAGACGCTTTCGACGAACTCGCCGGGCCTGCGGTCCTGCTTGCCATAGGCGATGAAGAAATCTTCGAGCGGCATTTTGCGCTGGCCTCCGAGAGAGCGCAGCGTCAGCGTCGCGCCGAGCGCGATCAGCGGCGGCGGGCTGTCGCCGATCGGCGAGCCGTTGGCGATATTGCCGCCGATCGTGCCCATATTGCGCACCTGTTCGCCGCCGATGCGATCGATCAGCCGCCCGAGCGCCGGGATCTTTTTGGCGATCGCCGCGAAGGCGCCGCTATAGCTGACGCCGGCGCCGATGATGAGGCCATCTTCGCTTTCGGTGACCGACTGCAATTCGCTCAAATGATTGATGAAGACGACGGGGCTCAGCCGCCGCATCTGCTTCGTCACCCACAGGCCGACATCAGTCGAGCCGGCGACCACGGTCGCTTCGGGCTCCTCAGAGAGAACCTCGGCGAGCGCCTGGACAGAGGCCGGAACGATCAGCCTGTCCTCGCCGCTGCCAATCCTGATCGTGCCGCTCGCCTGCATGGCCCAGAGCCGCGCGATGATTTCCGAGCGGGTGCGCTCCAGCGGGTCGAAGAGCGCGCTCGGCCGCATCTGGCTCACCTGCTCGGCCGC
The DNA here is from genome assembly GCF_002211395.1 of Rhizobium sp. R339. Taxonomy (NCBI): domain Bacteria; kingdom Pseudomonadati; phylum Pseudomonadota; class Alphaproteobacteria; order Hyphomicrobiales; family Rhizobiaceae; genus Rhizobium; species Rhizobium sp. R339. The sequence continues at coordinate 297,734 of NZ_LOKV01000001.1, forward strand.
TTTGACGATCGGTTCATAGCCGGTGCAGCGACAGAGATTGCCTTGCAGTGCCTTTTCGATCTCCCGGCGGCTGGGTTTTTCCTTCGTCAGCCACAGGCCGTAGAGCGACATGACGAAGCCCGGCGTGCAGAAGCCGCATTGCGAACCGTGACAGTCGACCAGCGCCTGCTGCACCGGATGCAGCGCGCCGTCGCGCCCGGCCAAGTGCTCGACCGTCACCACATGTGTGGCGTGCAGCGATCCTAAGAAACGGATGCAGGCGTTGACGGATTCATAGGTAAGCTTGCCATCGGCGAGCCGGCCGACGAGCACGGTGCAGGCGCCGCAATCACCTTCCGCGCATCCTTCCTTGGTGCCCGTCAGGCGCCGCTTCAACCGCAGGAAATCGAGAAGCGTCTCGGTCGGCCTGAGATCGGAGAGCGCGATATCCTCGCCATTCAGGATGAAGCGGATGCTGTCGTTCATGATATTCCCGGTTGTTTTTTCCAAATGGTTAAGCCGCCGTCCAGCCACCGTCAATCGAGATATGCGTTCCGGTCACCTGACGGGCGGCCTCGCTGGCGAGGTAGAGCGACAGCGCGCCGATCTCCTCGGCCTTGACGAATTCACGCGTCGGCTGCGCCTTGAGGATGACTTCGCTCTTCACCTGCTCCTCGGTCATGCCGCGGGCTCTCGCGGTATCGGGTATCTGCTTTTCGACGAGCGGTGTCAGCACATAGCCGGGGCAGATGGCGTTGACGGTCACGCCGAACTCGGCAAGTTCGAGTGCCGCCGTTTTCGTCAGGCCTAATATACCATGTTTCGCCGCCACATAGGCGGATTTGAACGGGGAGGCGACGAGCCCGTGCGCCGAGGCGATGTTGATGATGCGGCCGTGTTTCCTGGCCTTCATCAGCGGGATGGCGGCGCGCATGGTGTGGAAGGAACTCGAGAGGTTGATCGCGATGATCTGGTCCCACTTGTCGATCGGGAAATCCTCGATCTTCTCGACATGCTGGATGCCGGCATTGTTGACGAGGACATCGACGGTGCCGAAGGTCTTCGCCGCCGTTTCGATCAGGTCGGCGATCTCGGCGGGCTTGGTCATGTCGGCCGGATGATAGAGCGCACGGCCTTTCGAGACCGATTCAAGCCGCCCGACGATCGCCTTGATTTCATCGGCATTTCCGAAACCGTTGATGACAACATTATCGCCGGTTTCGGCAAAGGCGGTGGCGATGGCAAGACCGATGCCGCTGGTGGAACCGGTGACGACGACTGATCTGCTCATGCTGTTTCTCCTGACATGCGATGCTGCGTTGCACCGTTGCGGGCGAGGTTATGCCCAAAGCCGGCAAGCTGGCAATTCCGCTTTATGGCTTTTCTCGCCCGCATCCGTGTCCTATTGATTTGTCACGATAATCGAGGAAGACTCTGATGAGTGGATATGTTCTGGCGATCGATCAGGGAACGACGTCGACACGGGCGATCGTTTTCGATGGCGACATGCAGGTCGTCGGCAAGGGCCAGAAGGAATTCACTCAGATCTATCCGCGCTCCGGCTGGGTCGAGCATGATCCCGAGGAGATCTGGGATTCGGTCGTCTCCACCGTCAAGATGGCGCTGCGCGAGGCCAAGGTGGCGGCGAAGGACATAGCCGCTCTCGGGATCACCAACCAGCGTGAGACCGTGGTGGTCTGGGAGCGCGAGACGGGCCGGCCGATCCAGAACGCCATCGTCTGGCAGGACCGGCGCACGGCAAGCTACTGCGACAACCTCAAGCGGCAGGATCTGGAGCGGGTTTTCATCAAGAAGACCGGCTTGATCCTCGATCCCTATTTCTCCGGAACCAAGCTCTCGTGGATGCTCGCTAATGTGAAGGGGGCGCGGGCGCGGGCCGCCAGGGGCGATCTCTGCTTCGGCACGATCGATACCTTTCTGATCTGGCGGCTGACCGGCGGCAAGAGCTTCGTGACCGATGCCACCAATGCCTCGCGCACGCTGATGTACAACATCGCCGAAAATGCCTGGGACGAGGATCTGCTCGACATTCTCAGGGTGCCGGCCGCCATGCTGCCGGAGGTGAAGGATTGCGCTGCCGATTTCGGCACGGTCGATCCTGAAATCTTCGGTGCCGCGATCCCGATCCTCGGTGTCGCCGGCGACCAGCAGGCGGCGACCATCGGTCAGGCCTGTTTTGCGCCGGGCATGCTGAAATCGACCTACGGCACCGGCTGCTTTGCGCTGCTCAATACCGGCGCCGACATGGTGCGTTCGAAAAACCGGCTGCTGACCACCATTGCCTACCGGCTGAACGGCGAGACGACCTATGCGCTGGAGGGATCGATCTTCATTGCGGGTGCGGCGGTGCAATGGCTGCGGGATGGGCTCGGGATCATCGGCAGCGCCGCTGAGACCAATGCGCTTGCCGAAAAGGCCGATCAGACGCAGGAGGTCTATCTCGTGCCCGCCTTCACCGGCCTCGGCGCGCCGCATTGGGACGCCAAGGCGCGCGGCGCGATCTTCGGGCTGACGCGCAACACCGGCCCGGCGGAGCTTTCGCGCGCCGCGCTCGAAGCCGTCTGCTATCAGACCCGCGACCTGCTCGATGCCATGCAGAAGGACTGGAAGAACGGCAGTGAGGACACCGTGCTTCGCGTCGACGGCGGCATGGTCGCCTCCGACTGGACGATGCAGCGGCTCGCCGACCTGCTCGACGCCCCGGTCGACCGGCCGGTGATCCTGGAGACGACGGCGCTCGGCGCCGCCTGGCTTGCCGGCAGCCGGGCAGGGGTGTGGCCGGACAGGGACCGCTTTTCGGCCACATGGAAACGGGACCGGCGCTTCGAGCCCGACATGGACGAGAAGGTGCGCACGGCAAAGCTCAAGGGTTGGAAGAATGCAGTCAAGCGAACGCTGAGCGAGGGGTGAGGGCGATATAGCCCCGCCTTGCTTCGGAACGGGCGGGTATCCTTGTCAGCTCAACCAGTTCTCAACATCGCGGGCGCCGTATACGACTGCAACGACGAAGATGCCGTAGGGCATTGGTTCGTAGATTGCGATATAGCGTCCTTCAATCAGAATTCGCGCGGTCGGACTTAGCTCAGGACGAGGTGAACCCATGTGAGGGTGCTCCGCGGCAAGCTCCACCTTTTCCATAATCCGGATGAGAAGGGCGTCGGCGGCCCTCTCATTGTCGGCAGCGATCGAGCGCCAGATGTCGCGTAAATCGTCCTCGGCGCGCGGACTGAGAATAGATTTAGCCACGCGAGCGGGTTTCCGCCTTCAACTCCGCCAAAAGCGTTGCCGCATCGACCTCGCGGCCTTTGCCGCTTGCCATGCCCTCGTCATAGGCCTTCTTGAGGCGACTCATTTCCATCCGCCGGGTTTCCTCCCGCTGTTCCCACAGGCGCAGCGCATCGCGAATGACTTCACTGTTGGAGGCATAGGCTCCGGACTCGACCGCGTCGTGCAGGCGGGCGATTTGTTGAGGAGAAAGCGAGATGGTCAGGGTTCTCATAGCCTGAATTATAGCGCGGCTAACAAGAAATAACAATTTTTGTTAGTGAGGGATGTTTTGCGGTCAGCGGTGCTTCCCGTCGGTTCATAATTTTTTGATGCGGCCTGTCGGCTAAGCGGTTACTCCTTCGTCATTCGGAAAGAGGAGTGACCGATGCTTTACGCAATCCTTTGTTACGCCCATGAGGAAACCGTCTTCGCCTGGACCAAGGAGGAAGAAGCTGCCGTAATGGAGAAGCTTTACGCGGTGCAGGAGCCGCTCGCCAAGGCCGGCAAGCTCGGGCCTGTCGGCCGGCTGATGCCGACGACGGCGGCGACGACCGTGCGCAAGGGCAGGGATGAGGCTCTCGTCATCGACGGGCCTTTCGCGGAAACGAAGGAGGCGCTTCTCGGCTTCTATGTGGTTGATTTCGAGACGCTGGAGGAGGCGGTCGCCTTCTCGAAACAGCTATCGGCCGTCAACCCAGGCTCCACCTCTTACGAAATTCGGCCTTTCTACGTGTTCAGGCCGGGAGATGCTGCATCATGACCGATATTGCCTGGATCGACCTCGCGCTTGCCTCCGCCAGACCGAAGGCGCTCGGCGCGCTGCTGCGCTATTTCCGCGATCTCGATACCGCGGAAGAGGCGTTCCAGGAGGCATGCCTGAGGGCGATCCGGACATGGCCGGAGAAAGGGCCGCCGCGCGATCCGACCGCCTGGCTGATCTTCGTCGGCCGCAACAGCGGCATCGATGCCGTGCGCAAGCGCTCAAAGCTCCAGGCGCTGCCGGATGAGGATACGATTTCCGATGCCGAGGATGCCGAAAGCGATATCGCCGAGCGGCTGGACGATTCCCACTATCGCGACGACATCCTGCGGCTTCTCTTCATCTGCTGCCATCCCGATCTGCCTGCGACCCAGCAGATCGCGCTGGCGCTGCGCATCGTTTCCGGCCTTTCGGTGACGCAGATCGCCCGCGCTTTCCTGGTTTCCGAAAGCGCCATGGAGCAGCGCATCACCCGGGCCAAGGCGCGCGTCGCCAAGGCGGGCGTGCCTTTCGAAACGCCGAGCCCCGAGGAGAGGGCGGAGCGGCTTTCGATCGTCGGCACGATGATCTATCTGATCTTCAACGAGGGCTACAGCCAGGCCGATCCCAGGCATGAAGCGGCTGCCTTCAGCGACGAGGCGATCCGGCTTGCGCGGCTGATGCTGCGCATCTTTCCCGCCGAGCCCGAATTGATGGGGCTGCTCGCGCTGATGCTTCTGCAGATCTCGCGCCGGCCGGCGCGGTTCAGCGCCGAAGACGAGATCGTGCTGCTCGAAGATCAGGACCGCTCTCTCTGGAACCAGCTCTTCATCAACGAGGCACTGGCGCTGCTCGACAAGGCTCTGCGCCACCGCCAACCCGGGCCTTATCAGCTGCAGGCAGCGATTGCCGCGGTTCATTCCCGGGCAAAACGGGCTGAAGACACGGATTGGGTCGAGATCGATCTGCTTTACCGTGCGCTGGAACGCATCCAGCCGTCCCCGGTCGTCACGCTCAACAGGGCGGTGGTGATTTCCAAATTGCATGGGCCTGGGGCGGCACTCGATCTCGTCGATCCGCTCGGCGAGAAACTCGACGGCTATTTCTATTATCATGGGCTGCGTGGCAATTTGCTGAAGCAGATCGGCCGCCACGGCCAGGCCCGAGAAGCCTTCGATCGCGCCATTGCGCTTGCCCATTCGGCGGCGGAGGCGGCCCATATCCGCCGGCAGATCGACAAGATGCAGGAAGAGGCCGCGCAGCCGGCCGTAAAATAATTCGGCGCACTGTCGGAACGGCGAAGTCCCGCACGTCCTTGCAACAACCTGATACGAAACAGGTTTCACTCAAATGGAGAGATGTTGAAATGACCGCCAGCACGCAGCATGAACTCGTCCTCGTCCGCGAATTCGACGCCCCGCGCGAGAAGATTTACAAGGCATGGACCGATCCGGAGCTTCTGAAGCAGTGGTTCGTGCCGCGCCCCTGGGGTGTGGCGGAAGCGACGCTCGACGTCCGCCCCGGCGGCTCCAGCGTCGTCGTGATGCAGGACCCCGAGGGCAACCGCTATCCGAACCAGGGCGTCTATCTCGAAGTCGTCGAGAACGAGAAGCTCGTCTTCACCGATGCCTATAGCGAGGCCTGGGTGCCTGCCGAGAAACCCTTCTTCACTGGCGTCATCCTGCTCGAGGAGCTCGGCAACGGCCGGACGAAATACACCGCCAAGGCGCTGCACTGGCGCGCCGAGGACAAGGACGCGCATGAGAAGATGGGCTTCCACGAGGGATGGGGCAAGGCCGCCGACCAGCTGGCGGAACTGCTGGCGAAGATGTGAGGCGTTTGGGCGCGGCGCATGCCGCGCCGTTCCTCCTGCTTCAAGTGCGGCGTGAGGCCGTTTGGACGATGATTCCACTGCGGCTCGGAAGTCGTTGAATTCAGATTCGAATTGGTGGTTTGGGCGGGTTTTTGGTGTTCGTTGAAGCAAAGCCAAAAACATCCCGCCGCCTATCGAAATTCTCGAACATTCCGTTCCAGAGATTGTATTTGCGTTCGCTGCCGCCGGTCTTTATCTCCAGGTTGAAGTCAACGGGATGCGGACAATGGAACTTGGCCTTTACACTTTTGCGGACGTCAATCCCAATCCCTCCCGCAGCAAGGGAGCGGAAGGGGCCGAGCGGCTGAAGCATCTGATCGAGGAGATCGAGCTTGCCGATCAGGTCGGGCTCGACGTCTTCGGGCTCGGCGAGCATCACCGGCCGGATTATGCGGCGTCCGCTCCCGCGGTGGCGTTGGCGGCGGCTGCCGTCAAGACCAGCAATATCCGGCTGACGAGCGCCGTCACCGTGCTGTCTTCCGATGATCCCGTGAGGGTCTTTCAGCAGTTTGCGACGCTCGACCTGATTTCCGATGGCCGGGCCGAAATCATGGCGGGGCGCGGCTCCTTCATCGAGTCCTTCCCGCTGTTCGGCTACAATCTCGAAGATTACGACCAGCTTTTCGAGGAGAAGCTCGATCTGCTCTTGGCGCTGCGCGACGGTGAGACGGTCGACTGGAGCGGCGAGCTTCGCGCGCCGATCCGCGGGCGCGGCGTTTATCCGAGGCCGCTCCAGGATCCGCTGCCGCTCTGGGTCGCTGTCGGCGGCACACCGCAATCGCTGGCGCGCGCCGGCGCGCTCGGCTTGCCGGTGGCGCTGGCGATCATCGGCGGCGAGCCGCGCCGTTTCGCGCCACTCTTCGATCTCTATCGCGAGGCGGCGCGCCGGGCAGGGCAGGACCCGGCGAAGCTGAAGACCAGCATCAACGTCCATGGCTTCATCGCCGATACGACCGAGATGGCAGCGGATCAGTTTTACGGGCCGCAGGCCGAGGTGATGAACCGCATCGGCCGCGAGCGCGGCTGGGGGCCGACCAACCGGGCGCATTTCGACATGTCGCGCGGGCCGAACGGTGCGCTCTTCGTCGGCGATCCGGAGGCGGTCGCCGAAAAGATCATCGCCCAGCACGCGCTCTTCAAGAACGACCGCTTCCTGTTGCAGATGGCGATCGGCCTGATGCCGCATGACCAGATCATGCGCGGCATCGAACTCTACGGGACGAAAGTGGCGCCGATCGTCAGAAAGGCATTGACTGAAAAGAATGAAGGGGCGAAAGCCTCAGCCTGAGGCGGCGGCCGCCGCCCTGCGCAAGGCCGGAACGGACGAATGGTTATCGCAAACGACGACGAACTGGTGAAGCTCAAGGAGATCGGCCGCATCTGCGCCAACGCCATCCAGGTGATGGCGGCAGCGATGGAGCCGGGCATGACGACCCTGGAGCTCGACCAGATCGGCCGCAAGGTGCTCGAGGATTCCGGCGCGCGCTCGGCCCCGGAATTCTGCTACCAGTTTCCGGGTGCGACCTGCATCAGCGTCAACGAGGAAATCGCCCACGGCATTCCCGGAGCACGCGTCATCCGCGCCGGCGATCTCATCAATATCGACGTTTCGGCCGAGAAGGACGGCTTCTTCGCCGATACCGGCGCCTCCTTCGCGGTGCCGCCGGTCAGGCCGAAGATCGAACGGCTCTGCCGGGACGGCAAGCGGGCGCTCTGGGTGGGGCTCAACCAGGTGAAATCGGGCGAGCCGCTCGCCAAGATCGGCAGCGCCGTCGGTGCCTTTGCCCAGAAGAACCGCTACACGCTCGTCGCCAATCTGGCGAGCCACGGCGTCGGCCGCTCGCTGCATGAGGAGCCGGCCGAACTCTCCACCTGGCCGGACCCTTCGGAAAAGCGCGTCATGACGGACGGCCTCGTCTTTACAGTCGAGCCCTTCCTGTCGCTCGGCGCGACCTGGGCCGAAGGCGGCGACGACGCGTGGACGCTCTATGCCGATCCGAAGGCGCCGACGGTGCAATTCGAGCACACGGTGGTCGCAACGCGTAACGGGCCGGTGATTTTGACCCTGCCGGATGTGCAGGTGTAGAGGGAACCGTTATCTTCCGGTGGGAGCGCCCGCCTCGTCCTTCGAGGCCCCTTTGGGGCACCTCAGGATGAGGCTCTCTTGAGCGCCGGCAGCTCTCCACATTCCCCACCACAACGATCGATCAACAGCAATACCCATATGGACGCGGCATCCTCCAGCGATCCTCATGCTGAGGCGCGCAGCCCGTAGGGCGGAGCCTCGAAGCACGCCGCAACGCTGCTTCTTGCATCATCCAATGTCGGCGCGCCCGCCTCGTCCTTCGAGGCCCCTGCGGGGCACCTCAGGATGAGGCTCTCTTAGATGTCGGCGCATTCCTCGAACGCGCCGTAGGTCGGCACCAACCTTCATCACCCCCGCGTTTCCGGCCTGCCGCCCTGCAGGATCTCCGTGGCGGCGCGTTCCAATATGCCGGCGATGCGGGCGGCTTCGGGTTTGGACCAGGGATAGCGCATCCGGAGCGCCGAGCGCAGCAGCATGCGGGCGGCGCGGATGTCGCCGCCGTCCTGCATGAAGTCGCCGTCGTTATCATCATCGGCGCCGTGGCGGTCGCTTTCGAAGACGCGCTTCACATAGGCCATCTTCTCACCGATGCGCTCGAGCTTGGCGAGCGTGTGCATGATCATCTCGCGGTTTTCGGCGACGCGGCGGCGCCCGGCCTCGGTGATGCGGTAGAGCTTCTTGGTGCCCTCGTTTTCCACTTCGGCAAGGCCGGTTTCCTCAAGATAGGTCAGCGCGGGATAGATGACGCCGGGGCTCGGCACATAGAAGCCGCCGGAGCGCTCCTCGAGGATCTTGATCAGCTCATAGCCGTGGCACGGCCGCTCGTCGAGCAGGGCCAGGATGACGAGCTGCAGATCGCCGGCTGCGAATTTGCGGCCCATGCGGAAACCTCCGCCGAACATGCCGCCTTTGAAACCTCTCATGGTTTTCCCTTTCATCGTTGGATATATCGTTCACTATGTCGTAAAACATATATCGTAAGATATTTCTTTCAAGAGCGGCGACCGAAAAAATCCATCTTTCGTGGAATTGATCGATCGATCAGAAATAGTCGTTTGTGGCCCCGGCGCTGCGGCGCGATAAGCGCTGCATGCTTTCCCGCCCGCAGCACGCCACGCCGAATCTCTTCGCCACAGCCGCCGCTGGCGCTGTCGCCATGGCGGCGGCCATGGGTTTCGGCCGCTTTTCCTACACGCCGATCCTGCCCGGCATGATGAGCGGCGTGCCGCTTTCGGCGGCCGATGCGGGTTTCATCGCCTCGGCGAATTTTGTCGGTTACCTCGTGGGCGCCGTGCTTGCCGCTTATGGCTGGGCGGCGGGGCGCGAGCGGCCGGTGGCGCTCTCGGCACTGCTGGCCAACGCAATCCTGCTCGCCGCCATGGCCGGCACGGAATCCGTCGCTGTCTTTGCCGCCATCCGTTTCCTCGCCGGTCTCGCCAGCGCCTTTGCGATGGTCTTCACCTCGTCGATCGTGCTGAGCCATGGGGCCGCGGCCGGCAACGACCATGTGCAGGCGGCGCATTTCGGCGGGCCGGGGGCCGGGATTGCGCTTTCCTCGGTGATGGTGCTGCTGATCGGTCTCGGTTTTCACGACGGACCCGGCGGCTGGCGCGCCGATTGGATCGGTGGGGCGATCTACTGCGCAGCAAGCCTGGTCGTCGTCTGGTGGCTGCTGCCTTCGGCGCCGGCGCAATCGGCGCGGACGGGCAGGGAGCCGGCGCTCACCTGGAGCCGGCCGATGGTGCTCGTGACGCTGTCCTACGGCCTGTTCGGCTTCGGCTACGTGATCACGGCAACCTTCCTCGTCACCATCGCCCGCCTGTCGGCAACGGGAGCTTTCGTCGAATTCCTCTGCTGGTTCATCGCCGGCCTGACGGCGGCGGTGGCGCTGTTTGCCTGGAAGCCGTTTGTGAGGCTTCTCGGGCTCGGCGGCGTGTATGTCGCCGCGCTTCTGGTCGAGGCCGCCGGCGTGCTGGCGACGGTGGCACTGCCGGCGTCGATAGCGCCGCTCATCGGCGGGGCGCTGTTCGGGGCGACGTTCCTGGCGATCACCGCTTACGGGCTGCAGATCGGCCGCAAGCTTGCGCCTGAGAGCCCTAGACGGATTTTAGCGATGATGACGGCCGCCTTCGGTCTCGGCCAGATCGTTGGGCCTGTTGTCGCCGGCTGGATCGCCGAACGCTCAGGCAGTTTCGCCGTCCCGACGGTGATCGCCGCCGCCGCACTTCTCGTCTGCGCGGCGCTTGTCATGCCGGTCCTCAGGAAAATCGCCTAACCGGTTACATCTGCGTAACAATCGGCCAAGCCCATTGCTGCTTCCTTCGAACTGCCTTAGTTTCCGGCACAATCAGTGTTCCAAGACACTCCCGAGACTCACAGTTCAGGAAAGCAAAGCCCCCCGTGTTTCATTCGTTTTTTCCCCAGCCGAAGGCGTTCTTTAGTTCGCTTGTTGTTTGGACCCTGATTTCCATTGCCGGATGGTATCTCTTTGCAGCCGGTCTCGGCCTCTCTCTCGGTTTTACCCCTGTCCCCGAAGATCAGCAGCCGATCGACCTCTCCTTCTTCCTGCTGCCGGAAAACGTCTGGTTCTACAGTTATTTCTTTCTGTCGGCGGTAGTCTTCTGCGGCTTCTGGCATCTAAAGGCGCTGCACCATCCCTGGAAACTCTGGTCGATCTGGGGTTCGGCGCTGATCATCTTCGTGACCTATTTCGGCGTGCAGATCACCGTTGTGATCAATAATTGGCGCCGACCCTTCGGCGATCTGCTGCAGAATGCGCTGTCGAAGCAGCCCGGCATTAGCGTCGACAATTTCTACGACCTGATGTGGGTTTTCTGTCAGATCGCATTTCTCAGCATGTTCGTATCGATCATGACTGACTTCTTTACGAGCCATTACATCTTCCGCTGGCGTACGGCGATGAACAATTTCTACATGTCGAAGTGGGAAAAGCTGCGGCATATCGAAGGCGCTTCGCAGCGCGTTCAGGAAGACACGATGCGTTTTTCGAGCACGCTCGAAGGCCTCGGCATCAGCCTCATCAACTCGGTGATGACGCTCGTGGTCTTTCTTCCGATCCTTCTGGCGCTATCGCATTACGTGACGGCGCTGCCGGTGATCGGGCCGCTGGCGAATTCGCTCTTCTGGCTAGCGCTTTTCTGGTCGGCATTCGGTACGCTGCTGCTGGCCGTCGCCGGTGTGAAGCTGCCGGGTTTGAACTTCCGCAATCAGCGCGTCGAAGCGGCCTATCGTAAAGAGCTCGTCTATGGCGAAGACCATGCCGAGCGAGCCCAGCCGCTGACGGTCAGGGAGCTTTTCGAAAACGTTCGACGCAACTATTTCCGCATGTACTTCCACTACATGTATTTCAACGTTGCCCGCTATTTCTACATCCAGGCGGACGCGCTCTTCGTGGTCTTCATGCTGGTGCCGACAATCGTGGCGGGTACCATCACCTACGGTATCTTCCAGCAGATCTCGACCGCCTTCGGCCAGGTCAGCAACTCGTTTCAATATCTGGTCAATTCCTGGACGACGATCATCGAGCTGCTCTCCATCCACAAGCGCCTCAAGGCCTTCGAGGCGGCAATCGACGACGAGCCGCTGCCGGATATCGATCAGCGTTACCTCGAGCGTGAAGCCGGTGTCGTGCATGCGGATGGGTGAGGTCTAGCTCTGGACGGTAGGTGGTCTCGATTGATAGTAGTGTCGGGTGAGCTGTGAGGCCCCCTCATCCGCCTGCCGGCACCTTCTCCCCGCTGGGAGAAGAGACTCGAGGCGGCGCCTCGTATTTATCCGTCGCTTAAGAATATGTCCGCCGACATCCCTATTCCCTCTTCTCCCCAGCGGGGAGAAGGTGCCCGTTAGGGCGGATGAGGGGGCTAACGGCACTACCCCTCACTTTTAAAACACCGTCACAGCCCCGACGTCTGCTGCAGTTTGCCGCGTGCTTCGATCATCGGGATCGCTTCCGAATAACTGACGCAGGCCACATCTGAGCGATGGCAGACGTCGCTGACGAGCCGGTCGAGGGCGCGCCAGTAGGCGCCGCCGTTCATTTCGACGAAGTGGAAGCCGAGCTGGAGGGGGATGCGGTTGCCGTCGTATTGGCGTTCGAAGGCTTCAGAGAAGGCGGCGTAGGCGCGATCTTCGAATTCCTTGGAGTCCGCCGCGTCTTCCTCGCCCTTGGAGTGGCGGACGAAGAGGTTGTAGTCCATGCCGATGATCGGCTTTTCGTTCGGGCCTTCCGGAATCAGCGGCAAGCCGAAGCGGATGATGCCGTCTTCCTCGACGGGCATGGCTGGGCCCTTGGTGACGAGGCTTGCATCATAGGTGAAGCCCGCCTTCTTTTCGGCGGTGATCATATCGGCGCCCGCCGTGGCGGAAAGGTAGGGCGCGCGAAAGCCCTTGATGCCGTGATCGACGAGGTCCTGCCAGCCGGCCGGCTCCTCGAGGCCGACGCTCTTCCAGGCGTTTTTCAATGTCGCGTGAAAGGTCGCGTATTCGGCCGACCAATCGGCTTCGCTCCATTGCCGGCCATCGAAATGGCCGCAGGCATGGCTTGATATGTCGTGGCCTTCGAGATGGGCGTGCCAGATATTGCCGAGGCGTTCGCGGATCTCGTCATCGCTTTGCGCGAAGCCGACATTGGATTTGCCGCGCTTCTGGTGCGGCGCCTGATAGGCCTTCTTCGCCGCCTCGTTCATGAGGAAGGTGCAGGAAAGGAAATAGGTGAAATGGGCGCCGTTCTTTGCGGCCATCTCACGGCTCTTCAGCCAGAGCGCGTTGTCGTGGGCGCCGTCGAAGGAGATGATGACGAGTTGTTTCGGCCGGTCTGACGCCCCTGCCATTGCAGGCAGAAGGAACGAGGCAGCCAGACAGGTGGCGAGGAGAGGACGAGACATGGACACCGCGACAATTTGTTCGCGGCTTCCCTCCGATAGAATTGCGGCGAAGCTGCGGTCTCAACTGGTATTTTTTCGCGCCAGCCGTTAGAGCCTTTCCTGGTCAGATTGAAGCATTCTGCCGGAGCAGGTTTTCGTCAGGGCAGAGGCGATTGGCGAACGGCATACCCCAAGGTACGTCCGAGCCGATCGCCTCTGATCCTGGCGGAAACATGCCCGGCCCTTCGGGTTGGCTGAAACGGGCCGGCTGATCGTTGGCCGTAGAGCTTTGCTACGACGCGCGCCGGCCGATCGACCACCCGACTCCGTTTGAGCCAACAGAATGCTTCAATCTGACCAGGAAAGGCTCTAAGCCATGACAAACTGCACGGAAGGGACCGCAATGGCACTGCTTATCGTCGGCATCATACTTTTTCTCGGCGTGCATCTGGTGCGGGTGGTGGCTCCAGGCCTGCGCCGCTCGATGATCGCAAGCCTCGGCGAGCGGGGATGGCGGGCCGGCTATTCGATCGCGAGCATCCTCACGCTGATCCTCTTGATCTACGGATTCGGACAGGCGCGTCAGGTGACGGGCATGCTCTACAATCCGCCGGTCTGGACGGCGCATATCGCGATCACGCTGATGCTGATCGCGATGATCTGTCTCGTCGCCTCGCTGCTGCCGGCGGGGCATATCGCCACGAAGACCAAACATCCGATGGTGCTGTCGGTGAAGATCTGGGCGCTGGCGCATCTGCTCGCCAATGGCGAGACCTCGTCGGTCCTGCTGTTTGCGGCCTTCCTCGCCTGGGGCGTGATCCTGCGCATTTCGCTGAAACGCCGCGAGCGGGCGGGCGAAATTTCGCTCCGGCCCTTCGTCTCTGCCAAGTACGATCTCTATGCCATCGTCATCGGCATCGTCGCCTGGGCGCTGATCATCTGGAAGCTGCACGAATGGTTGATCGGAGTTTCGCCGCTCGTGATGTGACGAATCTTTCATATCCCCCTTACAACCGCGGCAAAATGGAGTAGAAGGCCCGACAATATGCATCCTGCATAGTGTGTGGGTATTTCCGCGGCCGGAGACGAGAATGGCATTCAACGACGACAGCTTCATCCGTGAAGTCAATGAGGAATTGCGGTCCGACCAGATGAAGGGCGTCTGGCGCCGGTTCGGCCGCTATATCATCGTCGTCGCCATCCTGATCGTCGTCGGCACTGCCGGCAAGGTTCTCTTTGAATATTGGGACGATACCCGCTCCTCCGGTGCTGGCGATCAGTTCTTGGCGGCGATGAAGCTTGCCGACGAGAACAAGAACGACGAGGCGCTGGCCGCGCTCGACAAGCTCGAAAAGGAAGGCCATGGCGCCTATCCGGTGCTGGCGCGCATGCGGGCCGCAACCGTCCAGGCGCAGAAGGGCGATGCCAACGCGGCAATCACCGCCTTCAACGAGATCGGCAAGGACAACAGCGTGCCGGCCGCCGTGCGCGACGCCGCCAAAATGCGCGCCGGCTGGCTGCTGATCGAGAACGGCTCCTACGAGCAGGTTTCGGCCGCGATCGAGGAAATGGCCGTGCCGGGCAACGCCTTCCGCCATTCGGCGCGCGAAGCGCTCGGTCTTGCTTCCTATAAGGCCGGCAACATGGCGCAGGCCCGCCAATGGTTCCAGTCGATCGTCGACGATGCCGACAGCCCGCGTAATGTTGCCAATCGCGCCCATATGATGCTTGATCTCATTACCGCATCCGGCAAGGCGCCCGCCGCGCAGGGCTAAGCTTAAGGAAAAAGAATGAGCTTCACGGTCGCGATCGTCGGTCGTCCGAATGTCGGCAAGTCGACGCTTTTCAACCGCCTGGTCGGCAAAAAGCTCGCGCTCGTCGACGATACGCCGGGTGTGACGCGCGACCGCCGGCCGGGTGATGCGCGGCTGATGGGCCTGACCTTCACCATCATCGATACGGCCGGCCTCGAAGAGGCCGACGAGGAAAGCCTGCAGGGCCGTATGCGCGCGCAGACGGAAGCGGCGATCGACGAGGCGGATCTTTCGCTTTTCGTCGTCGACGCCAAGAACGGTCTGACGCCGGTCGACAATGCGCTTGCCGAAATGCTGCGCCGGCGCGGCAAGCCGGTGGTGCTCGTCGCCAACAAATCCGAAGCGCGCGGTTCCGACAGCGGCTTCTACGATGCCTATACGCTCGGTCTCGGCGAGCCGACGCCGATCTCGGCCGAACACGGGCAAGGCATGATCGACCTGCGCGACGCGATCGTCGCGGCGATCGGCGAGGAGCGGGCCTATGCCAAGGAGGATGTCGCCGTCACCGACGTCGACATTTCCGAGACTGCCGGCGAGGGTGAGGACGAGGATGAAGAGCCCGCCTATGACGATACCAAGCCGCTCAGGGTGGCGATCGTCGGCCGCCCGAATGCCGGCAAGTCGACGCTGATCAACCGCTTCCTCGGTGAAGACAGGCTTTTGACCGGGCCGGAAGCAGGCATCACCCGCGATTCCATCTCGGTCGAGTGGGATTGGCGCGGCCGCACCATCAAGATGTTCGATACGGCGGGCATGCGCCGCAAGGCGCGTGTGACCGAAAAGCTGGAAAAGCTTTCGGTCGCCGACGCGTTGCGCGCCATCCGCTTTGCCGAGACGGTCGTCATCGTCTTCGATGCGACGATCCCCTTCGAGAAGCAGGATCTGCAGATCGTCGATCTGGTGCTGCGCGAGGGGAGGGCCGCCGTGCTAGCCTTCAACAAGTGGGATATGATCGAGGACCGGCAGGCGGTGCTGGCCGATCTTCGGGAAAAGACCGACCGGCTGCTGCCGCAGGCACGCGGGATCCGCGCCGTGCCGATTTCCGGCCAGACCGGCTGGGGACTCGACAAGCTGATGCAGTCGATCATCGACACCGACAGGGTCTGGAACAAGCGCATCTCGACGGCGAGGCTCAACCGCTGGCTGGAGACGCAGCAGATCCAGCATCCGCCACCGGCCGTCTCCGGCCGCCGGATCAAGCTGAAATACATGACGCAGGTCAAGGCCCGCCCGCCGGCCTTCATGATCTCCTGCACCCGCTCGGACGCGCTGCCGGAATCCTACACGCGCTACCTGATCAACGGGCTGCGCGCCGATTTCGACATGCCGAGCGTGCCGATCCGGATTCATTTCCGTTCGCCTGACAATCCGTACGAGTCGAAGAAGAAGCGGACGTAGGGGCTAGGGTGCTGGGTCGGCGCCTTTTAGAATATTCGTTTGCGTTGTGGTTGGGGCACCCCCCTCTGCCCTGCCGGGCATCTCCCCCACAAGGGGGGAGATCGGCTGGGAGCGGCTGCTCGCCCTCATCAACCACCGCAGATGGCTGAAGCCGCTTGGTGCCGGGTCGATGTCTTGGCAAAAGGGTGCGTCTTGCCGATCTCCCCCCTTGTGGGGGAGATGCCCGGCAGGGCAGAGGGGGGTGCGTCAGAACGAGGTGGTGCGGGTTAGCGCCTAAGCCACGCTCCTATTCAACGCCTCGCGCAGCGCCACGATCTCAGCCTGCAGCCGAGTGAGATCCGCTGCATTACGGCCGCTCGCTTCCACGATGCAGCCGGGAATGCCAATAGCCTTTTCCTTCAGGCGCACGCCTTCCTCGCTCAAGCGAATGACGACGATGCGTTCGTCCTCGCGGCTGCGGTCGCGCCTGATATAGCCGGCGTTTTCCAGGCGTTTGAGCAGCGGCGTCAGCGTGCTCGATTCCAGGAAGAGCTTTTCGCCGAGGCCGCCGACCGTTTGGCCGTCCTTTTCCCATAGCGCGACCATGGCGAGATATTGCGGATAGGTGAGGCCGAGGGTGTCGAGAAGCGGCTTGTAGACGCGGTTCAGCGCGTGGCTTGCCGTATAGACGGCAAAGCAGATGAAATCGTCGAGCTTCAGCGGATCCTGCATGGGGCATCTCCAAAACCGATTGATATTATATCGCGCAATAAATAATCGGAAGCGATGTTTATGCATGGCAGGTATGCCAAAATTTAAATTGTCCAATAAATAATCGTGCGCGATATAAAAACCGTGTTCAGAACGAACATCGAAAAACCGAGAGGACAAGACAATGTCGACCATCAAGACCGCAGTTTCCGCAGCAGCACTCCTGGCAGCTTCCGCTGTCGGCGCGCTTGCCGACCCGGTGCTCGAGCCGACAACGCAGAAATTCATCGATAGCCTGGCCGGCGGCAAGCCAATCTATACGCTGTCGCCTGCCGATGCCCGCAATGTGCTGGCCGGTGCGCAGAAGGGCGATGTCAAGAAGCTGGGGGCCAAGGTAGAAGACAAGGTCATCAAATCAGGCCCGACCGGCAGCATTAAGCTGCGGATCGTCCGCCCCGAGCATGCCAAGGGCACGCTGCCGGTCATTCTCTATTTCCATGGCGGCGGCTGGGTGCTGGGCGATGCCGACACGCATGACCGGCTGGTGCGCGAGATCGCCAACGGTGCTGATGCCGCCGTCGTCTTCGTCGATTACGAACGCTCGCCGGAGGCCCGCTATCCCGTGGCGATCGAGCAGGCCTATGCCGCGACCAAATATGTCGCCGAACATGCCAAGGAATTCAAGGTCGACGCCAGCAGGCTTGCGGTCGCCGGCGACAGCGTCGGCGGCAACATGGCGGCCGTGGTGACGCTTCTTGCCAAGGAGCGCGGCGGTCCTGCCATCGGCCAGCAGGTGTTGTTCTATCCCGTGACCGACGCCAATTTCGACAACGGTTCCTATAATGAGTTCGCCAATGGCCCTTGGCTGACGAAGGAAGCGATGAAGTGGTTCTGGAACGCCTATCTGCCCGACGAGGCCAAGCGCAAGGAGCCGACGGCTTCGCCGCTGCAGGCATCGCTCGAACAGCTCAACGGCCTGCCGCCGGCTCTCATCATCACCGATGAAAACGACGTGCTGCGCGACGAAGGCGAGGCCTATGGCCGCAAGCTCACCCAGGCCGGCGTCAAAGTCACCTCGATCCGCTACAACGGTACGATCCACGACTTCGTGCTGCTGAATGCGATTACCGAAACGCCGGCGGTCCGCAGTGCGATCAAGGTCGCGAACGACACGCTTCGCAGCGCGCTTCACAAATAAAACGATCAGTCCGAGGACGGGAGAGGCCCGGCGGTTTCGCCGGGCTTTCTGCTTCTCGGAAGCGACTTGGCGAACTGCCAGGCCTTCTTCCATTTCGGCGTGATCACGCCATTGGCGGCACGGATATTGTTGATGAACTGTGTCGTCGCCGCTTCCCAGGAATATTGCATGGCAAGCGCGCGGGCCTTCTCGCGCGAGGCGGAGAGGGCGGCAAGGCAGGCGGTGCGCAGGTCCGCATCCAGCGCCCCGACCTCGCTGTCTTCGCCGATGATGTCGAGGGGACCGGTGACCGGGTAGGCGGCAACCGGCACGCCCGATGCGAGCGCTTCGAGTATGGTATTGCCGAAAGTGTCGGTGAGCGAGGGAAAGACGAAGACGTCAGCCTGGGCATAGGCTTTGGCCAGATCCTCGCCGAATTTCACCCCGGTAAAGTGCACACCGGGATAGCGCTGCTCCAGCTCGGCGCGCGCCGGGCCGTCGCCGACGACGACCTTCGAACCGGGCAGGTCGAGATCGAGAAAGGCCGGCAGGTTCTTTTCCAGCGCCACGCGGCCGACCGTCATGAAGATCGGGCGGGGTAGGCCGAAGGGCTCTTCTTCGAGCGGCATGGGATGGAATTGTGCGGCGTCGATGCCGCGGGTCCAGGGCATCAGGTTCTTGATGCCGCGGGCCGACAGCTCGCGGGCAAGGCTCGGTGTCGCGACCATGCAGCCGGCGCCGCCATTGTGGAACCAGCGCACGAAGGCGTAGAGCCAGCTTTGCGGGATCGGCAGGCGCGCGGAAACATATTCGGGAAAGCGCGTGTGATAGCTCGTGGAGAAGGGCATGCGCTTGCGCAGGCACCAGCGGCGGGCGGTGAGCCCGAGCGGGCCTTCGGTGGCGATATGGACGTAGGAGGGATTGTGCTTTTCGATCTCGCGGGCGATGCGGCGGTAACTGGCGATCGACAGGCGGATCTCGGGGTAGGTGGGGCAGGGGATGCTGTTGAAGTGTTCGGGGGTCACCATCGACACCTCGACGCCCATCTTCGCCAGTTCGCGATTGGTGTTCTCGATCGAGCGCACCACGCCGTTGACCTGCGGATGCCAGGCGTCGGTGACGATCACCAGCTGTTCCGGCAGATTGCCGGCGGAAGGAGCTTTGGCCCAGCTCTCGCCGCTGTGAGTGTTTGCCGGACGTTGCAGCATGTCGTGATTTCCATCCGCGTTGCGATGATCTGGCAACGCTCTACCCCTTAGCGGGGTTCCGGAATGGCGATTCCCGCCTCTTTATTTTGAGGCATGAGCATGATGGAAATATTACAGCGCTCTATGAACACTTACAGAGGCTTAGCGCCGTGCAGCCGGCAATTATGTCGGGAGGAAGAGAGCCTCGGAGGCTCAAAAAGAGACGGCGCCGGCGGGGAGGCCGGCGCCGCTTGGGAGGTTAGGCTGCAGCGGAAGCCGAACCGGAGAGCGGAACTTCCGAGATCGTCTTCAGTACCTGGGAAGCGATCTGGTAGGGGCAGCCCTGCGAGTTCGGGCGGCGATCTTCCAGATAGCCCTTGTAGTCGTTCTTGATGAAGGAGTGCGGTACGCGGATCGAGGCGCCACGGTCTGCAACGCCGTAGCTGAACTTGTTCCACGGAGCCGTCTCGTGCTTGCCGGTCAGGCGCTTGTCATTGTCCGGGCCGTAGACGTTGATGTGGTCCATCAGGTTCTTTTCGAACTGGGCCATCAGCGCTTCGAAATAGGCCTTGCCGCCGACTTCGCGCATGTACTTGGTCGAGAAGTTGCAGTGCATGCCCGAACCGTTCCAGTCGGTGTCGCCGAGCGGCTTGCAATGATACTCGATGTCGATGCCGTATTTTTCGGTCAGGCGCTGCAGGAGGTAGCGCGCCATCCAGATCTGGTCGGCGGCCTTCTTGGAGCCCTTGCCGAAGATTTGGAATTCCCACTGGCCCTTGGCCACTTCGGCATTGATGCCTTCGTGGTTGATGCCGGCAGCGAGGCAAAGGTCGAGATGTTCTTCGACGATTTCGCGGGCGACGTCGCCGACGTTCGAATAGCCGACGCCGGTGTAGTAGGGGCCCTGCGGAGCCGGGTAGCCCTGCTCGGGGAAGCCGAGCGGACGGCCGTTCTGGTAGAAAAAGTATTCCTGCTCGAAGCCGAACCACGCATCTTCATCGTCGAGGATGGTCGCGCGGGCGTTGCTCGGGTGCGGCGTGACGCCATCGGGCATCATGACTTCGCACATGACCAGAACGCCGTTCGTACGGGCCGGGTCGGGATAGATGGCGACGGGCTTCAGCACGCAATCGGAGCTGCGGCCTTCGGCCTGCATGGTCGACGAACCGTCGAAACCCCAGAGCGGAAGCTGTTCCAGCGTCGGGAATGCGTCGAATTCCTTGATCTGCGTCTTGCCACGCAGGTTCGGTACCGGAGTGTACCCATCGAGCCAAATATACTCGAGCTTATATTTTGTCATCGTGACTCTCTCAAATGCTACGAAGGTGAGCAAATCCGGAGACGATCTCGGCGCATCAGCGCATCCAACCGCCAGGGGATGCACCTATTGAAGCATGTAGCGTGCCAGTTTGGCTGCCGGCGAAAGAAAAATCGAAAATCAGCCCGCTCGCGCATATTTTCTTTCCTTGATAACTGCCGATTTTGGGCGGTGGGAGACCCTATCCTCCGGGAGAAAACCGATTTTCCGTCTTGGAACCAGATGAAAATTTCAGCGTTAGCCCGAAGTGATGAAGTGTTGAACAATTAGGCGGACGCTCTCGGCAGAGACAGCATATTGATCAATCATCATATACGTATGCATATAATTTGTGCAACTTGCATAAACTATGTGCATCATGCTATGGTCGCAGCCCTGATGTTGATGCGCCGAATTGAAATGGAGGCGATTTCATGCCCACCGGTTTCCATCGCGAATCCGCAACGATCTACCAGTTCCCCGTCAAGCCGACGCGGGTTCCCAGCCGGTTCGAACGTGCCCGGCTGATGGAGCGTGAAGCAGCCGATATCTGCGATGCGGCGCTCGACAGCTGCTGGTATCATGACGAGGCGGTTCGCGAGCCGGATCGGCCGACCAAGTCCTGACGTCTTATCCCCCTTGCCTGGACGACAATGCCGACAAGCCGGGAACGCCCCCGCAATGGCGTTCGTATACTGGCGTCGTGCGCGGGCTTAGCCGCCCTTCAAGCCAAGCTTTTCCTTTGCCACCAACGCGCCGTGTTCACTGACCACGCGGGCTGCAACGCCTGCAGCGAAATGGGCGGCGGCGGTTGCATCGCCTGTTTCCAGATAGGATGCCAGGAAGGCGCCGTTGAAACTGTCGCCGGCACTTGTCGTATCGACCACCGTCTCGACTTTTTCGGCCGGAACGAAGCTATCCTGCCCGGCGAAATTCAACCTGACGCCATCAGCACCGTTCTTGACCACGACATGGACGGCGCCGAGCGTGCGATAGCGATTGACCGTAGCCTCGATGGAATCGTCGCCGAAATGGGCGGCCTCGTCGTCGAAGCTCGGCATGACGATCACGGAGGAGCGGGCGCCCTCGCTGATCGTCGCGTGCATCACATCGTAGCTCGACCAGAGGCGGGGACGGATGTTCGGGTCGAAGACGACCAGCTTGCCGGCGGCCTTGGCGCGGCGAATTTCGGCGAGCAGCGTCGTGGCGTCCTCTTGCGGCAGGATGGCAAGGGTGATGCCGGAGAAATAGACCAGATCGGCGCTCTCCACCGCCTCGCGCAGCCGGTCGGGATCGGCGGCCAGGCTGCGGGCGGCCGAACTGTCCCGCCAGTAGCTGAAGGAGCGCTCGCCGTTCTTCAGGCTGATCATGTAAAGGCCGGGTGTTTTGCCCTTGAGGCGACGGATGAGGCTGGTGCCGATGCCTGCCTTGTCGATGAAGGCCGCCATCTCGTCCGACATGGCATCGTCGCCGAGCGCCGTAAAATAATCGACCGACCAATTGGGGCCGAGGCAAGCGCGGGCATACCAGGCGGTGTTGAACGTATCGCCGGCGAAACCTTTGCGCAGCAGGCCATCGCCTGCCTGCGAGAGTTCCACCATGCATTCACCGATCGACAGAAACCGTCTTGCGCTCACCTGATCCTCCCGGCATCGGAGCGCTGCTGACCAACAGGGCGCTCTATCGCTTTGAATTGACGCTTCATCCGCTGATACGCGGAGCCGGGCGGAGTGACAAGCGCCGATGTTGCGAGCGCCGATGCGATCGGGAATGAAAAGCCCGCCTTCGGCCAAGCGAAGACGGGCATATCGGTGAAGGCTGCTTATTCGTGGATGGTGTAGCTGCCAAGCTCGCAGAGGTCCTGCGTATCTTCGGTCGTGTCGAGGTCCGAGTTTTCATCGAATTCGAAGCGCATGTCGTATTTGCAGACGGTGCGGCCATCGGCGATGGTGATGTTGACGGTCTCGCCCGGATTGAGGACGTTCTCGCCGAAGACATCTTCTTCCCAGCTGTTGACGCCGGTGGGCGAGCTGTAGAAGCGCGTCAGGATGGAACCAGTCCCGTTGGTGAGCTGGAATTTCAGATCCTCGGCACGCGACGGCACAGCAGAAGCTGCGATGACCGCGGCGGCAAGCGCGATCAATCCAGAGACTTTCGATTTCATATATGCGTTCCCCTCGCCCATGATCGGGCAGAGACAGGGGTAGCATATCCGCATCTAAATCTTCGTTATCGGAGACTATAGATTCCGAGATAAGGCTGTTTTCGGAATAGTTCACCCCAAAATGGAGGGCGTAATATTCCAATTTCGCTGGTCGGGACGTGAACGGGAGCTCAATACCTACGCGACATCCCGGCCTCGGAGATCGGCGAGGGCGCCCCTCATCCGGCTGCCGCCACCGGCCGGGGTCGAGCCACGGGTCTCGACCCGTCCTTCGGACCCCCGTAAACTGGGCGAAGGGGATACGCAGCAGCCTTTCCGTCCCTCGCCAGCGTTTCGCAGGCCACGTCCCCTCTCCCCGTCAAAAACGGGAAGAGGGTTAGAGTGAGGGGCGGTTATCAGCATAAACCGGACAATCGCGGCACAAGGCCGAGGATGACGTTTTGGGGTGAGATTTGTCATCAATCCGAAGGCTGCGGCACTCGACCATCGCGCCATTCAGGGCCTGTCCATATGATAGCAGGCCGCTTTCTGGCCGGGGCGAACTTCCTCGATCGCAGGCATTTCCGTGCGACAGATATCGGTCGCCTTCCAGCAGCGGGGGGAGAAGACGCAGCCCTTCGGCGGGTTGAGCGGCGAGGGCGGATCGCCTTGCAGGCGGATGCGGGTGCGCAGGCGCGCGAGCTTCGGATCCGGGATCGGTGCCGCGGAAAAGAGCGCCTGCGTATAGGGGTGGGCCGGATGATCGAAGACGGTGGCACAGTCGCCGGCTTCCACCACCCTGCCAAGGTAAAGCACCAGCACATCGTCCGAAATCAGGCGCACGACCGAGAGGTCATGGCTGATGAAGATCAGCGTCAGGCCGAATTCTTTGCGCAGCTTGCGCAGAAGCGTGATCACCTGGCCCTGGATCGA
Organism: Rhizobium sp. R339; assembly: GCF_002211395.1. Lineage (NCBI taxonomy): Bacteria > Pseudomonadati > Pseudomonadota > Alphaproteobacteria > Hyphomicrobiales > Rhizobiaceae > Rhizobium > Rhizobium sp. R339. The sequence goes on from NZ_LOKV01000001.1 coordinate 321,221, forward strand.
GACGTCGAGGGCCGAAACCGGCTCGTCGCAGATGATGAGCTTTGGTCTGGTGATGACGGCGCGGGCAATGCCGATGCGCTGCGCCTGGCCGCCGGAGAATTCGTGCGGATAGCGGTTGATCATTTCGGGCACCAGGCCGACGGCGGCCATGATCTCCCGGACGCGCTCCAGCCGCTGGGCTTTCGAAAGCTTCGGCTCGAAGACGGTGAGCGGCTCGGCGATGATGTCTCCGACCGTCATGCGCGGGTCGAGCGAGGCGATCGGATCCTGGAAGATGATCTGCATGTCGCGTCGGGCGGCGCGCATTTCCTCCTCGCTGAGGTCGAGAAGGTTGCGGCCCTGCCAGAGGATGCGGCCCTTCTGCGATTTCAACAGCCGCAGGATGGAACGGCCGAGCGTGGACTTGCCGCAGCCGGATTCGCCGACGACGCCGAGCGTGCGGCCTTCGGCGAGATCGAAGCTGACATTGTTGACGGCTGTCAGAAAGACCGGCGGCTTGAAGAGGCCTTTCGCCGGCAGTTCGAACTGGGTCGTCAGGTTTTCGACCCTCAGAAGCGATCGGTCAGCCATGGTTCAGCAACTCCTCGCGACGCGGGAACGGATGGTAGCAGGCGGCGCAGTGGCGCGGCGCCAGGATTTCGAGCGCGGGCGGGCGGTCAATGCAATCGTCCTGGACCTGGGAACAGCGCGGCGAGAAATTGCAGCCCTTCGGCAGGTGCTGCAGGTTCGGCGGGCGCCCGGGAATGACGACGAGATCGTCGACATCCTGGTCCGGGCGCGGGATCGAGGCATGCAGCGCCGCCGTATAGGGATGGGCCGGATTGTCGAAGAGTTCGTCGACCGGCGCTTCCTCGACGATGCGGCCGGCATACATGACGGCGACGCGGTCGGCGAGGCCGGCGACGACGCCGAGATCATGCGTGATCATGATGAGCGCTGTGTTCATCTCCGCCGTCAGGTCGTTGAAAAGATCGAGGATCTGCGCCTGGATGGTGACGTCGAGCGCCGTCGTCGGCTCGTCGGCGATCAGCAGCTTCGGCTTGGTGAGCAGCGCCATGGCGATGACGATGCGCTGGCGCATGCCGCCTGACAGTTCGTGCGGATAGAGGTGGAAGCGCCGGGTCGGGTCGGGGATGCCGACACGTTTCAGCATGTCGAGGGCTGCCTCGGATGCTGCGCGCGCGGTCAGGCCGCGGTGAACCTCCAGCTGTTCCGTCAGCTGCCTCGAAATCTTCAGCGATGGATTGAGCGCGGTCATCGGGTCCTGGAAGACCATGGCCATGTCCTTGCCGCGGATCTGGTCGAGTTCGCGCGGTTTCAGCGACAGCACGTCCTTGCCTTCGAGCAGCGCCTGTCCCGTCGTTTTGCCGTTCTTGGCAAGCAGACCCATGACGCCGAGGAAGGTCTGGCTCTTGCCGGAGCCGGACTCGCCGACGATGGCGATGCGCTCGCCGCGCCGGACGGTGAGGTTCATGTTCGAGACCGCTTTCACCTCACCGTCGGGCGTTGCGAAAGTGATCGAGTAGTCCTTGAGTTCAAGGAGGATGTCTTTTTCCTGAGGCATTCTATCGATCCTTCGGGTCGAACGCGTCGCGCAGGCCGTCGCCGATGAAGAGCAGGCTGAGCAGCAGCGCCACGAGGAAGCTGGCCGGGAAGATCAGCAGCCACGGCATGCTTTCCATGGCGTCGGTTCCTTCGGCGATCAGCGTGCCGAGCGAGGTCAGAGGTTCCTGCACGCCGAAGCCGAGATAGGAGAGGAAGCTCTCGGTGGCGATAATTTCAGGCACGGTCAGCGCTGCGAAGATCACCACCGGGCCGACGAGGTTCGGGATGATGTGCTTGACGATGATCTTGAACGGCCGCTGCCCGGAGGCTCGCGCGGCCTCGATGAATTCGCGGTGCTTGATCGACAGCGTCTGACCGCGGACGATGCGGGCCATGGTCAGCCATTCCAGCGCGCCGATCGCGGCAAAGAGCAGGTAGACGTTGCGGCCGAAGATCACCATCAAGAGGATGACGAAGAGGATATAGGGAAGCGCATACATGATATCGACGAAGCGCATCATGATCGCATCCAGCCTGCCGCCGATATAGCCCGATATCGCGCCATAGAGCACGCCGATGACGACGGAAACGACCGTCGCCGTCAGGGCCACGGCCAGCGAGATGCGGGTGCCGTAGAGAACGCGGGCAAGAAGGTCGCGGCCGTTGGGGTCGGTACCGAAATAATGGCCGGTCTCGATCGAGGGGGGAATGCGGAAGGCGGCCCAGTCGGGATCCTCGTAGTTGAAGGGAATGAACCAGGGGCCGAGGAAGGCGGCGAGGATCAGGAGCGAGAGGACGACGATCGACAGCACCGCCGCCTTGTTGCGCCCGAGGCGGCGCAACGCATCCCTGGTGAGAGAGCGGCCTTCGGGCGCCAACCCTTCGGCCTCCAGAAGCTCCTGGGCGAGCAGCTCGCGTTTTGCGGGGTTGAGGATCATCGGTTTCTCACTTTCGGATCGAGCCAGGCATAGGCGATGTCGACGAGAAGGTTCAAGAACACGATCAGCACCATGTAGAAGATGACCGTGCCGAGAACCATGCCGTAATCGCGGTTCAGGGCTGCGTTGACGAAATAGCGTCCGATGCCGGGCAATCCGAAGATGCTTTCGACGACCAGCGAGCCGGTGAGAAGGTAGCTTGCCGCCGGCCCCAGATAGGAAACCACGGGCATCATGGCGGGCTTCAGTGCATGGCGCATCACCGTCAGGCGCGGGCCGATGCCCTTCGCCTTGGCGGTGCGGATGAAGTTCTGGTTCATCACCTCGATCATCGAGCCGCGGGTGATGCGCGAGATGCGGCCTGCATGCGGCAGGGCCAGGACGACAATCGGCAGGATCAGGTATTTGATCGAACCGTCACCCCAGCCGCCGACCGGAAACCAGGCGAGGTGAATGCCGAAGATGAGCTGCAGGATCGGCGCGATCAGGAAGTTCGGCAGCACGACGCCGACCAGGATGAGCGTGCCGAGAATGTAATCCGGCGCCTTGTTCTGGTAGAGCGCCCCGAGACAGCCGACAGTCACGCCGACGATGATGGCAATCAGGAAGGCAGCCGTGCCGATGGTGAAGGTATAAGGCAGGCCGATCATGATCTGCTGAGCGACGGTGAAATCCTCGCTGGCGAAGGAGGGGCCGAGATCGCCCCGCAGCAGGTCGCCGACATAGATCAGGTACTGCTGGATCAGCGGCTTATCGAGATTGTAGTGGACCGCAAGGTTCTTCAGGATCACCGGCGGCAATGGCCTTTCGCCATCGAACGGGCCGCCGGGGGCAAGGCGCAAAACAAAAAAGCAGGCTGTGACGGCGATCCACAGAACGGGGATCGTCGATAGCAATCGACGGAGGGCGTATTTGATCATGGTCGTGGGCCGGTCCTTCCCGCGCGGGGCGGGAAGGACCGTTTTCCCTTACTCTTTCATCGACAGCCAGCGGGTGCGGTGGATGTCCTGGATGTTGTCGACGAAGCCTTCGATCTTCGGCGAGACGACGTTCTTCGAGACATAGTAGTAGATCGGCAGGGCCGCGGATTCATCAAGCGCCAACTGCTCGGCCTTCTTGAAGATTTCGGCGCGCCTGGTCAGATCCGTCTGAGCGTTGCCGTCCTTGATCAGCTTGTCATATTCAGGATTGGACCAGCGGCCGTAATTCATCTGCACGCCTGTCACCAGCAGGTTCAGGAAATTGTCCGGATCGTTGTAATCGGCGAGCCAGCCGGCACGGCCGATCTCCACCTGGCCGCGCTGCATCTGGTCGTAATGCACCTTGGTTTCGGCGTTGACGAGCTCGACGTTGACGCCGAGCGGCTTCCACATGGACGCGATGGCGACGGCGATGCGCTTGTGGTTGTCGTTGGTGTTGTAGCTGAGGACCGCATGGAGCGGCTTGTCGGGACCGAAGCCGGCCTCGGTGAGCAGTTTTTTGGCTTCTGCGACCTTCTCGTTATAGGGCAGGTCCTTCCAGCTGACATAGGCCGGCTCGCCGTAATTCGCCGTGCCCGGCGGAACCCAGGAATAGGCCGGCAATTCGCCGGTGCCGAGGATCTGCGGGCCGATCACTTCGCGGTTGATCGCCATCGACAGCGCCTGGCGGACGCGCTTGTCGCTGAAGGGCGGCTTCTGTGAGTTGACGACGTAATAGTAAAGGCCGGAGAAGGGGGCGACATGCGCCTGACCCGGCAGGTTCTTCTTCATCCACTCGTACTGGTCGGTCGGGAAGTCGGTGAGAATGTCGAATTCGCCGGCACGGTAACGTTTCAGTGCGGCTTCCTGATCCTCGAGGACGAAGAACTTGGCGCCGTCGATCTTCAGGTCCTTGGTGCCGTACCACTGGTCGTTCTTGACTGTCGTCACATGCGAGCCCGGAACCCATTCGGTCGGCTTATAGGGGCCGTTGGTGACGATGTTGCCGATCTTGACCCAATCCTGGCCCTTCGCCTCGACGACATGCTTCGGCAGCGGATAGGCCGTGTAGTGCATCAGAGCGTTGATGAAATAGGGGGTCGGATTTTCCAGGGTGATTTCGAGCGTCTTGTCGTCGATCGCCTTGACGCCGAGCTGGTTGAGATCGGTGATCTCGCCCTTGTTGATCTTTTCGGCGTTCTTGATGGTGAACTGCAGGTAGGCGTAGTCGGCGGCGTTCTTCGGGTCGACGAGGCGCTGGAAGGCGAAGACGAAGTCTCCTGCCGTTACCGGCTGGCCATCGGACCACTTGATGCCGTCGCGAAGCTTGAAAGTGTAGACCTTGCCATCCGGCGAAATGGTCCAGCTTTCAGCCTGGCCGGGAATTGGATTGTCCTTGGCATCCTCGGTGACAAGGCCTTCGAAGATGTCGCCGGCGATGCGATTCTCCCAGTCGCCGGACAGTTTCTGCGGATCGAGCGACTGCGGGTCGCCACCATTGTGAATATTGATCGTCGCCGCATGGGCGGAAAACGCCAGCAATGTGCCAAGCATTGCAGAGGCGAGAAATTTTTTCGAGAATTGGTTCATGGTGGGTCCACCTTTCTAGGCTTTGCGCCTTTATTAGACATTTGTTCCCGACATTTGACCTTTTACGTGCAGGTCAGCGCGCACCTTATCGCAAAGCTTTTGCGTTGCAACCCCAAATCCGGAGGCTGGTTTTGGGTTGTGCACAAGCCTATATACGTCTCCCCCTTGCCGGATCGCGACGAAGCGTCGCGGCGGTTTCAGCGCGGGCATGGCGGCTTCATCTGGTTGTCTTTTGTTTCGTCCGCTTTAGTGTGGCGGGCACGAACAGGCAGGAGATGTGGCCGATGGCATTGCAGGCAGGCGGGAATGCGGACTGGTGGCGCGGCGCGGTGATCTATCAGGTCTATCCGCGCTCGTTTCAGGACACGAACAGCGACGGGCTCGGCGATCTCAAGGGTATCACCCGCCGGCTGCCGCATATCGCCAGCCTCGGCGTCGACGCCATCTGGCTCTCGCCCTTCTTCAAGTCGCCGATGGCCGACATGGGCTATGACGTTTCCGATTATTGCGATGTCGACCCGATCTTCGGGACGCTCGCCGATTTCGACGAGATGATGGCCGAGGCGCACAGGCTCGGCATCAAGGTCGTCATCGATCAGGTGATCTCTCATACATCGGACCGGCATCCCTGGTTCGTCGAGAGCCGGGCGAGCCGGACCAATTCGAAGGCGGACTGGTATGTCTGGGCCGATCCGAAGCCCGATGGCACGGCGCCGAACAACTGGCTGTCGATCTTCGGCGGGCCGGGCTGGGAATGGGACGGCGTGCGCCGGCAATATTACCAGCACAACTTCCTGACGTCGCAGCCTGACCTCAATTTCCATTGCGAAGAAGTGCAGGATGCGGTGCTGGAGACGGTGAAGTTCTGGCTCGACCGCGGCGTCGATGGTTTTAGGCTGGATACGGTCAATTATTATTTTTGCGACAAGCAGCTCAGAAGCAATCCGCCGCACGAACCCGACGAGGATGACGCAGGCCTCGACGCGCCGGACAGCAATCCCTACGGCATGCAGAACCATCTCTACGACAAGACGCAGCCGGAAAATGTCGATTTCCTCAAGCGCTTCCGGGCGCTGCTCGACCAGTATGAGGATCGCACGACGGTCGGCGAGGTCGGCGACGGGGCGCGTTCGCTAAAGACGGTAGGCGCCTATACGAGCGGCGGCGACAAGCTGCACATGTGCTACACATTCGACCTGCTCGGACCGGAGTTCACCGCCGAACATATTCGCGGCTGCGTCGAGGCTTTCCAGAAGGCGGTGACCGACGGCTGGGTCTGCTGGGCTTTCTCCAATCATGACGTCATGCGCCATGTCAGCCGCTTTGCGCTGACGGAGGAGGAGCGGCCGGTCATCGCCAAGCTCGCGATCTCGGTGCTCGCGGCGCTGCGCGGTTCGATCTGCCTCTACCAGGGCGAAGAGCTCGGCCTGCCGGAGGCGGAGCTTGCCTTCGAGGATCTGCGCGATCCTTACGGCATTCGCTTCTGGCCGGCTTTCAAGGGTCGCGACGGGTGCCGTACGCCGATGCCCTGGGAGGCGGGCAAGGCGCATGCCGGCTTCACCTCGGCTGAGAAGAGCTGGCTGCCGGTGCCCTATGAGCAGGCAGCGCTTTCCGTCGATACGCAGGAGGGGAGCGACGGCTCAGTGCTGGACCACTACCGAAGGACGCTCGACTTCCGGAAGCGCCATTCGGCGCTTGTTGACGGCGAGATGACCTTCATCGGCACCAACCAGGACCTGCTCGCCTTCACCCGCGAGAAGAACGGAGAAAAACTGCTCTTCGTTTTCAACCTGACGCGCAAACCGGCGGAATTCGTCCTACCTGAGGGCATGCTGTTCGGGGAACCGTTATCTATGCCGGGGTTTAAGGCGGTGGCTGGGGCGGGCGCGGTGAAGCTTGCGGCGCTGGATGGATTTTGTGCGCGGGTTTGACGGTCTCGCTATCGCTGCGGACGTAATAGATTTGACAGCTTGTATTTTTTAAATTACAATTGATATGTTCATTCTGAAGCAGACGGCCACTTTCCAGAAGTGGCACAAGAGATTGAAGGATGGAAAGGCGAAGGCGATGATTGCCCTACGCCTCCAGCGTCTTGCGACCGGACATGCCGGCGATGCCGCGCCGGTCGGCGAAGGGGTGAGTGAACTGCGCATTCACTATGGGCCCGGCTATCGGATCTACTACCGCAAGCGGGGAGAGACCATCATCGTGCTTCTCTGCGGAGGCGATAAGAGCACGCAGGAAGCCGATATAAGAATGGCAAAGAGAATTGCCATGGAATGGAGCGACGATAGTGGCTGAAGAGATCTTCGACTTCGATCCGGCTGAGTTGCTTGACACCGACGAGGCTATCGAAACCTTTATTACCGAAGCACTGCAGACTGGTGATGCGAAATTCATCGCATCGGCTCTTGGCGTCGTTGCGCGCGCCAAGGGCATGAGCAAAATTGCGAGGGAAACCGGCCTTGCGCGCGAACATCTCTACAAGGCACTCAGTGAGAACGGAAATCCCACGCTTGAAACCACGCTGGCGGTCATGAAAGCGATCGGGCTTGAGCTGACGACGCGGCATCACGCTGTTTGAGATTTGATATAGCTGCTTTCACGAAAATCTCGCGGCCCTATTGGTTGCGTCACCCGATCAGCGCGAATTTGTCGACGTCGACCATTCCCTTGTCCGAGATCTTCAGGTGCGGGATAACAGGCAGCGGCAGGAAAGCCAATTGGAGGAAGGGTTCTTCCAGGGTGGCGCCGAGCGCGAAGGCGGCCTTGCGCAGATGATGCAGCGTGTCGCGGACCTTTTCGTAGGGCTCGAGGCTCATCAGGCCGGCGACGGGCAGGGCGATTTCGCCGGTGACCTTGCCATCCTCCACGACGACGAAGCCGCCCTTGATTTCGCCGAGGCGGTTTGCGGCGCGGGCCATATCGTCCTCGTCGACGCCGACGACGCAGATATTGTGGCTGTCATGGCCGACGGTGGAGGCGATGGCGCCCTTCTTCAGGCCGAAGCCCTGGACGAAGCCGTTGGCGTGGTTGCCGTTCTTGCCGTGGCGCTCGATGACGGCGACCTTAATGATGTCGTTGGAAAGATCGACGGTCGTCTCATTGCCTTTGACGGGCAGGCGGTAGCGGCGATGCTCGGTGATGATCTTGCCCGGCATGACGCCGATGACCGATGTTTCGCCCTCTCCGGCCGGCACACCGAAATGGGCAGCGTTGACCGGCCGGGCCTTGACGCTGTCGAGGCCGATCGGAGCGACCGGTTTGCGCGTGGAAAAGAGAGCGTCGGTGACGCGGCGGCCGGCGGCGAAGACCATTTCGGCGCGGCAGTTTTCCAGGCTGTCGAGAACCACGAGATCGGCGCGCCAGCCCGGAGCCACCAGACCGCGGTCCCTGAGGCCGAAGGCGCGGGCGGCCGAGATCGAGGCGGCGCGGTAGACCGCCAGAGGTTCCACGCCGTTGGCGATCGCCGTGCGGATCATATGGTCGAGATGGCCCTGTTCGGCGATATCGAGCGGATTGCGGTCGTCGGTGCAGAGCGCGAGATAGGGTGAAAGCCGCTCGGTGATGATCGGGATCAGCGCGGCGAGATCCTTCGACACGGAGCCTTCGCGCACGAGGATATGCATGCCCTTGCGGATCTTTTCCATCGCTTCGGCGGCACTCGTGCATTCGTGTTCGGTCCGGATGCCCGTTGCGAGGTAACCGTTGAGGTCGTTGCCGGATAAAAGCGGCGCGTGGCCGTCGATATGGCCGCCCTGGAAGGCGTCGAGTTTCGCCATACAGACGGGATCCTTGTGGATCACGCCGGGGAAATTCATGAACTCGGCAAGGCCGATGACCTTCGGATGATCGCGGAAGGGCAGGAGACGCTCGATCGGCAGGTCGGCGCCCGCGGTTTCGAGATGTGTCGCCGGAACGCAGGAGGAGAGCTGGACGCGGATGTCCATAATCGTCTCCAGCGCCGATTCCAGGAAGAATTCGATGCCCTCGGTGCCAAGCACATTGGCGATCTCGTGCGGATCGCAGATGGCGGTGGTGACGCCATAGGGCAGGACGCAGCGGTCGAATTCATGCGGCGTGACCAGCGAGGATTCGATGTGCAGATGCGTGTCGATGAAACCCGGAACGACTATTCTGCCCGAAATGTTGATCTCGGTCTCGCCTTCATAGTCGCCGGAGGTGCCGACGATGCGGTTGGCGCCGATGGCGATGTCGGAGCGGACGATATCGCCGGTCACGAGATCGAAGAAACTGCCGCCCTTCAGCACGATGTCGGCGGGGATACGGCCTACACCCTGGTCGATGAGACGTTCAAGTCTGCTGGTCATGGTACCGCTCACATTGCAACCGATTCCAAAACTTATAACCGATCTGCCGCGACATGCGATGCCCACAAACGAAACCGGGCGCCATAGGGCGCCCGATCACTGTTTTGCGTCGTAGCTTACTCGGCGGCGACGATCTTGCCGCCTTCCCACTTGTAGAGCGAGAAGCTCTGCGAGGTCAGGTCGCCGGTTTCGCCGTAGGTGAGCTTGCCGATGGCGGTGGGGATTTCCATGCCGCCCTTCAGCGCGGCTGCGACGGCTTCGGCATCCTCGGCACTGCCTGCCTTCTCGATGCCGGCCTTCAGCACTTCGACGGCAGCATAGGCGTTCAGCGTGAAGGCCTCGGCCGGAATGTTCTTGGCGGTGAGCGCATCGGCAGCCGTCTTGGAGTCCGGGCTCTTGGTGGCGTCGGATGCGTTGGTGAACAGCGTGCCTGCTGCGGCATCCGTGCCGATTGCCCAGAATTCGGTGTTGGAGAGGCCGTCGCCGCCGATGATCATGGCGTTGGCGGCGAGGTCATGCAGCTGGCGGGCGAGCAGGCCGCCTTCCGGGTGATAGCCGCCGAAATAGACGATATCGACCTTTTCGGACTTGATGCGGGTGGTGAGCGCGCTGAAGTCCTTGTCGCCGGGCGTGATCGCGTCATTGACGACTTCGGTGACGCCGCCGGCGTTCAGCGTCGCCTTGAAGGCGTCGGCGAGGCCCTTGCCGTAAGCGCCCTTGTCGTTGACGATGGCGATGCGCTTGTCCCTGAAGTTCTGCAGCACGTATTTGGCGGCGACTTCGGCCTGCTGGTCGTCGCGACCGCAGGTGCGCAGCACGTTGGTGAGGCCGCGCTTGGTGAGGTCGGGGGCGGTGGCCGTTGGGGTGACCATCAGCACGCCGTTTTCAGCCAGAACGTCCGAAACGGGGATGGCAACGCCCGATGTTACCGGGCCGACGACGAAGCGGATGCCGTCGCCGACAACCTTGTTGGCGGCGGAAACGCCCTGCTTCGGTTCGCCGGCATCGTCGGCCAGTTCGAGGACGACTTTCTCACCGAGAATGCCGCCCTTCTTGTTGATCTCGTCGACGGCGGTCTGGGCGCCGTTCTTTACCTGGTCGCCATAGGCGGCGACGGGGCCGGTCAGCGGAGCAATCAGGCCGATGGTGATATCGGCATGGGCGAGCGGCGCAAAGGCAAGCGACGCGACCAGGGTCGCCGTCAATGTCTTGAGGGTCATTGTCTGTCTCCTTGGATGGGGTCATGGACCCACGATGATGTGCCGCGCCGGCCTTTCGATCATTCAACGGCTTTCCGGGCCGTGCCAAGGACGATCGATAGCGGTGCGATCAGCGAACCTGCCGGCCATGTTTGACTCGGGAAGGCTCATGGCAAGATTTCTAGAAATTTTGGTGTGATTGCGCAAGTTCATAACAAAATAGAGGGAAAATCCGGCCGATCTGGTCCGAAAATCGCAGCCGAGGGTCATTTTTCTTCTGGATTTCGCCTTTTTTCAAAAGGGGGGCCCTGCGAGTGCCCTCATCAGGGCGGTAGGCCAAGGGCATGCGGCTGTCTTTATCTTTCCCATTAACCGTTAATTTGGCCAGCGGCAGTAGTATCGCGCAATATCCAAATGCCGCAGCAATGAAAAAGAGAATCTTACAAAAAATCACATAGACATATCGGGAATAGAGATCTGGATGCTCAAGCGTATCGACGCCAGCCAGGTGCGCATCGGAATGTTTGTGGAAGCCATCGAGGGTCTGTGGCAGGACCCTCTCTTGTCCCGGCGCAGATTTTCCCTGCGACGCGAGACCGATGCGGCAAAAATTCGCAAATGCGGCACAGCCAGTGTGGTCATCAACACCAGCAAGGGTGTCGATACCGACGGCCTGCCGGGGCGCGACACCGAGATCGATATCAAGGCCGCGCTCGAGACGGTCCATAAATCCGTGCAGATACTGGAAGAGGTTTTTGGCAGGCTGCGGAATGGCGAGGGGATCAGCGCCGATCATGTGGCGCCGGTAATTTCCTCCGTCTCCAAGTCGATGGAGGAGAACCCTTCGGTTTTCTTGAGCGTCACGCGCCTGAAATCAAAGGACGAAGTGACATTTCTGCATTCCATCTCGGTGAGCGCGCTGATGATCCTCTTCGGCCGCCATCTCGCTCTCGACGAGGAGACGGTGCAGATGCTCGGCACTGCCGGGTTGCTGCACGACGTCGGCAAGCTCGAAATTCCGCTCGAGGTGCTCAACAAGGAAGGGCGGCTGGAGCAGGATGAGATCACGCTGATCCGGGGGCATCCGGAGAAGGGACACGCATTCCTGTCGCGGCAGGAGGGCATGTCGGAGATCGTTCTCGATGTCTGCCTCAATCATCACGAGCGCATGGACGGCAAGGGCTATCCGCGCAGGCTGTCCGGCAGCAAGGTGAGCCTCCACACGCGCATTGCGACGATCTGCGACGTCTATGACGCCCTGACCTCGGTGCGGCCTTACAAGGCGCGATGGAGCGCGAACGATGCGCTAAAATGGATGCTCGGCAATGAAGGGCATTTCGACCGCCGGCTGCTGAAAAAATTCGCTCTGTGCCTTTCCGTCGCCGCCGTGAGCTGAGGTTTCCCGGTTTCGGAAGGAAAAAGCCCGCGGGGATCTCGTCCGCCGCGGGCCATGGTGTCGGAAGCCGTCGGAAGATGCTTCAGATGTTGTTCTGCAGGATGGTCCTGAGCTTGCCGAAAAGCTCGTCGATATGTTGCTTCTCGATGATCAGCGGCGGGGAAAGCGCGATGATATCGCCGGTGGTGCGGATCAGGAGGCCGCTTTCGTAGGCCTGCAGGAAAGCGGTGAAGGCGCGCTTGGTCGGCTCGCCGGCGATCGGGTCGAGTTCGATCGCGCCGATCAGGCCGGTGTTCCTGATGTCGATGACATTGGGGCAGTCCTTGAGCGAATGCAGCGCGTCGGCCCAGTAGTCGGAGAGTTCGGCGGCGCGGGTGAGCAGGCCTTCCTCCTTATAGGTGTCGAGCGTGGCAAGGGCGGCGGCAGACGCGATCGGGTTGCCGGAATAGGTATAGCCGTGGAAGAACTCGATCATGTGCTCCGGACCGTTCATGAAGGCGTCATGGATCTCGGAGGTGACGAAGACTGCGCCCATCGGGATGACGCCGTTGGTCAGTCCCTTGGCGGCGGTGATCATGTCGGGCTTGACGTCGTAATATTGCGCGGCGAAGGGGGCGCCGAGACGGCCGAAGCCGGTGATGACCTCGTCGAAGATCAGCAGGATGCCGTGCTTGGTGCAGATCTCGCGCAGCTTCTGCAGGTAGCCCTTCGGCGGGATCAAAACGCCGGTGGAGCCGGCCACCGGCTCGACGATCACGGCGGCGACGGTGGAGGCGTCATGCAGCGTGACGATCCGCTCCAGTTCGGTGGCGATATCGCCGCCATGTTCGGGTTCGCCGCGGGTGAAGTTGTTCTTGCCGGGCTGGTGGGTGTGCGGCATGTGATCGACGCCGGTCAGAAGCGTGCCGAACATCTTGCGATTGGTGACGATGCCGCCGACGGAGATACCGCCGAAATTGACGCCGTGATAGCCGCGCTCGCGGCCGATCAGGCGGAAGCGCGAACCATTGCCCTTCACGCGGTGATAGGCGAGCGCCACCTTGAGCGCCGTCTCGACGGATTCGGAGCCGGAATTGGTGTAGAGAACGTGGTTCAGGCCTTCCGGGGCGATGTCGACTAGGCGGTTCGCCAGTTCGAAGGCTTTGGGGTGGCCGAGTTGGAAGGCCGGCGCATAATCGAGCTCGCCGGCCTGCTCGCGGATCGCCTCGGTGATCTTCGGGCGGCAGTGGCCGGCATTGACGCACCAGAGGCCCGCCGTGCCGTCGAGCACCTGCCGGCCGTCATGGGTGGTGTAATACATGTCCTTGGCGCCGACGAACAAACGCGGCTCCTTCTTGAACTGGCGATTTGCCGTAAACGGCATCCAGAAGGCGCGAAGATCGTTCGGTGCGTTGAGGCGATTGGACATGCTGTTCTCCTGGCCGCTGGCGGCCCGTTCCCGGGGCTCTACGCCCATATTTTTACTGTCCGGTCAAATTATCAAGGCTTGTCGACGCGTCAACGAGAAAAGTCCCGACGGTCCCCCTGGGACCGGCAGATCGAGGCGCGTCTCACGATCCTTCACCTTCGCCGGCAGGAAAAGCGATGGTCTATATTGGAGATGACAGGCGCGCCTGAAAAGGCACGACCGGCAAATCGCGAGGATCTGCCGGTCGTGCCATTAAGGTTCTGGTGCTGAAATATCGTTGCCGCGCCTCTGGGAACATCCCCTTACGGACACGATATCTGCCGACGCTCATGTCAGCGCTATCATCATCAGGCTGCGGATCGATTCCTGCTCTGAACGAGGTAGATGTCTTCGAGCGTCGCCAGGATTTTCATGACGGGCTCGGAGGTGCTGGAATAATAGATGGTCTGTGCATCGCGGCGGGTCTTGACCAGCTTCTGCGCGCGCAATTTCGAAAGGTGCTGGGAGAGAGCCGACTGGCTGAGGCCGACCTGCGTTGCGAGGACGCCGACGGCGACTTCGCCTTTTACAAGGCTGCACAGGATCAGCAATCGCTTCGGGTTGGCCATGGCCGACAATAAAGCTGCCGCCACATTTGTGTGGTCGGCCAAATCAGAGGTTTCCATATTGTTATCTTCCTAATGCGAAACGTACGTCATCCGTGTTGGCACAGGCCGCCCGGACGGGATACGACTAGGCGGCGAAAATTAGCAATTAGGCTCGAAGATTGTATATACCTAAATTTAAGGTATCGAGTATGCTATTTTAGATATGTTTGAACAAATGTGATCGGAATCCACAGCCAGGGTTTCGAATTCATATCGCAGCAAAAAGTCACCCGAAATCATGTCGAAGCCTGCGGGATCGATACCGCAAATGCGCCAGGAGCCCGATTCTGGCGCCTTCAACCGTGTTGCGAGGGTTTCCGCTATATCGGGGTGTCGCCCTATTAAATCTTGCACTGTTTCATCAGCTTTGGCGGCAACCTCTTCATTCGCCGGCGACTGGATGACGAGATCGCGCCCCTCGAGCAGGTAGGCGCGGCCGAAGCCGCCATTGAGGCTGGCCCGTTCCGGGTTGAGGCGGAAGAAGAGAAAATCCGGGAAATCAATATAGAGTTTTGCCTTGGCATGGCGGTCGAGGAAACGCGTGCGGATGCGCTCGTGGATTGCGCTGCCGCTCTCGACGGGTTCTGCCAGGCATTGGGTCGTCAGGCGGGCGTAAGCAAGCGGATCGCCCTTGCCCGGCTCGCCGGTGAGCAGCGATGCGCGCGGGTCGCCCGCGAGCGCCTTGGTGTGGGCCGAGAGCTGCGAAACGAGAATGACCGGCGTGCCATCAAAATCGGTGGCGAGCAGGACGCGGCTGGCAAAGGGAAAGCCGCTCTCGGGGTCGAGAACGGCGATCGCGGCATAGCGGGCGGAGCGCAAAAGCACGCGGGCGAGCTTGCGCGCCTCGTCATCGGTTTCGCGTATGGGCGAGGGCTGATCTTTCATATCCGCTTTGTGGCAAAGCGGATTAAAAACATCAAGCGTCCTCCTTTCGGCGATGGCGGGTGAGACCGGCGACGATATCCTGGGCCGTGATCGTGCCGACAACAGCACCGTTCTCCACGATGCCGATGCTGCCCGGCTGGCGAGCGAGCACGTCGAGGATATCGACGAGCGGGGTTGCAGCGCGGGCCGTGGCGCTGACGCTCATGCCGGCGGCCGTCTGGCCGAGGCCGGGCTGCATGACGTCGGCGGCGGTCAGCATGTTGATCGGATTGAGGTTCTGCACGAAATCGGCGACATACTGGTCGGCGGGATTCTTGACGATGTCATGCGGCGTTCCGCACTGAATGATGCGGCCGCCCTCCATGATGGCGATGCGGTTGCCGATGCGGAAGGCCTCGTCGAGATCGTGGCTGACGAAGAGAATGGTCTTCTTCAGCCGCCGCTGGAACTCCAGCAGTTCGTCCTGCAGGCGGGTGCGGATCAGCGGATCGAGCGCCGAGAACGGTTCGTCCATCAGCAGGATCGGTGCGCCGGTGGCAAAGGCGCGGGCAAGGCCGACGCGCTGCTGCATGCCGCCTGATAGTTCGTTGACCTTGCGGTCCGCCCATTTCGTCAGGTTGACGAGTTCGAGCTGCTCGCCGACGCGCTGCTTGCGTTCGGCCTCCGGCATGCCGGCAAGTTCGAGACCGAAGCCGACATTCTCGGCGACGGTGCGCCAGGGCAGGAGCGCGAACTGCTGGAACACCATGGAGACGGTGTGGGTGCGCAGGCCGCGCAGGGTCTTGGCATTGCATTTATAGGGGTTGACGGGGCCGGTGACGGTCGAGACCGAAACGTCGCCGCGCACCACGGGCGCAAGCCCGTTGACGGCGCGCAGCAGCGTCGACTTGCCGGAGCCGGAGAGGCCCATCAGCACGAGGATCTCGCCTTCCTCGATGCTCAGCGAGGCATTGGCGACGCCGAGCACGAGGCCGGTTGCGGCGCCGATCTCATCGCGCGTTTTGCCCTGATCGGCCATGGCGAGGGCCGTTTCCGGCCGGTCGCCGAAGATGATGCTGACATCCTTGAAGCTTACCGCGGTCATGCGCCGTCTCCTTCATCCGCCGTGCGGAACATGCGGTCGAGAATGATCGCCAGGATGACGATGCAGAGACCAGCTTCGAAGCCCTTGGCGACATTGACGGTGTTCAGTGCGCGCACCACAGGCACGCCGAGACCGTCGGCGCCGACGAGAGCCGCAATAACCACCATCGACAGCGACAGCATGATGGTCTGGGTGAGGCCCGCCATGATCTGCGGCGCGGCGAAGGGAAGCTCGACCTTGCGCAGCACCTGCATCGGCCGGGCGCCGAAGGCGACAGCCGCTTCGACGAGCGACGGCGGCGTCGAGATGATGCCGAGGCGCGTCAGCCGGATGGGGGCGGGGATCGCGAAGATGACGGTTGCGATAAGGCCCGGCACCATGCCGAGGCCAAACAGGATCAGCGCCGGGATCAGATAGACGAATGTCGGGATCGTCTGCATCAGATCGAGTGCGGGACGCATGGCGGCATAGATCCAGGCGCGGCGGGCGGCCGCGATGCCGAGCGGAATGCCGATCACCATGCTGACGAAGGTGGAGGCGAGCACGAGGGCAAGCGTCTCCGTCGTTTCCTTCCAGTAGCCCTGGTTCATGATCAGCAGCAGCCCAAGACAGGTGAAGAGGGTGACCGCGATCGACCGGCGCAGCCAGAAGGCGATGGCCGTGATGATGGCAATGACGATTAGCGGGTGGGGCGTCTGCAACACGAAGAGCAGGCCGTCGATGACGTGCGACAGCAGCGAGGCGAGTTGGTCGAAGAACCATGCGCCATTCGAGGTCAGCCAGTCCACGAAGGCTTTGGCCCATGAGCCGATGGGAATCTTAAAGTCGGTGATCCAATTCAAGGGGCGCGCCTATCCAGAAAAAATCAGCAATCGGACAAAATGAAACGGGGCGGCAAGCCGCCCCATTCATATCATCAAAGGCCGAGACCGGTCTTGGCGGCCGCGAGCGCATCGCCCTTGCCGTCGCGGCTCTTGACGCCAGCCAGCCAGGGCTCGAGCGCGGCCGGATTGGCCTTCAGCCATTCGGTCGCCGCCGCTTCCGGCTCCTTGCCGTCGTCGAGGATTTTGCCCATGATCTGGTTCTCCATGTCGAGGGAGAACGTCAGGTTCTTCAGCATCGCGCCGACATTCGGGCATTCGCTGAGATAACCGGCGCGGACATTGGTGTAGACCTTGGCGCCGCCGAAATCAGGCCCGAAGACGTCGTCGCCGCCGGTGAGGTAGGTCAGCTTGAAGTTGGTGTTCATCGGATGGGGTTCCCAGCCGAGGAAGACGACGGGCTTGCCCGCCTTCTCGGCACGGGCGACCTGGGCGAGCATGCCCTGTTCGGAGGATTCGACGACTTCCATGTCCTTCATGCCGAAGGTGTTCTTTTCGATCAGGTCCATGACGAGGCGGTTGCCGTCATTGCCGGGCTCGATGCCATAGATCTTGCCGTCGAGATCGTCCTTATGGGCAGCGATGTCCTTGAAGTCCTTGATGCCGAGTTCCGCGCCCTTGGCGTTGGTGGCGAGCGTGTACTTGGCGCCGACGAGGTTGGGGCCAAAGGATTCGACCGATTTGTCGTCGAGGTAGGGACGGACGTCCTTTTCCTGCGTCGGCATCCAGTTGCCGAGGAAGATGTCGATATCCTTGTTCTTCAGCGAGGTATAGGTGACCGGCACCGAGAGAACCTTGACGTCGGTCTCATAGCCGATGCTCTTTAGCACCACGGATGCGGTGGCGGTGGTGGCGGTGATGTCAGTCCAGCCGACATCCGAGAAGCGGACGGTGGAGCAGCTGTCAGGGTCTACGGCGAAGGCGGCGGTCGCAACGGAAAGGGCGGCGACGGCGGTTGCGGTGACGAGTTTGAATGTGCTTGTTGTTTTCATTTTAGACTCCCAGTCTTTAGGTCCCCAAGCCAATCACCAATAGCCCAGTTTGACAAGCGACCTCAGTGTGTTTGCGTCGTATCGGCGGGTGCGATTGCGACGTTTGCAGATTTTTCGCGGTGGCCGGTTTTCGCGACTGGCGGTGGCTTTTAAGCGTCGATTCCTGTGATTATTGCCGTTACGGGTCTTTTCTTTGCCGGTGCGAGCTTTCAATAACCGATCAAGGAGACATCGATGGCAAAGCTCTATTTCAACTATTCGACGATGAACGCCGGCAAATCGACCATGCTGCTGCAGGCCTCCTATAATTATCAGGAGCGCGGCATGCGGACGGTCCAGCTGATCGCGGCCTTCGACGAGCGCGCCGGCCGGGGCGTCATCGGCTCCAGGATCGGGCTGGAGTCGAGCGCCATTCCCTTCGAGCCGGACGAGGATCTGTTCCAACTGGTCATGGCACTGAGCGGCGAAGGGGCGCCGATCTCCTGCATCTTCGTCGACGAGGCGCATTTCATGACGCCTCTCCATGTCTGGCAACTCGCCCGCATCGTCGACAGGCTTGGCATCCCCGTCATGGTCTACGGGCTCAGAACCGATTTTCAGGGCAAGCTGTTTCCTGCCTCGCAGGAGCTCCTGGCGATAGCCGACGAAATGCGCGAGGTGCGCACGATCTGCCATTGCGGGCGCAAAGCGACGATGGTGGTGCGGCTCGACGCGCAGGGCAAGGTGCTGCACGAAGGCGCACAGATCGACGTCGGCGGCAACGAGAAATATGTCTCGCTTTGCCGCAGGCACTGGGACGACGAGATGAACGGCGCCTGGATCGCCGAGCCTGCCTGAAGCCGTCTGTTTTCTTTGGTGCGATAAGCGACTAGCTTACCGGGCAGGAGATTCCCTGGAGAGATCAGGTGCGCAAGCCCCCGCCATTCGACAGCCAGTACGAGGCCTCAAGCGGCCTTGCCGAAAAGATCGCGGCCGAGGGAGCCTATTGCGCAGGCTGCATCCGCGCCTTCAACAGCGATGAAGCCCATTCGGCCGACGAGGTCTTCCTCGAGCAGAACGCCCGCTTCCAGGCCCATATCGCCGATAGCACCGCGCTCGACGCGCTGCTTGCCGAGCTGGTCTTTTCGCTCGACCATATGACGGCGGAGGTTTCGGCCGATCTCGACAGTTTCCGCGGCTTGACGCTGCGCGAGAAAATGGCCGGCTGGACGTCGCGCCAACGGATGTGGCGCAAGTATACCGAGCGCGTGCGCGAGGCGCCTGTCATCGAGCGGCTGCTCGACCTCCTGACGAAATCGGACGCGCTCGCCAGGCTGATCGCCGGCCAGCGCGCCGCGATCATGGAACGCCACAAGGCGGCCGAACACAGCCTCGTCTCGATCGTCGAGCAGCGGCGCCGGCTGGTCGATTCCATCGACATCGCCCGCCTGAAGATGAAGGAGCTCAACGCCAAGGCGCTGACGACGCAGGGCCGCATCGGCGTCTACGGCAACCGGGCGCATTGGGAGCAGATGGAGGCGGAGCGGCGGGCGCTGAAGGCGGAGGCGGAGCGCATTTCCGCGGAAGAGCACGTGATGCGGGACGACAGCCAGCGGCGCGAGCGTTTCATCACGCTGTTCCAGGCCTTCGTCGATTCACTGAACGGCCGGATCGGCGCCTGCAACGTGCTGCTGCGCAAGCTGATGATCGATGTCGAGGAGCGGCTCCTCATCTACCAGGCGCAGGTCGATACCGACCGGCCGGGTATGAAGGGCAGGATCAAGCCGGGACTCTTTCCCGATATCGCGGCACCCATCAGGCTGTTCGAGAAGGGCATGCTGGTCGCCCAGGATTTGGAGCGGCGCAAGAGCCGCGCCGACCTGGAAGCGGCGGGAAGATTTCCTGCCTATGCCGAGCCGTTGCCGGAAAGCTCGGGCGCGCCGCTCATCGATGCGGCCCGCAGGTCCTTCCGCTTCAGCCTGCCGTTCCTGCGCTCCTGAGCCGTGAAGCGCGGGGTCGACCATTCGCAAAAATCGAGTGGCTCGTGTTGTGCTCGGCCCATCGAGCGCATATGTGGATGCAACGGGGCTGCGAATTATGCAGCAACTCAAAGTGCTACAGTGTCCTTAGCGCGTTTAAAAAACGCGCGGCGATGTAGTGTTCGCCTCGCTTAACAGGAGACGACGATGCTTGACCGGATAGCCGGTTTTTTCAGGCTGATCGGCCAGACGATCGGCCGGTGGGCCCGCCTGTTTTTCGCCTGGGCCTTCTTGCCCTTCCTCGCTGCGCATGGCTGGTATCAGCGCCGGAGCTGGATGATCCGCTTGCCGATCATCGCATTCGTCGCGCTCTTCATCGTGCTTTACGGCTATTTCTTCTGGCAGACGCAGGTCTGGACGAATTTCAACACCGCCTTCGTCGACCAATACCGGCTTTCCGAACGCAAGGTTCCCGCCGGGCAGCAACTGCCGGCTGCCGAGGGGAGCGGCGCTGCCGCCGCCAAGACCTGCCAGCGCTCGGCCATCGTCGACGTCACGGCGGATCTCACCGATTTCAACGTCAACCAGAATGCGTGGATCTCCTCCATGCTGCTCTACAAGATGGGCCTCTTCGGTATCGACTGGGATCACACGCCCTTCCTCGACAACAAGGCTTCGTTCCAGCGCGGCATCAACCAGGCGGTTCGTCGGACTTCGGCGGAACTCGTCGATACGCTCGGGCGCGTGCGCGGTACATCGGGCGTCAACAACGATCTGCAGCGCGCGCGCGGCAATCTGCAATTCGACGAGTCCAGCTGGTATTTCGGCCTCAATCCCTTCGGGCCGAAGACGCCGACGCCGTCCTACTACCGCACGGCGATCGGAGACCTGCGCAAGTTCAACACCGATCTTGCTGCCTGCAATGCCATTTTTGACGGCCGCGCCGACAATCTGATGCAGTTCATCGACCGCATCGCCAATGATCTCGGCAGCACCTCCGATATGCTGGCAGAGCGCTCGGAACACCACAATCGCGGCTGGTTCGACACGCGTGCGGACGACCGGTTCTGGTTCGCCTACGGACAGCTTTATGCCTATTACGCCATCCTGACGGCCGCGCAGGCGGATTTCTCCCAGGTGGTGCAGGAGCGCAATCTCGGCGCGATCTGGGGCGGCACGACGCGGCAGTTCCAGGCGGCGCTGCGCATCCAGCCGGCCATCATCTCGAACGGGCGCGAGGACGGCTGGATCATGCCGAGCCATCTCGCCACCATGGGCTTCTACATCCTGAGGGTGCGTTCGAACCTCGTCGAGATCCGTTCGGTGCTCGACCGGTAAAGACCTCTTGGGGTCACGTGGAGGCGGTGTTGTCTTCGAAGCCGACGACGCGCAGTTTCTCGACGAATTCGTAGGTGACGCCGACGATGCCGCCGCCGCTTGTATCGTCGCGGAAGCGGCCGACGCTGCGCACCAGCTTGTAGCCGCCGAGCCGGTTGTCGACGCGATAGACGAAATGGAAGCCGGTGCCGTGAAGGCTCGCCTGCTCGAAGGTTTCGGCGATCAGGCTGCGGTCCTCCGCGTGGATGCGCGACATCAGCTCGGCGAGATTGACCGGGCCGTCGCTGTAGGGAAGGTCGAAGATCGTGTGGACATCCTCGCTGGCGAAGAAATGTCCCGTTTCGATGTCGATGCGCCAGAAGCCGAAAAGGCGATAGGCCGCGAGCATCTGGACGATTTCCGCATCGGTGATGCCGATATGGGCGCGGGATTGCGCAATCTTGTCGATGACAGGCTGTTCGAAGCGCAGCGGCACGTTTTTCCCCAGGTCACGGGACGACGTGCTGACTCTCTTCTGATTCCTCAGCTGATCAGCTTCAATCGGATGGCTTTTGCTACCAACTGGGTGCGGTTGACGCAATCGAGTTTTTTGATCGCGTTGGTCATGTAGGCATTCACCGTGTGATCCGACAGCGTCAGGATCTGGCCGATCTCGATCGAGGTCTTGCCCTGCGCGGTCCAGCGCACGACTTCCAGTTCGCGTGCGGACAGCGCGTTGTGGGCGCTTTCCTCATTCCGGCGGACCCCATTGTATGCATCGAGGGCGTGAAGCGTAATCATCGCCAGCTCGTTGGCCTCGCTCTGGCTGAGGGCCGCGCGCTCGCCGCAGAACCAGAAGACCAGGCGCTGGCCATCGGCGGCGATCGCCGGCATGGCAAAACCTGCGGGTATGGCATGGCGCAGCATCAGGGCGCGCAGGTCGGCGGGAAAGGCCTGGCCGTTGACCGCGTCGTTCAGGTGCCAGACCTGCGGCACGGCCGACTCCCGCAGCCGCAGGCCGAAAGGGCAGCCGCGCATCATATGCGTGCGGTCGAAATCCCTGACATAGCCGGCAGGAAGCGAACTCTCGATCAGCAGCGGTTTCAGGAGAAGGTCTTCCGGCGAGGGGGCGTGCATCACCGTCGCATTCGAGAGCCCGAAGGCTGCAGATATTCTGCCGAGCGCCTGTGCAAACAGACCGCGCGTTCGCGCCGTCGCAAGTTCCGCCGAAAGCATTGACTGTCTTTCAGAGGTAGTCATGTAAGACATTTAAACGCCCCCAGCCAGCCTAATGTTACCGCTATCAAATACAGAAACGCGGCCGGATGCTAGTCCCAATTGCCTTTGCAGAAGGCGATTAATTCAAATTGTGAAAAATTAGTCACAACTGCGCCCGTCTCGGTTGAGCTTCCGCTTACGTAAGTACCGCTGTGGTATCTTTGACTTCCTCCGTGAAGGGATTGCCGTGATCCTGCCCATGCCGGACGAAAAGAGAATCACCTGAGGAAGAGGCCGGGCGGCAAGCCAGGTTGAAATCCGGCTTGCTGGAAATCGATGCAATTGGTAAGCGTATCGTCATGTATAATTGAGGCGATTTAATCGTGCGCGGTGCGAATTCCTTTTCCGTGAAGTTTCTGTTTTCGCTGTTATTACTTGTTCTGTTGTTTCTGACCTTGCCGACCGGAGCGGCCTCGCTGGCCGCCGAGAAGAAGAAGCCCGCAGGGCAGCCGCCGATGCGCTTCATTCTCGTGCACCATCCTCTCTGTGTGGAAGATTGTCCGGGGTGGATATCGGCAGAGGGGCGGATAACCGCCGATACGCCGGCCCAGCTCAGGAAAATCCTGAAGAAGATCGGCGGTCGGAAACCGCCGGTCGTTTTCCGTTCCGAAGGTGGGGACGTCGATGCGGCTTATGCGATGGGCCGGATGATCCGCAAGGCGGGCCTCGAAACGGCTGTCGGCGGCACGCGGCTGAAGGGCTGCGCGGCGGACGACATGCGTTGCGATGCCGCCATCGCAAAGGATGGGACGGCGATCGGGAACACCTATTCGGACGGCGCCTACTGTTTTTCCGCCTGTCCGCTGGCTTTCGCCGGCGGTACGTCGCGTGTCGCGTCGCAATGGGCTTTCATCGGCGTCCACCAGATCACGACGGTCTATAGCCGGGTGCGTGTCTCCTACCGCATCGAATACAAGATCGTGAACGGCAAGAAGAAGGAAATCTCCCGCAAGGAAGTCGGGCGCAAGTCAGCGGGCAAGAGCAGCTCCACGAAGCTCGGCAAGAAGGCCAGCGCCGCACTGACGGGCTATTTGAAGGAAATGGGCGTCGATCAGGATCTGGTGGATCTCCTGATGAGCGCGACACCAGACAGCATCAAGATCGTGCCGCCCGCGGAGGCAATGCGCATAGGCCTGATGACCGACATGCTGTCCTATAATGAGTGGCCGGGCATGCCGCTCTGCGCAGCGGATGCAGCCGCCGAGGCCGTCTGCCACGGCCATAGGACCGTCAGCGTGCCTGCGGTTAATGCACCGGTACTTGACAGTCCGCCCCAGAATGCGTCCGGAGCGACGAGCGAGAGCCTGCCGAAAACCGGCCCCATGGATTTCCTGCTGATGTCCGATGGCAATTGCCAGGAAGAGTGCAGGCAGTGGATTTCCGCTGATGGAGACATCATGCCGGATACCCCGGTTCAGCTCGAAGCGATCTTGAAGACGCTCGGTGGAAGAAAGCTGCCGATCGTCCTTCAGTCCTTTGGTGGCGACGTGGATGCGGCTTTTGTGATGGGGCGCATGATCCGTACCGCGGGCCTGGAAACCTCCGTTGGTAGGACGCGGTTGCCGAATTGCCCCATGCAGGATCCGCGCTGCAAGGCGAGCATGGCCAAGAGCGGACCGACCGAGGGCGAGGTTTTTGCCGGCGGCGCGTACTGCTTTTCGAGCTGCAGCTTTGTGCTGATGGGTGGAACGCCGCGGCTCGTGGGAAATTCCGCCATCGGCCTCAATCAACCTGGGAAGAGTGAGCTAACAAAGGCTGAGCGTGAGAAATTTCTCGCCTATTTCCAAGAGATGGGCGTGAGTGCCGAGGCATTCGACACGATGATGATCACGCCACCCAGCGGCAGAGGCGATCTTCTTGATTCCCAAGCGATGGCGCTCGGTATCATCAACGGCGTTATCCCTTATGAGGAAGAGCCCGGCTTGCATGTCTGTGGACCGCAGGCGAAGGAAAGTCTCCAATGCCCCAGGAATCAAAAGGCTGAAATCGCTCCTACGGCCCTGGCGAACTGATATCGGACTGCGAAAGTGCTCTCGTCACCCGCCTGAAGCCGTCTTCGTGCGGCTCGTCAGTCCTTATCCTTCAGATCATTTTTCGACGTAACGCTCATCAGCTTCTCCAGGAAGCCGAGCATGACGGCGGAGGCGACGAAGGCAAGGTGCATCAGCGTCAGCCACATGATCTTGCCATCCTCGTATTTGTCGGCATTGAGGAAGACCTGCAGCAGGTGAATGGAGGAGATGGCGACGATCGAGGAGGCGACCTTGATCTTGAGGCTGCCCGAATCGAGTTTGCCGAGGAAGGAGACCTCATTGTCGGCCCCGTCTGCCTCATCGAAGCGGCTGACGAAATTCTCGTAGCCCGAAATCATCACCATAACGATCAGGCTTGCGACGAGGGCCGCATCGATCAGGCTCAGCATGGCAAGGATCATCTGAGCTTCGTCGAGCATGAAGACGCCGGCGGCGATCTTCAGAAGCTTGTAGCCGAAGGAAACGGCATAGACGGCGAGCGCCAGCACCAGGCCCAGATAGAAGGCAACGAGGATCCAGCGGCTCGACAGAATGATACGCTCGACGAAGATTTCCAGTGCTTTCATGACTTCACCTTGAGATGCCGCGGCCGTTGACCGCTCATAAACATCCAGCGTGGCGGCCGCAAGGCGAGCGCTATTCACACCCCGCCGATATTTCGCTATCCGATAGGGAGAAAAAGCGCCTCCGCTCTCGCAGAGGCCGGGACGGGGAACATCCATGCCATCGATCAAATCCGATATCGAAATCGCGCGCGCCGCGGCCAAGAAACCGATCATCGAGATCGGCGCGAAACTCGGCATCCCGGCCGAGCAGCTCGTTCCCTATGGTCACGACAAGGCGAAGATCAGCGCCGAGTTCATCGCCGGCCAGGCGGGCAAGAAGGACGGCAAGCTGATCCTCGTCACCGCGATCAATCCGACGCCGGCGGGCGAGGGCAAGACGACGACGACCGTCGGCCTCGGCGACGGGCTGAACCGGATCGGCAAGAAGGCGATCGTTTGCGTGCGCGAGGCTTCGCTCGGCCCCTGCTTCGGCGTCAAGGGCGGAGCGGCCGGCGGCGGTTATGCGCAGGTCGTGCCGATGGAAGACATCAACCTGCATTTCACCGGCGACTTCCATGCGATCACCTCGGCGCACAATCTGCTGGCGGCGATGATCGACAACCACATCTACTGGGGCAACGAGGAGAATATCGACATCCGCCGCATCACCTGGCGGCGGGTGATGGATATGAACGACCGGGCGCTGAGGAGCATGGTCTCCTCGCTCGGCGGCGTCGCCAACGGCTTTCCGCGCCAGGGCGGCTTCGACATCACCGTTGCCTCGGAAGTGATGGCGATCCTCTGCCTTGCCACAGATCTCAAGGATCTGGAGCGGCGGCTCGGCGACATCATCGTCGGCTATCGCTTCGACAGAACGCCGGTGCATGCGCGCGACCTGAAAGCCGACGGCGCCATGGCGGTGCTTCTGAAGGATGCGATGCAGCCGAACCTGGTGCAGACGCTGGAGAACAATCCGGCCTTCGTGCATGGCGGCCCGTTCGCCAATATCGCCCATGGCTGCAATTCGGTGACCGCGACGAAGACGGCTTTGAAGCTTGCCGATTATGTGGTGACGGAGGCGGGCTTCGGGGCCGATCTCGGCGCCGAGAAATTCTTCAACATCAAATGCCGCAAGGCCGGGCTGAAGCCGGATGCGGCCGTCATCGTCGCGACCGTCCGGGCGCTGAAGATGAATGGCGGGGTGAAGAAGGAAGATCTCGGCACGGAGGATGTCGCGGCGCTGAAGAAAGGCTGCGCCAATCTCGGCCGGCATGTCGCCAATGTGCGCCGCTTCGGCGTGCCCGTGGTCGTCGCGATCAATCATTTCGTTTCGGATACCGATGCCGAGATCGCGGCGGTGAAGGAATTCGTCTCGCGGCTCGGCGCCGAAGCGATCCTTTGCCAACACTGGGCGAAAGGATCGGCCGGCATCGAGGAACTGGCGCACAAGGTGGTGGAACTCGCCGAATCCGGCCAGGCGAAATTCCAGCCGCTCTATGGCGACGACATTTCGCTGTTCGAGAAGATCGAGATCGTCGCCTCGAAGATCTATCATGCCGGCGAGGTGACAGCCGACAAGGCGGTGCGCGACCAGCTGCAGACATGGGAGGAGCAGGGCTACGGCAAGCTGCCGGTCTGCATGGCGAAGACGCAATATTCCTTCTCCACCGATCCGAACCTGCGCGGCGCGCCGGAGGGGCATATCGTCTCGGTGCGGGAGGTGCGGCTTTCGGCCGGCGCCGGCTTCGTCGTCGCCATCACCGGCGAAATCATGACGATGCCCGGCCTGCCGAAATCACCCTCGGCGGAGCGGATTTTCCTGAACGATCAGGGTTATATCGAGGGGTTGTTCTGATCGGCTGACAGATTGCCGGCGTACTTCGATAGAACTGCGATGCCCCCTCATCGGAAGCGAAGTTGCCCTGATCGGCTTCGCAAACGGCGGCTTCGATCTCTGCGAACTGCCACTCCTCGCGCTCGATGAATTCCTCGATCGCCAGGGCAGCCATCTCTGCCAGCGAAAGCTTTCGCCTCTCGGCAAGGCGACCCAGACGGGAGACCGTTGAATCGTTCATCTGGACGCTCAACCAGGTCATGATAGGTACTCCAATGTGCCGAGGATCTGCTGCCCTATCGAACGGAGGCAGATGCTCGGGACAAGCCCGAGCATGACGAAAGGAGAGGTTGGCGAACTGCAGCACTTTGTTTCCTGACTCAAGCGAGACTCAGCCACTCGGCGATCAATGGCAATAGCGATAGCCCCCCTTCCGTTCGATCACGTCGAGATGGAAATGGGTTTCGTGGGCGGCGTCGCTTTCGGGGTCGAGGACGGTGGTGAAGTAGAGGCAGCCGGCGGCGCTGACGGTGCGCTGGAAGGCTCCGGTCAGTGTGGAGTCCTCGCGGCGGGAGCGGACGGCGACGTCCTCGCCCTTTTCGAAATGGAAGCTCGCAATGTCGATGGCGTTGCCGCGGGCATGTTCGGAAATCTTGCCGGTTCCGGCGCCGTTGCGCAGGCGGCACATATAGGATGTCGCCTGGTTGACCGTGGTGAGACGCCCCTGGTCCGGCAGGGCGGCGGAGGCGGCGGGGATGACGCTCTCCTTCATCCAGCGGGCAAGCGCGAGGGCGGCCGGGCAACGCATCGTCGCTTCCGGCTTGAGCGCAATGCCGGGCAGGGCTTCGGAGACGATGATCGGTTTGTCGATGCCGCAGCCATTGCCGTCGTCGATGTGTGGCGCTTCCTTGAAGACGACGCCCAGAGCCTGAAGGGCGGCGGTGCATTCGGCATGTTCGGCCTCGCTTTCGGGCTCGATCGTCAGATGCTGCTCTTCGAGCGTCTGCTCGCCGGGCGGCTTGGGCGTCTGCGGGCTTTCGGCGGTGCCCGGCGGCAGCGGCGGCCCCTGCATCGGTTCTGCAAGCTCGGGCTTTGCCGGGGCGGCCTGCGGCGCGGGCGTCTGGCTCGCTGCCGGCGCCTCCGGCTCCTTCGCATCGGGTTTCGGCTGAGGGGCGGGAACTTCTTCAGGCGCGGGTGGTTCCGCCTCTTTCGAGGAGGGGGCGTCGGGGCTGGTCACTGGAGCAGCGTCGGGCCTGGGCTGGGGCAAGGGACCTTGCGGAGGCAGGCGGGCGCCGGCAAGAAACGCAGTGGCGGCGAGAAGGATCGCCAATGTCGAAAGTTTTCTCAATGCGTCCAGTTCCTCGTATTCGTGGCTAGAGACAACGCATGAGAGCGTTTTTCGTTGCAATTGTGCAACGTCCGAGAAGATCGCTAAAACTTGATGATAATATTCAACATAAGGCGGCGTCTTATGTTGACAATCTTCGTCATGTTTTTTATGCGGCGAAAAGAAGGCGGAATTCTGCTTCGCCTGTATCCGCAAAGCCTAGCCAGCCCATCGAGCGTTCGACGCGCCACGACCAGCCAGCCCGGTAATCATCATGAGAGGGTAGGTTATGATCGTCCGGCATTGGCGCTCGGTTCTATTGGTCTGCACGGCAGTTGCAGCTGTTCTTCCTGTTTCGCAGTCTTTCGCGCAAAGCGCTCCGGCCGCCGCGCCGGAAGCCGCGGCGGATGACAGCACCGTGCTGCAGAAGATTGTCGTCAAGGGCAAGCGCGTGGCGCCGGGCAGTGTCGCCGATACGCCGCTCGCGACCGAGATCACCCAGAAGCAGCTGGAAGAGAAGCAGGTCACCAATTACGACGATATCGGCCGCAGCGTCGATGCAGGCGTGAACTATTCGCGCGCTGATGCGGGCTTTAACCTGCGCGGCCTTTCCGGCGCTCGCATCCTGACCACGGTCGACGGTATTCCGATCCCTTATATTTCGAACAGCTCACGCCAGGGTGCTTTTGCGCCTGCCAACGCCAATGGCGGCGGCGATACGTTCGATTTCGATTCGCTGTCCTCGCTCGATATCGTGCGCGGCGCGGATTCGAGCAAGGGCGGTTCGGGCATGCTCGGCGGCGCCATTGTTCTCAATACGCTGGAGCCGGAAGATCTGATCCCCGAGGGTCGTGACTGGGGCGCGATCGTCAAGTCGACCTATGACAGCGAAGACCGTAGCCTCTCCGGCTCGGCCGCCGCTGCCAAGAAGATCGGCGGCACCTCGATCCTGTTCCAGGGCGGCTACCGCAAAGGCCATGAGCGGGCAAACATGGGCAACAATGACGTTTACGGTGCTCTTCGCACCGAGGCGAACCCGGCTGATTTCGACCAGAACAACCTGCTCTTCAAGCTGCGCCAGGAGCTGGAAGGCGGTCATCGTATCGGTTTGACGGCGGAACGCTTCCGCCGCGACCTGGAAACCGACCTGCGCCACCTTCAAGGGGGAGCCAGCCCGCGCAACTTCATGATCGACAATTATGACGGTCGCGAGCGGCGTGACCGCGACCGCGTATCGCTCGACTACGACTATGAAGCGCAGTCTTCTGACGCGTTCTTCAGCAGCGCGCGCGCCACGCTTTACTGGCAGGATTTGAAGAAGGAAGCCGGCAGCGGGGGCCGTACGACCGCCAATGTTGCCTATGGCCGCAACAACGAGGTCGAAAACGAAACCTGGGGCTTCAGCGGCACGGCGACGAAGGATTTCGAATATTCCGGTCTGAGCCACTCCGTTCGCATCGGCCTCGACGTCGGCGTCTCCAGCTGGAGCCAATATAGCTGGGCTCTGTGCCCCACCTCGACAACTTGCCCGTCGCTGAACAACCAGGCGGAAGTGCCGAATGTGGACAGCCAGAACCTCGGGCTTGTTGTCGAAGACAAGATCGAGATCGGCAATACCGGCTTCACGCTGACACCGGGCTTCCGTTTCGACTGGTTCAACTACGATCCCTCGACCGGCGGCGGTTTTGCCAACAATACCGGCCTTACCCGTTTTGGCGATCTTCGCGACCGGACGGAAGCCTCCATGTCGCCGAAGATCCTTGCGACCTACGACCTGACGCCTGACGTACAGCTCTACATGCAGCTGGCGGTCGGCTTCCGTGCGCCCACCGTCGACGAGCTTTATAGCCGCTTCTACAACCCCACAGGTCGCTACGCCCAGCTCGGCAATCCCGACTTGGAGCCTGAAATTGGCCGCGGCATCGAAGTCGGCGCCAATTTCGACACGGGCGATTTTACCGGCAGGGTCGCGGCTTTCCATACCCGTTATCAGAACTTCATCGAGACGGTGACGAGCGTCGACGCGACCGGTTTCACGGAGTTCAATTACACGAACGTGGCGGCGGCGACGATCTCGGGTATTGAAGCCAGTGCGGCAAAGACGTTCAACAACGGCATCAATCTGCATGCTTCGCTTGCCTATGCCTATGGCAGGAACGAAGAGACCACGCAGCGCCTGCGCTCTGTGGCGCCGTTCAAGGCGATTATCGGCGGCGGTTGGAGCAATGAGACTTTCGGCTTCGATCTTTCCTCGACGCTTTCGGCCGGCATGCTGACCGACCACCTCGGTACCGTCGGCACGACCCCCGATACGACCTTTGATGCGCCTGGTTATGCCATCGTCGACCTGACCGGCTGGTGGACGCCGGAACAGCTGCCGGGCCTGCGCGTTCAGGCTGGTGTCTACAACATCTTCGACCAGGAGCATTACAACGCGCTCGCCGTGCGCGACGTCAATCTCAGCTCGGCGACGGCGTCGCAGCCGCGGGAGTGGTATTCCGAGCCGGGCCGCACGTTCAAGGTCTCGCTCACCAAGACCTTTTGAGCCGGTCATGCCTTCAAGGCTGGGGGAGGGGCGGCTTTCGGGCCGCCCTTTTCATTCGCGCAATCGCCTCTTGCGCGGCGGCTGATCTCAGGCTAACAATTTTTCCCATGATCAAGTCTTTGAACATCGCTGTTTGGTGGTGGGCTCGCTGAGGCGGCCTCGACCAATCGTGTCCAAAGACGACGACGAGTGAGCCGCCCGAAACTTCGAGGCGGCTTTTTTGTTTTATCGCCGCCTGTCGTCCGGGCCCCGATAACGGAGTGGAATTATGGTAACGATCCTGCGGGATGATGGTGCGGAAATCTACGAGACCAAAGGCGGGATATCGGTCACGCGGCAGCGGCGGGCGATCCCCTACGGCGACGCGGTCTCTTCCTATATCGACAAGCTCGACGAGCGCCGCGGCGCGGTGTTTTCGTCGAACTACGAATATCCGGGCCGCTACACGCGCTGGGATACAGCCGTCGTCGATCCGCCGCTCGGCATCTCTTCCTTCGGGCGCGACGTCTGGATCGAAGCCTATAACGAACGCGGCGAGGTTCTTCTCGGCTTCGTGACCGAGCGGTTGCGGACGGTGCCAGACCTCGTGCTCGGCGCTTCCTCGGTCCGCCGCCTCGACCTTTCCGTCAAAGTGCCGGATCGGGTGTTTACCGAAGAGGAACGCTCGAAGATGCCGACGGTCTTCACCGTGCTCCGCGCCGTGACCGACCTCTTCTATTCGCAGGCGGATGCGAGCCTCGGGCTCTACGGCGCCTTCGGCTACGACATCGCCTTCCAGTTCGATGCGATCGATCTGAAGCTGAAGCGGCCTTCCGACCAGCGCGACATGGTGCTCTACCTGCCGGACGAGATCCTGGTCGTCGATAATTATGCCGCCAAAGCCTGGATCGACCGCTATGATTTCGAAAAAGGCGGCGTGACGACCGAGGGCAAGGCCGAGCAGATCGAGCCGGAGCCTTTCCAGCATACGGATGCCATTCCGCCGAAGAGCGACCACCGGCCCGGCGAATATGCCGAACTCGTCACCAAGGCGAAGGAAAGCTTCCGCAAGGGCGATCTGTTCGAGGTCGTGCCCGGGCAGAAGTTCATGGAGCGCTGCGAAAGCAGGCCGTCCGACATTTCCAAGCGGCTGAAGGCGATCAATCCCTCGCCCTATTCCTTCTTCATCAATCTCGGCAATCAGGAATATCTGGTCGGCGCCTCGCCCGAGATGTTCGTGCGTGTCTCCGGCCGCCGCATCGAGACCTGCCCGATCTCGGGCACGATCAAGCGCGGCGACGATCCGATCGCCGACAGCGAACAGATCCTGAAGCTTCTGAATTCGAAGAAGGACGAGTCCGAGCTGACCATGTGCTCGGACGTCGACCGCAACGACAAGAGCCGTGTGTGCGAACCGGGCTCGGTCAAGGTGATCGGCCGCCGGCAGATCGAGATGTATTCGCGCCTCATCCACACGGTCGACCATATCGAAGGGCGGCTGCGCGACGACATGGATGCCTTTGACGGTTTCCTGAGCCACGCCTGGGCGGTCACCGTCACCGGTGCGCCGAAGCTCTGGGCGATGCGGTTCATCGAGAGCCATGAAAAGAGCCCGCGCGCATGGTATGGTGGAGCGATCGGCATGGTCGGCTTCAATGGCGACATGAACACCGGCCTGACGCTGCGCACCGTGCGCATCAAGGACGGTATCGCCGAAGTGCGCGCCGGCGCGACGCTGCTCAACGATTCCATTCCCGAGGAAGAGGAAGCCGAAACCGAATTGAAGGCCTCTGCCATGCTTTCCGCCATCCGAGACGCCAAGACCGGCAATTCCGGCAAGATCCAGCGCGACGTCGCCAGCGTCGGCAAGGGCGTCAGCATCCTGCTCGTCGACCATGAAGACAGCTTCGTCCACACGCTCGCCAATTATTTCCGCCAGACCGGAGCAACGGTTTCGACCGTGCGCTCGCCGGTGCCGGAGGAGATTTTCGACCGGCTGAACCCGGATCTGGTCGTGCTGTCGCCCGGACCGGGAGCGCCCAAGGATTTCGACTGCAAGGCGACGATCAAGAAGGCGCGGGCGCGCAATCTGCCAATCTTCGGCGTCTGCCTCGGCCTGCAGGCGCTTGCCGAAGCCTATGGCGGGGAACTGCGTCATCTGGCCCTGCCGATGCACGGCAAGCCTTCGCGCATCCGCGTGCTGGAACCGGGCATCGTCTTCTCCGGCCTTTCCAAGGAAGTGACGGTCGGCCGCTATCACTCGATCTTCGCCGACCCCTCGACCCTGCCGCGCGAATTCATCATCACGGCGGAAAGCGAGGACGGCACGATCATGGGCATCGAACATGCCAAGGAACCGATCGCCGCGGTGCAGTTCCATCCCGAATCGATCATGACCCTTGGCGGCGATGCCGGCATGCGGATGATCGAGAATGTCGTGGCGCATCTGGCGCGCAAGGTGAAGACCAAGGCTGCTTGACAGCAGTTTCCATCTCGCCCTTCCTGCTTGTGGGAGGGGCGGGCATTCCAACGGCAGAGTCCGGTTGACTTCTCCTGGCAAATCAGAACATTTCCGGAACGATCAACCGGGAATTATCACCGTGTCCAATGCTGAAAAGTTCATCGTTCTTCCTTACCGCAAGAACCGCGGCAATCTCGTGCCGGGCGAAATGCGGCAGGCCTCGAACGCCGTCAGCGCGGAAAAGATCGCCTCGGCGATGGCCGAGCGTTTCGTCGGTGTTGCGGCCTATGCCGTGATGGTCGACGAGGAGACCGGCGACATGACCTCGCCGCGACTGCTCGCGCGCTATGGCGAGATTGCCGATCTCAACGCTGCCTGAGGTGCGATTTTCTGATGGAGACGTCGCTCTACTTGCCGGTCAAAGCCTTCCTGGAGGCGGCCGGTTATGTGGTCAAGGGTGAGGTCGGCGGATGCGATCTCGTGGGTTTAAGCGACGGTGAGCCGCCTGTTGTGGTGGTGTGCGAACTCAAGCTCTCCTTCAATCTTGAACTGCTGCTGCAGGCGGTCGACCGGGCTGCTATGAGCGATGAGGTCTGGATCGCGGCGCGCGTTTCGGCCAAGGGGCGCGGGCGGGAAGCCGACAAACGCTACCGCGACCTCTGCCGGCGGCTCGGGATCGGCATGCTCGGCGTCTCCGATGGCGGCGAGGTCAGCGTTATTGTCAGTTCCGTTTCGCCGATGCCGCGCACCAATCCGAAGCGGCGCACGCGCCTCGTCAAGGAACACCAGCGCCGTCGCGGTGATCCCGCCGTCGGCGGCGGCTCACGGGCGCCGATCATGACGGCCTATCGCCAGCAGGCGCTGCTCTGCGCGGCTGCACTCGAGCGGGGAGTTGTGCGCCCGCGGGATATGAAGGCGCTGACGCCAAAGGCAGGTCCGATCCTGCGCGACAATGTCTACGGATGGTTCGAGCGCCAGGAAAAGGGCGTCTACGCCCTCACGCCTGCAGGCCAGGCCGCCCTTCTGCGCTGGCCGCAGCCTGTCTTCGATCCCGTTCCCCAGAGCTGAAACAGGATCGCGCGGGGTTCGCCGCTGTTGCGCTCCAGTTGAAGCGGCAGCAGCTGTGAAGGACGCGTCATTCTCTTTGACAAATCCTCTTTGACAAATCCTCGGGCATCGCCCATATCACCCTCAACTGGACCGCCTGCGCGACATTCGCGTGGGCGGTTTTGCATTTCAATGGCTTGGACCCTGCAATTCATTCGCAACCGCAGGAGGACGATATGAGCGACAACGGCGATCTTACGGTTCGGAAGCTGGCGATGTGGGGCATCCCGCTGTCGCTCGGCGTCATGGGGCTGAAGATGGTAGCCTGGTGGGTGACCGGCTCGGTGGCGCTGCTGTCGGACGGGCTCGAATCGACGGTCAACGTCGTTGCCGCCTTCATCGCCTTCTTCGTCATCCGCTATGCGCAGAAGCCAGCTGATCACGACCATCCCTTCGGCCATCACAAGGCGGAATATCTCTCTGCCGTCACCGAAGGCGTGCTGATCGTCGTCGCCGCGCTTCTGATCGTCAACGAGGCGATCGGCTATCTCTCCGAGCCGCGCATGCTCGACGCGCCGGTGCTCGGGCTTGCGATCAATTTCGCAGCCGGCATCATCAATGCGGTCTGGGCGCGGCTTTTGATCCGGACCGGCCGCAAGCATCGCTCGGCGGCGCTTGCCGCGGACGGCCAGCATATCATGTCTGACGTGGTGACCTCGGTCGGCGTGCTCGCCGGCCTGCTGCTGGCGCTCGCGACCGGCTATGCGATC
Organism: Rhizobium sp. R339; assembly: GCF_002211395.1. Taxonomy (NCBI): domain Bacteria; kingdom Pseudomonadati; phylum Pseudomonadota; class Alphaproteobacteria; order Hyphomicrobiales; family Rhizobiaceae; genus Rhizobium; species Rhizobium sp. R339. Next base: position 356,170 of record NZ_LOKV01000001.1, read on the forward strand.
TTCGACCCGGTGCTTGCCATCCTCGTTGCCGTCAACATTCTCTACCAGGGCTGGAAGGTGATCTCGCAATCGATCGGCGGGCTGATGGACCAGGCGGTCGATCCCCTGGAGGAGGAGGCGATCAAGCAGGTGATCGCCACCCATGCGGCGGGCTCGATCGGCGTGCATGACCTGAAAACGCGACGCGCGGGCACCGTCACCTTCATCGATTTTCACATGGTGGTGCCCGGTACTATGTCCGTGCGGCAGGCGCATGATATATGCGACCGCCTTGAGGATGCCATCAGTGCGGTGCACGAGGGCGCCAAAATAGCCATTCACGTAGAGCCGGAGGGCGAAAAGGCCCATGGCATCCGCGTCAAAGTCGTCAAGGAGGCATGATGCCGAATACAGATGTTTCCAGCCTGTCGATGCTGGGCCAGCAAACCGAAACCGCGAAATCGCCGGAAGAGGCCGTGCTCGAAAAAGTGCCGTCCAACCATGCCGGCACCGATTATGTCGTGCGTTTCACCGCGCCGGAGTTCACCTCGCTCTGCCCGATGACCGGCCAGCCGGATTTCGCCCATATCGTCATCGATTACATTCCAGGCGAATGGCTGGTGGAATCGAAGTCGCTGAAGCTCTTCCTGCATTCCTTCCGAAATCACGGCGCTTTCCACGAGGATTGCTCGATCTATATCGCCAAGCGCATCGTCGAGCTGCTCGACCCGAAATGGCTCCGGATCGGCGCCTACTGGTACCCGCGCGGCGGCATCCCGATCGACGTCTTCTGGCAGACGGGCAAGCCGCCGGAAGGCGTGTGGCTGCCGGAACAAGGTGTCGCCACCTATCGCGGACGTGGGTGAGCTGCGGTCGGGCAAAGCCCGAGCAATCGATCCAGTGAATCGATTGCAGCAGCGAACGCCCTGAGCTTAAGCGAAGGGCCGGGAAACGGTGCGGCAGCCGCTGCCCGTCTCCAACCGCCAGCCTCACACATCCGTCACATCATTCCCGGACGAGTCATCACTGTAATCGTCGCTATCGTCGTAATCGGCCTGCTGCACATTGGCATTGTTGTCATCGGCCGTATTGTCGGACGCCTGGCGGGTGTCGTCATTGCCGAAATAATTGTTGATGACGGTTTCCTCGGTCGGCGCGCTGGCATTGCCGAAGGGGTTGGCACCGAACGGCGAGCCCCAGCCGAGCGAGGACATGTGGTTGCCGAAGATGCCGCTCAGCGAATTGGCAAGCAGCATGCCGCCGGCGACGCCCGCTGCCGTGCCAAGCGCGCCGCGCAGGAAGCTGCCGCCGGCCGACGGCGCATAGGCCTGCTGGCTCCAGGGGCCGCTCGGCTGCTGCGTCTGGCGGGCGTTGCTGTCATAGCGGGGTTCTTCATAGGCTCGCGGCTGGCCCCAAGGACCGGGATTGGCGGGACTGGATGGAACCGGAGCGGGCTGCTGCGTCTGGGTGTTGCCGAAGATCGAGCTCAGGAAACCGCCGCCCTGTTCGGCCTGGCGGTGGTCGCTGCTGCCGGCTTCAAGCTGCCGGACGTATTCCTCGAGTTCCTTGATGTGATTGGCGGCCGCTTCCAGTCCTTTTTCCTGAACGATGACGGCCTGCGCGAGATAGTAGGTGGCGGAGGGCTGCGTGCGCGTCGCCTGGTCGATCAGCGCTTCGGCCTCGCGGTCGCGGGGCGTCGCTTCGGCCGTGCGCACGCGGTCGAAAAGGGCGGTCAGCAATTGGCGTTCTTCCGGTGACATGTCCTGCCTCCTGTTTATCTCATGCGGCGTTGCCGCGTGAGGTTGAGGTAGGAATCGATTTTGTCTTTTCAAAGCCTTTTCCGGTTACATTTCAGTAAGGCTTGCGCAACGGTGCGCGGCTTCTTAAGGATATCTCCACCGCTTCGGTGCCTTGTGTTTTTCCCGCATTGTTTTAGGCATTGAGTCGCACTATGTGCGAGGAACCCGAATTCATCTCCGAGAGGTTCGCATGAACGACGAAGAACAGGACGACAAGACGAAGGAACTGCCGCTCGGCAAGGAAACGGAGGCGAATCTTTTCAAGTCGCGTTCGATCTTCATCTATGGACCGATCAATCAGGAACTGGCGCAGAAGGTCTGCTCGCAGCTCGTGGCGCTTGCCGCAGCCAGCGACGAAGACATCCGCATCTATGTCAATTCGCCCGGCGGCCATGTCGAATCCGGCGATTCCATCCATGACATGATCAAGTTCATCAAGCCGAAGGTCTGGATGATCGGCACGGGCTGGGTCGCCTCGGCCGGCGCGCTGATCTATGTCGCGGCTCCGAAGGAGCGGCGCATCTGCCTGCCGAACACGCGCTTCCTGCTGCACCAACCGTCGGGCGGCACGCGCGGCATGGCATCCGACATCGAGATCCAGGCACGCGAGATCATCAAGATGAACGAGCGCCTGAACAAGATCATGGCGGCGGCCACCGGCCAGCCGCTCGACAAGATCGCCAAGGACACGGATCGCGACTACTGGCTGTCGGCCGAAGAGGCGAGGGATTACGGCCTCGTCTCGCGGATCGTCACGTCGCAGGCCGATATCTGATCGCAGGCCGATATCTGAGCTTTCCGAGTCGAAGCTATTGAGAGCCGCCCTCGCCTGTGATCGCAGGCGAGGGCGGTTTGTTTTCGGGCAAGGCAAGACTGGCGGCCCTTGAGAGATAGGGGCTGGACGGAAAGGGCCGAATCCGGGCTTGCGCGTGGCGCAACCATCATGCTCCATGCGCCATTCCCGCAGCTCGCGAGTCCGCCATGCTCAAAGATTTTTCCGTCCAGGCCCTGTTCATGGGGCTGCTGACCGCCTTTGTCGGTTCCGCCAGCTCCTTCGCCGTCGTGTTGCATGGATTGCAGGCCGTCGGCGCGACAGAGGTTCAGGCGGCCTCGGGGCTGATGGCACTGTCGATCTCCATGGGCGTCTGCGCGATCGTGCTCAGCGCCGTGACGCGATTGCCGATCAGCATCGCCTGGTCGACACCCGGCGCGGCACTGCTGGCAAGCACCGGCGCGATCGAGGGCGGCTTCAATGCGGCGGTCGGGGCGTTTCTCATCTGCGCGGCGTTGATCGTCGTCGCCGGGCTGTTCAAGCCGCTCGGCCGGGCTGTTGCCGCCATTCCCGCACCGCTTGCCAATGCCATGCTATCAGGTGTGCTGATCGGCCTCTGCTTTGCGCCGGTGAAGGCGATCGGCTTCAATCCGCTGCTCGGTCTGCCGATCGTCATCGCCTGGATCGTCGTCGGCGCCTTCAAACGGCTCTGGGCGGTGCCGGCCGCGCTCGCAGCCTTCGTGCTGGTGCTCGCCTTCGGCGTCGATATTCCGGAGGGCGCGCTCAGTTCGCTCGAGCGGTCGTTGGTGCCGACGGCGGAATTCGTTCGGCCGGTGTTCAATCTTGCCGGATTCATCTCGATCGCGCTGCCGCTCTTCATCGTCACGATGGCCTCGCAGAACATTCCCGGCATCGCGGTGCTGAAGGTCAATCATTACGATCCGAAGCCCGGCCCGCTCTTTGCCGTCACCGGCTTCTTCTCGCTGCTGTCGGCGCCTTTCGGCGGCCATGCCGTCAACCTGGCGGCGATCACCGCGGCGATGTGCGCCGGGCATGACGCGCATGCCGATCCGAAGCGGCGCTATTGGGCCTCGCTGATCGCCGGCATCGGCTACGTCATCCTCGGGCTGCTCGCCGGTGCGGTGACGGCCTTCGTCGCGCTGGCGCCTCCGATCCTCATCGAGGCGGTGGCGGGGCTGGCGCTGGTCGGCGCCTTTTCGTCTTCGGCGATGTCGGCTTTCCAGGCGCAGGAATCGCGTGAGGCGGCGGCGATCACCTTCCTCGTCACGGCATCCGGCGTGTCCTTCGGCGGCATTTCCGGCGCCTTCTGGGGATTGATCGCCGGCGGGCTAATGCTTGCACTGTCGCAGTTGGTGAAGGCTTGGAAAGACCGGCCTCAACCGAGATAATGCAGGGGCGAGGCCTTGCCAGCTCTGCCGCTCAAGGCTATAAGCGCGGCTATGAAGACCACAGGCGCCAAGATTTCCGACACGATTGCACGCGGCCGCATCGCCCTGCGTGACGTCTCGCGCGCCCTGACCTCGCTTCTTCTCCTCGGCCTTACGCGCGGTTGCCGGGTCCTTTGAGGAGCGCCCGGCGGCCGAAAGCCCGCCCGGCCATCGCTCCTCGCGACTCACTTTCAAAATTGACGTAACGACCGACAAAGGTCCGCATTTGTTTATCGCCAAGCCCGATATGATCGGCTAAGAGGCGGGGCAAATGCCGGGACGAGGAGACAAGACAATGGACAACACCACCAGCCGATCCTCCGCAGGTGCCAAGGGCATGCCCGATGCCGCGGTGAAATACCGCGCCTATCCGCAGGTAAGCATTCCCGACCGTACCTGGCCGACGAAGACGATCACCAAGGCGCCTGTCTGGTGCTCGGTTGACCTGCGCGACGGCAACCAGGCGCTCGTCGATCCGATGGGTCACGACCGCAAGGCGCGCATGTTCCATCTGCTGCTGGAGATGGGCTTCAAGGAAATCGAGATCGGTTTCCCCTCGGCTTCGCAGACCGATTTCGACTTCGCCCGCTGGTGCGTCGAAGAGGGCAACGTTCCCGCAGATGTTTCGCTGCAGGTGCTGGTGCAGTGCCGGCCGGAACTCATCACCCGCACCTTCGAAGCGCTGGAAGGGGCAAACCGTCCGATCGTGCATTTCTACAATTCGACCAGCGAGCTGCAGCGCCGCGTCGTTTTCGCCAAGGACGTCCAGGGCATCAAGCAGATTGCCGTCGATGCCGCCAAGATGATCACCGACATGGCCGCCAAGGCCGGCGGTGGCTATCGTTTCGAATATTCTCCGGAAAGCTTTACCGGCACCGAGCTGGAGGTGGCGCTGGAGATCTGCAACGCCGTCATCGCGGTGGTGAAGCCGACGCCCGACAATAAGCTGATCATCAACCTGCCGTCGACCGTCGAGATGGCGACGCCGAACGTCTATGCCGACCAGATCGAATGGATGTGCCGCAACCTCGACAACCGCGAAAACCTGATCGTCTCGCTGCATCCGCATAACGACCGCGGCACCGGCATCGCCGCTGCCGAGCTGGCTTTGCTGGCCGGCGCCGACCGCGTCGAAGGCACGCTGTTCGGCAATGGCGAGCGCACCGGCAATGTCGACGTGGTGACGATGGCGCTGAATATGTTCACGCAAGGTGTCGATCCCGGTATCGACTGCTCAAACATCGAGCGCATCAAGGAGGTGTTCGAATATTCGAACCAGATGGCGATCAGCGAGCGTCACCCCTATGTCGGCGAGCTGGTCTATACGGCCTTCTCCGGTTCGCACCAGGATGCGATCAACAAGGGCATGAAGGCTGCACAGGTCGCCAACCATCCGGTCTGGGAAGTGCCGTATCTGCCGATCGATCCGCGCGATGTCGGCCGCTCCTACGAGGCGATCATTCGCATCAATTCGCAGTCCGGCAAGGGCGGCATCGCCTATATCCTGCAGCAGGATTACGGGCTCAACCTGCCGCGCAACCTGCAGGTCGAATTCCGCGAAGACATCCAGCGCATCACCGACGTCGAGGGCAAGGAGCTTCCCTCCAAGCGCATCCATGACCGATTCATCGAGCGATACGTGACGCAGCCTGATGCGCGACTCAAATTCGTCGATCACCACACCTATCCCGATACGGAGCGGAAGGGTCAACGGATCGTGGCGGCCGAGATATCGGACAATGGCGAGATCAAGCGCATCGAAGGGCGCGGCAACGGCCCGATCGACGGCTTCATCAACGCGCTGTCGCACTATCTCGGCATCGAGATGTCGGTCGAGGATTATTCGGAGCATTCGCTGCAGCACGGCTCGAACGCGGCGGCGATCTCCTATGTCGAGACCTCCTATCCCGGCGGCAAGCTCTTCGGTGCCGGCATTAATACCAACATCGTCGCGGCGTCGCTGGAAGCGATCGTCTCGGCCGCCAACCGCGTGCTCGATGTGAAGGCCGGCAAGGCCTGATCTGCGAAGGGTTCAGGCCGTGACCGTACCGATATGGCGCGGCCTGGCGATTGGTTGACTTCGTTGCGTCTTTGCTGAGCGCACGCGAAAGCAATGAAAGACGTGCCGTGCGGCCCCCTCATCCGCCTGCCGGCACCTTCTCCCCGCTGGGGAGAAGAGGCCTCGCTTCCTCTCATCCGCAAGAGGGCGCCGAAAGACGGTAGGCCACCCCTCGCTCTCTCTTCTCCCCAACGGGGAGAAGGTGGCCCGCAGGGTCGGATGAGGGGCGGCTGGCGTTGATAGTCGATTTTGCCATGGTGCCGCCTCAGCTCCGCTGGCGGTCATCAAATCGCCGTGGCGATCTTCATGGCGAGCTGGCCGAGGGTCGCTTCGGCGGAGGGGCCGGCGAGCACATAGGAGGTGCCGGCATTGTGCCATGTCACGAGGCCGATCTCGTCCTTGATCGTTTCCTTGAAGTCGTCGGTCTCGGGCGGCTGCGCGTCCTTGCGGAAGCAGATGGAGATGATGTCGCCGTCGGAGTTGGAATAGACGAGCTGGCCGACAGGGCGGTTGTCGCCGAGAATGACGCGGGCGCCCTGGAAGGTCCAGGATTCGGCGCTGAGATCGGGCACGCGGAAGGGCACGCCGATCGCGGTCGTCAGCCAGCTGGAGATTTCCTCGGCCTGCGAGGCCGGCACTTCGACGAGGTGGCGGGGCTGGCGGATCAGCAGACGCTGATAGGCGGTGACGTCTCCGAGCCAGTCGCTGGTGTTGGCCGGCGCCGCTGTCGAGGTCGTGGTGGCGATCTCGTCGGCATCCGGGCTGACGCCGACGAAATAACCGATGCCGCAGCCGACGACGAAGAGGATGAGAGCGGCGGCCAGCGCCTGCGGGCCGCTCGGCGCCAGCTTCACCGGCGGGCGGGTGGCGCGCTGGGCGATCGGCGTCTTCGGCGGCTGCGTGCTCTTGATCGAGCGGACGAGGGCAAGCGGGACCGGTTCCTTCAGCACGTCATCGAGGCGGCGGCGGCCGAAATCGGCGCCATGGCGCAGCTTCTCATGCAGCCGGCGCGCATTCTCGTCGCTTGCCAGACGCTGCTCCAGTTCGTGCCGCTGTTCGGGCGAGACTTCGCCGTCGAGGAGGGCGGTGAGCTGGGCTTCGAGCGGCAATTTCCTAAGATCGAGCAATTCAGTACCTGTGGATGGGGTGGGTGCCGGCAAGTCCGGCGAAATGCAGCCTTGCGACGGCAAGCTGGGAGACGACGCTTGCCGCGGAAATGCCCATGATGTCGGCCGCCTGCTGGTAGCTGTGGCCTTCGACGTCGACGAGCAGGAAGACGCTGGACACGCCGTCCGGCATTTCGGAGATCATGCGGTGGATCGCGTCGGGATCGACCGAGGCCGAGCGGTCGCGCGCGGCATCGCGAATATCGGTGACGTTGCCGCGGGCGGACGCCTTTGGCTTGCGCTTGCGGCTCTCGTCGGCCCATTGCTGGCGGGCAAGCGTGTAGATCCAGCTTTCCAGCCGGCCTTCGCCGTTCCACTGATGCCCCTTGGCAATGGCGCGCAGACAGACGGCTTGAACGAGTTCGTCGGCAACGGCGGCCTCACCCGCGAGCGTGATCGCGAAGCGGCGAAGGCGGGGCAGGAGGCCGACGAGATCACGCCGGAGGTCGATGGTCGTTGCGGGCTGACGCATTGTCTATCCAAGAAGCATTCACGATGGTTTCGCGGACGAAGGTTGGCCGTCGGGCGCGAAACCGGCTTTTGTCGGCACCGGAGATGCAGGTACTTTATGGAACAAGTCTCCTGCACTTCGCAAGCATTCGGTCGTCTTATCCCCTTTTCCCATGGGGTTTTCGCAATCTAGCCCGCAAAGCTTGCGTCAATATGTCCTGTAGCCGTTCAAACTCTGCAGCAGGGAGCGATAGGCCCAGGTGCCTTCGCCGCCGCGATCGCGGATTTCGACGAGCTGAACGCGGGCGCCCTGGATATCTCCCTGTTCGACCAGCGCCATGCCCATATAGGAGCGGGCGAGGATGTAATTTTCATCCGCCTGCAGCGCCTTGCGGTAGTAGGACATGCCGAGTTCCATGCGGCCGGCCTTGCGGTTGGCGTAGCCGAGATAGTTCAGAATGCGCGGGTCGTTCTGATTGTCGGCAAGATTGAGCACGGTGATGGCGTTTTCATACTGGCCGTAATAGGCGAATTCGCGGGCGTACTTATAGAGGTCGTCGTCGTTGAAGCTGCTCTTCTTCGGGGTGACGCATTCCTTCTTGGTCTTGTCCCAGACCTTGCCGCCGGTGCAGGTCTTGGTCGTCTGCGTCTTCGGCGGCGGATTGGTGTCGTCGTTGCTGTCGCCGGCCGCGAAGGCGGCCGTTGCCATGCCGAAGGCAAAACCGGCGGCAAGTGTCACTCTGCACAGGCGATGGAAGGGGGAAGTCATTGGCGGCTCCGTTCTGAGGCGATGCAGTTGGTCGGATTGTACGCTTAACGCCGGAAATACCAAGAGGGTAAGCAATGCCCGTGACAAATGTTGCGGCGCCGGCCGGACAGCTTCCGAGTTTGCTTCAAGTGACGCACAAACAGAGTCTACATTCTGCGCTAACGCGCGAAAATATCGACGCTTTCCGGCATGACGGCGTCGCCTGCCCGGTTCAGGCTGAAGCGCTCGCCGGTGAGTTCCCAGGCGCCCGGAGAGCCGTCGATAGAAAAGAGGTTATAGGCCGCCGGCGGCTTGATGCTGCCGGGTCCCTGCGAGGCCGAAGCGATGCCGACGACCGGCACCGGCTGTATCTGGCCGCGCAGCCAATGCAGCGTATTCAGATGCGTGTGGCCGTGCAGCACGAGCTCGGCGCCGCCCGTCGAAATCATGGCCGCGAAGCGGCGGATGCCGATCATGCGCTTGTGGAAGGCGGTGGCGCCGCGGATCGGCGGATGATGGATCATGACGACGCGGAAGAGGCCGGCTTCGCCGGCCGCGCGCAGCATGTTCACCGTGTCGCGAGCCTGGCGCGCGCTGAAAAAGCCGGAGGCGGCGAAGGGGGGCGTGGCGACGGCCGTGGAGCAGCCGACGATCGCCACTTTGTCGCGGACGCGCAGGTAAGGGAAAATGTGGCGGTCTTCCTGCCATTGCGGCGAGGCGAGGTCGCCGCGGACATAGTCGTACCAGGCGCGCATCGACTTCTCGTAGGCGCCCGGCACATAGGCGTCGTGATTGCCGGGTACGACCGAGGTGTCGGCGGGATCGCCGAGCGCACGCAGCCAGGCGGCCGCGGCGCGGATCTCGATGCCGCTGGCGAGATTGACGAGATCGCCGGTGACGGCGAGGTGATCGGCCTGATGGGCGCGGATATCATCGAGCAGCAGATCGAGCGTGCTGCCGAAAAGGTGCTTGCGTCGATTTCGATGCCAGTTCACAAAGCCGGTAATACGTTTTGAAAACAGCTCTTGAATGGAAAGACGAGGCAGCGGTCCGAGGTGGACGTCGGAAATATGCGCGAGCTTGAACATGCTACGAGACATAGACCAGCTTATTGACAAATCAAACACATCCGGCGCGACGAAAAGCCGAAACGGAACGATGGTGGATAAAGAGAAGCGGCCCCCTCACATCAGGCTGGCGCTACGCCTGCTGCATGTCTATTTTTCCTTCGCCCGCGGCATGACCATGGGCGTCAGAGCCGCCTGCTTCGATGCGGACGGCCGGATATTTCTCGTGCGGCACAGCTACATCGGCGGCTGGCATATGCCCGGCGGCGGGCTGGAGCGCAACGAGACGGCCGAGGAAGCGCTGGTCAAGGAGCTGCGCGAAGAGGGAAACCTCAGGATCATCGGCAAGCCGCAGCTGGTCCAGGTCTATTTCAACACCACCACCACCCGGCGCGACCATGTCGTGTTTTATCGGGTGGCCGTCGAGCAGACGGCGCCGCGGCCGCCGGACTGGGAGATTTCCGACAGCGGGTTCTTTTCGCTCGACAGCCTGCCCGAGGGCACGACCGAGGCGACGTATCGCCGTCTCGCCGAACTTCGGGGCGAGCAGGAGCCTGACCACCGCTGGTAAGCGTCAGGCCGCGTAGAGCTTTGCACGACCATGAGGCCTGTCGAGATCGAGCTCCGGGCCGACGGGAACGATGCCGGTCGGATTGATCGTCTTGTGGCTGCGGTAATAGTGCTGCTTGATGTGCGTCAGGTTCACCGTCTCGGCAACGCCTGGCGTCTGATAGAGATCCCTGAGATAGCCGGGCAGGTTGCGGTAATCGGCGATACGGCGGATGTTGCATTTGAAATGGCCGACATAGACGGGATCGAAGCGCAGCAGCGTGGTGAAGAGGCGCCAGTCGGCCTCGGTCTGTCTGTCGCCGAAGAGGTAGCGGCCCTTGCCAAGGCGCTCGTCGAGAATGTCGAGCGTTTCGAAGAGCTTGCCGACATTTTCCTCATAGGCTTCCTGCGTGGTGGCGAAGCCCGCCTTGTAGACCCCGTTGTTGACGGTGTCGTAGACGGTGGCGTTCAGCGCGTCGATTTCGGCGCTGAGATGCTCCGGGTAGAAATCGGCCTTCGAGCCCGTCAGTCCGTCGAAGGCGCTGTTGAACATGCGGATGATCTCGGCCGATTCATTGTTGACGATTGTGCCGGTCTGCTTGTCCCAGAGGACGGGGACGGTGACACGGCCGGAATAGTGCGGATCGGCCTTGACGTAGATCTGCCAGAGGGTGGCGGCGCCGAAGAGCGGGTCGCCGGTGGCGCCGTCGCCGGTCTTGAACTCCCAGCCGTTCTCGAACATCAGCGGATGGACGACGGAAACCGAAATAAGCTCCTCCAGCTTCTTCAGCTTGCGGAAGATCAGTGTGCGATGCGCCCAGGGGCAGGCGAGCGAGACATAGAGATGGTAGCGTCCGGCCTCGGCCTTGAAGCCGCCGCTTCCGGAAGGGCCGGCCGAACCGTCCGGCGTCACCCAGTTGCGGAACTGCGAGGGCTGCCGCTTGAATTGGCCCTTGCTCTCCTTCGTGTCGTACCAGACGTCATGCCAGACGCCGTCCACCAGCATTCCCATGCTATTCATTCCCTAAATTGCGTTGGGGCCGAAGTTAGCTGAGATAGCGGGGCTTTGCAGGCGGTAAAGATTGAACAGTGCGTCACGCCAGTCAGGGGGCTGCGTAATTCGGTGTGCCGCCGTGTGCATTTTGCGTTGGACGGCGGAAATTTTTCCTGCTATCGGCCTTTTCACAATTTGAGAGACGCCTGCCTGATGTTCATTTCCAGAAACCCGCGACGACGCTGATGCTCCCGAACGCCCAGGGCGTGTTCGAGACCCATCAATCTGTCCATCCGGTTTCTGTCATCATGTACAAGCACGATCTCGTCTACCTCACAGAAGACGCGTCTCATGACGCCGCCATTGAACATATCAACGAAGAAGCCTTCGGTCCGGGCCGCTTCACGCGCGCCGCCGCGCGCATCCGCGAGCAGGGGCCGCATGATATGTCGCTCTCCTTCATCTGCACCGACAATGGCGAGACGATTGCCTCCGTGCGGATGACGCCGGTGCTCGCCGGTTCGGTGAAGGGACATCTGCTGGGCCCGCTCGCCGTCCGGCCCTCCCACAAGAATATAGGCATCGGCCGCGAACTGGTGCGGATCGCGGTGGAAGCGGCAAGGCGCAAGGGCTCGGAAGCCGTCATCCTGGTCGGCGATCCGCCCTATTACGGCCCGCTCGGCTTCGAGAAGGTGAGCTATAACGCGCTTGCCTTTCCCGGACCGGTCGATCCCGGCCGCGTGCTCGTCGTTCCGATCGCCGAGGGCGTGCACGAGCGGCTGAAGGGCACAATCGCCTGGCGTGAGTGATGAAGGCTACAGATTTTTCCGGAGAAAGCTGCGCGTGCGGCCTTCCGGAAAATCCTCAAGCTCGCCGAAGACTTCGTAACCCTGGCGCAGATAGGCGCCAAGAGCTTGCGGGTTGAAGGTATCGATCCAGGCGCCGCGGCAGCCGCGGGCTTTGGCCTCTTCTTCCGCTTTTGCGAGAATCCTGCCCGCGAGACCGGTGCCGCGCAGCGTATCGGGAATATAGAGCATCTGGATAAAGAGCCAGCCCCAGGCGGTAAAGCCCGACAGGCCGCCGCTTACCTTGCCGTCCGTATCGCGGATGAGGACGGCGAGCGGCCGGCGATCCGAGGGGCCGATATCGCCTGTGTTGAAGGCCGAGAGCGCATCGGTGATCGCCGCCAGTTCCTCCGGTGAGGGCGACGCCGTGAGCTCGAATTCCGGCATGTGATTACCTTCCTTCGCGCCACCACATGGCGCCGAAGGCGAGCAGCAGGATGCCGACGCCGGCGAAGCCGGCAAAGAGCGGCAGCGTGTTGATGCCCTTCAGAACCGTCTCGCTGGTCATGCGGATCATCATGCGATCGCTGTCGGAGACGCGGACCTGGCCACGCACCGGCAGGATCGGCGGCACGCTGTCCGCGCCGCTGTCGCTGGCGACGCGGGTCACGAGACCCTTGCTCCTGTCGGCGACCGGCTTCAGCACATCCGTCGTCGAGATCATCGCCTTGAATTCCGGGGCATCGACGGCGCCGATATGGACGAGCGTCGACAGCCTGCCGTTCTGGATTTCGAAGAGGCCGATCTCGTCCATCCTCTTCTCGGCCTTGTAGAGCCCGGGTTCGGTCTGGGTGAGCGGCAGGGTTTCGGTCTTGCCGGAGGGGTAACGCACGGTGGCGTTACCCGGATTGTCGCCGATCGTCTGGCGGGTGACTTCGAGCGTGCGGCCGGAGGCGCGCGCCGTCAGCGCCTCTTCCTCGAGCGCCGGTTCCTTCATCAGCCAGTGGGCGATACGGCGATAGAGCGAGACGTTCGGGCCGCCGCCTTCGAAGCCGCGCGCCCAGAGCCAGCCCTGGTCGGAAAGCAGCATGGCGACGCGGCCCTGGCCGGAGCGGTTTAGGACCAGCAGCGGATGGCTGTCGGCGCCGAGCATGATTGTCTCGCCTTCGGGCTTCTCGACATCGACGCTGCGGAACCAGCGGCCCCAATGCGGCGGGTCCTCGCCCGAGCCGTCCAAGCCGCGCGTGACGGGATGCTTGCGGCCTTCCTCGGAGAGGCGGGGATAGAAGGCCTTCTCGATCATCTGGCCGGTGGGCATGGCCGGCAGCACCGTGGAAAGCGGCGTCATCGCGATGGAATCGGGACCGGCATGTTCGGGACCGGCGGCGATCAGCAGCGCGCCGCCATTTTCGACATATTGCGCAATGTTGTCGTAATAGAGCAGCGGCAGCACGCCGCGATGCTGGTAGCGGTCGAAAATGATCAGGTCGAAATCCTTGATCTTGTCGACGAAGAGCTCGCGCGTCGGGAAGGCGATCAGCGACAGCTCGTTGATCGGCGTGCCGTCCTGCTTTTCCGGCGGACGCAGGATGGTGAAGTGGACGAGATCGACCGAGGCGTCGGATTTCAGCAGATTGCGCCAGGCGCGCTCGCCGGCATGCGGCTCGCCGGAGACGAGCAGGACGCGCAGATTCTGGCGGATGCCGTCGATGACGTGGACGGCGCGGTTGTTGGCGGCGGTGACTTCGCCGGGAAGCTCGGCGACCGAGAATTCGAGCACATTGCTGCCGCCGCCCGGGACCTTGAAGGAGAAGGGCGTATCCTGGCCGGGTGTCGCCCGCAGGGTGGCGATCTCATTGCCGTTCATCTTCACGGTGACATCGGCGGTGCCGCCGGGGCTCGGACCATCGTCGAAGACACGCAGAATGACCTGCTGCTCCTCGTTGACGATGCCGAAGCGGGGTCCCTTGATGACCTCGATGCGGCGATCGAATTCATTGGCCTTGCCGGTCACCAGGCCATGGATCGGCGCATCGAAGCCGAGCGCCTGATTGGCGGCCGGGACATCATGGACCTCGCCATCGGTCAGCATGATGGCGCCGCCGACGCGGGAGGGCGGGACATCGGCGATGTTGGCGGCCAACGCATCGAACAGGCGGGTGGAGGGCACGTCCGAATTGACGTCGCCTTCGACGTCGACGAAACGCGGCTCTATCTGGGGGAAGCGGGCAAGCTGCCCCTTCAAGGCCGCCAGCGCCTCGTCGGTCATCTCTATGCGGTCGGGTGTCTGCTGGCTCTGGCTGCGGTCGACGATGACGGGGACGATCGTCGACAGCTGATCGCGGTCTTCCTGCAAGAGCACGGGATTGGCAAGGGCGGTCAGCAGGGCGGCGGCCGCCAGCGTCCTGATCCAGGCGCCGCGGACACCGCGCCAGATCGCAAAGGCGGCGACGAGCGCGCTGAGGCCGGCCAGAACGGCCAGGATCGGCCAGGGCAGGAAGGGCGAAAAATCGAACGTCATCTCATTGCCCCAACCGTTCGAGGAGGTCGGGAACATGAACCTGGTCGGTCTTGTAGTTGCCCGTCAGCATGTACATCATGATGTTGACGCCGGAGCGGTAGGCATATTCGCGCTGCGTTTCATCCGACGGCACGGTCGGCAGCATCGGCGTGCCGTTCGCGTCGATCGCCCACGCGCCGGCGAAATCATTGCCGGTGATCAGGATCGGCGAAACGCCGTCGGCCGTCGCCGCCGATTTCTCGGTCGCTTCACGCCCGCCCTGCCTGGCTTCGATCCAGAGCGGACTGCCGGTATAGCGGCCCGGAAAGCTCGACAGCAGATAGAAGGATTTCGTCAGCACGTGATCCGACGGCACCGGTTCCAGCGGCGGAATGTCGAGATTTGCGAGGATTTCCTGCAGCCGCTGGCCGTTGGCGCTGACATTGCCGGAATTGTCCAAAGCGCTGATCTGATCGCGCGTATCGAAAAGCACGGTGCCGCCATTGCGCATATAGGCATCGATGCGGCTGATCGCGGCCGAGGAGGGCATCGGCGCCGTTGCCGAAATCGGCCAGTAAATGATCGGATAGAAGGCAAGCTCGTCCCTGGTAAGGTCGAGACCGACCGGCGGCGCCGGCTCCAGCGTCGTGCGGAAGGTCAGGAACTGGGTGAGGCCCTCGAGACCGCGCTCCGATATATCGTCCACCTCCTGCTCGCCGGTGACGACATAGGCAAGATGGGTGTTGTCCAGCCTCTCCAATACGAGGTCGTCGCCGGGCTTGCTGTCGTTGGCATGCGACGTGCCGGGCTGCATGAAGAAGCCGGCGCCGACGGCCACCGCGAGCATCGCGGCCGTGCGCACAGCCGGGCGCGAGCGCGAGAAGGCGCCGTTCATGAAGAGGACGACCAGGCTGTCTGTCAGAAGCAGCAGAAAGGCGACGAGGAAAAGCGCGGGCTTCGCCGACCAGCTTTCTCCGCCGATCAGACCTTCGCGCACGGCATTGGTGCCTGTCGTGTCGAGCGGTTTCAGTTCGGCCTCCTCGGGCAGAACGTTGAGAGAGGTGAAACCGTCTTCCGAACCGTAGAGCCCCGGCGGATTGTCGAAATTCGCCGTCGGTTCGGCTCCGGCCTTGGGAATGAGCGGCCGCGCCGAGCCCGTTTCCGAGACCAGCGTGCCTTTGGCCGTCAGCATGCGGTAGGGCGGCAGGGTTTCGGACACACGGGCATTGCCGCGCGCCTCCGACGTCACGCCGCCGGAGCGCGATATCTGCAGGAGATGGCGCAGCATGTCGACGAAGGTGCCGGAGATCGGCAGATCGGACCAGGTCGCTTCGGCGGTAACGTGGAAGAGGACGATCTGGCCGGAGGAGAGCTGCTTCATCGTGACGAGCGGCGTGCCGTCGGCGAGGCTTGCCCAGGTGCGTTCGGCAAGGTCGGGAGTCGGTTCGGCCAGCACCTGCCGCTTGACGACGACGTCCGCGGGGCGGGCTATGCCGGCAAAAGGCCCGAAATTCGGAAATTCGGCGAGCGACTGCGGCTCGCTCCAGGACAATGTGCCGCCTAGCGCCCGTTCTCCCTGGCGTAGAATGACGGGGATCAGCGGATCGTCGGCAGGCGCCGCCGCCATGCGCGGGCCGGCGAAACGCAGGAGCATGCCGCCATTCGATATCCAGCGCGTCAGGGGTTCGTAGGTCTCTTCCGGCAACCGGCCGATGTCGGCCATGATGATGATGGAGGGATTGCTGGCGAGAAGCTTCGGTATCGCGACGGCGAGCTCGGAATCGGTCGGCTGGATCAGATCCGCATAGGGTTGCAGCGCTCGCTGGATGTAATAGAGCGGCGAGAGCAGCGGCTGGAATTCATCGGCGCCCGTGCCGGACAGAAGGACGACGCGGCGGCGCTTGAAGGCATCGTCGAGAAGGTGCACGGCTCCGGCGGTCGCACTATTGTCGACGCTGACCCGGGCGAAATCGTTGCGCATTTCGAACGGCGCGGTGATCGAACTCGTGGCGACGCTCTGGCCGGGACGGAAGTCCACCCTGCCATTGGCGATGGAGCGGCCCTGGGCATCAACGGCGTTCAGCGCCACGGATGCGGGGCGCGAACTGTCGAGCCGGGTGACCTTGACGGTCATGGCGTCGGCTGCATTGTTGGCCGCGGTGACGGCGACCGTCTTTGCGGCATCGCCCTCGATCAGCCGCAGGTCGGCGGGCTGGAGTTCGGCAAGTCGGCGCACTATCGCATCGTCGTCCCTGGCGGCGGCGCCGTCGGTCAGGAAGGCGAGGGTGCCGGGCTTAACGCCGTTCAGGGCGCCGCGCAGCGCCTGGAAGGCGCGCTCACGGTCCGGCACCAGTGGACGCGGCTCGGCGGCGTGCAGCTTGTCTCGTGCGGCCGCTGCCGTGCCGGGCACGGCATCATTGGTCGGATCGGCGGTAAGGGCGATCGAGACCGGCACGCCGGCGGATTCGGCATCGTCCACCAGCGCGTCGGCGGTCTGGATGCGGCGCTCCCAATCGGGCGCCGCCGCCCAGCTGTTGTCGACGAAGAGCACCAGCGGGCCGCCGGATGCGAGCGAATTGGTGCGCGGATTGAAGACCGGATCGGCGATCGCAAGGATGATGACGGCGGCAAGCAGCATGCGCAGGAGGGTCAGCCACCAGGGGCTTTGCGCCGGTGTTTCCTCGCGCTTCAAGACGGATGCAAGGATCTTCAGCGGCGGGAAGACTTCGCTCTTCGGGCGCGGCGGCGTCAGCCGCAGCAGCCACCAGATGACCGGGAGCGCGATCAGCGCGCCGAGAATGGCGGGATAGGCGAAAGCGAAGGGAAGAGCGTTCACAGCTGTCCTCCATGCGTCGCCTTGGCCGGCATGCCGGACAGATACATGTGCACCGCGACCAGCGCCTCGGAGGCAAGATGATCGGTGCGATGCGTCGTGAAGGTCCAGCCGAGATGGCGCAGCGACTGGCCGAGGCTCTCCCTGCGGGCGAGGTAGGCGTCGCGATAGGCCTCGCGAATATGTTCGGCGCGGCCGGAGATCAGCTTGGCTCCTGTCTCGGGGTCGGTGAATTCAGTGCGGCCGCTATAGGGGAAGATCTCTTCGGCCGGATCCGCGATCTCGACCACGTGGCCGCGCAGGCCGCGGCGGGCAAGCGGACCGAGGCGCTCCATGATCGCAGGCGCATCGTCGAGGAAATCGCCGATCAGCACGAGATCGCTCCAGCCGCGGATCATCGCCGTTTCCGGCAGGCCGCCGGTCAGCGGCGCATGCAGGAGGGCCGATGCCAGCCGCTCGGCGGCGTTGCGCGTGGAGGCGGGCTCCATGATGCCGGGGCAGCCGATGCGCTCGCCCGAGCGGGAGAGGATTTCGGCCAGCGCCAGCATGACGACCAGCGCGCGGCTTTCCTTGGAGACGCTACCGTAGCTCGACTTGTACATCATCGAGGGCGACATGTCGCACCAGAGCCAGATCGTATGAGCCGCCTCCCATTCGCGCTCGCGCACATAGGTATGGTCGTCGCGGGCGGAGCGGCGCCAGTCGATGCGCGACAGGCTTTCGCCCTCGGCATAGGGGCGGAACTGCCAGAAATTCTCGCCGATGCCGCGTTTGCGCCGGCCATGCCAGCCGGCGATCACCGTGTTGGCGATGCGCTTGGCTTCCACCAGGCAATCCGGCATCAGGGCGGCCCGCTGCCGTGCGCGGGAAAGGGCATCGCTGCCTGACGTCGGGTTGACGATCTGTCCGATAGATGCCACGCGTCCGGCTTCCTTATCCCTTTGCCTGCTTGACCAATCCGGCGATGACGTCGCGCACCGACATGCCTTCGGCGCGGGCGGCAAAGGTCAAGGCCATGCGGTGCTGGAGAATGGGTTCGGCAAGCGCGAAGACATCGTCGAGAGACGGGGCGAGACGGCCCTCATAGAGCGCGCGGGCACGGGCGCAGAGCATCATCGCCTGGCCGGCGCGGGGGCCGGGACCCCAGGCGACGTTCTTGTCGGTCGAAGCATTGCCTTGCCCTGGACGGGCGGAGCGCACCAGCGAAAGGATGGCGTCGACGACCGTCTCGCTCACCGGCATCTGCCGCACGAGCGTCTGGATCTCGATCAGCCGCTGCGCATCGATGATGGCTTCCGGCTTGGTCTCGCCGAGGCCCGTCGTCTCGAGCAGGATCTGACGCTCGGCCGCGAGTTCGGGATAGTTGACGTCGACCTGCAGCAGGAAGCGGTCGAGCTGGGCTTCGGGCAGGGGATAGGTGCCTTCCTGCTCCAGCGGGTTCTGGGTGGCGAGCACATGGAAGGGTGCGGGAAGATCGTAGCGCTGGCCGGCGATGGTGATATGATATTCCTGCATGGATTGCAGGAGCGCCGACTGGGTGCGCGGCGAGGCGCGGTTGATCTCGTCGGCCATCAGCAATTGGGCGAAGACGGGGCCCTTGACGAAACGGAAGGAGCGGCGGCCGCTGTCGTCCTGGTCCATCACTTCGGAGCCGAGAATATCCGAAGGCATCAGGTCGGGCGTGAACTGAATGCGGTTGGCGGCAAGGCCGAGCACTTCGCCGAGCGTCGTCACCAGCCTGGTCTTGGCAAGGCCGGGGACGCCGACGAGCAGGGCATGGCCGCCGGAGAGCACGGCGAGAATGGTGTTCTCGACGACGCTTTCCTGACCGAAGATCACCTTCGAGACTTCCCCGCGGATGGCGGCGATATCGGAGAGCGCCTTCTCGGCGGCGGCGACGATCGCCTTTTCATCGAGGCTGGCTTCGGTCTTCATCATACCCATGGGCATCTCCAACGGCTGAAATCATTCGGCAGCGAATCGGCGGACTTATACATCTGCCTCATACTCGATAGAGTTATGGAGATGCGACGGGCTGACAAGTTCGTTACGAATGACTATCTCGTGACTTTACTTCGTTAAGGACAAACCGGGACAGAAGAATGGCAGCCGAGGAAATCAGCGGACAGGCGGATGCGGCGGGGCTTGCCGCGCTGATTTCGCGCGCGTCCGAGGAAAACAGCGGCAAAAAACGTGGGCTTCCGCCAGTCGAGCGGTGGAATCCACCTTTCTGCGGCGATATCGACATGGAGATCAGAGCCGACGGCACGTGGTTCTACATGGGCACGCCGATCGGCCGGCCGGCGCTGGTGCGGCTGTTTTCGACGGTTCTGCGCAAGGACGAGGACGAGAAGACCTATCTCGTAACTCCTGTGGAAAAGGTCGGGATCAGGGTCGCCGACGCGCCCTTCATCGCCGTGGAGATGAGCGTGACTGCGCGGGAGGGCCGCCAGGTGCTGACGTTCCGCACTAATGTCGGCGATGTCGTGGAGGCGGGAGAAGAGCATCGGCTGCGCTTTGCCATTGCGGGCGGCAATGCCGAACTGAAACCCTACCTGCATGTGCGCGGGCGGCTGGAGGCGCTGGTGTCACGCGCGGTGATGTATGAACTGGCGGCACTCGGCGAGACCATTGACGTGGAAGGGCAGGCGATGTTTGCGGTCCGCTCCGCCGGCGAGGTCTTCCCCATCATGCCGGCCGACGAACTGGATATGCTTTCCCGATGAACGATGCGATCACTCAACGTCATCCGCTGTTTTCCGCAGCTGAATTCCGCCGCCGCGCCCTCAACCAGAATGGTGGGCCGGTGGATCATGCCTGGCGCGACCATGGCGACCATGTGCTCAATCCCGACATCGTGGCCGAAGTCGCGACCTTCAAGCTGCGCGATGCCGCCGTGCTCGTGCCCGTCGTCGACGACGGCGAGGAAGCGCGGGTGATCTTCACCAAGCGCACGGCGACGCTGCGCAAGCATTCCGGCCAGATCGCCTTTCCCGGCGGTTCGATCGATCCGGCCGATATCTCGCCCGAAATGGCGGCGATCCGCGAGACGGAGGAGGAGATCGGGCTTGCCGGCTCCTTCGTGGAAACGGTGGGCAGGCTGCCGAACTATCTCGCCTTGACCGGTTTCCGCATCACGCCGGTGCTCGGCGTCGTCAAGCGGGGCTTTGCGCTCAGGCTGAATCCGGCCGAGGTGGACGACGTGTTCGAAGTGCCGCTTTCCTTCCTGATGAACCCGGTCAATCACAGCCGCGACAGGCGCGTCATCGACGGCATCGACCGGCATTTCTACCGCATGCCCTATGAAACTAGGATGATCTGGGGCATCACCGCCGGCATCGTCCGCACGCTCTATGAAAGGCTTTATGCATGACCGGCATTGCCGACCAAGCATGGTTCCGCGATCCGGCGCTCGGCCGGATCCTCGCGCTTCTGAACGCCGATGACGGGGAAGGACGAGTGGTCGGCGGCGCGGTGCGCAACAGCCTGATGGGGCTGCCGGTCAGCGACATCGACATCGCCACGACGCTGACGCCCGAGATCGTGATCGAGCGGGCGGCTGTGGCCGGCATCAAGGCGGTGCCGACAGGCCTGCAGCACGGCACGGTGACGCTCGTGATCGACGGCAAGCCCTTCGAGGTGACGACGCTGCGCACCGACGTCGAGACCGACGGCCGCCGTGCCAAGGTTGCCTTCAGCACCGACTGGAAGGCCGATGCGGAGCGGCGGGACCTGACGATCAACGCGCTCTATGCCGATGCCAAGGGCGAGGTGGTGGATCTCGTCGGCGGGCTTGCCGACATCGAGAGACGCAACATCCGCTTCATCGGCGATGCCGCAACGCGGATCGCCGAGGATCATTTGCGCATCCTGCGCTTCTTCCGTTTTTTTGCCTATTACGGGTCCGGGCGGCCGGATGCCGAAGGCTTGAAGGCCTGTGCTGCGGCGCGCTCGAAACTGAAGACGCTGTCGGCCGAACGCGTCTGGTCGGAACTCAGAAAACTGCTTAGCGCCGACGACCCCGGCCGGTCGCTGCTCTGGATGCGGCAGGTGGCGGTGCTGACGGAAATCCTGCCGGAAACCGAGAAATGGGGGATCGACGCGATCCCCGCGCTAATCGCAACCGAAAAGGCGCTCGGCTGGACGCCCGATCCGCTGCTGCGCCTTGCGGCGATCGTGCCGCCCGATGCGGCGCGGCTGGAGGCGCTTGCGGCCCGGCTGAAGCTCTCGAATGCGGAAGCGGCCACTCTCAAGGCCTGGGCGATGGCGGCGCCGGTCAACGACGAAATCTCGTCTGCCGCCTTCGCGCGGCAGCTTTACCGCAACGGCGCGGACGGCATCACGACGCGCCTGAAGCTGGCGCTCGGCGTTGCACGCGGGAAGGCCGAGGGTGATCTCGGCGAAATGGCGCGCTCGGCGCGGCTCGGCAAGCTCCTGGATCAGGCGACGAAGTGGAAGAAGCCGCAGTTTCCCGTGAATGGCGCTGATGTGATCGCTATGGGCATTCCATCCGGCCCGCGCGTCGGGGAACTGCTTGGCAGCCTGGAAAACCAGTGGGTGGAGGAGAATTTCGCTTCCGATCGAGCAGCCCTGCTCGCGAGGCTGCAGGAACGCGTGCAATAAATCTGGCCGCGTCGCGTCCGGTGGACGCGGCGCTGCTATCGTCGTGGATGCTAAAGCACGTCGCGATCTTTCAGATTCGCTCTGCGCTTTAGGTCTTTGTTTTTACGCGTGTCGTTATCGCAAAACCGCGCACACTTTTGCGCGACACGCTTTAGACTTCGCCACAGCCGTCAGGCGGCGGTCGCTTCGTCGCGAATTCGGGCCTTGATGTTGTCAACCATGTTTTCGCGTATGGTCGTTTCGCCGTGAGCGGTCTTCAGGTGCTCGACGGCGCGGCGGACCACTTCTGCGTCATTATCCGCCCGGGTGTGCCAGGCGCAGCCGGGAACGAGCGTGCCGCATTCGAAAAGTCGCATGGTTTTCTCCTCTGTCTGAAACACAACGGCCATCGCGCTTTCACGCGATTCATGAATGTACGTGGGAAGAGAAGGTTCCGGCCGGCATAGGCTGACGACCGGAGAAGGTCTTTCAGTCGGGCATCGCCCAGGCTTTGTAAGTTTCCGAGAGATGGCCGGGCGTGTTGCAGTTGGCTGCCTCGTTCTGCAGCTCTTCCGGCGACTTTCCGCCGGCCAGTTGCAGTTTGACCTGTTCGACGAAGCAGGAGAGCGGCAGATCCGAGCCACTCTTGGCCCGCAGTTTCTCGGCGATGCGTATCAGGAATTCAGGCGTGTCGATGGCACGGATTGTTTCCTGGACATCCGTGGACGCAGGCGAGCCGCTTTGTGTCGTCATGACAAT
Organism: Rhizobium sp. R339; assembly: GCF_002211395.1. NCBI lineage: Bacteria > Pseudomonadati > Pseudomonadota > Alphaproteobacteria > Hyphomicrobiales > Rhizobiaceae > Rhizobium > Rhizobium sp. R339. Next base: position 378,680 of record NZ_LOKV01000001.1, read on the forward strand.
CCTCCTCCGATTGTTACGCACGTACATATAAAGTTAGGACTCACTGAATTTTTATGAAGGACCCTCGGTTCGAATTTATCGACGAGATCTCACAGTCTCACGGCCAGCGCACGACGGGAGGCAGCGAGGAGAGAATGGATTCCACGTTGCCGCCGGTCTTCAGGCCGAAGATCGTGCCGCGATCATACAGCAGATTGAATTCGACGTATCGGCCGCGGCGGATCAATTGTTCATCACGATCGGCCTCCGTCCACAGCTTGTTGAAGTTGGAACGGACGATTTTCGGATAGACCATGGCAAAAGCCCGGCCGACATCGCGCGTGAAGGCGAAATCGGCGTTCCAGCCGCCGGCTTCCTCGCTCGAATGCAGCCAGTCGTAAAAGATGCCGCCGATGCCGCGGGCCTCGTTGCGGTGCTTCAGGAAGAAATAGTCGTCGCACCAGGCCTTGTAGGCATCGTAATCGGCGACGGCATGGTTTCGGCAGGCGATCTCCATCGCCTTGTGGAAAAGCTGGCTGTCCTCGTCTTCCTGCGTGCGGCGGCGCGACAGCACCGGCGTCAGGTCGGCTCCGCCGCCGAACCAGCGGCTCGTGGTCACTACCATGCGGGTGTTCATATGCACGGCCGGCACGTTGGGATTGACGGGATGGGCGATCAGCGAAATGCCGGAGGCCCAGAAGCGCGGATCCTCTTTGGCGCCCGGGATCTGGGCGCGAAAATCAGGAGAGAATTCGCCATGGACGGTGGAGGTGTGGACGCCGACCTTTTCGAAGACGCGGCCTTCCATCATCGACATGCGGCCACCGCCGCCGGCGCCGTTTTCACGCGACCAATCCTTGGCGGTGAAGCGGCCGGGCTCCTGGTCGGAAAGCGGGCCTTCCAGCTCGTCTTCGAGCGCTTCGAAGGAGGCGCAGATCGTATCGCGCAACCCTTCGAACCACTTGCGCGCGGCTTCCTTCTTTTCCTCGATATCGTCAGGCAGGCCGATCGGCAGTTCCGGTCTTTCCATGTCACGCCTCCAGCGGTCGGCATCCGTTAGGGCGACTCGCTCATTCTAGATTGCCCGCCACCTCTAGCAGGTGGCGAAGCCTCTCGCCAAGCCGAGGCAAGCTGCAGCCCGGCACCAAGATTCGACTCGCAAATCAAGTATTTCGATACTACCTTTTCCGAAGAGGTAGGTTTGATGGCAAAAATTCCAGGGCCTCCGTCCTTCGACGGCCTGAAGCGCAGAATGGCGAAACACCGGGCGGAAAATTCTGCCCGCAAGAAGGACCATTTCGTGCGTGAGACATATTGCCTCGGCCTCATCGACGCCCGCGCCAAGGCGCGCGAATGGTTCGATGAATATCCGAAAGCCGCCTATTGGACCGAGGTGGAAAGCTGGCGCCAGCTCGAGGGCGACCAGATCGAATTCACCATGCGCCGCCTACCTTCGGCCGACTGACTATCACTTCACAGTGGCACGCACGCGGCTTTCGATCAGCAGGCCGTTTTCATCCATGATCGGATGCGCCACCGAGACGATATGGGCGTTGATGCGCTTGAGATCGCGCAGCATATCGAGATGCAGCGAGCTCGTCTGCAAGCTGTCGGTGCGGCCGTCGCGCAGGCGTTCGAGATGGCGCTCGGCAGATTGCTTCTCCATCCGGCGGACCTCGACCTTTATCTCCATCATCTGGCGCGCGAGATTGAAATCGCGGGTGACGAAGATCGTCTGGGCGACGTGCAGATTGTCGATCGTCAGGTCGAAAAGCTTGCGCAACTCCTGATGACCGTCGTCGGAAAATCTGAGGCCGAGGGCGATCTTCTTCCTGACCTGCTCCAGCAGGCCTTTTTCGATGATGTCGCCCATATGTTCGAGATTGATGGCGTAGTCGATGACGACGATCGAGCGGCGGGCGTTTTCGTCGCTGAGGCCTTCGCGGCCGAGCTTCGAGAGATAGACCTTAACCGCCTGCTGCAGCCGATCCACTCGCTCTTCGAGGGCTGTGATCTCGGCAAGCTTGGAGGCGTCGTTGCGTTCGAACGCTTCGGAAACCCGGATCAGCATGCGCTCGATCAGGTCGCCGATGCCGAGCACTTCGCGGGTGGCGCTGGCAAGGGCGATGACCGGCGTCGAAAGCTCGTGGGCGTCGAGATATTTCGGGGCGGTGTCCGGTTCGGCCTGGTCGGGGACCAGCCGGGTCATCAGGGCAGCGAGCGATCTTGAGAAGGGCCAGGCGAGCGCGGCGAGCAGAAGATTGAAGAGCAGATGCGCATCGACGGGCAGCTTCGACGGCCCGAAGGGCAGCATCTCGATGATCTCCGCGCCATAGCCCGCGAGCGGCAGGGCGATGAGGCAGCCGAGCGTGCGGACGGCGAGATTGCCGAGCGTGACGCGCCGTGCCGAGGCCGGGCCGGACATGGTTGCGACGACAGGGGGGATCGCGCCGCCGAGATTGGCGCCGAGCACGAGGACGATGACGAGTTCGGCGGAGATCAGGCCGGCCGAGGCGAGTGACAGGATCAGCACCACCACTGCCAGGCTCGAAGACGAGACGAAGGCGAGCGCTGCCGAAAAGAGGAGCGCCACGGGCAGGGCGCCATCCAGCAGGCCGATGAAGGCGGCGAGCGCGGGAGAGGCGCGCATCGGTTCGGTCGCAAGGCTGAGGAGATGCAGCGACAGCAGCATCAGCCCGATGCCGATCAGCGCCGCGCCGCCGCCCTGACGGGTGCTGGAACGGCTGCGGTAAAGCACGATGCCGGAGAGGATCAGCAGCGGGGAGAGCCATTCAATGCCTGTGGCGACGATCCAGGCGGTGATCGCCGTGCCGACATTGGCGCCGAGCAGGACGATCTGCGCCATGCGCGGCTTGATCAGATCGCGTTCGACGAAGGAGGCGGTCATCAGCGCCGTTGCCGTGGAGCTCTGCAGCGCGACGGTCGCCACCAGCCCCGACAGGAATGAGCGAAGGCTGCCCCGCGTGCCGGTCGCCAGCCCCGTTCTCAACCGGGCGCCGAAGGCTCTGGACACCCCGTCCTTTATCTGCGCGAGGCCGAACAGCAGCAATGCTACGGCGCCGAACAGGTTGATCATGATGATCGTGGAATCCATTTTCTTGTTTTTATTCCGCTTTCGTCAGACTAGAGGGGCACTGGCCGATGAATGATCTCCCAAGTCATTGAAATTGTGAAGATCATGGGACGTGTTTGATTGTCCGGCTAATAACTATACGCCGGTTTGACCGATTGACAATGTCGATTTCCGACAGTTCCCGGTCTATTCGGCGAACCGCGGCGATTTAAGCCCAGAAGGTCTGGCGCATCGCCTCGCCGACGATCATGGCTGCCGAGACGGCGACGTTGATCGAGCGCTGCCCTTCGACCATCGGAATGATGATGCGCGCTTCGGCTCTCTCATGCACGTGATCCGGCACGCCGGCGCTCTCGCGCCCGAAAAGCAGGATGTCGTCGTCGCGGAAGGCGAAGTCGGTGTAGCGATCGGCGGCCTTGGTCGAGGCGAGGATCAGGCGGCGGCCGGTGGTGGCGCGCCAGGCTTCGAAGCGGTCCCAGCTGACATGGCGGGTCAGCGCGGCGGTGGCGATATAATCCATTCCCGATCGCTTCAGGTTGCGGTCGGAAACGTCGAAGCCGGCGGGCTCGATCAGGTCGACCGCAAAGCCGAGGCAGGCGGCAAGACGCAGGATCGTGCCGGTATTGCCAGGAATGTCCGGCTGGTAGAGTGCCAGTCTGAGGTTCGTCATTCGGGCGGCGCCTGTTTCGTTTCGACGCCGGAGGCCTAATACAACCGTGATTTCGAAGCAACAGCGCACAGTTCGGCCGCAAACGTTCAATTTCGGCCAGTATAGGGCTGGAATTTTCGCGTTTTTCGGGTTATGCAAACACGGCTTCAATCGTCAGCAGGGAGGGCCACATGAATATTTTGCTCATTATGCGCTTTCCCGTCGTGATGCCAATCAAGGCGACATGGCGCCGCTAGAGCGGGCTTCTTTCTAAAACTTCCCTTTTGATCCATTGTGCGGCTGTTTCAGCCTCGCCCCTTGAACGTTCGGTTCCCATATGTGCTTGCAGGCGCCGAGATGGCGTGAAGCCGGGAGCCGAAACGCTGACGTTTCGGAGCACTTTCATGTTTGGCTGGTTCGAACAGCGACTCAATCCCTTTCCGAGCGAGGAGCCCGTGGCCCCGCCGAAAGGCCTCTTTGCCTTCTGCTGGCATTACAGCAAGCCGGCAGCACCCTGGCTTGGCCTGATGGCCGTGCTGACCGCGTCGATCGCCGTCGGCGAAGTGGCGCTGTTCCAGTTCCTCGGCGATATCGTCGACTGGCTGACCAATGCCGACCGGGCAACCTTCCTCGAGACGGAAGGCCACAAGCTGTTTTGGATGGGGGCGCTGGTGCTTGTGGGCTTGCCGCTGGCGGCCGGGCTCGATTCCCTCATCATGCACCAGATTCTGCTCGGCAATTACCCGATGATGGCGCGCTGGCAGATGCACCGCTTCCTGCTGCGTCACAGCATGACCTTTTTCGCCAACGAGTTTGCCGGGCGCGTCGCGACCAAGGTGATGCAGACCTCGCTTGCCGTGCGCGAAACCGTCATGAAGATCCTCGATGTCTTCGTCTATGTGGTCAGCTATTTCCTGACGATGATCATCGTGATCGCGGCGGCCGACTGGCGGCTGATGATCCCGATCCTCGTCTGGCTCGCAGTGTATGTCGGCATCGTTTCCTATTTCGTGCCGCGGCTTCGCAAGATTGCGGCGACGCAGGCGGATGCGCGCTCGATGATGACGGGCCGTGTGGTCGACAGCTATACGAATATCGCGACGGTGAAGCTGTTTTCGCATGCGGGCCGTGAGGAGGTCTATGCCAGGGAGGGCATGGACGAGTTCCTGCAGACCGTGCACAAGCAGATGCGCAAGGTGACGCTCTTCCACATCAGCGTCTATCTGAACAACTGCGTGGCGCTCTTCGTCGTTTCGGGCCTGTCGATCTGGTTCTGGCTGAACGGGGCGATTTCGGTCGGCGCCATCGCCATCGCCATCGGTCTTGCCATGCGCGTCAACGGCATGTCGCAATGGATCATGTGGGAAGTCTCGGCGCTGTTCGAGAATATCGGCACGGTCTATGACGGCATGGAGATGATGAGCAAGCAGCACGACATCATCGACAAGCCGGGTGCGCCGGCGATGACGGCGAAGAAGGGTGCGATCCATTACGACCGCATCCGCTTCCACTACGGCAAGAGCAAAGGCGTCATCGACAACCTGTCGCTCGACATCAAGGCGGGCGAGAAGGTGGGTCTGGTCGGCCGCTCCGGCGCCGGCAAGACGACGCTGATGAACCTGCTGCTGCGCTTCTACGACCTGGAGGGCGGCCGCATCACCATTGACGGGCAGGATATATCAGGCGTCTCGCAGGAGAGCCTGCGTTCGCTGATCGGCGTGGTGACGCAGGATACCTCGCTGCTGCATCGCTCGATCCGCGACAACATCGCCTACGGGCGGCCGGAGGCGACCGATGCCGAGGTGATCGAGGCCGCAAAGCGCGCCAATGCCTGGGAGTTCATCGAGGGGCTCTCCGACATGCAGGGCCGCCAGGGGCTGGACGCCCAGGTCGGCGAGCGCGGCGTCAAGCTCTCCGGCGGCCAGCGTCAGCGCATCGCGATCGCCCGCGTCTTCCTGAAGGACGCGCCGATCCTGGTGCTCGACGAGGCGACCTCGGCGCTCGATTCGGAAGTCGAGGCGGCGATCCAGGAAAATCTCTTCGCCCTGATGGAGGGCAAGACGGTGATCGCGATCGCCCACCGGCTGTCGACGCTGACGGAGATGGACCGGCTGATCGTGCTCGACAAGGGGCGGATCATCGAGGCCGGCTCGCACGGCGAACTGATCGAGAGCGGCGGCATCTATGCCGACCTCTGGAACCGCCAGTCCGGCGGCTTCCTCTCCGACCACGCCGAAGAGGCGGAAGAGGCGGCGGAATGATAAAAGGCCCTCCCGGCGCGAGCGCCAGTCTGAAGCGGCGTTGCGGCGCCGGCTCCACCGTAACGCGCTCGCGGGACTATTGGGCGGATAACAAATTTGGGTTCCAGCGAACAAATGCTTGCACTTGACGAAAAGATCGAATGGCTTGTCGACCAAGGATTTGCATCCGACCTGTTGCATATGCTGATTGGCGAAAGCGAATATGCGGACCAAGATGCGTTTGAGCGACTTGATATTCATTCCAGCCTATTACGCGGAATGGCAATTCAGCACTTGGAATTCATGATCGATCACGGGAACAGGACAGACCCTGTGACCGTGAACGGTCGCATTGTGTCACCGTATCCAGAATACTTTGCGGCATGGAAACTTGCGAGATGTCCTGGGATTTCTCTGGTACAGCTCGACCGTCTGGTTGCCGGAAAACCGGCGCTCGTTCGAGGTCTATGATGCTACAGCGGACTTGCCATGAAGAACCTGGCGACGACCTGGTGGAGCGATGAGACATCGCGGAGAGCATCCGGCGATCTGCACGCCAGTCAGTCTGCTGTCATCCGTCAATTAGGCTGACGCACACGTGGATCACCGCCATAGCACATAATCGGAGATCGCATTTGGGTCTCCGAAGAAATCTCCGGCATACGAAATACCCCCGATAACCTGCGAAATAAGGGATGTTGCCGAAGATACCCGCTAACGATTCCACATTTAAGTAAGTGGCTAGGGCGCGAGCGGGGAGTGCCTTTTAATTCCTAGCTGCGATATTGCGTCCGGTTGCCGGACGGTGGAAGCGGTGCCAGCATCCCTTACAGATTCAAAGACTATCAGCCCAGTCGATCACGCGGTCATGCTCGACGACGACGATGGTGTTGGCGGCGGCGAGTGTGCGCAAAGTGGCGATGCGGCGGCGCTCCTCGGTGTCGAGCCAGGCGGCGATGGCCTCGATGACGATCTGGTCGCGCGGAAGGGCGAGGTCGAGCGCCAGGGCATCCAGCCTTGCCGCAAGCGGAAGCGGAATATGCGCATTGAGCATTTTCGTTTCCATGAGCCTTCTCTCCGGTGAAGCGCGATCGTATCGTCAGATTGTGACGGGTTCGGGAGCATTCAATGGCGATGCCGCTGATGTTATCGATCATTACCAAAATATTAGATTGCGTCCGCTTTTCATTCCCTTTGCCGCTCCCGTTAATCCGCCTATATCGCTTCCATGTTCCTGCGCCCCATACTACGCCTGTTCGAAACCTGGATCGACCCGTTTCGTCCACGCGCCAAACTCCAGCCGCCGGGCGCAACGCTCGGCTTCATCTGGTTCTATATCGGCCAGGCGAAGATGCCGTTCATCGCCATGCTCATTCTCGGCGGCGCATCGGCGGCGATCGAGGCCGCGCTCTTCTGGTTCGTCGGGCGCCTGGTCGACATTCTCGCCAGCACCACGCCCGGCGCCGGCTGGAGCGGTCTTCTGACGGCCCATGGCGGCGAGCTGTTCGGCATGCTCGCTCTCATCGGCGTCGCGCGCTTCGTCGTCGCCTTCCTGATCGCGCTCGTCGATCAGCAGGTGATTACGCCCGGCTTCTACAATCTAGCACGCTGGCAATCCTATCTCCATGTCTCCCGGCAGTCTTTGTCGTTCTTTCAGAGCGATTTCTCCGGACGCATCGTCACCAAGGTCTGGTCGGCAGGGCAGGCGACCGGCGATCTCGTCACCTCGCTGATGGAGAGCGTCTGGTTCGTCGGCATTTATGCCGCGACGACGCTTGCGCTCGTCGCCCGGCTGGATTTCTCGCTCGCCGCCGTCGTGCTGTTCTGGCTCATTGCCTTCGGCTTCCTGGCCCGCCATTTCGTTCCGCGCATCCGTTATCATTCCCGCGAAACTGCGGAAGCCGGATCGATGCTCAACGGGCGCATGGTCGATTCCTACAGCAACATGCAGACGCTGAAGCTCTTTGCCCGCGACGAGGAGAGCGATCGCTACATGCGGCAGGGCTTCGACATCTACCAGGATACGGTGCTGCGCTTCACGCGGTTCATCACCGGGGTGAGGGCGTCCATGGCGCTGCTTTCCGGCTTGATGATCGTGACGATGGCGGGTCTCAGCGTCGATCTGTGGCTGCGCGGCCTCATCAGCTCGGGCGCAGTGGCCTTCTCGCTGGCCCTGGTGCTGAGGCTGAATTTCCTGCTTGGCCGGCTGATGACGCAGTTCAACGGCATCATGCGCAATCTCGGCACTATCCAGAATGCCGCGGAGCTGATCTCCCAGCCGCTCGGGCTCGTCGACCGGCCCGACGCGAAGCCCCTGGTGATCCGCCAGCCCGGCATTCGCTTCGACAATGTTTCCTTTCACTACGGCAAGGGCCACCAGCCGGTCGTCGAGAATTTCTCGCTGACCATCCGCCCTGGCGAAAAGGTCGGCATCGTCGGTCGTTCGGGCGCGGGCAAATCGACGCTGATGAACCTGCTGCTGCGCCTCTACGACATCCAGGAGGGCCGCATCCTCATCGACGGGCAGGATATATCGGCCGTCACGCAGGAATCGCTCAGGATGCAGATCGGCGTCGTCAGCCAGGACACCTCCCTGCTGCATCGTTCGGTGCGCGACAATATTCTCTTCGGCCGGCCGGATGCCGGCGAGGAGCGGCTGGTCGAGGCGGCCCGGCGCGCCGAAGCCATCGACTTCATCTCCCGCCTGCAGGATCAGCAGGGCCGCAAAGGCTTCGATGCGCATGTCGGAGAGCGCGGCGTCAAGCTATCGGGCGGGCAGCGGCAGCGCATCGCCATTGCCCGCGTCATGCTGAAGGACGCGCCGATCCTGGTTCTCGACGAAGCGACCTCGGCGCTCGATTCGGAAGTGGAAGAAGCGATCCAGTCCAACCTCCACCGGATCATGGAGGGCAAGACGGTGCTGGCGATCGCTCACCGGTTGTCGACGATCGCCGCGCTCGACCGGTTGATTGTCGTCGATCTCGGACGAATCATCGAGGAGGGCAGTCACGACGAGCTGCTTCGCCGCGGCGGTCTCTACGCCGAACTCTGGGCGCGCCAGTCCGGCGGTTTCCTCGCGACGGATGAGGATCGGGGCTCAGGGGTCGACGACGAATTCCGCCATGAGGCCAAAATGATTTGACCCGAAGCTGTTCTCGATGCGGCGGACCGATTTCAGCCGCAGGGGCGCTTTGCTGAAGATATGGTCGATCGGAATGCCGAAGGGACCGGCGGCGATCGGCCATGTCGCGGGTTCCAGCGACACCGTGCCCAGACCCTGGCTGCGCATGAGATACTGCACGTCGGGCGCCAGGATCGAAGTGTTGAAATCACCGGCAAGCACGAGCGGTCCAGGCAGGGAAGGGATGACCTCCGCGAGATCTGCAATTTCCAGGCCGTGGAATTCATCGTAGTAGGGCTTGGTCAGGTGCGCGGCGAGAAAATTGACCTTCCGGCCGTCGAAATCGATCGTCGAGATCGTCAGCCGGTTGCGCCAGAGGAGCCCGAGGTTGCGGATCCGGGGCTCGATCAGCGGGCGTTTCGACAGGACGAGCGTATCGCATTGCTCCATGCCGATGCCGCAGCCGACGTAATAGGGATAGGTCTTCAGCAGTCGCGGCAATTCGGACAGCAGCGGCTCGGCCTCCAGGATGTTGGCGACGTCAGCGCCCGAGGCGATGACCATTTCGGCAATGGCGGCACCGTTTGCGAAATTGTCGTTCTCGATGTTGAAGGACATCAGCCGGAAGAGAGCCGGGCGGCTTTCGTCGACGGCGGGCTCGACGAATTCGCGCGCCATCACCACGCCATGAACGGCAAGGAGCAGCGATACGGCGAGCATCAGCAGCGCATACCAATGCCGCTTGACGAGGAGGGCCGCGACGGAAGCGGCCGCTGCCGCCACCGCCAGGTGGACCTGAAAGCTATAGAAGAAGGAAAGCAGATAAAAATTCGTGACGTAGCGCAGCGAGACGATGGCGAGGACGAGCGTGGTGAGCACGCTGAATACGCAAAAAATCGTGTCTCTCATTCGCTACGGTCCGGCTTGCTGGCTTGGCTGTCGATGCGCCTATCACGGCGGCTTTTTTGTTGCAATGCAGCATAATCGCGAGCTGGTGTTTACCTTAAAAAATTCATCGGAAATTTCCCGCGACATTGTGCCCTCATCCCCTTGTCAAGGCTGGACATAATTTGCGATCAAGCTTAGAACGCGCCGGATTGCCGGGGAATCTATGGCCGAATTGTGTCCAGAGGGATTCGTTGGTAGAGGGGGCAGGGCGGAATTCCGCGATAATTGCGCAGAGGATGGTTAAGCCGTGAGCGAACACGAAACGACAAGCGGGGCTTCGACAGAGCCCACTCGCCGTGATTTCCTTTATCTCACCACTGGTATGGCTGGTGCCGTCGGTGCCGTTGCGGTTGCATGGCCGTTCATCGATCAGATGCGCCCGGACGCCTCGACGCTGGCACTGGCCTCCATCGAAGTCGATGTCGCAAGCCTCGAGCCCGGCATGTCCTTGACGGTGAAATGGCGCGGTAAGCCGATCTTCATCCGTAACCGCACGCCGGAAGAAGTGAAAGCCGCAGCCGATGTTCCGCTCGGCGATCTCAAGGATCCGGTGGCCCGCAATGCAAACCTTCCTGCCGACGCTCAGGCAACGGGCGTCGACCGCTCGGGCGGCGAAGGCAAGGAAAACTGGATCGTCATGATCGGCACCTGCACCCATCTCGGCTGCGTCCCGCTCGGCCAGGCCGGCGAATACAATGGTTGGTTCTGTCCCTGCCATGGCTCGGTCTACGATACGGCCGGCCGCATCCGGAAGGGTCCCGCGCCCGAGAACCTGGCGATTCCGACCTTTTCATTTGTGTCCGATACCAAAATCAAGATCGGTTGAGGGGAGACTGATTCATGAGTGGCCATTCCAGCTACGAACCATCAACCGGCTTCGAAAAATGGGTCGATGCGCGCCTGCCGCTGCCGCGCATGGTCTATGACAGCTTCGTGGCATATCCGGTTCCGAGAAACCTGAACTATGCCTACACATTCGGCGCCATGCTCTCCGTCATGCTGGTCGTGCAGATCCTGACGGGCATCGTGCTCGCCATGCATTACGCCGCCGACACCGCGATCGCCTTCAACTCCGTTGAAAAGATCATGCGCGACGTCAATCACGGCTGGCTGCTGCGCTATCTGCATGCCAACGGCGCATCCTTCTTCTTCGTCGCCGTCTACCTGCACATCGCCCGCGGCCTCTATTACGGTTCGTATAAGGCGCCGCGCGAAATCCTCTGGATCCTCGGCGTCGTCATTTACCTGCTGATGATGGCGACCGGCTTCATGGGCTACGTTCTGCCCTGGGGCCAGATGTCCTTCTGGGGCGCGACCGTCATCACCGGCTTCTTCTCGGCCTTCCCGATGATCGGCGAATCGCTCCAGCAGTTCCTGCTCGGCGGCTTTGCCGTCGAACAGCCGACACTGAACCGGTTCTTCTCGCTGCACTACCTGCTGCCCTTCATGATCGCCGGCGTCGTCGTCCTTCACATCTGGGCGCTGCACGTCACCGGTCAGACGAACCCGACGGGCGTCGAAGTCAAGACCAAGACGGATACCGTGCGCTTCACGCCCTATGCGACGATGAAGGATGCGCTCGGCGTTTCGGTCTTCCTGCTGGTCTACGCCTATTTCGTCTTCTACATGCCGAACTTCCTCGGTCATGCCGACAACTACATCCCGGCCGACCCGTTGAAGACGCCGGCTCACATCGTTCCGGAATGGTACTTCCTGCCGTTCTACGCGATGCTGCGTTCGATCACCTTCAACATCGGTCCGATCGACTCCAAGCTCGGCGGCGTGCTGGTGATGTTCGGCGCGATCATCGTGCTGTTCTTCCTGCCCTGGCTCGATACCTCCAAGGTTCGTTCGGCGGTTTATCGTCCCTGGTACAAGCTGTTCTTCTGGCTGTTCGTGATCAATGCGATCATCCTCGGCTGGCTCGGCTCGCAGCCGGCGGAAGGCAACTTCGTCTGGATCTCGCAGATCTGCACGCTCCTCTACTTCGCCTTCTTCCTGGTGGCCATGCCGGTACTCGGCCTCGTCGAGACGCCGCGCCGCATACCGAACTCGATCACCGAAGCGGTGCTCGAGAAGCGCAACAAGACAGCTGCCGCCAGCGCAGCGGCCAATGCGTAAGCGCGCGACGGAAGGGAACAGAAACATGAAAAAGCTTGTTGCAAGCATTCTCTCGCTGGCTGTCGTTGCCGGTCTCAGCGGCGCGGCTCTGGCCGAGGAGGCGCCCGCCAACGGTGCGGCTCCGGCCCATCACGCGGAAGGCGAGACGCCGCATTATCCGCTGAAGCATCCGAAGGAGGAGGAATGGTCCTTCGCCGGTCCGTTCGGCCATTATGACAAGGCCCAGCTCCAGCGCGGCCTCAAGGTCTACACGGAGGTCTGTGCAGCCTGTCATTCGATGAAGCTCGTGCCTTTCCGCACGCTCGGCGAACTCGGCTATTCCGACGCGCAGGTGAAGGCCTTCGCTGCGAATTACGAGGTCCAGGATGGTCCCAACGCCAGCGGCGACATGTTTACGCGCAAGGCGGTTCCTTCCGATTACTTCCCGTCGCCTTTCCCCAATGCTGAAGCCGCGGCTGCTTCCAACAATGGCGCGGCTCCGCCCGATTTCTCGCTGATCGCCAAGGCCCGCGCCGTCACCCGCGGCTTCCCGCAATTCGTTTTCGACATCTTCACCCAGTATCAGGAAAGCGGCCCGGATTATATCCATGCACTCCTGACCGGCTATGAAGAGCCGCCCGCGGGTTTCCAGGTGCCGCAGGGTGGACATTATAACCCTTATTTCAATGCTGCCGCCGTGCTCGCCATGCCGAAGCCGCTCTCCGATGGTCAGGTGACCTATGACGATGGCGCGCCGGCGACCGTCGACCAGTATTCCAGGGATGTCTCCGCCTTCCTGATGTGGGCCGCCGAGCCGCATCTCGAAGAGCGCAAGCGCACCGGCTTCATGGTTATGGTCTTCCTGGCGATCTTTACGGTGCTGATCTTCCTGACGAAGCGCTCGGTCTACGCCAACAAGGAACATTGAGCGCTTTCCGATCGGCATTCAAAAGGCGGCCTCGGGCCGCCTTTTTTGTTGGTTCCGCCCTGGGCAGTTGATAGGGTGTGGTCAGTTTCATGCCCTCGCAGATATGGACTTTCCATGGACAATACGACTTCGGAGCTTGCTGCCAGCATCCGCTCCATTCCCGATTACCCCAAGCCCGGCATCATCTTCCGTGACATCACCACGCTGCTTGGCAACCCGCGCGCTTTCCGCCGGGCGGTCGACGAGCTGGTGCAGCCCTATGCGGGCACGAAGATCGACAAGATCGCCGGCATGGAGGCACGCGGCTTCATTCTCGGCGGCGCGGTTGCGCACCAGCTTTCCTCGGGCTTCGTGCCGATCCGCAAGAAGGGCAAGCTGCCGCACGATACCGTGCGCATCGCCTACAGCCTGGAATATGGCGTCGACGAGATGGAGATGCATCGCGATGCGGTGCAGCCCGGCGAGAAGGTGATCCTGGTCGACGACCTGATCGCCACCGGCGGCACGGCGGTCGGGGCAACAAAGCTTCTGCGCCAGATAGGCGCGGAGGTGGTCGGCGCCTGCTTCGTCATCGACCTGCCCGACCTCGGCGGCCGTCGGAAGCTGGAAGAACTCGGTGTCAAGGTGCATACGCTGGTCGAATTCTCCGGGCACTGAGCCCGTATTCCAATGGCGTCAGTCGAATTCCAGGACGCCGCTTTCGAAGCGCATGACAGCATCCCCGTTCTGATTGACGCCTTCGCAGAGAATGGTGTTGAGGTGCCAGCCCGGCCGCGACGCGAGCGGCCGGCTGGAGAGCAAGGCGACGGAATAGGTCACGACGTCGCCGACGAAGACCGGCCGCAACCATTGCAGCTTCTGGAAACCGGGAGAGGGGCCGAGGTTCGGCGCCGTCTGACCCTTTTCCGCCAGTGCGATCCTCTGCCTTTCCCAAAAGGCGAGGAAGGTCTTCATCCAGGCGGCCGTGGTGTGCCAGCCGGAGGCGCAGAGCCCGCCGAAGAGCGTGTCTTTCGCCGCTTCCTTGTCGATGTGAAAACGCTGCGGATCGTAGCGGGTGGCAAAATGGAGGATGTTTTCCTCGGTGAAGGCATAGCTGCCGATCTCGGCCTTCTCGCCGACGGCGTAAAGTTCGGACATTCTCATGCCGGCCGCTCCGATCTTATATCGCTCTCCTCCGAAGGGGGACGCATGCGGATCATGACCGAATTCTCCGACAGGCAGACGAGTTCGCCGCGCTGATTTTCCAGGACGTGGCGGAATTTCGCGATGCCCATGCCGGGGCGCGAGCGCATCGGCCGGGCTTCGAGCACGGTCGAGTGACCCTGCAGCGTATCGCCTGAAAGCACCGGCTTTCGCCATTCCATGAGGTCGATGCCGGGCGCACCCTCGCAGAGCGCGTTCAGGATGTAGCTGTCGGCCATCATGCGCATGAGCATTGCCGAGGTGTGCCAGCCAGAGGCGGCGAGCCCGCCGAGGATGCTGGCGCGGCCGGCGGCCTCGTCGATATGCATCGGCTGCGGGTCGAATTCCCTGGCGAATTCGATGATTTCCCCGGCGCTCACCAGCTTCGGGCCGAGGGAGAAGCGGCGGCCGGGCTCGAAGTCCTCGAAGGCAAGCTTTTCTTCCGGCATTCGCTCCTCCGCATATGCAGCGCACAATTCTTACAATAGCATCCGCGCGGGCTCAATGATTCCGGGGAGAGAAACCGGCATGACGGAACTGAGGTCGATACTCGACGAGGCGGCGCGCCAAGGGCTGATTTCGCCTGAGGCGGGCGGGCGGCTTCTGCCCTTCCTGACCGAGCGCGGCGTGGCGGTTGTCGAGCCGCAGCCGGCAGCCGCGGACGGATCGGCCTGGTCGGACACGGAAACGCCGCGCTTCGTGCGCGGCTTTCACGACGTGCTGATCACCATCGGCGTCATCGTCGGGCTTTGCGGGCTCTGGGGGCTGTCGGCGCTTTATGCCGTGCCGGTTGCCATCATCGTGCTTTCGGAAATTCTGGTGCGCCGCCAGCGGCTCGCTTTGCCGGCGGTCAGCCTGACGATCGCGCTGTTCTGCTGGACATGTCTGCTGATGTCCCATTTCTTCCCGCCATGGACGCCGAACGCCGAATCCTTCGGGGCGGAGGCGACGCAGTTCGTCGCCGGCTTCCCGATCATTCTCGGCGCCTATTATGCCCGCTACCGCGTGCCGCTATCGCTGGCGCTCTCCATCATGTCGGCGCTCGCCTTCGTCCTCACGCTGCTTTTGCGGCTGGTACAGTGGGCAAGCGGCAATCCGGCGTTTTTCCTCGATCATCCCGCCGTGCTGGCGTTGGTTGCGCTGATCTGCGCGCTCGGACTGTTTGTGCTGGCGCTTTACTTCGATCTCGGCGACCGGCTGCGGCGGACGACGCGTTCGGATATCGCTTTCTGGCTGCATCTGGGCGCGGCGCCGGCGCTGCTCTACAGCACCGTTTCCCTGCTGTCGCTCGGGGCAGACGTCCGCATCTTCGACGTCGCGAACATGTCGTCGCGGACACCCGTGGTCGTCGCGACGGTGGCGGCGCTGATGCTGATCGGTCTCGTCATCGACCGGCGCGCCTTCGTTACCTCGGGGCTGCTGTCTCTCGGGGTCGCGATCTTCAGCGTTTTCCGGCAGGGGAGCGCCACGGTGGACACTTATATCTTCACGACGCTGATTATCGTCGGCGCGATCGTACTGATCATCGGCACCGGCTGGATGCCGCTTCGGCGGCAGGTGCTGCGCGCACTGCCGCCGGCAATCGCCAACAGGCTGCCGCCGGGTTGAGGCGGCAGCGTTCTTTATTCAGGTGTTGAAGCGGAAGTGGATGACGTCGCCGTCCTGGACGACATATTCCTTGCCTTCGTCGCGCGCCTTGCCGGCATCCTTGGCGCCGACTTCGCCGTTGTATTTGATGTAGTCGTCATAGGCGATGGTGTTGGCGCGGATGAAGCCGCGCTCGAAATCCGAATGGATGACGCCGGCGGCCTGCGGCGCCTTGGTGCCGCGCTCGATCGTCCAGGCGCGCGTTTCCTTCGGGCCGACGGTGAAATAGGTGATGAGGTGGAGCAGCTTGTAGCCGGCGCGGATCAACCGGTCGAGGCCAGCCTCGTCGAGGTCGAGGGCGGAGAGGAATTCCTTGGCTTCCTCTTCGGCAAGCTGGGCGACCTCGGCTTCGATCGCCGCCGAGATGATGACGGTTTCGGCACCCTGTTCCTTGGCCATGGCGGCGACGGCTGCGGTGAATTCGTTGCCGGTCGAGGCGTCGCTTTCGGCGACGTTGCAGACATAGAGTACCGGATGCGAGGTGAGCAGGTTGAGGCCCTTGAGGATGGCGATTTCATCGGGGGCGAGCTTCGACAGCAGCGTGCGCACCGGCTTGCCGTCCTGTAGCAGCGTCAGCGAGGCTTCCATGATCGGCAGCATCGCCATGGAATCCTTGTCCTTGCTGGTGGCGCGCTTGCGCGTCTGCTCGGTGCGGCGCTCCAGGCTTTCGAGATCGGCGAGCATCAGTTCGGTCTCGATCGTATCGGCATCGGCGACCGGATTGATGCGCCCCTCGACATGGGTGATGTCGCTGTCTTCGAAGCAGCGCAGCACATGCACGATGGCATCGACTTCACGGATATTGGCGAGGAACTGGTTGCCGAGGCCTTCACCCTTCGAGGCGCCGCGCACGAGTCCGGCGATATCGACGAAGGAGATGCGGGTCGGGATCAGTTCCTTCGACTTGGCGATGTCGGCGAGCTTGCGCATGCGTGGGTCGGGCACGGCGACTTCGCCGGTGTTCGGCTCGATGGTGCAGAAGGGATAATTGGCAGCCTGTGCGGCCGCCGTCTTGGTGAGCGCGTTGAAGAGGGTCGATTTGCCGACGTTCGGCAGACCGACGATGCCGCATTTGAAGCCCATGGCTTGATGTCCGTATTTGTGAAAACTTTGCCCCTGCCTATGGGGGAACAGCTTTCCCCGGTCAAGGGTTCATGAAATTAAAGCTCCATTGAAGGTAAGGCAGTTTTGCCTTACCTTCAATGGAGCAGGAGTGGTGTGATGGTCAGGCTCAAGGTTACGGCAAAAGGTCAGGTGACCCTCAAGAAAGAGGTTCTCGACCATCTCGGAATAGCGCCGGGTGACGAGATCGAGATCGATCTCTTGCCAAGGGGCAGTGGAAATATCCATGCGATCAAATCGATGGTGCCTATCGAGCGTCTGTTCGGCATGTTCTCTCATAAAGCCGACAGAACGTATTCCATTGATGAGATCAATGAAGCGATCGAGGCTGGATGGGCAGGCGAGGGCAAGCGTTGAAGGTCGTCGTCGATACGAACATTCTGGTGCGGATGTTCACGCGCGACCATCCTGTCGAGAGTCCGAAGGCCGAAGAGTTCCTTCGGTCCTACAGTATCGTTGTACCGAACCAGACGCTTTGCGAATTGGTCTGGGTTCTTCGACGGCTCTATAAATTCGATGGAGCCGAGGTGAAGCAGGCGATGACGTATCTCGGAGAGGCGGAGACGGTTACGCTCGATCGTGCCGCTGTTGCAAGCGGTCTTTTAGTCGTGGAGGCTGGTGGCGATTTCGCAGATGGCGTCATTGCGCTCGAAGGGGAAAGGCTTGGTGGAGAAAGCTTTGCAACATTCGACAGGAAGGCTGCTGCCATTCTTCGAAAAGCCGGCCAGAATTGCCTCTTGCTCTCCGGTGAATGAGATCTACGTCATTGAACTGCCGTGCTGACGGTGCAATATATTCCAACGGACGTCTGTTCCGCCTTTTCATGTCATCAACCGGTAGAATTTCCGATGAGTGACAATGACATTGCCCTGAAACCGAAGACCAAGGTGAAGCTGAAGCTGGACAAGCCGAAGCTCTACAAGGTCATTCTCGTCAATGACGATTATACGCCGCGCGAATTCGTCATCGTGATCCTGAAGGTCGTCTTCCGCATGAGCGAAGAGACCGGCTACCGGGTGATGATGACGGCGCACAAGCTCGGTTCCTGCGTGGTCGTGGTTTGCGCCAAGGACATTGCCGAGACCAAGGCCAAGGAAGGCATCGACCTTGCCAAGGAGATGGGCTTTCCGCTGATGTTCACCACCGAGCCCGAGGAATAGGTGCGCTCAGGGCCGGCGGATCTGGTAGCCGGTCTTGTCCTGCAGGAAACCGCAATTCTCGTAGAAACGCAGCGTCGCCGGATTCTTTGACCCGGTGAGCAGCATCACCTTGTAGCAGCCGGCCGTCCAAGCCTCTTCCACCGCGTGGTCGATGACGGCGCCGGCATAGCCGCGCTGGCGATGGTCGGCATGAGTGACGACATTCTCGAGGAGCGCGTAAGAGGCGCCGCCCCGCGTCAGGTTCGGCACGACGATCAGCGTGACGGTGGCGGCGGCGAGGGTGCCGGCAAAGCCGATAAATACGGTCATGCCGGGCTGGGCGAGGATGGCGGAAAAGCGTTCCTCGGCCGTGGCGCCTTCGAGAGCAGGATCGGCCGAGTTGAGATGCTGGTAGAGGGTAATCAGCCCCCCGAGGTCGTGGGCCATCGCGGGACGGATGACGAGATTATCCGGCACCGGCCTATTCCCCCTTATTGCCGAACATCTTCTTCAGCATCTCGGCCATGGGGCCGGTGGCCGGCAGCTTCGGCTGGTTGTTGTTGCGGGCCTGGCGGATATGCGACTGGCCGGCCGGCTTTTTTTCGCCGTCCTTGCTCTCCTTGCGCGGCTTCTCCTCCTCGGCCTTGCCGCCGAGCGCCAGCGCGATCTTGTTCATCAGCTGTGAATCCTCGTTCCGCACCAGCATGTCGGCATTGTCGGCCAGCGTGTCGAGAAGCGGTTCGAGCCAGGCCTTGTCGGCTTTGGCGAAATCGCCGAGCACGTGGTTCTGCACCATTTCCTTGACGCCGGGATGGCCGATGCCGAGGCGCAGCCGCCGGTATTCCTTGCCGCAATGGGCGTCCAGCGACTTGATGCCGTTGTGGCCGCCATGGCCGCCGCCGGTCTTCAGCCGCGCCTTGCCTGCGGGAAGATCCAGCTCGTCATAGATCGCGACAAGATCGGCCGGCTGGAGCTTGTAGAAGCGCATCGCCTCGCCGACGGCCTCGCCGGAGAGGTTCATGTAGGTCTGTGGCTTGATCAGCAGCACTTTCTCGCCGCCAAGCTCGCCTTCGGCGATTTCAGCCTTGAACTTCTTCGACCAGGGCGAAAAGCTGTGGCGCCGATAGATGGCGTCGACGGCCATGAAGCCGATATTGTGGCGGTTGCCGGCGTATTTGCCGCCGGGATTGCCGAGACCTGCGATGATCAGCATGGCCTGTCATTCCTTGCTTGAGCTTGTCCTGCGTTCACCACCCGGAAACGGAAGCAAAGTCAAGCGGAAAGGCCAGCGGCCTGTCCGGCTGCTTCAGTCGGACAGGTTCATGCCGTATTTCTGGAAGATCTTTTTCTGGTCGCCGTCGGCAATCAGCTTGTCGAGCGCTGACTGCATCTTGGCGCGCAGATCCTCCGGAAAGCTCTTTTCGCAGGCGATGCCCATCGGCTGGGCCGAGAGTATGGTCACCATCTCCACCGGCTGGTCGGCTTTCAGCTTGTCGTAATAGAGTTCGGAGATCGGCATCATGTCGATGCGACCGCTCAGCAGCTTGCGCAGTGTCGCGTTAAAATCGCTGGCGACATCAAGCTTGGGGAAGCCTTTTTCCTTCAGGATCGTCTCGGTATAATCCTCGCGCTGAGTGCCGACCGTATATTTCTTCGCCTCTTCCAGATTGCTGGCGGTGACGCCCGAACCCTTGCGGGTGATCAGGATGTTGCGGTCGATGAGCAGCGGCTCGATCCATTTGAACAGCGGATCGCGCGCGCTGTTGTGGGCGGTCGCGAAAACGCAGGTCATCGGCGCGGTGCGGGCGAGGCTGAAAGCGCGCGCCCAGGGCAACACCTCGATCGTGTAGTCGACGTCAATCGCGGTCATCACCTTCTCGACCTGCTCGACGGTCGCGCCCTTGATCTCCTTGCCTTCGCGGTAATTGAAGGGGGCGTAGTCCTCGGTCGTGAAGGACACGGTTTGCGCGTGGGCGGCCCAGGGGGCGGCCCATGGCAGCGCCAGGCAGGCGAGAAGCAGGAGCTTTTTCATCGTGTCATCTCCTTATTGTGCGTTCACGAGGCGCGAGCGACTTCGGACTGTGATTCCACCAATTCCTCGATCAGTTTGGCTGCCTGCTGCGGACGGTGGAAAAGGTAGCCCTGGCCGTAATCAAGCCCCATCTGGTGAAGCGTGCGGCATTCCTCTTCGGTCTCGATACCCTCGGCGATCACGGTGCAATTCATCTTGTGCGAGAGAGTGGTGATGCTTTCGATCAGCATGCGGCTCTTCTGGCGCACGTCGTTGTCGCCGTCGTTGATCGCGCGGGTGAAGGACTGGTCGATCTTGATGATGTCGACCGGGAAACGGTTGAGGTAGCTGAGCGACGAGTAGCCGGTGCCGAAATCGTCGAGCGCGATGCGGTAGCCGAAGCGGCGCAGTTCGGTGACGATCATGCGGATCTGCGGATTGTCGTGCATCAGCACGGCTTCGGTGATTTCGACGACGATGCGCTCGGGGCGGATGCCGTGGCGGCCGACGGTGGCGGCAAGTCGGGCGGGCAGGGCAGGCTCGAATTGCAGCGGCGAGAAGTTGATGGCGAGATAGCTGTCCTGCATCCCCGGGATGCGGGAAATCTTGGCGAGGTTGGCGATCGCCTTTTCCATGATGACGTTGCCGACGCGGACGATCTTTGCCGTCTCCTCGGCGACGTTGATGATCTCGGCCGGCGGCATCAGGCCCTTCTGCGGATGGTTGAGGCGCATCAGCGCCTCGAAGCCGGCAATGCTGCGGCCGTTCAGGTTCACGATCGGCTGCAGAAAGGCTTCGAACCAGTTTTCGGCGAGGCCGGCTTCGATATTGGCTTCGATTTCGGCACGGCTGCGGGCGCGGTCGAGCATGGCGTTGTCGAAGAGCTGCGCGCCGTTCTTGCCGTCGCGCTTCTTGGCATACATCGCCATGTCGGATTTCTGCAGCAGTTCGGCGGCGGTCGCGGCGTGGCTGGGGTAGATGGCGATCCCGATCGAAGCGCTCAGATGCATGTCGGGACCGAAGGGCGTTTCGAAGATCGAGGCGATCTGCTCGCACATCACTCTGGCGCGCTTCTCGGCGTCCTGGGCCGGCAGCAGGATGGCGAATTCATCGCCGCCGAGGCGGGCTGCCTCGTCAAAGGGGGCTAGATGCCGCTTCAGGCGTTCGACGAGTTCGATCAGCGCCAGGTCGCCGGCGGCATGGCCCATATTGTCGTTGATCCACTTGAAACGGTCGAGATCGACGAAGAGGCAGGCAAGTTCATGGCCGGCCGCATCGGCGGCGGCGATCTTGTTGTCGAGAACGGCTTCGAAGCCCTGGCGGTTGAGCAGCCCGGTCAGATGGTCGGTGATCGCCTGGCGATGGTTGCGATCCTCGGACGCCTTGAGCTCCGTCACATCGGTCATGACCGAGAGCGAGAGGCGGTCGTTCGCGCCGGTTTCCGCTTCCGCTTCCATGATGAGGACGTCCATGATCCGGCCGTCCATGCAGACGAACTTGACGGTGACGGCCATGCCGTTTTCCGCCTCGCGGCGCTTGACGAATTTCTCGCGGGTATTCGATGTGACGAGATTGGCGAAGTTGCGACCGATGACGGCGGCGCGCTGATAACCCGTGGCGAACAGCCAATAGTCGCTGACGGCGGTGATGCGGTCTTCCTCGTCGAGCGAGAAGAGCATTGCGGGCGTCAGATTGTAGATGTCGGTGGCGCGGCGGTGGGCGAGCTTCAGCTCCTTCTCTTCGCTTTCGAGCTTGGTCTGCATCTCGTTGAAGCTGCGGGCGAGCCGTCCCATCTCGTCGTTCGACTGCCAGTCGACATGATGGCGGGAACCGAGCTGCCGGGTCGCCTCGATCGCGGCCGTCAGCCGCATCAGCGGCTGGATGACGAAGATGCGGTTGCCGATCAACGCCGTGCCGAAAACGGTCAATACCGCGAAAATGAAGATCGAGATGAAGACGACCTCTTCCTGCTTCAGGCCGGAAAACAGGCCGAGCGCGGGATAGTAGACGCTGATGCTGCCAAGGTTCTTCGGGCCGTCGACGGTATTGTAGATGATGGCGCGCGACACCTGCACGAGCTTGCCGTCGAAGGAACGCGGAATGGTGGACTGGCTGACGTCGAGCTGGCCCGACTGATCGCGCACTTCAACCTTGACGATGGCGCCCTGGGAAACGACCGTCGCGCTGATCTGAGTGACACTGTCCTCATCGAGATCCCAGAGGGGTTTTGCCAGCGCCTGCGCATTGGCGACAAGAAGAACGGAGATGTGGTCGCGTATTTCCTTGTCGGCGCGTTCGGAGGAAAGAAAAAGGAAGAGAACAAAGAGGGGGGCGACGAAGACGAGCAGTGCTCCGCATACGATCGCAAAAAATCTGTTCTCAACGGAATTGTGCATGGTTCCGTCTACTCCCCCAGGGCCGGCCCTATTTGCTGTCTCGCTTCAGGGCGGGCTTCTTCACAGCTGACGGAGCATGCTTCCACAAATTCCTTAAATGTTGCTGAAACGGCAACCTTTCCGGGCAAAGGAAAGCCCGCTTCCCAGGGGGAAGCGGGCCATATGCTTTACAAATTGGTCGAAGCGATCAGGCTTCAGCTTCGCCTTCTGCGGCGCTCTCGTCGACGCCGGCAGCCGGAGCGACGATGGTCGCGATCGTGAAGTCGCGGTCGATGACGGTGGTCACGCCCTTCGGCAGGGTGACTTCCGAAATGTGGATGCTGTCGCCGATCTTCTTGCCGCTGAGGTCAACGTTGAAGAACTCCGGGATCGCATCGGCCGGGCAATGAACTTCGACCGAGTGGCGGACGATGTTCAGAACGCCGCCGACCTTGAGGCCCTGGGACTTCTCTTCGTTGATGAAGTGAACCGGGATTTCGACGGTCACCTGGGTGTTGCCGGAGACGCGGAGAAAATCGACATGCAGGGTGAAATCACGGACCGGATCGAGCTGGTAGTCCTTCGGCAGAACCTTGTACTTCTTGCCGTCGACTTCGATGGTCGCCACGGTGGTCATGAAACCACCGGCGTGAATGCGCTTCGTCACCTCATTGGTGTTGAGAGCGATGGCAATGGGGGCCTGCTTGTCACCATAGATGACAGCGGGAATCAAACCGTTGCGGCGAAGTTCACGGGCGGACCCCTTACCAACCCGTTCGCGCGCCTCGGCCTTGAGCTCGTAAGTTTCCTGGCTCATGGCTATTCCTTTCGAGGTTATTTGGAGAGTTCGGCGGCGGGCAAAAGCCTTGTTCCGTCGAACCGGAGGCGGGTTTCCCCATCCTCATCCGCGTTGCCTCCAAGGGTGTCTACGCGGACCGGTGGCCTATATTACAAGTCGCCCGGAAACGCAAGTTGCGGATTTGGGACGCTTCCGCCGCCGCATGAGCGGCAAATCGAAAAGACAAACCTCATTGAAATCGCTGGCAATCCAGGTCCGGCCAAGCGGCAAAATTGCCAATGGCTGCCGCCGCTTGGCTTGACATCGGCGCGCTTCGCATCTTTGGATGGCCGCAATCAAAAAAGCGGCTGAGGAGAAAAACAGACTATGCGTCTCAAACTTGTCACGGCAACGAGCTTGCTTGCCCTTTGCCTTTTCACCGCGGCCGAAAGCGCGGAGATCAACCAGGACGGCGCGAATGCAGTCAAGGAGACTTTGACAAAGCTGCTTCCCGAGGAATTGGCGAAGAGCGGCCTGATCACCGTCAATCCGGCCGGCACGCGCTATGAGGTCATCTACGATCTGGCGAAGCTGCTTGCGAAAGCCGATCCGGCGAAGCTCACGATCAACGGACTGACGCCGTTCTCGATGTTCGCCACACCGCTCGACAGCGGCCTCTGGAACATCGAAGGCGACAACAATTTCAACGTTTCCGGCCATTTCAAGGGCCCGGACCAGAAGCCGACGGATTTCACCTATTCCATCGCTTCGCTCGTCTATACCGGCGTCTTCGACCCGGCGATCAGCTATCTGCGTTCCGGCACCTTCGCGGCCAAGGACATCAAGCTATCGAGCAAATCCGAAACCGAGGAGGTCCACGCCAGCATCGCCAGCATGGACCAGAAGCTGAGTTCGGCGGACAGCCCAGGCGGCAACGGACGCGTCGATTTTGTCGGCACCGGCTCGATGTCGGGTTTTGTCGAGCAGGTTTCCGGGCTGCAGATGCCGCCGGTTGAAATCCGTGCCGACTCGGTCGATGTCGAGGCCAAGGTGAACGGCCTGCCGGCAAAGCAGATTCGCGAGATGGTCTTCTTCGTTCTCGACCATCTCGACCAGGACCAATTGAGCCCTGCGGAGAGCGACAAGATAAAGGGTATAGTGAAGGAAGCCTTCCCGCTTCTGACCTCCTTCAGCGAGACGATCGGGGTCAACAATCTGACCGTCAGCAGCGAGATGGGCAAGGGCGGTGCCAAGGCATTCGGTTACAACCTCGCCATCGACGGGCCGAGCGATGCCGTGCGTTTCGGTTTCGGTTTCAATGCGCAGGAGATCAGCCTCGACACCCCGCTGATGCCGGCAAACTACGCCACCTTCATGCCGACCGATTTCGATTTCCAGCTTGCTCTCCCCAATCTGGATTTCGCCAGCCTCGGCGACGCCCTCATGACATTTGATTTTAACGATAAGGCGGCTGAAAAGACCGGCGAAGAGATGGGCAAGAAGCTCTTCCGCGACGGCCTGCTTACGGTGGAGTTTCCGAAGATCAGCGCCAAGTCAGGCGTCTACGACGTCGATGTGACGGGCAAGATCGAAGGCCGGGTCGATACCGAGAAGGACTATTCGATGGAGGCGACGATCCTTGCCCGCGATCTCGATAAGACGATCGCCGCGGTTCAGGAGCTTGCCAAGACCGATCCCGACCTCAACCAGGTCTCCTTCGGCATCATGATGGTCAAGGGTTTCGCCAAGACCGATCCGGACGGCCGCTCGCGCTGGGACATCAGCATCGGTCGCGACGGCGCGATTTCCGTCAACGGCCAGGTGGTCAAGGAAGCGGATCCGCAGCCGTAATCCCGTCGGCCTCGCCCGAAGAAGACGCGCGCCGCGCGGGGTTTTATCCTTTGCGGCGCATCAGCGTCGATGCCATGTCGAGAAAGGCGCGCAGCTTCGGCTGCGTTTGCGAGCGGGCGGGGAAATAGGCAAAGAGGCCGGGCGCGGTCGGCAGAAAGGCATCGAGCACGCGCTCGAGCCGTCTTGAGGCGACCGCTTCCGCGACGGATATATCCGGCAAGTAGACAAGACCGAGCCCGGCTTCGGCGAGTTCGAGCAGCAGCAGGAAATCGTTGACGATCAGGCCGCCGGGCGGATCGACCGCGAAGTCGCGTCCGTCGCGTTCGAATTCCCAGCGATAGACGACGCCCGAGGTCGGGTAGCGGTAGCGGATCGCCTGATGGCGGGTGAGATCCTCCGGCGTTGACGGCCGGCCATGCCGCGCGAAATAGTCGGGCGCGCCGACGACCGTCCAGGTGATATCCGATGTCAGCCGCATGGCGATCATATCCTTTTCGATCGCCTCGCCGATACGGATGCCGGCGTCGAAGCCGCGTTCGGTAATGTCGATCGCCGCATCGTCGACCGAGATTTCGACCGAGATGTCAGGATAGGCTTGGCGGAACCGCGGCAGCAGCGGTGTGACGATCAGCGGCACTGCCATGCGCGGTACGGTGAGGCGCAGATGCCCG
Source organism: Rhizobium sp. R339 (assembly GCF_002211395.1). Taxonomy (NCBI): domain Bacteria; kingdom Pseudomonadati; phylum Pseudomonadota; class Alphaproteobacteria; order Hyphomicrobiales; family Rhizobiaceae; genus Rhizobium; species Rhizobium sp. R339. Next base: position 404,515 of record NZ_LOKV01000001.1, read on the forward strand.
AGCGGGCGGTCGCGGAAGCCGCCCAGCATGTCGAAGGCATCGGCGATGTCGGCAGCGGCGGGACGAACCCGCTGGAAGAGGGCCGCGCCTGCTTCGGTGAGCGCGCCGCGCCGCGTAGTGCGGACGAAGAGCGGCACGCCGAGCCTTTTCTCGAGCGCACGGATCGCCTGGCTGACGGCGGTCGGCGTCACGCCGAGCGATGCGGCAGCGGCGGTGAAGCTCCTCGCGTCGGCGACAGCCAGGAATTCGGTCAACCCGGTGAAAGGATCAGGCGCCATCGGTCGATTATGAAGTTTAGCTTCATGAGCTTTATCGATCCGGCGGATTTTTCGCAATAATGCATTCTGGCATTGTCACGCCATCCGATCACGAGAACCCAACGGAGGACGACATGCAATATACGACTCTTGGCCGAACAGGGCTTGCCGTTTCCAGGCTTGCCTTCGGCGCGATGACCTTCACGTCCGGCGACCGCAGCATGGGTTCGATCTACAAGACCGAGGCCGATGCCGCCGACGCGCTGGTCGGGCAGGCACTCGATGCCGGCGTCAACTTCTTCGATACGGCGGATGCCTATGCCTCCGGCCAGTCGGAACAGATCCTCGGACAGGTGCTGAAGGCGCGGCGCAACGAGGTGGTGATCGCCACCAAGGTCGGCTTCCGCACCGGCACCCCGCTCGGCCAGGCGGGGCTTTCCCGCCGCCACATCCTGTGGTCGGTCGACGAAAGCCTGAAACGGCTCGGGACCGACTGGATCGACGTTTATATTGTCCACAAGGAAGATCCGTTCACGCCGTTGGAGGAGACGCTGTCGGCGCTCGATGCCGTGGTGCGCTCCGGCAAGGCGCGCTATATCGGCTTTTCCAACTGGTCGGCCTGGAAGGTGGCGGCCGCGCTCGAAATCCAGAAGGCGAATGGGCTGGCGCCCTTCACGCACGGGCAGATGCATTATTCGCTGCTCGGCCGCGATATCGAGCGGGACATTCTGCCGATGATGCAGCGCTATGGCCTCGGCCTCACCGTCTGGAGCCCGCTCGCTTCCGGTTTTCTCTCCGGCAAATATACCCGCGAGACGCTCGGCGATCCCGACAACCGCTATTCCGGCTTCGATATCCTGCCTTTCGACAAGGAACAGGGTTTCGCACTGGTCGAGCGGATGCGGGTGATCGCGGCCGCCCACGGGGCGAGCGTCGCCCAGGTGGCGATCGCCTGGCTGCTGGCCAAGAAGGCGGTTTCCAGCGTGCTGCTCGGCGCTTCGAAGCCGCACCAATTGGCCGACAATCTCGGGGCGGCGGAATTGACGCTCGACGAAGGCGAACTGGCAGCGCTCGACGCTGCGACCGAGCCGGCGCCGGTCTATCCGAACTGGTTCATCGACAATCTCGCCGATCAACAGCAGAAGACGGCTTTCAGCCGTTGAGCCGAGAACATCGCAAGGAAAAAGCCGTCCGCACATCATGCGGACGGCTTTTTACTGGGAATTGCTGCCGGCCGGGCCTGTCAGTCGAAGAGGCTGGAGACGGATTCTTCCTGGCTCGTGCGGCTGATGGCTTCGCCGATCAGCGGAGCAGTCGTCACGACGCGGATATTATGGGCGGACTGCACGGCAGTCGTAGGCTGGATCGAGTCGGTGATGACGAGCTCGCGCAGCTTGGACGAGGTGACGCGGGTGACGGCGCCGCCGGAAAGCACGCCGTGGGTGATGTAGGCGGTGACGCTGGAAGCGCCCTGGGCGAGCAGCGCATCGGCCGCGTTGCAGAGCGTGCCGCCGGAATCGACGATGTCGTCGATCAGCAGACAGTCCTTACCGGTGACGTCGCCGATGATGTTCATGACTTCGGATTCACCCGGCCGATCGCGACGCTTGTCGACGATCGACAGGAGACAGTCGAGCCGCTTGGCAAGCGCACGGGCGCGAACGACGCCGCCGACGTCGGGCGAGACGACCATGACGTTGCTGAGGTCATAGTGGCTCTTGATGTCGCGGGTCAGGACCGGCAGCGCGTAGAGATTGTCCGTGGGAATATCGAAGAAGCCCTGGATCTGGCCGGCATGGAGATCGAGCGTCATGACGCGGTCGGCGCCGGCTTCGGTGATGAGGTTCGCAACCAGCTTCGCCGAGATCGGCGTGCGGCCGGAGGCGCGGCGATCCTGACGGGCATAACCGAAATAAGGAAGCACGGCCGTGATGCGGCGGGCTGAGGATCGGCGCATCGCGTCGATCATGATCAGCAGTTCCATCAGATGGTCGTTGGCAGGAAAGGACGTGGGCTGCACGAGGAAAACATCCTCGCCGCGAACGTTTTCCTGGACCTCGACGAAGATTTCCTGATCGGCAAACCTTCGGACACTGGCTTTCCCCAAGGGAACATTGAGATAGGTGCAGATCGCTTCGGCGAGTTGCCGGTTCGAATTGCCTGCGAAAACCTTCATGTTGGTCCGCCTGTTATGCGCTGATAGCCGCGCTTTTTAGTCAGCTTCCCCGTGAATGCAAGGGCAGACTTTCATATTTGCAAAAACTTTGTGACTAACCGCCCTGAGTCTGCCGCCAGGAGGTGAATTCCGCGACGGTTTTCGAGCCGATCTGCTGCATCACCGAGGCCGGGACGCCAGCCCAGGGGTCTGCCGCGGCCGTCGGCACGCTTTCCTGTCCCTGGATGCGGTGCAGCCGGGCGCCGCCATTGTCGAGAATGTCCCAGACATAGACGACGGTGACCTTGCCGTCATCGCTGAAGGCGGAGAGATAGCCTTTGAGGATATAGTCGCTGCTGGCGTCGTTCGAGCTCTTGATGGAAAGCCCATGCGAGCGCGCCTCGGCGCCAAGCTGGCGCGAAAGCGGGGTCACCGCCTGAACCGGCGCGCCGATGATCGGCAGGAAGCGGACGGTATTGCCGCGAGCGGACGAGACGCCGGGATCGAGGGCGGCGGTCTGCTGCGGCTGTTGTTGCGCCTCGGCCGGCGGAGCGGCGGGTTCGCCGCCGCTTGCCGGCGGCGGCAGCGATCGTCCCTCGATCGGGGCGGAGGCGGCCGGCGAGGAACCGCTCCTCGACAAGGCGTCGGCTTGTTCCTGCATCGTCGTCGGAGGCGCGCCGGAACCGGGCCGGTAGGTTCGCTGCGTCTGGTCGTAGGCCGGGTGATAGCCGCTTTGCCGCGTATTCGCGGCGAATGCCGGCTGGCGGGCGCCAGCCAGACTCTCGGCCTCGGTCTGCGTCACCGGGCTCGACCTTGCGGCTCCCGAGGAATCGCCGATATCGACCTGCGGCGTCAGCGCATCGGTGGTATTGCAGGCGGTCAGCTGAGCCATGACGAAGAGGAGCGTGGGCACAATCGCAGCTCGCGTCATCCCTTGATCCGTCCTTCCCATATTCACGTCAGCCCCGCCCGAATTTATGCGGGCGGGCATGGTCCTCTGTCAATTCCGGATTCTCACCGGTCGATTCCAGCCTTTAGAGGCCGATGAAATCGAGCGGATGGCGCGACAGTGCCTGCGGCGCATCAGCCGTCGTGAGATAGGTCTGGCCGAGTGTCATCGCCGTGCCCGTGTCGGAATCGGCGATGATCATGTGCACGAAGAGCGACATGTTCGGCTCGATCGGCTGCGGATTGCCGACATGGAACATCTGGTGCTCCATCCAAGAGGGGGAGAAGCGGGCGCCGAGCGAATAACCGCAGGCGTTCAGCCGGTGGCGGGCGAGACCGCGCTCGTCCATGATGCGGGCATGCATGTCGAACACGTCGCCGAACGTATGGCCGGGCTTCAGCACCGTCTCGATCGCCTCGATGGTTTCGCGGCAGGCATTATAGAGTTCGCGATGGCGTTGCATCGGCTCGCCGATGACGATCGTGCGCATCATGGCGGCATGGTAGTGCGCGTAAGCCCCGGCCCATTCGAGCGTCAGCTGGTCGTTGGCGTCGAGTTTGCGGCGGCCGGCCTTGTAGCGGCAGAGCAGGGCGTCGGCGCCGGAGCCGATGATGAACTCGTTGGCGGGATAGTCGCCGCCGCCGGAAAAGATCGCGCCCTGCATGGCGGCGAGGATATCGGCCTCGTCGGCGCCGGGCTTCGTCAGCCGCAGCGCGGCATCGAGCGCATCATCGGCGAGAGCGGCGGCGCGCTCGACATAGGCGATCTCCGTCGGGCTCTTGACGAGCCGCAGGCGGCTGACGAGGTATGACGCATCGACGATCTGGCCGAAAGTGGTCAGCTGCGCGTCGAGCAGGCGGGCAACGCGGCCGGTCATCCCGTGCGTGTCATATTCGACACCGATGCGGGCGCCGAGCAGATCCATGTCGACCAGGAGGTTCTTCAGGTCAAGCGTGGGATCGGCATTAACCCTGTCGACCCAGACGTAGACGTCGTCGAGGATCGAGGTGTGCTTGGCCTGGCGAAGATCGGCCGAGCGGGTGATCAGCGCCATGGTGCCGTCGCTCTTGACGATCAGCGTCTGGAAGAAGCAGTAGCCGAAAGTGTCGTAGCCGGTCAGCCAGTACATGCTTTCCTGGGCGAAGAGCAGCAGGGCGTCGAGCTTTTCTTCCTTCATCTTCTCGGTGAGGCGCGCAAGGCGGCTTGCGAACTCGGCCTTTTCGAAGTGCAATGCCATTCTGCTCAAATCTCCCTGATTGAAATCGCTGAAATCTGGCGGCCGTAATCCGGCTCTTTGCGATGTGTCGTCCGGCGATAGGAAAAGAAGCGTTCGCTATCCGGATAGGTGCAGAGGCCGAGGCTTTCGGCGTGCACGCCCGCCCGGCTCAACCGCTCGACGGTCAGTGCCGGCAGATCGAACATGGCATGGCCGGGCGTAGCCGAAGGCACGAAGAAACGTTCGTAAGCCGGACCCTCGGCGATGAAGCGCTCGACGAATTCCGGGCCGACCTCATAACTCGCCTGGCTGATCGATGGGCCGAGGCAGGCAAGGATATTGCCGCGCTCGGCGCCCAGCGCTTCCATGGCGGCGACGGTGTTTTCGAGTACGCCGGTCAGCGCGCCTTTCCAGCCGGCGTGGGCGGCGCCGATGACGCGATTGCCCGGATCGGCAAAAAGGATGGGGCCGCAATCGGCGGCGAGCACGCCGAGCACGATGCCCGGGGTGGCCGTGACCATCGCATCCGCCTCGGGGCGGGCGCCGTCGTAATCGGCGCCGACCGTCACGACGTCGGGGGAATGGACCTGATGCACGGTCGCCAGCCGCTCCAGCGGCAGGCCGAACCAGGCGGCGACTCGGCGGCGGTTTTCCATGACATTGCCGCGCTCGTCATTGGAGCCGAGGCCGACATTGAGGCCGCGATAGATGCCTTCGGAGACGCCGCCGGCGCGGGTGAAGTAACCGTGGCGGATCGTGTTGCCCGTCGCTTCGTTCAGCAGCGCGCTTTCGATCGGTGCGGGAGAGGCCGCGTCCTGCATCTGTGTTTCCGGGGTTTTCAAAGGGGTTTGTATCGTCCCGCGCGCATCGCATCGGCGGCGCGCGTCAAGTTGCTGCTTCGCGCGGATGTTGGCCCAGCCGCGTGCGCCCTGTCAATCCACCGGACGAAAGGGCATGAGGTCGACGGCGGGGTGGGAGACCGCCATCACCTTGAAGAGTTCTCCCATCCGGCCTTCGCCGGCGCCGGCAAGCCGGTCGACCGCCGTCTGGATGACCTGCTGGGTCTGCGGCTCGCGGTCGCGGCCGAGTGCTGCGGCCCGTTCGAGGATGCCGAGGCCGGTCAGAAAATCACCTTGATGCAGGGCGCCGTTCAGATGAACGCCGGCCGCGAGCGCCGTTTCGGCAAGCTGCTGGAAATCGACATGGCTCGTCAGGTCGGCTTCGCCGGGATGGGCGAGCGGCGGGTCAAATTCATGCATGCGCACCGCTTGCAGCGTATCGCCGAAGCCGGTGACGAGATGGCCGTAATCGATCGCCAGCGCCGTGCCGCCGAAGGCGCGCAGCCTCTCGCAGATCGCCATCATCACCGCCTGGCGGGCGGGCGAGATTTCGAAGAGCGTGCCGAGCGGCAGGTTCTGCACCGGTTCGGGCAGCAGCGCGGGATCGAGGCCGGCGACGCCGGCGGCGAAGGTCAGCTCGCCATCGGCATCGAGCCCGACCATGCGCTCGCGGAAGCCGGTCTGCGTGCGGACGAACTGGCGGATCGGGATCGCGTCGAACAGCTCGTTAGCGGCAATCAGGGTGAAGCCCGGCGGCACTTCGTCGAAGCCGTCGTGCCAGGCGATCTTTTCGCCGTAGGATTCGAGCGTCTGGCTCTGGACGTCGCGCAGGCGCTCGCTGGTTTCGACGAGATGTACGCTCATCGTGTCGAAAAGCGGCGGCGCGATGCGGGCGATGACACGCAGCATATCGGCCATCATCGTGCCGCGGCCGGGGCCGATCTCGACCATGCGCACGCCGGCCGGCGTGCCGTGGCGCTGCCAGGCATGGACGATGAAGACGCCGATCATCTCGCCGAAGATCTGGCTGACCTCCGGGGCGGTGACGAAATCGCCGGAGCGGCCGAAGGGCTCGCGGGTGCGGTAATAGCCGTGTTCGGGATCGGCGAGGCACAGCGAGAAATAATCGGTGACGCTGATCGGGCCGTTGGCCTGGATGATCGCCTTTATCTTTTCGCCTAAAGCGGTGGTCATGTCGTGCGTCCTGCCATTGTCAGAGCTGGAGCGCAGCCTGCCGGCGGGCTCGGAGCATCGCCCAGAGGCCGAGCAGGATCATCGGCGAGGAGAGGACCATGCCCATCGTCAGCCAGCTGGTGCCGAGGAGGTAGCCGAGTTGGGCGTCGGGCTCGCGGAAGAACTCGACGAAGATGCGCGACAGTGCATAACCGCAGACGAAGACGCCGGACACGAAGCCGGGGCTTTTCAGCGCGCGCATGCCATAGACGAAGAAGGCCAGCACCAGGAGCAGGACGATGCCTTCGAGGCCGGCCTCATAGAGCTGGCTCGGGTGCCGGGCGAAAGGACCGCCGGTCGGGAAGACCACCGCCCAGGGCATGTCGGTCAGCCGGCCCCAGAGCTCGCCATTGATGAAATTGGCGATGCGGCCGAAGAAGAGGCCAAAGGGAACGACGGCGGCGACGATGTCGAACAGGCTCCAAATCGGAATGGCGTGGCGGCGGGCAAAGATGATCATGGCGATCGTCGTGCCGGCCAGTCCGCCGTGGAAGGACATGCCGCCGTTCCAGATCTCGACCGCACGCACGGGATCGCGCAGGACGGCGGACAGGTCGTAGAAGAAGATGTAGCCGAGACGGCCGCCGAGCACGACGCCGAGGGCCGCCCAAACGATGAAATCGTCGAGTTGCGTCTTCGATATCGGCGAACGATCGCCAGGCCAGAGACTGTCATTGGCAGCGATGCGGCGCGCATAGGCCCAGCCGAGCAGGATGCCGGCGACATAGGCCAGGCCGTACCAATGAATCGCCAAAGGGCCGATCGAAATGGCGATCGGATCGATGTCAGGGAAAGGCATGATGGCAAGGAGATTGGCTGCTGGTGGCAAGGTTTTCCCATCCGTTAAGGTCGGCGGAACATGCCGCCGCGATCCCGGACGGTCAAGTGCATTGTTCGTGATCGCTCCTGCGCTGCGCCTTCCCGCGAAGGCTATCGCGCGCAAAGCGCTTGCATCGCGGGTGGCGAAGCCCTACCTCAATCTTCGAGGCCCCGAGGGGCTGAATTCACCTTATGCGAAGGGAGAAAAACGCCATGACGACCGGAACGAACCGCATCATGGACGAGTTCGCCAAGCTGATGACCGATGCGGCCGGTGCCGCCCAGGGCGTCCGCAAGGAAATCGAGACTGCTTTCAACGCTCAGGCCGAGCGTTGGCTGAACAGCATGGACGTCGTCAAGCGCGAGGAATTCGAGGCCGTGCGCGAGATGGCGATCAAGGCGCGCGACGAGAACGAGGCGCTTGCGGCCCGCATTGCGGCGCTTGAAGCAAGGCTTGCCGGCGAAGGCCATTAAAGTTCCGACAGAATGCGGGACGCGGCATGGCTCCATTGCCCCATGCCGCGTCCGTCACAAAAAATTCAGGTGAGTTTTCCACCTGTGGACACTGCCAAAAAAGCCAATACGCAGAGTCGCTTATTCTCCCTTGTGAATTGAGTTTCGAAGTGCTTTCCACAGTGGCCTTGCCCTATTTTCCGCTCAGGGGGCTGGCAGGTGGCAAGGGCCATTATACACTGATTTTAAATGATGATTCGAAGCGACTTGGTAAGCTCCGGGCAGGTTATCTGCGTTAAGTCTGGCAGCGGTTCAACGATCATCCGAGTGGTGGTTCCGGTATTTGCGTGTGTCTTTTCTTGTGTTTGTAACAGCAAGTTAGGTCGCATTCGTTCCGGTCAAGAAGGTGCTGCATGAACCTGATGGAATTGGAAGTCGAGCGTCAGTCGAACCCGGTCGATATGATCGAGTACGTGGCCTCCAACAATGACTGGTCGTTCGAACGGTCCGGCGAGGACGAGATCGCGATGACGGTCGAAGGCCGCTGGGCGGACTACCATGTCTCCTTCTCCTGGATGGAGGAATTCGAGGCGCTGCATCTCGGCTGCGCCTTCGACATCAAAGTTCCCGACATCAGGGTCAACGAGGTGGTCAAGCTGCTCTCGGCGATCAACGGGCAGGTGCTGATGGGGCATTTCGACCTCTGGCGTCAGGAAGATGTCGTCATCTTCCGCCAGTCGCTGCTGCTTGCCGGTGGCGCGGAGCCTACGAACCGCCAGGTGGAGGTGCTGCTTTCCAGCGCGCTCGACACCTGCGAGGCCTATTTCCAGGCATTCCAGTTCGTCGTCTGGTCCGGCATGGACGCGACGAAGGCGATGGAAGCCGTGCTCTTCGAAACGGTCGGCGAGGCATAGATGCCCGCGAACGCTTTCTCCTCGAAAAATCCCGTGGTCCTGATCGGCGCCGGAAATATGGGCGGAGCGATGCTCTCCGGCTGGCTGAAAAGCGGCGTTCCGGGCTCGGCGGTGGTTGTCGTCGATCCCGGCCCATCGCCGGCGATGCTGGCGACGATTAACGAGGCGGGGGCGACGCATCTGACCGTTCTTCCGGCCAAGCTGAAGGCGGGAGTGCTGTTCCTTGCGGTCAAGCCGCAGGTGATGGAGACGGTGCTGCCTGCGGTGAAGAGCGCCGTCGGACCGGACACGGTCGTCGTCTCGGTCGCGGCCGGCAAGACGCTCGGTTTTCTCGAAAAACATCTTGGCAAGGCGGCCATGGTGCGCGCCATGCCGAACACGCCGGCCATGGTCGGGCGCGGCGTGACCGGCGCTTTTGCCAATGCCGCCGTCAGCGATCAGCAGCGCGAGCGTGTGCACGGCCTTCTCAAGGTCTCGGGCCCTGTCGAATGGGTGCCTGAGGAAGCAGATATCGATGCCGTGACGGCGCTTTCGGGCAGCGGTCCGGCCTATGTGTTTTATCTCGTGGAATGCATGGCAGAAGCAGGCCGTAAACTCGGCCTGCAGGCGGACCTCGCCATGCGTCTTGCGCGGGAAACGGTCGCGGGGGCTGGTGAATTGTTGCACCAGTCCCCCGACGAAGCGTCGCGGCTGCGGCAGAATGTGACCTCTCCCGGCGGCACGACGGCGGCGGCACTTTCCGTGCTGATGGCCGAGGACGGCATGCAGCCTCTGTTCGATGCTGCCCTCGCGGCAGCGCGCAAGCGGGCCGAGGAACTGGCCGGCTGACGGAGACCCACATGGCCGAAGAGATCACCTACGCCGATTTCGAGCGTGTTGACATCCGTGTCGGCACGATCATCGAGGCGAGCCCCTTTCCGGAAGCGCGCAAGCCGGCATTCAAGCTGGTCATCGATTTCGGCCCTGAGATCGGCACCAAGAAATCCTCGGCACAGATCACGGTGCACTATACGCTGGAAAGCCTGATCGGCCGGCAGGTGCTCGCCGTCGTCAACTTCCCGCCGCGCCAGATCGGGCCGTTCCGCTCGGAAGTGCTGACGCTGGGATTCGAGGACGAAAACGGCGCGATCGTGCTTGCGGCGGTCGAACAGCCGGTGCCGAACGGCAGGAAGATGATGTGAGCGTGGATTTACATCAGTTTGCTGGCAAACTCTCTTCCGACATGCTCGGTCTTGTGCCGAGCATCTGACCACTGCAATTGTTTGACAGAAAAACCTTTGTTTTTCATAGGCTTAATTTGACGTGCGTAGATCCTCGGCACAAGGCCGAGGATGACGTCGCGGGTTGGTGCTCGATGTGCCTGGGGCGGATGCTCAACGCGGCTTGATTTCCTGCAGAAACGGATTGCTTCGCCGTTCGTCGCCGATGCGGCTGCCGGGGCCGTGGCCGCAGATGAAGCCGACATCGTCGCCGAGCGGCAGCACCTTGTCGCGGATCGAATCGAGAAGCTGCTGATGATTGCCGCCGGGCAGGTCGGTTCGGCCGATCGAGCCGTTGAAGAGCACGTCGCCGAGATGGGCGAAATTCTGCGCGCGGTTGAAAAAGATGACATGGCCGGGTGCGTGGCCCGGCGCATGATAGACGTCGAATTCGTGGTCGCCGAAGGAGACCTTGTCGCCATCCTTCAGCCAGCGGTCGGGCACGACATTGCGCAATCCCGATATGCCGTATGTCGCGGCCTGGGTCTCGATCCGTTGCAGCAGCGGCAGGTCGTCCTGATGCGGACCGACCACTTGGACGCCGAGGGCTTCCTTCAACTCACTGGCACCGCCGGCATGATCGAGATGGCCGTGCGTCAGCCAGATTTCCTTGATGGTGAGACCGCTTTTTTCGATTGCCTGAAGGATGAGCGGCACGTCGCCGCCCGGATCGACGACGACGCCTTCCTGGGTATCGGGATCGAAGAAAACCGTGCAGTTCTGCTGGAAGGGTGTCACCGGAATGATGCCGGCCTGGAGCATGCCCATAGGTGCCTCGCTTGGTGTCTCGTGTGCTCCGGGTATAGTCCGAAACCGCGCCAAGGACAGCCGGAATCTTCCGCCACCGATGCCTGTTTCACGGCAAAAAGACGGATTGCAACAAGAGTTTATGACGGTTCGTGTCACCGAGCTGACCCGTTGATTGTGGAATTTATCCAGTTTTTTCAGTCGCTTGGAGGAAGCCTCTCCCGCGTGTGGTTTCGCCGGGGGAAGCGGGAGGGAACATCGTGGAAGGCCGCGCGTTGTCAGCCCATCGAAACCAAGGAGACGCTCACATGACCTTGAAAAGAAACATTCTGCTGGCTGGAGCCGTGCTCCTGGCGAGCGGTGGTCTTGCGCAGGCGGAGATGGTGGTGACAACCGTCAATGATCTCAACGTCCGCTCCGGCCCCGGCCCGCAATATCCGGCAGTTGGTCTTGCCACGCGTGGCTCGACCGCGGTGCTCGACGGCTGCATCGAAGGCAGCCGCTGGTGCCGCGTCGACGTCAACGGCATGCGCGGCTGGGTCTATGCCGATTATCTGCAGGTCGACCGCGGCGGCACCCCCGTCATCGTCGAACAGCATCGCGCCGAGATCGGCGTTCCCGTCGTGACTTACGAATCGACCGCCAGCGTCGTGCCCGCCGATCCGCAGCCGGCGCCCGGCGATGAGCTGATCGGCCCGGTCGGCGCCGTCGAGACCATTACCCCGCCGGAAACCGTTCGCACCTATATCGATACCAATCCGACTGAAACGATACGGCTCGGCGGCGATGTCGTGGTCGGCGCGGAAGTGCCCGCCGACGTCACCTTCCAGACGATTCCGGATTACGAGTATCGCTATACAAGGATCAACGATCGGCCGGTGCTGGTCGATCCCGGTACCCGCCGGATCGTCTACGTCTATCAATGACGTGACTGGGACGTGAGTAGTAATCGAAGGAGGCGGCCCACGGGGCCGCCTTTAGTTTGATGACCGCCGTGTTCAACCCCACGCCATCCTCGGCCTTATGCCGACGATCTGCTGCCCTATGAAGCGGAAGCAGATACTCGGGGACAAGCCCGAGCATGACGAAAGACATATAGGCCGGCCTGCCGGCAGTCTCTCCGCCTTAATCCCGCATCGGTTGATTTTCTTAACGCTTTCCTCCTGAATATGATAAAATGCTAATATGCCGAAGGTTCGGCATATATGGGCGATCGGGGAGATCGCCAGAGGAGGAAATCATGGAAGCGCTACTTCCGTTTGTCGTGCAACTGATTGCCGGCGCCATCGGCGGCAATGCGGCGAGTGCTGCGTTAAAGCAGCACTCGATCAACGTCGTCGCCCGCACGATCGCAGGTGCGATCGGCGGTGTCGGCGGCGGCATGCTGCTCAGCATGGTCGGTGGAGAAGCGGCTATGGCCGGCCTGATCGCCGACGGCATCGGCGGCCTGATCGGCGGCGGCATTCTCTCGACGCTCGCCGGGCTGGTGATGGCGCGGGCGCACAGGTAAGAGGTCCGGCAGGCCGTTACCACAGCGCCGCGCGTCTTTTCAGGCGTGCAAAGAAAGCTGTAGCACCTTGAATGACCGGCCGGGCCGATCGCGCGAGACGTCTTATTCGGCGGTGACAGCCGCCGGATAGGCTTCCTTCGACGGCGTGAAGCGATACGGGCCGATTTCAGAAACCGGGGCACTTCCGCGGCCGGGTCAGTACGTGGATCTTGGCGTCTTTCAAGGCGACGAACTTGCCGTTGAGCCAGATTTCGCCGTCCAACTGATCGAAAGCAAGGGAAGCTATCCCTGGTCTCCTCCGGCACTCGAAGCGCCATGCCTGTTGATTGTTGTCCCCATTACGTTTTATCCACAGACGCAAGGGGAAATCGCGCATGCGTCGGAGTTAGGGGCGGGGCTTTCGTTTCCAGGGAAATACAGTCCGTGCCGGGCTCCCGCAGAGTGTGGAAAGCCTGGCAGCGACGTAAATTTATGTCGATAAAGCTGACATATCTTTGCGAAGGTTTCCGGATGCGCGGAAAGAGAAAGGAAATGCCGAGTGTCACGACAGACGGGAGCGAAAGCGGGCAAGCCGGAGTTGCTTGCCACGCCGATGGAAGATACCGACGTGATCGATTTCGAGATCATCGAGCTGTTCTTCTTCGCCTATCGCGACTTCGTTTCCGATCCTGACGCCATTCTCGAAAAGAGCGGATTCGGCCGGGCGCATCATCGCGTCGTGCATTTCGTCAACCGCAATCCGGGCATGACGGTGGCCGATCTCTTGGATACGCTGAAGATCACCAAGCAGAGCCTTGCAAGGGTGCTGAAACAGCTGATCGATTCAGGCTATATTCGCCAGGTAGCCGGTCCCGAGGATCGGCGGCAGCGCAAGCTCTATCCGACGAAAACAGGGCGGGAGCTGGCGCTTGCCCTTGCGGAGCCGCAATCGCGCCGCATTGAACGGGCATTCGATGGTGCTTCTGCGGAGGCGCGAGAGGGCGTAAAGGCTTTCCTCAGAGGCATGCGGGACAGACAGAAGGCGGATTGAATGGCGGTCAAGACAGGTATTTCCGACGATGCGGCGCATCTGCTGGTGGTCGACGACGACTCCCGCATCCGTGCCCTGCTCAATCGTTATCTCGCCGAGAACGGCTTCCGCGTCACCGTCGCCGCCGATGGCGCCGAGGCGCAGCGCAAGCTTGCGGGCCTCGATTTCGACCTCATCATCATGGACGTGATGATGCCCGGCGAATCCGGCATCCAGGTCACGCGCGGGCTTCGCGCCATCAAGAACGTGCCGATCATCATGCTGACGGCGCTGGCGGAATCGGGCAACCGGATCGAGGGTCTCGAGGCGGGCGCCGACGATTATCTCTCCAAGCCCTTCGATCCGCGCGAACTGGTGCTGCGCATCAACAATATCCTGCGCCGCAATGCCGGCGGCGAGGGACCGAAGATCGAGCAGGTCATGTTCGGGCCATATACTTTCTCGCTCACCCGCAAGGAGCTGAAGAGGGCGAGCGAGGTGATCCGGCTGACCGACCGGGAGCAGGAAATCATGCTGCTCTTTGCGCGCCGCGCCGGCGATACGATCCCCCGCCACGAACTGATCGGAGACGACGCCGAGGTCGGCGAGCGCACGATCGACGTGCAGATCAACCGGCTGAGACGCAAGATCGAGGACGACCCGGCCAATCCGGTCTGGCTGCAGACCGTGCGCGGCATCGGATACAGGCTGAGCATCGACTAGAACAGGATGAATTTAGGCCCGGTTGGCCTAAGATCTGAATCCTGTTCTACATTAAAGAGTTAGAGCATGATGTCGTCCGAAAACCGCTCACACTTTTCGGCATCATGCTCGAGAGATATGGAAGCGGCGTGACACAGAGAGATTGCGGCCAGGACCGGCGCTGATGGTGACAGTGGACAGCTTGCGGCGGGAAGACCGCGCTCCCGTGCCCGGCTGGCGCTCGATCGTCCGCTGGCTACGCCGCCGGCTGCCGACCGGGCTTTATGCGCGCTCGCTGCTGATCATCATCATTCCGATGGTGCTGCTGCAATCCGTCGTCGCCGCCGTCTTCATGGAGCGCCATTGGCAGATGGTGACGGAACGGCTGTCGCTTGCCGTCACCCGCGATATCGCCGCGATCATCGAGATCATCGAAACCTACCCGCAGAATTCGGATTACAGCGAGATCATCCGCATCGCCCGCGACCAGCTCAACCTGCAGATCTCGATCGAGCCGGACGGCGACCTGCCGCCGCCGCGCGACAAGCCGTTCTTCTCGATCCTCGATAGCATCCTCAGCGACGAGATCACCGACGAGATCCACCGGCCTTTCTGGATCGATACGGTCGGTAATTCGAACCTCGTCGAGATCCGCATCAAGCTCGAAAACAAGATTCTCAGGGTGCTGGCCAAGCGCAGCCAAACCTATGCCTCGAATACCCATATCTTCATCGTCTGGATGGTCGGCACTTCGCTGGTGCTGATCGGCATCTCCATCCTCTTCCTGCGCGGGCAGATCCGGCCGATCCTGATGCTGGCGCGGGCGGCCGAGAGCTTCGGCAAGGGGCAGAAGCCCGACAATTTCTATCCGCGCGGCGCCGACGAGGTCAGGCGCGCCGGCCTTGCCTTCATCCTGATGCGCGAGCGCATCGAGCGGCAGATCGAGCAGCGCACGGCAATGCTCTCGGGCGTCAGCCACGATCTGCGCACCATCCTCACCCGCTTCAAGCTGCAATTGGCGCTGGCCGGCGACAATCCGGACCTGCACGGCCTCAACGACGACGTCAACGACATGCAGACGATGCTGGAAGCTTACATGGCCTTCGCGCGCGGCGAGGTCGAAGAGGATGTCGGCGAGCTGAAGCTGAGCGAAATCTTCGCGAAGCTGGAATCCGACTTCGCCCTGCACGGCAAGCGGTTCAACTATTCGATCGAAGGCGACGACGACATATCGGTCAGGCCGAACGCCTTCATGCGTCTCGTCACCAACCTTGCTTCGAACGCCCGGCGCTATGCCGACAGGCTGGATATCGAGGCCAAGCACAATGCCAAATGGCTGACCGTCATTTTCGACGATGACGGGCCGGGCATTCCGGAGAAGAATCGCGAGGATGTGTTCAAGCCGTTCTTCCGGCTGGATACGGCGCGCAATCTCGATGCATCAGGCACCGGGCTCGGCCTTGCGATCGCCCGCGACATCGCCCGCAGCCATGGCGGCAACGTCACGCTCGGCGACAGCCCGCTCGGAGGCTTGAGGGCGACGATCCGCATTCCGGCTTAAACGTTCGGCGCAGCGAGCTTCACCGCTTTGCGCGCATCGAAATCATCGAGGCGCCCGACGATCCAGCGCCAGAGGGCTGCGACCTGCATGAGGAGGTCGTGGCCGAGCGGGGTCAATTCATATTCGACGCGCGGAGGCACCTCGGGGTAGAGCGTACGGATGATCAGGCCGTCGCTTTCCAGCGTGCGTAGCGTCTGCGTCAGCACTTTCTGGCTGATGCCCTCGACCCGTTCCAGCAGGCGCGAGAAGCGCAAGGGAGCGCCGGCATCCAGCAGCACATGCAGGATGCGCAGCGGCCATTTCGCCGCCGCCCGTTCGATCAGGGCGCGGGCGCGGGCATCCTGTTCATCCGTCATATTGCTGCAGAAATCGAAAATGTCGCCGGCCACGTCAGTTACCTCAAGGTGGGTATGGATCATCCCGGTACCTTCTTTCGATTGGAAAGAATAGGACATACATGGTGTGGGAACCCATAAAGGAGAGGTTTCCAATGCAAAAGGTATGGTTGATCACAGGCAGCTCGCGCGGCATTGGCCGGGCGCTGGCGGAAGCGGTTCTGGCCTCCGGCGACAATCTGGTGGCGACGGCGCGCAATCCCGGCCAGCTTTCCGATCTTTCCGAGCGCTATGGCGGCCAGGTGCTGACGCTGGCGCTTGACGTGACCGACGAGACAGCGGCCGCAGCCGCGGTCGAGGCTGGCGTCAAGAGGTTCGGCCGTATCGACGTGCTCGTCAACAATGCCGGCTACGGCAATGTCGGCTCGATCGAGGATACCAGCCTTGCCGATTTCCGCGCCCAGATTGAAACCAACCTGTTCGGCACCGTCATCATGAGCAAGGCGGTAATCGCCCTGATGCGCGGGCAGGGGGCGGGACACATCATCCAGTTCTCCTCCGTCGGCGGACGTATCGGGCCTGCCGGACGCGGCGCCTATTCGGCGGCGAAATTCGGCGTCGAGGGTTTCTCCGAGGTGCTGGCGAAGGAGGTCGCGCCATTCGGCATCAAGGTGACGGTGGTCGAGCCGGGCGGCTTCCGGACGGATTTTGCCGGCGCCTCGACGGTGCTTGCCGAGGGGCGGGCGGAATATGCGGAAACGGTCGGCGCCACCGTGCGCTTCCAGCGCGAGTATGACGGCCGTCAGCCCGGCGACCCCGCCAAAGCGGCTGCGGTCATCATCCACATTGCCGGCCTTGACGCGCCGCCGTTGCGGCTGCTGCTCGGAAGCGATGCGGTGCGCAATGTCGAGAAGGCGGATGCGGCGCGCATTGCGTCCGACCGGGAATGGCGCGCCGTCAGCGTCTCGACCGATTTCGAGCCGGATGCCGAGGTGGTAACGATGCCCTGGGAAAAGAGGGCCGGGTGAAGGGCCTAAAAAACAAAAGCGCCGCTGAGGAGCGGCGCTTTTTATCAGGGATTGTGAACGATCAGCCGCCGGCGGTGCAGAAGTGGCTGCGGCCGTCATAACCGATATAGGTGCCGCTGCGCGGATCGAAGGAGCGGTAGCGGTAGGAGCAGTAGCGCTCCCACTGCGGCGTCCAGGGCTCGACGGCCGTGCGAACGGGGGCGTAGTAGCGCGGCTCTTCGGCATAGACGCGGCGTGCCGGCGCGCGATAGACCGGAGCGGGCTCGTAGTAATCCGGCTCGTAGGCGGGATCGATATAGCGGCGCTCTTCGTAAACAGGACCATTATTGGCGTTGGCGATAGCCGAGCCGACGATCAGGCCGGTGGCGAGGCCGACGGCGCCACCGACGAGGGCGTCATTGTTGTTATGATGGCGCCAGTGGCGATCGCGGGCCGATGCCTCGCCGATGGCAGAAAGGGTAAGCGCGGCAGCCGTTGCCGTCAGCAGAAGAGTCTTGGCGAGCCTGTTCATAAGCATAAGATCCTAATGACGGGAACCGAACGCCGGTCCCTTTCTCGATGGTGTCAGTGGTATAGATTGTCAGCTGAACGAAGGCTGAACGACAAAACCCGGCATTGCTGCCGGGCTTCAACTCGAATTCGACAGCCTTGTTAAGGGCTCAGCCGGCAATCTGCAGATTGACTGCCTTGGGGCCCTTGCCGCGGCGATCCGGCTCCGTGTCGAAGCTTACCTTCTGGTTTTCCGTCAGACCGGCCAGGCCGGAAGCCTGAACGGCAGAAATGTGAACGAAGATATCGGCGCCGCCCCGGTCCGGCTTGATGAAGCCGAAGCCTTTGTCGGTATTGAAGAATTTTACAGTGCCAGTCTCGGCCATGCGTCAGGTCCTTTTCTCTCTGCCCGCCATCCACACGGGCAGCATCATAGCATTGCCTCCTTGCGGGAGGTGTTGGCAGGCAATTCTTGAAATGTGAGAAAAAGGTCCCCTCTACCTCGGCCTGCCCCGGACAGGACTATCGCCCGCCTTTTTCGGAACCGGCTGACCGGAATATTAGCGTTTCCGGCGCGCAAATACTTAAGGACTTCCCATGCTCGCAAAATGCCCGAACGGGGCGAGAGTGCGGCGTTTCCGGGATTTTGGCAAGCAAAAGTTTTTTAACGTGTCGCTCAGAGCACACTCCCGCCCACGGCCAATTTGCGCAAAAACGCAAAATTTCCTTCGCGAAAAGGGAATGATTAACGTTTTATATCGTCTGCAATGTAAGTTCCGGGCAGATTTTGCCAAAAATGCAACGTAAGCGGGCTTTCCGGATCCATTAAAATTTTTTTCGAATCCAGCATCCACCCATATTTGGACGCGTGTTCAGGCGGCCGGCAGGCGGCGGCGGGCCAATCCCGGCACGAGCTCGACCACAAGCATAGCGGTAAACATTAGCGCACAACCTGTATATCCCGTCGCCGGCATCGACTCACCGAGCAGCAGGGCTGCGAGCGAAGCGCCGAAGAGCGCTTCGGACGAGAGGAAGATCGCCGCCTGGGATGGCGTGGTGTAGCGCTGGGCGATCACCTGCAGCACGAAGGCCAGGCCTGACGAGAAGATGCCGACATAGAGGATCTCAGGTCCCGCGGCCCATATGGCCGAAAGGCTGATCGGTTCGGCGGCTGCGGCGATGACGAGCGCGCAGATCGCGGTGACGGCGAATTGCGTGGCCGACAGCGCAAGCGGCCTGCCGGTCTTGGAAACCGTCGTGCCGGCAAGGGTGATCTGGATCGACCAGAAGATGGCGCAGACGACGGTCAGCAGATCTCCCGTCGTCAGTGCCGAGAGATGGCCACCGGACAGTAGGTAGATGCCGGCGAGAGCCATCAGCGCGCCCGGCCAGATGATCCAATGCGGGGCACGGCGCAGGAAGAAGACGGCGATGAGCGGCACGAAGACGACATAGAGGCCGGTGATGAAGCTGGAATTCGTCACCGTCGTCGTCTGCAGCCCGACCTGCTGGGTGGCGGCGCCCAGGAAGAGGGCAAGGCCGGTGAGCACGTAGAGTTTCGCATGGCCTGCGTCTGTCTTCACCGTCGCCTTGCGCGCTTCCAAGAGGACGAAGGGCAGCACCGCCAATGTAGCGACGGCAAAACGCAGGGCGATGAACCAGAAGGGGCCGATCGCCTTCATCGCCGTCGACTGGGCGACGAAGCCGCCGCCCCAGATGGCGGCTGCAAGCAATAGAAGGAGGTTCGCCTGAACGCGCGTCATGTCGTCCTCGAAGGGGAAGGGATGTGCTCCAGCGGTTAGCAGTTGCGTTTCCGTTCGGCAAGGGTGAAGACTTCACGCCTGACGACGGAGGTGAGGGCATGCCACGGGAAGAACGGCCAGCGAGTGGTGCGGCGGGCTATTCCGGCACGCCGCTCGCCAGGAAGCTCGGCCTCGCGAGTGGGCAGGCGGCCGCTCTTATTGGCGTTCCCGAGACGATCGACGGCATCCATGGTTTCGATGGTTTTGCCTCGGTGGTCCGCACGCTTCCCGAAGCGCGTCGGCGGGTGTTCGACTATGTGCATCTGTTTGTGACCGAACGGGCGGCGCTCGAGGCTGCCGCGTCCGCGCTTTTCCATGTTCTGAGGGCGGACGGGATGATCTGGATCTCCTGGCCGAAGAAGAGTTCACGCGTGGCGACTGACATCACCGAGGACGTGTTGCGGGAGATCCTGCTTCCGACTGGCCTGGTCGACGTCAAGGTTTGCGCCGTCGATGAGATCTGGTCGGGGCTGAAATTCGTCATCCGCAAGGAGTTGCGCGGTTCGCTGTGACGACTCAGCCGTTGCTCGCCTGCGCCCTGGAAACCCTGAGCAGCGCGCCGTCGTCCTCGTCCGTCACCACCAGCAATGCGCCGTCGGGCGCGACGACGACATCGCGGATGCGGCCGTAGTCGCCTTCGAACAGGCGTTCCTCGGCAACGAATGCGCCGCTCTCATCCCGCTGCAGGCGCGACAGCAGCTGGAATTTCAGCGCCGCGACGAGGAAGTCGCCGTCCCATTCCGGGAACATGGCGCCGCGATAGACGGCGAGCGCGCCGGGCGCGATGGACGGATCCCAATAATGCAGCGGCTGTTCGAGCCCTTCCTTGGCGGTGCCTTCGCCGATTTCGGCGCCTGAATAATCACGGCCGTAGGTGATGATCGGCCAGCCGTAATTCTTGCCGGCCTCGGGCTGATTGATCTCGTCGCCGCCACGCGCGCCATGTTCGACGGTGTAGAGCTTGCCGTCCTTGGCATCGAAGGTGATGCCCTGCGGGTTGCGATGGCCTTTCGACCAGATGTCCGGCAGCGCCTTGCCGCCGTCCTTGAACGGATTGTCGGCGGGGATGCTGCCGTCGGCATTGATGTGGACGATCGAGCCGGCATCATCCTGCCAGTCCTGAGAACGGTCGCGGTCGCCGCGGTCGCCGACGCTGATGAACAGCGTGCCGTCAGGGGCGATCGCGATGCGCGAGCCATACTGGATGTTGCCCGAGGTGAAGCGCCGCATGGTGAAGACAGGTTTCACCGCCTCGAGCTTCTTCTCGTCTTTGGAAAGCGTGGCGCTGAAGGCTTCGGTGCCGGAACCCTGGCCGTTAGCGATGGCGGCGGTGAAATAGAATTTTCTGGATGTCGCAAAATCCGGGGCAAGCGCCACGTCCATCAGGCCGCCCTGGCCGCGGGCGCTGACCTTGGGCACATTGCCGATCGGCTCGGAGAGCTTGCCGTCGCGGATGATCCGCATGCGGCCCGGCCGCTCGGTGACGAGATAGGCGCCGTCGGGCAATACCTCGACCGCCCACGGATGTTCGAGGCCATCGGCGAGCTTCTCGACGCGGAGAGCCGGGCCCTGCGTGTTGACGGTATCGGCCGCATCGGCCGGTATAGCGGCGAACAGAACCAGCGCTGCGGCCACATGGAAGGCGGATATTATCTTCATTTGCTTCCCCGTCGTCTTTCCATGCTGAACGTGGAGCGGGCAGGGGACGGCTTCAACCCTCATTCGCTTTGCAATAACGGCTTTGTGTTTGGCGGTTGAACGGAGCTGGTCGCCTCGCCATCCACCAGTTCGGCTTCGACGATGTAGCGCAGCGAGCCCGGTTCGGTCGCATCGAAGGGCCAGCAGGTGGTCAGCGCCAGGCGGCGGCCGTCGGAGGAGGGATCGATGCCGCTCGCGTCCCATGGGGCGATGCGGCCTTCGCCGGCCTTGAAGGTCAACAGCTTGCCGTCGCGGCGGGTGATCTCGATCGTGTCGCCCGGCCTTATATATTGCAGCCAGCGGAAATGCGTGTCGCGATGGGCGGCGATGACGGAGGTGCCTTGCTCGCCCGGCTGCGGCGTGTTGGCGAGCCAGGCGGGACCGAAGGCGAGGGCCTCGCCGGAGGCGCCGGAGAGCACGATCGCCTCCTTGCCGAGGCGCGGCGCGCGCACCTTGGCTTCCGTGGTAAAATCGGCCCAGGGCCAGGGCTTCATCTCTTCACCGTGCAGTTCGGCGGTGAAAGCGCGTTTCAGCAGGATCTGCGAGAGCTCCGCCTTCGCCTTCAGCAGGACGCCGTCGCCGATCAGCGCCAGGCCATAAAGGGCAAGACCTGAAATGGCGATGGCGATGGTCTTTTCGATTGGCGAAAGACGCCAGAGGAAGAAACCCTTCCTCCTCCGCGCCCTTGGCATGTCGTGGGCTGTGGCGGCGGCCATGGCGAGTTCCAGATAGGTCGGAAGCGGCTCGAATTCGGCCGCTTCCTCATGGCTGCTAACGACCATCGCGCGTAGCTCCGATCGTGACGAGGCCCTTGATGCGGCGGCGCCAGATGGCAAGCCCGCTTGCCGCCGCCAGCGCCAGCAGCAGCATGGTGAGACCGCGCATGATCTGCTCGTCGGCCCGCGTCGCCGTCTGCGGCAGGTTTACGGTCGCGCTCTTCTGGGCGATCAGCGTGGCGGCTTTTGCCGTCGGCGCTGCGGCCATCATGGTGGCGATCTCAGGCGGGGCGACGGCTGCGACTTGTTCCGGTGCCGCGTTTGCTGCCGGCTCCACCGAGGCCCGGCGTATCGCGCCGTCGGTTTCACCGAAGACCTTTCCGAAATCCCAGCCCTCAGGCAGGTTGAGCGGCAGCTTCGCCGAACCGAGCGGCTCGTCGGCCGGCCGCGACGGGGTGACGTCGACGGCGACCAGGCTGGTGACGCGGGAAACGAGGTGGTGGGCGAGCGCCACCGTCTCGATATCCTTGTCGAGTGCGGCGGGATCCCGGCGCTCATAGGCGCGGGCTTCGAAATCGTCGATCTTGCGCCGCGCCCAGAGCTTGGAGATGCCGTTGCCGTCGGCGGCATTGGCGATATCCATCTCGACGCGCCAGGGCTGGTCGCTCGTCCTGCCGATGATCTGCAGCTTGCCGGCCGGCTTATCCCCAGGCAGCTCCGCGGTCAGCACGACCGGCTCGCCGCTATAGAGGTCGGGCATCGGGTTCGGCGTGATGTCCTCGGCCGCGATGCCTTCGAAATTCGCGGCGATATCGGTCATGGCAGGGTTCTGCAGCTTGGTGAAGAGCTCACCCATGCGGCTTGCCACCTGGTCGGCGGAGCCGATCTGGGTGAAGGTGCCGCGGCCGATTTCGGCGGCCTTGGTCATGAAGTAAGTGTTGGGCGCCGAGCCGATGCCGACGGTGAAGACGCGGGCATCGCCGCGGTTCGCGGTGATTTCCTGGAAGAGCTGCTGCTCGTTGCCGATCGCGCCGTCTGTCAGGAACACGACCTGGCGCAGCGCTCCGCTTGCGACCGGGCCCTGGTTGCGCAGCGCGGCCTCGAGGGCGGGCAGCATTTCCGTGCCGCCGTCGGCAGTCAGGCCTCTGACATAGGCGATGGCCTTTTCGCGGTTATCAGGCGTGGCGGCGACGAGGCCGTTGAAATAATCGGTCATCGTGTCGTCGAAACGGATGACGTTGAAGCGGTCGTCCGGGTTCAGCTTGGAAATGGCGAGGGCCAGGCTCTGCCTTGCTTGCTCGATCGACTGGCCGGACATGGAGCCGGAATTGTCGATGACGAAGACCACCTCGCGCTTGGCCGGCGCTGCCGCCTCCGGCGCCGTCGGCGGCGTGACGAAGGCGAGCAGATAGGTCTTGCCGTTCATCACCTCACGAAAGAGGCCGGCGCTCGGCGTCTTGCCGGGGGCGGCCTTCCAGGTGAGCTCGAAATCCTTGTCGGCGGGAACGGAATCGCCCATCAGGCTGATCGTTCTCGCCTGGTCGCCATCCTGCCGGATATCGACCTCGTGGAAGGAGGACTTGACGTCGCCGAGCGGAAAGCCTGCCTTGAGGTCCACGGTCAGCGAGACCGGATTGATCCTGGCGTTTTCGCGCGTGTCGAGCACGGGGGCTTCGATCTTTTCACGGTTTTCCACCGGGTCGCTCGGCGTGGCGAAGCCGGCGCCGTTGTTGAATTCGACGGTCTGGACGATCGGCGCCGGATTGTAGCGCGGCGCGACGACCATCGGGAAGCGCAGCGAGAATTCGCCGCCCGACTGGCGGACCGTCTGCTGATATTCGATCTGCACGACGATTTCTTCGCCGGGGCCGATATTGGCGACCTGGTTGGTGAAGATGTTCGGCCGCTGCTGTTCGAGCAGCGCCGTCTTCTTGCCCTCGGCCTTGGCCTGTTCATAGATCTCGCGGGCCTCCTGGCGCGGCTTGATCTGGCCTTCGATGAAGCGTTCGCCGATCTGCATCTTCAATGCGTCGACGGCGGAATTCTCCGGCAGCGGGAAGACATAGGTGCCCTCGACCCAACCCTGGCTCGGGTTCTGGAAGCGCTGCGTCACTTTCACCCTGGCGACCGGTCCGGAGACGTCGATGGCGACGTCGGTCTTCAGCCGCGGCGCTTCGATATAGAAGCCGGGCTCCTTTGACGGAAAGAGCAGCGAGCCGCTGTTGACGTCGTTCGGCCGGACGAGTGCCGCGAGCTGGCCGGACGCCTGCTGCGCCTCGGCGCGGGCGGCTGAGGCAAGTCCCAGCAATGCGGCGAGGCAAGCGACAAAGGCGGTGGCGGCGACAAGAAATGAAATGGAAATCCGGCGCATGCGTATGCGCCCGATGGCGAGCTCATCTTCCAGAAACATTGGCATACCCTCAATAACCAATTTTGGATGACGCAATGATGAGGCTTCGATCTCGGCGCGCTCGCGACCGAATTGCGGCGGCGTTCGGCATTTGTTGCGGCTTATTCGTGGCGATGACGAAATCCGGCGATCTGTCTGATTTCAAAAGATGAAAAACAGGATTGTCGCCGCCGCGCGGAGGTAGCGGGGGCCGTGCAGTCAGACCGTGGCGGTTCTCAGGGACGGGTGATCCTGTAGACCAGCAATTTATCGGAATCGGCAAGCTTGGTTGCGGTCCTGTCGAGATAGTCGACAACGCCGTCATGATGCTCGACGAACAGCCGGCCTTCATTGTCAGTGGCATTCTTGGCGACGCCAAACAGGTCCGCGCCTTGCGTGCGCAGTTCTTCGAGCTGCGCGATCGCGGTGGCGTCATCCGCGACGAATTTCGACCATTCGGCATCGCCGCCGCCGGGCGGGAACACCCAGCCGCGCGCCCTGCTGTAGTAGACCGCGACGGGATCACCGACATCGGGCGCGATGGCGACGACGAGGTCGCCCGGTTGCGCCAGTCGCGCCAGTTCCTCGCCAAGCAGCTTGCCGTTCATGGCGATCGGCTTCTTCATCGTCCTGACGAGGGGCAGGGTCGACCAGCCCACCGCGACGATCAAAATGCAGATCGAGCGGAGCACGACCGTCGGGTTTAGAACGGTTTTCGATGAAAGCTTCGCCAGAAGAAGCGCGCCGTGGCCGCAGAATATCGCGGCCGGCACATGGAAGATGTGGAGGTTCCACACATTGCTGGTGATCTCGCCCGCCGCGGCCAGATAGAGGACCAGGGCCGCGGCCAGCCAAACATAGGGAATGGCCGAAAGGGCGCGCTGCTTCGGATCTTCGGCGCGGCTGGGCGGCATCCACAAACCGACCGCGAACAGCAGCAGGAACGGATAGCCATAAAACCACAGGACAGAGGTGTTCCATGCGGATTGGAAGTAGAACCTGTCCTTTATGTATGTCCCGACGCCGTAATCCCAGATATAGCCGCCGCTGCCGGCGAAATGGAACGGTGGATAGCTGCGGGCGAGATAGATCGCCCAGCTGAAATAAGCGCCGATGATGGCCAGGCTCAAAAGCCCGGACAGGAAGACCAAGCCCGCCGGCTTCCACTTCTTCTCCAGAATCCAGCAGACCATCAGGTAAAAGATTACGGCGCCCGCCGCGATGCCCGGGGGCTTCGACAGCGCGCCGAGCGAGAAGCTGACGGTGGCGAGAGGCAGGAGCCAGCCGCTGCCGCCGGCCCAGTATTTGACGAACAGCCAGACGCCGAGCGTGACCAAGGCCAGCATGGCGGGATCGGGAAGAACCGAGCTGTCGATCTGGATTGCCGCCGGCATCAACGCGTAGGCCAGTGCCGCCGCGTGGGCATGCATCTCGCCCCAGCACAGCGCCGTCAGCCTGTGCAGCGAGAACACCGTCACCAGCCCGAACAAGGCTGCAACCACACGGCCGAACCAGTCGTGCCAGCCGAACAGCTGGTAGAGCAGGGCCGTGAGATAGCTGACGATCTGGAACTCGCGGCCCTGATAGCTTGGTCCGGGCCCGGTCCAGCTGACCTCCGGAAAGAAGATGTTCCAGCTGCGCTCCCGGAAATTGTCGGCCATCATTGCGGTGCTGATCTCGCGCCAGCTGAAGCCGTCGACCAGCGGCAAGGTGATCCTGTGGAACCTGAAGACGATCGCAATGATCAGGATGCCGAGCAGGATCGCCATGTCGAGGTTCAGATAGTTGCGAGCGACGATGGCCCAGCCGGCCGGCTGCTGATCACGTTGCGGATCTTCGGCCGGAGCCAATTGCAGATCGTCCGGCGCGAAGCGCAGTGGCGTGGAAGGTTTTCGGGGCGGCTTTGTCATGCCGGCAGTTCATCAGCAAAGTCTTAAAAAGCAATTCACCCAGATTGAGTATTAACGTCCTTTATCGTGTAGAGACGGCAAGAAGCCCTGTATTCGTCAAGAATTTGTTCAGGAGTTGCTTGGAACGCTTCGACTGCGCGCTGCAAACCTTGCCGATGGGGACCGCGATCGGCCTGCCGGTGCGGCAAAACGATCAATAAGAATCATTGCCCCCATCACGCCTTTGCGCTTGAAATGCCGTCATACATTGGACATAGAGCTAACCGCAGAACTCCGGTCCCGGCTTTCTGCCCGTTTCAACCAATAGGACCGATATCATGGCCTTCCTTGCCGATGCTCTTTCCCGTGTGAAGCCTTCAGCCACCATCGCCGTCTCCCAGAAAGCGCGCGAGCTGAAAGCGAAAGGACGCGACGTCATCGGCCTCGGAGCAGGCGAGCCGGATTTCGATACGCCCGACAATATCAAGAAGGCCGCCATCGACGCGATCAACCGCGGCGAGACGAAGTACACGCCGGTTTCCGGCATTCCCGAACTGCGCAAGGCGATCGCCGCCAAGTTCAAGCGCGAAAACGGCTTGGAATATTCCTGGGAGCAGACGATCGTCGGCACCGGCGGCAAGCAGATCCTGTTCAACGCCTTCATGGCGACGCTGAACCCCGGCGACGAAGTGGTCGTGCCGGCGCCCTACTGGGTTTCCTATCCCGAGATGGTGGCGCTCTGCGGCGGCACGCCGGTTTTCGTTTCCGCGACCCAGGAGCATAATTTCAAGCTCCAGGCCGCTGATCTCGAAAAGGCGATCACGCCGAAGACCAAGTGGTTCATCTTCAACTCGCCGTCCAACCCGACGGGCGCGGCCTATACGCATGCCGAACTGAAGGCGTTGACCGACGTGCTGATGAAGCATCCGCATGTCTGGGTGCTGACCGACGACATGTACGAGCACCTGACCTATGGCGACTTCAAGTTCGTCACGCCTGTCGAAGTCGAGCCCAAGCTCTACGACCGCACGCTGACGATGAATGGCGTCTCCAAGGCCTATGCGATGACCGGCTGGCGTATCGGCTATGCCGCAGGCCCGATCCAGCTCATCAAGGCGATGGACATGATCCAGGGTCAGCAGACCTCGGGCGCGACCTCGATCGCCCAGTGGGCGGCCGTCGAAGCGCTGAACGGCACACAGGACTTCATTCCCGAGAACAAGAAGATCTTCGAAGGCCGCCGCGATCTCGTCGTATCCATGCTGAACCAGGCCAAGGGCATCGTCTGCCCCGTTCCGGAAGGCGCCTTCTACGTCTATCCGTCCTGCGCCGGCCTGATCGGCAAGACCGCACCCTCCGGCAAGGTCATCGAGACCGACGAGGATTTCGTGTCCGAGCTTCTGGAATCGGAAGGTGTGGCCGTCGTTCACGGCTCGGCCTTCGGCCTCGGCCCGAACTTCCGCATCTCCTATGCAACCTCGGAAGATCTGCTCGAGGAAGCCTGCCGCCGCATCCAGCGTTTCTGCGCCGCCTGCAAGTAAGCGGACTGCGATAGAACACATCGAAGGCCTGCCGGTGACGGCGGGCCTCTTTGTTGCGGCGTTGACGATGTGGCTGCATGTAGCTACATTTGTCGCATGAAGACCGTTACGATCCGCGACGCGAAGAACCGCCTGACCGAGCTTGCCCGCGAGGTCGAGGAAGGCGAGACCATTGTCGTGACGCGCAATGGCCGGCCGGTCTTCGATCTCGTCCCGCATCAGAAGCCTGGCGGTTTGAACCTGGAGGCCGGTCAGGCTTATCTTCGTGCTCGGGGTATCACCAATCCGGTACCTTTCATCGCGGACGATTTCGACGATCCGCTGCCTGAAGATTTTCTTTTGAGGCCGTTGCCGGAGCCATGAGGCTTCTTCTTGATACCCACATCGTTCTGGCGATCCTGCGGAAAGACGCTGGCCAGCGATTTCCTGAGATCGCCTCGTTGCTTGGCGACAGCAAAACTGTGGGCTTCGTCAGCGTCGCAAGCCTGTGGGAAACGGCGATCAAGGCTCGTCTGGGAAAGCTGGATCCAGGCATGCCACTTGAAGACATTGCCGGGTCTCTCGAAGAAATAGGGCTGATACTGCTACGGATCGAAATTCAGCACGTCATCACCGCCGCCGATCCCGAGCCTGAGACGCGAGATCCCTTCGACCGCTTGCTGCTGGCACAATGCAGGGTCGAGGGCTTGCAGCTCGCGACGATCGACCGGTTGCTCGTCGACCATCCACTGGCTCTGCGGCTGTAGGCTCACATCCTGATTCAAGACCTTGCGGCA
The DNA here is from genome assembly GCF_002211395.1 of Rhizobium sp. R339. Classification (NCBI taxonomy): domain Bacteria; kingdom Pseudomonadati; phylum Pseudomonadota; class Alphaproteobacteria; order Hyphomicrobiales; family Rhizobiaceae; genus Rhizobium; species Rhizobium sp. R339. The sequence goes on from NZ_LOKV01000001.1 coordinate 432,801, forward strand.
TCGATTCCGCTTTGCCTCGCAAGTCGTTGAATTCCGATTCAAATCGTGACAGCGGCCGCTGGTGGTGCGGGTGATCGCAGGTTGCGGGCGGCCGCCAAACCAACTAGATATCCGGCATCAAGTTCAAGTTGCCGCTATGGGAGGCCGGATTTTGCAGCAGAGTGCCGTCATCGTCTGTTCCGACGTCAACATGCTGCCGGCTGCCTGCTGCACGCTGCTTTCCGTCAAGCGCAATCTCGTACAGGCCGATATTGAGTTTCTGCTTCTCGGCATCGACCTCAAGCCGAACGAGGTCGCCGAGGTCGAGAGTTTTGCGCGCCTGCACGAGATGACGATCACCGTGCTGCCTTATGCGATGCCGGAGAAGGGACTGCAGGCGCGGGGCCGCTGGTCGGGTGCTACGCTGGCGCGGCTCTACATGGATCTGCAAATTCCCGAGAAAATCGAGCGTTTGCTCTACCTCGACGCCGATGTGCTCGCGGTGGCGCCCGTCGACGAACTCTTCACCAGGGACCTCCAGGGCAAGGCGCTTGCCGCAGTCGATGACTATGTCATGGCCTTCCCCGAGAAGGCGGGCGCGCGGCAACGCAAGATCGGCATGGGCGAGGGTGGACGCTATTTCAATGCCGGCGTCTTGTTGTTCGACTGGTCGGTCTGCCGGGCGAAGGGGCTTTTCGCCCGGACCCGGGAAATCTTCGAGGAGCGCTCGCATCTGTTTCAGAACAACGACCAGGATGCGCTGAACGTCACTTTCGATGGCAACTGGCTGGTGCTCGATCCGCGCTGGAACACACAGACGGGACTTTTGCCTTTCGTCGAGCGGCCGGCCATCTTTCATTTCACCGGCCGCAAGAAGCCGTGGCAGGCGAGCGTTCCCTGGGTGCATCGCCGGATGGCCAAGCGCTATGCCGAGGATCTCCGTAATACGCCCTGGGCGTCTTTCTGCAGGCAGCCGTCGGCGGCGGGCCGGGTTGCCGGTTTCTTCTCGCATGTGGGAAAGCAGATCGGCGGGCTGACGCGGCTTGCACGGATGCGCGCCTATTTCAGCAACAGCTAGCGAGGCGGGCCGAGCGGATCGTCCAGGGAAAGTGCATGTGAGCCGATGGAATCAATGCCGAGCGATATCAGGACAGTGGCCGCCGGAGATGGCGGGGTGAATCTCTTGACACCGGACGCGTGGAAAACGATGCTGTCGCGCTATTCCCATGTCGTGCTGGTGGCAAACAGCGAGGCGGTCGATTTCGAGCGGCTCAGAAGCGAGCTGCCGGAGACAACGCTCTACGTCTTCTTCAACAATGTCTACAAGGTGCTCGACGAGCCCTTCACCGGTCATGCGGTGCTAGTTGCCCGCAGCGGCGTGATGGGCGCCAATATCGTCCACCGGCGCGAGGTGGGGGACGTTCTGCGCTTCTTTGCCGGCGACGACTTCCTGGGCGTCGTCAACATTCGCGTCTCCCCGGAGGAAAACTTCAGCGAGGAGAGCCGCTTCAATGGCGCCAAAGCCCGCCACCTCGATCTGACGCAGATGCTCGCCGATCTTTACCCCACGGGCAAGATCGCCACGAGCGGCTTTGCGATGGCGCTCTGGCTCGCCGAGCTGAAGCTGCCGGGCAAGATCCTGCTCGCCGGCTTTTCGGCGAAGAGGAGCGAGAAGTGGAAGGTCTTCGACGTGCATGACTGGACGTTCGAGCAGATCTTCCTGCGTCTCTTTGCCAGGATGGGCTCGATCTCGATGATGGGTGGCGTCGATGCCAGCCCCTATTCGGCACTCGCCAAACGGTTTCCCGACGTGCCGCCGATCGAGATCGCCATGACGGCGGCCGAAGTCTTGTCCGAGCGGCTTCACAATGCCAACAGCCAGATCGATCGGCTGATGTCCGTCACCAAATCCATCCGCGCCATCGAAAATTTCTTCCGGCGCTTCAAGCCGAAAACCCGCAAAGAGCGCTTCCTCGAAAAGTCGAAGTGATGAGCTTCGCCACCTTCTGACGTCAAAGGCTAAGCGCCGTCAGCATGATGAAGGTGGCGAAGAGGATGAAATGCGTCATGCCCTCGATCGCGTTGGTCTCGCCGTCGTTGAGGTTGATCGCCGCAGCGATCAGCGTGATCGTCACCATCACTGTCTGCACCGGTGTCATCGCCATGATGAAGGGCTGGCCAGTATAGAGCGCGATCGCCTCCATGACAGGCACGGTGAGGATCACCGTCGACAGCGAGGCGCCCATGGCGATGTTAACCGTTGCCTGCATGCGATTTCGAAGAGCTGCCCGCAAAGCCGTCAGAATTTCGGGGGCGGCTGATATCGCCGCGACGACGACGGCGGTGATGGCGATCGGCGCGCCGCTGTCGCGCAGGCCTTCGGTCATGAAGGCCGACATGAACTCCGCCAGCAGGCCGATGATGACGACGCCGACGAGAATGGTGGCGATCGAGACCGTGGCCGACTCCTCGGGACCCTCTTCGCCGTGACCTTCCTTCTTCCGCTCGGAGCGCGGATAGCTGTAGCTGAAGAAATAGCTGTGCTGGCCGACCTGCATGCGCAGGAAGAGACCATAGAGAGCGATCATCGCGACGATGGTGAAGGCGGAATAATAATGCCACTTATCCCGCGGCACGAATTCCGGCACGATCATCGAGATGCCCATGGCGGTGAGGATCATCACGCCGTAGGTCTTGCCGGAATTGTCGTTGTAGGGCTGTTCGCCGTGCTTGAGGCCGCCGAGCAGGGCGGCGAGGCCGAGAATGCCGTTGATATCGAGCATCAAGGCCGAATAGATCGTGTCGCGCACCAGCGTCGGAGAGCTTTCGCCTGTTATCATGATGGCGAGAATGATGACTTCGACCGCGACGGCCGAAAGCGTCAGGATCATCGTGCCGTAGGGATCGCCGACCTTGACGGCGAGCAGTTCGGCATGATGGGCGACGCGGATCGAAGCGAGCACGATGATGGCGACGAGTGCGGCGGCGGCGATTAGCGCAAAACCGCGGCCCATCTCGATGACCGTATGCTCCAAGAGATAGGCGGTCACCGCGGCGGCGAGCGCAATGACCAGAAACTTTTCTTCTTTGAGGCGCGATGCGATCTGCAAGTCTCAGCTCCCGTTCCGTTCATGCCTTTTAACTAAGTCACTGATTTCGGATGGGAAGCGCGCCCTAGCACTCTGCTATTTGCAGTCTTCGGCGTTTAATGGAATACTGAACGCCATCGGGGCCGGAAAGCAGATCGCGGCGTCCTCGAATTCTCGTCACGCGGCCGCGATGATCCGGACCCAGTCCGGAAGCATGCGAATGCGCAACAAGAAGATGAGGAGACTGTTGTATGATCAAGGTGGTCTATGAAGTCGTGCCGCATGACGGCGGCTGGGCCTACAGGCTGGGAGGCGTCTATTCCGAGGCATTCCCGACCCATGCCGAGGCGCTCGAGGCTGCGCGCATCGTCGCGGCCGAACAGCAGGTCGGCGGCGATTCCGCCGAGATCAGCTGGCAGGACGAAAACGGCAAATGGCATGAGGAATATGCCGAGGGCGGCGACCGGCCGGAAACAGAGGTGGTCGACGGCTTCTGGCAGGAACGCACGTCCGGCGCCTCGCAAAGCGCCGGACGCTAAACGTCGCCTCTCAAAGCTCGCGTGACGATCGTATCGACAAATTCGCGTTTCTCTGCGGTGTAGCGATTGCCATCCATCCTGAATTCGGCTGCCAGCCTCAGTTTGAGCGCGGCATAATCGGCCGCCGCCTCGGGATGCGCGGTGAGATAATCTCGGAAAGCCAGCCTGTTTTTATGCGTGCGGTTGCCAATTGGGCAGAGGTAGACGCGTGCGGCCGGCACCAAATCTCTCGATAAGAATGCCCACATCTCGTCGTCATGGCGGTTGCCGCGCGGCTCGTAATTTTTCGAGAGAAGCACGCGGGTCGCATCCTCGATATGTTCGAGACTGGGAAGAACGATGTCGATATCGATGAGCGGCTTGGCGGCAATCGCAGGGATGGCGGTGCTGCCGACGTGATCGATGGCGAGCGCCTGCGGCAGCAAGGCCAAGAGCTTGCCTCGGATGCGCTGGAAGGCCTCCGGCCATTGCTTGTCATAGCTCTCGAGTTCGACCGGCTTGTGCATGTTCATCTCCCGCGATTGCCTGGAGATTTACCCATGATTCTTGCCAGAAATCGATTGCGATTTCGGCTCATGCGCCTGTGGAATAACGATGGTAATCCTGAAGGCCCTTGACCAGCGCGTCGAAAGTGGCGCGGCAGCGCGGCGAGGTTTTCAGACTTTCATGCATGACCACCCAGGTGCCGAGCGGTATGCCGAAAGCATCTGGCAGGACATGAACGAGGTCAGGGTTCTCGCGGGCCAGTCCGATCTGGCAGATGCCGATGCCGACGCCGGCGCGGATGGCGGAAAGCTGGGCAAGATTGCTGTCGGTCCTGTAGGAGAATTTGATGCCCTCCGGCGCCGGATAGCGTTTCATCACTAGACGGACGTAGGCCGTCTGCCGGTCGAAGCCGATGAGCCGGTGGTTGGCAAGGTCCGCCATGGTTTGGGGGATGCCATGCCGTTCGAGATAGCTTCGGTGGGCGTGGAAACCGAGCGGAATATCGCCGATGCGGCGCACGATGAGCGCATCCTGCTGCGGCTCTGCCATGCGCACGGCGATATCGGCTTCGCGGTTCACCAAGTCTTCGATCATATCGGAAGCCGAGAGCTCGATCTGGAGTTCTGGATAGGTCTCCTGCAGGTTCCCAAGTATTTTCGGCAGCACCTCGACGGCGACGACCTCGCTGGCGCTGACCCTGACCGTTCCCGCAACGCGCTCACGCTTGCCGGAGGCGGTGCGCAGGAGCGCGGCCGTGGTTGCGGCTAGCGTCTCCGCATAGGGTTTCAGCGTCTGTGCGGTGTCAGTCGGCAGCAGGCCGTTCGGCGAGCGGATGAAAAGCTCGGCGCCGATCGCTTTTTCCAGCGCATCGACGTGACGACCGATCGTTGGCTGGGTCAGCCCGAGTTCCCGCGCGGCTGCCGAAAGCGAACCCTGCTGAAGCACGGTCAGGAAACTGCGGTAGAAATCCCAGCTCGGTTCGATATCCATATATTTTCGTATAACAGATGCACGTATTTCGTCAATTTTGTTTATCGCTTTCCGGGCGCATAGTCCATCTCATGCGATCGAAGGAGATTGTCATGAGTGGAGAATTGAAGACGGCCCTTGTGCTCGGCGCGACCGGCGGTATCGGCGGCGCGGTGGCGCGCAAATTGTTTGAGCGTGGCTGGCAGATCCGGGCGCTCAACCGTGATGCCGTCAAGGCAGCGAAGAAGGAGCCGGCATTCGAATGGGTGCAGGGCGATGCGATGAAGGCGGACGACGTGCTGAGGGCGGCCTAAGGCGCCGGCCTGATCGTCCATGCCGTCAATCCGCCAGGCTATCGCGACTGGGAAAGCCTGGTGCTGCCGATGCTCGACAACAGCATCGCCGCTGCCCGTGCAGCCGGCGCGCGCATCGTGCTGCCGGGCAATGTCTATAATTTCGGTCCCGATGCCCTGCCGGCGCCGACGGAAGAAAGCCCGCAGCATCCGCTGACGAAGAAGGGCACGATCCGCGTCGAGATGGAGAAGCGGCTGGAGGCGGCATCGCAATCCGGCGCCGGCGCCATCATCGTCAGGGCCGGAGATTTCTTCGGCCCGGGTACGACAGCGAATAGCTGGTTCTCATCGGGTCTGGTGACGCCGGGCAAGCCGGTCGGCACGATCAAGAATCCTGGGCGGCGCGGCGTCGGCCATCAGTGGGTCTACTTGCCCGACATGGCGGAAACCGTCGTCCAGCTCGTCGAGCGAGCCGACCGGCTGCCGGCTTTCGCCGTCTATCAGATGGAGGGCTTCTGGGATGCGGACGGCATGCAGATGGCGGAAGCGATCAAGCGCGTGGTTGGCGGCAAGGCCAAGATCGGACGGTTTCCCTGGTGGATCGTGCCGCTCGCCGCGCCCTTCGTTCCGATCATGCGCGAGATCAAGGAGATGCGCTATCTCTGGAAGGTGCCGCTCAGGATGAGCAACGCCAAGCTTGTCGCCGAACTCGGCAAGGAGCCGCAGACACCAATCGATGAGGCGGTGCGGGCGTCACTGGTGGCGCTTGGCTGCCTGCCCGAACCGCATCATGACGCGGCGACGGCCTTCATCGGCCATTCGCTGCAAAAAGCCCATTAGGCTGCGAGTTCGGAAAGCGCGATCCGGCCGACCGTCAAGGCTGTCTCGGCCTGTTCAAAATTCGGATCGCCGAGGAACCAGGCGGCGGAAAGGCCGGAATAGGCGGCGATCCACTGCAGCAGCCGCTTCGGCTCCAGCCGGGCCTCTGCCGAGACGATGGCGAGCTGGCGGCGGAAACGGGCTCGGTCGGTGATGGTTGGCAGTTCCTCATTGGCGAAGATATTGGCGAAATCGAAGCCGCGCTCGCCATGGAGACGCTTCGGATCGATTGCCAGCCAGCCGCGCGCCCCGAAATCGAGAATGTTCTGGTGATGGATATCGCCGTGGAGGACAGCGGGTTCGCGCGGATCGGCAAGGAGCGCATTGGCGATTGCCGAACAATCGGCAAGCGTGCCGCCATATTTGCCGGCGGCCGGTTCGAGATCGCGGAACCAGCGGGAGAGGGGAATGGGATCGGGAAGCGGTTTTTCGCGCGGCGCATGCAGCCGCGCGGCGGTCCGACAGAGGATGCGGCTCGCTTCGTCGTCCTCGCCATTCATCGCCATGGAAAGCAGCGAGCGTTTTCCCATCGCCCTTTCCAGGAGCACGGCATCGTCCTCATGGGCATAGACATGGGCCGCGCCGTCGCCATCCCACCATTGCATCAGCAATGCGCCATATCGTTCATCCTTATCGGTCGCCACTTTCAGCATGGCGGGCCTGTCCTGCCAGAGGACCGGCAGCAGGCGGCTCGAATGGGTGATGATGGGCTCGCCGTCTGATATCAACGACCAGCGTTCGAGATGGGAAGCGAACATGGCGACACCCTACAAAGATGCGTTGCAAATGAAAATCCCGCCTTTCGGCGGGATTTAGCAGTTCGTATCCTGAAGGCTCAGGCGACCTTTTCGAGCGTGGGATAGTCGACATAGCCCTTGGCGGTGCCGCCGTAGAAGGTCGACTGGTCGGGCGTGTTGAGCGGCAGCTTCTTTGCCAGCCGTTCGACCAGATCGGGATTGGCGATGAAAGGCTTGCCGAAGGCGACGAGATCGGCGCGGCCGCTTTCGGCGGCGTCGATCGCCAGGTCGCGGTCATAGCCGTTGTTGACCATCCAGCTCGCCTTGCCGCCGGCCCTTTCATAGGCCTGGCGCAGCGCCTTGTAGTCGAAGGAAGGATTGTCGCCCTGCCGGTAGTCACGCTCGCCGCCGGTCTGGCCTTCGATGACATGGATATAGGCAAGGCCGTATCTTGCCAGGCCCTCGACGACATGGGTGAAGGTCGTCTGCGGATTGGAATCGTAGCTTTCGCCCGACGGCGTCACCGGCGATATGCGGATTGCTGTCCGGCCTGCGCCGATTTCCTTGACGATGGCATCGACGACCTCGAAAGCCAGGCGCGTGCGGTTTTCGATCGAGCCGCCATACTGGTCGGTGCGGTCGTTGACGCCGTCACGGATGAACTGATCGAGCAGGTAACCATTGGCGCCATGGATTTCGACACCGTCAAAACCGGCGTCGATGGCGGCGCGAGCGGCCTTGCGGTAATCCTCGATGATCCCAGGAATCTCGGAGGTCTCGAGCGCGCGCGGCTCGGAGGTATCGGCGAAGCTGCCGCTGCCGTCGCTATTGACCAGATAGGTTTTGGCCTTGGCGATGCGATTGGTCGAGGAGACCGGCTTGCCGCCGTCCGGCTGCAGCGTCGTATGCGAGATGCGGCCGACATGCCACATCTGGACGACGATCTTGCCGCCGGCTGCGTGGACGGCGTCGGTCACACGCTTCCAGCCATCGAGCGCTTCCTTGCTGTAGAGGCCGGGCACGTCGGCATAACCCTGGCCCTGGTGGGTAATCGCCGTCGCTTCGGTGATGATCAGGCCAGCCGTGGCGCGCTGGCGGTAATATTCGACGTTGAGATCGTTGGGAATCGCGCCCGGCGAGCGGTTGCGGGTGAGCGGCGCCATGACGATGCGGTTCTCGACGGAGATGTCGCCGACCTTGGCGGGTTCGAAAAGCTTGGCCATGATGGTCCTTTCTTTTGCGGGGGATCACTCAGCAGGGGTGAGGGCGGTCCAGCCCCTGGCGAAGAGATTGGTGAGTGCCGTCGGCCCGAGGCCGATGGGGATCAGCTAGAGATCCTGTGTCAGCTGCTTGAGGAATGCCGCGATCGTTTCTTCGTTGCGCTTGTAGAAGATCCACTGGCCGACGCGCTTGGTGGTGACGAGGCCGGCGCGATGCAGCGTGCCGAGATGGGCCGAGACCGTGGACTGCGACAGACCGCAGCGCTCGAACTGGCTGGCGCAGACGCCCATTTCGAAGGGGTGCTCCTGCGAAGGGAAATGTTCCTCGGGATTTTTCAGCCAGCCCAGAATGTCCACCCGCGTGGGATGGGCGAGCGCCTTCATGATCTCGTCTTTATCCATCGTCGTTTGCCGAACTATAAATCGTGTCTGATCGATATATTGATCGGCAGGCGGCGATATGCAAATCACAGAGGCGTGAGAGGGCGGCCTTTGGCGATTGAGCAAATTTTGGGCAAAAAAAGAGGGCCACCGGAAAACCAGGGCCCTTTGAATTGTGAAGGTCAATAACCTCCAGAGGGGAACAGCTAATGCGGTGGTACTGGGAGAGAAACCACGAAATGCATCAGCTAAGATGGATATGGTGCTTCCTTAGGCAGGTTTCAATGCTTTTTTGTGCATGCCTGCTATGCGCCGCACAATTTTTTTGCGGTGCGGCATTTCCCTCTGGGGCAAGGCAAAAAAAGAGGGCCGCTGGAAAACCAGGGCCCTTATAAGTGTGAAGGTCAAAAACCTCCAGAGGGGAACAGCTAATGCGGTGGAACTGGGAGGAAAAGCCACCATGTGCATCAGCTATGTGCGATATGGTGGTTTAATGGGCAAACGGCAACCCACATTTGTGCATGCCAGTCATGCGCACACTGCATAGTATGGAAAATATTCCATAAATCTGGGTTAGAAGTTCCAGTTTCTAGCCTTGCTGACGATGAAATCGCGGAAAGCCTTCAGCTTGGCGGCGTTCTTGATCTCGTCAGGGTAGCAGAAATAGGTGTCGAAAGACGGCACGTCGGCATTGATCGCCAGCTGAATCAGACCGGGGTCGCGGCCGACGATGTAATCGGGCAGGCAGGCGACGCCGATTCCGAGCAGGCAGGCGCGCTTGATCGAGGTCTGGCTGTTGATCTGCAGATGCGGGATGCGCTTGTTGTCGGACGAGCGGCCGGCGACCTCCAGCCAGTTGACGTCGAGCAGGTAGCTCGGCGCCGGCTCGCCGAAGGTGATGATGCGGTGATTGTCGAGATCCTCGATCTTCTGCGGCTCGCCATGGCGATTGATGTAGGAGGGGGCTGCATAGACGTGCATGTGCACGGTGAAGAGCTTGCGCTGGATGAGGTCGGACTGCTGCGGCTGGCGCAGGCGGATCGCGCAATCGGCATGGCGCATGTTCACATCCACTTCCTCGTTGTCGAGGATGAGCTGGATCTGCACATCGGGATAAAGCTGCAGGAATTCCTGGATCTTGTCGGTCAGCCAGCCCTGGCCGAGGCCGACCGTCGTCGTGACGCGCAGCTTGCCGGACGGCGTCTCGGTCGTCTCGGTGAGCTGCATCTTGACGGTTTCGAGCTTCAGCAACACGTCATGGGCGGTGCGGTAAAGCAGTTCGCCCTGTTCCGTCAGGATCAGGCCGCGCGCATGGCGGTGGAACAGCTTGGTGCCGACATCCTGCTCCAGCGCGCTCACCTGGCGGCTGATGGCGGATTGGGACAGATGCAGCTTATCCGCCGCATGCGTGAACGAACCCGCTTCGGCAGCTGCGTGAAAAATGCGCAGCTTGTCCCAATCCAGTGGCATTCCCCCGCCTCTCATGCCGATCTTACTCCGCGGCCACGGCGACAGGCATGTGGCCCGTCAGGTATCGCTCTGCCTCAAGCGCTGCCATGCAGCCCATGCCGGCGGCGGTGACGGCCTGACGGAACGTGTCGTCGGTCACGTCGCCGGCGGCATAGACACCTTCGAGGCTGGTTGCTGTCGAATCCGGCGCGGTCCAGAGATAGCCGTTGTCCTTCAGCTTCAGCTTGTCCTTGAAGAGTTCGGTTGCCGGCGCATGGCCGATCGCGACGAAGACGCCGTCGACCGGCATTTCCGTGATCGCGCCGGTTCTGACGTCGCGCAGGCGCGCGCCGGTTACGGATTGCGGCATCGGGGGCTTGGCCGGCGTGCCTGTTATTTCGGCCACTTCCGAGTTCCACAGCACCTTGACGTTTTCCTTGGCGAACAGGCGTTCCTGCAGGATCTTCTCGGCGCGGAACGAGTCGCGACGGTGGACGACCGTTACCGACTTGGCGATGTTGGAGAGATAGAGTGCCTCTTCGACGGCGCTGTTGCCGCCGCCGACGACGATCACGTCCTTGTTGCGATAGAAGAAGCCATCGCAGGTGGCGCAGGCCGAAACGCCGAAGCCCTGGAAATGCTGCTCGCTCTCGATGCCGAGCCACTTGGCCTTGGCGCCGGTGGCGATGATCAGCGTATCGGCGGTCCAGACCTGGCCGCTGTCGGTGCGGGCGACGAAGGGACGCTGGTTCGTGTCGACTTCGGTCACGAGGTCGTTGACGATCTCGGCGCCGACATGTTTTGCCTGCTGCAGCATCTGCTCCATCAGCCAGGGGCCCTGGATCGGATCGGCAAAGCCCGGATAATTCTCGACATCGGTGGTGATCATCAGCTGGCCGCCCTGTTCGAGACCGGCGATCAGGACCGGCTTCAGCATGGCGCGCGCGGCGTAGACCGCGGCCGTATAGCCGGCGGGTCCGGAACCGATAATGAGCACCTTCGTGTGGCGGGCGGGCATGTCATTTCCTTTCGACTGGCAGGAGGGCGGCGGCTAAATAGCGATTACGGCCGTTTCGCGGTCCATGCGCCATTTATGAACGTCCAATGCTATTATTCAAGGGCAGCCTTGCATTACCAACAAGGCAAATCGCCTTGATGTGCAAGAATCCGTCATCGGCTTGAAACTTTCTTGCGTATTCCGCGGCTTTATATAGAAGCTCGCCGCGAAGAATTAAAGAAAGGCCGCGATGTGGGTCGCACGGAACTCGACGTCATCGACATAAAGATCCTCCGGGAACTGCAGGCCGACGGCCGCATGACCAATGTGGAGCTCGCCGACCGCGTAGGCATCTCGGCGCCGCCCTGCCTGCGCCGGGTTCGCAAGCTCGAAGAAGCCGGCATCATCGAGGGCTATCACGCCATGCTGAACAGCCCGAAGCTCGGCTTCGATCTGGTCGCTTTCTGCATGGTCGGCCTCAAGCACCAGTCGGAAGGCAATCTCAAGGCCTTTGCCGCCGCCACCACCGAATGGCCGCTGGTGCGCCAGGCCTGGATGGTTTCGGGCGACAGCGATTTCCTGCTGCATTGTGTGGCGGAGAACCTCACCCACTTCCAGGACTTCGTCATCGAAGTGCTGACGGCAAACGAACACGTCGATACCGTGCGCACCATGCTGACGATCCGCCAGGTGAAGAAGCTGGGGCTGGTGGAAGTCTGAAGCCGATTACTTTCGCGAGGCATAACCGCCGCGGTTGATGCCGTGGCGCTGCAGTTTGTCGTAAAAGGTTTTTCTCGGAATGCCGAGCGCCTCGATGGTGCGGCGCACGTCGCCGTCGTTGGCCGCGAGCGCATCGCGGATGATCTCTGCCTCGTAGCGCTCCAGCCGTTCCGGCAGGGTGCCGCCCGCCGGCTGCGGGGGAAGGGCTGCCGCTCCGCCGCCTTCGACGCCGAGAACCACGCGTTCGGCATAGTGAGAGAGCTCGCGGACATTGCCCGGCCATACATGGGTGGCAAGATGATGGCGGACATTCTCTGAAAGTTCCGGCACGTCGCGGCGGAAGCGCTCGGCGGCGCGCGCGGCGAAATGGGAGAACAGCAGCGGAATATCCTCACGGCGCTCTCTCAGCGGCGGAATGGAGATCGTTACGACATTCAGCCTGTAATAGAGGTCCTCGCGAAAATCGCCGCGTACCTCGAGATCTCCAAGGTCGATCTTGGCGGCCGCGACGACGCGGAGATCGACCGGGCGCACCTCGTTGGTGCCGAGCGGCGTGATCTCGCGCATTTCAAGCACGCGCAGCATCTTGACCTGCGTGGCGAGAGGCATGCTCTCGATCTCGTCGAGGAAAAGCGTGCCGCCGCTTGCGTGCTCGATGCGGCCCATGCGGCGCTTCTGAGCGCCGGTAAAGGCGCCGGCCTCATGGCCGAACAGCTCGCTTTCGATGACGGTTTCGGGCAGCGCCCCGCAGTTCAGCGCCACGAAATTGCCCTTCCGGCGGTGGCTCCACTGATGCAGAATCTGGGCGACCACCTCCTTGCCGCTGCCGGTTTCGCCGGCGACGAGCACGTCGACATCGGTATCGGCGATGTGGCGCAGAATTTTCCTCAGATTTTCCATCGCTGGCGTCTGGCCGATCAGCGGCAAAGTCACCTGCGCATCTTCGGCGGCCCGGCGCAGCATGCGGTTTTCCAGAACGAGCTGCCGCTTTTCGCCGGCGCGGCGCACGCTCTGAACGAGCCGGTCGGCGGCGAAGGGTTTGGCGATAAAATCATAGGCGCCGTCCTGGATGGCCTGAACCGCCATCGGAATGTCGCCGTGGCCGGTCATCAATATAACAGGCAGGTCGCCGTCCATGCCCTTCAGCGTGGCGAAAAGTTGCAGCCCGTCGATCTCGGGCATGCGGATATCGGTGACGACAGGGCCGGCAAAATCGGCCGTCAGCTCCGCCAGCGCGGCTTTCGCGCCGTCATAGGCCGAGACGGAGAAGCCAGCGAGTTCGAGGGTCTGGGCCGTGGCGCGGCGCAGATCCCTGTCGTCGTCGATCAGCGCAACGGGCATCGGTGTGGCCATGGTCAAGCCTTCCTCAGATGAACGATGAACCTTGTCCCGCTGCTGTCGCTCTCCACCTCCATCCGGCCGCCGTAATCGCCGACGATATCCTTGGAGATAACCAACCCCAGTCCGAGACCGCTTTCCTTCGAGGTGTTGAAGGGCGTGAACAGCCCCTTGCGGATCTCGGGCGAAATGCCGGGGCCGTTGTCGGCAACCGTCAGCGTCACCATCTCGTCGTCATTCGATGTCCTGACCTCGACGCGGGCCTCGTCGGCTTTGGGGGCGACTGCCTCGAGCGCGTTCTGGAGCAGGTTGATCAGCACCTGTTCGAGGCGGATCCTGCTGCCCATGACCTGCAGGTCGACAGGCGGCAGCGTGATGTCGAGCGTATCCATGCGGCCGGCAAAGCGGCTGCGCAGCAGCATCACTGCGCCCTCGATTACATCCTTCAATCCGGTCGGCTCGGCGCTGCCGCGGCCCTTGCGGGCGAAACTCTTCAGCTCGTCGGTGATCGAGCCGATGCGCTCGGTCAGCGCGGCGATGTTCTCAAGATTTTCGCCGGCCGGTGCGGTCTGGCCGCGGTCGAGGAAGGTGCGGGCATTATCGGCATAGGCGCGGATAGTCGCGACCGGCTGGTTGATTTCGTGGGCGACGCCGGCGGCGACCTGGCCGAGGATCGCCAGCCGGTTGGCCTGCACCAGATCCTGCTGCACCGCCTGCAGCTTCTGCTCCGTGCTCCTGTGGCCGACGATCTCGGCCTGCAGCCGGTCGCGCGCCTGGCTGAGATCCAGCGTGCGCTCGGCGACGCGCCGTTCCAGCTCTTCTCGCTCCTGCTGCTCCCTGAAAATCCTGAGGGTAGCCGTCTGGCGACGGCGCAACAGCAAGGCGCCTGCGGCGATCAGCGGCAAGAGCGTCAGCAGCGCCAGCATGCGGGCTTCGCGGATCCCGGCGTCAACCGCCGCTCCCAGCGCCACGAGGTGCTGCAGGTGCCAGGCTGTCGCTGGAACCGGGATTCCGACATCGAGAAATCGGGTTTTCCCGGCGCCGCCCGGCATGACGATTTCGACGACGTCGAGCCCGTCGCCGAGGCTTCGCACGCTATCGAGCGGCAGCGGCTGAAGCGGTGCATCGCCGAATTGAAGGCTTTCGCGGATCGCCGCCAGACGATCCCCGGGGATCCGGCCGATCGTCATGAACCGCCAGGAGGGAATGCTGGTGATGAGGACGATGCCTCGATCATCGATGACGTAGGATGGTGCGTCCGTGGCGTTCCAATCCGCCTCGACGTCATCGAATTCCACCTTGACGACGACGACGCCGAGGAGCGCGTCCGGGCCTGATATCCGCTCGGAAATATAGAGGCCGGGTTTCTTGCTGACGGTGCCGAGCGCGAAGTGTTCGGCCTGTCCCTTCGCCACGGCGCCCTGGAAATATTCGCGGAAACGATAGTCGTTGCCGACGAAGCTCGTCGGTTCGCGCCAGTTGCTGGCCGAAACCGCCATGCCGTCCTTGTCGATGACATAGATGACGGCGGCCTTGGTGCCGGCCGCCAGCATTTCCAGCTTCCGGCTCAACTGCTCGAACGTGCCGGCATCGTTTCCCGCCAGCGCCGCGGCGAGCGCGGTGTCCTGCGACAGCACGAAGGGAAGCGCCCGGTATTTCTCGAGAACCGTGCGCAGCAATGCCGCATTCAGGCTCGCATCGGTCCGGGCCTGTTCCTCCAGCGCGGTCTCGGCCTGGTAGCGGCCGATCTCGCCGCTTGCCCAGAGGCTGGCGACGACGGCGAGAAGCGTGATCGCCGCATAGGCCCACCACATCCGGCGGATGCGATGATGCAGCGGCAGGGTGGGCCACAGCTTTTGCGAGACGGACAAGGACATGGCGGATTTGTGCATGTTTCGGCACGGGATGCAAATGACTTTGTGCGGATTTTCGCATTTCTTAACGCGTTGTTGATGGTCTTCCAATTTTTTAACTGATGAAAATCAATTGCTTAGATCTGCAATTCGAAACTGGCACGGCGATTGCGAAGGAGGGGACAACAACGGCTGAGCTGTTGGATTGAAGCGAACGGCTCGGGAGGCCGGAGTTCGTTCCGGGCGAGCCCTTAGGAGGACATCATGATCGCAGCACCATTGGATGCAGTCGCAGACAGCAAGGGCAAGAAGCCCTTTTATTCTCATCTTTACGTTCAGGTTCTCGCCGCCATCGCCGCGGGTATCCTTCTCGGCCATTTCTATCCCGAGCTCGGCACGCAGCTGAAGCCGCTCGGCGATGCCTTCATCAAGCTGGTGAAGATGGTCATCGCCCCGGTCATCTTCCTGACGGTCGCGACCGGCATTGCCGGCATGAGCGACCTGAAGAAGGTCGGCCGCGTCGCCGGCAAGGCGATGCTGTACTTCCTCACCTTCTCGACGCTGGCGCTCGTCATCGGCATGATCGTCGCCAACGTCGTGCAGCCCGGCGCCGGCATGAACATCGATCCGGCTTCGCTCGACCCGAAGGCCGTCGCGACCTTCGCCGAAAAGGCGCATGAGCAGAGCATCGTCGGCTTCCTTACCAACATCATCCCGTCGACGATCGTCGGCGCCTTTGCCGATGGCGACATCCTGCAGGTGCTGTTCTTCTCGGTGCTCTTCGGCGTCGCGCTCGCCATGGTCGGCGAAAAGGGCGAACAGGTCGTGACCTTCCTCAACGCCCTGACGGCTCCGATCTTCAAGCTCGTCGGCATCCTCATGAAGGCCGCCCCGATCGGCGCGTTCGGCGCCATGGCATTCACCATCGGCAAGTACGGCATCGGTTCGATCGCCAACCTCGCCATGCTGATCGGCACTTTCTACATCACCTCGCTGCTCTTCGTTCTCGTCGTGCTCGGCGCGGTTGCCCGCTACAACGGCTTCTCGATCCTGGCGCTGCTGCGCTACATCAAGGAAGAGCTGCTGCTGGTTCTCGGCACCTCGTCTTCCGAGGCCGCCCTTCCGGGGCTGATGAACAAGATGGAAAAGGCCGGCTGCAAGCGCTCGGTCGTCGGCCTCGTCATCCCCACAGGCTATTCCTTCAATCTCGACGGCACCAATATCTACATGACGCTGGCAGCCCTCTTCATTGCTCAGGCAACCGGCATCCAGCTCTCCTGGGGCGACCAGATCCTGCTGCTGCTCGTGGCGATGCTGAGCTCGAAGGGTGCCGCCGGCATCACCGGCGCCGGTTTCATCACCCTTGCCGCGACGCTTTCCGTCGTGCCCTCCGTGCCGGTCGCCGGCATGGCGCTCATCCTCGGCATCGACCGCTTCATGTCGGAATGCCGGGCGCTGACCAACCTGGTCGGCAATGCCGTGGCGACGATCGTCGTGGCACGCTGGGAAAAGGAACTGGATACCGCGCAGCTCGCCAGAGCGCTCGGCGGCCAGACCGAGGAAGCTGCTCCGGCTGCCGGGCTTCAGCCGGCGGAATAACCTCGCCTGATTGCTGGCAATCTTTGCGGCGGCCCGTTTTACAGCGGGCCGTTTGCTTATTGGTAATTTCGTTCTCTACGCAGATGTTCAACGTCACGCGCCATTCCGACCCGAGGAGATCGGCGAGACCGCTTACCCCTCCCCAACCCCTCCCCACAAGGGGGAGGGACTAACCCGGAGCGCCCACTTCGTTCCTTCTCGAAACGTCGCAGATAATGGAGAACGGGCGCGGTAAGTTAAGCCCCTCCCCCTTGTGGGGAGGGGTTTGGGGCAGGGTCTTTTATGGATCCTTGTACCGACGTAGTCTTCTTTATCGCTCAACCGCGATTGTCACCGAGAAGGCTGTCGTAAACAGCGCCGATCGCGCCTGCTTCCTTTTCCAGCGCGAAATTCGCCCTGACGTGGCGCAGCGCGTTCTCGCCATGGGCATTCGCGAGGGCTGGATCGGCGATATAGGGGGCGATTGCCCGTGTCAGGGCCTCGCCATCGCCCGCAGCCACCACCGCGCCGGTCTCGCCATCGGCGATAAGTTCGGCATAGGCGCCGGCGTCCGAGGCCACGACGGCGGTGCGCGAGGCCATGGCTTCGAGCGGCGTCAGGCCGAAACCCTCGTTGCGGGAAGGGGCGACATAGAGCGTCAGGCGGCGATACCAGATTTTGATATCGGGCACTTCGCCGAGGAAGAGGATGCGATCCGCAAGGCCTGCGGCGGCGACATCGGCCTTGAGCTTGTCGCCGAAGGCCACGTGCTCCGCCGTCACCCGGCCGGAGACGACGGCCGTCCATTCCGGATGCTGCGGCAGGAGTTCTATCATCGCCTTGACGAAGAGATCGGTGCCTTTCTGATGGCGCACGCGGCCGAAGCAGCCGACGAGATAGCGGCCTGGCAGGCCGGTCGCGGCAATGCCGTCCTCCGCCGTTTCCGGCGGGTGGAACAGCGAAAGATCGACGCCGTGCTGGATGACGGTGTGCGGCACCTCAAGGAAGGAGCCGGAACGGTCGCTGGTCGCAATCACCGCGTCCATGCGGCGGATCAGCCATCTCGTATAGGCGGTGTGGCGGCGCTGCGCCGCCGAGGTGAAGAGCAGCTTCAGCGGCATGCGAAGGACATGGCGAAGCAGAATGCCAAAGGCCATCTCATTGTTGCGGCGGGCGTGCCAGACGCGGTGGCGCCGGCGCGCCGGCGGGCGCCAGAGGCCAAGGAGCTGTGGCCATTTCAGTTTCGCCAGGCCTTCCGGCAGGCCGGGACCGAGGGTCGCGATCCTGATACCGAGCCGGATCTGGCAGGGAATGAGCTGGACGATGGTCGAGGTGACGCCGGAGAGCCGGCGCTTGAAATTGGGCGCAATGATCTCGACGTCACGCATATCAGGCAAGGAAGGGTCTCGTGTGTGGCGGGCGATCAGCCCCAGGAAACCTGAAGGATTTCGTAGGCCTTGGAGCCGCCCGGGGCGTTGACCTCGATGGAATCGCCGACTTCCTTGCCGATCAGCGCACGGGCGATCGGGGAGGAGATGGAGATGCGGCCGGCCTTGACGTCGGCTTCCTGGTCGCCAACGATCTGGTAGGTCTTCTCTTCCTCGGTGTCCTCGTCGACGAGCTTCACCTTGGCGCCGAACTTGATCTTGTCGCCGGACATCTTGGTGAGGTCGATGACCTCGGCGCGCGCCGTCAGATCTTCCAGTTCGGTGATGCGGCCCTCGTTGTGGCTCTGGGCTTCCTTGGCGGCGTGATATTCGGCATTTTCGGAAAGGTCGCCATGGGCACGGGCTTCGGCGATCGCCTCGATGATTCGGGGACGCTCCTCCTGCTGGCGCCAGCGCAGCTCTTCCTGCAGCTTGACGAAACCACCCTGTGTCATCGGTACCTTATCAACCATTTTTCCGTCCTTCACTCCTTGCGTCTGCTAGTCCCTGCCTTCGAGCAGTCAGGCACACACAAAAGAAAACAGGTCCCGAAGGGAACTTCGGAACCGTGCCACAATCTTATTCAAGTGCTTATAGCAGATCGGCAATGCGGATTTCCAGAAAATTCGCATTGGGGAAACCCAACCCACCGCGATGGCGGGCGATACGCCCCAAAAATGGGCAGCGAGCGGGTCGTTTTTGTTGACTTCGTATATTAGAACATATAGTGAACATAAGGATGAAGAAGTCGCTTACCGAACGCCTTGCTATTCTCTCCGACGCCGCCAAATACGACGCGTCCTGTGCCTCCAGCGGCACGGTGAAACGCGATTCAAGAGCGAGTGGCGGGCTCGGCTCGACCGAGGGATCCGGCATCTGTCATGCCTATGCACCGGACGGGCGGTGCATTTCGCTTCTGAAAATCCTGCTGACCAATTTCTGCATTTACGACTGCGCCTATTGCGTCAATCGCTCCTCCAGCAATGTCGAGCGGGCGCGCTTTACGCCGGAGGAGGTCGTCTGGCTTACGCTGGAATTCTACCGCCGCAACTATATCGAAGGCCTGTTTCTGTCCTCCGGCATCATCCGCTCTTCCGATTATACTATGGAAGAGATGGTCCGCATCGTCCGTGAATTGCGGGTGACGCATAATTTTCGCGGCTACATCCATCTGAAGGCGATCCCCGAGGCATCGCCGCATCTGATCGAGGAGGCGGGACTTCATGCCGACAGGCTCTCGCTCAACATCGAGCTGCCGACGGACAAGGGCATTTCCCGCTTCGCGCCGGAAAAGAAGCCCGCCAATATCCGGCGATCAATGGGCGATCTCCGGCTGAAGATCGAGGCGGCCGGCGAGCCGACGCTGAAGACGAAGAAACGGCAGCGGTTCGTCCCGGCCGGCCAGAGCACGCAGATGATCGTCGGGGCCGATGGCGCGAGCGATGCGACGATCCTTGCAAGCAGCGGCCGGCTCTACAGCAGCTACGGGCTGAAGCGTGTCTATTACTCCGCCTTCAGTCCGATCCCCGACTCCTCCAAAAACCTGCCGCTGATCAAGCCGCCGCTGATGCGCGAACACCGGCTCTACCAGGCCGACTGGCTCTATCGGTTCTATGGTTTCGGCATCGACGAGATCACCGCGAACCAGGCCGACGGTATGCTCGATCTGAACCTCGACCCGAAGCTTGCCTGGGCGCTTGCCAACCGGGGCGAATTTCCCGTCGATATCAACAGGGCCGAGCGTGAGCGGCTGCTGCGCGTGCCCGGCCTTGGCACAAAGACCGTCAAGGCGATCGTTTCGGCGCGCCGTTTCCGCCGGCTGCGGCTGGACGATCTTTCTCGGCTCGGCGTCTCGATCAAGAAGGTCCAGTCCTTCATCTCTGCGGAAGGATGGTCGCCACGGCGGCTGATCGACCGGCCGGACCTTCGCACCATGTTCGAGCCGCAGCCCGAACAATTGTCGTTGCTGTGATGCGCCGGGTCGTGCTCGCAGGACGGGGAGATCTTGCCGAATGGCGTGATGCCGCGCGCGCCTTCGCGGCCGCCGGCATATTGCCGGAGGAAATCGAATGGCGCGAGAAAAGCGTGGAGGCCGATCTTTCCTTTCAGCGCGATGCCATGCCGCCCGTACCTGCAACAACCCGCAAGCCGATGACGGTGCCGCCCGCCTTCATCGAGCTTGCCGAGACGGTGCTATGCCATTCCGATCCCGCACGGTTTTGCCTGCTTTACCGCCTGCTCTGGCGGCTGCAGATGGACCGGCGGCTGCTCGAGGTGGCGTCCGACGAGGATGTCGCGCGCGCCCGTCTGATGGCGAAGAACGTGCGCCGCGACGCCCATAAAATGACGGCCTTCGTCCGCTTCAAGGAGGTCGGCGCGGTGTCGGCAAGCCGCCGGAAATTCCTCGCCTGGTTCGAGCCGGACCATCATATCGTCAGGCGCACGGCGCCCTTCTTCCAGCGGCGCTTTACCGACATGGACTGGCTGATTGCCACGCCGAAGGGATCAGCCGCCTGGGACGGCGAGCGGCTGACGATCACGGACGAGCCTTGCGAAAAGCCCAATCTCAGCGATGCCACGGATGAGCTCTGGCGCACCTATTACGCCAACATCTTCAATCCGGCCCGTTTGAAGGTGAAGGCGATGCAGGCGGAAATGCCGAAGAAATACTGGAAGAATCTGCCTGAGGCCGATCTCATTCCGGGCTTGATCGCCTCGGCCGAAAGCAAGGTGCGGGAGATGGCGGCAAGGGAGGCAACGCAATCGCTACCGTTTCACGATCGGCTGCAGCAGGCCGCGCGCAATCTTCCCGCCGAGCCCCAGGCGCCCGCGGGCACGCTGGAGGCGCTGCGTGCGGAGGCTGCCGTCTGCACGCGCTGTCCGCTTCACGCCAATGCGACGCAGACGGTCTTCGGGGAGGGGCCGCGCGATGCGGAGGTTATGTTCGTCGGCGAGCAGCCGGGCGATCAGGAGGATATTGCAGGACGCCCCTTCGTCGGTCCTGCGGGCAGGCTTTTCGATCAGGTGATTGCGGAGGCGGGCATTGATCGGTCGACGCTTTACGTCACCAATGCCGTGAAGCATTTCAAATACGAGCCGCGCGGCAAGCGGCGCATCCATCAGAAGCCCAATATGGGCGAGGTGAAGCATTGCCGCTGGTGGCTCGATCTGGAACTGGCGCTCGTTAAGCCGAAGCTGATCGTCGCCATGGGGGCGACGGCGCTTGCGGCGCTGACCGATGTGAAAGGCCGCCTGCAGGACGTCAGAGGAAAGGCGATGGCGATCGAAGGAGGGCGCACGCTCTTCGTGACGGTGCATCCGTCCTATCTGCTGCGCATTCCCGACGAACGGCTGAAGACGGAGGAGATGGCGCGATTTCGTCAGGATATGATGGAAATTCAGGCGCTTATGAAAGCAGCTGCATAAGTTGATTCTGGTTGAGTTCAGCGTCAGCGCTCAAGGAGCGCCGACGCTGTTCCAGTTCTATTCCAGACGCAAACCGCGGCGCGGTTTTGCTGGAATTGCTCTCATCTCAGGCAAAGTAGCTCTGCAGCGGCCGCACTTCCAGATTGCCGGCCTTCAGCGCCTTGATCGCCTGGGCGGCGGCCTCTGCGCCGGCCATCGTCGTGTAATAGGGCACCTTCTGCATCAGCGTCGCGCGGCGCAGCGACTTGGAATCCGAGATCGCCTTGTTGCCGTCGGTGGTGTTGATGACGAGCTGGACCTGGCGGTTGCGGATCGCGTCCTCGATATGCGGACGGCCTTCGAGCACCTTGTTGATCTTGGTGGCGGTGATGCCGTTTTCGCCGAGGAAGCGGGCAGTGCCGCCGGTCGCCAGCACCTTGAAGCCCTGTTCGACGAGGATGCGGATCGCCGGCAGCACGCGCGCCTTGTCCTCGTCACGCACGGAGACGAAGACCGTTCCGTCGCGCGGCAGCTCGACGCCGGCGCCGAGCTGCGACTTGGCGAAGGCCAGCGCAAAATCGGTATCGAGGCCGATGACTTCGCCGGTCGAGCGCATCTCCGGGCCGAGCAGCGTATCGACGCCGGGGAAGCGGGCGAAGGGGAACACGGCTTCCTTGACGGCGATGTGGGTGAGCTTGCGCGGATCGGGCTTCGTGCCGTAGGCGGCAAAGGTCGCGTCGAGTTTCTCGCCGGCCATGACGCGGGCGGCGATCTTGGCGATCGGCGCGCCGATGGTCTTGGCGACGAAGGGCACGGTGCGCGAGGCGCGCGGATTGACTTCGAGAACGTAAACGGTGCCGTCCTTGATGGCGAACTGGACGTTCATCAGGCCGCCGACATTGAGCGCCTTGGCCATCGCCTTTGCCTGGCGCTCCAGCTCGTCAAGCAGTTCGACGGGCAGCGAGCGCGGCGGCAGCGAGCAGGCGCTGTCGCCCGAATGGATGCCGGCTTCCTCGATATGCTCCATGATGCCGGCGACATACACGTCGGTGCCGTCGGAGAGGCAGTCGACGTCGACTTCGATGGCGTGGGTGAGGTAGCTGTCGAAAAGCAGCGGATTTTTGCCCAGCAGGGTGTTGATCTGGCCGGTCTTGTCGTTGGGATAACGCTGCTTGATGTCTTCAGGCACCAGTTCCGGCACCGTGTCGAGCAGATAGGTCTGCAGCTGGCCTTCCGAATGCAGGATCTGCATGGCGCGGCCGCCGAGAACGTAGGAGGGGCGCACGACCAGCGGGAAGCCGATTTCGGCAGCGACCAGGCGAGCCTGCTCGACCGAATAGGCGATGCCGTTATTCGGCTGATTGAGATCGAGCTTCATCAGAAGCTTTTGGAAACGGTCTCGGTCCTCGGCAAGGTCGATCATGTCGGGCGCGGTGCCGAGGATCGGGATGCCGTTCTTTTCGAGCGCCTCGGCAAGCTTCAGCGGCGTCTGGCCGCCGAACTGGACGATGACGCCGACGACTTCGCCCTTTTCCTGCTCGGCGCGCAGGATCTCGATGACATCCTCGGCCGTCAGCGGTTCGAAATAGAGACGGTCGGACGTATCGTAATCGGTCGAGACGGTTTCCGGGTTGCAGTTGATCATGATCGCTTCATAACCCGCATCCTTCAGCGCGAAGGCGGCGTGGCAGCAGCAATAGTCGAACTCGATGCCCTGACCGATGCGGTTCGGGCCGCCACCGAGGATGACGACCTTCTTGCGGTCGGAGACCTGAGCTTCCGAGCGGGCGGCGCCGACGAAGGGCGTTTCATAGGTTGAGTACATGTAGGCGGTCGGCGAAGCGAATTCGGCCGCGCAGGTATCGATGCGCTTGAACACAGGGCGGACGTTCAGGCCGTTGCGCAGTTCGGCGACTTCCTTGGGGCGCTTGCCGGTCAGGGTCGCGAGACGCGCATCGGAGAAGCCCATCGCCTTCAGCATGCGCAGGTTGTCGGCATCGCCGGGCAAGCCATGCTCGCGGATGCGGGCTTCCATGTCGACGATGTTCTTGAGCTGGGCGATGAACCACGGGTCGATCTTGCAGCCCTCATGCACCTCTTCGATGCTGAGGCCCTGGCGCAGCGCCTGGGCAACCATGCGCAGGCGATCCGGCGTCGGCGTGCCGATGGCGGCGCGAATGGCGTTCTGGCTGGATTCGCCTTCCTCGAAATCGGGGATCTCGATCTCGTCGAGGCCGGTCAGGCCGGTTTCGAGGCCGCGCAGCGCCTTCTGCAGCGATTCGGCGAAGGTGCGGCCGATCGCCATGACTTCGCCGACCGACTTCATCGCGGTGGTCAGAACCGGCGAGGCGCCGGGGAATTTCTCGAAGGCGAAACGCGGGATCTTGGTGACGACATAGTCGATCGACGGTTCGAAGGAGGCGGGCGTGGCGCCGCCGGTGATGTCGTTTTCGAGCTCGTCGAGCGTATAGCCGATAGCGAGCTTGGCGGCGACCTTGGCGATCGGGAAGCCAGTCGCCTTGGAGGCGAGCGCCGAGGAGCGCGAGACGCGCGGGTTCATTTCGATGACGACGAGGCGGCCGTCCTTCGGATTGACGGCGAATTGCACGTTCGAGCCGCCGGTCTCGACGCCGATCTCGCGCAGCACCGCGATCGAGGCGTTGCGCATGATCTGGTATTCCTTGTCGGTCAGCGTCAGCGCCGGGGCGACGGTGATCGAATCGCCGGTGTGCACGCCCATCGGATCGATGTTCTCGATCGAGCAGATGATGATGCAGTTGTCCGCCTTGTCGCGGACGACCTCCATCTCATACTCCTTCCAGCCGAGCACCGATTCTTCGATCAGCACTTCGGTCGTCGGCGAGGCGTCGAGGCCGCCACCGACGATCTCGAAGAATTCCGAGCGGTTGTAGGCGATGCCGCCGCCGGTGCCGCCAAGCGTGAAGGACGGGCGGATGATGGCGGGCAGGCCGACATGATCGAGCGCCTGGGCGGCGATCGCCATGGCATGGTTCATGTAACGCTGCTTGCGGTCGCTCTCGCCGAGGTTCCACTGGTTTTCCAGCTCGTCCAGCGCCTTGTCGAGGTCGGAGCCCGAAAGGCTTTCGCGCAGCTTGCTGCGCTCGGCCTCGTGCGTCTTGCGGTCGAGATCCTTGATGTCGGTGGCGTTCGCGAGCATCGAGCGCGGCGTTTCCAGGCCGATGCGGGCCATGGCCTCACGGAACAGCGCGCGGTCCTCGGCCATGTCGATGGCGGCCGGCTTGGCGCCGATCATTTCGACATTGTAGCGGTCGAGCACGCCCATGCGCTTCAGCGACAGCGCGGTATTCAAAGCCGTCTGGCCGCCCATGGTCGGCAGCAGCGCATCCGGGCGTTCCTTGGCGATGATCTTGGCGACGACCTCAGGGGTGATCGGCTCGACGTAGGTCGCGTCGGCAAGGCCCGGATCGGTCATGATCGTCGCCGGGTTGGAGTTGACGAGGATGACGCGGTAGCCTTCCTCCTTCAGCGCCTTGCAGGCCTGGGTTCCGGAATAGTCGAACTCGCAAGCCTGGCCAATGACGATCGGTCCCGCGCCGATGATGAGGATCGATTTGATGTCTTGGCGCTTCGGCATGGGCGATATCCATTGTCTGGCTGCGCAAAAAGCCGGCCAGGGTGGGAGATCACCAGGTCGGGTCGCGCATTGAGGTCTTTTCAGGCTAGAAGCGGCTTATAGGCAAATGTATTTGCAAACGGAACCCCATAAATCGCGGAATCGACAGGAATCCGGAGATAGCGCGAAAGCCTATTTCCCGTCGGGTACGACGAGCACCCGGATTTCGCCGCCGCGCGCCGGATTGACGATCGCTTCGGGGGCCTCGGCGAGGCCGATCCGGCGGGAGATCAAAGGCTCGACCTTGATCCGGCCGGAGGCAATGAGATCGGCGGCGCGGCCATGGGTGAAAGGGTTGACGAAGGAGCTTATCAGCGCGACTTCGCGAAACAGCAGGTCGAAAGGCTCGATTTCGATCTTTGCGCCCTGGGCCATGACGCCCAAAATGACGGCGGTCCCGCCGCGCCGGGCAAGTCGGGGCGCCTGCTGCATGGTTTCTGGCACACCGGCACATTCGAAGACGACATCGGCGCCGCCGGGCAGCAGCCCGCCTTCGGCGACGATCCGGGCAACGACATCGCCGTCACCGGGATCGATCGTGGCGGTGGCGCCGAGGCTTTCTGCCAGCCGGCGTTTTTCGGCGCTCCGCGTCACCAGCACGACCCGGGTCGCGCCGGCAAGCCTTGCCAGCTGGACGGTGAGAAGACCGATGACGCCGCCGCCGAGCACAATGGCCGAAAAGCCGGCCCGCAGCCCGGCGAGATCGACGCCGTGAATGCAGCAGGCGAGCGGTTCGCAGAAGGCGCCGTGCAGCGGATCGAGATCGGCAGGCAGGGCGAAAGCCTGGCTTTCAGGCATGCAGACATAATCGGCGAAACCGCCGTCACGATGGATGCCGATCGCCTTCAGGTTCCGGCAGAGATTGACGCGGCCGCGCCGGCATTCCTCGCAGCCGCCGCAGGAGATATTCGGATCGCCGGTCACACGCATGCCCGGGCGAAAACCGGTGACGCCGGCTCCGACCGCTTCGACGATCCCCGCGAATTCATGGCCGAGCGTCACCGGCGCCTTCGAGGGAAATTCACCATGATAGATATGGCGGTCGGTGCCGCAGATGCCGCAGGCCTCGACGCAGACCAGCAGTTCGCCCGGGCCGGGCGCCGGCTTTTCAACCTCGCACAGCTGCAGTTTTCCGTTTGCTTCCAGGCGTACGGCTTTCATCGCTCTTTCCTCCCGCTTTCTCCTCCTGGTTCAGGAAGAGCGAAAGCGGGGGTCCAGTCAAGCGCTTAGCGCACCGTCTTTACCTGAAACGCCGGCGCGTGCACCGGAGGAACAATATCCCGCTCCCAAATGTTTACGGCCGAGAAGCGGGAGGCTGTGATGGCTGGTCCGCCGTCTGTTTGGAGGCGGATGAAGCCGCTGGAATTCTCCCCGCCGACGGATATATAAATTCTTTGAGCGCAAGCACGGGCATTGCCGGGGAGAGAGAAGATGGAATGGAGAGGCCGGCGTCAGTCCGATAATGTCGAGGATCGTCGTGGTTCGGGCGGCAGCCCCTTCGGCCGCGGCGGCGGGTTTAATTTTCCCTCCGGGGGCGGCGTTCGCCGCGCCGGCGGCGGCTTGAGCATCGGCACCATCATCTTCCTCGTCGTCATTTATTTCATCTTCAAGGCGATGGGCATCGATCTGATGCAGGTGCTCGATGGCGGCGGCATGTCGAGCGGCCCGGGCTACGAGCAGAGCCAGTCCGAGGGAACGCGCACCCCCGCCAATGACGAGATGACCGCCTTCGTGCGCACCGTTCTTGCCGAGACAGAGGACACCTGGAACGGCATCTTCCAGGCGCAGGGCCAGAATTACGAAGAGCCGCGCCTCGTTCTCTTCTCGGGACAGACGCAATCGGCCTGCGGCTTTGCCTCTGCCGCGACCGGTCCGTTCTATTGCCCGGGCGATCATAAAGTCTATCTCGATACGGCGTTCTTCCAGGAGCTGTCCGACCGTTTCGGCGCATCGGGCGATTTCGCCGAGGCCTATGTCGTTGCCCACGAGGTCGGCCATCACGTGCAAAACCTGCTCGGCATCCTGCCGAAGTTCAACCAGGCCCGCCAGCGCATGAGCGAGGAAGAGGCCAACAAAATGTCGGTGCGCGTCGAGCTGCAGGCCGATTGCTTCGCCGGCATCTGGGGCAAATATACCGAGCAGAAGGGCATCCTGGAGGCCGGCGACCTGGAGGAGGCGCTGAACGCCGCCCAGCAGATCGGCGACGATACGCTGCAGAAGCGCTCGCAGGGCTACGTCGTGCCCGAGAGCTTCAACCACGGCACCTCGGCACAGCGCGCCCGGTGGTTCAAGCGCGGTTTCGACAGCGGCCAGCTGTCTGCCTGCGATACGTTCTCGGGGCCGGTTTGAGGTTGCTTGGCTGAGGTTAGCTAAGGTTTGTGGGTGTAACCCCCTCATCCGCCTGCCGGCACCTTCTCCCCGTTGGGGAGAAGAGACCATGCCGTTAGCCTCATTCCTGCTATGAACGCTTCTATGGGAATGCAACGCCGCCACAAATCTCTTCTCCCCCTCGGGGAGAAGGTGCCGGCAGGCGGATGAGGGGGCCTCACGGCAGGGCCTTCAATATGCTTCAACATCTGTTCGGGATAACGCCCGCCGGCCGCCGCATCCTTTGGTACAGCCCGTTCGAGAGCTTCGAAATCGTCCGCCGACAGCATACCGCGCGTGAGCCGAGGGCCTCGGTCAGCCGGTCGCGGCGATCCCTAGGAGCGCGCGGCCTGCGGTTGCGGCGTCTGATAAAGTTCCCGCAGAGCAGCATCAAAAACTTTGAATGTTCACGGATTGTTTCACTTTCCTTTCTGAGCTATGTCATTTTTGCGGGGACGAGATCGTCTTTCCAGAAACAACGGCTGTAGAGATGCATCATGCTTGACCCGAAATTCGTTCGCCGCGGCCTTTTCCTGGTCTTCATCATCCTCTTCCTCGACATTATCGGCATTGCCATCATCATGCCGGTGCTGCCCGCCTATCTGGAGCAGTTGACCGGCGGCAACGTGAGCGATGCGGCGATCGACGGCGGTTGGCTGATGCTGGTCTATGCCGGCATGCAGTTCCTGTTTGCGCCGTTCCTCGGCAACCTCTCGGATCGTTTCGGCCGCCGGCCGATCCTTCTGCTTTCAGTGCTGACCTTCGCGATCGACAATTTCATCTGCGGCATTGCCACCAGCTTCTGGATGCTTTTCGTTGGCCGCGTTCTTGCCGGCATCAGCGGCGGCAGCTTCGCCACCTGCTCGGCCTATATCGCCGACATCAGCACGGAGGAGAACCGGGCGAAGAATTTCGGGCTGATCGGCATCGCCTTCGGCGTCGGCTTTACGATTGGACCGGTGATCGGCGGCTTCCTTGGCGAATTCGGCCCGCGCGTGCCCTTCCTCGGCGCGGCTGCGCTGTCGCTTCTTAATTTCATCGCCGCCTGCTTCCTGCTGCCGGAAACGCTGGAGGCGAAGAACCGCCGCCGCTTCGAGTGGAAGCGCGCCAATCCGCTCGGCGCGCTGCGCCAGATGCGCCACTATCCCGGTATCGGCTGGGTCAGCCTCGTCATGTTCCTGTTCTTCCTGGCGCATGCCGTCTATCCCTCGGTCTGGTCCTTCGTCTCGACCTATCGCTATGGCTGGAGCGAGGGACAGATCGGCCTGTCGCTCGGCATTTACGGCATCGGCGCAGCACTCGTCATGGGGCTGGTCTTGCCGCGCGTCGTGCCGCTGCTCGGCGAATGGAAGACGGCGCTGCTCGGTCTCTGTTTTTCCGCCGCAGGCCTGACCGGCTATGCCTTCGCCTGGGACGGCTGGGTGGTCTATGTCGTCATCGTCGCGACGGTCATGGAAAACGTTGCCGACCCGCCGCTGCGCAGCATCGCCGCCGGCAAGGTGCCGCCTTCGGCGCAGGGCGAGTTGCAGGGCGCTTTGACCAGCCTCAGCAGCATCACCACCATCGTCGGGCCGTTGATCTTCACGCAGATGTTCGGCTATTTTACGCGGCCGGAGGCGCCGGTGACCTTTGCCGGCGCGCCCTATCTGACGGCCGCCCTGTTCATTCTGCTCGCCGCCGGTGTGTTCCTCACCCGCGTGCGGGTTCGCCGGCCGGCCGAGGCGCTGGAAGCGGCGGGTTGATTGATCAGAAATGGTGATGCGATGATGAATTTTTCATCATATGCCTGTTTTAGGGTAGTTCTTTGCGGGTCTTTCCTCTAAGCCCGAATGATATTTTCGCCGCAGATTGCGCGGCGACATAGATTCCAACCACAGGACTGGTGTCATGGACACGCCGATCGACGCGCGCAGGCTTGCGCCGACAACCGATAATCGCTGGAGCGCGCATTTCCGTGCCACGCTGGCGCTCGGCATTCCGCTGATCGGCGCGCAGCTTGCCCAGCTCGGCATACACACCACCGACGTGATGATCGTCGGACGTCTCGGCGCCGAGCAGCTGGCGGCCATGGTGCTGTCGGCTCAGTTCCTGTTCACGATCCTGATCTTCGGTTCGGGCTTTTCTATCGCCGTCATTCCGATGGTGGCGCAGGCCTATGGCCGTGGCGACGTCGTCTCGGTGCGCCGGTCGCTGCGCATGGGTCTGTGGGTGGTGATCGGATTCTGGATCATCGTGCAGCCAGCCTTTTTCAATGCGGAACAGATCCTGCTGTTTGCGCAGCAGAAGCCGGAGGTGGCCAGGCTCGCTCACGGCTATATCATGATCGGCCAGTTCGGCGTGCTGCCGGCCCTGCTTTTCAACGTCATGCGGGCGTTGGTCAGCGCCATCGGCAAGGCGGGCATCATCCTCAACGTCACCATCGTGACGCTGGTGATGAACGCGATCTTTGCCTATGCCCTGGTGCTCGGCCATTTCGGCTTTCCGGCGATGGGACTGGAGGGCGCGGCAATCGTGTCGGTCGTGGTGCAGACGGCCGGTTTCCTCTTCATTCTCGCTTTTGTCCAGAAGCGGGAGGAGACGCGCCGTTACGAGATTTTCGTGCGGTTCTGGAAGCCCGACTGGCATGCGCTGCTCGAGGTCATCCGGCTCGGTTTCCCGATCAGCGTCACCGTGCTTGCCGAGGTCAGTCTGTTCACGGTGGCCTCGCTCTTGATGGGCTATATCGGCACCATCGAGCTCGCTGCCCACGGCATCGCCCTGCAATGGGCCTCGATCGCCTTCATGATCCCGCTCGGTCTCAGCCAGGCGGCGACGGTGCGCGTCGGCGTCGCGCACGGGCAGGGCGATCATGTTGGGCTGGTGCGGGCTTCGATCATGGTGGTCATCCTCGCCTGCGTCATCTCGGCGGTTGGCTCTGTGCTGTTCGCGACCATGCCGCAATTTCTCGGCAGCTGGTTCCTCGATGTCAATTCGCCCGAGGCCTCTGAGGTGCTTGCCTATGCCGGGCCGCTGATCGTGGTGGCCGGGCTTTTCCAGCTCGTCGACGGGCTGCAGGTGATCGCCAACGGTTTGCTGCGCGGCCTGAAAGATGCGCGCGTTCCGATGATCATGGCGCTGATCGCCTATTGGCCGATCGGCTTCTTCCTCGCCTGGGCCTTTGCCTTCCCGCTCGGCTTCGGCGGCATCGGCATCTGGTTCGGCTTCCTCGTCGGGCTGGCGGCGGCCGCCGTCATGCTCTGCGCACGCTTCTACCTTCTGCTTCGCCGGGAAGGCGCGAAGGCCGGCTCCTGAGCCGGCCTTCCGGCCTCAGGCGGCGACAGGCTTATAGCTGGCGATATCGGCGCGAATGCCGAGACGCGAAAACATCTCCTGGGGATCGAAATTGACGGCCTTGTGGGCAGCGGCGACGGCCGCCCGTGCGCGCTCGACGACCTCGGTGTTTTCCCACTCGGCGATCGTGACGAAATTGAATTCGCCAGGACCGGCGATCTGCTCCAGCACCCTGTGATCGATGAACCCGTCCTGCGCCTCCAGCAGCTTGTGGGTCATCATCACCTTGACGAGAAATTCCTCCCGCGCCGCCGCCGGCACGACGAACTTGTCGATCCGAAAGAAAGCTCCGCTCATCCATTTTCTCCTGCATCTGTCTGCGGGGCGTTTGTAATTCCTCAAGTATGGTTGAGGTCAATATGGAAGTATCAGTGCCGGAATCGGATGCCGCCTCTCACCACTTGTTGACTCACTCGCGGTTGAACAATAACTTGCTAATTTGGTCTTTAGGCTTGTCCTCACATGATGGATCAATCTCTTCAGCGTCGCCTCGCTGCCATCGTCGTTGCCGATGTGGTGGGATATTCACGCCTGATGGAGGCTGATGAAGTCGCAACGGTGGCGAACCTCAGGGAACTCCGTTCTGGCGTTATCGAGCCGGCCGTGATGCGCCACAACGGTCGCATCTTCAAGGTCGTGGGCGACGGCTTCTTGATCGAATTCGGCAGCGCGGTGGACGCGGTCGAAGCAGCGCTGGAAATGCAACGGACCACCACTCCTGTCGAGGCGTCCGGCGATCGACGCCTGCTTTTACGTGTCGGCGTTAATCTGGGAGATGTCATTGACGACGGTTCGGACGTCCTCGGTGACGGGGTCAATGTCGCGGCGCGCCTGGAGACGCAGGCCGCGCCGGGAGGTATCTGCATTTCAGCCGGTGTTCACGGCGAGATCGTCGGCAAGATCGGCGACCGGTTCTTCGACGCAGGCGAGCGCTACCTGAAGAACCTGACCCGCCCTGTCCACGTGTGGCATTGGCCGGATGCGCTGCAGAGCATATTGCCGCTGCCCGACCGTCCCTCGATCGCTGTATTGCCGTTCACGAACATGAGTGGGGATGAAGCGGACGCGCCTTTCGTCGACGGCTTGACTGAAGACCTGATCACCGACCTTTCCCGTACGGCTGGCCTGTTCGTCATCGCGCGCAATTCCGTCTACGGCTACAAGGGCAAGGCGGTTAACGTAAAGCTGGTCGCCCAGGACCTCGGCGTCCGCTACGTCCTGGAGGGGAGCGCCAGACGCGCAATGGGCCGTGTCCGCATCAATGCCCAATTGATCGACGCGCTTGCCGGCGGGCACCTGTGGGCCGAGAGGTTCGACAGGACGGTGGAAGATGTTTTCGAACTGCAGGATGAAGTCAACGCCAAGATTGTCGAGGCCCTCGTCGGCCGGCTGACCACCCCGCCGCAGCGCAATCGGCCGAAGAACTTGGAGGCGTACGACCTGTGTGTGCGCGCTCGCCTCCTGACGGAAGAGTCGCCGCAAACCGAGCGTGAGGCCTATATGCTGCTCCAGCGCGCGGTCAAGCTCGAGCCATCATATGCCGAGGCGCTCGGTCTGCTCGCCTATAACCGTTGGCTGGCCTGGACTCATTTCGGCGAGCCCGAAGATCCCAACCGCCAGATGGCGACGACATCAGCGCAGAAGGCGGTCGAGCTGGATCCCAACGATGCCGGCTGCCGTTACGTCCTGGGGACCATTCTGGCCTATGAGCGGCGATGGGAGGAATCGGAGGCCGCCTTTGCCAAGGCCCTCGAGCTGGACCCCAACCACGCCGACACCTGGGCCGCCATGTCTGATATTTCAGTGCTGAACGGCAGGGTTGCCGACGGACTGGCGCAGATCGACAAAGCTCTGCGGCTCAATCCCCGTCCAGCCTGCTGGTATCTCTGTCATCTTGGGCAGGCGCAATACGCCGCGCGTGACTATGAGGCGGCAGCCGCTACGCTGCGCAGGGAAGACACATATCGTACCAACTCACGCAAATTCCTGGCGGCTACGCTTGCGCAGTTGGGCCAGCATGAAGAGGCGCGGCGGGAAGCAGAATTGTTTCTGATCGCCCACCCTCATTTCACGATTGGCCATTGGCTCAGCTCCCAGCCGCTGCGCGATGCATCTGTACGAGATCACTTTGTCGACGGCTTCCGAAAGGCCGGCCTGCCGGAGATGTGACAGCGGGTGGTGACAATCCCAACCCGTTCGAGGACTTGATGAACGTAAAATCAGCGTTCGGCGAGCGCCGGCTCGCCTTTCTTCTCGCGCACCATATTGATGAAGCGGCGGAAGAGATAGTGGCTGTCCTGCGGGCCGGGGGAGGCTTCCGGATGGTGCTGGACGGAGAAGACCTGCTTGCCGAGGACGCGCAGACCGCAATTAGTGCCGTCGAAAAGCGAAATGTGAGTCTCTTCAACGCCGTCGGGCAGCGACTTCGAGTCGACCGCGAAGCCGTGGTTCATCGAGACGATCTCGACCTTGCCGGTCGTGTGATCCTTGACCGGATGGTTAGCGCCGTGATGGCCCTGATGCATCTTCTCGGTCTTCGCGCCGAGGGCCAGCCCCAGCATCTGATGGCCGAGGCAGATGCCGAAGACCGGGATATCGGTCTTGATCAACGTCTTGATGACGGGCACGGCATATTCGCCGGTTGCGGCTGGATCGCCCGGGCCGTTCGACAGGAAGATACCATCCGGCTTCATGGCGAGCACGTCTTCGGCGCTCGTCGAGGCAGGCACCACGGTCACCTTGCAATCGAGGCCGGCAAACAGGCGCAGGATGTTGCGCTTGACGCCGTAATCGAGGCAGACGACGTGGTATTTCGCATCCGCCGCGCCGAGTTCGCCATAGCCTTCGTTCCAGATCCACGGCGTCTGGGTCCATTGCGAGGACTGTCCCGAGGTCGCGATCTTGGCAAGGTCGAGGCCTTCGAGGCCGCTCCAGGCCTTGGCTTCGGCCTTCAGCGCCTCGATGTCGAAAACGCCGTTCGGATCGTGGGCGATCACCGCGTTCGGAGCGCCGTTCTCGCGGATCCAGGCGGTCAGCGCGCGGGTGTCGATGCCGCAGAGACCGATGATCCCGCGCGCCTTCAGCCATTGGTCGAGATGCTTGGCGGCGCGGTAGTTCGAGGGATCGGTGATATCGGCCTTGAAGATGACGCCGACGGCGCCGTGGCGGGCGGCGGGCGTCAGGTCCTCGACATCTTCGTCATTGGTGCCGATGTTGCCGATATGCGGAAAGGTGAAGGTGACGATCTGGCCGAGATAGGAGGGGTCCGTCAGGATTTCCTCGTAGCCGGTCAGCGCCGTGTTGAAGACCACTTCGGCCTGGACCTTGCCGGTGGCGCCGATGCCCTTGCCTTCGATCACCGTGCCGTCGGCGAGGACGAGCAGGGCGGTCGGCTTTTCGATTGTCCAGGGTGCAGTCGCGGTCATCTTCATCCCGTTTCCGGCGGCCGATGCGCGTTGCCGCGCTCGCTGCCATTTGATCTCGCAGGCGTATGGACACGGCAATGCCGCGCGCTTCAGGCCTGATCACGAATTTTGGTGCAGGTGGCGGTAGATAGCCATGCAATTGCCTACGGTCAATCTTTGTAGCCGAGATTATGGCCGTTTTCCTGCGCTTTATCGCGCCGATCGCGCAATTTATTTGATCCGCCGCATCAGCGTGGTTTATGAAGCGGCATCAAAAAAGGAGAAAAGATCATGCTGCGCGATCAACTCGCCACCCAGCTGAAAGAGGCGATGAAGGCCAAGGATTCCGAGCGGCTTTCCACCGTCCGGCTGATTCAGGCCGCGATCAAGGACCGCGATATCGCCAATCGCGGCACCGGCAAGGAGCAGGCGAGCGAGGACGAAATCCTGCAGATCCTCGCCAAGATGGTGAAGCAGCGCGACGAATCAGCCAAGATCTACGAGGAGAATGCGCGGCCCGAGCTTGCCGCCAAGGAGCGCGCCGAAATCGCCGTCATCCAGGATTTCATGCCCAAGCAGCTTTCCGACAGCGAAGTGCGCGCCAATATCTCGGCTGTTATCGCGGAGACGGGCTCCTCCGGCGTCAAGGACATGGGCAAGGTGATGGCGGCGCTCAAGGAGCGCTATGCCGGCCAGATGGATTTCGCCAAAGCATCGGCGACCGTCAAGGAACTGTTGAACTGATTTAGACCACGCGTCTTGCCTGCGGTTCGGCCAGGACCGCAGGCCCGAGCACCGCTTCGGCGGCGGCATCGATGATGGCGAATTTCGCCGCCTGATAATTCCAATATTCCAGGATGAAGCGGCCCGACAGCCAGAAGTCGCCCTTGCGCGACGGCTCGGTCCAGCCGACGCTTCCCATGTTCGATGCCTGCGTCAGAAGCCGCTTCAGGTGGGTGTTCGATATCATGAACCGTTCGCGAAGCTCCCGGAGCGACAGCGGGCCGACCACGACGCGTTCGGCCGCCCGGGGAAATTCCGGAAGACGCGAGATCAGGTAATCCATCACCAGCCCGCCGGAATTCGCCCAATTGAAGAGGTTGAAGGTCGGGCCCGGGCTGCGCACCGCCTGGCTGCCGATGATCGCTTTTGCGATCCGCGGCTGGATCGCCGCCATCATTGCCGAGGGATCGGCGGTGACCTTCTCGGTGCGTTCACCGCCGTCCAGGCTGTCGAGGATCATCATATGGGCGACGAGCCATCGGGTGAAATGCTCTTCGGCGGTCTCGGTGGGCTCCAGGTAGCGGGTGCGCTTGTCTGGACCGGGAACCGGGCGCAGGAAGCGGTAGGCCAGCATTTCCTGCATGAAGGCTGCGGCCGTGTTGCGGCTGGCAATGTCGTTCCTGACCGAAAAATCGATGAAGCGGCCGGAATAGAGGCCGCTCTTGCCATCCTCGGGATAGCCGTAATGAAGCGCAAAGCCGGCATGGGCCATCAGCCAGCGCTGCTGTGCGGCGAAAATCGAGGCGATGCGCGGGCTCTCGCGATAGATCGTGAGCATCTGATCGGCGCAATGCAGGATCGCAGCGAGAAAGCGATCGTCTGCTGCAAGATTTTCAGCGGTGAAGGCCATGTGGAAGAGGTCCAGGGAGTTCGGCGCATACTTCTTTCATGGACGCGCCGCCTGTCAACGGTTTTGTCAATAATCGGTTAATTTTAAAGGGAAATCTGTATCGGGAAGCCCAAAATTTAAGAAGGCAGGAGCTGGGGGCGCTCCTGCCTTCTTGCTCTTTGCTTCCGCCGGCACGCAGGGCCGAGGCCCAAGCCGGAGGGTATTTGCAAAGGCACCCTTGCGAAGCGGCGCCGGGGGTAGGGATGGTGCTTCGCTCGGGGATCGCTTGTTGAGATGAACCTATTGCGGGGAGCCGGCTTGTTCAAATTACAAAAAAATAATGATTGCCAAAAACGGCGGTTCGTGAGGCGTCGAAGCGAGGGGTTGGCGGTTGGCCGGAAGAGGATGCCGGCGAATTGGCGGAATTGATAACCCGCTGTTTTAAAACGTTTTAACTCTGCCTTTCGGGCGGTCGGAGCTTTCGATGGAATGTTCGCCGCCGCCGAAATTCCGGCCTCCGAGGACAACAGTGTCGCACCCCCTGTCGCAGGGGCGATAACGCGTTGTTGATTGGAAAACCGACGCTGCCGGCGATGGATGCACTTGCCTGTGAATAGCGGGTTTTCCTGACAAGTTTCGTGGCATGGCGCGGCAAAGCAGCTTATATGGAGGCTGGCCAAGAGGTATAAATGCGCTTTTCCAACACCTTTCTCGATGAGATCCGTGACCGCGTTCCGATTTCGAACGTGATCGCGCGCCGCGTCAGCTGGGACAAGCGCAAGACCAACGTTTCGCGCGGCGATTACTGGGCCTGCTGCCCGTTTCACGGCGAGAAATCGCCGAGCTTCCATTGCGAGGACCGCAAGGGCCGCTACCACTGCTTCGGCTGCGGCGTCACCGGCGATCATTTCCGCTTCCTGACCGAGCTGGAAGGCCTGAGCTTTCCCGAAGCGGTGCAGCAGATCGCCGATATGGCGGGCGTGCCGATGCCGCTTGCCGATCCTGTCATGGAAAAACGCGAGAAGGAGCGCGGCTCGCTGATCGATGTCATGGAAATGGCGACGGCCTTCTTCCAGGATCAGCTGCAGACGGCCAATGGCGCCAAGGCGCGCGCCTATCTGCGTGATCGCGGGCTGACGGGGCGCACCATCGAGACCTTCCGCCTCGGCTATGCGCCCGACAGCCGCAATGCACTCAAGGAATTTCTTGCCGGCAAGGGCGTCACCAAGGAGCAGATCGAGGCCTGCGGGCTGGTCGTTCATGAAAATGTACCGGTTTCCTACGACCGCTTCCGCGACCGCATCATGTTCCCGATCCTCTCGTCGCGGGAAAAGGTGATCGCCTTCGGCGGCCGCGCCATGTCATCAGATGCGCCGGCGAAATATCTGAACTCCAACGAGACGGAGCTCTTCCACAAGGGCAATGTGCTCTACAATTTCGCGCGTGCGCGCCGCGCCATCCAAGGGCCGGGCCGCGGCGACCTTCAGGACGACAATGCCAGCGGCACCATCATCGCCGTCGAAGGTTATATGGACGTGATCGCGCTCCATCAGGCGGGCGTCGAGAACGCCGTTGCGCCGCTCGGCACCGCGCTTACCGAAAACCAGCTCGAGCTGCTCTGGAAGATGGTGCCGCAGCCGGTGCTCTGCTTCGATGGCGACGGCGCCGGCATCCGCGCCGCCAATCGCGCTGCCGAATTGGCGCTGCCGCATCTGAAGCCCGGCCGCTCCGTCCGCTTCGCGCTTCTGCCCGACGGCAAGGACCCGGATGATCTAGTACGCGATGAGGGCCGTGCGCCCTTCGACAAGGTGATGAGCCAGGCAAAACCGCTCTCTGAGATGCTCTGGAGCCGGGAGATCAACACCGGCAAGTTCGA
The DNA here is from genome assembly GCF_002211395.1 of Rhizobium sp. R339. Classification (NCBI taxonomy): domain Bacteria; kingdom Pseudomonadati; phylum Pseudomonadota; class Alphaproteobacteria; order Hyphomicrobiales; family Rhizobiaceae; genus Rhizobium; species Rhizobium sp. R339. The sequence goes on from NZ_LOKV01000001.1 coordinate 470,384, forward strand.
TACTCCGGAGGCACGCGCGGAGCTCGAGGCGCGGCTGAAGCAGCTTGTGGCCGTCATCGCCGACGAGAATGTACGCCGTCATTACCAGCAGGATATCCGCGACCGGCTGAACGCCTTCTTCCAGCCGCAGTTCCAGAACCGCAACAATGGCGAGCGGCGCGGTTTCAGCGGCAATTCCCGGAGCGGCCGCGACAATCCTGTTAAGGCGGGGACGAAAAGCCCGAGCCTGATTTCCGACCGGCTGGCCCGCTCAGGCCCCGTACGCGGCCATCGGGACAATACGGCGCTGCGCGAAAGCGTGCTGGCGCTCACCATCGTCAATCATCCGGCGCTGATGATCGACGATTATGACGAGATCGCCGCGATCGACTATGACAGCCGCGAGCTGCAACGGTTGTGGTCGGCAGTGCTTGGCGCAGCGGCCGCCGTCGCCGGCCCGCATCTGACGCGCGACTATCTGACCGAACGGCTGGAATTCGAAGGCTTCGGTCCGCTGATCAAGAGTCTCGACCAGCAGGTGCGCAATGCGAGGCTCTGGACGGCGACCGAGGAGGCGGCGATGGAAGATGCGCGCGAGGGCTATCGCCAGGCGCTCGCCTTCCACAAACGGGCGAAGGCGCTGCGCCGGCAGAAGATGGAACTCGAACGCGAGATTGCGCTGGCGACCGAAGCCGGCGACGGCGAGGCCATCGTTCAGCTGATACGGGCGCAGCAGGAAGTGCATCTGGAAGGCGTGCGCCTTGAGAACCAGGAGGCGATCATCGACGGCTTCGGCGTGCTTTCCGGCCGCGTCAAAGGGGCGGCGAACCACTGATGCCGCTCAGCGAACGCAATGATGCGGGCTTTTCCGCTTCCGACGCGCTGTTTTCGGCCGGCCGCGCGCCGCTCGATATTCTCAAGCAAGTCTACGGCTATTCCTCCTTCCGCGGCAAGCAGCAGCAGGTGGTCGAGCATGTGGTGTCAGGTGGCGATGCCGTGGTGCTCTTTCCCACAGGTGCTGGAAAATCGCTCTGCTTCCAGATCCCGGCGCTCTGCCGCGATGGCGTCGGCATCGTGGTTTCGCCGCTGGTTGCGCTGATGCGCGATCAGGTGGAGGCGATGAAGCAGCTCGGCATCCGGGCCGCCGCGCTCAATTCGTCGCTGTCGCGCGAGGAGTTTATCGAGGTCCGCCGCGCGCTTTCGGCGGGAAAACTCGACCTTCTCTACGTGACGCCCGAGCGCATCCTGACCGATGGTTTTCGCGACTTGATCGCCAATGAAAAGATCGCGCTGTTTGCGATCGACGAGGCCCATTGCGTCTCGCAATGGGGTCATGATTTCCGGCCGGAATATCGCGAGCTCGGCCGGCTCGGTGAGCAATATCCCGGCGTGCCCAGAATAGCGCTGACGGCGACGGCCGATCCGCATACGCGCGACGACATCATCGAGCGGCTGGGGCTCAACGATGCCGAGATCTTCACCACCAGCTTCGACCGGCCGAACATCGCCTATGAGATCGTCGAGCGCGACCAGCCGCGCCAGCAGCTTCTGCGCTTCCTCTCCGGCCACAAGGGCAATAGCGGCATCGTCTACTGCCTGTCGCGCGCCAAGGTCGAGGATACGGCCGACTGGCTGAACGGGCAGGGGGTTCGTGCTCTGCCCTATCATGCCGGCATGGACCGGGCGCTTCGCGATGCCAATCAGGATGCCTTCCTGAAGGAGGAAAACCTCTGCCTGGTCGCCACCGTCGCCTTCGGCATGGGCATCGACAAGCCGAACGTGCGTTATGTCGCCCATCTCGACCTGCCGGGCTCGGTGGAAGCCTATTATCAGGAGACCGGGCGCGCGGGCCGCGACGGCCTGCCGTCGGAGGTGTGGATGGCCTATGGCATGGCCGACGTCATCCAGCGCCGCCGGATGATCGACGAGGGCAGTGCTGCGGACGAGATCAAGCGGGTCGAACGCGCCAAGCTCAACGCCTTGCTGGCGATCTGCGAGACCGCCTCCTGCCGCCGGCAGGCAATCCTTGCGCATTTCGGCGAGGCGCATGCCGGCCAATGCGGCAATTGCGACACCTGCCTGAAGCCGGTCGAGACCTGGGAGGGCACCGAGGCGGCGATCAAGGCGCTGGCCGCGGTCTACCGCACCGGCGAACGGTTCGGCGCCGGCCATGTCATCGATGTGCTCGTTGGCAACGTCAATGAGAAGACCGAGCGTTTCGGCCATGTCGATATGCCGGTCTTCGGCGCCGGCAAGGATATTCCGGCGCGCACCTGGCAATCGGTCTACCGCCAGCTGCTCGCCATGGGATTGATCCGGATTGATCATGAGGCCTATGGCGCACTGAAGCTGGAGCCGGAGGCGCGCGCCGTCTTCAAGCACGAGCGGCCGGTGTTCTTCCGCAAGGACCGTCCGGCCTCGGAACGGCGGACGAAGAAGGCGGAGCGCAGCGAACGCAAGTCGGCATTGGCAGGTGCCGATAACGCCCTCTTCGAAGCATTGCGGGCCGAGCGCATGGCGATCGCAAAATCGCTCGGCGTGCCGCCCTATGTCGTCTTTCCCGATACGACGCTGATTGCCTTCGCGACGGAGCGGCCGAGGAGCCGCAAGGAGCTGCTTGCCATATCGGGCGTCGGCCAGGCGAAACTCGAGCGTTATGGCGATGCGTTCCTGGGGATCATCCTGGCCCAGGACGGCTGAGCGGGCCGACCGATGTCTTCGGCCCAGCGCTGAACAAGACAAGCCGGCGGCGATATGCTAACCCGGAGGCTATAAAAAACATCAGGAAGGGCCGCCCATGACCTCGCCATTTCTCTCCCATCTTCGCGCCGAGATTTCGGCGCTGAAGGATGCCGGCCTCTATAAGTCCGAACGGGTCATCAGCTCCAAGCAGGCGGGTGAAATCGCGATTTCGACCGGCGAGCGGGTGCTGAATTTCTGCGCCAACAACTATCTCGGCCTCGCCGACAACGAGGAACTGGCCGAGGCCGGCAAGAAGGCGCTCGACCGCTATGGCTACGGCATGGCTTCGGTGCGCTTCATCTGCGGCACGCAGGAAGAGCACAAGCAGCTCGAAGCGCGTATTTCCTCCTTTCTCGGCATGGAGGACACGATCCTCTATTCCTCCTGCTTCGACGCCAATGGCGGCCTTTTCGAAACGCTGCTCTCGGAGGAGGACGCGATCATCTCGGATGCGCTGAACCACGCCTCGATCATCGACGGCGTCAGGCTTTCGAAGGCCAAGCGCTTCCGCTACGCCAACAATGACATGGCCGCCCTCGAAGAGGAGCTGAAGAAGGCCGAAGGCAGCCGCTTCAAGCTGATCGCCACCGACGGCGTCTTCTCGATGGACGGCATCATCGCCAATCTGCAGGGCGTGTGCGATCTCGCCGAGAAATACGGCGCCATGGTCATGGTCGACGACAGCCATGCCGTCGGCTTCGTCGGCAGGAACGGCCGCGGCTCGCCGGAATATTGCGGCGTCGAGGGGCGGATCGACATCATCACCGGCACGCTCGGCAAGGCGCTCGGCGGCGCTTCGGGCGGCTACACTTCGGCAAAGGCGGAGATCGTCGAATGGCTGCGGCAGCGCTCGCGGCCCTATCTGTTTTCGAACACGTTGGCGCCCGTCATTGCCGCCGCCTCTCTCAAAGTGTTCGATCTGATCGAGAACGGCGACGCCTTGCGCAAGCGCCTTTCCGACAATGCCGATCTCTTCCGCCGCGAGATGACCAAGCTCGGCTTCACGCTCGCCGGCGAGGGTCATCCGATCATTCCCGTTATGCTGGGGGATGCCAAGCTCGCCCAGGATATGGCGGCGTTGATGCTGAAGAAGGGCATCTATGTGATCGGCTTTTCTTTCCCCGTCGTGCCGAAGGGGCAGGCCCGCATCCGCACGCAGATGTCGGCGGCGCATTCGAGGCAGGATGTCGAGCGGGCGATAGCGGCCTTTGCGGAGGCTGGGCGGGAGCTGGGTGTGATTTGAGAATGAGGGATTGCCATCTTCCTCTTCTCCCCATGGGGAGAAGATGTCCGACAGGACAGATGAGGGGGAGGAGCGAAGCGACGTTTCGAGCGGTAAGCAAGAAACAAAGTATGGTCTATATGGCGTGCCGTGTGGCCCCCTCATCCGCCCTACGGGCACCTTCTCCCCGCTGGGGAGAAGAGGGAGTCGCGAGGTCCGGCACCAGAAAAAGGGCAGGATATAGTCGATGTCGAACATGATGAAGGCGCTGGTTAAATCGAAGCCGGAAGTCGGCCTCTGGATGGAGAACGTGCCGGTGCCGGAGGTCGGGCCGAACGATGTGCTGATCCGGGTGAAGAAATCGGCGATCTGCGGCACCGACGTGCATATCTGGAACTGGGACCAGTGGGCGCAGAAGACCATTCCGGTGCCGATGGTCGTCGGCCATGAATTCTGCGGCGAGATCGCCGAAATCGGTTCGGCGGTCACACGTTATCATGTCGGCGAGCGGGTCTCGGGCGAGGGGCACATCGTCTGCGGCAAGTGCCGCAACTGCCGGGCAGGCAGGGGGCATCTCTGCCGCAACACGCTCGGCGTCGGCGTCAACCGGCCGGGTTCCTTCGGCGAATTCGTCTGCATTCCAGAAAGCAATGTCGTGCCGATCCCGGAGGATATATCAGACGAGATCGCCGCGATCTTCGATCCCTTCGGCAATGCCGTGCACACAGCACTCTCCTTCGATCTCGTCGGCGAGGACGTGCTTGTGACCGGCGCCGGGCCGATCGGCATCATGGGGGCGCTCGTCGCCAAGCGTTCGGGCGCCCGCAAGGTCGTCATCACCGATATCAACCCGCATCGGCTGCAGCTCGCGCGAAAGCTCGGCATCGATCACGTCGTCGACGCGTCGAAGGAAAATCTCGCCGATGTGATGAAGGCGATCGGCATGACCGAGGGTTTCGATGTCGGGCTCGAAATGTCGGGCGCCGCTCCCGCCTTCCGCGACATGATCGACAAGATGAACAATGGCGGCAAGATCGCCATTCTCGGCATCGCGCCCGCCGGTTTCGAGATCGATTGGAACAAGGTGATCTTCAAGATGCTCAATCTCAAGGGCATTTACGGCCGCGAGATGTTCGAGACCTGGTACAAGATGATCGCCTTCGTCCAGGGCGGGCTTGACCTTTCGCCCGTCATCACCCATCGCATCAAGATCGACGAATTCCGCGACGGTTTCGAGGCGATGCGGTCGGGCAATTCCGGCAAGGTCGTAATGGATTGGATGTGAGGAGGACCACATGCTCTACGAGGGAAGCTGCCATTGCGGCAACGTCGCTTTCGAGGTCGAAGGCGAATTCACCGAGGCGCTGGACTGCAACTGTTCGCTCTGCCGCAGGCGGGGAGGGCTTCTCGCCTTCGTGCCGCGCGAGAAGCTGGTGCTGAAGACGTCCGAAGACGATCTTTCGACCTATACTTTCAACCGGCATGTCATCAAGCATCATTTCTGCGCCAATTGCGGCATCGCCCCCTTCGGCGAGGGCGTGGCGCCGAACGGTGCGGCGATGGCCTCGATCAACCTGCGCTGCATTCCTGCGATCGATCTCGGCGCGCTGAAGGTAACGCCTTACGACGGCCAGGCACGTTAGCCGATATTTGCCCGGAGAGAGGCGAATATACCGTCGGCACAATTGCAGGAAATGGCCAGAACAACTGGGGCGGCGGGCAAAATTCCGGCCGCCCTTGTCTTTTGTTCGCCGCTTCTTAAATAAGCTTCGCAATCGCAGCCGCGGTTCAAAGCCTGTGGATAAGGCTTTTTCCGATTTTTCGTGGGCTTTTTTTGTGGAAAAGCTTGACGAGAACAAAAAATGTGGGAATCACCGTTCGACTTGTTGAAGCGGTGAACAGGGTCAAGGCGGATCGCGCAACCATGGCCGGAAATCCAAAAGCAAGAAAGCTTTGCTGTCCGGTACCGGCGATCGTGGTTAATCAGACTTTAAATGTCATCCCGTTAGGTGGGCTCAGGTGATTTGAAGGGCGACGCGAGCGGCGCGTCAAGCCCTGAGACGGCCCATTCACCGTAGCGAGATTGGATAGCGTCAGGAAGGCGACGATATAAATGGCAACCAAGGTCAAAGAGAACGAAGACGCGGAAGTCGAACGCGACGGCGCAAGCGACGGCCCTCTTCTCGATCTTTCCGACGACGCGGTCAAGAAGATGATCAAGGCCGCCAAGAAGCGCGGCTACGTGACGATGGACGAGCTCAACGCCGTCCTGCCGTCCGAGGAAGTGACATCAGAGCAGATCGAAGACACGATGTCGATGCTTTCGGACATGGGCATCAACGTCATCGAGGACGAGGAGGCCGAGGAAGCCGGTGCTTCCGGCGGCGGCGATGACGACGACGCCGGCGGCGATGACGAGAGCGAAGGCGGCGAACTCGCGCCTTCCGGCGGCACCGCGCTTGCGACCGCCAAGAAGAAAGAACCGACCGATCGTACCGACGACCCGGTGCGCATGTATCTGCGCGAGATGGGCTCGGTGGAGCTTCTCTCCCGCGAAGGCGAAATCGCCATCGCCAAGCGGATCGAAGCCGGCCGCGAGACGATGATCGCCGGCCTCTGTGAGAGCCCGCTGACGTTCCAGGCGCTGATCATCTGGCGCGATGAGCTGAACGAAGGCACGACGCTCTTGCGCGAGATCATCGATCTCGAAACGACCTATTCCGGTCCGGAAGCCAAGGCTGCGCCGCAGTTCCAGAGCCCCGAGAAGATCGAGGCCGACCGCAAGGCCGCCGAGGAGAAGGAAAAGACCCGGCGCGCCCGCTCCGGTGACGACGACATCACCGATGTCGGCGGCGAGGGCATGCCTCCCGAAGAGGAGGAAGAGGATGAGGACGAATCCAACCTCTCGCTCGCCGCGATGGAAGCCGAGCTTCGCCCGCAGGTCATGGAAACGCTCGACATCATCGCCGAGACCTACAAGAAGCTGCGCAAGCTGCAGGACCAGCAGGTCGAGCAGCGCCTTGCCGCCACCGGCACGCTGTCTTCCGCCCAGGAGCGCCGCTACAAGGAACTCAAGGACGAGCTCATCAAGGCGGTGAAGTCGCTGTCGCTCAACCAGAACCGCATCGATGCGCTGGTCGAGCAGCTCTACGACATCAACAAGCGCCTCGTGCAGAACGAAGGCCGCCTGCTGCGTCTGGCCGAATCCTACGGCGTCAAGCGCGATAGCTTCCTCGAACAGTATCAGGGCGCCGAGCTCGATCCGAACTGGATGAAGTCCATCGGCAACCTGGCCGCCCGCGGCTGGAAGGAATTTGCCAAGGCCGAGAACACGACGATCCGCGACATCCGCCAGGAGATCCAGAATCTTGCAACGGAAACCGGCATTTCGATCTCGGAATTCCGCCGCATCGTGCACATGGTGCAGAAGGGCGAGCGTGAAGCGCGCATCGCCAAGAAGGAAATGGTCGAAGCGAACCTTCGTCTCGTCATCTCCATCGCCAAGAAGTACACGAACCGCGGTCTGCAGTTCCTCGACCTCATTCAGGAAGGCAATATCGGCCTGATGAAGGCGGTCGACAAGTTCGAGTACCGCCGCGGCTACAAGTTCTCGACCTATGCGACGTGGTGGATCCGTCAGGCGATCACCCGCTCGATCGCCGACCAAGCCCGCACGATCCGTATTCCGGTGCACATGATCGAGACGATCAACAAGATCGTCCGTACCTCGCGCCAGATGCTGCACGAGATCGGCCGCGAGCCGACGCCGGAAGAACTGGCCGAAAAGCTCGCCATGCCGCTCGAAAAGGTCCGCAAGGTCCTGAAGATCGCCAAGGAGCCGATCTCGCTCGAAACCCCGGTGGGCGACGAAGAGGATTCGCATCTCGGCGATTTCATCGAGGACAAGAATGCGCTTCTGCCGATCGACGCCGCCATCCAGGCGAACCTGCGCGAGACGACGACCCGCGTTCTCGCCTCGCTGACGCCGCGCGAAGAGCGCGTGCTGCGCATGCGCTTTGGCATCGGCATGAACACCGACCATACGCTCGAAGAAGTCGGCCAGCAGTTCTCGGTCACCCGCGAACGTATCCGCCAGATCGAGGCGAAGGCGCTCCGCAAGCTGAAGCATCCGAGCCGCTCCAGAAAGCTGCGTTCGTTCCTCGACAGCTGATTTGCTCAACGTCGTTCTGATTGGAAAGCCGGGCCTCGCGCCCGGCTTTTGCTTTGTGATTAGTACCAATGATCGTGACGGATTTCTTGTCGCCCTGCGGTGACGGGCCTATAATCCGCGCCACGGGGGAAGGGATCGATCGCGACGCGCGAGCGAGGGTCGACGTTACCTGCGCCAACCAATCCTCCGTCGGGAGGTGCGACATGACCACTTACATTCTGTTGATCAACTGGACGGATCAAGGCATTCGCAACGTTCGCGACTCGGCAAAGAGGCTGGACGCGGCAAAGAAATTGCTCGCCGGCGTCGGCGGCTCCATCAACCATTTCTTTCTGACGATGGGCGGACATGACATGGTCGCCGTCTGCGAGGCACCCGATGACGCCGTCATGGCGCATTTCACGCTGTCGCTGGCGATGGGCGGCAATGTCCGGACCCAGACGCTGAAGGCCTTCCCGGAGGCCGCCTACCGGGACCTCATCGGCTCGCTCGGTTGAATGCAACTTATGATTGCTTTCTTTTGATGTTGCAAAGCCTCGGCTGTGCTGGCAGTGTTGCTGCGTGCTCCATTTCCGGAGCTTCGGCAAGCTCATGATGAAAGCGCTTTTCAGTTTCACGATCGCCATCGATCGTCCGACAGCCACTTCCTGACCGATGGAGCTCGCGGCCAACAAGTGGGATGGTGAGATCCGGTGGGGTGCGGCTGCGTCATTTGCGCTGCACGCCGCTGCGATCCTGCTTCTCCTGCTGCTGTTGCCGAGGGCCGAGCCGCTATCATCGCCTGATGACGGTCTGTCGGTGGAGATCGTTCCGCAGGAAGCGGAATCCGCCAGCCCGCCCGAGCGCGTCAGGGCGCCTCCGCCGGAAAAGGTGAGGCCGGAAGCTGCAAAGTCCGAGGCCGAGCCGGTGCCGCTCGCAAATGATCCACCTGCTGCGGCGGCAATGCCGCCTGCGGTGCCGATCGCTCCGCCGGTGCCGAAGCCGGCCGAATTCCTCATCGCAAGCCAGCTCTTTTCCGAGAAGGTGCTTGCCGATCCGCGCAGCAAGCGCGCTCGCGAGGCGCTGCGGCAGCTCTCGGGCAGCGAACGCAACCTGCAGCTCTGCGATCTCGAAGCGCTGGAGCAGGTGCGCCGCGCGCAGCCGGCAATGGCGCCCGACACACTCGCCCCCTATGCGATGGCGGCGGAAAAGGTGAGCGGCAACAGCGTCGAGGTGAAGGGCGGCGCCTTTCGCAGCAAACGGAAGTGGTACAACATCCAGTTCAAATGCGAGCTCGACGCTGGATCCGGCAAGGTCGCGTCCTTCGCTTTTCTCGTCGGCGATGCCATTCCGGAAGGCCAATGGCAGGAACACAATCTGGTGGTTGACGACGGGCCCGCCGACCAATGATCTCAATGGCAATCACGATGTTTTTTGCTTTTGTGGCTTGATGCTGCCGGCTTTAGAGGCCACATCGCTGCTGTGACAGAAGAAGAAGTCGAACCGGCGGAGACGCATGAAGCGGCAAGACAGCGGCCCGAAATCCGCTGGGGCATTGGCGCGTCCGTGCTTCTGCATGTTCCTGTCGTCGCACTCCTCATTTTCGGGCTGCCGAAGATCGAGCCGAAGCCTCCGGAAGACGAGAGCGTGAAGGTGGAACTCGTTCCACCGCCGGAGGAGAAGAAGCAGGAAGAGAAGAAGCCGGAGGAAAAACCGCCGGAGCCAAAGCCGCCGGAAGAGGCGAAGAAGGAGCCGCCGCCTCCACCTCCTCCGCCACCACCCCCTCCGCCGCCACCGCCTCCGGAAGTGACAAGGACGCCTGTCGCTCCCCGGCCACCGCGTGTTGAGCGCCCCGTTTTTGAATTTGCCGAGAAGGATTCGGCACCGGAACAAAGCGAGCGAGGTATACCGCAGCAGGCCAAAGCACCGAAACCGCGGGCCATTGAGACAAAGTCCGAAGATGCCCCGCGTTCGGAGCCGCCGCAGCCCGAAAAATCTGAGGTTTCCAAAACTATGCCAGCAGCCACGCCGGTGCCTGAGGATATCGAGCTTCCCGAGGTGGACACTTCTGAAGTCAATCCAAAGAACGGGCCAACTGCCTCAGGGCGCGACGAGGCAAAGACAAATTTCGAGCAAGCAGAATCAGCGGTAGTAAGCTCTTTAACGCTACCCGACGCCACCAAGACTAAGGAATCAGACAAGCTCACGAAAGCGAAGACACTGTTTACGGACAATTTTGTCTCAGATCCCAGGGTCAAGACGGCAATGAAAAACTTGCCGCGTCAAAAGCGGGGTGGTCAGCTTTGCTGGAGCGAGCTTAGAGAACAACTCCTTCATTCATCTGCAGCCTATGATCCTAATCTTATTGAGGTTCCTCGATACGATCTGCCGGACGGTAATTTCCTCACGCTTAAGAGAAGCGCGTTCTATGACGGCAAACAGCTATACGAATTGTCCTTCAGCTGCGAAGTGAATGACAACGCGACGAAGATTGTGTCGATTGAATTCGGTGTCGGGAATGTAATTCCCAAAAGTGAGTGGGCGAAATATCACTATCCATGATCGACGGCGCTCGGCCTCGGAGCCGCCGGCAACCAGCCACGCGCAAGGAACCAAGCCTACGGTTTCTTCATTGGCCGTGATGGTACGGTGAAGAAGGGACAATGATATGTCGAACGAGATCGAGCGTTTTCTGGAGCGTCAGGACGAAGCCGTCAGCGCGCTGTTCCTGGAAAACAAATCCGACGAACTGACCGATATTCTGGTGGCGGCTCTCGAAGAGGCGTTCGAGATCCTTCTCGAAGCTGCGCCCGCCGAAACGATTCATTGACATTTTCCGAGAGATCGCTGCCTGGGCGGCTTGCCGCGCATCTGACCGGTTATCGGATGGAGCGGGATTTGCTCGGCCGTTCGGCAGCGAGCGTTTTCCGCCTGGAAGGCGAGGGCTTGCCGGCGCTCTATCTCAAGGTCGAAGCGGCGGGTCCGTTCGGCGAGCTTGCCGATGAGGCGGCCCGGCTCGGCTGGCTCAAAGCCTCAGGTCTGGCGTGCCCCGATGTGATCGCGCGGGAAAGCGACGGCGAGCGCAACTGGCTGCTGATCAGTGCATTGCCGGGAAGCGACCTTGCCAGCGCAGCGGCGCTGACGCCGCTTGCGCGCGTCGAGCTGCTGGCGGAGGCGCTTGCCGACCTTCATCGTTTGCCGATTGCCTCCTGTCCTTTCGATCATCGTCCGGAGAAGCGCCTGCCGGTGGCGAAGGCGCGCATGGAAGCGGGGATCGTCGACGAGGAGGATTTCGATGCGGCCCGGCTCGGGAAAAGCGCTGGCGAGCTTTTCGCCGCACTCGAGAGCATGAGGCCCGGCGACGAGGATCTCGTCGTTACGCATGGCGACGCCTGCCTGCCGAATTTCATCGCTTCCGACGCCCGGTTCTCCGGCTATATCGATTGCAGCCGCCTCGGTATCGCCGACCGCCATCAGGATATCGCGCTTGCCTGCCGCAGCATCACCTATAATTTCGGGGAGGCGCTGGTGCAGCCTTTTCTCGATCGCTACGGCATGCCGGCGCCGGATCCGGCGCGGCTCGATTATTACCAACTGCTCGACGAATTCTTCTAAAGCACGTTGGGATCTTTTAGATTCGCTTTACGCGCTTTAGTCTTTATATTCTCGCGTGTCGTTATCGCAAAACCGTGCACACTTTTGCGCGACACGCTCCAGGCCGCCGCAGCGGTTGCGTCGCATCCGTCCGACTGGCAAAGTGGCCGGGATCGGACCTGCGGGACAGACATGCCGAAAAACCAGTTCAGAATGCTGCGCTCGGCGCTTGCCGGCGTCGAAGCGGTGGAGGCGGAAACCCACCACAGTTTCGCCAGGCATACGCATGAGCAGTTCGGCATCGGCCTCATTTCATCGGGCGCGCAGAAATCGCTGAGCGGGCGCGGCATGGTGGAGGCGGAGGCCGGCGAGATCATCACCGTCAATCCGAACGAAGTCCATGACGGCGCGCCAATCGGCGAAGGTAGATCCTGGCGCATCCTCTATTTCGATCCCGCCCTCGTCGCCGGTCTGTCGCTGGATATCGCCGAAGGCGGGGCAGGGCGCTCGGAAATCCCGCATCCCGTCATCCGCAATCCGCGCATTGCCGCCCGCTTTGAGACGCTGTTTGGCGCGGTGACTGCCGGGACGACCGACGCATTGCTGCATGAGGAACTGCTTTTGCAGCTCGTTGCCGACGTCATGCGCGAGCGGGCCGAGAGGGAGGAGCGTCCGGCGGTGCCGGTGTCCATCCGGGCGGCTCGGGATCTGATCGACAGCGACCCGCTTGCCGCCGTATCGCTTGCCGATCTCTCCAGGGAGAGCGGGCTCAGCCGGTTCCAGGTGCTGCGCGGCTTTGCCAGGGCGACCGGAATGACGCCGCATGCCTATCTCGTGCAGGCGCGCATTGATATTGCGCGGCGGCTGATCGCTCAGGGCACGCCGCTTGCCGACGCCGCCTTTGCCAGCGGCTTTGCCGACCAGAGCCATATGACGCGTGTCTTCGTGCGCAAATACGGTCTGTCGCCGCGCTCGTATGCCGGCGCCTTTTCCTGAACCGCGGCGCGGGCGCCTGCAATTTCGTTCAAGACCGCTGATCGTCCCTGCTGTTTTCTCGGCGCTTCAACAGGAGCTGCTGAATGTCGAGACGGGTTCAAGGATATTTCTATCTGGCGCTGGCCATGCTGACGGTCGGAAGCACCGTCATCGCGAGCAAGCTGATCGCCTCCGGCCTGCCGCCGTTTACGGCCACCGCCTTGCGCTTCGCGCTCGCTCTTCCGGTCTTTTTCCTGCTGATGCGGGCGAGCGGAGCCCGGCTGCCGAAGCTCTCCGGGCATGACCGCCTCATTCTCTTCATTCAGGCCGGCGCCGGCAGTGTCGGCTATACGACGCTGCTGATCTCCGGCCTCAGCCTCACCTCGGCGGCCGATGCCGGCGTCATCATCGGCACGCTGCCGGTGGTGTCGGCGGCGATCTCCATTCTGCTGCTCGGCGAACGGCCGCAGCCCGCGCTGATGTTTGCCGTGGCGCTTGCGGCCGCGGGCGTGTTTTCGATTGCCTTCGCGCCGGATGCCGCCGGCGGATCGCTCGCGGGCAATGCGCTGATCTTCCTGGCGGTTGTCTGCGAAGGGGTGTTCATCCTGTTGAACAAGCGGCTGAAGACGGAGATTGCACCGCTTGCCCAGTCGACGCTGATGACCGGAATCGGCCTCGTTGTCTCGGCCGTTCCGGCCGTTTTCGAGGCGCCGCTCGCGCAGGGGTTTTCGCCGGGTGCGGTCGCTGCCGTGGCCTATTACGCGCTGGTGCCAACCGTCGGCGGCTTCCTGCTCTGGTATGCGGGTGCGGAAAGGGTGAGCGGCACGGAAGCCTCGCTGTTCACAGCACTTGCTCCGGTTTCCGCCGTCATGCTCGCCTTCGCCGTTCTTGGTGAGGCCGTCGGGCTCAATCAAATCGCCGGCATAGGTTGCGTGCTTGCGGCCGTCTTCGGGCTTGCCTTTGCCGGCGGCCGCGCCGGCACCAAACTCATCGAGGAGAGATAGATCATGCAGTTCAGCCACTCGGATGCGATATGGCAGGCCTTTCCGGAGCTTCGCGCCGGTGCGCTTTACGCCGAAGGCATTGATGCCTCGGCGGACGTGGGAGAGGCGGTTGCAAGCTTCGGCGCGATTGCCAAGGCGCGGCTCGCCGAAGCGCAGGAGGGTGAGTTTCCGGAGATCCAGGCGTGGCGGCGCGGCTTTTCCCGCATGGGGCTGAAGCCGACGCAATATCGCTGTGCTTCCGAAGCGCTGCTGCGCCGCTTCCGGCAGGAGCAGGCGCTGCCGCGCCTCAATCCGCTCGTCGATCTCTGTAATGCGATTTCGCTCGCCTTCGCGGTTCCCATCGCCGTCTTCGATACGGCAAAGATCGTGGGCGATCTCGAGGTTCGACGGGCCATGGGGCAGGAGATCTATCTGACTTTCGGCGGCGAGAGCGAACATCCCGAGCCGGATGAGGTGATCTTCGCGGATGACGAGGGAAGAGCGCATGCGCGCCGCTGGACGAACCGGCAGAGCGGGCTTTCGGCGGTGTGCGAGACGACGGGCTCGGTGCTGATCGTCGCCGAGGCGCTGCACGCCGGGGCCGATGAGGATATCGGCAGGCTGGTCGCGACGGTGGCGGATGCGCTTGCCCACCATTGGCAGGTCGTGCCGAAGACGGCAATGCTGAGCCGGGAATCGCCGCGCTTCGAATTTCCTGGCTGAGGAAGGCGAGCGTTCGAGCCCTTGGGTCTGGGGCATGGGCGCCCTATCTCTGGGAGACCGATATCTTCTGGAGGCGAACCCATGTTGGACAAGTCGATCAAGATTCCAGGACCGGACCACCCGATCACCGTCGAGCACAATCCCTGCCGCGTCGTCGTCACCGCCGGCGGCAGGACGATCGCCGATACCCACAGCGCGCTGACGCTGCGCGAGGCTTCCTATCCGCCGGTGCAATATATTCCGCGCAGGGACGTGGATATGTCGCTGCTTCAGCGCAGCGATCACCGCAGCCATTGCCCCTATAAGGGCGACGCTTCCTATTACAGCATCGTTGCCGGGGGCGAGCGGGCGAAGAACGCGGTGTGGACCTATGAGGCTCCGCATGCCGCCGTCAGCAGTATCAAGGACCATCTCGCCTTCTATCCCGACCGCGTCGACGCGATCGAGGAAATGGCTTCACCGGAGGCGGGCACCTTCTGATTTTGCCGAAGTGCCGATGTGGCGGAACATGTCGCCTGCGGGATCGTTAGGAACATCATCGGGGGAGCATGCCGTGCCGAAATTCTATTTCCAGCTCTTCGATCGTGATGGTGTCGGCAGCGAGACCGGATACGAGTTCGAATCGATCGAGGTTGCGAAGGCCGAGGCGCGAAGGGTCCTCGCAGAAATGGCGGCCGAAGGCTTGCCGGCTCCGCCGCTGAACATGCTTTCGGTGGAACTCTTCGATGATAACCGCAGACCGATTGCGGAAATTCGGCTGATACTCGAAGAAATCGCGAAGTAGCCGCGATCGACGTCCGGCTCCGATAAATGCCTGTCGATGGCATCAGGCAATCGCGAAACTATGTCAAATTTAATTGCCGCCCATGAAGGCGGGTCTTAGCGTCGCGCCGATCCACCGAGTCGGATTGACGCGTTTGGGTGATCCGGCGCCAGCCTCGAAGGGCGGCCGTCATCGCGGGTCGTCGAGCCATTCATTGCTGAAGACGAGGCTGGCAACCGTGACTGGATAGCCGCTCTCGTCACGAACTGTGACGGCGATGGTCAGGCGATCACCTGCAGGCAGTTCGTCGCGGGCCACATCCAGCAGGATGCGGGTCACCTCTTTCGGGATGTCTTCACGAGATCTGAGCTCGGTGCCGTGCTCGTCGCGCGTGGGGCCTTCCCCGTTATGTAGATCGAAGTAGTAGCGAACCATGATTTTTCCTGCGCGTAACAAGGGAGAAATCTGAGATGAAGAGAATTGTTCCCGAGGCTAGGCATTGATTCCTATAGAAAATATCGGTCTTTGTGAGATGGTCCCGACGTTTCGGGGTATCGGCGGGCAAGGCCATGATTGAACCATTGCTGCTCAACCTCGAAAGCCGTGACGTGCTTTCGCCCGAGGAGGAAGGCCATCTTCGGTCGATCATCGGCAAGGACAGGCATTTCGCCGCCGGCGAAGATCTCGTCTCCGAAGGCAGCCGGCCGGCATACAGCACGCTGCTGCTCGATGGCTTTGCGGCGCGCTACAAGGTGATGGCCGACGGCAGCCGCCAGATCACGGCGCTGCATGTCGCCGGCGATTTCGTCGATCTGCACGCCTTTTCGATCAAGAAGATGGATCATGGCATCGTCGCGCTGTCGCCCTGCCGCGTCGCCTTCGCCGATCATGCCGACCTCAAGATGATCACCGAGCGCATGCCACATCTGACCCGGCTGCTCTGGCTGGATACGCTGGTCGACGGCGCCATCCACCGGGAATGGATCGTCGCGATGGGGCGGCGCTCCAAGCGCGCCCAGATCGCCCATCTCGTCTGCGAGCTCTTCGTGCGCCTGCAGATCGTCAGGCGGACGCGGGGACCAAGTTTCCAATTCCCGCTGACGCAGATCGAGATGGCCGACGTGCTCGGCATCTCCGTCGTCCATCTCAACAAGACGCTGCAGGCGCTGCGGCGCGAGGGCGTGTTTACCTGGGAAAACCGGACGATCACCATCGTCGATTGGGAGCGCCTGCAGGAAATCGCCGAATTCGATCCTGCCTATCTCAGCATATCGAGGGAGCCGCGCTAGGGGACTGCGGCGCGCACAATCCGGTGATGCCGGCCCGTTCCGATTGACAAACCGGCCCTGGGAGCAGAACACCTCTACGCATACAACCTCATGAAGGCCGCCTCTTCGTCGTCGGCCGGTGATCTCGCAATGGACATATCCCAAGGCCCGCGGAGCGTTCTTCGCCACCCCGGCTATCTGAACTTTGCCGCCTCCCGCGTCTTTTCCTCGCTCGCCTTCCAGTCCATCGGCATTGCCATGGGGTGGATGATCTATGATCAGACGCACAGCGCCTTTGCGCTCGGCCTCGTCGGTCTTTGTCAGTTCCTGCCGATGGTGGTGCTGACCTTCGTCGTCGGGCATGTCGCCGACCGCTTCGACCGGCGGCGCATCGGGCTCGTCTGCCAGCTGATCGAGGCGGTGACGGCGCTGGTGCTGGCGGTCGCTACATGGCAGCAATGGCTGACGCCGGCGGGAATTCTCATCGCCGTTACCGTGCTCGGCGCCGTCGTCGCATTCGAGCGGCCGACCATGGCGGCGCTGCTGCCGAACATCGTGCCGGCCTCGATGCTGCTGAAGGCGGTCGCGACCTCCACCTCGATGATGCAGACGGCGCTGATCATCGGCCCTTCGCTCGGCGGCCTGCTCTACGGGCTCGATCCCGTCGCGCCCTTCGCCGTGTCGGCGCTGCTCTTTGCCGTCGCGAGTTTCAATGTCATCTCGATCCGCATGCAGTGGGTTCCGTCCAAGCGCGAGAAGGTGACGCTCGCCTCCGTCTTTGCCGGGGTTTCCTTCATCCGCAGCCGGCCGGTCATGCTCGGCACGATCTCGCTCGATCTCTTCGCGGTGCTGCTCGGCGGCGCAACCGCGCTGCTGCCGATCTTTGCCCGTGATATCCTGCATGCCGGCCCCTGGGGACTCGGCCTCTTGCGCGCCGCACCGGCGATCGGTGCGCTTGCCATGTCTGTCGTGCTGGCCCGGCGGCCGCTCGAGAGCAATGTCGGGCGCAAGATGCTCGCCGCGGTCGCGGTATTCGGGCTCGCCACCATCGTCTTTGCGCTTTCCACCAATATCGCGCTCTCCGTCGCCGCTCTGCTCGTCGTCGGCGCCTCCGATACGGTGAGCGTCGTCGTGCGCAGCTCGCTGGTGCAGCTTCTGACGCCGGATGAGATGCGCGGCCGCGTCAGCGCCGTCAACTCGCTGTTCATCGGCACCTCCAACCAGCTCGGCGAATTCGAATCGGGCATGATGGCGGCCCTGCTCGGGCCGGTCGCCACCGGCATCGTCGGCGGGCTCGGCACGATCATCGTCGTTCTCCTGTGGATGCGGCTCTTTCCCGATCTCACCAAGGTCAAGACGCTGCAGGGCTGATGCATGCATCGTTGAAAGCGGCTGATAGTCCCATTAGGGTCGGCGCGAAACATCATTTGGGCGGGGTGTGCGTGAGGGCAGGTTTTCTATTCGGTGTGCTGGCGGCATTTTCCGCGGCGATGCCCGCTGTGGCCTCGGGTGATTGGCAGGCGGTCGAAGACGTGCGGCCCTATTCGATATCGGGCAAGACCGGCGCCGAGCTCTATGAATCGATCGGAGCAAATGGCCCAAAGGCCGGGGTCACCGGCCGGGCGATCGCGCATACGACCTTCAAGCTGACCTGGACCCGGAAATACGAGCCGCAGGGCACCGCCTGCGTCATCGTCACCAACCGCCCGAAGCTCATCATCACCTACACGCTGCCGAAACCGGCGGCCGAGCTGCCGGCGGCCGTCAAGAGCAGCTGGGAAGTGTTTAGATCCGGCGTTGAGGCGCATGAGCGGGTGCATGGCGACACGATCAAGGAGATGGTCAAGGAAATCGAAGCGATGAGCGTCGGCCTCACCGTCGCCGACGACCCCGGCTGCAAGAAGATCAGGATCGAGCTGACCCGCCGCCTCGGCGAGATCTCCGCAAGGCAGCGCCAGCGCGGCCGCGACTTCGACAAGGTGGAAATGGGCGACGGCGGCAATATCCAGCAGCTCATCCTCAAGCTGGTGAACGGGCCTTGATCAGGCAGGGGCGGGGCCGGGTCTAGACCTGCCCGGCGGCTCTTCTATCTCTCCCGCTATCGAGGGCCAAGTGGAGGAGAAGTGTCATGTCCTATGTCGATGGCTTCATCGTCGCGGTGCCGAAGGAGAATGTCGAGGCCTATAAGGAATTCTCGGCCTTTGCCGGCTCGATCTGGAAGGAATATGGGGCGCTCGAATATGTCGAATGCATCGGCGACGACGTACCCTATGGCGAGCTGACGTCCTTTCCCCGCGCCGTGCAGGCCAAGCAGGATGAGGTGGTGGTGTTTTCCTGGATCCTCTACCGGTCCCGGCAGGAGCGCGACGAGATCAATGCCAAGGTGATGGACGATGCGCGGCTGAAGGGCGACCAGTGGCAGATGCCGTTCGACGGCAAGCGAATGATCTATGGCGGCTTCGAGACGCTGCTCAGGCTCTGATGCCGATGCCTCATGCCGTTCGGGTTCGCGGCAGGCATTGACTTGCCGGCCGCGGCACGCCAACTCGCGGGAGATTCAATCCGAGACGGGGAGGGCGCCTTGCCCCAGACGATGCTTAACCTTTCCACGCGCGGGCAGGGCCTCTACGAATTCACCGATCAGGCGGAGGCATTCGTGCGCGCCTCCGGGCAGACGGAGGGGCTGCTCACCGTCTTCGTGCGCCATACTTCCTGCTCGCTGCTGATCCAGGAGAATGCCGATCCGGATGTGCAGACCGACCTACTCTCCTTCTTCCGCCGCCTCGTGCCGCCGGCCTCCGATCCGTCGATGGGCTGGGTCGTGCATCGGGACGAAGGGCCGGACGATATGCCGGCTCATATCAAGGCGGCGCTGACGCAGGTCTCGATCGGCATTCCCGTTTCAAGGGGCCGGCTGATGCTCGGCACCTGGCAGGGCATCTATCTCTTCGAGCACCGCGACCGGCCGCATCGGCGCGAAATCGTGCTGCATCTCGGCAATTGAAGGATTAATCCTTGTGAATGAAATCTGAATGTGCGGTTCGAACGCCATTCAGTTTGCGGCGTTTACTGTCGAGACAATCCCTGAAGGGAGAGCTTAGGTATCAATCGACGGAGACCCTCATGACGCATTTCCTTACCAAGGCTGGCCTTGCCGCACTGCTCGCCCTCTGCACCATTCCGGCTACGGCTTCCACGGCGGCAGCCGCTGGGCCGCAGACGAGCTACATCGTCGAGGCGCAGTACCATCGCCCGATCCGCGGCTGCTCGCCGATGCACGCGGTGCGCAAGGCGCGCGACTTCGGTCTGCACAGAGCCCATATCACCCGCATGTCGCCGCGCGTCGTCGTCGTTGCCGGCCGCGACCGTCGCGGCTGGGACCGGATGGTCTTCGCCAATGTCCGCGGCTGCCCGCTGATCCGGCGCTAAGGACTGCGGTTGGAGACGCCATGTGGCGTTTCCGGCCGTTTTGCCTTGACGGTGCCACTTTCCGCCGTCTCTTGTCAGAACCGTATGAGTGATTCCCAGCCGACGCTTCGGCGCGATGGGGCAATGGGGAGGGCGGCTCGACCGCACCGACTTCAAAGGAGAGGTTTTTAATGATGCAGTTTCTGGCAAAGGCGGGTCTTGCCGCCATGCTGATCGCCGGCACCCTTGCCGGCACGGCGGCTCCGGCTGCCGCCCAGTTGAATATTATCATTGGCGAGCCGGATCGGGCTCCGCCGCCGGATTATCGCCGTCCGCCTCCGCCGCCCGGCTACGGCTACGGCCGCCGCCCGCGCGCCTGCGATCCGCGGCTTGCCGAAGACATGGCCCGCGATTACGGCTTCCGCCGCGCCCGCGTCGTCGACGTCACCCCGCGCCGCGTCATCGTGCAGGGCTGGACGCGTCGCGGTCCCGACCAGATGAGCTTCGCCAACGTCCGCGGCTGCCCTCCGCTGCGCCGCTGATTTCATAGAAATACCGCCTCGTCTCCCCGATGCGGCGGCCAGAACCGCCTTTGCCAGTCTCTCCGGACAGGCAAGGGCGGTTTCTTTTTTGGTGGGGCTTTTTGCTCGGCAGACCCCTCCCCAACCCCTCCCCACAAGGGGGAGGGGCTAAGTCGCGGTTGCCTGCAGCGACCAAAATGAAAGTCTTTTTAGCTGCCGCCGCTCAGCGATTGCGGCGGTCGAGGTCATGTGAAGCGTGCAGCATGTTAGCCCCTCCCCCTTGTGGGGAGGGGTTGGGGAGGGGCTTTAGCCACCGCCCGGCGCTTCCATTTTTACTGCTCGATGGCAAAAGTCACGGTGACGCTGACATTGTAATTGTTCTCGCCGCCCTGGACGGGAACCGCGGCATCCGAAGCTTCCTTCATCATGGTGGCGCGATAGACCGGCTGCGGCAGCGGACGCGGTTCGACCTCGTTGATCTCAATGATGCGGCCGAGCTTGACGCCAGCGGCCTCGCTCAGCGTCTTCGCCTTCTTCACCGCATCGGCGACGGCATTCTTGCGCGCGTCTTCAAGCGCGGTTTCCGGCTTGTCATTGGTGAACTGGATGTCTCCGCCCTGGTTGATGCCGAGGCTGACGGACTGGTCGATCACCTGGCCGAGCTTGGCGAGATCGCGCAGCCTGACGGTCACCGAATTGATGGTCTGGTAGCCGATCAGCTGCGGCTGCTGCGGCTGTCCGTCGACCGGCTGCGGATAGTTATATTGCGGCTGGATGGAAAAGCCCGAGGTCTGCAGGTCGCGCTCGGCGATGCCGCCATCCTTCAGCGCCTTGAGCACGTCGTTCATCGCCTTGTTGTTCTCGTCGAGCGCTTCGCGGGCGGTCTTGGCCTGCTTGACGACGGCAAGATTGACGACGGCCATATCGGGAGCGAGTGCCGATTCGCCATTACCCGTCACCGAGATCACCGGCTCGCGCGGCTTTGCCTCCTGCGCGAATGCGGGTGCCGCGCTGGCGAGCGGCAGGGCCAGAAGGGCAGTCATTACAAGAGTCTTGGAAAGAATCGGCGCCATGTTTCATTCCCTAGTTGTCGTTTCCCGGATGAGCTTTCTGTCGGTTGATTGTGAAGCTATTACGGCGGAACCGGATGGCGACGGGGCGTGGAGAGAAAAATGTTAGGGGTCCGGCCACAGCTTGCACGAATTCTCTGGCAACAATTACGGTGAGATGCTCGTACTGCGGCTGGTGGACTGGTATTAGCGGACATAGGCTTTGGGAGCTAGGAAACGGAGCGGCAGCGGATGAAAAAGCTACCACGCGAAGTATATTTCTTCGTCGTTTTATGGGTGCTATTTGTGCCGTTCCTTGCGCTCTATTTCGTCTTGCAAATAGTTTACGTGAACAGGGCGCATATAGATCCCGCAACGGTCGCAAACTTGGCGTTCTTATGGCCAGTTGTTGCGATCGCTGGTTTGAGCATGTTGCTTCTCGTGGAGTTGGCGGCCTACTCTAAATTTAAAATGGGATTTTTTTCTGCGTGGTTCGAGCTATTTTTTATTTCGATCGGGAAGTAAAGGTTAAGTAAGGTAATAACCAACTCTGATCACGAGGGGCTTATCGCTCCAACGCTCACCGCATAAACCGCTGTTCCGGCGGCGGCTCATCCCGAATCCGGCAAACCTGATAGCAAAGACGGCGGGTTAAGAAAAAGGGCCAGCTGGGCGAACCGTCATCGCCGGCCGTGAACAGAAGATGCACGCCAGCCAGGGCAAGGCCATGCCCTACCCTGCGGCTAGCGGACGCGGTGCTTGAATTTAAGCGCCGAAATCATCCATGAAAGAGGGATGGATGGCGGGCTTGCGCTCTTCGCGTGCTTCGCGAAAACGCTGGGGAACCGCACCGAGACCGGATACGAACCGGGTCAGGAGATTGCGGTTGAAAAGTTTATGTATGGCACTCATGGCAATTCACTCATTCTTTTTTTTGTTAGCCGGCAGCATATATTTTGCCCAGGCTGCCTTCGCAATGGGCAATTTGGCATGACTGCTATGCACAGCTGTGCATGGCGATCACATTGACGTTAGAAGGGCCGTCCGGAGCGGCCTGCAGCGATGAATCCTCGCCCGGCAATCGCTGCGGCGTGGTAGATTGCGTGGCTCGGGCTCAAGCCATGCCCTCCGAAGGAGAAGCTCAGATGAACCGATTTTTCGCACTTGTCGCGACCGGAACGCTGATCAGCCTTGCCACGATCACTTCGGCCTGCACGTCATCAGGAAACGTCGATTACACGTCGTCGATCGGCGGCGGCTATTATGAGCGTCAGCCGCTCAATCCAGCTTGCGGCGGTGGGTTCAGGCCGAGCGATGGGCGGTCTTGCAGTTATTAGAGACATGATGCCCCTGCGAGAATCGTCGCTTGTCAAGCGGATCTGATTTGTTCGCTACCGCACCATCGAGCGTGTGTGCCGCGGCTGCTACAGCTTTTTGTTGAGTGGCGCGGTATCCTCTGGTTGCGTTGTAATCATGGGGTACAGAAGATGAAACTGACTATCGCGACTACCTTGCTCGCACTTCTCGCAACCACCGCATTTGCCGCCGATGCTGTTCAAGACATCCCGGCCGCTCCGGTTGCGGCTGCGCCTGTTTTCACCTGGTCGGGTCCGTACTTCGGTATCGATGGTGGTGCGGCATGGCTCAACGGTGACTTCAGCGCCGGTGGCGCCAGCGCTTCCGAGGACTTCAACGGCGGCGTCTTCGGCGGATTTGCAGGCTATAACTTCCAGTTCGACAACATCGTTGTCGGTATCGAAGGCAACCTCGAACACAACTGGAACGAGGAGGAAACGCTGGGAGCGGACGTTGGGACCGATTGGGCCGGCGCTGTTCGCGGCCGTGTCGGCTACGCCTTCGACAAAGCGCTGATCTACGGCGCCGCCGGCTGGACCGCCACGCGCGGCTACGTCGATCTGCCGGGATTGGATAAAGAGACGGAGACTTTCAACGGTTACACCGTCGGGGCCGGCGTCGACTTTGCCATCACCAACAACATCTTCGCCCGCGGCGAGTATCGGTTCAACGACTTCGGCGAGAAGGACGTTCTCGGTGTGGATGCCGATCTCGATCAGCACGAACTCAAGTTCGGCATCGGCGTAAAGTTCTAACGGCTTTTTGTCAGATCAGTCGTGAGAAAGCCCTGCCGAAACGGCGGGGCTTTTGCGTTTTAAAGCGATAATAGTGGCAAGAGCGCGCTTCTCCTGATCCGTCACGAACTACACTTTATATCGCTGGCTCTGGCGGCAGCGATAAGTGCGCGACGGACATCCTCCGGCTCCGCGATATCGGCGAACACATCAAGCACGGTCATCTCAGCGGCCTTGGCCGCCGGCGTTTGCTCGGGCCAGTCATTGAGCAAGGCATTTCCGGCCTGCAGGACCGTCCTCAAGGTTTTCTTTTTTCCATTGATCGTGATTGTCACCGCCTTGAAACGTCGTTTGCTCATGGCGTGGTCCCTCCCACGGACCAGCGAATCAACGAGTCACTTGGCGATTCGTTCCCGGCCTAGAATGACGATATGCGACGATGAATGGGTTGGAGCTAAAGACGGCTGCTGTACCAGATATCTTTCACCTAGCTACCGGTGCGCCGCCGACTACGCCAAGTATACTTCGTGATCGCCGTGGAGATATGGAGGATGAGGTACGGGCTAAAATTGAATGGCAGGCCGCGGCTAAGTATCCTCTTATCACTTAGAGTGTCGGTCCATCGGCCTTACGAAATGGGACATCGAATGTTATTCGTTCCTGCCATCCAACATGCGCTTCTCTTTGATTTTTGAACTGTTCAGCAGGAATGCCCGTGGAGTCGTAATCCTCAAATTAGCTAAGGCAATTGTGGTCGGGATCACAAGAATTGAATATTTGACCAGGGGATTTGTGATCTATAGGCGATCATTCTCCGAAGGCCGAAGACCGAATCTTTCCCTAGCGATAATGTCAATAAATGCCATCTTGGCGTACCTGAGATCGCTCATACTTTCCATCGCGCCAAAATTGGGCGGATGTCCCGCGCGGGCGTGATCTTGTTCCTTTATGAGCATCAACCATTCCACGATTCGAGATTTGCTAGAGCGTAGCCTAGTTTAGCGCTCAATTTTGGGAGTTGAGAGAAGTCTAACCTTTTAGTTCGGCTCCACCTGTTCTTTTTCAAATAATGCACATAACCGTCACCCAGCTCCGTAATCGCAGCAGACTTCGATAGAAGTCCCTCTTTGGTTTCTTGTCGTCGCATTGGTTGAGCGACGATCAGAGCAGACCCAAGCCTGCTGATCCTAGAACCGAACCCGGAAGCCCACTTTCCACTTCCATCGACCCATTCCAGTTGCTGGTTAACTGCTTTTGGCTCGGGAAGTCCGAATGCTGGTGACAGAAGGTAAGCGCCGCTGATGGACAAGATGACAAGGTCTTTGATCCGTATGGCCAAAGCTCCGGGCGTGAATAAAAATCCACGGTCCATACAGTCCCATAGATCCAACGGTTCCTCGTATTTTTCGACACGGAAAAAAATGGCAGCACGATCACTTAGCCCGATACGCCAATTTGGAAAATGAGTGTGCCTATAGTCGAGCACCAACCCATGGCCAGTGAATGCGGTGGCCATGTGCGCTGACGATGACCTTACCTTGTCGAGCCAGTCGAACACCACATCGATTTGCTGGGCATAAACCATGCCTCCACCGACCATGGTGCTGATCGCTTTCCTAGCAGGAATCTCTAAATGTTCTCCGAAAGCTGTGTTGCACCTTTCGTGCGCAGCCAATTCGAGTTGCCGCCAAGTAGGGCCTCGCCCAGCTTCGAGCGTAATGGCTGAAGATTTTACCTCTCCCACGTCTCCAGCGATACGATGTGTCCATCTTGGAAGCGGATGCTCGAAATTCCTCTTCTCGTCAGGAAAAATAACGCCGCCGCATAACACGCAAGTAGTTAGAGGAATCTTGCTGGAGATGGGTCCATCCGTAACCGTGAAGCGGCCGCCAGCTTCGAAACGTCGGGCGATAAATGGATACTCCCAACCTCGCAGTTGAAGAATCTCAGGACTGCGTTTGATCCCCGGAACACCATCGCCGCCGAAGCTCAAATGTCACCTCCTCGCGCTGATCCAGACGAATCCTCGTTTGCGCCCGGCTAATTTTCTAAGAGAAAAGCTGAGCTGTGACTACGGAAAGTTGTGTCGAGCTTTGAGAAATTCACGTCGGCTTCGCCAGGTTATTGTAGCTCATATGATAGCAATATTAGATGCGTGCGCCTGACTCTTTGAAATAACTGGTGGGCCCGGAGGGACTCGAACCCCCAACCAAGCGGTTATGAGCCGCCGGCTCTAACCATTGAGCTACAGGCCCTCGGCGCCGTTGGTGGGCGCGGGATGCCGGGGCAATGGTTCCCGCAGCACGGGTTCCGCTCTAACGCAAATTGCAGGGAGCCACAAGCGGAGAGCGCAAGCATCTGTGGACGATGCATATTTCGTGGGCAGGGCACTGGAACCTTGTCGCGCGGGCGACAATTATTGAGATCGTAGTCGATGAAGAGGGCGATCGCGATGGTGGCTTCGAACAGTGCCGTGGTGCTCATCGTGGAGGATGAGCCGATAATCCGGTTCAATATCCTCGATGTGCTGGAGGATGTCGGCCATGTGGCGCTGGAGGCGGCGAATGCCGATGAGGCGATGGTGGTGCTGAAGGGGCGGCAGGATATCGACATCCTCTTCACAGACGTCAACATGGCCGGTTCCATGGACGGCATCCAGCTTGCCAAGCGCGTGCGGGCGATGCGGCCGAACATCGGCATCATCATCACCTCCGGCATGGTGCGGCTCGATCCGATGGCGCTGCCCGCCAACACGGCGTTCCTGCCGAAGCCCTACATGCACGATACGCTGATCACGACGATCGATTCCCTGATGACGTGACCGCGGCGCGCAGCCCTTCGAAACCTGTTGCGGGTTTCGGGGCTGCGCGCGGGGCGGCCGGGAGGCGTGCTCGTCTTCAGGCGCGGCGGGGCAGGACCGTATCTTCAGCCGAGCCGCTCTTCAGCGCCTCATTTTCGTAGCGGGCCTTCTTCTCGTAGATGGTGAACAGTGCCATCGAGAGGAGATAGGAGAGGAAGGAATCCCCCATCTGGGTGGCTATGTCTCGCGAGGCGAGAACGTGGCGCTCCAACGCGCCGAGATCTTTCTGGGTTGCGGTTTCAATGAGGCGGTTCATGCTGCCATCTCCAGGAATTGGGTCACGACCGAGCGAACCGGTACGTGCCTGACATAAAGGGGTAGGGTCAGGCCGAGGGCGGTGCGCATCTTGCGCAGCACGCGGTCCGACACTTCGAAGGCGCCGCAGCAGACGGGATACTTGCCGTATCCGTCGGAGCGGCCGAGTTCTTCCACTTCGGCCCCGGCGCGCTTGTAGACGCGCTTGAGGTGGGGTTCGTAATTGGAAATCATCGTATGGATGCCGTGCTCCAGCGCGCATTCGCACAGCGCAAGCAGCAGCATGGAGAAGGCGCGGCCGGCATCGATATTGGGGAAATCCTTGGCGATCGCTTCCTCGTCGATGCACATGCGCGTGCCTTCCCAGATGCCGGGGGCAATGAGATCGGCAGCGGCCGGGAACGTCTCGCGGAAGACGTCGTAGAGAAGGGTCGGGCCGGTCGTCGGCATCAGGCGCATGCCGCCGTAGAGTCGGGTGCGGCTGTCGTTGCACCAGACAAGGTAGGCGGGGGAGAGAGAGTCGTAGCTGTCGCGTTCGTAGGGGCCGATCACCGGAACGTCCCAGCCGAGCGTATCGGCGAAGATCTTCTTGCGCAGGCGAAACAACTGGTCGAGTACGGCGGCGTATTTCTGATACTCATGTGCCTGAATGATGACGAACATTTTGCCCTCCAGCGTTTGCAAGTCCGTGGAGAGCAGAATGGTCCAGGAGGCGAGGATCGGAAATTCCCTCAGATGAGCCCCCCCAGATGGGGGGATTAGCCCAAAAGTATGAGGATTGACGTGCCGACATGCCCCGGCAAGGCGCGAAAGCGCAGCGGCAATCTCAAAAATCGCGATGCGCTTGAACCGGCGCCCGCGAAATCGGATTCGGATCTTTTAAGGGTTGATGATGCGCAATTGCACGGCTCGCGAGGCGGCGGCCGAAATCGTCGCGCAGCCGAGCTTGAAGCGGGCGGTCTTCAGGTAGTCGCGCGTGGTGTGCTCGGAGATGCCCAGGATGACCGAAATGTCCTTGTAATCCTTGCCGAGCGCCGTCCAGTGCAGGCACTCGATCTCGCGCGGCGACAATGCCGGCACCGGATCGTTCTCGCCATGGAGTTCGTAGACGGCCTTGCGGTGGATCAGATGGGCGATTTCGATCCATTCGTTGCGGCAGCGGCGGACAAGCTCGTTCCATTCCTCGGGCGGGATGCGGGCATTGAGCGACAGAAGGGCGCGGCGCTGCGCCTTGTCGGCAACGGGTATGGAATAGCCGTTGCCGCCGATGCCGTGCTTCTGGGCATCGACCAGCATGGCATAGGCCTCCGGCGTCGGCTCGACCTCGCTCCAGTCGAAGGGCAGCTGGCGTTCGAAGCCCTGCTTGACGATCGGATCGACCTTCACATAGCTGTTGAGGAGGTAGCGGGAGACCCAGGCATCCGGATAGGTGGTGCGCACGAAGGGCGAATCGATCTTGCTGGCGATCGTCTGGGCGAGATGGTAGGTGACGAAATCGAGGGCATATTCCGCCTGCAGAATGCGGATGGCAGCATCCACATTGGCCGCGGCCTTGATCTGTTCGAACGTAGACTCGAACTTTTCGCTATAAGTATTCTCGGTCATTTCAACTGCCCCAATTCCCTCAATCCTACCGTGAGCACCCTCACAAATACAAGGCATCCCCACATATGCGGGGAATGACAATCCGGGCTCCGTCTGTTAGCGCCTTGCATGAGGAGGCCTCATATGGACAGCAAGAGACCGTTCGAGATTGCCGAATGCCGACAGGCCGCCAAAGGCCTGAAATCCAGCTGGCAGGACATGGCAGGCTCCGAAGCGCTGATCCGCGCGCTTGTCGCCGAACGCAACGGCGATACCCCGCTGGCGCTGTTCTGGACCGAGGTCCACCGGGCGCTTTGCGAGGAAAACAAAGCCTTCTGACCAAGCCTTGGCCGTCCAGGCCCACCTCAGGCTTTTCCCCGATATAGACAGGACGGACCGACATCGAAGCCGGTGCCGACAAGGCAGCTGAGATTCCTGCGGGGTGAGTGTGAACACGTTTCCATCATTTCGATTTGGTGTTTTGCGAATAGAATGTCGAGCGAGATTCGTGTCGATGTCTCGCTGAAAAACCCATATCATTCCCCCGATTTGTGCCGATATGGTTGACGAAGTGTTTCCACTGGAAGCGAGCACGTTTGTGCAAACGGTTACATTGTGCCATTGCTGCACCTATGGAAGCAGCAGATCGCGGACGGATCGGCTCCGGGCAGATGAATGGAATGGAAATGACTGAAAAGCGTGTGCACTTGGTCTTCAAGACTCATCTCGATATCGGCTTTACCGACCATGCCGAGAAAGTCCGCCGGCAGTATCACGAACGCTTCATTCCGCAGGCGATCGAGACCGCCAGGCATTTTTACGCCGAAAATCCTGACGAGCCGAAATTCATCTGGACGACCGGCGCCTGGCTGATCTGGGACCATCTGAATTCGCGTTCGGCGGCAGAGGTCGCGGCACTCGAGCAGGCGATCGAGCGCGGGCTGATCCGCTGGCACGGCCTGCCGTTCACCACGCATACGGAGCTGATGTCGCCGGACCTCTTCCGGGCCGGGCTTTCCTATTCCCAGGAGCTCGACCGGCGTTTCGGCAAAACGACGATCGCGGCGAAGATGACCGATGTGCCTGGCCATACGCTCGGCATGGTGCCGCTGCTTTCTGAGGCCGGCATCCGCTTCCTGCACCTTGGCGTCAATACGGCGTCGCCGCCGCCCGATGTGCCGGATATCTTCCGCTGGCGAGCGCCCGGGGGCGAGGAGGTGGTGGTGATGTACCAGCGCTCCTATGGCGAGACCTGTTTCCCGGAAGGCTTCGCCGACGGCTTGAGCTTTGCCCATACCAGCGACAATATCGGGCCGCAGAGCGTGCCTGGGGTCGCCGAAGCCTATCGGGAGCTGCGCGGCCGCGAGGCGGATGCGGTGATCCGCGCGGCGACGCTCGAGGATTACGGCGCCATCCTGTGGGATGCGCGCAAGCGTTTTCCTGTCGTCGAGCTGGAACTCGGCGACAGCTGGATCCACGGCTCGGCCAGCGATCCCATCAAGACCGCGCGCTTCCTCGGGCTGCAGCGGCTCTATGACCGCTTTGCGGCGGAGGGGCTCGACGCCCGCCGTCTCGCCTTCGGGCGCGGGCTGGCGATGGTGGCGGAGCACACCTGCGGCGTCGATATCAAATCCTATCTGCGCGACGACAAGGCGTGGTCGCGGGCGGATTTCGAGGCGGCGCGGCGCTCCGACTATCGCTTCGCCTATACCGAAGCCTCATGGGAAGAGCAGCGGGCCTATCTCGACCAGGCGGTCTCGGAACTGGACGAGACGGACCGGAAGGCTGCCCGCGCCGCACTGGCCGAATGCGCAGCACCTGCCGTGGTCGAAGGTGGCGGGCGGGAGCTCGGCCTCAGGACTGGCGGCTGGTCGATCGCGCTCGATGCTCTGAGCGGGGACGTTGCCGAGATCACCACGCCCTCTGGTCGGACGATCTCCGGCTATGGCGGTTCGCTGATCGCCTATCGATACGAGAGCTACGATGCCGGCGATGTCGCCAGGCATATGGAAACCTACCTCACGCATCGCGAGGAATGGGCGGTGCTCGATCATGACAAGCCGGGGCTTGCCCGCTCGGGTGCTGCACGGTCCAAGGTCTACCTGCCGGCGCTGGCGGGCTCGCAAGGAGCAGGCATCATTCTGGCGATGCCGGACGAGGCGGTGCAGGCCTATGGCGCGCCAGCGCATGTGATGCTGCAGTTTACCGATGAGGGCAACCGGCTCGGCCTCAGCCTGACATTGCGCGACAAGCCGGCCAACCGGATGCCGGAGGCGAGCTTCCTCTCCTTCACGCCTCAGGGCGCGAGGGACTGGCAGTTCCGGAAGATGGGCCTGTGGCACCGATCGCATAACATCGCGCCGGGCGGCGGCGCGCAGTTGCAGGCGGTGACCGCCGCGCGCTGCGACCTGCAAGACGCAGGGCTGACGATCGAAACTTTCGATGCGCCGCTCGTCGCGCCCCAAGGCTGGGATTTCATGACGTTCTGCAGGACGCGGCCGGATTTTGATGCCGGCATCCGCTTCAATCTGCACAACAACAAGTGGGGAACCAATTTCCCGATGTGGTGGCGGGGAGATTTCCAAGCCCGTTTCCGGCTCAGCCTGAGCTGAGCCGGGTTGAGGGAGGTCAGCCGACCTTCGTGGAGGGATCGATCCAGTCCTGGCTCGGCAGTTCCGGCCGCGGCGGCTTGGGACGGAATTTTACCA
Organism: Rhizobium sp. R339; assembly: GCF_002211395.1. Classification (NCBI taxonomy): domain Bacteria; kingdom Pseudomonadati; phylum Pseudomonadota; class Alphaproteobacteria; order Hyphomicrobiales; family Rhizobiaceae; genus Rhizobium; species Rhizobium sp. R339. The sequence goes on from NZ_LOKV01000001.1 coordinate 501,258, forward strand.
GCACCTCGCGGCCGTCGACCGAGGCCTGGGTGCGTTCCAGCGCATTGCGCTCGGCAACCGCCTGACGCCAGTGTTCGTCATCGCGCCCGTGGGGACGGCCCTGTTCTTCCCAGATCGCGTAGGCTCTCTTGCTAATCCATTCGTGGCGTCTGTCGCTCATTGGTCGGTTCCGTTCTTCAGGGACGTTCTTCGGCAATTGCGTCTCGCAGGACAGGCGCACGGCGCTTGGCAGCCATCAGCAGGTCGAGTTCGATTGAGGACGGCCCGAAACGGGTGAACAGGCTTTCGGCCTGGTCGTTTTGCAGACCGTATTTGGAAGCGAATTCGTCAAGGCTATAGGGGCGGCCGCGCAGGATTCTGCTTCGGCGCTCCGGTTCACGGATTTGCGTCATTGGTGATAACCCCAGTCGGTTTGGCGATTGTGAGAACAAAACAAATTACAGCGGCAAAAGTTCCGTGAATTTTCAGGGTTTTTCAGGCCTGTTGAGCCGTTTTGAACCGCCTATTTCGACCGTGGCATAGATTTTTAAGAACGGTGGCACTGGAGAAAATTTCGACTAAAACATGCAAGAATATCAGCGCGTTATGGAAACGGCTTCCTGGGACGCCGAGAAATGGGCTTTACCCCAGCGTGTTACTCTATAGAATCAATCGTGTTATTCGGTTCGCAGGGGGCAGCAAAACGTTCTGTTCCCCGCGTTGGCGCGACCGATACCGGAGGACTTTGGCTTCAATCCATCAAGAGGAGACAGACATGATGAATGCCCTGCCGCCACTTCATGACGGCCACGCGCCGTTCAACCTCCAGCAGCTGTTTCGCGAAGCGCTTTACGCCTTCGAGGAATGGGACAGCGAATTGACCGAACCGATCGTCACGCATGAGGGACGCGTCATCCCCATCAGCTTCGTTTTCGAAGCCATGCGCGAATGCACCGACATCGTGCCGATGAACATCGTCGGCGCCGTCACCGAGCGGCTGACCAAGCCGTGGGAGGGCGAAGGCCCGCTCGACCAGATGACCTTCTCGACGGCAGCGCGCGTGATGCGCGTGCTCGTGCGCAAGCGTCTCCTCGTCAATGGCACGCCGGACCTCGTCGCCGTTTCGGCTCATACGGCCGAAGACCAGAACCGCGACTGACAGACGAAGGGTCGCGGCCAAGGCTGCGATCCTTTTCCGCCTCCTGGCGGAACCTCGCCCATTCCACGCCGTTTATTCGGATAGATACGGCCACATCAAGCGATGGCCGAGGAATGGCACCATGCTGAAATCCATCGTTCATGAAATCATCGGCACGCCTCGCCGCGAGCCGGATCTTCCGCAATCGCTCGAGCAGTTTCGCGACAGAAAGCGGGTGCTGATCATCTTTGCCGACGCGCAGGACGATCGCGCTCTCATTCAAGATGAATGGCTGCGCAAGGCGCAGATGCGTCTCATCGAAGAAGACGTCGAGGTGTTCAGCATCGCCGGCGGCGGCGCGTTTGCGCTGTTCGACGACGAATGGGAACTCGATGCCGACGGTATCCGAGAGCGGCTGCAGGGGCCGCCGTCGGGCGAGTTCGGGCTGATCCTGGTCGGCCGCGACGGCACCGTGAAGCTGCGCTCCAGCGAACCACGTACGGCGGAAGAGATCTTCGAGGCTTTCGAGATCCTGCCGAAGAAGACGCCCTGGTAATATTCAAGATTGCATTGGAAGGGCGGGCAGCGACGCTGGTTCAGAGTTCGAAGGCTTCCTTGAGGCCGAGGCTCTTGCGCTCGCGCAGGTCGAGATCGGTCTCGATGTGGGCGATGTGATGCAGCATTAGATGACAGGCGCGGTCAAGCTCTTTGCTTTCGATCGCCGATATGATGTCGCCATGTTCCGAATGGCCGCAACTCGAGGCGGTCGACTGGCCGTAGAGCGCGATGACAAGCGACGAGCGGGCGACGAGTTCTTCCATGAAGCGCTGCATGATCGCATTGCCTGAAATTTCCGCCAGCATCAGATGGAAATCGCCCGACGCCTTGATTTCGGCGCGGCGCGCCGTCTGGCCGCGTTCGCTCATCAGGCGGCCTTCCTCCAGCAGAAGCTGTTTCAACTGCTTGACGTCGGCAGGGGTGATGCGAGCCGCGGCTTCGCGCAATATGCCGGGCTCAACGAGGCGGCGGGCGGCAAAGATCTGGCGCGCTTCCTCGGGCGAGGGGTAAGCGACGAAGGCGCCGCGGTTTTTCTCGACGCTGACGAGGCCTTCATAGGAGAGTGCCTGCAGTGCGGCGCGCGCGAGCGTGCGGCTGACATTGAAGAGATTGCCGACATCGCTTTCGGAAAGCTTGGTGCCGGGAGAAAGCCTGCGCTCGACGATCGCCTCGCGAATGGCGTCGCGAATCTGTTGCGCGCCGGTTTCGGCGGTATCTTCCTGCATGGCCTTGGCGGCGGATTTCATGAATTTCATTCCCTGATGGCGGGCAAACCATATCCGGCTTCGCGGCAAAAGTTAAACGGAATTTGTGCCCGAAGTGACGATCAAATTGTATACGATCTTTTGCACGAATTGGGCACGATAGCCTAAATCATGTGCAGACGAAGTTCTGCTCGTCTTTTGCTCTTGCGGGTGCGCGCGACATAAAATCCTTTGTCTCCAATGGTTTGAGGCGCTTCCCTGGGATTTGGCACGGCAGATGCATCCTCTTCTTCAAACAGGGGAAGGCATGATGTCGAAAGCGGCAGAGATCGATATAGTATCCGTTTCGAAGGTCTACGGGGCGACGACGGCGGTTCACGGGATCAGCCTGAAGATCCCGGCCGGCTCCTACTGCTGCTTCCTCGGCCCCTCGGGCTGCGGCAAGACCTCGACGCTGCGCATGATCGCCGGGCATGAGAGCATTTCGTCGGGCGATATCCGCCTCGGCAATACAGTCGTTACCGACTTTCCGCCGGCCAAGCGCGGCACGGCGATGATGTTCCAGTCCTATGCGCTGTTTCCGCATCTCGATCTCGTCGACAATGTCGCCTTCAGCCTGAAAATGAAGGGCGTCGACAAGGCGGAGCGGCGGGCCAAGGCGCTCGACATGCTGAAGCTGATGCAGATGGACGGCTATGCCGGCCGCCGCCCGGCCCAGCTTTCCGGCGGCCAGCAGCAGCGCGTGGCGCTGGCGCGCGCCTTGATCACCGATCCCGAAGCGCTGCTGCTCGACGAGCCGCTGTCGGCGCTCGATCCCTTCCTGAAGATCCGTATGCGCGCCGAACTGAAGAAGCTGCAGAAATCGCTCGGCATCACCTTCGTCCACGTCACCCACAGTCAGGAAGAGGCGATGGCGCTCGCCGATGTCATGGTGATCATGAATGACGGCCGGATCGAGCAGGCGGCCGCGCCCCGCGAGGTATTCGAGCGGCCGGCGACCGCTTTCGTCGCCCGCTTCATGGGCGATCACAACGTCCTCAGCGGCCGGGTGACCTCAAGCGAGAACGGCACGATCGTCATGACCGTGCCGGAAGGGCAGAGCTTTTCGGTGCGCGGAGCGGGCAGGGCGGTCGGCGAACCGGTCGATATCGGCATCCGCACCGACCGCGTGCGGCTGCAGGTGGCGAGCGAATGGACGCTCGGCTTCAACGGCATCGTTTCCAATGTCGAATATCGCGGCTCCTCGGTGAAGATCACCGTTTTCGGCGCCGGCAGCGACGACTTCACCGTCATATCGGACGATGGCGACTATTTCGCCCGGCCGGTTTCGGTCGGCGATGCCGTTTCGCTCAGCTGGGCGCTCGATGATGCCGTGCTGCTCGGCCGCGCTTCCGCATAACCAATCAAGAACCAAGACCTTCCACATCAAAAAAAGGGGAACTGACATGACGACTGAAACAACATCGGCCAAGACGGAGAAGGGCCTGTCCCGCCGTGCACTCTTGAAGACGGGTGCTGCCGCCGTCGGCGCCATCGCCGGCTCCGGCGCCATCACCGGTTTTCCCTCAATCTGGGCGCAGACGAACATCACGCTCCGCCAGTTCGGCACCGGCGTTTCCAACATCAACGCCATTGCCGAGAAGTGCAAAGCCGATCTCGGCATCACGCTGGAGATGACGGCCACCGATTCCGACGCCGCCGCCCAGCGCGCCGTCACCCAGCCCGACAGCTACGATATCGCCGACATCGAATACTGGATCGCCAAGAAGGTTTTCCCGACGGGCGTGCTGCAGCCGATGGACGTCAAGAAGCTCAAATATTATGACAAGATCGTGCCGCTGTTCATCGACGGCAAGATGAAGCCGGACAGCGTCATCGCCCAGGGCACGGCGCCGCACACGGTCGGTTTCGTCGAGGCGCAGGACGCCAAGAAATTCGCCAAGGCGCCGACGCAGTGGATGACGATGGTTCCGACCATCTACAATGCCGATACGCTCGGCATCCGCCCCGATCTCGTCGGCCGCGACATCACCAGCTGGGCCGATATCATGGACCCGAAGTTCGAGGGCAAGACCTCGATCCTCAACATCCCGTCGATCGGCATCATGGATGCGGCGATGATCATGGAAGCCATGGGCAACATCAAATATGCCGACAAGGGCAACATGACCAAGGAAGAGATCGACAAGACGATCGAATTCCTGATCAAGGCCAAGGGCGACGGCCAGTTCCGCGCCTTCTGGAAGAGCTTCGACGAGTCGGTCAACCTGATGGCCTCGGGCGAAGTCGTCATCCAGTCCATGTGGTCGCCGGCTGTGGCCGCCGTCCGCTCCAAGGGCATCGCCTGCAAATATCAGCCGCTCAAGGAAGGCTACCGCGCCTGGGGCGGCGGCCTCGGCCTTGCCTCGCACCTCAAGGGCGCTGAGCTCGACGCGGCCTATGAATATATCAACTGGTACACGTCGGGCTGGGTCGGCGGCTACCTCAACCGCCAGGGCTACTATTCCGCCTGCATGGAGACGGCGAAGAACTTCATGACGGCAGACGAATGGGGCTACTGGATCGAAGGCAAGCCAGCCGCCGGCGATATCCTCTCGCCGGAAGGCAAGGTCATGGAGAAGGCCGGTGCAGTGCGCGACGGCGGCTCCTTCGAAGCCCGCATGGGCGCCGTCGCCTGCTGGAACTCGGTGATGGACGAAGACCGCTACATGGTTCGCCGCTGGAACGAGTTCATCGCGGCGTAAGGCAAAGTCGGCGATTGCCGCTTTTCCCCTCCCCAACCCTCCCCACAAGGGGGAGGGAGTCCGGCGAGGGCGCGGCAAAAAACTCCCTCCCCCTTGTGGGGAGGGTTGGGGAGGGGTCTTTTTTGCCCCTCCCTGTTCGAAAACAAGGTTCGCGGTGGCCGAGACGTTGCTGCGATTCCTCTTCTCCCCAGCGGGGAGAAGGTGCCGGCAGGCGGATGAAGGGGCTGCATGCGCCTTCGTTCACTGACGTAATCAGAACGGAGAACGGGATATGGCAACGATCGCAGTAGACACGGAAGAGGGTGCCCGCCGCAGCCGCGCGTTGCGTCTCTCTCCCTCGGCCATCTCCTATCTCCAGGCGACGCCGCTGATCGGCATCCTCGGCTTCTTCTTCCTGCTGCCGATCGCCATGATCGCGGTCGTCAGCTTCTGGGACTACGACTTCGCCGGCCTCTATCCCGATTTCCTGACGATGAACTACACCGATACGCTCGGTTCGTGGGTGACGTGGAAGACCTATCTCAACACGCTGAAATTCACGGCTCTCGTCTGGGGCCTGACGCTCGTCATCGGTTTCTGGGTCGCCTATTTCCTGGCCTTCCACATCCGCAAGACCTCGACGCAGATGATCCTCTTTCTCGTCTGCACCGTGCCGTTCATGACCTCGAACATCATCCGCATGATCTCGTGGATCCCGGTGCTCGGGCGCAACGGCCTCGTCAATTCGACACTGATCGAGATGGGCGTCATTCCGCAGCCGATCGAATGGCTGCTCTATTCCGATTTCGCCGTCGTGCTCGCGATGGTGCATCTCTACACGCTGTTCATGGTGACGCCGATCTTCAACACGCTGATGCGCATCGACCGGTCGCTGTTCGAGGCGGCGCGCGATGCCGGCGCGTCGGGCTGGCAGGTGCTGTGGAATGTCGTCATTCCGCTTGCCAAACCCGGCATGGCGATCGGCACGATCTTCGTCGTCACCCTGGTCATGGCCGATTTCTCCACGGTGCAGGTGATGTCCGGCGGCCAGAGCGCCTCGGTGGCGCTGATGATGAAGAACCAGATGTCGCTGCTGCAATATCCGGCCGCTGCCGCCAATGCGGTGGTGCTGCTGGCCGTCGTGCTGCTGATGGTCGCGGCGATCCTGCGCGTCGTCGACATCCGCAAGGAGCTTTGAGATGAACCACGAAAAACGCGGCCTGGAATTCTATATTCTGGCGATCGTCTTCGCCGTCTTCGTGCTCTTCCTCTACGGTCCGCTCTCGGCGATCCTGATCCTCTCCTTCCAGGGACCGGACGGCGGCCTGACCTTCCCGATGAACGGGGTTTCCACGCACTGGTTCTTCAACCTGTTCGAAAAGCAGGCGGTCGGCGATTTCGGCGCCTCCTTCCGGCGCTCTTTCTCGCTCGGGCTGATGGTGATGATCGTGACCGTCGTCGTGTCGCTGCTTGCCGGCCTTGCATTCCGCCGCCGCTTCCGCGGTTCGACGGTGCTGTTCTATGCGACGGTCGCGAGCCTCGTCGTGCCGTCGATCATCGTCTCGCTAGGCATCGGCGTCGTCTTCCAGGAGGGAGGGCTGAAGCCCGCCTGGTATTCCTCGGCCTTCGGCGCACATCTCACCTGGACGCTGCCCTTCGGCGTGCTGATCATGTTTGCCGTCTTCAATCGTTTCTCGCCGGCCTATGAAGAGGCGGCGCGCGACCTCGGCGCCACTTCCTGGCAGACGTTCCGCCATGTCGTGCTGCCGATGATTGCGCCGAGCTTGATCGGTGTCGGCCTGTTCGGCTTCACGCTGTCCTATGACGAGTTCGCCCGGACGTTGATGACGTCGGGCACTTACAATACGCTGCCGCTCGAAATCTACGGCATGACGACGAATGTCACGACTCCGGTGCTCTATGCGCTCGGCACGGTCACGACACTGTTTTCCTTCACCATCATTCTCATTGCGCTCGGCATCATGACCATGCTCAGCCGGCGACAGGCAAAGATCAACTGACATGCGCATTCTCATCGTCAATCCCAATACCACCGCCTCCATGACCGAGAAGGTGGCGACCGCCGCGCGTGCGGTGGCCGCGCCCGGCACGGAAATCATCGCCGCCACTTCGCAGATGGGGCCTGTCTCCATCGAAGGCCATTATGACGGGGCGCTCGCCATCCCCGGCCTGCTTTCAGAGCTTAAGGCGCGGCAGGGGGAGGGCTATGACGCTGCTGTCATCGCCTGCTTCGACGATACCGGGCTTGAAGCGGCGCGAAGCTTCGCCGATGTGCCGATCCTCGGGCTTTGCGAATCCGCAGTGGCGACGGCGGGCTTTTTGGCGCAGCGCTTCACCGTGGTGACGACGCTGGAGCGGTCGCGGGTGCTGATCGACAATCTGGTGCGGCGCTACGGCATGGGCGAGCGGGCCAAGGTGCGCGCCTCCGATATTCCGGTGCTGGAGCTGGAAGATGCGGCATCAGGTGCGATCGGCAAGCTCAGGGCCGAGATCGAGCGGGCGCTTGAAGAAGACGGCGCCGAGGCGATCGTGCTCGGCTGCGCCGGCATGACGGATCTCGCACGGGAATTGCAGGCGATCTACGGCGTGCCTGTGGTCGATGGCGTTGCGGCCGCCGTCAAGCAGGCCGAGGCGCTGGTGTCGCTCGGTCTTTCCACCAGCAAGCGCGGCTCCTACGCCTCGCCGCTGCCGAAGCCCTTCGCCGGCGCGATGAGCGCCTTCTCGCCGATCCGTTCGGACGGTTGATCATGCCGATCTGCTTCGATTTCAAAGAACTCGGCGAGCGCGAGCGCTACAAGCTGATGATCGGCACGATCATTCCGCGGCCGATCGCGCTGGTAACGACGGTCGACGAACACGGCCGGATCAACGCGGCGCCCTTCAGCTTCTTCAACTGCCTTTCGGCCGATCCGCCTATCCTGGCGATCGGGGTGGAGAATCATCCCGACATGTCGTTCAAGGACACCGGCCACAACATCCGCATGACGGAGGTCTTCACGGTCAACATCGTCTCCTTCGCCATCGCCGAGGCCATGCATGTCTGCGGCGCCAAATATCCGCGCGGCGTCGACGAATTGAAGGAGGCGGGCTTGACGGCGGTGCCGGGTGAGAAGGTGGCCTCTCCCTTCATCGCCGAGGCGCCGGCGGCCTTCGAATGCAAGCGGCATGTGACGCTCGAACTCGGCCGTTCGCGGCAGATCATCATGGGCGAGATCGTCTATGCGCACTACCGGGACGGCGTCGTCGACCCGGAAAGGCTGCATGTCGATCCGGCCGCGGTCGACGCCATTGCGCGGCTCGGCGGCGATAGCTGCGCCACAACACGCGACCGTTTCGAGATGCTGACGCCGAAGCTCTGACATCAAGTTTCTGCTTTACTTTTTTGCCTTCCGCGAGAATGGTCTGCGGCGGTTCAATGCGGCAGGAGGGCTTAGCCATGACAATCGAGAACGATCTCAGCCGGATCGCGGAGCAGGAGGAGGCGCTGAGCTTCGACGCTTTCGACCTGACGACGGCATGGCAGCTCGGCAAGCTTCTGCAGGAACTCGGCACCGAACGCGGCCTCGGCATCGCGATCGACGTGACCTTGCATTCGATGCCGGTCTTCTACGCGGCGCTTCCAGGTGTGACGCCCGATAACGTCAACTGGGTTCGCCGCAAGCGCAACATGGTGCTGCGCTATTTCCGCAGCAGCTATGCCTCCGGTTTGAAGCTGAAGAAGGACGGCAAAACGGTCGAAGACAACGGGCTTCCCGGCGACGACTATGCGCCGCATGGCGGCAGTTTCCCGATCAATGTCAGAGGCACCGGCTGCATCGGCGCGGTCACCGTTTCCGGCCTGCCGCAGCGCGACGATCACAATCTGGTGGTCGAGGCCCTGGCGCTGATGCTGGCGAAGGACCTGGACACGCTGCGGCTCGCCCCGCTCTGACTTGCGCCCCAATTTTGACAGAAAAAAGCCATGAAAAGTGCAAAATCGCGCCGCTGCTCCGGTGACGCGGCTTTGTTCGGTGGTTAAGGTGCGGCATTGCCCTCCTTAACCTTCCCGGGACGCCATGATCCGCCTCTTCTCCGCGCTTGCCGCCACCATCGGTTTCGGTCTTTTCCTTGCCTCCTGCAACACGCTCTCCAAGGAAGAATGCGTCGCCGCCGACTGGCGGGTGATCGGCGAGAGTGACGGTGCCGCCGGCCACGAGCCGCAGCAGCGCTTTGCGGCGCATGCGAAGTCCTGCGAGCGGGTCAAGATCGTGCCCGACCAGACGATCTGGTTCCAGGGATATCAGGCAGGTCTCGTGCGCTACTGCACGCCGCTCAGCGGGCTGGCGCGCGGCCAGGCGGGCAGCGGCTACGCCAATGTCTGCCCGCCGGAAACAGCGCCGGGCTTCCTGCGCGGCTTCAACCTCGGAGCCAAGCAGCATGGGCTGCAGCAACGCCTCACCTCGATGCAGAACGACTACAGCTTCAAGGAGGCAAGCATCGACGAGCTTTCCGACAAGCTGAGAGACGCCAAGGACGAGGAGAGATCCGACTTGCGCCGGCGGATCGAGGATCTGGAAGACGACATGCACGACATCCGCCGCGACCAGCGCGATGTGCAGGACGAGCTCGACCGCGTCAACGAGGATGTCGAGTGGTTCGAGCGGAATCCGAATGTCGCATTGCCCGCGCCGGGTCACTGACTCGGCCTCGAAGCTTCCCGCTGGTTTCAAGGATACGTCGCTCCGTTCTGTCCGGTGCCGCGGCCGGAGCGGCTGTTTCCTGGCCTGAAAATAAAACGCTGGCATTGCCGCGTGGCAGTAGACGGATAGATGCGGAAATGGTATTGCGTTCTTGTTTTGTTCTAAATTCGAGAGCGTCATGCTGCGTTTGTTTTGTATCTTTTCCGCCCTCGGCATCAGTCTGTTTCTGACCTCCTGTTACACGATCTCCAAGAAGGATTGCCTTGCTGGTGACTGGAAGGGAATTGGTTTCACCGACGGGTTCAACGGTTATCTGCCGAAAGAACGGTTTGAAGGGCATACCAAGTCTTGCAAGCGAGTGAAGGTCGTGCCGGACCTCACTCTTTGGAAACAAGGCTATAAGAAGGGTCTGCTACGCTATTGCACCGCAGGGAGCGGCCTGTGGGAAGGACAGCATGGGCACAGCTATAACGGTCTGTGCCCGCCTCAGACGGAAGCTGAGTTTCTGCGCGGCCACGTGATTGGTTATCGCCAGTATGCGCTTAGATCGAAACTGGAGCGGCTTGAAGATAATTACAAACGTAAAGAAGAGGAGCTTGAAGAATTACAGGAGAAAATGAAGAAAGATCGTAATGAAGAGTATTCCCTTTTGAACTACTGGAAGGTTAAAGATCTCAAAGAGGATCTTAGCGATATAAGGGACGAAGAGGATCGTGTGCGAGACGACCTCAGCGAGGCAGATCAACAGGTGCGTCTGTTCGAGAGCCAGCTGTAAACGCAAAATCGGCGCAGCGCTGCTGAGGTTCTCGCCTCAGAGCCTGCCGCCGGCCTCCAGGATGCCTTTCGTCAGGCTGCCCGTCGCCGGGAAGAGCGGGATGAGGCAGGCCTGCAGGGCGTGGTAGATGTCGCCCTTGCCGGGGAAGAGCGAGTGCGAGGGGACGAGATCCTCCGTCAGTTCCTCGTGCCAGCCGCCGTTCTTGTGGTCGATGAAGGCGCGCTCGATGACGTTCCAGATCTTGCGGTAGCATTCCTCGTGATAGTCGCTCGGCAGGTGCTCGTTGAGGAAGTGTGCGGCGGCAGCACCTTCGCAGGCCGGCCACCAGAGCTTGTTGCGCTTGGCGGGCTTATCGTCCCAATCGAGCGTATAGAAGAAGCCGCCCTTGTCGTTGTCCCAGCCGAGGACCATGGACTGCTCGAAAAGGGCTTTCGCCGCATCCGGCATCCATTCGATGCGTTTGCCGCCGAGGGCCCAGAGCTGCAGCATGAGGCGAGCCCATTCCAGCCAATGGCCGGGCGTCGTGCCGGCCGGGCGGAACATTTCGTTCGGATGATAGTAATCCTTATCGAGGTTCCATTCGGCATCGAAATGTTCGGCGACGCGCCAGTCGACCGAACCGGCCGAACGGCGGATGACGAGATCGGCGATGCTTTCGGCCTTGGTCAGGTATTGCCTGTCGCCGGTGGCTTCGAAGGCGGCCATCAGCGCTTCGGTCAGGTGCATGTTGGAATTCTGGCCGCGATAGGCGCCGCCGTCGAGCGGCTGCCAGTCGGCGGTGAATTCCTCGGCGATCGCGCCATGGCGCGGTTCCCAGAATTTCGAGTTCAGGATCTCGGTGATGTCGGCGAGCATGCCGTCGGCAAGCGGATGGCCGATTGTCTTGGCGGATGAAGCGGCGAGCAGCACGAAAGCATGGCCATAACCCTGCTTGTTGGAATCGACCGGGCCTTTATTGTCGAGCGACCAGAAATAGCCGCCATTCTTGCGGTCGCGATGATGGTTCCAGATATAGTTCATGCCGTGGTCGACGACGTCGGAGGCACCGGGACGGCCGAGCAGGGCGCCGATCGAGAAGCAATGCACCGCGCGCGCCGCGATATGGATGCCGCGAACCTGGCCCTCGGCATCGAGCGGCCCGCCGGTATCGTCGAGATCGTAGAAGCCGCCCTTGGGATTGACCGAATTGTGCTGGAAGAAATCGAAGAGGCCGTTTGCCTGGTTGAGCAGCCAGCCGCGATGATAGGCGCGGCTCGTCCAGTTTCCGAGTGCGGCGGTGCCGGTTGCCAGTGCCATGATGCTCCTCCGATTTCCTGCGCAATGCTGTTGAATTGCCTATATAGAGGCCATGCGAGTCTGTCATCCCTGCAGCGCCCGGCGTCTGAAAAGACGGTCGGCGCTGCCGGCTTGCAAACCATGAAATCGACAGGCATATATTGACATAAAGATATCTTTATGTGATTTGGACTGTCTGGTCTTACGACGTCAAGGAGCCCTCCCGTGTTTGACAATCTCTTTGGTCCCGAAGGGGGCAAGCGTGACGGCAGTGAAGTCTTTGCAGCGCTGAAGAAGGCTGCGAGCGAACGTATCCTTGTTCTTGACGGTGCGATGGGCACGCAGATCCAGGGGCTCGGCTATGACGAAGACCAGTTTCGCGGCACGCGATTCATCGGCTGCGCCTGCCATCAGAAGGGCAATAACGACCTTCTGATCCTGACCCAGCCGGATGCGATCGAAGAGATCCATTACAAATACGCCAAGGCCGGCGCCGATATTCTCGAGACCAACACCTTCTCCTCGACCCGCATCGCGCAGGCCGATTACCAGATGGAAGGCGAGGTCTATGCGCTGAACAAGGAAGGCGCGGAAATCGTGCGCCGCGCGGCGATCCGCGCCGAACGCGAGGATGGCCGCCGCCGCTTCGTCGCCGGGGCCATCGGCCCGACCAACCGCACCGCCTCGATCTCGCCCGATGTCAACAATCCCGGCTTCCGCGCCGTCACCTTCGACGACCTGCGCGCCGCCTATGGCGAGCAGATCGACGGTCTGATCGACGGCGGCGCCGACATCATCCTCATCGAGACGATCTTCGATACGCTGAACGCCAAGGCGGCGATCTTCGCCTGCGAGGAGCGTTTCGAGGCCAAGGGCGTGCGCCTGCCGGTGATGATCTCGGGCACGATCACCGACCTTTCCGGCCGCACGCTGTCCGGCCAGACGCCGACCGCTTTCTGGAACTCGGTGCGCCATGCCAATCCCTTCACGATCGGCCTCAACTGCGCGCTCGGCGCCAATGCGATGCGCCCGCACCTGCAGGAGCTTTCCGGCGCCGCCGACACCTTCATCTGCGCCTATCCGAATGCCGGCCTGCCGAACGAATTCGGCCAGTATGACGAAACGCCGGAACTGATGGCGGCGCAGATCGACAGCTTCGCCCGCGAGGGCCTCGTCAACATCGTCGGCGGCTGCTGCGGCTCGACGCCCGAACATATTCGGGCAATCGCCGAGACCGTGGCGAAATATAAGCCGCGTCCGATACCCGAGCATCGTCCCTTCATGTCGCTGTCGGGCCTCGAACCCTTCGAGCTCACCAAGGACATTCCCTTCGTCAATGTCGGCGAGCGCACCAACGTCACCGGTTCGGCGAAGTTCCGCAAGCTGATCACCAATGCCGACTACACGGCGGCGCTCGATGTGGCGCGCGACCAGGTCGAGAACGGCGCGCAGGTGATCGACATCAACATGGACGAGGGCCTGATCGATTCCGAAAAGGCGATGGTCGAGTTCCTCAACCTGATCGCCGCCGAACCCGACATCGCCCGCGTGCCCGTGATGATCGACAGTTCGAAATTCTCGATCATCGAATCCGGCCTGAAGCGCGTCCAGGGCAAGCCGATCGTCAATTCGATCTCGCTGAAGGAAGGGGAGGAGAATTTCCTCGCCCAGGCGCGGCTCCTGCATAATTATGGTGCTGCCGTCGTCGTCATGGCCTTCGACGAGACGGGGCAGGCCGACAATTACGACCGCAAGGTCGAGATCTGCACGCGCGCCTACAAGCTGTTGACCGAAAAGATCGGCTTCCCGCCTGAAGACATCATCTTCGACCCGAACATCTTCGCGGTCGCGACCGGCATCGAAGAGCACAATAATTACGGCGTTGACTTCATCGAGGCAACGCGGACGATCCGCGAGCGCATGCCGCTCGTTCATATCTCCGGCGGCGTCTCCAACCTCTCATTCTCCTTCCGCGGCAACGAGCCGGTGCGCGAGGCGATGCATGCCGTGTTCCTCTACCACGCCATCCAGGCGGGCATGGACATGGGCATCGTCAATGCCGGCCAGCTTGCCGTCTACGACAACATCGACCCCGAGCTGCGCGAGGCCTGCGAGGACGTGGTGCTGAACCGCCGCCCCGACAGCACCGAGCGGCTGCTTGAAGTGGCCGAGCGCTTCCGTGGCGCGGGTGCAAGGGAAGGCCGCGTCCAGGATCTTTCCTGGCGCGAATGGAGCGTCGAGAAGCGCCTTGAACATGCGCTGGTCAACGGCATCACCGAATATATCGAAGCCGATACCGAGGAGGCGCGCCAGCAGGCCGCACGACCGCTGCATGTCATCGAGGGGCCGCTGATGGCCGGCATGAACGTCGTCGGTGATCTCTTCGGCTCGGGCAAGATGTTCCTGCCGCAGGTGGTCAAGTCGGCGCGCGTCATGAAGCAGGCTGTTGCCGTTCTTCTTCCTTATATGGAAGAGGAAAAACGCCTCACCGGCGGCGACGACCGGCAATCGGCCGGCAAGATCCTGATGGCGACGGTCAAGGGCGACGTGCACGATATCGGCAAGAACATCGTCGGCGTCGTGCTCGCCTGCAACAATTACGAGATCGTCGATCTCGGCGTCATGGTGCCGGCGACGAAGATCCTGGAAACGGCGATCGCCGAGAAGGTCGATGTCATCGGCCTTTCCGGCCTGATCACGCCGTCTCTCGACGAGATGGTACATGTCGCGGCCGAAATGGAGCGGCAGGGCTTCGAGATCCCGCTCTTGATCGGCGGGGCGACGACCAGCCGCGTGCACACGGCGGTGAAGATCCACCCCGGCTACAACAAGGGTCAGGCGATCTACGTCACCGATGCGAGCCGCGCCGTCGGCGTCGTCTCGGCGCTGCTCTCGCCGGAAACACGGCAGGGTTATGTCGATGATGTCAGGGCCGAATATGCCAAGGTAGCGGCCGCTCATGCCCGCAGCGAAGCCGAGAAGGTGCGTCTGCCGCTGCCGCGGGCTCGCGAAAATGCCCATAAGGTCGACTGGTCCGCCTACAAGCCGACGAAGCCGCAATTCTTCGGCACCCGGGTGTTCGAGGATCACGATCTGGCCGAGCTTGCGAAGTACGTCGACTGGACGCCGTTCTTCCAGACCTGGGAACTGCGCGGCCGCTACCCCGCCATTCTCGAGGACGAGAAACAGGGCGAGGCGGCGCGTGCGCTCTGGGCCGACGCCCAGGCCATGCTCAAGAAGATCATCGACGAGAAGTGGTTCCGCCCGCGCGCCGTCATCGGCTTCTGGCCGGCCGGCGCCGTCGGCGACGATATCCGCCTGTTTACCGACGAGAGCCGCAGCCAGGAGCTTGCCACCTTCTACACCCTGCGCCAGCAGCTGTCGAAGCGGGACGGGCGGGCGAATGTGGCGCTTTCCGACTTCGTCGCGCCTGTGGCAAGCGGCGTGCAGGATTATGTCGGCGGCTTCGTGGTAACGGCCGGCATCGAGGAGGTCGCCATCGCCGAGCGCTTCGAGCGGGCGAACGACGACTATTCCTCGATCCTCGTCAAGGCGCTGGCCGACCGCTTCGCCGAAGCCTTCGCCGAGCGCATGCACGAGCAGGTGCGGCGCGAATACTGGGGCTATGCGAGGGATGAGCAGCTCAGCAACGAGGATCTCATCGGCGAAGCCTATGCCGGCATCCGTCCGGCGCCCGGTTATCCCGCGCAGCCGGATCACACCGAGAAGAAGACGCTCTTCAAGCTGCTCGATGCAGAATATACAGCAGGCGTGAAGCTGACGGAGAGCTACGCGATGTGGCCCGGCTCCTCCGTCTCGGGTCTCTATATCGGCCACCCCGACTCCTATTATTTCGGCGTCGCCAAGGTGGAGCGCGATCAGGTGGAAGACTATGCCAAGCGCAAGGGCATGGAGGTTTCCGAAGTCGAGCGCTGGCTCGGACCGGTGCTGAATTACGTGCCGCGCAAGGCGGATGAGGATATCGAGGACGCGGCATAATTGCCGAGTCTTCGCAGTCGCTTGAGGCGCCGTATTCAGAGATCGATTGAATGAATGGCAAGCCGAGAAGTGTTCACTTCCCGGCGCAGTTTGATGAAAAATCTCGTTACTCGGCGTCATCCTCGGCCTTGTGCCGAGGATCTGCTGCCCTATCGACCGGAGGCAGATGCTCGGGACAAGCCCGAGCATGACGAAGGAGAAGTTGGCGGACTTTGTCAGCAGTTTCCGGCATCATGCTTTTGATACGGCTCGATAATTGCCGCGGTCAGGCTGTTTGAATTCGATAGCGGAAATGACGATGGGATGGCATTCTTAAGCCAAGTTTGCAAATGAGGCCGCAATGCAAGTGACCATCCGGGCGGCAAAGGCCAATCTATCGAAATTGATCGATGCCGCTCTTTCCGGTGAGGACGTGGTGATCGCCAAGGGGCGCAAGCCCGTGGTGAAGATCATTCCGATTGGACGGTCTCCCTTCAAAGTCGGCCTGCTCAAGGGGCAAGTTACTGGAAATGGGCCGGACTTTTTCGCGCCTATGAACGAGGGCGAACTCGCGGTCTGGAAAGGGAGGGAGTGAACCGCTTCTGCTCGACAACGCTTTATGTCAGCAGCTTGCAGCATCCATCTCAGCTTTCTCGATGGCATCGATGACGACGGGCAAGGCGTCGGCGGTTTTAGTGCTCGGCCGACATCAGCACGAATTCGCATCGGCCATGACAGGTGATCTCGACGGGCTCACGCTGCGCCTGACGCTGAAATTCGCTGAATTTTCGCTGAAATTCCAGAGACGTGGTCCGAGCCATGATAGGTTTCCAGCCTTCGATATCCGGATATACGTATAATTGGATAAGCTCAAGCCGCTATGTCACCCCGATCGTCAGCTCGGCGACGAAATCATAGGCGTCGCCGCGATAGAGCGAGCGGGTGAATTCGACCGCGCGGCCGGAGCCGAGATAGGAGATGCGCTCGATCGACAGGCCGGCGGCGCCGACGGGGACGCCGAGAAGCTGGGCGTCGGCTTCCTTCATGTTGGTCGCCGAAATGCGCTGTACGGCGCGTACCGGGCGGACGTGCAGGCGTTCGAGCTCGGCGTAGAGCGAATTGGTAACGGCCGCGGGATCGGGGAGGAATTCGCCGGAGACGCTGGCGTTCTCGATCGCCAGCGGCTGGTCGTCGGCGATGCGCAGGCGCGAGAGGCGCGACACCTTCACGTCGGTGCCGAGGCCGAGAATCATCATCTCGTCGGGTGAGGGCGTGTGGACGCCCTTGTGCAGCCATTCGGAGCGGGAGGACATGCCGCGGCGCGCCATGTCCTCGGTGAAGGAGGTGAGCTGCGACAGGCGCTGCTCGACTTTCGAGACCGGCTTGGCGACGAAGGTGCCGGAGCCGTGGCGGCGCACCAGCAGGCCGTCGGCGACGAGTTCATCGATCGCCTTGCGCACGGTGACGCGGCTGACGGCGGCAAATTCGGCGATGTCGCGTTCCGGCGGCAGCGCATCGCCGTGGCCGAGCGTGCCGGTGCGCACCGCCTCTTCGAGCGTGCGGCGCAGCTTGACATAGAGCGGGCCGGTGCCGGCGGCCTGCAGGCGCTGCAGGGAAAGGAGAGTGGCGAGGTCGTCGGTCATGCCGCACCTCTCTGCCTGTCGTTGAGGAGCTTGACCGCAAGCTCCACCGCGCCTTGCTGGGCATCGTTCTTGGGCCGGGCAAGCCGCGACCTATAGCGTTCGGAAAGCCAGGGCTCATAGGCTTCGGCAAGACCGCCGAGCAGGCAGATGGAGGGGCATTCGGGCCAGAGCAGCGCCTCGAGGCTTTCGCCGATCGCTGCTGCCGCATCGCTGATGATGCCGGCGGCGACCACATCGCCCCTTGTCGCATGTTCGAAAACAATCGGCGCGTAGCGGGCAAAATCCTTGGGCCGTGCCGTATGGGCGAATTCGACGACGCGCTCGGGGTCGTTGCCATATTCGGCCAGGATCGCTTCGGTGATCGGCGAAGCCGGGCGCACGCCGTCATGGGCGAGCAGCGACCGCTCCATGAGATCGCGACCGAGGCGGGCGCCGCTTGCCTGGTCGCCGACGACGAAGCCCCAGCCGCCGATGCCGCGCAGGCGGCCGTCCCGCCGGGCATTGTAGACCGAGCCGGTGCCGAAGGCGCCGACAATGCCGTCGCCATCGCCAAGCGCGCCCTGAAGGGAGATCAAGGCATCGGTAACGACGCGGCCTTCGGCAAAGGGCAGGGCTCTTTCGATTCGCTCACCGTAATCCATGACATTGGCGCCGGCGACGCCGACGACGGCCGAGACGGAGGAAACGTCTTCAGTGTCGAGGCCGGCGTCGCCGAGCGCCTGCCGGGCGGATTCGACGATGTTGAGAAGAGAGTTTTCCAGATCGGACAGGATGTTGGCGGGGCCGGATTTGCCGCGGCCGATGACATTGCCGTTTCTATCCGCGACCGCCGCCCGGCAGCTCGTTCCGCCGCCATCTATGCCGATTGCAAGCTCCGTCATCGGGCCTCCGATACGCCGTTCCTTTTGGTTTTTTTATACAATACCAAAAAAATACCATTTACCAAGCGGAAAAGGTCGAGAAAATTCATCTTTTTATCATATTGATTTTGCTTGATAAAATTTTTTTAGAGGATTTTCTCGGTTCCAAAAGTTAAAATCGGCTGGACAATTGGTATTTTTTTGGCATTAATTTGGTAAAAGGGAACAGCGTTGCGAGGCCCACGAAAACCGGCAGCTACGCAAGCCGGAGCCGCTTCGAGGATAACCATGAGAGCGACCCATGGCCCGTGAGGCTGATGGCAAGTTCGGGCGTCTATCAGCTTTCCCATCCATTTGCCGCGGCCGGTGCACATTGCCGGGACGGGGCGCAGTCGGCCGCAGGCGATCCGCCTTCGCGTCCATCGAGCTTTCGGGACCGGCAGCCGCTGGCGGTCCTCCAAGGGGCGTTGGGTGTTTCCTCAAGCACACCAACTGCTTGTTTCAGATCGAAAACGGCGCCTTGCGGCGCTTAAAACACAGGAGAGGGAAATGAAAAACACTGCTCTGAAAAGCCTGCTGCTTGCCTCCAGCCTGCTGACATCGGCCGGTCTCGTCCATGCCGCCGACGTCACGCTGACGGTCGAAAGCTGGCGTAACGACGACCTGCAGATCTGGCAGGAGAAGATCATTCCGGCCTTCGAAGCGAAGAACCCGGGCATCAAGATCGTCTTCTCGCCGACTGCGCCGACGGAATACAACGCTTCGCTCAACGCCAAGCTCGATGCCGGTTCCGCAGGCGACATCATCACCTGCCGTCCGTTCGACGCCTCGCTCGAGCTTTTCAACAAGAGGCAGCTCGTCGACCTCACCAGCCTGCCCGGCATGGAGAACTTCTCGCCGGTCGCCAAGGCCGCCTGGACCACCGACGACGGCAAGTCGACCTTCTGCGTGCCGATGGCTTCGGTCATCCATGGTTTCATTTACAACAAGGATGCCTTCGACAAGCTCGGCATCTCCGTGCCGAAGACCCAGGACGAGTTCTACGCAGCGCTCGACAAGATCAAGGCCGACGGCACCTACATCCCGCTTGCCATGGGCACGAAGGACCTCTGGGAAGCTGCCACCATGGGCTACCAGAACATCGGCCCGAACTACTGGAAGGGTGAAGAGGGCCGCGAAGCCCTGATTGCGGGCAAGCAGAAGCTGACCGATCCGGAATGGGTCAAACCCTACGAGGAGCTTGCCAAGTGGAAGCCCTATCTCGGTGACGGTTTCGAAGCCCAGACCTATTCGGACAGCCAGAACCTCTTCACGCTCGGCCGCGCCGCGATCTATCCGGCCGGCTCCTGGGAAATCGCGCTCTTCAACACGCAGGCGCAGTTCAAGATGGGCGCCTTCCCGCCGCCGGTTCCGAAGGCCGGCGACACCGGCTACATCTCCGACCATCCCGATATCGGCGTCGCCTTGAACGCGAAGAGCACGCATGCAGAGGAAGCCAAGAAGTTCCTCAGCTGGGTCGCTTCGCCCGAATTCGCCGATATCTACGCCAACGCGTTGCCGGGCTTCTTCAGCCTGAACTCCAACCCGGTGAAGATGTCCGATCCGCTCGCTCAGGAATTCGTTTCCTGGCGCGGCCCGTACAAGTCGACCGTGCGCTCGACCTATCAGATCCTGTCGCGCGGCACGCCGAACCTCGAAAACGAGACCTGGGTCGAGTCGGCCAACGTGATCAACGGCACCGATACGCCGCAGGTCGCTGCCGAAAAGCTCCAGAAGGGCCTCGACAGCTGGTACAAGCCGGCGAAGTAACCGTGAAACCCCTCCCCAACCCCTCCCCACAAGGGGGAGGGGCTTAGGCTGCCGCAAATGCGCGGTTTTGGTGGAGAGGGGATCATGCCGCGAGTCTTCTTCCCCCTTGTGGGGAAGATGGCCGGCAGGCCAGAAGGGGTCTTTCGTCATGCGGAAGCATGGCGGTTCGCGATAGCGAAGACGTGCCCTGCCGTGTGGATGAACCGAATTCCCAGCCCCAGGATCTATCTGTGCTGTGCTTCAATGCCAGCCGATAACAACAAGGCAAAAGCCATGAGCCAAACCGACAACGCGGCCGATATCGTCCCGATCAAGCGCCCGGTGCGCTGGCACATCTTCGTTTTTATGCTGCCTGCGGTGATCGTCTACTCCGCCGTTATGGTGCTGCCGCTCATCGAAACGCTCAGGCTTTCGCTCTACAATGTGGTCGACGGACAGCCGGCCTTCGTGGGCCTGGCGAATTTCAAGGTACTGTTCGGCGATCCGCGCTGGGCGCATGATTTCTGGAATGCGCTGGTCAACAACCTGATCTTCTTCGCCATCCATATGTGCGTGCAGAACCCGATCGGCATTGCGCTTGCCGCTCTGCTTTCGGTGCCGAAGCTGCGCGGCGTGGCCTTCTACCGCACGGCGATATTCCTGCCGACGCTGCTTTCCTTCGTCATCGTCGGCTTCATCTGGAAGCTGATCCTGTCGCCGATCTGGGGTGTGGCGCCCTGGATGCTTGATCTCGTCGGGCTCAAATTCCTGTTCGCGCCCTGGCTCGGCAAGCCCGGCTCGGCGCTGATCGCCGTGTCGCTCATCTCCAACTGGCAATATATCGGCATTCCGATGATGCTGATCTATGCCGCGCTTTTGAGCATCCCCGAAGAAGTGATCGAGGCGGCCGAATGCGACGGCATCACGGGCTGGGCGCAATTCTGGAAGATCAAGCTGCCGCTCATCCTGCCGGCGATCGGCATCATCTCGATCCTCACCTTCGTCGGCAATTTCAATGCCTTCGACCTGATCTACACCGTGCAGGGGGCGCTCGCCGGGCCCGACATGTCGACCGACATTCTCGGCACGCTGCTCTACCGCACCTTCTTCGGTTTCCAGCTTCAGCTCGGCGACCGCTCGATGGGCGCTACGATCGCCACCGTGATGTTCCTCATCATCCTCGCCGGCGTCTCGCTTTATCTCTTCGTCATCCAGCGGCGCATGCGTCGCTACCAGTTCTGAGGAGCGCGCATGTCCAAGGCACGCACATCTCCCATCCGCACCGGCCTCGTGCATCTGGCGCTCAGCGCCTACACGCTGGTCGCGCTGTTTCCGGTTTTCCTGACGGTGGTCAACTCGTTCAAGGATCGCGCCTCGATCTTCCGCGAGCCGCTGATGGTCCCGACGCCGTCGACCTTCAGCCTGGTCGGCTACCAGACGGTGCTGGGGCAGGGCGATTTCGCCACCTATTTCCAGAACAGCTTCATCGTGACGATCGTTTCGATCCTGCTGGTGCTGCTGTTCGGCGCCATGGCGGCCTTCGCGCTGTCGGAATACCGCTTCCGCGGCAATATGCTGCTCGGGCTCTATATGGCGATCGGCATCATGATCCCGATCCGCCTCGGCACGGTGGCGATCCTGCAGGGCATGGTGGCGGCCGGCCTCGTCAATACGCTGACGGCGTTGATCCTCGTCTATACCGCGCAAGGCATACCGCTGGCGATCTTCATCCTGTCGGAATTCATGCGCACGGTTTCGGACGATCTCAAGAATGCCGGGCGTATCGACGGGCTTTCCGAATATGCGATCTTTTTCCGCCTGGTGCTGCCGCTGGTACGCCCGGCCATGGCGACGGTCGCCGTCTTCACCATGATCCCGATATGGAACGATCTCTGGTTCCCGCTGATCCTGGCGCCCGCCGAGGCCACCAAGACCGTGACGCTCGGCTCGCAGATCTTCATAGGCCAGTTCGTTACCAACTGGAATGCGGTGCTGGCGGCGCTGTCGCTGGCGATCCTGCCGATCCTCGTCCTCTACGTCATCTTCTCGCGGCAGCTTATCCGCGGCATCACCTCGGGAGCCGTCAAATGAGCCAGGAAAAACCGATCCGCGTTCTCGTTGCCGGTCTCGGCAATATGGGCCGCAGCCATGCGCTCGCCTATCACAACAATCCCGGTTTCGAGATCGTCGGTCTCGTTAACCGCTCGACGCCGAAGCTGGAGCCCGAGCTGGAGGCCTATACGGTTCATCCCGATTTCACGACGGCGCTAGCCGAGCTGAAGCCTGACCTCTGCTCGATCAATACCTATTCGGACAGTCATGCCGATTATGCCGTCGCCGCCTTTGAGGCCGGCTGCGACGTCTTCGTCGAAAAGCCGCTGGCGACCACCGTCGCCGACGCCGAACGTGTCGTGGCGGCGGCGAAGAAGGCGCGGCGCAAGCTGGTGATCGGCTATATCCTTCGCCATCATCCGTCCTGGACGAAGCTGATCGAGGAGGCGCGTAAGCTTGGTCCGCCTTACGTCTTCCGCATGAATCTCAACCAGCAGTCCAGCGGCCCGACCTGGGCGACCCACAAGTCGCTGATGCAGACCACTTCGCCGATCGTCGATTGCGGCGTGCATTATGTCGACGTCATGTGCCAGATCACCGATGCGAGAGCCGTCGAGGTGCGCGGCATGGGGCTGCGCCTCTCCGACGAGGTCGCCGCCGGCATGTATAATTACGGTCATCTGCAGGTGCTCTTCGAGGACGGTTCGGTCGGCTGGTACGAGGCCGGCTGGGGGCCGATGATTTCGGAGACCGCCTTCTTCGTGAAGGACGTGATGTCGCCCAAGGGCGCGGTGTCGATCGTCATGGATCCGAACGCCAAGTCCGACGATATCGACACCCACACCAAGACTTCGGTGATCCGTCTGCACACGGCCGAAACCGGCCCGGACGGCAAGTTCATCCGGCCCGACCAGGATATGCGGATGACGGGCGAGCCCGGTCATCAGGCGCTCTGCGACCTGGAACAGGCCTTCATGCTGAGGGCGATCCGCGAGGATCTGAACCTCGACCGCCATATGGCGGATGCCGTGGCGTCGCTGCGCATCTGCCTTGCCGCCGACGAGAGCGTGCGCACCGGCCAGCCGGTCAGATTGTAAGGAAAAGATAGTGGGATCGCTTCAACTCAAATCCATCCGCAAGACCTATGGCACGCATGAGGTGCTGAAGGGCATCGACCTCGAAGTCAAGGACGGCGAATTCGTCATCTTCGTCGGCCCGTCGGGCTGCGGGAAATCGACGCTCCTGCGCAGCATCGCCGGCCTCGAGGACGTTACCTCGGGCGCCGTCGTCATCAACGGCCGCGACGAGACGCTGACGCCGCCGGCCAAGCGCGGCATCGCGATGGTGTTCCAGTCCTATGCGCTCTATCCGCATCTGACGGTGAAGGACAATATGGGCCTCGGCCTCAAGCAGGCGGGTACACCCAAGGACGAGATCGACAGCCGTGTCGGCAAGGCCTCCGGCATGCTGTCGCTCGCGCCCTATCTGGCGCGGCGTCCAGCCGAACTCTCAGGCGGTCAGCGCCAGCGTGTCGCAATCGGCCGCGCCATCGTGCGCGAACCGGAACTCTTCCTGTTCGACGAGCCGCTGTCGAATCTCGACGCGGCGCTGCGCGTCCAGACCCGTCTCGAAATCGCCCGGCTGCACCGCAGCCTGAAGGCGACGATGATCTATGTCACCCACGATCAGGTCGAGGCGATGACACTGGCCGACAAGATCGTGGTGCTGAATGCCGGCGCGATCGAGCAGATCGGCTCGCCGATGGAACTTTACAATCGTCCGGCCAATGTCTTCGTCGCCGGCTTCATCGGCTCGCCGCAGATGAACTTCATCGCCGGCGAGAAAGTCGGCGACCACAGCGCCAAGACGATCGGCGTGCGTCCCGAACACATGACGCTGTCGCGCGAGCAGGGGAGCTGGGCGGCGAAGGTCGTGCATGTCGAGCATCTCGGCGCCGACACGATCATCTATCTCGAATCCGACCAGTGCGGCCTGCTGACGGCGCGCCTCTTCGGCGAGCACCAATACGAGCCCGACGAGATCGTCTATGCGACGCCGGATCAGGCGCGGGTGCATCGCTTCGATGCGGACGGCCGAGCGATCCGTTGAGCGGATGATGCAATGAAAAAAAGCCCGTCCTTAATCGTGCCGAATCCATTTGCGGCACGGGCAATCAGGGCGTTTTTCTTCTCGTGAAGCATTCTGCACATTCATCTGCTGCAGAAATCCGATTTGGCGACACTGCGAAATTCAATAGCAAAAGTGTCGCTTTAATCGGGATTTGCGCGGCATTACGCATGATTTGGGAAAAATGGCCTTCAGATTTTCGCCCGCTCATAGGCCATAAATAGATCGGTTACGAGAACGCCATTGATCCGCATCCCCGTTAAATCGGCATCTTGAATGTCTGAATCTGCCAACGTAACGCCGCTTATGCTCAATCGCGATAGGTTTGCATTCGTGATGGCGGCACCAGACAGATTCACGTTGTTAAAGCGCGCATCTGCAAGGCTTATATCGTCAAAAACCGCTTCGCTTAAATTGGTGTCGGTGAACCTTGCTTTGGTCAAAACAGCGTAAAATCGTGCGTCCGCGAGGTTTACGCCATCGAAATGAGCGCCTGACATATCGGCCCGCTCGTAATGCATTCCCTGCATCTGAGGGCCATCAAATGGGTTTTGTTCCTGGTGATCGCTCATTGTCGTTTCCTCCGGTCAATCATGATTGCAACCCAAAGAATGCCAGACTGCATGATCATATACGACCCCTTGAATCTGAAATAGAAACGAGCTCACGCCATTCTGGCCATGCCGTTGGTCGGGCGAGCAGAAATGAAAAGGCGCCGCGTCGGCAGCGCCTTTCGAGCAAATCCCGTTGCCGGATCAGTCACGGATGATGAGCAGGTCGGCCGCCATGAAGCGCAGCGTCACGGTTTCGCCGGCCTGCGGCGGGGTGACGCCGGGGCTGTTGAACATGTCGAAGGAGATGACGTTGCCGCCGACATTCATGCGGGTGCGGATGACGGAGCCGAGGAAGTGGGCCGAGACGACCTGGCCGGTGAGCGCCGTATCGCTTTTGGCGGTGTCGGAGAGCGAGCCCGCTTCCGGGCGCAGCGCCAGGGAGATGGTTTCGCCGGCCTTGTGGGCTGCGACCGACTGCTTCAGCGTGATCTTCTGATCGCCGATCTGGATGAGGTTGGCGTCGGGATCGACGACCTGAGCTTCGATCAGGTTCAGCGTGCCGACGAAGGAGGCGACGAAGCGCGTGGCCGGCTTGTTGTAGATCTCGAAGGGCGAGCCGATCTGGTCGGCCTTGCCGGCATTCATCACCACGATGCGATCGGAGATAGATAGGGCTTCTTCCTGATCGTGGGTGACGAAAACCGTGGTGATGCCGAGCTGCTGCTGGATCTGGCGGATTTCCTCGCGCAGCGACACGCGGATCTTGGCGTCGAGGGCCGACAGCGGCTCGTCGAGCAGCAGAACCTGCGGCTTGACGGCGAGCGCGCGGGCAAGTGCGACGCGCTGCTGCTGGCCGCCCGACAGCTGGTAGGGATAGCGGTCGGCCAGGTGATCGAGTTTGATCAGGCCGAGCATTTCCTTGACGCGGGCGTCGATCTCGGGCTTCGGCGCGCCGGCGACCTTGAGGCCGAAGGCGACGTTGTCGTGCACGGACATGTTGGGGAACAGGGCATAGGCCTGAAAGACCATGCCGATATTGCGCTGGTTCGGCTTCAGCGCGCTCTGGTCCTTGCCGTTGATGGTCAGCGTGCCGCCGGTCGGCGTCTCGAAGCCGGCGATCATGCGCAGAACCGTCGTCTTGCCGCAGCCCGACGGCCCGAGGAAGGAGATGAATTCGCCCTTCTCGATGTTCATGTTGAAATTTTTGACGACCTGGACCGGGCCGAAGGATTTCTGGATGTTGTTCAGTGTGAGAAAAGACATGAGCCGGTTACCTTAAGCCTTTGCCGGGCGGGCTTTGCCGAAGCGGGAAACGAGATTGAGCAGGCCCATGCTGAGCCAGGTGATCGAGAAGGCGATGACGGCGAGCGCCGAAGGCTCATAGGCCTTGTTGGCGCCGACGAGCTGCAGGTAGGGGCCGAAGGCCGGGCGGTTGAGCAGTGCGGCGAAGGTGAACTCGCCCATGACGATCGCGAGCGTGATGAAGGCGCCGGAGAGCACGCCGCTCATCACATTCGGGAAGATGCAGCGGAACATGATGGTCGTCCAGCGGGCGCCGAGGCTTTCGGCCGCCTCCGTCAGCGTGCGCACGTCGATGGCGCGCATGGCGGTATCGACGGCGCGGTACATATAGGGCAGCGACAGCGTGATATAGGAGAAGACCAGCAGGGCGTTGGTGCCGGTCGTCGAACCCGTCAAGGGCAGGTAGGACGACGAGTTGTACATTCTGAGGTAGCCGAAGACGATGACGATCGCCGGAATGACCAGCGGCAGCAGCGTGATGAATTCGACGACCGGGCGCATCTGCGGCAGGCGCAGCCGCACCCAATAGGCCGTCGGCACGACGAGTAGCATGCCGAAGACGATGGTCAGAAGCGCCATCAGCATCGAGTAGCCGAAGGTTTCGCGGAACTGGGCGTCCGAAAAGACCGACTGATAGGCGTCGAGGCTGTATTCGCCGCGGCGCATGCGCAGCGAAAACTCGATCGTGCCGATCAGCGGAATGATGAAATAGGATGCGCCGAGAATGATGGCGATCCAGGCTCCAAGGCGTTGTGTTTTCATTTCTGCCACCGCTCGGCGCGCATGCGCAGCATGAGGTAAAGGACGTTGGAGACGCCTGTGATGACGATCATGCCGAGCGCGATGGCGTAGCCAAGATTGGCATTGTGCAGCACATCGCCGCGGATCTGCGCGTAGAGCAGGATCGGCACGATGTTCAGCGAGCTGCCGGTCAGCGCGAAGGCGGTGGCGATGGCGCCGAAGGCATTGGCGAAGAGCAGGAGCGTGGTGCCGAGCAGGCTCGGCCAGAGGATCGGCAGGGCGACCATCGTCCAATATTGGCGGTTGGTGGCGCCGAGAATCTCAGAGGCCTCGCGCCATTCCTTCTTCATGCCGTCGAGTGCCGGCGTCAGGATCAGCACCATCAGCGGGATCTGGAAATACATATAGGTGATGGTGAGACCGAAGAAGGACAGAAGGTTGAAGCCGGTGCCGTAGAGATTGAAGCCGAACCATTCCCTGAGGAAGACCGTGACGAGGCCGGTGCGGCCGAGCGTCGCCAGGAAGGCGAAGGCGAGCGGCACGCCGGCGAAATTCGAGGCGACGCCGGAGAAGGTCAAAAGCGTCGAGCGTACCGAGGCGGGCAGGCCGCCGAGCACGACGGCCCAGGCGAGGAAAAAGCCGATCAGCGCGCCGCCGAGAGCGGATGCCACCGAGACCTTGATGCTGATCCAGTAGGCGCTCATGATCGATGGCGTGAAGAGATCGCCGATATTCTTCAGCGTGAAATCGCCCTCGGGCGTCAGGAATGCGCCCGCCACGAGATAGAGCGTGGGGATGATCAGGAACAGCAGAGAAAAAATGATGAAGGGCGCAATGCCCAGCCAGTCGATCACGCGTTCTTTGTTGATCAAGGGGGCGCTGCTCACCATCGGCGTTGAAACGGTACTCATGAAAAGCTCATCCTGGGCATCGGAGTGAGAAAACCTCCCCGCCCTTTGGGGGCGGGGAGGCCGGATCATAGTTTACTTAACGTTGGCGCCGACGACGCTATCCCAGTTCTTGGTGATGGCTTCCTTGCCGGCGGCCTGCTCTTCGAGCGTCGGGAAGACAGCCTTTTCATAGGCTGCTGCCGGCGGCAGCTTGTCGAGCAGTTCCTTCGGGATCTTGTTGTTCTTGGCAAGATCGTTGAAGCGGATCGGGTGGCAATAGCCCTTCAGCCAGCCGAGCTGACCTTCGTCGGAATAGAGATATTCCATCCAGAGCTTGGCAGCGTTCGGGTGCGGAGCGAAGGCCGAAATCGCCTGGACGTAAACGCCGGCAACGACGCCCGTCTTCGGAACGACGACTTCGAACGGCGGGTTGCCCTTCAGGCTTTCGCCCCAGGACATGGCGTTGTAGTCCCAGGCGACGATGATCGGCGTGGAGCCCTGTGCGAAGGGAGCGGCCTTGCCGACGACGGGCACGAAGTTGCCGTTCTTGTTGAGCTCGGCGAAGAACTTCAGTCCTTCTTCGCCTGCCTTGGCGGCGTCGCCGCCCGCTGCGGAAAGACCGGCGGCATAGACGCCCTGGACAGCCTGGTTGGCGGTGCGCGGGTCACCTGCCAGCGCGACGCTGTTTGCATAGTCGCTCTTCTTCAGGTCGGCCCAGTCGGCCGGCGATTCCTTGACGAGATCCTTGTTCACGAGGAACGAGAGAACGCCATAATAGTCGCCGTACCAGTAGCCTTCCGCATCCTTTGCCGTATCCGGGATCGAATCCCAGGTGGAAACCTTGTAAGGCTGGATCAGGCCGTCCTTCTTGGCGGACGGGCCGAAGGAGAGGCCGACGTCGATGACATCGGGGGCCTGCGGACCGGTGTTGCCCTTGTTTGCCTTGATGGCTTCGATTTCGTCGCCCGAACCGGCATCCGGGTTCAGCTCGTTGACTTCGAGGCCATACTTGGCCTTGAAGCCGGCAATGACCTCGCCGTAGCCGCACCAGTCGTGCGGGAGAGCGATGGTGGTCAGTGTGCCTTCCTTCTTGGCGGCGGCGATCAGTTCAGCGCTCGGTTCTGCGGCGGCAATCGCGGTCGTAGCCACGATCATCGCAGTAGAAAGCGACAGCAGTCGAGAAATGTTAGAGATCACTGTTGTTCTCCTTCGGGTTTTCAGTGTCTGGCGATGCTGTTAATCAGCTTACATGAAGCTTGTGTGACGGCTGCGTGACGGTGATTTTGCATGAATAGCAGGCGCTTGTGACAGATGTTCCATTTGCGACAGCGCGGTTTGTTTCCGCAAAGATCCGCCGTTGTTTTTCTCCCTCTTGGTCTTGTCCTCCTAACCCGGTTTGCGGAAGAGTTTGGTTTGCTCGAACAGACCCTCCAGTGTCTTCATGCGTTCCTTCGTCTCGTCCCAGGTCGAATTCTGGACGGCTTCGATCAGCGCCTCGACGATGAACAGGGTGACGACGGAGGAATCCCAGGCCGAGGGCGCCTCGATCCGCACACGGAAGGCATGTCGGGCAAGCTTGGCGGCGGGGGAACCCCATTGGTCGGTGAAGACGACGATTTCGGCGCCGCGCTTGCGGGCGGCGGTGGCAAGGCTGACCATTTCCTGCTCATAGCGGCGAATGTCGAAGATGATCAGGATATCGCCGGCATTCATGTTGAGCGCATATTGCGGCCAGCTGCTGGAATTCGACGACAGCAGGGTCGTCGCCGGCCGGATGACCTGCATGTGGGTGAAGAAATACTCGGCCAGCGCGCCGGTGATGCGGCCGCCGACGAAATAGAGGCCGCGCTTGCGATCCGACAGCAGCGAGGCGACGCTGTCGAAGGTCGCGGTGTCGAGATCGGTCAGCGTCTGGCGCAGATTGCCCATGATCGCATCGGCAAAACGGTTGAGGATGTGGGTGCCCGGCGCGTTCTGGGCCCAGCGGTCGTGCTTGGCGATCGGGTTGGAGATCGTCGCCTCCACCTCCAGATGCAGACGCGCCTGAAAGTCGGGATAGCCCTTGAAGCCGAGCTTCTGCACCATGCGCACGACGGTCGGCGTCGAGACGCCGGCATTCTCCGCGATCGTGGTGATGCTGCCGAGGCCGGAAACCGGATAATTGTCGAGAAGGCTTTCCGCCAACTGCTTCTCGGCACGCGTCAACACGCCGAGATGCGAATGTATGACGTCCGAAACCGTCTTCGACGCGGTGGTCACTGATCTTGCTCCCCGGGGGTGGTCTGGCGCCACTCCTCCGACCAAATTTAACAACGCTGTCACAATCCATGTCAACCACTGTCATGAAAAGAAATTTTCAGCGGATGCTTGACAGTCGCCAAAAGCTGAAGAATTCTTTTCTGTAAAGCTTTCATTAAGGGATAGGAGTGGCGCCGTTGGTGCTGGCCCGGCCGAAAATCCTCAGCGAAGCGGACGGCGATTGCGTCGGGATCGAACGCACCGGCGGACGGAGCGAGGTGCTGCTCGTCTGCGAGCATGCCTCGAAAACGCTTCCCGCCCGTTTCGGTGATCTCGGCCTGCCCGCGGAGGCGCTGTCGAGCCACATCGCCTGGGATCCCGGGGCTTTGGCGGTTGCCCGCGGCATATCGCAGGCGCTCGACGCGACGCTCGTCTACCAGCGCTTTTCCCGGCTCATCTATGACTGCAACAGGCCGCCCAGTTCACCCGGCGCCATGCCCGAGACCAGCGAGATCTACGCCATTCCCGGCAACACGGATCTGACCGACGAAGAGCGCCTTGCGCGCACGGATGCACTCTATGTGCCCTTCCACGACACCATTCGCGGGCTGATCCGCGATCGCAGGGCGAGGGGGCAGGACAGTATCATCGTGACAATGCACAGCTTCACGCCGGTCTATCACGGCCGCGAACGTGCTGTCGAACTCGGCATATTGCACGATGAGGACAGCCGGCTTGCCGATCGCATGCTGGACGCTGCGGCCGAAGCGCCGCTTTACAGGACTGAACGCAACCAGCCTTACGGGCCTGCGGACGGCGTGACCCACACGCTGATCCTGCACGGTCTTTCGAACGGCTTGCGCAATGTGATGATCGAGGTCCGCAACGACCTCATCGCAGACGATGGCGGCCAAGGGGTCATGGCCGACTATCTGACAGGGCTTCTCCAGCAAAGCCTGGAAGCCTGACAAAAGAAAAGAAGACCCGAGGGAGCAGTTTATCTGCGGACGTCCGCATGGCGCAAATGCCGCGGGCAATTGGCACTGAATGGCCGCAATCCCGCGGCCGATCGTGAACAGGGGGAAGTCATGTCGGACTATACCGATTTAGACAAGAAGCAGGATGTGCACATCCTGCATTCGATGGGCTATGCCCAGGAACTCGAACGGCGAATGAGTTCATTCTCGAACTTCGCCGTATCGTTCTCCATCATCTGCATCCTTTCCGGCGGCATCAATTCGCTGGCGCAGGCGACTTCGGGCGCCGGCGGCGCGGCGATCGGCATCGGCTGGCCGCTCGGCTGCTTCATCTCGCTCGTCTTCGCCGTCGCGATGGCACAGATCAGCTCGGCCTATCCGACGGCGGGCGGCCTCTATCACTGGGGCTCGATCCTCGGCAACCGCTTCACCGGCTGGCTGACCGCCTGGTTCAACCTGCTCGGTCTCGTCACCGTGCTCGGAGCCATCAACGTCGGCACCTATTATTTCTTCATGGGCTCCTTCGGCACGACCTATCTCGGGCTGACGGATTCGACGACGGTGCGCATCATCTTCCTGGTGATCATCACCGGCGCGCAGGCGCTGGTGAACCATATGGGCATCGGATTGACCGCGAAGCTGACCGATTTTTCGGGTTATCTGATCTTCGCGACCTCGATCGCGCTGGCGGTCGTCTGCCTCATCGCAGCGCCCTCCTATGAATTCGGCCGTCTCTTCACCTTCGCCAACTATTCCGGCGAAGTCGGCGGCAATGTCTGGCCGTCCACCTCGGGCGCCTGGGTCTTCCTTCTCGGGCTGCTGCTGCCGATCTACACCATCACCGGCTATGACGCCTCGGCGCATACCTCGGAAGAGACCGTCAAAGCCGCCGAATCGGTTCCGCGCGGCATGGTTTCGTCGGTGCTGTGGTCGGCGCTGTTCGGCTACATCATGCTGTGCGCCTTCGTGCTCATGCTGCCGAATATGGACGAGGCGGCCAAGCAGGGCTGGAACGTGTTCTTCTGGGCGATGGACAGCCAGGTCAACCCTGTCGTCAAGGACATCCTCTATCTCGCGATCTTCGTCAGCCAGTGGCTGTGCGGCCTTGCGACCGTCACCTCGGTTTCGCGCATGATCTTCGCCTTCTCGCGTGACGGCGGCCTGCCGGCATCGAAGGCGCTGTCGAAGGTCAGCCCGCAGTACCGTACGCCGGTCGCTGCGATCTGGACCGGCTCGATCCTGTCGGTGCTGTTTGTCTGGGGCTCTTCGCTCGTTACGATCGGCGACACGCCGGTTTATACGATCGTCGTCTCGTGCACGGTCATCTTCCTGTTCTTCTCCTTCGCGATCCCGATCACGCTCGGCCTCTTCGCCTGGGGTACGTCGAAGTGGGACAAGATGGGTCCGTGGAATCTCGGCGAGGGCGTCTTCAAGCTGTTTGCCGTGCTGACGATCATCGCGATGGTGCTGATCTTCATTCTCGGCATCCAGCCGCCGAACGAATGGGCGCTCTACATCACCGTCGGCTTCCTCGTGGTCACCGGGATCGTCTGGTTCGGCTTCGAAAGCCGCCGCTTCAAGGGGCCGCCGATCGGCGCCGAGGTGGCAAAGCGCCAGGCCGAAATCGCGGCGGCCGAAGCGGCCGTCGGCGAAAGCCGCGAACGCTAAGCATCGAAGCTTCCCTCTCAACGGCTGGGCCGCCTCGCGGCCCAGCCACCGGATCAACGAAATGGCATCGGGCCGCAGCGTCCGGCCGAGCGAATGCGATTTCGTTGCCCCGATTTCTCAATCCCAGTTTCAGGCGGATCAATTATGAGCAGCAGCTACACGATCGACGATCTCAGGAAGGATGTTGCCGAAGGGCGCATCGATACGGTTCTCGCCTGCCAGGTGGACATGCAGGGAAGGCTAATGGGCAAGCGTTTCCAGGCGGAATATTTCGTCGAAAGCGCCTGGAAGGAGACGCATAGCTGCAACTATCTGATCGCCACCGACATGGAGATGGAGACCGTCTCCGGCTACAAGGCGACGAGCTGGGAAAAGGGCTACGGCGACTATACGATGAAGCCGGATCTTTCGACCTTGCGCCGCATCCCCTGGCTGGAGGGCACGGCACTGGTGCTCTGCGACGTGCTCGACCATCACACACACGAAGAGGTCGCCCATTCGCCCCGCGCGATCCTGAAGAAGCAGGTGAAGCGCCTCGAAGACATGGGCATGAAGGCCTATATGGCTTCCGAGCTCGAATTCTTCCTGTTCGATCAGAGTTACGAGACGGCCCATAGCTCGGGCTACCGCAACCTGAAGCTCGCCAGCGCCTATAACGAGGATTACCACATCTTCCAGACCACCAAGGAGGAAGAGGTGATGCGGGCGATCCGCACCGGCCTGCAGGGCGCCGGCATTCCGGTCGAAAACTCCAAGGGCGAGGCTTCCGCCGGCCAGGAGGAAATCAACGTGCGCTATGCCGACGCGCTCGCCATGGCCGACCGGCACGCGATCATCAAGAACGGCTGCAAGGAGATCGCCTGGTCGAAGGGCAAGGCCATCACCTTCCTTGCCAAGTGGAACTACAATGCCGCCGGCAGCTCCTCGCATATTCACCAGTCGCTCTGGAGCCTGGAGGAAAAGCCGCTGTTCTTCGACCATACCGGCAAATACGGCATGTCGCCGCTGATGCATAATTATGTTGCCGGGCTTCTCGCCCATGCGAGCGAGATCACTTATTTCCTGGCACCCTACATCAATTCCTACAAGCGCTTCATGGCCGGCACCTTTGCGCCGACCAAGGCGATCTGGAGCAAGGACAACCGCACCGCCGGCTACCGCCTCTGCGGCGAGGAGACCAAGGGGATCCGCATCGAATGCCGCGTCGGCGGCTCCGATCTCAACCCCTATCTCGCCTTCGCCGCGCTGCTTGCCGCCGGCATCGACGGAATTGAAAACAAGCTGGAACTCGAAGCCCCCTTCGTCGGCGACGCCTATGGCGGCAAGGATATCCGCGAAATTCCGCGCACGCTGCGCGCAGCCACGACTGCGATGACGGAATCGGCAATGCTGCGCAAAGCCTTCGGCGACGATGTGATCGACCACTATACGCGTGCTGCCGAATGGGAGCAGGAAGAATACGACCGCCGCATCACCGATTGGGAAGTGGCGCGCGGGTTCGAAAGAGCTTAATAGCATTTTGCGAGTTGCTTGCCCCTCACCCTAACCCGACCGGGGTCGAGCCGCGGGTCTCGACCCGTCCTTCGGACCCCCGTGAACGGGGAGAGGGGACGTGCCCCGCGAGAGGTTAGTGGGGAACAGCGAGGTTGCGGCATATCCCCTTCTCCCCGCAAGCGGGGAGAAGATGCCGGCAGGCGGATGAGGGGCTACGGCTCCGACGGAATTTTTGATCAATACGAGGACGGAAATCGATCATGGCAATGATCCAATGCATTTCACCGATCGACGGATCGGTTTACGCGGAGCGCCCGGCGCTTTCGCTCGACGCCGCCAAGGATGTGGTGGCGCGCGCCCGCAAGGCGCAGAAGGCCTGGGCGAAACGGCCGCTCGAAGAGCGCGTTCAGCTCGTGCTGAAGGGTGTCGCGCGGCTGAACGAGATGTCCGACATCGTCGTGCCGGAGCTTGCCTGGCAGATGGGCCGGCCGGTCAAGTACGGCGGCGAATATAAGGGCTTCAACGAGCGCTCCAATTATGTCGCTTCGATCGCGGCCGATGCGCTGGCACCTCTCGTCGTCGAGGAAAGCGAGCGTTTCGAGCGCCGCATCGAGCGAGAAGCGCATGGCGTCGTCTTCGTCGTCGCGCCGTGGAACTATCCCTACATGACGGCGATCAACACGATCGCGCCGGCGCTGATGGCCGGCAATACCGTGGTGCTGAAACATGCGTCGCAGACGTTGCTCGTCGGCGAGCGGCTGATGCAGGCTTTCGTCGAAGCGGGTGTGCCGGAAGATGTGTTCCAAAACGTCTTCCTCGATCATCAGACGACCTCGGCGCTGATTGCCGCCGGCAGCTTCAATTTCGTCAACTTCACCGGATCGGTGGAAGGCGGGCGGTCGATGGAGCGGGCCGCCGCCGGCACCTTTACCGGCCTCGGCCTCGAACTCGGCGGCAAGGATCCGGGTTATGTGATGGAAGACGCCGATCTCGATGCGGCCGTCGATACGCTGATGGACGGCGCCACCTATAATTCCGGCCAGTGCTGCTGCGGCATCGAGCGCATCTATGTGCACGAATCCCTCTACGACGCTTTCGTCGAGAAGTCGGTCGCCTGGGTTTCGAACTATAAGCTCGGCAATCCCCTCGATCCCGAGACGTCGCTGGGGCCGATGGCGAACAAGCGTTTCGCCAAGGTGGTGCGCGAGCAGATTGCCGATGCGGTTTCGAAGGGCGCCAAGGCGCTGGTCGATCCGAAGCTTTTCCCGCAGGATGACGGCGGCGCCTATCTGGCACCACAGGTCCTCGTCGATGTCGACCATTCCATGGCCTTCATGCGCGAGGAGACCTTCGGTCCGGCGGTCGGCATCATGAAGGTGAAGAGCGACGAGGAGGCACTCGCCTTGATGAACGACAGCCAATACGGGCTGACGGCTTCGCTCTGGACCAAAGATGCCGAGCGGGCAGGGCGTCTCGGCCGCGAGATCGAAACCGGCACCGTTTTCATGAACCGCGCGGACTACCTCGATCCGGCGCTCTGCTGGACCGGCGTTAAGGAGACCGGCCGCGGCGGCTCGCTGTCGATCATCGGCTTCCAGAATCTGACGCGCCCGAAATCCTTCCACCTGAAGAAAGTCACAGCATGAGCAGCAGCAACATCACCGCAAACTGGAGTTATCCGACATCGGTCAAGCTCGGCCGGGGCCGCATCAAGGAACTGGCCGATGCCTGCAAGAGCCTCGGCATGAAGAAGCCGCTGCTCATCACCGACCGCGGCCTCGCCTCGATGGCGATCACCAAGAACGCGCTCGATATCCTCGAAGATGCCGGCCTTGGCCGGGCGACCTTCGCCGAAGTCGATCCGAACCCGAACGAGAAAAACCTCGAAGCCGGCATCAAGGCCTTCAAGGACGGCGGCCATGACGGCGTCGTCGCCTTCGGCGGCGGCTCGGGTCTCGATCTCGGCAAGTGCGTCGCCTTCATGGTCGGCCAGTCGCGCCCCGTCTGGGATTTCGAGGACGTCGGCGACTGGTGGACGCGCGCCAGCGTCGAGGGCATTGCGCCGATCGTCGCCGTGCCGACGACGGCGGGCACCGGCTCGGAAGTCGGCCGCGCCAGCGTCATCACCAATTCCGAAACGCATGTGAAGAAGATCATCTTCCATCCGAAGTTCCTGCCGGGCGTTGTCATCTCCGACCCCGAGTTGACGGTCGGCATGCCGAAGATCATCACGGCCGGCACCGGCATGGATGCCTTCGCCCATTGCCTGGAAGCCTATTCCTCGCCCTTCTATCATCCGATGTCGGCGGGCATTGCGCTGGAAGGCATGCGGCTCGTCAAGGAATTCCTGCCGCGCGCCTACAGGGAAGGAACCGACCTCGAAGCCCGCGCCAACATGATGTCGGCCGCCGCCATGGGCGCGGTCGCCTTCCAGAAGGGGCTCGGCGCCATCCATGCGCTGTCGCATCCGATCGGCGCGGTCTACAACACCCATCACGGCATGACCAATGCGGTTGTCATGCCGGCGGTGCTGCGCTTCAATCGCGCCGCGATCGAGGAGAAGATCGGCCGTGCGGCCGCCTATCTGGGCATATCAGGCGGCTTCGACGGCTTCTACGATTATGTGCTGAAGCTTCGTTCCGACCTCGGCGTGCCGGAAACGCTGACGGCGATGGGAATCGCCCCCGACCGCATCGACGAATTGTCGGCCATGGCGATCGAGGACCCGAGTGCCGGTGGCAACCCGGTTGCGATGACGCTCGAAAATACCAAGGCGTTGTTCAGGGATTGCTTCTGAGAATTGACGGCGGATCTCATACTGGCCCGGAAAGCTCGGCTTTCCGGGCTTTTTTGTTCCGGTGGCATCCTGAGTTTTAGGGATGTGAAAAATACCGGCTGCAATTTCGCCGGGCGCGTTCGGAATTTGTTAACCATGATTGTAAAGGATGGCTTAACCGCACGATGCTCCGACAGTGCGCAAAAGAGCGATGCCGGCTCGCGCCATTTCCCTCCGAGGACCTGATATGCCAGTCATTACTTTCGCAAACACCAAGGGCGGCGCCGGCAAGACGACCGCTGTTCTCCTGCTCGCGACAGAGCTTGCCCGCAAGGGTTTCCGCGTCACCATTCTCGACGCCGATCCGCAGCACTGGATTTCACGCTGGCATGAGATCTCGGGCCATGTGCCCAATGTGTCGGTGATCGATTTCGTGACCACCGCCTCGCTGCCGCAGCATATCAGCGAGAACAAGCACAATACCGACTATTTCATCGTCGACCTGCCGGGCGCGCGCAATCCGCTGCTCGCCACCGCCGTCGGCCTTTCCGACCACGTGCTGATCCCGATCCAGGGCTGTGCGATGGACGCGCGCGGCGGCGCACAGGTGCTCGAACTGCTGCAATATCTGGACGAGAAGGCAGGCATCAAGATCGGCCATTCGGTGGTGCTGACCCGCGTCAATTCGATGGTGACGACCCGGGCGCTGCAACTCGTCAAGTCGCTGCTCAGCGAGCGTCACGTGCCGGTTCTGGATACGGCGATCATCGAACGCTCGGCCTTCCGCGACATCTTCGACTGTGGCGGCACACTACACACGATCGATCCCACGCGCGTCAGCAATCTCGACAAGGCGCGCGAGAACGCCACCTGTTTCGCCGAGGAAATGATGCGCAAGCTGCCGGTCCGGCTGCCGGCCTCGGCCCGCATGGCGACGGCGGCCTGACTATCTCTGCATTGAAACGAAAAGGCCGCCGGATTGATCCGGCGGCCTTTTTCACATTGCAGCGATGGAGGTCAGTCGACGAATTCCACCGTCACGCCCGGCTTGACCATCTTGGCGAGTTCGGTCGCATCCCAGTTGGTCAGGCGGATGCAGCCATGGCTCTGGGTGCGGCCGATCTTGGAAGGCTCGGGCGTACCGTGAATGCCGTAGGTCGGCTTGGAGAGCGCCATCCAGACGGTGCCGACCGGGCCGTTCGGGCCGGGCGGGATGTTGAGGATCTTGTCGTTGGCGCCCTGCTGGAAATTGATCTTCGGATTATAGGTATAGCCGGGATTGAATGCGACGCGCTCGACCGTCACGGTGCCCGAGGGGGAGGGCGTGTCGGTGGAACCGATCGATGCCGGATAGGCGGCGAGCAGATTGCCGGCGCCGTCATAGGCGAAGACCTGCTTGCGGCCCTTGTCGGCGATGATGCGGGCAACTTCGCCAGTCTTCGCTTCGCCGGGATTGACGACCTTGATCACCGTGCCGGGAACGCTGAAATCGGCGCCGGGGTTCATCTCCTTGAGGAAGGCCTCGTCCATGTGGAAGCGCTCGGCGAGCATTTCCGTGGTCGAGGTAAAGGCGAGCGACGGCAGCAGCGCCTTATGCGAATAGTCTTCCGGGATCTCCGCGACGAAGGGACCGGCGGCATCGGCCGGGGTGATCGTGTAGCTGACGACGGGCAGGCCGCCGGTCATGCGCAGTTCTTCGAGAATGGCGTCGGTATTGTTTGGATCGAGCTTGGAGCCGGTCATCTGGTCATAGGCATAGATCGCCTTGGTGACGTTCGATCCCATATGGCCGTCGATGACGCCGGGGGAGATGCCGGCGCGATCGAGGAAGACCTGCAGCGCGACGATCTCCGGCTTCGATTTGTCCTTGAGCGTGATGACGGGCTCTTCGGGCGCGGTTCTCGGCGCATCGGCGGGCGGGATCTGCTGGTCGGGATCGATTGAGGCATAGTCGTCGCCCGACTGCGGATTGCCGATGCTGTTGTCGTCGGGATAGGGCTGCTCGCCGAGCGGCTGGCGTTCGATCGCCGCATCGCGCGGGATGCCGCCGGTGACTGCGCCGCGCTCGGAATAGCGCGTATCGCCGTATTGGTTGTCATCGGCATAATAGGGATCGTTGCCGTACTGGTCGGCATAGCCGTCGCGCGGGCCGGGGCGCGGCGGATAATAGCCGCGGGCGCGCATCTCGGTGGCGACGATATTGCCGTAGCCGTCGATCAGCACGCGGTTGCCGCTGCGGTCGCGGGCATAGGCAAAACCTTGCGGAACGTAATCGAGGATCTCGCCGTTCGGCGTGACCAGCACGATGTCGCCCTGGCGCCGGTCGCGGAACTGCTGCGCGCCTGCCTCGGGCGCTGCGGCAGCAAGGGCCGCCAGCACGGCCGCAACGGAAAATGCCGACTTCAAAAAGCGATTCACGTCTCACACCTCGAACAGTGACTGGGCAGACACACACCCGCGAATTTTGACGCTAGTGTGGAATTTATGAAACCGTGCTGAACAAAATATGAAAATCACTAAGATTTCCTTTTACTCATAAACGTTTGCCTCTTCGCCTCAGTTCCGCAAAATCCATGGTTGCGGCAAAAGCGCAAGACGGGAACCGCGCCGATTGACGAATGGCAGTGCAAAACCTAACCGTACGACGGCCGATAAAGCTTTGAGGAGACTGCGATGATCGAATTTGCCGCCGCAAGCGGGCCGCGCCTGATGCTGGATGAAACATCGGTGCTGGATATCGGCGGATGCGTCGTCGAGGGCGTCGATATCGCGCCGAAGCGCGCCATTCCAGACGATGGCGATCCGCGAATCGATCACTCGCTCGAAGGCTTCCTCTTCACCTGCGGGCCGGACCATATCCGCCATCGCCAGCCGATCGCCGGCCGGGCCGACGGCAAGGTCTATCCGCTGCACGGATCGGCCTCCGGCCATGCGGCGAAGGTGCTGTGGACGAAGTTCGAGAACGGCAATGCCGAATGCCGCGCCGATATCGACATCACCACCGTCGAGGGGCTGCCGCAGCGCATCGAGCGGCTCTGGCGGATCGACGGGGCGACCGGCGAGGTGCGCCTCGACGACCGCGTCGTCAATACCAGCGACCAGACGGTGCCGACCTTCCTGATGTATCACATCAACACCGGCGGCAAGTGGCTGGACGACGGTACGCGGCTCGAAGGGCCTATGCTGGAGAACGGCGGCTTTCCATGGACCTTCGGCGAGGAACCGGGTGGCATCTTCTGCGTGCCGGCGACAGCGACGGAGGAGGGGTTCGCGGAAGTCCAGCTCGGCCCGATCGCCGCGATCGGCGACAGGACGCTCTGTGTGCGTTTCCGTGCCGATACGCTGCCCTATCTGCAGGTCTGGCGGAACCAGAAGGCGCCGGCCCATATCATCGGCATCGAGCCCGTCTCGCACCGCTGGGTCCTGCGCGACGAACTCGAGGCCGCCGGCGAGTTCAACATGCTGGCATCAGGCGAAAGCCGCAGCTATGCGCTGAGCTTTGCCTTCCGGTAAGCGAAGTGTTTGTTGACGCTCTACGGCCTCCCGTCGTAGACCTTCAGCCCACGATTTATCAGGAGACAAGACGATGGATATTCGCCAGATCGACGATGAATATTCGGTTTCGGGTCAGATCACCCTCGAGGATCTCGACGAGATCAAAGCGATGGGCTTCAAATCGATCGTCTGCCACCGTCCCGACCACGAAAGCCCCGACCAGACGTCGTTTTCCGTGATCGAGGCGCGCGCCAAGGAGCTCGGTCTCGAGATCTCCCACGTGCCGGTCGGGCCGATGGGCGTGACCGAGGAAGCGGTGCAGGGCATGGTCGATGCGCTCGACGAATTCCCGCGGCCGATGCTCGGCTATTGCCGCTCGGGCGCCCGCTCGACGGCGATCTATCAGAAGACGCACCATATCCGCAGCTAAACCGCCATTAGGCGCTGATTTCCGGCGCTGCACTGCAGCGCCGCCACTTTCCATTCACTCAGGAGACTATGATGAGCATTAAGCGTATCGACGTCGGCGCGCGCATGAGCGGCGCTGTCATTCACGGCAACACGGTTTATCTCGCAGGCCAGGTCGGCGAAGGTGAAAGCGTCACCGATCAGTGCAAGTCCGCGCTGGCCGAGGTCGACCGCCTGCTGGCCGCCGCCGGCAGCAACAAGTCGAAGATCCTGCAGACCCTCGTCTATATCTCCGACATCGCTTATTTCGGCGAGATGAACGCAGCCTGGGAAGCCTGGATCGATCCGGCCAATCCGCCGGCCCGCGCCACCAGCGAAGCCAAGCTCGCTGCGCCGAAGTACAAGGTCGAGTTCATCGTCACGGCCGCGCTCGACTAAAAGTCCTGCCGTTTGATCGGCTGAAGCCGGTGGGTTCCGGACTGACTCTGAATGGAGCCAGCCACGGACTCACCGGCTTTTTGTTTGCGCGATTTCCGAGAGCGTTCTGGTCGGCGTGATCGCTTCGGGGTCGAGCTTGACTTCGATGATCGCCGGCTTGCCGCTTTGGCGCGCCCGCTCGAAGGCCGGGGTGAATTCCTCAGTGGTTTCCACGGTTTCGCCGTGGCCGCCATAGGCGCGGGCAAGGGCGGCGAAATCGGGATTGGTCAGATCTGTGCTGCTGACGCGGCCGGGATATTCGCGCTCCTGATGCATGCGGATCGTGCCGTACATGCCGTTGTTGACGACGATTGCGATGATCGGCAGGCCGTAGCGGATGGCGGTGGCGAATTCCTGGCCATGCATCAGGAAACAGCCGTCGCCGGCAAAGCAGATGACCTCCCGCTCGGGAAAGAGCCGCTTGGCGGCGACGGCGGCCGGCAGGCCGTAGCCCATCGAGCCGGAGGTCGGGGCGGCTTGCGTGTTGAAGCGGCGGAAGCGATGGAAGCGGTGCAGCCAGGTCGCGTAATTGCCGGCGCCATTGGTGAAGATCGTCTCCGGCCCGGTGTTGGCCTCCAGCCATTCCATGATCGGCCCCATATGGACGGCGCCTGGACCCGTCGCCGGCGGCTTCGACCAGGAAAGATAGGCCTGATGCATACGCTCGGTGCGCTCCGCCCAGTGCGGCTCGGCCGGCGCTTCCAGATCGGCGAGTGCCGCGACGAAATCGGAAGGCGCTGCGCAGATGGCGAGATCCGGGCGGTAGATGCGGCCGAGTTCGGAGGCATCGGGATAAATATGGACCAGCGATTGCTGGGGGTAGGGGATGTCGAGCAGCGTGTAGGAGGAGGACGGCATTTCCGACATGCGGGCGCCGAGCAGGATCAGAAGGTCGCTCTCCCTGATCTCCTTGGCGAGCGCCGGGTTGATGCCGATCCCGACATCGCCTGAATAACAGGGATGGAGATGATCGAACAGCATCTGCCGGCGGAAGGAGCAGCCGACGGGCAGTTGGAAGCGCTCGGCGAAGCTTGCGAAATCGGCGACGGCATCGGCATCCCAGCGGGTGCCGCCGAGGATCACCATCGGTCGCTCGGCTTTTAGCAGGCGCAGATAGAAATCGTCGATCTGCCTGCGGCCGGGATGGGCCTCGACGCGGGTGTAGCGCTTGGCGCGGGGTGCCTCCACCTCGTCGCGCAGCATGTCCTCCGGCAGCGTCAGCACGACGGGGCCGGGACGGCCTGAGGTGGCGACCGCGAAGGCGCGGGTGACGAATTCGGGAATGCGGGCGGCGTCGTCGATTTCACCCACCCATTTGGCGAATTCGGTGAAGGCGCGGCGGAACTCGACCTCCTGGAAGGCCTCGCGCTCGCGCGCTTCCCGCTGCACTTGGCCGATGAAGAGAATCATCGGGATCGAATCCTGCCTGGCGATGTGCAGCCCGGCGGAGGCGTTGGTGGCGCCCGGGCCG
The DNA here is from genome assembly GCF_002211395.1 of Rhizobium sp. R339. Taxonomy (NCBI): domain Bacteria; kingdom Pseudomonadati; phylum Pseudomonadota; class Alphaproteobacteria; order Hyphomicrobiales; family Rhizobiaceae; genus Rhizobium; species Rhizobium sp. R339. The sequence goes on from NZ_LOKV01000001.1 coordinate 544,049, forward strand.
CGGGTGACCATGCAGATGCCGGGTTCGCCGGTCAGCCGGCCCCAGCAATCCGCCATCATCGCCGCGCCGCCTTCCTGGCGACAGACGAGGACGTCGATATCGCTGTCGCGCAGCGCATCGAGGACGGCGAGGAAGCTTTCTCCGGGCACGCAGGAGAGGCGTTTGACGCCGTTCGCCTTCAGCGCCTCGACGATCAGTTCCCCGCCGGTCTTCTTCATGACGATGCCTTCCTCTCGCGCTCTTCGAGTTCGGTGAGAATTTCTTCGTTATGTTCGCCGAGACGCGGACTCGGCCTGATGTAATGCAGCGGCGTCTCGGACAGCACGATCGGCGTTCTGACGCCCGGGATGAGGGTGCCGGCGGCATCGGCAAGGTCGATGCGCAAGCCGCGGGCCTGCACCTGCGGGTCGGCGAACATCTCTTCGATCGTGTTGATCGCGCCCGATGGAACCGCATTCTCCTCGCAGGCCTTCAGGAGATCCGCCTTCTGCCATTTCAGCGTCTCGGTGGAGATGAGGCGGCGCACCTCGCCGCGATTGGCAACGCGGGCCTTGTTGGTGGAAAAACGCTCGTCGCCTGATATCGCGTCCAGGCCGAGGATGGCGCAGAGGCGGCGGAACTGGCCGTCGTTTCCGACCGCGAGAATGAAATAGCCGTCGGCCGCCGGCACGACCTCGTAAGGCGAGATATTCGGATGGGCATTGCCGAGGCGGGTCGGCGCGGCGCCGGAGATGAGGTAGTTCATGTTCTGATTGGCGAGCACGGCCGACTGCACGTCGAGCAGCGCCATGTCGATCAGCTGGCCTTCGCCCGACTTCAGCGCATGGATCAAAGCGGCTTCGATGGCGGAGACCGCATAGATGCCGGTGAAGATATCGGCGATCGCGACACCCGCCTTCATCGGCTGGCCGCCCGGTTCGCCGGTGATCGACATGAAGCCGGACATGCCCTGGACGATATAGTCGTAGCCGGCGAGGCTGGCATAGGGGCCGGTCTGGCCGAAGCCGGTGATCGAGCAATAGACGAGTTTTGGATTTATCCGGCGCAGGCTGTCGTAATCGAGCCCATATTTGACGAGGCCGCCGAGCTTGAAATTCTCGATAACCACATCGGCTGACGCAACCAGGCGGCGGACGAGATCCTGGCCTTCCGCGCTTTTCAGGTCGGCGGTGACGGAGCGCTTGCCGCGATTGGCGGCGTGGTAATAGGCGGCCGAGAGGTTTTCGCCGTCCGCACCCTCGACGAAGGGCGGACCCCATTGGCGCGTATCGTCGCCGCCGTCGGGATTTTCGACCTTGATGACATCGGCGCCGAGATCGGCAAGCATCTGCCCTGCCCAGGGACCGGCAAGCACGCGGGCAAGCTCGATCACCCTGATGCCGGCAAGCGGCGGCTTTTTGGTCACGGTCTCCGTCATGTTCCTCCCGGCAATGTCTATGGCGCCAGCGTCACCTCAGATGTATCGGATACGGGCTTTGAAGCAAAGCGGCGCTCGCGCCAGAGGATGTAGAAGCCCGACGCCATGATGATCATGATGCCGAGCCATTTGATGGCGTCCGGGAAGTCGCCGAAAACAAGCCAGGCGAAGATCGTCGCCGAGACGATCTCGAAATATTGCAGTGGCGCGAGCGTCGAGGCCGGTGCTGCACGATAGGCATAGACGCCGAGGATGCCGGCCGTTGCGGCCGTGGCGCCGACGCCGGCGAGATAGAACCAGGCGCTGCCTTCGGGCATGACCGGATCGAAGATATCGGAGCCGCTTCCTTCGCCGACGAGAAGCAGGATGGTGCAGAAGATGAGGCCCCAGATGCCCATCTGGAACTGCATCGACCAGGGGTCTTCCCGATGCGAGAGGACACGGGTCATCAGGACGAAGGTCGCGATGCAGAGCGCACTGACGACGGGCAGCAGCGCGACGTAGCCGACCTCCTGGAAGCTCGGCTGGATGATCAGCATCGCCCCGAAGAAGCCGACGCCGCAGGCCGTATAGCGCCGCCAGCCGATCGTTTCCTTCAGGAAAATGCCGCCGAGGATCGTCAGCATGATCGGCTCGACGAAGAAGATGGCGATCGCATCGGCGACCGCCATATATTTCAGCGTGGTGACGAAGGAGACCATCGAGACGGTGATGATCGCGCCGCGGATGGCGTGGAACAGGTTCTGGCGCCAGGAAAAATCGATGAAGCAGCGCCGCCAGATCACGATCGGCAGCATGCAGAGCGCCTGGACGGCGAAACGGGCAGCGGTGATCTCGGCGGAGGGGACGGTCACCACCGCGAGCTTGGCGAAGATATCGATGAGGGGCGAGACCATCACCGAGAGAAACATCAGCGCAAGCCCCGTCGTCACCTCGGAGGCGGAAGGAGCGGGGCGGGCGGCGGTGCTCGGCATGATGGGTTCCCTGTTGCTCAGGATTTGGTCGCGCGCAGCCCGGCGACGGTTTCATCGCACCAATCCGCGAAGGCTGCGATCGCGGCATCCGCGCCGAGTTCGTTCAGCGTTTCATGCCGCATATCCTGATATATCAATGTGCTGATACGGGAGAAGCCCCGGCCTTTCAAATGGTTTGACAGCCAGAGGATGGCTTTTCCACCTTCCGTCGCCGGGTCCTGTCCACCGCCGACGAGATGGATCGGCATGTCGCGCGGCAGCCGGTCGAGGTGGATCCTCTGCGGGGCGCGGAAGGTCAGTTCGAAGACGTCGAGCCAGAGCGAGACCGATGCCTCGAAACCGCAGAGCGGATCGGCGACATATTTGTCGACTTCGGCGGGAAGACGCGACAGCCAGTCGAATTCCGTGCGGCGGCCGGGAATGGATTTGCCCCAGGCGCCGAAGGTGAGCCTGGGAAGGAGGCCGCTCGGCACGTCCGAGCCTTTCAGCATGCGCTCGGCAAGGAGGATAACCTGGGCGGCGCGACCGGCAAGGCCGGCGGCGAAATTCGAATTCCACACAGCGACGGCGTCGAAATCGGCCGGCGCCGTGACGGCGGCGTTGAGGGCAATGAGGCCGCCCATCGAATGGCCGAAAAGGATCACCGGCAAGCCGGGATGGCGGGAGACCGCATGGGTGCGCATGGCGATGACGTCGCTGATCACCCTGTCGACGCCGCCGCGCCGGGCGAAGCGGCCGATCGGCGCGTCGGGCGCCGTCGTCTCGCCATGGCCGCGGTGGTCATGGGCATAGACATGATAGCCGCGCGCCGCCATCGCCTCGGCGAAGACCGGGTAGCGTTTCGAATGTTCGGCAAGCCCGTGCGATATCAGCAGGATCCCGCGCGCCGGGCCGGCGGCCTCGGCATTGTGATAGGCGAGCGACGCCTCCGGCAAGGCCAGCCTTTGCGTATCTGAAAACATGCAGATCCTCCCTGTCGCAAGAGACCAGATCGGCCAGTAAATGCAACATCAGCGCTTGATTTATCCGATAACAATTTTACGGCCTTGCTGCGATTCAGGGTTGCGGGCTTTCATGCTTCGTGCTTATTTGTTCCTGTATTGTTCTTTTGGGGGTTGAAATGATCAGCATGCAGTTGCGTTCCCTGGCGTTTGCCGTGTCGATGGTTCTTGCCGGCGCCGCCACGGCGCAGGAGGGCGGCGGACGCACCCGCTTCATTCTGGCTGCGAGCTGGCAGCCCGCCTTCTGCCAGACCAACCAGAAGAAGGCTGAATGCGCGAGCCAGACAGGTGAGCGTCCTGATGCGACGAACTTCTCGCTGCACGGGCTCTGGCCGATGAAGCAGGATTACTGCGGCGTGAGCGACGACCAGAAAAGCGTGGACAAGGACGGCGACTGGAACAAGCTGCCGGCGGTGACGCTGGCGTCCGAGACGCAAGCCGCCCTCGCAAAAGCGATGCCCGGCACGCAATCCGGCCTGGACCGGCATGAATGGGTCAAGCACGGCACTTGCACGAAGATGAGTGCGGAAGATTATTTCGGCGTCAGCATGCATCTACTAACCGCACTCAATGCCTCGGCCGTGCGCGATCTCTTTGCCGCCAATATCGGCAAGACGGTCAAGGCCGAGGCGATCAAGGCGGCTTTCGACAAGAGCTTCGGCCCGGGGGCCGGCGACCGCGTCAAGATGAGCTGCCGCCGGGCCGGCAATGTCAGGGTGATCAGCGAGCTGACGATCGGGCTTTCCCAGGACGCGGGGACGGCATCGGCAAAAACCGCGGCGCTCGGCGATCTGATCCAGGGAGCGGGAAAAACCTCGTTCGGCTGCAATGAGGGCGTCGTCGACGCTGCGGGCTTCTGACCGGAAATCCTGCGTAAACCGGGTTTCGGCGTTGCCCGCAGGCGCTGTTTCGCCTACATAGCGGCACAATCGAAGTTTCCCGCCCGGAGCAGCGCAGTATGGCACGTCAGTTCATCTATCACATGTCCGGCCTCAACAAGGCCTATGGCAACAAGAAGATCCTGGAGAATATCCACCTTTCCTTCTACCCCGATGCCAAGATCGGTATCCTCGGCCCGAACGGCGCCGGTAAATCCACCGTGCTGCGCATCATTGCCGGCAAGGACAAGGAATATACCGGCGAAGCCTGGCTCGCCGAGGGTGCGACGGTCGGCTATCTCGAGCAGGAGCCGCAGCTCGATCCCGCCAAGACCGTGTTCGAGAACGTCATGGAAGGCGTTGCCTCCAAGACGGCCATCGTCGATCGCTACAACGAATTGATGATGAACTATTCGGACGAGACGGCGGAAGAGGGGGCGAAGCTCCAGGATATCATCGACAGCCAGAATCTCTGGGATCTGGAAAGCCAGGTCGAGATGGCGATGGAAGCCCTGCGCTGCCCGCCGCGCGATGCGGATGTGACCACGCTTTCGGGTGGTGAGCGCCGCCGTATCGCGCTCTGCCGCCTGTTGCTGTCGCAGCCGGATCTGCTGCTGCTCGACGAACCGACCAACCACCTTGACGCCGAAACCATCGCCTGGCTCGAAAAGCACCTGCGCGACTATCCGGGCGCGGTGATGATGATCACCCACGACCGCTACTTCCTGGATAACGTCACCGGCTGGATCCTGGAACTCGACCGCGGCCGCGGCATTCCTTATGAAGGCAACTACTCGGCCTACCTGCAGGCGAAGGCCAAGCGCATGCTGCAGGAAAACCGCGAAGAGGCCGGGCGTCAGAAGGCGATCAGTCGCGAACAGGAATGGATCGCCTCCAGCCCGAAGGCCCGTCAGGCCAAGTCCAAGGCGCGCATCAAGTCCTACGAGCAGCTGGTGGAGGCCGCCGAGAAGCAGCGTCCCGGCGACGCGCAGATCATCATCCCGGTCAGCGAGCGTCTCGGCCAGGTGGTCATCGAGATGGAAGGCATCACCAAGGGCTTCGAAGGCCGCACGCTGATCAACGACCTGTCGATCAAGCTGCCGCCGGGCGGCATCGTCGGCATCATCGGCCCGAACGGCGCCGGCAAGACGACGCTGTTCAAGATGATCACCGGTCAGGAAAAGCCCGACGGCGGCTCGATCCGCATCGGCGAGACCGTGCATCTCGGCTATGTCGACCAGAGCCGCGACGCGCTTGCCGCCGACAAGACGGTCTGGGAAGAGATCTCCGGCGGCGCCGAAATCATCAAGCTCGGCAAGTTCGACATGAACTCCCGCGCCTATTGCGGCGCCTTCAACTTCAAGGGCGGCGATCAGCAGCAAAAGGTCGGCAATCTCTCGGGCGGCCAGCGCAACCGCGTGCACCTCGCCAAGATGCTGAAATCAGGCGGCAACGTTCTGCTGCTCGACGAACCGACCAACGACCTCGACACGGAAACGCTGGGCGCGCTTGAAAACGCGCTGGAGAACTTCGCCGGCTGCGCCATCATCATCAGCCACGATCGCATGTTCCTCGACCGCCTGGCGACGCATATCCTCGCTTTCGAAGGCGAGGGCCATGTCGAATGGTTCGAAGGCAACTTCGAGGATTACGAACAGGACAAGGTCCGCCGCCTCGGCCCCGATGCGCTGAACCCGGGCAGCCAGGCTCATAAGCGCTTGACGCGCTGATTGCCTCCTGTCGGTCAGGCCTGCGACCGAGGTCGCCAACTCCTCTTTCGTCATGCTCGGGCTTGTCCCGAGCATCTGCGACGGTCGATGCGGAGCAGATCCTCGGCACAAGGCCGAGGATGGGGTCGCGACAAAAGAGAGGTTTTCAACAAGCTGAGCCCCGGTTCGTCCGGGGCTTTGTTGTATAAACGTGCCGCCTCGAATCTCACTCATGCGGCGCGTCTAAATCTTTGTTTCTGATGGATATCGGCCTCTTGAAATCGCTGCGCGCGCTCGGGCATTATGCATTGGGGCTCTGTCGCAATTTGAGCAGGCAATTTCGCGGAGAGTGCGAATTGTCGCTTGCCACCGCTTTTCAAATCACATAAAGATATCTTTATATCTTGATTGGGCGGGTAATGAGCGAACCTTTGAAGCTGGGACTGGATGGGCTGGTGGACGTCTTGAAGGCGGCCGGGGAGCCTACGCGTCTGCGTCTTCTGGCGCTTCTCGATGGCGGCGATCTGACGGTCACCGATCTAACAGAAATTCTCGGCCAGTCTCAGCCGCGCATCTCCCGCCACCTGAAGCTGCTCGGCGAAGCCGAGCTGATCGAACGCTATCAGGAAGGCGCCTGGGCCTATTTCCGGCTCAAGCAGGACGGCAAGGCGGCCATGCTGGTGCGGGCGCTGCTGAAGCATGTCTCGGAGAACGATCCGACCATCCTTCGCGACGGCGAGCGGCTTTCGCAGGTCAAGCGCCAGCGCGCCGAACGCGCCCAGGCCTATTTCAGCCGCAACGCCGCGGAATGGGACGAGCTTCGCCGGCTGCATGCGGCCGACGAAGAAGTGGACGCCGCAGTCATCCGGCTGCTCGGCAACCAGCCGATCGATTCGCTGCTCGATCTCGGCACCGGCACCGGTCGTATCCTCGAGCTGCTGTCGGGGCTTTACCGCCGCGCCATCGGCGTCGACGCCAGCCGCGACATGCTGAGCGTGGCGCGCGCCAATCTCGACAAATCCCGCATCACCAAGGCGACGGTGCGCCACGCCGATATCCTGAACCTTCCGTTCGAGGGACAGGATTTCGATCTGGTGACGATCCATCAGGTGCTGCATTTCTTCGACCAGCCGGAGATTGCGATCGCGGAAGCGGCGCGCATGCTGCGGCCGGGCGGCCGGCTGGTGGTCATCGACCTCGCGCCGCACGCGCTCGAATATCTCCGCGACGAACATGCCCATGTCCGTCTCGGCTTCTCGCACCAGGCGATGTCCGACTGGCTGCGCAAGACCGGGCTCGATGTCGAGCAGGTCGTCGATCTTCATCCGGGTCAGCAGAGCGGGCAGGGGCTGACGGTCACCGTCTGGCTCGCGCGCGATCCGAGGCGCCTCATGGCTTCGCATCTAAGCGAAGGCGCCGAACCTACATTTGCCGGGAGAGTATGACATGGCTTTGAACAACGAAGCACGCGGGCGCAACATCGGGATCTCCTTCGAATTCTTCCCGCCGAAATCGGAAGAGATGGAAGGCCAGCTCTGGGAGACCGTCAGCAAGCTGCAGGACTGGGACCCGGATTTCGTCTCGGTGACCTATGGCGCCGGCGGCACCACCAAGGCGCCGACGCTGTCGACCGTCACGCGCTTCCTGGGGCAGACGCCGCTTGCCACCGCTTCGCACCTGACCTGCGTCGGCGCGACGAAGGAAGAGACGCATCAGGTGATCGACACCTTCCGCAAGGCTGGCGTGACGCATTTCGTGGCGCTGCGCGGCGATGCGCCGGGCGGCGCGGGGGCGCCCTACCAGCCGCATCCCGGCGGCTACGCCAATGCGGCCGAGCTGGTGGCCGGCCTGAAGGCGATCGGCGATTTCGAGATCTCGGTCTCCGCCTATCCGGAAAAACATCCGGAAAGCCGTGATACGGCCGCCGATATCGAGATGCTGAAGCGCAAGGCCGATAACGGCGCCGACCGGGCGCTGACGCAGTTCTTCTTCGACAATGACAATTTCGAACGTTATCTGGAGCGGGTGCGGGCTGCCGGCGTCTCGATTCCCATCGTGCCCGGCATCATGCCGATCCAGAACCTGACGCAGCTGAAGCGCTTCGCCGGCGCCTGCGGCACGATCATCCCAGCCTTCCTCGACGAGCGTTTCGCCGGCTACGACGACAAGCCGGAAGAGCGGGCGAAGGTCGCGGCCGAAGTCGCCGCCGAACAGATCGAGGATCTCGTGCGGCGTGGCATCGATGAGTTCCATCTCTATACGATGAACCGCGCGCCGCTGGTCTCCGCCGTGCTCGACAACCTCGGCTTTTCCCGCCGCCCGGCAAAGAGCGCCGGCGCCGCTGCCTGATCTTTCGTCTCCGCTCAAAAGTGAAAAGCGCATGTCGGGCGGGACATGCGCTTTTTCATTGGCGGATTGATCAGGGGAGTTTAGGCACTATCAGCGTTACGTTTTTGTCATCCCGGCTCAGATGAAGAGCATGGATAGGACGAAAGCGAACGCCGCACTGACCAACAGAACATTCAAGGATTGCGTGAGTCCCATGTCTGTCTCCTCGCGTTAACCGGCCGATATTATGTCTGAAATATGTCGGTTGGAAAGCGGATTTTATGCTGCACCGCCGAAATGGCCGGTGGATAAGTCGAAGATCGTTTTCTCAAGCTATTGAGATAAAACGATAATTTATCGCTAATTTTTGTTCACAGATTTTAACGCGGCGTTAAATCAGGCGATTGCGGATTCACCTATGCGCCCAAAACATGGCGGCTATGCAACAGGTTGAAAAGATAGAGAAATGCAACCGTTCTTAGGCTGGTTTCGTCAACAGGCGATAGGCGCGGCCGTCGAGGATAACGAGGCCGAAACCGATCAGCGCCATGCCGGCGAATTCGGCGAGGCTGAGCCTTTCGCCGAGGAAGAGGACGCCGAGAAGGATGGCCCCCGGCGGCACCAGCAGGGTGACGAGCGAGGCGTTCGTGGCGCCGGCCATTGCCATGATCCGGAAATAGAGAATGTAGGCGAAGGCCGTCGACAGCAGCGCCAGCGCCAGGATGGCAAGCAGCGCATCGAGCGGCGGCGTGGCAAGCTCCCAGGGGCGATCGGCGAGCAGCGACAGCGGCAATGCGATCAGCGAGGAGGCGGTCAATTGGCCGGCGGCGGTAACGGGGGAGGGAACGCCCTTGAAACGTTTGCCGTAGGTGGCGGCGAAACCGTAGGAGACGGCGGCAAGCACCGGAAGCAGCAGCGCCCAGAGCGGCGCTTCGCTGCCGGTGGAGATGCTGGGGCCGATCAGCACGATGGTGCCGGCAAGGCCGACGAGGCAGCCGGCGATCTTTGCCGAGGAGAGCTTCTCGTCCGAGGTGAGGTAATTGGCGATGAGCACGGTCCAGATCGGCGTCGTCGCGTTGAGGATTGCCGCAAGGCCGGCGCCGATGCGGGTCTGGCCAAAGAAGATCAGCGCATGCGGCAGGACATTGTTGATGACGCCGAGGATGAGGAATTCCCGCCAGCGGGCCTTGAGGATCGGATAGATATCGAAGCGGCCGGCAATATAGACATGCAGCGCGGTCGCTGCGAGCAGTAGTCTCAAGAAGACGAGGGTCAGCGGCGGCACGTGCTGGACGGCGATGCGGGCAAAGAAAAAGGAGCCGCCCCAGATCAGGCCGAGCAGGACCAGCAGCCCCCAGGTCCAGGCATTCATTCTGCTGTCCACGCCGCGTCCTCCAGCTAAAACCTCGTACAGACTTAGCGCAGGCGGAAAACGGCGCCACCCGTTTCTTGCGAAGCGGGTGGCGGAAAATTGTCAGGGATCAGAGAGCGTTGAGGAGGGCAGGCGTCGCCCAGCCGTCGGCCGGCATGCCGAGGCGCTGCTGCTCCTTCTGGATCGCAACGCGCGTACCGGAGCCGAGGATGCCGTCGATCTCGCCGACATCATGGCCGAGCGATTGCAGCTTGGTCTGCAGCGTCTTCATCTGCTCGTTGGCGAGCCCCTGTTCAGGCGTGCCCTTGGAATAAGTCGGGGCGCCGGAAAGCCGGGTGGCGAAATAGGCGGCCGACGTCGTGTAGATGAACGATTTGTTCCATTCGAGATAGATCTTGAAATTCGGGTAGGCGATGAAGGCCGGTCCCATGCGGCCCTGCGGCAGCACGAGATCGCCTTCGAGATCGCCGAAGGCGGTGTTGCCGTCGCGCGGGGTGACGCCGAGCGCGAACCAGTCACTGGCCTTCATGGTGCCGCCAAGGCCGGATTTCTCGAAAGGCAGATTGTCGGGCAGGGTGACTTCCTGCAGCCAGGGCTGGCCGCGCTCGAAGCCGAGGTGCTGGATGAATTTCGCCGCCGTCAGGACGGCGTCAGGGCCGCTCTGCTTCAGGCGGACATGGCCGTCGCCATCGCCGTCCATGCCATAGGCGATGATGTCGCGCGGCAGCATCTGCACCTGGCCGATCTCGCCGGCCCAGGCGCCGGTATTGGTGGCGGGGTCGAGGTCGCCGTGCTGGACCATTTCGATGAGGGCGATCAGCTGCGGGCGGAAGAGCTCGGGGCGGCGGCAGTCATGCGACAGCGTCACCAGGGCGTTGCGGGTGTTGAAATCGCCCTGAACGGCGCCGAAATCGGTTTCCATCGCCCAGAAGGCGGTGATGACGCCCGCGGGAACGCCGAATTCCTGTTCGGCCCGGGCAAAGACATCGGCATATTGCTTCATCTTCTGGCGGCCGATGTCGAGGCGCGCCTGGCTGACGGTGCGCTGGGAGAATTCGAGGAAGGTCTGCTTGAAGACGCCCTGGGCGCGATCCCGGCTGAGCACCTTGGGATCGATCTCGGCGCCGGCAAGCGCCTCGTCGGCGGCCGCGGCACTGGCGCCGGCGGCAATCGCATCGGCCTTGACGCCCTCAAGGAAGGCGGACAGATCGCCGCCGCAGGGCGCTGCCGCCGGAGCGGAGGCGGCAGGCGCCTGCTGGGCGGCCGCGCTGTCGGCAAAGGTCAGGGCAAACAGGAGGGCGAGTGCAGAGCGGCTTGCGAGCGAGCGGTGCATGAATGCGGTCCTTATAGCAAATAGCAAATGGATGCCCGTCGCTTTCACAGAGGAATGTGACGGAAGCAAGAAAGATTGAAAGACGTTACTAAGAATTTCTATCCTTGGAAACGGTCGCGACCCAGTTGTTCCAGTTCTTTGCGTTGCCGGCAAAGACGTTGATATCGGTCGGCCCCTTGATGCCGGGAACAACGCCGGTGGAGGTATACTGCCAGAAGGCCCAGCGGCGGTCGGAATAGGTCACCTCGGGGTGCTTGGCCACGGAGCGCACCCAGAAATGATAGTCCGGGAAGTAGCCGACGAGATTCTCACGGTGGAAATCGACCGAGGTGTAGATGATCGGCCGTTTGCCATAATAGGCCTCCAGCCGGTCCATGAAACGCTGCATCTCAGCGCGCACCGTCGCCGGATCGGGACGGTAGCGGCAGGTCTTCGATTCGCCGTTCCATTCGACGTCGAGCACCGGCGGCAGGCGCATCGCCTCCTTCGGCACGTTGCTGATGAACCAGTCGGCCTGCTGGTCGGCCGAGGAGCAGAAATAATAGAAATGATAGGGGGCGTGCGGGATGCCGGCGGCGCGCGCCTCGCGCCAATATTCGTCGAATCGGGGGTCGAGCCTGTCCTTGCCCTCGGTCGCCTTGATGAAGGCGAAGGCGACGCCCGAATTCTTCACCGTCGCCCAGTCGATATCGCCCTGCCATTTGGAGATGTCGATGCCGTGCACATCATTCTGATGCGGGTGCTTTTCGCCGAAATTCTGCGGATCGGTATCCTTAAAGCGCATTTTCGGCTTGATCGATGCCGTTTCGAGGTAATCATAACCGGAGGAGGAGCAGCCGGCGAGCATGATGGCCAGAGGCAGAACGCAAAACAAAAGCCGGCGCATGGGTATCCCGTCGTGAACCGAATGATCTCTTTGCCCCACAGCCTGACCTTCGAAAATGACGAGCCCAGCAGAGGAATAACCCTCTTTTCACCATATCAACGTAAAAAATCGGTTAGTTTCAAGCGAATTATGAGCGCTTGCTGATAATTGCCGCCCGCCAGGCATAACCGCCGCCGACGGTTTCGAAGACCAATCGCGCCTTGTTCTCTTCGGCCTGGGCTTCCAGCACCTCGCGCAGATCGCAGCGCGGGGTGACGTGGAACTTGGCGAGCCAGGACTGGAGCATGCGGCGGAACCAGCGCGGCAGGTCCTCCTGCTGGCCGAAATCGACGATGTGCAACTGGCCGCCGGGATTGAGTGCGGCGATCGACGCATCGACGGCGCGCTCCCAATCCGGGATCATCGACAGGGCATAGGAAATGAGGATGCGGTCGAAGCCGCTGACGCCGAATTCGCGCGGTGTGAAGGCCGTGGCGTCGGCGACGCGGAATTCCGGGATGGTCGCCTTGGTGGCGAAGGTCTTGCGCGCCGAAATCAGCATTTCCTGGGAAATGTCGAGGCCGAACAGCTTTGCGGTCGGGAAATGCCGGTGGGCCAAGGCCATGTTGCGGCCGGTGCCGCAGCCGACCTCGAGAAGAGTGCCGCCATCAGGCACGTCGAGATTGCGGATCGTGCTGTCGCGGCCGAGGAGGTAATATTTGCGGGTGAGGTCGTAGATATGGCGCTGGTAGCGGTACATGCCATCCATCAGGGTGGCATGTTGATCGCTCTTTCCTGCCGTCTCGGCGCCGACCTTGCTCACGCCTTCTTCCCATAGATGTGGAAGCCGCCATAGATCGCCGAACGATCGAGCGCGGTGAGCTCGCGCGACTTCTCCTCGAAGTAGTCCCACTGGTCACGGATCGAAGGAGACAGGCGGCCTTCGATGATGCTCTTTTCGGCGGCGGTGCGGAAGATCACGCGGGCACCTTCGCGCGCCGTGCGGGTGATTTCCCGCCAGACGTCGTTCAGCTGCCCGTCGGTCATCCAGTCCTGCGCGTCGAGCAGGATGTAGCGGTCGCGCGAGGACGCCGGCTCGCGGGCCAGAAGCTCGGTAAAGCTTGCATGGTGAACGTTGACGCGATCGACATTGGCGCGGATCACTTCGTAGTGCTCCGGCTTCAGATAGGTCGGCAGCGGGCCTTCCTCCGCGGCCGCATAGCGGCGGCCGAAGGCCTGCCAGGCGAAATAGTTGTCGCGCATCGGGAAGTGACAGGCGAGTTTTTCCAGGCGGTGCTTCAGCACCGGCGCGATCGAATGATCGTCGGCAAGGCTTGCGAGCTCGTCATATTGCTGCGGGGGAATGCCGAGACCGAAGAGCGAGCTCTTGCGGCCGGTGATCCAGCGAACGACCGGCTTTTCGAACAGGGGGGCGATCTGTTCGTCGAAGAACTGGCGCTGCTCGCGGATCGAGCGGGTCTTGGTCATTTCGCGCAGCTTGACGCCATGCAGGCGGGCAAGAAGATGGGCCGCGCCGATGAAGCGGCCGAGCAGGCCGGTTTCGTAGATGTTGCGGTCGAAGACGGTGACGCGGCGGCGGCCGAACTTGCGGCCGTTCCAGTAGCTGCGGGTCGCCTCGTCGAGCCTGGCGGCGAGATGCCGGTCGTAGGCGCGGCTGTTCGACTTCTCGTTCGGCATCGCCAGGAAGCGGACGAGATCGGCATGGCCGGGCAGATGTTTGAAGGCGGCAAGCTTCAGGCGGTTCAGCGCGATGTGGTGCGGGTTGAGATCGACGACGTCGATCGAGGCCGGCGCCTTGGAGAGATAGGCGAGCATGTTGCAGCCGCCGGAGCCGATGGTGACGATGCGGTGATTGGGCTTCAGCTCCATCGCCTGCATGTCGAGATCCGGATCCTCCCAGATCTGCGGATAGACGAGGCCGGAGAAGAGCAGACCGAAGAGACGCTCGGAAAAACCATCCTTCGAAAAAGCCTTGTGGCGGAGAAGGGCGTCCTTGAGTTTCCGGTTCTTGCGGAAGCCGGCATCCGGTGCAAATTCCGACATGAGTCTGTCACCTTTTTAGCGTTCAGGGCGTGTAGCGCGCCACTGCTACAGTTTGATGACGTGGGCTGTGGGCCTGCGCCGTTCGAAAGGATCCTCCTCCTCGGAAAGTGATCGGGGGGACGGATCTTCTTTGCGCCGCCCCCTTTCCGGCGGGCGGAATTCCTGCTTCTCTCCGGGCATTCGGAGGAATGCCATGCGATTTGTGCTGCGTGTCCTGAAGGCGCTTGCTCTCCTTCTCGTTCTCGTCGTCGTTGCCGGCGCCGCCTGGCTATCCGTCCGGCCGCCGGAGCTTCTGCGCGTCGGCGACGGCTATGCCGCCAAGATCGTCTGCTCCAATGTCTTCATATCAGGCCGCAATGCCGACGATGTGCTGGAGGACGACGTGCAGGCGCCGGGAAACCCGCTGCTGCGGCTGGTGCGCGTCAGCGTCGATCATGACAACGGCCGGGTGACGGCGCGCTTCATGGGGCTGTTCGCATCGAGTTATGCGCTCTATCGCAATGGGCTCGGCTGCACGAGCGTGCCGGACGGCGATTTCGAGGCGGCGGAGAAGGCTGTGCCCTTCGACCCGCCGGCCAGGATGGAGACGAGTGATGCCTCCTGGCCGCAAGGCGAGGGCGTCGGCGATGCCGACGGGAAGATCGCCGCGGTGCTCGCCGATGCCAGGCTTGCCGGCCCGGCGATGCGGGCGATCGTCGTGGTGCGCGATGGCCGCATCGTGGCCGAAGCCTATGGCCCCGGCTTCTCGGCGACGACACCGCTGATCGGCTGGTCGATGACGAAGACGGTGAATGCGGCGATCCTCGGCCGGCTGATGCTCGACGGCAAGATCTCCTTCGACGACGATCATCTGCTGGCGCAGTGGAAGGACGATGCCCGCGCCAAGATCAAGGTCTCCGACCTGCTCGGCATGGAGAGCGGCCTTGCCTTCAACGAGAATTATGGCGATGTCGCCGACGTGACGCGCATGCTTTATCTCGACCCCGATATGGTATCGCTGCCGGCCAATGCGCCGATGGAGGCCGCGCCCGGCAAGCGGTTCCGCTATTCGAGCGGCGCGGCGGTTCTTCTGTCGCGCATCTGGATGGACAGGGTCGGCAATGCGCAGGCGGCCTTTTCCTATCCGCACGACGCGTTGTTTGCGCCGCTCGGCATGACAAGCGCCGTGTTCGAACTCGATGCGCGCGGGACCTTCGCCGGAAGCTCCTATCTCTATGCAACGGCGCATGACTGGGCCCGCTTCGGGCAATTCCTGCTGCAGGACGGTGTGTGGAACGGCCGGCGGCTGTTGCCGGAGGGGTTCGTCGGCGCCATGCGCACGCCGACGGCGGCCTCCAACGGCCAGTACACGCAGGGCCAGGCCTGGCTCGCGCCCGGCGGCGGCTCAAGCGCCGCGTTCGGGCTGCCGGAGGACACGTTCTGGCTGTCGGGGCATGACGGGCAGAGCATGGCGATCGTGCCGTCCGCCAATCTTGTCGTCGTCCGGCTCGGACTGACGCCATCCTGGCTCGACTATCGGCCGCGCACGCTTCTCAAGGCGATCCTGGCGGCCTTGCCGCCGTCCGGCACGCCGCAGCAGCAGGCCGGATCACAGCAGCGCAGGCAAGCGCAGCCATAGGCCGGCGCGCTTGTCTCAATCGTCGATGTCAGTAGTTGCCCTGGGCGATGTCGTTCATGCCCTTGCGCTTGGCGTCGTAGTAATAGCCGCGCGCATAGAGGCGGACCGCGTCGTCTTCCTTGCTGTCGGAGACGAGCCAGGCGCCGCGCAGATATTTCGCGGCATATTTGATGTTGGTCTCGGCGTCGAAGAGGCCGCCCGGCGCACCGTCATAGCCCATCGACTTGGCGGTGTTGTATTTGATCTGCATGAGGCCGAAATAGCCGCGCTTGTTGTAGGCCTTCGGATTGTAGCGGCTCTCGCGATGGACGACGCGGTGGAGCAGCGTTTCGGGAATTTCGTAGAGTTTCGAATATTTCTGGATCAGCTTGGAGACGAAGCTCTTCTCGACGGTCGGCGCATCGTCCTTGTCGTCGTCGCTGAACATCGGCGGCGCCGTCGGCGGATCGATCGGCCCGGATTCGTCGAAGCCGTAATCCATGGAGCGCGGCGTGGTGTCGACCGCGGCAAGAGCTGCCAGCGCGCTGTTCTGCGGGGTGGCGGCAAAGGCAAGCTGCGTTGCCGGCTGTGCCGGCGTGCCCGGGCGCGGCGTCGGCACGACGGACTGAATGGCGGTCATTTCGGGCGTCAGCGGGATTTGCGCATAGGCTGCCGGCTGCATGCCTGCCTGCATGGTGAGATCGGCGGGCTGAGAAGCACTGACCGCCGGCATCGCCGTTGCGGTCAGCGACGGACCTGCCTGCGTCTGGGGAAGGACAGCGCCGGCGACTGCCTGGCCGGCAGCGCCTTCTGCCGTGGGAACCGCGGCAAGCATGGCGTCTTCGCCGGGCTTGGGTGTCGGCACAACGGTCTGGAGAGCTGTCAGTTCGGCCTGAGAGGTGTATTCGACGCTCGTGCAGCCGGTCATCACGCCGCAGCAGAGCACCGTAGAAACGACAAGACTGCGTTTCAGGCCGGACAATCCGATCGCTACCATTCCGTCACTTTCGTGAAATCGCGCCGCCCCGGCAGCGTTATAAAAGTTACTAAAAAGCTTAAACCTGACGACCCCATTAACCTATTCGTTGCATTCCGGCAACCACGGAATGTTTCTACGCTGCAATACGGCGATACCCGGCCGTTACCGCGCCTGCGGCGATCAGCAGCGTCCCGCCGGTGCGGTTTACGGCGCGCTGGACGCTTGCCTTGCGAATCAGTCCGCGAGCGGAGTGGGCGAGAAATGCGTAGGTGGCGGCGTTGAGGATTGCCAGCACGAGGAAGGTCGCTTCCATGATCGCCATCTGCCCGAGGAAGGGCAGGGCCGGATTGAGGAACTGCGGCACGAAGGCGACGAAGAAGACGATGCTCTTTGGATTGAGGGCGGTGACGACATAGGCGTGGAGGAAGATCCTGAGCGACTTTTCCTCAGGCAGATTGTCGTTGTCGGCGACGGGTTCACCGATCACCGGAGCCCGCCAAAGCTTGATTCCAAGCCAGATCAGGTAGGCGCCGCCAATCCACTTCAGGACGGTGAAGAGGGTGGCGGAGGCCGCCAGCACCGCGCCGAGACCGAAGAGGGAAGCCGTCATCGCCGTGAAGTCGCCAAGCGCCACGCCACTGACCGTTGCAAGCGCGGTGCGGCGGCCATGGCCGAGCGCATAGGAGACGACGAGCAGTATCGTCGGCCCCGGAATGGCCAGCATGATGGCGGATGCGGCCGCAAAAGCGAGCCAGGCTTCAAGCGACATGGTGTCTCCTCCTATTCCTCAGGAATAAGCAAAGACATCATATTAACCATCCGTCAATCACGCTTCTTTGTATTTCTGGCCTATATTGTCCATGACTTCGGCAAACCATGCCGTCGACAGGTCAAAAGCCTTGCCGCCCTTGATGCGCGGGAATTCTATAGTGCGCAATTTACCGTTCTGCGCTTCATCGTGGCCGGTGACGCCGGAGACTTTATTGAGCGCGCTTTCGACGGCGAGATCGACCATGCTCTGGATCAGCCTGAGATCGTCGCCATTGGCCGGAGCCGAGCGGGCGAAATAGCCCGACTTCTGCACCAGCGAGCGCTCGGCGTTCAGGAGATTGGCGAACTGCTTCTGGAACCAGGCGCCGACATTGATCGTGTCGATCTTCACATGGCCGAAGGCGTCGCGCTTGACGGTCTCGCCGGCCGCTTCCCGCTCGGCGACGATGGCATCGAGGCAGGCGCCTTCCGAGACGAAGACGGTGGCGTGGCCGGTGCGGTCCATGACGTCCTTCAGGCGGGCGGCCTCGGCGTCGAGGTCGAAGGCCATTTCGGGCAGGTAGACGGCGTCGATGCTTTTCAGATGCGCGTCCATCATCAGGCCGTCGACATATTGGTTGCCGCTGGTGCGCTGGAGATAGGCGCGGGCGGTGGCGGCCGTCAGCCAGCCGCAATGGCGGCCCATCACCTCATGGATGACGAGGGTGCGGCGCGCGGCCGTCTGTTCGTTGCTGACATTGTCGAAGAAATGCGCGCCGACTTCGGCGGCCGTCCAGGCGCCGAGCGACTGGCGGATCGGCACGACGTCGTTGTCGACGGTCTTCGGCAGGCCGACGACGGTGAGATTGTAACCATTGGCGGCGAGATAGGCGGCAAGGTCGGCGGCGGTGGTGTTGGTATCGTCGCCGCCGATCGTGTGGAGAATGGTGATGCCGTCATCGGCAAGGCGCTCGGCGGCGACCCGGAGCGGGTTGTCGCCTTCCTTGACCAGGCCGCGCTTGACGCAGTCGACGGCGTTGGTGAGCTTGACGCGGCTGTTGCCGATCGGCGAGCCGCCGTAGCGGTGCAGGAGCGGCGCCTTTTCGCGCATGTCGCGGGTGATCTCGATACGGTCGCCGAGCAGCACGCCCTGGTAGCCGGACTTGTAGGCGACGATATCGATCTCGGGCGCGACGTCGCTGTAACGTTCGATGAGGCCGCCGACGGCGGAGGAAAGACAGGGCGCCAGGCCTCCGGCGGTCAGCATTGCGACTTTCTGTTTGGCCATGATTTCCCTCCTATGGTGCTCAGTGCGGCAGCGTTAGCTAGCGCATGGATGCGGCAGGGAGAGGGCCCTGTAAAGTAAAGAATTTACGAAAACCGTGCCTTTTGGCCGAGTTAAACGGCAAAGCCGGCGGGAAGCGGCGATATAATCGTTTCAAGCACGCGCTGCCGATCGGGAACTGTTTGTGGAAATCGGCGGTTAAGCATTGAGCGAAGATGGCGACGGCTGTCCCGCTCACGCCAGATCAGGCGAAAGCGACCGATCGCTTGCTGCGGCGCAATAATTACCGAATCGTGAAAACTGTTTTCGCTCCTACGACCAATAGCCGCCTTGCAAAGGCTACGATTCTTTGGTCAAGCTGATTTCTCATACTTGACTAGCGTGCGAGAGATTTTCGATGTCCTTCTGGGAAAAACTGTTGAATGCCATTGGCAATACCGCGGGCAACGCGCTCTCCGCGGTGGTCGAGGCTATCCGGACGGTTTTCGAAGGCGATCCGGAAACCCGCCGCAAGGTGGCTTTTTCGGTGGCGATCATCGCGCTTTCGGCCAAGATGGCGAAGGCCGACGGCATCGTGAGCGAGAAAGAGGTCGAGGCCTTCCGCGAAATCTTCGAATTTCCCGAGGATCAGGCCAAGAACGTCGCAAGGCTCTATAATCTCGCACGCCAGGACGTCGCCGGCTACGAAGCCTATGCCGAGCGGCTCTCCACGCTCTGCGTTACCTGCGCGGCCAATTGCCCGGTGTTGGAAGACGTGCTCGACGGTCTCTTCCACATCGCCAAGGCCGATGGGCTGATCCATGAGAAGGAACTGAATTTCCTCGCTCATATCGCCGAGATCTTCCAGATGAGCGAGACCCGCTTCGAGCAGATCGCCGCCCGCCACGTCTCGTCCGGCGGCGATCCGTACAAGGTGCTCGGCGTATCGCCGTCGGACGATTTTCCGACGATCCGCCGCCGCTACTACGGCCTGGTCAGCGAACATCATCCGGACCGGCTGGTTTCGCGCGGCGTACCGAAGGAGTTCCATGTGATCGCCAATGAGCGCATGGCGGCGCTGAACGCCGCCTATGCGGCGATCGAGAAGGAACGCCGCGCCGCATGACCTCTTTCGAGGCCGATTACCGTGGTGCCCGCGTGCGGCCGTCGCCCAATCACGGCGAGCGGGCGGACGGACGCCGTCCCGACATGATCCTGCTGCACTATACCGGCATGCCGACGCCGGAGGGCGCGCTCGACTGGCTCTGTTGGGACGAGAGCCAGGTTTCCAGCCATTATTTCGTGCACGAGAATGGCGAGGTGATCCAACTCGTTCCGGAGGCGCGGCGCGCCTGGCATGCGGGCAAGAGCAGCTGGCACGGCGAGAGCGACATCAACTCGCTGTCGATCGGCATCGAAATCGCCAATGCCGGCCATCCCGGCGGCCTTCCCGACTTTCCGAAAGAGCAGATCGCCGCGGTGATCGAATTGTGTCGCGACTGTGTCAAACGTTGGTCGATCGCGCCGGAAAGGGTGCTCGGGCATTCCGATGTCGCCCCGATTCGCAAGGTTGATCCGGGTGAAAAGTTCCCCTGGGCGGAGCTCCACCGGGCGGGCATCGGGCACTGGGTCGAGCCGGCAACGATCACTGGCGGACGCTTCTTCCAGTGCGGCGATGCCGGCCAACCCGTCGAAGCACTGCAGTCGATGCTGTCGCTCTATGGTTACGGCACTGAAATCACGGGGCAATTTTCCGAAAAGACGGCAGGCGACGTGGAGGCTTTCCAGCGGCATTTTCGGCCCGAACGGATAGATGGCATCGCCGATTTCTCAACGATCGACACGTTGCACCGGCTACTGTCGGCTTTGCCGCGTTATTCTTGATTCCTCGGCAATTACTGAAACGCCGAATTTCGCACTGCAGCGCGAAATTCGGCCTGCCACATCATTTCCCTATTATCTCCTCATTGCGATGGTCTAAGAACCTCCGCCAAGCGGTACTCGGGGCTGTTTTCGAGTTAAACCACGGGCGCTATGTGAAACGATAAGAATTGCCGCGAATCCAGATCGGTAATTGATCTGGTATTCATTGTGACAGCGAGGCGCGCCGTCCGGAAATTCTTTGGGTCGGAGTGTTCAAGACTACATGAGAAAACTGATTGTTGTTGCTGCAACATGCGCTGGCATGATGCTGGCCGGAAATAGCTTTGCCTTTGCGAATGATTGGGGTGTGCGAGCTGATGCGCCGGTGAAGAAAGTCGAGCGTCCTTCGAAGAATACAGAGCGTCCGTTGAAGAAAGCGGAGCGTTCGGTCAAGCCGGCGAAGCGTCCGCTCAAGACGGCGGAACGCACACTGAAGACGGTCGAGCGCCAGAGCGGTTATCCCGTTGCCAATGTTTCCGGCAATTCCTATTCCGCACTGATCAGCAAATATGCGAACCAATATAATGTACCGGTTGCACTTGCGACCGCTGTCATCCGTATCGAAAGCAATTTCAATCCGAATGCGCGCGGCAGCCACGGTGAAATCGGCCTGATGCAGATAAAGCCTGCAACTGCCCGCATGATGGGCTATTCTGGCAGCGCCAAGGGCCTGTTCGATCCGGAAACCAACATTAAGTACGGCATGAAGTATCTGGCTGCCGCCCATGATCTCGGTGGTGGCGAGACCTGCAACACCATCCTCAAATACAATGCCGGTCATGGCGCCACGCGCATGAATCCGGTGTCCAAGTCCTATTGCGGCAAGGTTCTCGCAATGCTCTGAAGCGCTTATTCCTGACAAGAGCTGGATGATTCAAGACGATTGCCATGGTATCGCTGGAATTTAGCGAGGTGGGATATGGCAGTCGATTTCAGGTTCATCATCATCGGACGCGGCATGATGGGTGCCGCGGCCGCCCGGCATCTCTCTGCGATGGCCGACGGCATCGCGCTGATCGGCCCGCCGGAACCCGAGGAACGCAAGGCCCATCATGGTGTCTTTGCCAGCCATCATGACGAAGCGCGCATCACCCGCACCTTCGATGGCAATCTCGCCTGGGGCAGTTTCGCCGACCGGGCGCTCGACCGCTACCGGGACATCGAGGCGAAGAGCGGCATTTCCTTCTTTTCGGAAGTCGGCTGCCTCTTTGCCGGTCCGCCGCCCAGTGACGAGCAGGACTTTCTTCTCCGGGCGCAGACCGTCAGCCGGACGCTTGGCAGCAATATCGAGATCGTCGCGCCGGCAGACCTCCGTCGGCGTTTTCCCTATCTTAATGTCGGTTCCGATTTCAGCGGATATTTCGAGAGCAAGCGCGCCGGGCATATCAACCCGCGGGCGCTGGTGCGCGCGCAGGCGAGGCTTGCCGAACGGGGCGGCGTTTCCCTGATCGAAGAGACCGTGACATCGGTGCGCGACGCGGGTTCCCATGTCGAGGTGACGGCTGGCGATATTCGCTACACCGCCGAACGCGTGCTGGTCGCAGCCGGCGGCTTCAGCAATTTTCACGCCCTGCTGACGCGTCCCCTCGATCTCACCGTGAAGGCGCGCACGGTCGTCTTCTATGAAATCGGCGAGCGCGAGATGGCTGTGTTCGGTGACATGCCGTCGACGATCGTGCTCGGCGACCGGGAGGAGGACCACATCTATATCCTGCCGCCGGTGCGTTATCCCGATGGCAAGACCTATCTGAAGCTCGGCGGCGATACCGAAGCGCTTACCTTCGGCCGGCTGGAGGATGCCGGCGCGTGGTTCCGTTCCGAAGGCAGTGCGGCCGAGCGCGATCATCTCTCGGCAATCGCCCTGCAGCTGATGCCGGAGCTTGCCGGCTGCCCGGTCACCTCGGGGCCGTGCGTCGCGAATTTCACGCCGACCGGCTATCCCTATGCCGGATTCACCCAGTCGCCGCGCATCGCGGTGCTGACCGGCGGCAATTTTGTCGCCGCCAAATCATCCGACGAACTCGGGCGTCTGGGCGCCGTGCTTCTCAGGGAAGGGCGGCTCGGGGACGAGGATTTCGGCCGCGAGCTGGCTCCAGTCTTTGCCTAAAGCGCATCACGATCTTTCAGATTCGCTCGTTGCGCTTTAGCTTTTGTTTTTTCACGCATGTCCCTGCCGCAAAACCGCTGCACACTTTTGCGCGACATGCTCTAGAGGAATATCATGGCAGTCGATTTCAAATACATCGTCGTCGGCCGCGGGCTGATGGGAGCTGCCGCCGCGCGGCATCTGGCGCGCCAAGCGGAAGGCGTCGCGATCATCGGCCCGGACGAGCCCGATGATCGCAAGGCGCATGACGGCGTCTTCGCCAGCCATTACGACGAGGGCCGCATCACCCGCACCATCGATCCCGACCGCAACTGGGCGCTGCTCGCCAATCGTTCGATCGCCCGTTACGGCGAGATCGCGCGCGAGAGCGGCATCGATTTCTATCGCGAGGCCGGCTGCGTCGTCGTTGCGCCTGTTGGAAGCGATTATCTCGAAAGGACGGGGCGGGCCGCCGTTTCGCTCGGCGTCGAGACCAGCCTTCTCGACGAGGCCGGATTGAAGGCCGCCTTTCCTTTCTTTGCCTTTCCCGGCGCAAGTGCTGGTGTGTTCGAGGCGAGGGGCGCCGGGCATATCAGTCCGCGCAAGTTGGTCAAGGCGCAATCTATGATTGCGGAAAGGGCAGGCGCCGCGGTCATCCGGGATCATGTGGTCTCGATCCGCGAGGAGGGCGGGCTGGCGACCGTCAGGACTGCCGGGGGGCTCACCTATCGCGGTGAAAAGGTGCTGCTGGCGGCGGGCGGATTTTCCATTGCCGAGAATCTGTTGCCGCAGCCGGTTGCCATGACGGTTTATGGTCGGACCGTCACGCTGTTTGAAGCGAGCGAGGCAGATGCCGCCCGCCTTGCGGCGATGCCGTCGCTCATTCTCGACGTGCCCGGCATCCATATCTATCTGCTGCCGCCGATCCGTTATCCCGATGGCAAATTCTACCTGAAGATCGGCGGCGATCCCGATGATCTGGTTCTGCGAAGCGACGCGGAGATGCGGGCCTGGTTCAGAACCGAGGGGCGCGAGAGCGTGCGCTCGCATCTGCAACGCATCGTCGCCGGCCTCGTGCCCGATATGACGCCGCTTTCGATTTCGACGGCCGCCTGCGTCGTCTCGTTCACGGAAAGCAGCTATCCGATGATCGGCTATACCTCTTCGCCCGGGATCGCGGTGCTGACGGGCTGCGCCGGCACCTCGGCCAAGAGTTCGGACGAAATCGGCAGGTTGGGCGCGGAGCTGCTTTTGTCAGGCAGAATCAGCGAACAAGGCTACTCCACGGATTTCACACCGCAATTTCGTTAAGCGATATCGCTTATTTCGATGGCAATTGCGGGCTCTCTCGTTTATGGGAGCCCTGCCAGTTGGCCGGGCAGCCGCGCTTTACCAATGCCGAAAGGTGGTAGGGTGAGGAAAGTCCGGGCTCCACGGAAACACGGTGCCGGATAACGTCCGGCGAGGGCGACCTCAGGGAAAGTGCCACAGAAAGCAAACCGCCTGTCATGACAGGTAAGGGTGAAAGGGTGGGGTAAGAGCCCACCGCATCTCCGGCAACGGAAATGGCACGGTAAACCCCACCGGGAGCAAGACCGAATAGGGATGACGCGGCGGGCCGAAAGGTCCTCCGGCCGGTTTCCAGGCCAGTCATCCGGGTGGGTTGCGTGAGGCAGCGTGCGAGCGCTGTCCCAGAGGAATGGCTGCCACGTTCCGGCTCGCGCCGGAGCCATACAGAACCCGGCTTACAGGCCAACTGGCGATTATCATCCGAGCCGCGGCAGGGCTCGGATTTCCATTCTAAGCCACTGAAACAGAGCGTTTTCAAGCTGGTATTAATACAGCCTCCAGATGTATTATTATGCGGCGCCATCAGTGCGTGTCGCTTGTAAAATGGCGATGCTAACCCTTTGTTAAACTTAACAGCTTATAAATGTTTGATCATGCGCCCGTTGCGAAATGGGTGTATCCCATTGACGCCCATATGGTCCCATGCTATCCCAAATGCGCACTGCACCAGGGCAATCATTTGCCCATTTATCGCAAAGCAAAGACGTCTTCCGCTCCGGAAGCGTCGGGTGGGATTTGGCTCATCCGGCTTGCGAAGCTGTGCCTGATATTGGGAGTTTCGGGCGTTTCGATGATGTCCGGATCCCTGCGGGAACGGATGTTTCGTGTCATGAGCCGCTTCCTATCGAACGCGACCAACAGGATCGATGCCAAGGGCAGGGTTTCCGTGCCTTCGGCATTCCGTTCCGTGCTGGCGCAGCGCAACGTCCAGGAGCTTTACTGCTTCCAGGATTTTGTGTTTCCGGCGATCAGCGTCGGCGGTCCGGATCTTCTCGAAAGGTTCGAACGGCAGATCGCGGCGGAAGATCCGTTTTCGCCGGATGCGAATGCGATGTCGCTTCTGATCCACGGAGGCGGCGTCTTCATGAAGCTCGACGCCGAGGGGCGGTTGATGGTGACGGATTTCATCCGCGACTTCACCGGCATTTCGGACGAAGTGGCCTTCGTTGGTCGGGCGGATCATTTTCAGCTCTGGCAGCCGCAGGCATTTCAGGCCGCGCAGGCGCAGGCACGAGGGGAGCGCAAGCTGGCGGGCAAGCGTTCCTGAAAGGACGAGGGAACGGAATGGTGGCGAATCCTGGCGGAGGTTCAACTGATGCCGGTGGCGGACCGGTTCGTCACATTCCTGTTCTTCTCGATGAAGTCCTTGCGGCGCTGGCGCCCGCGCCCGGCAAGCTCATCCTCGACGGTACGTTCGGTGCGGGCGGTTACAGCTCGGCCATCCTTGCGGCCGGCGCCGAGGTGATTGCGCTCGATCGCGACCCCAGTGCGATTGCGGCAGGCCAACCGATGGTCGCCGCCCATGGCGGCCGTCTTCGGCTCATCCATTCGCAATTCTCGCATCTTGCCGATCATGCGCCGCAGGGCGGGCTCGACGGCGTCGTGCTCGATATCGGCGTGTCCTCCATGCAGATCGACGAAGCCGAGCGCGGCTTCTCCTTTCAGAAGAGCGGACCGCTCGACATGCGTATGTCGGCGGCAGGCGTTTCGGCCGCCGATGTCGTCAATCGCGCCAAGGTCGCCGACCTCATTCGCATCTTCCATTTTCTCGGTGAGGAAAATCAGGCGCCGCGCATCGCCCATGCGATCGAGAAGCGGCGCGAGGAAAAGCCCTTCGAAACGACGCGCGATCTCGCCGGCCTCATCGAGTTGGTCACGCCGCGCAAGATGAAGGACAAGATCCATCCGGCGACGCGCGTCTTCCAGGCCCTGCGTATCTTCGTGAACGACGAGCTCGGCGAGCTGGCGCAGGCGCTGTTTGCGGCGGAGCGAGCGCTGAAGCCCGGCGGGCGCCTCGTCGTCGTCACCTTCCATTCGCTCGAAGACCGCATCGTCAAGAAATTCTTCTCCGACCGCGCCGGCAAGGCGACGGGATCGCGGCACCTGCCGGCCGCGCATGAGCGGGCGGCGACGTTCACGGCGGTCGGCAAGCCGATGGTTTCGGCCAGCGAGGCGGAGGCCGAGGCCAATCCGCGCGCCCGCTCGGCCAAGCTGCGCGCCGGCCTCAGGACGGATGCCGCCGCCGAGGCTGCGGACATGTCGCTCTTCGGGTTTCCCAATCTTGCCACTCTCGGAAAGCTTGGAGGTTGATATGCTGAAGACGTTCGATCTCGTGCTCATCGGCGTCATGACGGCAGCTGCCGCCGTCACCTACACGATCAAGCATCGCGCCGAATTGAAGCTCGAGGAGGTTCATCGCCTCGAAGCAGAGATCAAGCTGGAGAAGGATACGATCGACCTTCTCAAGGCCGACTGGGCGCTGCAATCGCAGCCGAACCGGTTGGAGCGGCTGGTCAATGCCTACAATGCCGAGCTGCAGCTGCAGCCGACGGAATCGACGGCGCTCGTGCATGCCAAGGAGCTGCCGATGCTGAAATCGGAGGTTCCCGTGCCCGATGTGACGGAGGCCAAGGCCAGCGCCAAAGGCGCGACCGAGGCCGGCGCCAAGGGCACGACCGTGGCCAGCGCCAAAGGTGCCGCAAAGACTCAGCCCGTTCCGACGCCCGCTCCGCGCGGCGGCGTAACGCAGCATGGCGTCGTGGAAGATGAAGCAGACGAGATCGAAACGGGGTCGGTAGAATAATGTCGTTTCTTTCCCGCATCATGGTCCTGAAGAGCCAGGCGCATTTCTCCGCCGGCGTCTATAACCGCTTCGGCGGTCCTTCCGCCGGTCTGGCGATCGAGGGATCGCGCAAGAAAAAGTCCGGGCAGGCGAAAAGCCGCGTCGGTCTGCTGATCATGGGTTTCATGGGCGTCTACGCAGTCATCGGCGGCCGCCTGGTCGAATATGCGATGAAGGATCAGGAGGTCGTCTCCAGCATCCTGCCGCCCGACCGGCTGATGGCGTCGCGCCCCGATATCCTCGACCGCAACGGCGAGGTGCTGGCGACCGATATCCGCACCGTCTCGCTGTTTGCCGAGCCGAACAAGATCGTCGACGTCGATGAGGCGGTTGAGAAGCTTTCGACCGTGCTGCCCGAGCTCGACGCACGGGACACCTATAAGAAGCTCTCGGTCAAGACCTCGCATTTCGCCTGGCTGCGCCGGCAGCTCACGCCGAAGCAGCAGAGCCAGATCCTGGCGCTCGGCATTCCCGGCATCGGCTTCCGGCCGGAGAAGCGCCGCTTCTATCCGGGCGGGGCGACCGCCG
This sequence comes from Rhizobium sp. R339, assembly GCF_002211395.1. Classification (NCBI taxonomy): domain Bacteria; kingdom Pseudomonadati; phylum Pseudomonadota; class Alphaproteobacteria; order Hyphomicrobiales; family Rhizobiaceae; genus Rhizobium; species Rhizobium sp. R339. Next base: position 571,309 of record NZ_LOKV01000001.1, read on the forward strand.
CGCATATTCTCGGCTACGTCAACATCGACAATCGCGGTGTGGCCGGCATGGAGAAATATATCGACGACCAGGGGCTTGCCGATCTCGCCTCGGTCGGCATGACCAGCGATCAGCCGCTGGAGCCGGTGCGGCTGTCGATCGATCTGCGCGTACAGAACATCGTCCGCGATGCGGTCGTCAACGCCGTCAACAATTTCCAGTCCAAGGGCGCAGGCGCCGCCGTCATCGATGTGCATACCGGGGAAGTGCTCGGCATGGCATCGGCGCCGGACTTCGATCCGAACAATCCGCAGGAGGGCGCCAAGGAAGGCTGGCTCAACCGGATGACCAACGGCACCTTCGAAATGGGGTCGACCTTCAAGACCTTCTCGCTGGCGATGGCGCTCGACAGCGGCAAGGTGAAGATGTCCGACACCTTCGACGCCAGCAAACCGATTTATATCGGCGGCTTCACCATCCATGACTTTCACGGGCAGCGCCGCTGGCTGACCGTTCCCGAAATCTTCCAGTATTCCTCCAACATCGGCACGGCGCGCGTCATCGACCTCGTCGGCATCGATTCGCAGAAGGACTATCTGACCAAGCTCGGCCTCTTGACGAAACTGCAGACCGAGCTGCCCGAAGTGAAGATGCCGAGCCAGCCGCGCGTCTGGAAGAAGATCAATTCGATCACGATTTCCTTCGGCCACGGCGTTTCGACGACGGCGCTGCAGACCGGCGTGGCAGCAGCCGCTCTCGTCAACGGCGGCAAGCTGATCGAGCCGACATTCCTGCCGCGCACGCGCGAACAGGCTGATCAGATCGCTACGCAGGTTCTCAAGAAGTCGACCAGCGACGCGGTCCGCTATCTCCTCGATTTCAACGGTTACAAGGGCTCCGGGCGCGTGGCCCGCGTGCCGGGCTTCGGCGTCGGCAGCAAGACCGGCACCGCCGACAAGGTGGTGAACGGACGTTATTCCTCGACGCTGAACTTCAATTCCTTCATCGCCGCCTTCCCGATCGACAACCCCCGATATGCCGTCATCACCTTCTGCGACGAGCCGAAGACCGGCGAAAAGCAGTATGGCGGAACGATCTCCGCCGGTACGGCCGGCCCGATTGCCCGCGAGATCATCCGCCGCGCCGCCCCCATTCTCGGCATCGAGCCGAAATTTGGGGAGGGCGGATCGGCCTTGTTGGTGTCTTATTGAGCGTGAATGAATATCGGCGCCGATTCGCGAGGGGTGAACCGGCTTCAAGAGAGAAAAGTGCATTCGATGAAATTGCGAGACCTGGCCGGAGATCAGTTTCCGGAACTTGAAGCACAGCTCGAAGGCCCGGCAGGCTTGCTTGATATTTCAGGCCTGTCTTCGGACAGCCGCAAGGTGGCGCCGGGCAACGCTTTCGTCGCGGTCGCCGGTACCAAGGCGGACGGCGCGGGCTTCATCGCCGATGCCGCAAGCCGGGGGGCTGTCGTCGCGATCGCTTCCCAAGCCATCGAGGCTTCCATCCCTGTGCTTGCCGTCAAGGAGCCGCGCCGCTTCCTTTCCGTCGCCGCCTCGCATTTCTACGGCAGGCAGCCCGAGACCATGGTCGCCGTCACCGGCACGGCGGGCAAGACCTCCGTTGCCTCTTTCACCAGGCAGATCTGGGCGCATGCGGGCCATGCGGCCGCGATGATCGGCACGACGGGCGTGGTCTCCCCGACGCGCAACGAATATGGCGCGCTGACGACGCCCGATCCGGTTTCCCTGCACAACCTGCTCGCCGAGCTTTCCGACGAAGGCGTCACGCATGCGTCGATGGAGGCTTCTAGCCACGGCCTCGACCAGTGCCGGCTCGATGGCGTCAGGCTCGCCGCCGCCGCCTTCACCAATCTCGGCCGCGACCACATGGATTATCATCCCACGGTCGAGGCCTATATGGCCGCCAAGATGCGGCTTTTCGATACGCTGCTGCCGAAGGGCTCGCCGGCGGTGATCTTTGCCGACGACCCATGGTCGGCACAGGCGATCCAGGCTGCGGTCGATGCCGGTCACGATGTCCGCACCGTCGGGCGCAGGGGCGATTACCTCACGCTGAAACGCGTCGAGCATTTCCGCCACAAGCAGACGGCGGAAATCCATATCGGCGATGAGATCTTCGAGGTCGATATTCCGCTGGCCGGTGATTTCCAGGTCGCCAACGCGCTGGTCGCGGCAGGACTTGCCATGTCGACCGGCGTGTCGGCGAAGGCTGCGATGGCCGCGCTCGAAAAGCTCGTCGGCGCCTCCGGCCGTCTCGAACTCGTCGGCCATACCAAGGACGGCGCGCTTGCTTATGTCGATTACGCTCATAAACCGGATGCGCTGGAAAATGTGCTGAGCTCGGTCCGGCCCTTCACGACGGGCCGCGTCGTCGTCGTCTTCGGCTGCGGCGGCGACCGCGACCGCGGCAAGCGGCCGATCATGGGCGAAATCGCCTGCCGTCTTGCCGATGTCGTCATCGTCACCGACGACAATCCTCGTTCGGAAGAGCCGGCCTCGATCCGGGCGGAGATCATGGCGGCAGCAGGCTGCGCCTCCGAGATCGGCGACCGCGCCACGGCGATCCGCGAAGCCGTCGGCATGCTGAAATCGGGCGATACGCTGATCGTCGCCGGCAAGGGGCATGAGGAAGGGCAGACGATCGGGAGCGTCACATTGCCGTTCTCCGATCATGCGGAGGTGCGCAAGGCCTTGGAGGAACTGAAATCTTGAGCTGGCTCTGGACGACCGAAGACATGATAGCAGCGATGGCGGGGCGCCCCTTCGGCACTCCCCCTGAAGGCATCACCGGCATTTCCATCGACAGCCGCTCGATCAACCCGGGCGAGGCCTTCTTCGCAATCAAGGGCGACCGCGTCGACGGTCACGACTATGCGTCGATGGCGATGGCGAACGGTGCCGCCCTTCTCGTCGTCAGCGAAGCGAGGCTTCCGGCCATGGGCCGCCTGACGGTGCCGATGATCGTCGTCGACGACGTGCTCGCAGCACTCGTGCGTCTCGGGCAGGCTTCGCGCGAGCGTTCGCGGGCAAAGATCGTCGCCGTCACCGGCTCGGTCGGCAAGACCACCACCAAGGAGATGTTGCGGCACGTGCTGTCGCCCTCCGGCAAGGTGCATGCCTCCGTCGCCTCCTTCAACAATCACTGGGGCGTGCCGCTGACGCTGGCGCGCATGCCCGACGATACCGATTACGGGGTCTTCGAAGTCGGGATGAACCATCCGGGCGAGATCCGGCCGCTGGTGGCGATGATCCGCCCCCACGTCGCCGTCATCACGACGATCGCGCCGGCCCATCTCGGCAATTTCAAGAGCATCAAGGAGATCGCCGCCGCCAAGGCCGAGATCTTCGAGGGGCTGGAACCCGGCGGCCATGTCGTGCTCAACCGCGACAACGACCAGTTCAATTTCCTCGACCGGACGGCGCAGTCGCTCGGCATCGAGCAAATCCATTCCTTCGGGCAGCATGCGAAAGCCGAATACCGGCTCGCGGAATTCAACGGCTCGGACGAGAATTCGACGCTGTGGCTGACGATCGGTGGCGAGACGCTGGAGGTGGCGCTCGGCGCGCCGGGCCGCCACATCGCCGAGAATGCGCTGGCCGCACTCGGCGTCGTCAGGATCGTCGGCGCCGACATCGAGAAGGCGATTGCCGCACTTGCGACGCTGAAACCGGAAAAGGGCAGGGGCAAGCGCCACCGGCTTTCGATCGGCGGCGGCAACGGCAGCTTCACGCTGATCGACGAGAGCTACAATGCCAATCCGGCCTCGATGCGCGCGGCAATCGCGCTGCTGGCGGCCGCCGAGCCGACCGGCCGCGGACGCCGTATCGCCGTGCTCGGCGACATGCTCGAGATGGGCGAATATGCCGAGAAGGTCCACACCGACCTTGCCGGGCCGCTGCTCGCGGCCGGCATCGAACATGTCTGGCTCGCGGGCGCCGAGATGGCCGCGCTGAAGGAATCACTGCCGGAAAGCGTCCATGTCGAATACCGGGAAAAGACGGACGAATTGACGGACTACGTGTTGAACTCGGTCGTCCCGGGCGACGTGTTGATGGTGAAATCGTCTCTGGGGATCGGTTTCGGCAAGATCGTCGCCGCGCTTCTTGACAAATTCCCGGCATTTTCCGACACGCAACGCGAACTTTGATCGGGTAACAAGGGGCCCTGAATGCTGATCTGGCTTGTCGAACTGTCGGAATATTTCAAGTTTCTGAACCTGTTCAGATATATTACCTTCCGCACGGGCGCCGCTCTCTTCACCTCCGCGCTGATCGTCTTCCTGTTCGGGCCGACGATCATCAATTCGCTGCGCATCCGGCAAGGCAAGGGCCAGCCGATCCGCGCCGACGGGCCGCAGACGCATTTCAAGAAGGCCGGCACGCCGACGATGGGCGGGCTGATGATCCTTGCCGGCATCGTCGGGGCCTCGCTCCTCTGGGCCGATCTTTCCAACGTCTATGTCGTCGCCACGCTGCTCGTGACGCTGGGCTTCGGCGCCATCGGCTTCTACGACGATTATCTCAAGGTGACCAAGCAGAGCCATAAGGGCTTTTCCGGCAAGGCCCGTCTTGGCATCGAGTTCGTCATCGCCGGCATCGCCGTCTATTTCATGATGCGCACGGCCCTTGCCTCGGGGACTGCAGGCTCGACCTTCGGTTCCTCGATCGCCTTTCCGTTCTTCAAGGACTTCCTGATCAATCTCGGCATCATGTTCGTCGTCTTCGGCGGTTTCGTCATCGTCGGCGCCGGCAATGCCGTCAACCTGACGGACGGGCTCGACGGGCTCGCCATCGTGCCGGTGATGATCGCCGCCGCCTCCTTCGGCGTCATCGCCTATCTCGCCGGCAACGTCGTGTTTGCGAACTACCTGCAGATCAATTTCGTGCCCGGCACCGGTGAGCTTGCCGTCGTGCTCGGCGCCGTCATCGGCGCCGGTCTCGGCTTCCTCTGGTTCAACGCGCCGCCGGCCGCCATCTTCATGGGCGATACCGGCTCGCTGGCGCTCGGCGGCACGATCGGCACCGTCGCCGTCGCCACCAAGCACGAGATCGTCATGGCCATCATCGGCGGCCTCTTCGTCATGGAGACGCTGTCGGTCATCATCCAGGTCGGCTTCTTCAAGATGACCGGCCGGCGCGTCTTCCTGATGGCGCCGATCCACCATCACTTCGAGAAGAAGGGCTGGACCGAGAGCCAGGTGGTGATCCGCTTCTGGATCATCGCGGTCGGTCTTGCCATGCTCGGCCTCTCGACGCTGAAGCTGAGGTGAGGCGGCGATGATCCCGGTCACGACGCTCAAGGACATGAAGGTCGCGCTCTTCGGGCTCGGCGGCTCCGGTTTCGCCACCGCCCGCGCGCTGATCGCAGGCGGAGCCGATGTGACCGCCTGGGACGACAATCCCGACAGCGTCGCCAAGGCTTCGGCCGAAGGCATCCGGACGGAGGACCTGCATACGATCGACTGGAGCCAGCAGGCGCTGTTCGTGCTCTCACCCGGCGTGCCGCTCACCCATCCGAAGCCGCACTGGACCGTCGATCTGGCGCGGGCCGCGGGCGTCGACATCATCGGCGACGTCGAGCTCTTCGTGCGCGAGCGCCGTGCCCACGCGCCGGACTGCCCCTTTATCGCCATCACCGGCACCAACGGCAAGTCGACCACCACGGCGCTGATTGCCCATATCCTGAAATCGGCAGGTTACGACACGCAGCTCGGCGGCAATATCGGCACGGCCGTGCTGACGCTCGATCCGCCGAAGGCGGGACGTTATTACGTCGTCGAATGCTCCTCCTACCAGATCGATCTCGCGCCGACGCTGAACCCGTCCGCCGGCATCCTTCTCAACCTGACGCCCGATCACCTCGACCGCCACGGCACGATGCAGCACTATGCCGACGTCAAGGAGCGGCTGGTCGCCGGCAGCGATGTGGCGATCGTCGGCATCGACGACAGCCATTCGGCGCTAATCGCCGACCGCGTCGAGCGGGCGGGCGTCAAGGTAGTCCGCATCTCCCGCCGCAACGTGGTGGCCGACGGCATCTATGCCGAGGGCACAAAGCTCGTTCAGGCCGCCGGCGGCGCCATGCTGCCCTTCATCGATCTCGACGGCATCCAGACGCTGCGCGGCAGCCATAATGCGCAGAACGCCGCCGCTGCCGTCGCCGCCTGCCTTGCGGCTGGCGTTTCCGCCGACGACATCCGCGCCGGCCTTGCCTCCTTCCCCGGCCTCAAGCACCGCATGCAGCCGGTGGGCCAGCGCGGCCGCGTCGTTTTCGTCAACGATTCCAAGGCGACCAATGCCGATGCCGCGGCACCGGCGCTTTCGAGCTATGACCGCATCTACTGGATCGCCGGCGGTCTGCCGAAATCGGGCGGCATCACGACGCTCGCTCCCTATTTCCCGCGCATCGCCAAGGCCTATCTGATCGGCGAAGCGGCGGCGGAATTCGCAGCCACCCTAGGCGAGGCCGTGCCCTACGAGATTTCGGGCACGCTGGAGCGGGCGGTGGCGCATGCGGCGGCCGATGCGGAACAAGATGAGAGCGGCTCTTCGGCCGTGATGTTATCCCCGGCTTGCGCAAGCTTCGACCAGTATAAGAACTTCGAAGTCAGGGGCGATGCCTTCGTCAGCCACGTGGCGGCACTTGACGGAATGACGATGCTGATCGGTCCTGCAACAGGAGAGAAATGACATGGTAAGCCGCGCGGAACGTGGGCCTCTGGCCGATTGGTTCTGGACCATCGACCGCTTCTTCCTGGCGATGTTCATCTTCCTGATGGGCATCGGCTTCATGCTGTCCTTCGCGGCGTCTCCTGCAGTTGCCGAGCGCATCGGGCTCGAGCCCTTCCACTTTGTCAAGCGCCACGCGGCCTTCATGATCCCTTCGATCGGGGTGATGCTCGGGCTGTCGTTCCTGACCCCGCGCCAGGTGCGGCGGACCGCGATCCTGCTTTTGATCATCTCGCTCGCGATGATGGTGCTGGTTCTTTTCGTCGGGCAGGAGGTCAAGGGCGGCAGGCGCTGGATCTGGATCGCCGGCCTTTCCGTCCAGCCGTCGGAATTCATGAAGCCCGCCTTCGTCGTCGTCTGCGCCTGGCTGTTTGCCGAACATGCGCGACAGCCTGAAATTCCCGGCAATCTCTTCGCCATCATCCTGTTCGGCATCGTCGCCGCCCTTCTCGTCGCGCAGCCGGACCTCGGCCAGACCATCCTGACCACGGCGGTCTGGGGCGGGATGTTCTTCATGGCCGGCATGCCGTGGATCTGGATCGTGCTGCTCGGCATTGGCGGCGCCGGCGGCCTGCTCAGCGCCTATTACGTCTTTCCGCACGTTGCCGGGCGAATAGACAAGTTCATGACCGGCGAGGGCGACACGTTCCAGATCGATACCGCGCGCGAAGCGATCATCCGCGGCAGCTGGTTCGGCCAGGGACCGGGCGAAGGCATCGTCAAGCGCATCATTCCGGATGCCCATACCGACTTCATCTTCTCGGTCGCGGCCGAGGAATTCGGCATCGTCTTCTGCATGGCGCTCGTGGCGCTGTTCACCGTGCTGGTGCTGCGCGGCCTGTCGCACGCCTATCGCGAACGCAACGACTTCAACCGTTTTGCCGTCGCCGGCCTGGTGCTACAGATGGGCATCCAGTCGATCATCAATATCGGCGTCAATCTCGAGCTGCTGCCGGCAAAGGGCATGACGCTGCCGCTGATTTCCTACGGCGGCTCGTCTATGGTGGCGATCTGCGTCACCGCCGGTTTCATTCTGGCGCTGACGCGCCATCGCCCGGAAAAACGCGCGCAGGACCGGAGCCTTTTCCGCGTCCCGCACGGCATGCCGGCGGAGTAAGAGCTTATGAGCAAAGGCATCGTTCTGCTTGCCGCCGGGGGGACCGGCGGCCATGTGTTTCCGGCGGAGGCGCTCGCCTTCAAGCTGAAGGAACGCGGCTATTCGGTGCATCTCGTCACCGACAGCCGGGCGGAGCGTTATGCCGGCAAGTTCCCGGCCGAAGAGATCCATGTCGTGCCGTCGGCAACGATCGGCTCGAAGAACCCGGTGGCCGTCGCCCGTTCGCTGTGGACGCTCTGGAGCGGCATGCGGGCGGCAAAGAGACTGATCCAGCGGCTGAAGCCCGTCATCGTCGTCGGTTTCGGCGGTTATCCCACCGTGCCGCCGCTGCTTGCCGCCACAAGGCTCGGCGTGCCGGCGATGATCCATGAGCAGAATGCCGTGATGGGCCGCGCCAACAAGGCGCTCGCGACCCGCGTGCAGGGGATCGCCGGCGGTTTCCTGCCGGAGGGCGGCGCTGCTTTTCCTGACAAGACGGTGACGACGGGCAATCCGGTTCGCCCGGCGATCATCGCCGCGGCCGAGGTGCCTTATACGCCGTCGCATCCAGGCGAAGCCTTCAATCTGGTCGTCTTCGGCGGCAGCCAGGGCGCGCAATATTTCTCCAAGGCGCTGCCGACGGCGATCAGCCTGCTCGACGAAGCGTTTCGCCTTCGCCTGCGCATCACCCAGCAGGTGCGCCCGGAGGATATGGAGATGGTCAGCGGCTGCGTCGCCAAGCTGGATATGGGCGCCGATATCGCGCCCTTCTTCACCGACATGGCGGAGCGGCTGGCGAAAGCGCATCTGGTGATCTGCCGCTCCGGCGCTTCGACGGTTTCGGAAATCTCGGTCATCGGCCGTCCGGCCGTGCTGGTGCCTTATCCGCATGCGCTCGACCACGATCAGGCGGCCAATGCCGCCGCGCTCGCCGCGACCGGCGGAGCCAAGGTGATCCCGCAAGCGGAGCTTTCGCCGGAACGCATCGCCTCCATCCTGAGCCACGTGATGAACGACCCGGAAAAGCTCGCCGGCATGGCGGCTGCGGCAAAGCTCGCGGGAAAACCCGATGCCGCGAACTTGCTTGCCGACATGGTTGAGGCTATTGCCGCCGGACGGACAATAGCGGAATTCAAGAGGACACGCGCATGAAACTGCCGAAGGCGATCGGTCTCGTCCATTTCATCGGCATTGGCGGTATCGGCATGAGCGGTATCGCCGAGGTGCTGCACAATCTCGGCCACAAGGTGCAGGGGTCCGACCAGGCCGACAGCGCCAATGTCCAGCGCCTGCGTGACAAGGGCATCGAAGTCTCCGTCGGCCACCGGGCCGAAAACCTCGGCGATGCCGAAGTCGTCGTGGTTTCGACGGCAATCAAGAAGAGCAATCCGGAACTCATCGCGGCGCGCGAAAAACTGCTGCCGGTGGTGCGCCGCGCCGAGATGCTGGCCGAACTGATGCGCTTCCGCAATGCGATCGCCATCGGCGGCACCCACGGCAAGACGACCACCACATCGCTGGTGGCGACGCTGCTCGAAGCCGGCGGGCTCGACCCGACCGTCATCAACGGCGGCATCATCAACGCCTACGGCACCAATGCCCGCATGGGCGAGGGCGAGTGGATGGTGGTCGAGGCCGACGAATCCGACGGCACCTTCCTGAAGCTTCCGGCCGATGTCGCCGTCATCACCAATATCGATCCCGAGCATCTCGACCATTACGGCAATTTCGACGCCGTGCGCGCCGCCTTCCGGCAGTTCGTCGAGAACGTGCCGTTCTACGGCTTCGGCGTCATGTGCCTCGACCATCCCGAAGTGCAGTCGCTAGTCGGCCGCATCGAGGACCGCAAGATCATCACCTACGGCGAAAACCCGCAGGCCGACGTGCGCTTCAAGAATGTGCGCATCGACGGCACGCGCTCGATCTTCGACGTCGAGATCCGCCGCCGCCGCACCGGCCAGGTCATCCAGCTCAAGGAACTGGTCATGCCGATGCCCGGCCGTCACAATATTTCCAACGCCACGGCGGCGATCGCCGTTGCCAACCGGCTCGGCATTTCCCAGGAAGATATCGCCAAGGGCCTCGCCTCCTTCGGCGGCGTCAAGCGCCGCTTCACGCTGACCGGCGAATGGAGCGGCGTGCAGATCTTCGACGATTACGGCCACCACCCCGTCGAGATCAAGGCCGTGCTGCGCGCTGCCCGCGAAGCCTGCAAGGGGCGGATCATCGCCGTTCATCAGCCGCACCGCTACAGCCGCCTTTCGAGCCTGTTCGAAGAATTCGCCGCCTGCTTCAACGATGCCGACAGCATTTTCCTGGCGCCCGTCTATGCAGCAGGCGAGGATCCGATCGAAGGCATGGACTCCCTGTCGCTCGTCTCGCGCATCAAATCCGGCGGCCATCGCGACGCCCGCTTCCTCGCTTCGGCGGAGCTTCTGCCGCAGATGGTTGCAGAGGTTGCAAAGCCTGGTGATTTCGTGGTTCTGTTGGGGGCTGGAAGCATCACATCCTGGGCGGCGGCGCTGCCCAAACAACTGGAAGGCCTATCGGGAAAGTCCGCATGAAACAGGTGAATGGGGAAAAGCTTCTCGCGTCTCTCGGAGACGGTGTAAAGGATATCCGCGGCCGCATCACGCCGGATGCCCCCATGGACCGTGTCACCTGGTTCCGGGCGGGCGGGCTCGCCGAGCTGATGTTTCAGCCGCATGACGTCGACGACCTCATCGCCTTCCTGAAGATCCTGCCGGAAGAAGTGCCGCTGACCGTGGTCGGCGTCGGCTCCAACATCCTGGTGCGCGACGGCGGCATCCCAGGCGTCGTGCTGCGCCTGTCGGCCAAGGGCTTCGGCTTCGTCGAACTGGCCGGTGAAAACCGCATCCTCGCCGGCGCCATCTGCCCGGACAAGCATGTCGCGGCGATGGCGATGGACAACGGCATCGGCGGCTTCCATTTCTATTACGGCATCCCGGGCGGCATCGGCGGCGCAGCGCGCATGAACGCAGGCGCCAACGGCGTCGAGACGCGCGAGCGGCTGGTCGAGGTCAACGCGGTCGACCGCAAGGGCAACAAGCATGTGCTCTCCAATGCCGAGATGGGCTATTCCTACCGGAATTCCGCAGCCCCTGCCGACCTGATCTTCACCTCCGTGCTGTTCGAAGGCTATCCCGAGGACCGCGCCCAGATCCGCGCCGAAATGGATGCGGTGCGCAATCACCGCGAGACGGTGCAGCCGGTGCGCGAGAAGACCGGCGGCTCGACCTTCAAGAACCCGCCCGGCCATTCGGCCTGGAAGCTGATCGACGAGGCGGGCTGCCGCGGCCTCGTCATCGGCGGCGCGCAGATGTCGTCGCTTCACTGCAACTTCATGATCAACATGGGGCAGGCGACCGGTTACGATCTCGAATATCTCGGCGAGCAGGTGCGCCGCGAGGTCTTCGAGAAAGAGGGCATCAAGCTCGAATGGGAAATCAAGCGCATCGGCGTCTTCATGCCCGGCCGCGAAGTGCGTCCGTTCCAGGGCGTGACCACCGAGTAGCGGTTACTTCACCGCCAGTTTCAAGCCTTCGCGCGGCGTGACGACGGGCGACCAGCCGAGAACGTTCCGCGCCTGGGATATGTCGACCTGCAGCGAACCGCAAAGGCGCTGATAGACGGCTTCCTTCCCGACAGCCTTTGCCGCCATGTGCAGCATTGCGGGCGGGAAGGGCAGCAGCATCGGCTTGACGCCGAGCCCCGCGGCAATTCCGCTGATGAGCTCCGGCGTCGAGAGGTCCTCGCCATCTCCGGCAAGGAAAATCTCGCCGGCGGCGGCGGGTTGCGCCATGCAGGTGATGATCAGATCGACGAGGTTCTGCACCGCGACCAAGGTGCGGCGGTTCTTCAGCGAAGCGAAAGGCAGCGGTATACGCTTGCGGACGAGCCCGACGAGAAGAGCGAAGTTGCCTCTCGCGCCGGGGCCATAGACCAGCGGCGGGCGGATGATGACGACGTCCATGCCGGTGCGGGCAGCGATTTCGCGCAAGCCGGTTTCGCTTTCCAGCTTCGAAATGCCGTAGGGATCGATCGGCTTCGGCGTGTCGTCGTGCCGGAACGGCCTGTCGTTCTCTTCGCCATTGACCTTGATGGTGCTGACGAAGACGAATCTCTTCACGCCGGCGCGGGCGGCCTGTTCGGCGAGATTGAGCGTGGCGGCGGTGTTCGTCCGGCGGAATTCCGCCAGCGGATCGGCCGCGCGGTCGTTCATGATGTGAACGCGGGCGGCAAGGTGAACGATGACATCGACGCCTTCGAGCGCTGCCGCCCAGTCGGTACTGTCGGTTATTTCGATCGGAACATGCCTGACATCTTCAGGAAAAGCAGGGGTTGCGGATCTGGTGGTGACCACGAGATCGCAAACCTTCTCTTCGTGCAGCCGTTTGACAAGCGGGCTGCCGACGAAGCCGGCGGCGCCGGTGACGAGGCATCGCATGATCTTCTCCCTGCTGTTTCCTGGCCTTGGCTAACCGGAAGTGGGACTCGCATCAACAGAAAAGCGGGAATGACGGGGCGTCGCGGCGCTTCGCATTAATCTATCAAGGCGCCGGCCCCCGCCTCAGTGTTGCCGGTATCGGGTTGAGGAATGACGTCGGAAACCCTTGGCTGATTCCGTCGCGGGTGAGCGCCCATACGATATCTCGTTGAACAAATAGGCTTTTTCGATCGTGCTCGAGCTTGCCTCCGAACGGTCTGGGAATGGCTGCGAGATGAGCAAAAGGTAAAGGGCCGGGAACTTCCGGGCAAAGAGTTAACGAAAGTAAACACTTCATTAACCATAATGATGCTCTAATGCAGGCAAGCCGGACAAAGGCCTGAAACGGCGCGGACAGCTTCGCGCAAGCGTCGATTTCAAAAGTGGAAGTTATTTTTGGGGGTGTTGATGAGTCGCAAGCATGTTGCTGTCCTGATGGGCGGATTTTCCTCGGAGAGGCCCGTCAGCCTTTCCTCGGGAAAGGCTTGCGCAGAAGCCCTCGAAGCGGAAGGCTTCAAGGTGACGTGCATCGATGTCGCTCGCGACGTTTCCGAAAAGCTTGCCGCGCTGAAGCCGGATGTCGTCTTCAATGCCCTTCACGGGCCTTTCGGCGAAGACGGCACGATCCAGGGCATCCTGGAATATCTGGAGATTCCCTATACGCATTCGGGCGTGCTCGCCTCGGCGCTGGCGATGGACAAGGACAAGGCGAAGCTTGTCGCTGCCGCTGCCGGCATTCCGGTGGCCGAATCGCAGACGATCAATCGTTTCGCCTTCCCTTCGACGCACCCGATGAAGCCGCCCTATGTGGTGAAGCCGGTGCGTGAGGGATCGAGCTTCGGCGTCGTCATCGTCACGGAAGATCAGGCGCATCCGCCGCAGGTCGTCAGTTCGCCCGAGTGGCGTTACGGCGAAGAGGTGCTGGTCGAGCGCTATGTCTATGGCCGCGAACTTACCTGCGGCGTGATGGGCGATGTCGCGCTCGGCGTCACGGAAGTGGTGCCGCAGGGCCACAATTTCTATGATTACGATTCCAAGTATGCGGCAGGCGGTTCAAAACACGTCATCCCGGCGAAAATTTCACCGAATATTTACCAAAAAATACAAACATTGGCCCTAAGGGCGCATCAGGCAATCGGTTGCCGCGGCGTCAGTCGGTCCGACTTTCGTTACGACGATCGTTTCTCCGAAGACGGCGAAATCATCTGGCTGGAGGTCAACACCCAGCCCGGCATGACTCCAACCTCGCTCGTGCCCGAAATGGCCGGTCATGCCGGCTATTCATTTGGTCAGTTTCTCCGGTGGATGGTGGAGGACGCGTCTTGTTTGCGTTGACGGTCAAGAGGATTGGGCGCCCTAGCCATCATGTCGCGCTTCCCATGGTGGAAGCCGAGGAGCGGTTCGTTCTGCCGCGCCCGCTGCGCCGCGTCACCCGTTTCCTGATCAGCCTCGGCAGCGGCCGCATCGATATTCCGGCCCATACGGGCACGGTTTCGGCGCTCGCCTTCCTGGCTGCGACCGGCCTCTACGGCATGTCGCTCGGCGGCCATACGGAAGCCGTCGCGCAAGCGACGACGACGGCCGCTGGCTTTGCGATCGAGGACGTGAAGGTTTCCGGCAATTCCGAAACCTCCGAAATCGAGATCCTGCAGCTGATTGGCCTCGACGGCACGACCTCGCTGGTCGCGCTCGATGTCGATGCGGCCCGCCGGAAGATCGCGCATCTTCCCTGGGTCGAGAATGTCGAGGTCCGCAAGATCTACCCGAAGACGATCGAGGTGAAGCTCAAGGAGCGTCAAGCCTATGCGATCTGGCAGCATGGGCAGGAGCTTTCGCTGATCGAGAAGAACGGCAGCGTCATTGCGCCGCTGCGCGACAACAAGTTTTCGGCGCTGCCGCTCGTCGTCGGCCGCGATGCCGAAACGGCGGCTGCTTCGCTCGACGAGGCCTTCTCGAAATGGCCTGACGTGAAGGCCCGTGTGAGGGCCTATGTCTGGATATCGGGCCGCCGCTGGGATCTGCACATGGATAACGGCGTCATCGTCAAGCTGCCGGAAGACGGCATCGACCAGGCGCTGGCCACACTTTCGAAGTTCGACAAGCAGCACCAGCTCCTGGAGCGCGATATCGCTGCCGTCGATCTGAGATTGCCTGACAGGACCGCAATCCAGCTGACGCCGGAAGCGGCGGTCCGCAGACAGGCGGCGGTGACGGAGCGTACGAAAGAATTGAAGAAGTCGGGGCAGAATATATGAGCTTGTTCGGTTCATCCCATTTCGGACTGCCGCGCCTGAAGCCGCTTTCGTCGAAGCGGTCGCATATCGTTTCGGTGCTCGACATCGGCTCGACCAAGGTCGTCTGCATGATCGGCCGGCTGACGCCGCGCGAGGAAAGCCAGATCCTGCCTGGTCGCACCCACAATATCGAGATCATCGGCATCGGCCATCAGCGTTCCCGCGGCATCAAGACCGGCGTCATCGCCGATCTCGACGCGCTGGAAGGCGTCATCCGCCTTGCCGTCGATGCGGCCGAGCGCATGGCGGGGCTGACCGTCGAGAGCCTGATCGTCAACTTGACGGCCGGCCGGCTCGGCAGCGACATCTATACCGCGACGATCGATCTCGGCGGCCAGGAAGTCGAACTCAACGATCTGAAGAAGGTGCTGTCGGCGGCCTGCCAGCAGTCGCTGCGCCAGGACCGCTCGGTGCTGCATTCGCTGGCGACCGGTTTCTCGCTCGACGGCGAGCGCGGCATCCGCGATCCGCTGGCGATGTACGGCGATGCGCTCGGCGTCGACATGCATGTCGTCACCGCGGAGCGCTCGGCGCTGAAGAACCTCGAGCTCAGCGTCAACCGCGCGCATCTTTCAGTCGAAGGCATCGTCGCGACCCCTTATGCATCCGGCCTTGCGGCTCTCGTCGACGACGAAGTCGAGCTCGGCTGCGCTGCGATCGACATGGGCGGCGGCACGACGACGATCTCGGTTTTTGCCGAAGGCAAGCTCGTTCATACCGATGCCGTCGGCCTCGGCGGCCATCATGTCACCACCGATCTGGCGCGCGGTCTTTCGACCCGCATCGAGGATGCGGAGCGGCTGAAGGTCGTGCATGCCTCGGCGTTGCTGAATTCCTCCGACGAGCGCGAGCTGATCTCGATCCCGCCGATCGGCGAGGATGATCGCGACCAGCCGTCGCAGGTGCCGCGGGCCCTGGTTTCGCGCATCGTATCGGCCCGAATCGAAGAAACGATGGAACTGATCCGCGACCGGATCCAGCGTTCCGGTTTCAGCCCGATCGTCGGCAAGCGCGTCGTGTTGACGGGCGGCGCCAGCCAGCTGACCGGCCTTGCCGAAGTGGCGCGGCGCATCCTTGCCCGCAACGTCCGCATCGGCCGCCCGATGGGCGTCTCGGGCCTGCCGACGGCGGCCAAGGGCCCGGCCTTTTCGACGGCCGTCGGCCTGATGATCTATCCGCAGGTCGCGGACATGGAGACACATGCGTCACAGAGCGGTCTGCTCATGTCGCTTGGGGGAAATAACAGCCGCATAGCCCGGATGGGCCAGTGGCTGAAGGAAAGCTTCTGAAATTCGAGTAATTGGCCGGCGTGGCGATGCGGCCAGAGAGAGAAGGAACAGGTACCATGACCATCAAGCTGCAAAAGCCTGACATCACAGAGCTGAAGCCGCGCATCACGGTGTTCGGCGTGGGCGGCGGCGGCGGCAATGCCGTCAACAACATGATCACCGCCGGTCTCCAGGGCGTCGACTTCGTCGTCGCCAACACGGATGCGCAGGCGCTGACGATGACGAAGGCCGAGCGCATCATCCAGCTCGGCGCCAATGTCACCGAAGGCCTCGGCGCCGGTTCGCAGCCGGAAGTCGGCCGCGCGGCCGCCGAAGAGTGCATCGACGAGATCATCGATCACCTGAACGGCACGCATATGTGCTTCGTCACCGCCGGCATGGGCGGCGGCACCGGCACGGGCGCTGCGCCCGTCGTCGCACAGGCCGCCCGCAACAAGGGCATCCTGACGGTCGGCGTCGTCACCAAGCCGTTTCATTTCGAAGGCGGCCGCCGCATGCGTCTGGCCGAGATGGGCATTCAGGAACTGCAGAAGTCTGTCGATACGCTGATCGTCATTCCGAACCAGAACCTATTCCGTATCGCCAACGACAAGACGACCTTCGCCGACGCTTTCGCCATGGCCGACCAGGTTCTCTATTCGGGCGTCGCCTGCATCACCGACCTGATGGTGAAGGAAGGCCTCATCAACCTCGACTTCGCCGACGTCCGCTCGGTGATGCGTGAGATGGGCCGCGCTATGATGGGCACCGGCGAAGCTTCCGGCTCCGGCCGCGCGCTGCAGGCAGCCGAAGCGGCAATCGCCAACCCGCTGCTCGACGAAACCTCGATGAAGGGCGCCCAAGGCCTGCTGATTTCCATCACCGGCGGCCGCGACCTGACCCTGTTCGAAGTCGACGAAGCTGCGACCCGCATCCGCGAAGAAGTCGATCCCGACGCCAACATCATCCTCGGCGCCACGTTCGACGAATCGCTCGAAGGCATCATCCGCGTCTCGGTCGTCGCGACCGGCATCGACCGGGCGATCAGCGAAGCCGCCGAGCGCAGCTTCCAGCCGGTTGCAAAGCCCGCTATCCGTCCTTCCGCGGCTGCTGCTCCGGCAGCGGCCGCAGTTCAGCCTGCTCCCGTAATGCAGGCACCGAAGGCCATCGATCCGATCGCGCAGACCATCCGCGAAGCCGAGATGGAACGCGAGCTCGAAATCCCGGCCCCGCGTGCCAGCGCCCCCGTGCAGCAGCCGGCGGTTCAGCAGGAAGCCTTCCGCCCGCAGAGCAAGATCTTCGCGCCTGCACAGGAAGCTCCCGTGATCCGTCCGGCACCCGTGCAGCCGGCGCCGGCTCCGGTCATGAGCCAGCCGGTTCAGCAGCAGCCGATCCAGCAGCACCAGCCGGTCCGGCAGGAGCCGATCATCCGCCAGGCGCCCGAGCCGATGCGCATGCCGAAGGTCGAAGACTTCCCGCCGGTCGTCCAGGCCGAGCTCGACCACCGCACGCAGCCGGCTTCGGCGCATCAGCAGGAAGAGCGCGGTCCGATGGGCCTGCTCAAGCGAATCACCAATTCGCTTGGCCGCCGTGACGACGACGCCGTTGCCGCCGACATGACGGCCGTACCGCCCGCCGCTTCGCAGCAGCGCCGTCCGCTGTCGCCGGAGGCAAGCCTCTACGCACCGCGCCGCGGCAACCTCGACGACCAGGGCCGCGCGGTTCCGCAGGCCCGCATGATGCAGGAAGACGACCAGCTGGAAATCCCGGCATTCCTGCGCCGCCAGTCGAACTGAGGCTGCGATTCGACACCGTTCATGCCCGGGATTCACGTCCCGGGCATTTGCGTTTTTCAGCCTGAAATTGCCGAGCGATATCAATCGTGTGACTTCGTAACAAAACGAAAGAAACAGTGATTTGGATTGGAGCGCCGGCACACGTAAGTATGGTGCAAGAAAACTGCCCTAGGAGACTCCTCGAAGAGGCTCCTTCTGCAGAAGGAATGAAAACCGCACCGTGAGACGAACCACTGGAGCGGAAAAATAAAGGCAGATTTTATGGCAATTGGCTTGCTGGGTTTTCAAACGACGGTATCGCGTCCCGTGACGCTTTCGGGCATCGGGGTTCATTCGGGCGCAGAAGTCTCGATCACCCTGAACCCGGCCGAGTCGGACACCGGCGTCGTTTTCCAGCGCCTGCATGACAATGGCGACGTCACCGAACTCAAGGCCGTCTCCTCGCAGGTCGGCAATACCGACCTCTGCACCGTACTCGGTTTCTCGCCCGCCCATTCGGTCGCGACGATCGAACATGTCATGGCCGCCATCTATGCGCTCGGCCTCGACAACGTGGTGATCGAAGTGCAGGGCGCCGAAATGCCGATCATGGACGGCAGCTCGCTGCCCTTCGTCGAAGCGATCGAGCAGGTCGGCCTCGTTTCTCTTGGCGTCAAGCGCCGCTATATCCGCATCACCAAGCCGGTGCGCATCGAGCACGGCGGCTCTTGGAGCGAATTCCGCCCCTATGACGGCACGCGGTTCGAAGTCGAGATCGATTTCGAATGCCCGCTGATCGGCCGGCAGAAATGGGCCGGCGACATGAGCGCTTCCGTCTTCAAGACCGAGCTTTCGCGCGCCCGCACCTTCGGCTTCATGCGCGACGTCGAGCGTCTCTGGGCATCGGGTCACGCGCTTGGCTCCTCGCTTGAAAATTCCGTCGTCATCTCCGACGACAATACCGTCATCAACGTCGAAGGGCTGCGTTACGCCAAGGACGAATTCGTCCGCCACAAGACGCTCGATGCCGTCGGCGACCTGTCGCTTGCCGGCGCCCAGTTCATCGGCTGCTACCGTTCCTATCGCGGCGGCCACAAGATGAACGCCAATGCGCTGAAGGCGCTGCTCGCCGATCCCACCGCCTATGAGGTTGTGGAGACGTCGACGCCGCGCCAGCGCGTCGCCGCCCGCGAGATGATCGCGGTCAGCGCTTCGGAATTCGCTCCCTGGTCGGCATGACCTCCAGCATATTCTTAAGACCAGGCCGCCTCTTTCCCAGGGGCGGTTTTTTTATGTCGTTCCGAGGCTGCGGCGATAGGCATTTTGCGGCAGGTGCTTAGCTGCAACAGGTCGGAAAGAAGGTGAAAAGCCGGTCATTCCGGCCGTGGCTGCCACAAAAATGCGTTAATGCCTTATCATTGCGTTGCTCTTGATGCACATTTGTGGCTAGAAACGCCAGCGAGGCGTGGCTGCCGTGGAGCGAGCGGCGGCAGTGGGGTTCTTTCGAATGGCTTATGCAGGATCTGAAGGTATGATGAAGACAGCGCGCGCTTTGTTCGCATCGCTTCTGGTGCTCAGCGCAGGCGCCTCTATATCCGGTTGCCAGTCGGACCCCGATATCGACATCACCAAGCTTGGCCTCGAAACCGATCCGCCCGACGTGCTCTACAATCAGGGCCTTGCCAATATGAAGGCCGGCAATATGGCGGAAGCGGCGCGCAAGTTCGACGCGATCGACCGCGAGAACCCGTTCTCCGAATGGGCGCGCAAGGCGCTTGTGATGAGCACCTTCGTCAAATACCGCCAGGGCCGTCTCGACGATGCGCTCGCCTCCGGCAACCGCTACATGGCGCAATATCCGAAGTCCCCGGATGCGGCCTATGTACAGTACCTGATCGGACTGGCTTATTCCAAGCAGATCGTCGACGTGACGCAGGACCAGCGCGCCGCCGCCAAGACGATCGAAGCGATGCAGGCCGTCGTCGACAATTACCCGAACTCCGAATATGTCGACGACGCGCAGGCCAAGATGCGCTTCGCGCGCGACCAGCTCGCCGGCAAGGAAATGCAGATCGGCCGCTACTATATGGAGCGGAAGGAATATCTCGCCGCGATCTCGCGCTTCCGCATCGTCGTCGAGAAATATCCGAACACCAACCAGATCGAAGAGGCGCTCGCGCGCCTCGTCGAGGCTTATTACGCCATGGGCATCGTCGACGAGGCCCAGACGGCGGCTGCCGTTCTCGGCCACAATTATCCCGACAGCCAGTGGTATGCCGATTCCTACAAGCTGCTGCAGACCGGCGGCGCCGAGCCGCGGGAAAACAAGGGCTCGTGGATCGCTGCGGCAGGCAAGAAACTCCTGCTCGGTTCATAAAACCTATGCTGATCCAGCTTTCGATCCGCGATATCGTCCTGATCGAGCGGCTGGATCTTGCCTTCGAGACGGGTCTTTCCGTGCTGACGGGCGAGACCGGGGCGGGCAAATCCATCCTGCTCGATAGCCTGTCGCTGGCGCTCGGCGGGCGCGGCGATGGCGGCCTGGTGCGCCATGGCGAGGACAAAGGCCAGGTGACGGCGGTGTTCGACGTCGGCATGGACCACGGCGCGCGCGCGCTGCTCAGAGAAAACGGCATTGACGACGAGGGCGACCTGATCTTCCGCCGCCAGCAATCGGCGGACGGGCGCACCAAAGCCTATGTCAACGATCAGCCGGTCAGCGTGCAGCTGATGCGGCAGGCCGGCCAGATGCTGGTCGAAATCCACGGCCAGCACGACGATCGCGCCCTTGTCGATACCAATGCCCACCGCACCTTGCTCGATGCCTTTGCCGGCCTGACCGATGAGGTTGCCGAGGTCGCCCGGCTCTATCGCCTATGGCGGGACAGCGAGCGGACGCTGAAGAAGCACCGCGAGAAGGTGGAGAGTGCGGCGCGCGAAGCCGATTACCTCCGCTCTTCCGTCGAGGAACTCGAGAAGCTCTCGCCGCAGGACGGCGAGGAGGACGAACTTGCCGACCGCCGGCAGAAGATGATGAAGGCTGAGCGGATCGCCGGCGATATCGCCGAGGCATCCGAATTCCTGAATGGCAATGCCTCGCCCGTGCCGCATATTGCCTCGCTGGTGCGCCGGCTGGAGCGCAAGAGCCATGAGGCGCCGGGATTGCTGGAGGAGACGGTGGCGCTGCTCGATGCCGCGCTCGACCAGCTTTCCAATGCGCAGATGGAAGTCGAGGCGGCGCTGCGCAAGACCGAATACGATCCGCGTGAGCTGGAGCGGGTGGAGGAGCGGCTTTTCGCGCTCAGGGCCGCCTCGCGCAAATATTCCGTTCCCGTCACCGAGCTGCCGGCGCTTGCCGTGCGCATGATCGCCGATCTCGCCGATCTCGATGCGGGCGAGGAGAAGCTTGCCCGTCTCGAAGCCGAGGTCGGCCTGGCGCGGGAGAGTTACGATGCGGCGGCGCGCACGCTGTCCGAGAAGCGCCATCACGCCGGCACCGCATTGGCAGCCGCCGTCATGACCGAGCTGCCGGCGCTGAAGCTCGAGCGCGCGCGCTTCATGGTGGAGATCACCACGGATGCGGGCGAAGCGCTTGCCGAAGGCATCGACGTCGTCGAGTTCCATGTCCAGACCAACCCGGGCACGCGGCCGGGCTCGATCATGAAGGTCGCCTCCGGCGGCGAACTCTCGCGGTTCCTGCTGGCCCTGAAAGTTGCGCTCGCCGATCGCGGATCGGCCCCGACGCTGGTCTTCGACGAAATCGATACCGGTGTCGGCGGCGCCGTCGCCGATGCGATCGGCCAGCGACTGAAGCGGCTCTCCGAGCGCGTGCAGGTGCTGTCGGTCACGCATGCGCCGCAGGTGGCAGCAAGGGCGGCAACGCACCTGCTGATCTCCAAGGGACCGGCCACAGACGGCTCCGAAAAGATCGCGACCCGCGTCGCGACCATGGCGCAGAAGGACCGCACCGAGGAAATCGCCCGCATGCTCGCCGGCGCTTCGGTGACCGAAGAGGCGAGGGCGGCCGCAAAGCGGCTGCTGGCCGGCAACGGATGATCCGCCTGAACCACCTGTAGGGTCGACAGCGGCGACAAGTGTTTCGGCTTCGCGTTATGTGCATCAATCCGATCAGCATCTTCAATTCAGCGATTAGGTTTGGCGCGAACGTTCAACTCTATCTCCCTCATCCCTGTGCTTGTCACAGGGATCCAGCAAGCCCAAGTCCTTGGGCGCGGAAGATTCCCGTTTCCGATAAGAGTTATTCACCGCGCAGACGCGCGGTGGCTGGATTCCTGTGACAGGCACAGGAATGAGGAGGAGAGATGGGCGCTCCACCTCGAGTCGATGAGACTTCCGGCATGCTATAAATGCAACGGTGACAAACATTCCGCTTCACATTATGCCGGTCACTCCGATCAACGGCGATCCCTCGCCATGCGCCTTTTCCATTTCAGCGATGATCCCGATATCGCGATCTTCGAACCGCGCCCCGTTCGCGTGCCCTCCGAACGCCCGGCCGGTCGGGAATGGCTGAACGGTCCGCTCGTCTGGGCGATCGATGGCGATCATGATTTCATGTATCTCTTCCCGCGTGACTGCCCGCGTATCCTGATCTGGGCGAGGCCGGATACGTCGGAGGCCGAACGGCGGCATTGGCTTGGCGACTGGCGAGCCGTGGCCTTCATCGAGCGCGGGTGGCTGGAACGGCTCGAAGCGGAGACAATCCATCGCTATGAGCTGCCAGTGGAGGATTTCGAGGAGTTGGGCGATGCGGGCATGTGGATCTCTCGCGGACGTGTAATACCCATGGAGAGGGTTGCTATCGCAAGGCTCGATCAGGGGTTCGAGCCGCGTGGGGTGGAGCTTCGGGTGGTCGAGAGCCTGCGACCGCTGAAGAGCCTGTGGAATACGAGCGTGCATGTCAGCGGTATTCGGCTGCGCAATGCGCGGGAGTGGGATTAGGGCGGGTAGACGGCGAGTTGTCACGCATTATTACCCGGTCAACGACGGTAGTAGCGTTCCTTGCACGCGAAGTGTCACGCGAGCGCTCACCTCAACCTCCCTCATCCCTGTGCTCGTCACAGGGATCCAGCGCGCCCAAGTCCTTGGGCGGGAGAGACTCCGTTGCCTTTTAAAAGTCATTCACGGCGCAGAAGCGCCTGGCTGGATCCCTGTGACGAGCACAGGGATGAGGGCGGAGAGGTGGGCACTCTTGGCGATGGTGGGCCATCCTGCACGCTATGCGCTGCATCGGTGCGCTCGACTGGCAGTAGGTCGAGCAATGCATTCTTCCCGATTAGGCATATTCACCCTCCCTTTTCATCCGGCGATTTTGCTCTAAAAACAATGCAGTTTCTGGCCAGATTCTCTGGAGTGAGGTTCCATGTCCACCGAAGGTTCCGCCGTCGATATGTTGACGATCGAAGAGGCTGCCGCCGAGCTCGAGCGGCTGGCGAAGGAGATCGCGCATCACGATGCGCTCTATCACGGCAAGGATCGTCCGGAGATTTCGGATGCGGATTACGACGCGCTGAAGCGCCGCAACGATGCGCTGGAGGCACGGTTTCCCGAGTTGATCCGGGAGGACAGCCCGTCGCGGCGTGTCGGCGCGGCACCTTCCGTCACCTTCTCGCCGGTCGTTCATGCGCGGCCGATGCTGTCGCTCGACAATACGTTTTCGCAGGAAGACGTGCAGGATTTCGTCGCAAGCGTCTATCGCTTCCTCGGCCGCCTGCCGGACCAGTCGATCGCCTTCACAGCCGAGCCGAAGATCGACGGGCTATCGATGTCGATCCGCTATGAGAACGGCAGGCTGGTGACGGCGGCCACGCGCGGCGACGGCACGACGGGGGAGAATGTCACCGCCAATATCAGGACCATCGCCGAGATCCCGAACCAGTTGCCGAAGGGCGTTCCGGCGGTCGTCGAAATCCGCGGCGAGGTCTATATGGCCAAGAGCGACTTCCTGGCGCTGAACCGGCAGATGGAGGCGGAGGGCAAGCAGACCTATGTCAATCCGCGCAACACCGCCGCCGGATCGCTGCGCCAGCTGGACGCGAAGGTGACGGCGAGCCGCAAGCTGAAATTCTTCGCCTATGCCTGGGGCGAGATGTCGGAGATGCCGGAAGATACGCAATTCGGCATGGTGCAGACCTTCAAGGAATGGGGTTTCCCCGTCAATCCGCTGATGAAGCGGCTGAGTTCGGTGGCCGACATCCTGGCGCATTACGATGAGATCGGCCTCGAACGTCCGGATCTCGATTACGACATCGACGGCGTCGTCTACAAGGTCGACAGCCTCGAACTGCAGCAGCGCCTCGGCTTTCGCTCGCGCAGCCCACGCTGGGCGACGGCGCACAAATTCCCGGCCGAGCAGGCCTTCACCGAGGTCGAGAAGATCGAGATCCAGGTCGGCCGCACGGGAGCGCTGACGCCGGTGGCGCGGCTGAAGCCGGTCACGGTCGGCGGCGTCGTCGTCACCAATGCGACGCTGCACAACGAGGATTACATCAAGGGCATCGGCAATAGCGGCGAGCGTATCCGGCCCGAGGAGCACGATATCCGCGAGGGCGATACGGTCATCGTCCAGCGCGCCGGCGACGTCATCCCGCAGATCCTCGACGTGGTGATGGAAAAGCGTCTGGCGGAGGCAACGCCCTATGAATTCCCGAAGACCTGCCCGGTTTGCGGTTCGCATGCCGTACGCGAGGTCAACGAGAAGACGGGAAAGATGGATTCGGTGCGCCGCTGCACCGGCGGCTTCATCTGCCGGGCGCAGGCGACGGAGCATTTGAAGCATTTCGTCTCGCGCAATGCCTTCGATATCGAGGGCCTCGGCTCGAAGCAGATCGATTTCTTCTTCGAAAGCGAGGATCCGTCGCTGCAGATCCGAACGGCGCCGGAGATCTTCACGTTGGAGAAGCGCCAGCAGCAATCGATCACCAAGCTGGAGAATATCGACGGCTTCGGCAAGGTCAGCGTCGGCAAGCTCTATGCGGCGATCAACGAAAGGCGGAGCATCGCGCTCCACCGTTTCATCTATGCGCTCGGCATCCGCCATGTCGGTGAAACTACGGCGAAGCTGCTGGCTCGCTCCTACGGCACCTATGAGGCCTTTGCGACGGCGATGAGGGAGGCCGCTCCACTTTCCGGCGATGCCTGGAACGATCTCAACGCCATCGAGGGCATCGGCGAGGTCGTGGCGCGTGCCATGGTCGAGTTCTACAAGGAGCCGCGCAATGTCGAGGTGATCGGCCGCCTGCTGGAAGAAGTTACGCCCGCGGAGGCCGAACAGCCGGTCACATCCGGCAGCCCCGTCGCGGGCAAGACGGTGGTCTTCACCGGCTCGCTCGAAAAATTCACCCGCGACGAAGCCAAGGCGAGGGCAGAGAGCCTCGGCGCCAAGGTGGCGGGATCGGTCTCGAAAAAGACCGACATCGTCGTCGCCGGTCCGGGCGCCGGTTCCAAACTCGACAAGGCGCGCGAACTCGGGGTCCAGACGATGGACGAGGACGAGTGGCTGGCGCTGATCGGCGGGTGAGGTAGGCAGGCGTTAGATGCCTGCTTTCTGTTCGACGTCATCCTCGGCCTTGTGCCGAGGATCTGCTACGCCGGTTGCAGATGCTCGGGACAAGCCCGAGCATGACGAGGAAGGGTATAGACTCGTCCGACTTAGGCCCTCAACCGCGCCATCGTATAGGCGTCGACATATTGGCCGGCGCGATATCCGAAAGCGCGCAGAAGCCCTTCCTTTTCGAAGCCGAACTTTTCGTAAAGCCGGATGGCGGTGTCGTTGTCGGTGTAGACGGTCAGTTCCAGCCGCTTGATATCGAGCCAGTCGTCGGCGGCCTCGACCATGGCGCCGAGCAGGATGCGGCCGAAGCCGCGGCCGGTGAAATCGTCGTGCACGCCCATGCCGATGCTGGCGACGTGCTGACGGCGGCCGCCGAGGCGGTTGAGGCCGCAATTGCCGACGATCCTGCCGTCGAGTGTGACGACGAGGTTGAGCGCGCCGGGCGAGGGGTTTTCCATGTTCTTTCGAACCTCTTCGACCCGCTGGTACGGCGGCCGCAGGGTGCCGGCCCGATAGCCCGGCAAATTGATGAGATCGGTGATCTCGTCGGCATCGGAAAGGCGCACGGCGCGCACGGCGACGCCATCCGGCAGGCGCGCTCGGTCGCGGGGTTCATTCTCTTCGTTTTCAGACATTGGATGCTCTCCTTCGGTTTCAGGAGGAGAGCCGGATCTTCGAAAACCCTGCTCGCCTCGGCAGGGTTTCGGGATGATCGGACGGCTAGTGACGCACCATCGCTCCCGCGCACCCTTCAAGGGTCGAGGCGATATGATGCATGGTTGATGTCACAGAGTTGATCATGTGCAAAAGTTTCCCCATTTGCGTGCAGATGTCAACAGGCCGGAATTTGCCTTCGCACGCGGCTATGATTATTCCGGTAAGGGCAGACGATTCGGATAGTGCCCTTGAAGACCATCGCCATCGATTTCGAGACAGCCAACGAGCAGCGCGGCAGCGCCTGCTCGGTCGGACTTGCCTGGATCGAGGAGGGCAGGGTGACGCGCGTCGAGGAGCGGCTCATTCGCCCCAGGGACATGCGCTTTTCCGGGATGAACATCGCAATCCACGGCATCCGGCCGGAGCATGTCGAGGATGCGCCGGAGTTTCCCGAGGTGATGGACGAGTTCTACGATGATTTCAGGGGCGCGACGATGATCGCGCATAATGCCGCCTTCGATTTCAGCGTCTGGCGGGCGAGCCTCGATCTCTACCGGCAATCCTATCCTGAACTGACCTATCTCTGCAGCCTGAAGATGGCGCAGCGGATCTGGCCGCATTTCCTCTCGCACCGGCTGAACCTGATCGCCGAACATCTCGGCCTGCGTTTCATGCATCACAATGCCGCCGAGGATGCGGCGGTCTGCGCGGCCGCGGCGATCGAGATGGCGAAGGCGGTCAAGGCGAAAGCCGTGGAAGCGATCCCGGCGCTGATCGGCATGACGCCAGGGCGGCTGACGGCGGGCGGCTATGCGCCCTGTACCTGCCGGAAGGCCTAAAGCGGTTTCTTGCAAAGCGGGGGCGCGTGCTTATCTAGAAAGCGCCGATCAAGCGATAGAGCGCCTTTGGCGCGTCCCGTCGGACGCGCGGCGCTCCAGGGAGCCGCCATGTCCAAGCCGCGCAATCTTTTCTTCGCTGCCCTCTCTCTTTTCGCGCTTTCAGCGGGCGCCGTCTCCGCCGAGGTTGTCGGCAAGGTCGGGGTCGACTGGATCGGCAACGACATTATCGTCGAGGCGGTCTCCGATCCCGAGGTCAAAGGCGTCACCTGCCATGTCACCTATTTCGATCGCAGCCTGATCGACCGGTTCAAGAATGGCAACTGGTTCGAGGATCCCTCCAACAATTCCATCGCCTGCCGGCAGACGGGACCGATCGAGGTCGGCAATATCGACCTCTCCAAGGATGGCAGCGAGGTGTTCCGCCAGGGCATGTCGCTGATCTGGAAGACACTGGTCGTCAACCGCATCTATGACAAGACGAACGATACGCTGATCTATCTGGCCCACTCCAGGGAGCTGACGGATGGCTCGGCGAAAATGTCGATTTCGACGATTCCCTTGTATGGGCAGAACGTGACCTGGAAGAATGGGAAGCCGTAGGACTTAGGAACGCCAGATACGCGGTTTCTCCTTGATGAAGACCCCGCCCCAAACCCCTCCCCACAAGGGGGAGGGGCTTAACTTGCCGCGCCGGTTTTCCAGATATTCGACGTTTCGGAAGGAGCGAGGCGGAGACCCAGATTAGTCCCTCCCCCTTGTGGGGAGGGGTTTTCCTTAGGCCGGCCAGCAGCTCCCACATCAAACGAAAAAGGCCCGGACGAGCCGGGCCTTTGCATTCCGTTTGGCGATAAGGATCAAGCCGCCTGCGACAGCTCGTCGGCAATGACGGTGTCGAGGTTGAGGAAGCAGACCATGGTCTTCTCAAGCGCGACGATGCCGCGGCAGAAGGCGCGCTGGGCTTCCGGGATGATTTCCGGCGGCGGCTGCAAGTCTTCGCTCTTGATGGTCATCATGTCGGACACCTGCTCGACCAGCAGGCCGACCAGCTTGCCGGCGATGTCGGTGACGATGATCGCCGAGCGCTCGGAGGGCTCGGTCATCTTCATGCCGAGACGGCAGGCCATGTCGATGACCGGGATGACCGCGCCGCGCAGGTTGATGAGGCCCAGCACGTAAGGCGGGGTATGCGGCATCGGCGTCACCGGCGCCCAGCCGCGGATTTCGCGGATGGCCATGATGTCGATGCAGAATTCCTGGTCGCCCAGGTGGAACGAGACGATTTCGAGATAGGCGCCCGACTGCTTGATGGCACTGTTGTTCATGATCAGAATTCTTCCCAGTTGTCCCCGGCGGGAGAAGCGATGGCTTTGGCGGCGGCGCCGCCGTTGAATGCGCCCGCGACTTTGCCGATCAGGCTGCGTGCGGGAGAAGGTCTCGAATGCGAGGCGGCGGTTGCCTCTCGCGGCGTTTGCCGGGCGCTCATGCCCTCGCCGATCTTGAATTGCTTCACCAGCTGCGTCAGGTTCTCCGCGTCGACGGCGAGCGTATGGCTTGCGGCATTCGTCTCTTCCACCATGGCCGCGTTCTTCTGCGTGACCTGATCCATCTGGCTGATGGATGTATTGATTTCGTTCAATCCCACCGATTGTTCGCGCGCAGAGGTTACGATTGATTTAACGTGTTCGTCGATGCGCAGAACATCTTCGCCGATCTGGCGCAGCGCCTCGCCGGCGGCCGTCACCAATTCGCTGCCGATCTTTACTTCATCGCCGGATTTTCCGATCAAGGCCTTGATATCCTTGGCAGCACCTGCGGCGCGGCCGGCGAGTTCGCGCACTTCCTGGGCGACGACGGCAAAGCCCTTGCCGGCTTCGCCGGCGCGGGCGGCCTCGACGCCGGCATTGAGCGCCAGGAGGTTCGTCTGGAAGGCGATCTCGTCGATAACGTTGATGATCTTGCCGATCTCTCGCGAAGCGCCTTCGATTCGCTGCATGGCGGCCATCGCATCGCCGACGACGACGTCGGACTTGGCGGTATTCTCGCGGGTGTGGCTGACCATGTGGCCGACTTCTTCGGCCCGGCTGGTCGCGTTGCGGACGGTGGCGGTGATCTGGTCGAGGGCGGCGGAGGTTTCTTCGAGGGACGCGGCCTGCTGCTCGGTGCGCTTGGCGAGGTCGTCGGCGGCGGAGCGCATCTGACGGCTGTTGGCCTCGATCGAGCTGCTGTTGACGACGATGTCGCTCATTGCCTTGCGCAGCGTCGCGGTCGTCTGGTTGAAGTCGAGGCGCAGGCGTTCCAGTTCCTCGCGGAAAGGCTGGTCGATCGTCACGGTCACGTCGCCTGCCGACAGACGGGTGAGGCCGGCGCCGAGGGCCGTGACGGCGGCGTTGAGCGCTTCGGCATCGGCGAGCTTGGCCGCTTCACGCGCCCGGTGCTCGGCGTCGCTGCGCTGCCTGTCGCTCTGGCTCTGGACCTCGAGATCGCGCTTTTCGATCGCGGCGAGACGGAAGGCGTCGGCGGCGCGGGCCATGTCGCCGATCTCGTCGCCTCGGGCCTTTTCCGCAACGTTGCTGGTGAGATCGCCGCTCATGATGCGCCGCATGCTTTCGCTTACGGCCGCGATGCCGCGGCGGATCGATCCGCCATGGATATATTGCAGGACGCCCATGGTGAGGATGGCGAGGAGGCCGAGCCCGATCTGCAGGAAGAGGGCGCGTTGCGATATGGCATTGGCGGTCTGGACATGCTGGTGCGCGAAAGCGGCGCCATCGGTGGCGAGCTTGTCGAGCGTCTTCGTCAATTCCTCGCCGGCGCCGTCGATCGTGTCGTCGATCTTATCGAATTCCGCGTCGGGCGCACCTTGCTGGACCATGGCGACGAGATCGGTCTGGATCGCCTTGCCCATCTCGGCGACGTCGGCGTCGTAGCTCTTCAGCAGGGTGCCGGCATTTATTTCGTCGGCAAGCAGACGTATGTCTTTCGAGCCGTTGGAGAGTGCGGCCAGAGAATCGGCGATCAGCTTGATGCGCTCCGGCGCGACCGCCTTGTCATCCTTGTCGACGATGATGTCCATGGCGGCCAGCACCATCGTCAGGTTGGCAAGCCGCATGTCGTTGATATGGTCGACGCTCGCCTGGATCTCGCTCGCGCGGCGCAGGCCGGCGTCGATGCGCGTGTTTTCATACCAGCCGACGCCGAGCATCGTTCCGAAACCGATAAAGGCGGCGCCGCCGAGCGTCCAGAGCCGCTGGCTGACCGACAGGCTCTTGCGCACTGCTGAATTCGTCATGAAAAGACCCCTCCACAAACCGCTCGGGTTTATGCTTCTTTACCCTCATGCGGATGTCCGGGGTTTTCGCCACTCGGCAGACTTCATGTCAGAACGGCACGGCGGCCGACGCACTGCTAAATATAGATATGGCGGCTTAAGTCTTTCCTAACGATATGCATCTTCGGCCTGCTCGTTCCGTCCTCGGACAAGCCATTAAAAACATGAGGCTTTTTGGCCTGGAGCAATTGCGGTGAGAAGCTTTTTCGGCAGGGAAGGTCTCACGCGCTGAGACAATTAATCACGGGTCAGAAAACGCATTCTTGAATTGCGTGCATTCGGTCGAGACTATAATCACGCAAAACGCGCAAGCGCGTTGGATCTTTCAGATTCGCTCCTCGCGCTTTCGCTCTTTGTTTTACGCATGTCGTGATCGCAAAACCGCTGCACATTTTTGCGCGACATGCTTGGGGGTGGGCGGCGCATATCCGTCCGGATCGAGGTTCATGCCAATGAAGACATTCCGTATCGTCATCTGGGTCGCCGTGCTGTTTCTCGCCGGGGCTCTCGGCGTGTTGACGCTCTATCCGATGAAATCGCGCGAGGTGGTGTCGGAAGCGCCCTTCGGCGTGCCCTTTACCTTGGTCTCGCAGAGCGGTCAGCCGATCACCGAGCAGGCGCTGCGCGGCAAGCCGACAGCGCTGTTCTTCGGCTTCACGCATTGCCCCGAGGTCTGCCCGACGACCCTCTTCGAGCTGGATGGCTGGATGCAGAAGGTCGATCCCGACGGCAGCAAGCTGCAGGCCTATTTCGTTACCGTCGATCCCGAGCGCGACACGCCGGAAATCATGAACGAGTATGTTTCCAACGTGTCCAAGCGCATCACCGGCATTTCAGGCCCTCCGGACAAGATCGCCGAGGTCATCAAGGGTTATCGCGTCTACGCCAAGAAGGTGCCGGTCGACGAGAAGGATCCGAACGGCGACTATACGATGGATCACACCGCCTCGGTCTTCCTGCTCGATTCGGCCGGGCGTTTTTCCGGAACGATCGCCTATGGCGAAAATCCGGACACGGCGATAAAGAAGCTTGAGAATCTCGCCAGCAAGGGGTGAACGGGCGCTGGCCCGACCGGCGGCGGGCAAGAGAAACGGGAAAGACCGCCAATCGTGAGTGAAATCCGCCTTTACGTGTCGACGACCGAGAGCGAGGCCGAACGGATCCTCGACCTTTTGAGCGAAATCTTCGGCGAAGAAGACTTCGCCATCGGCACCACCGAGATCGACGAGAAGAAGGATATCTGGGAGGCTTCGGTCTATGTGATGGCCGAGGACGAGGCGGATGTGCGCTCGCGCACCGAGGCGGCGCTGAAGATCGCCTTTCCCGACGCCCGGCTGCAGCGCGAGGTCATCCCGGATGTCGATTGGGTGGTGAAATCGCTGGAGGGGCTGAAGCCCGTCCGGGCTGGGCGCTTCCTGGTGCACGGATCGCATGACCGCGACAAGGTCCGCTCCGGCGACATCGCCATCGAAATCGATGCCGGCCAGGCCTTCGGCACCGGCCACCACGGCACGACGGCCGGCTGCCTCGAGGTCATCGACAGCGTGGTGCGCTCGCGCCGCGTCCGCAATGCGCTCGATCTCGGCACCGGCAGCGGCGTGCTGGCGATTGCGGTGCGCAAGCTGAAGAACATTCCGGTGCTCGCGACCGACATCGATCCGGTTGCGACCCGCGTTGCCGCCGAAAACGTCCGCCGCAACGGCATCGCGTCCGGCATCGTCACCCGAACTGCGCCCGGCTTTCACTCGACCGCTTTTTCCGAGCATGGACCTTTCGATCTCATCATCGCCAACATTCTCGCCCGACCGCTGATCCGCATGGCGCCGCAACTCGCCGCGCATCTTGCGCCCGGCGGTTCGGTGGTTCTTTCGGGGATCCTTGCCGCGCAACGGTGGAAGGTGATTGCAGCCTATAGCGGGGCGAGGCTTCGGCATGTCAGGACGATCTGGCGGAACGGCTGGGTGACGATCCATTTGGATCGGCTTTGAGTTCTGCTTAGGTGAGGGGCTCGGCCTGCTGCACGCTTGCTTAGGGTGCCGGCTTTCCTGCTTTTCCCTCATTCCTGTGCTCGTCACAGGAATCCAGCCACGGCGCGTCCGCGCCGTGAATGACTTGATATGACGTTCAAAAAAGTCCGCGCCCAAGGACTTGGGCGCGCTGGATCCCTGTGACGAGCACAGGGATGAGGGAGGAGAGGCAACAAAAAAGGCGGCGCCAATGGCACCGCCTTGGACCGGTCTATCCGGTCAATGCCCGCGAGCTCGAAGGAGGAGGAGTGCTCGAGCGGGCGTCTACTGCATTCCAATAGGCCGGTCCGGGAGGGAGGAGACGGACGGGCTTTCAGGCTTAGAACGCGTAGCTGGTGGTGCCCTGGTGGCGGGTCACACGCTGGCCGGCGCCGAGCAGCTTGAGGCTGTCTTCGCTCTGCGGGCGGCGGGCGCCGATGACGTGACGCACGGTCTGGCGTTCGCCAGCCTGTACCGGGCTGCTGTATGCGAAGCGCGAGAGAGAGGCGGTCATTTCAAAAAATCCTTTGGTTGCTGGTTCGTCCGAACCGTTCGATGGCGTCTATATAGCTATTCTGAAAAGCGGAGGCAGAGGGTTTCGCTCATGGGAGCCATGCGGCCACTGCATAAAGCGTGCCAAATTAACTTTTGCCGTCACAGTTCTGTCAAAATGCTGAGCGGGCTCAACGGTTTCGACTCGTTTCGTCGCTTTTTCTCCCCATCGATTGAAATTTCGCTAACATGGCCGCCATCCCATTAACCGGATTCGTCTCAACCATTCGGGTTTTCAGTATGTTTCAGTCCTTCGACGTCACCTCCACGCCGCATTTCGGCAGGGATCGGGTATCGGCGCTGCGCGCGACTTTCGATTCGCTCGGCATCGACGCCTTCCTCGTGCCCCGAGCCGATGAATTCAACGGCGAATATGTTCCCGCCTGCTCGGAGCGGCTGGCATGGCTGACGGGCTTCACCGGTTCGGCGGGCGTCGCGCTCATCTTGCGCGCGCAGGCGATTGTCTTCGTCGACGGACGCTATGTCACGCAGCTTGCCGAACAGGTCGATGGTTCGGTCTTTTCCGGCGGCGATCTCGTCAACGAGCCGCCGCATGTCTGGCTTGCCGCAAACGGCGCCAAGGGACTGAGACTCGGTATCGATCCCTGGCTGCATTCCGGCGCCGAGGTTCGCCGCCTGGAAAAGGCGCTTGCTGAGATCGGCGGAACGCTCATCTTCCTGCCGCACAATCCGCTCGACAGGCTCTGGAGCGACCGTCCGGCCGAGCCGCTCGGCGCAGTCACCATCCAGAATGTCGCCCAGGCCGGGGTGCTGGCCAGCGACAAGATCGCGACGATCGCCTCCGCCCTTGCCAAGAAGAACCTTGCGGCGGTGCTGATTGCCGATCCCTCCTCGGTCGCCTGGGCCTTCAACATCCGCGGCGCCGACGTGCCGCATACGCCGCATCCGCTGGCGCGCGCCATCATTCATGCCGACGGGCGAGCCGAACTCTTCCTCGACAAGCGCAAGACCGGCATCGAGCCGGAAGCCTATCTCGGGCAGATCGCGGCGCAGCTGCCGCCTTCGGCGCTGGAGGAGAGGCTGGCTTCCGTTTCCAAAGATGGCGGCCGCGTGCTGATCGATCCTGATATTGCTTCCTACGCGCTGGCCGAGATCATCCGCAAGGCGGGCGGCGAGGCGGTGGAGGGGTCCGATCCCGCCAAGCTGCCGCGCGCGGTGAAGAATGACGTCGAGATCAACGGCTCGGCCGCCGCGCATCTGCAGGACGGGGCGGCCATGGTGGAATTCCTCTACTGGCTGTCGCAGGAAAAGCCCGGCACGGTGAGCGAGATCGCCGCCGCCGAGCGGCTCGAAGCGGCGCGCGCCCGCGTCGGGCAAAGCATGCAGAACCCGCTGAAGGACATTTCCTTCGATACGATATCAGGTGCGGGCGAACATGCGGCGATCATGCATTATCGCGTGACGACCGAGAGCAACCGGATGATCCAGGCCGGTGAGCTGTTCCTGATCGATTCCGGCGCGCAATATATCAACGGCACGACCGACATCACCCGCACTGTCGGCATCGGGGCGGTTTCGGAGGAGCATCGCCGCTTCTTCACGCTGGTGCTGAAGGGCATGATCGAGATCAGCACGGCGCGTTTTCCGAAAGGGACGCGCGGCTGCGACCTCGATCCGCTGGCGCGCATCGCGCTGTGGCGGGCAGGGGCTGATTTTGCCCATGGCACGGGCCATGGCGTCGGTTCCTATCTCTCGGTGCATGAGGGGCCGCAGCGCATCTCCAGGCTTTCGACGCAGGAACTGCTGCCCGGCATGATCCTTTCGAACGAACCGGGCTATTACCGGCCCGGCAGCTTCGGCATCCGCATCGAAAACCTGATCTATGTGCGCGGCGCCGAGGAGATCGAGGGCGGCGACATGGCCATGCTCGGCTTCGAAACGCTGACCTTCTGCCCGATCGACCGCAGCCTCGTCATCCCTGAGCTTCTGACCCATGACCAGCTGCACTGGTTCAACGATTATCACCGCCGCACCCGCGAGGCGCTGATGCCGCTGATCCATGATCGCGACGTCAGGGCATGGCTCGAAAACGCGACGCTGCCGCTGGAATATTAGGATAATGGCGCCATGCCCGCCGACGTCAGATACCGGCGCTGTGGCGCCAGAGCATGACGACGATCCAGGCGGCGACCAGCATCCATGTGTGGCTGAAACGCAGGCCTACGAAGAGGGCGACTGCGAGCGCCAGCTTCGAATCCCAGCCGCCGATGAAGAAGGCAGGCGCGACCAGCGTCGTCAGAACGGCGGCTGGAACGGCATTCAGCGCGGCCTCCATGCGCGGCGGGATGCTCTTCATCCGGGTGATGAGGATGTAGCCGCCGATGCGGGTGGCGAAGGTCGCGGCTGCGGCGGCGAGGATGACGAGCGCCATGTGAAGATCGAATTCCATGGCTCAGACCTCGTGCACTTCGGATTGCAGGGCGTCGGCCTCGAGATCGGGCTCCTGCGGCGGCAATGGCAGCAGGGCGGCGAGCACGATGCCGGCGGCCGCACCGAGGCTCACATGCCAGGGCGAGCCGACATAGCGATAGGCGAGCACGGATGCCACCGCGCTGACGAGCGCCACGGGCAGGAAATTGTCGCGCTTGCGGAAGCCGAGGACGATGCCGAGGAAATAGGCCGGCAGCAGGATATCGAGGCCGATCGCCTTGGGGTCGCCGATGAAGCCGCCGAGCATGCCGCCGGCGACGCTGATCAGCACCCAGGGAATGTAGATGATGATGCCGAAGCCGAAATACCAGGCGAAGGTCAGCGGTTTGCCGGCCTCGCTGCGCTTCACCGCTTCGGCAAATTGCGGATCGACGAGCAGGAAGAAGGTGAAGAATTTCTGCACCGGCGTGAAATGGCCGATATAGCGCGCCAGGGCCGCCGAATAGAGCACGTGGCGGAAATTGACGGCGAGGATCGACAGCACGATCAGCCAGGCGTGGACGTTATGGCCGAAGAGCTCGATGCCGACCATCTGGCTGGCGCCGGCATAGACGGTGGCGCTCATGAAGGCGGCTTCGGAAAGCGACATGCCGTTTTCGACCGCGAGCGCCCCGAACAAAGCGCCAAAGGGCGCCGACGCCAGCGCAACGGCGGAGCCGCCCCGCAAACCTTCAACAAAGTCGGCGCGATTCATATGGGTGATCCTATTGGAATTTCAGGTTTCACTTATGGGCTAAGACCTGTCGCGGCAATTGAATTTCGTTGATTGACCAATCGATTTCGCTGAAGCATCAAAGCCTGATCGCATCCGGCGGAGAGACCCTCATGAAGAAGATCGAGTTTTCGAAAGAAGAAAAGGCCGAAATCGTTTCGCGCATCCGCGCCTATTTCGACCGGGAACTCGACCCCATCGGCGCCTTGCCGGCCGAATTCCTGCTCGATTTCTTCACCGAGGAGGTCGGGCCATACTTCTACAATCGCGGGCTAAGAGACGCCCATGCCGCTTTATTGAAGAGAATGGAAGACATGGCCGAGGATATCCATCTTCTCGAGCGCGAGGAGAAATCCTAGCGCCTGGAAATCAAATCAGAGCCTTCATTTAACGCCAAATTATGTCCAGGCCGATATGGTCATCGCGCTTTCTTTCACCGGGTTGCGTGTCAATTGGCCTCGATTGTCTCTGTTGTTGATGAATCCCGTTCGGCGAAGCTCGGCAAGACGGTGATCTTTTTGATCTGGCTTGTGCTGGCCTCTGCGCTTTGCTGGTCCGAAACCGTCTGGCGTGATGAAGTTCGCGCATTGTCGTTGGCCCTCCAGGGAGACAATTTCGCCGATATGCTTCGCCAGATGCATGGCGAGGGTCATCCTGCCATCTGGTATATCCTGCTGCGCGCCGCCCATGTCGTGGTCGGCTCGCCCGTCGTTTTGAAGGTCGTGGCGCTGACGATTGCGGCGGCTGCGGCCTATCTTCTCGTCTTCAGGCTGAAACTGCCTCTTTCCATCATGCTGCTGTCGCTGTTCGGCAGTTTTTCGGTTTTCGAATACGCCGCGATGTCGCGAAACTACGGCATCAGCATGCTGATAATCTTTGTGATCGTCCTGGCGTGGCAGAAGGGAGCGCGCAACGGCATATTGAGCGGCCTGCTGTTTGCCTTGCTGGCGAATACCAATGTGCATTCTGTCGTTCTTGTCGGCGGCTTCCTGGCTTATTGGTTTTTTGATTTGGTCCTGGCGCGGCCAAGACCTCCTTTGCGGGACTATCGAGGCTTTGCGACAGCCGCAGCCCTGGCCGCGGTTGGAGTTGTTCTGTGCTTCCTCACGGTCTATCCGACCTTCAACGATACCGGGCAGAACGATCTCAGCGGCGAGAATTTCGCTTTACTCGCCCTTCGTGCTCTTACGCTCGCCAGTTCGCATTTTCTGTCCTTCTATCCCGACAGCATCCCCGGACTGATGGTGGCCGAT
Organism: Rhizobium sp. R339; assembly: GCF_002211395.1. Taxonomy (NCBI): domain Bacteria; kingdom Pseudomonadati; phylum Pseudomonadota; class Alphaproteobacteria; order Hyphomicrobiales; family Rhizobiaceae; genus Rhizobium; species Rhizobium sp. R339. The sequence goes on from NZ_LOKV01000001.1 coordinate 608,354, forward strand.
CCGTTGGCTTTCCGCGTCTTCGCAGCTTTGATGTCGGTGCTCATCTACGGCAGCCTGTTGGCGCTGGCGAACCGACGGCCGGCCATGATCGCCGCGGCGCTGGTGCTACTAGGGCTCTCGCTGCTGTTTACCCTGGTTTATCCCGGCGGATACAGACATCAGGCGCTCTGGCTGGTTTTCATGATCGCGATGACCGCCTTGACCGCGGACATTCAGCGTGAAGGGACGGGCGTTACCGGCACCACGGCTGCCGGCCGCATCGTAAAGTTCGGCCGCCTGTGCTTCCTGATATTGCTGGCGCTGCAGGTTGTCTCCGCTGTCGAAAAGGTCAATCGGACCTTCGTGGCCGAAATACCTTTCAGCCGGAGCAAGGATTTCGGTGCGTTCATTCAATCGCGCCCCGATCTCAAGGACGCGATCGTCATGGCGGATCCCGATTATCTCGTCGAAGCGCTGCCTTACTATGTTTCCAATCGCACCTATCTTCTGCGGGAGGAGCGGTTCGGCGCCATCGTGCGATATACCCGCAACGCGCGGCTTTCGCTCAGCCTTGCCGACATCCTCCAATCGGCACGGCGATTGCAGCAGAGTGAGAAGGTGCCCGTCATCATTCTTCTTTCGCAGCGGCTCGATCAGATCACCGGGCCGGTCTCCTTGCGTGAAAGCTATGTCTGGCGGCTGTCTCTGACGCCTGAGGATATTTCGGCTTTCCAAAGCGCGACAGAGCTCGTCGAACGCTTCGGCCCGACCGCCGGAAGCGATGAAACCTACGACGCCTATGTGTTGAAATAAGAAGCCGCACAGCAGCTTGCCTGGCCTCTGCTCTTTCGCCTCAGCTTCTCAGCCCTCGCGCTTCATCCGCTCCCGGCGCTCGAGTTCGGCCTGCGAGGGCTCCGACATCGCGAAGCTGCCGGGTTTGACCTCGCCGGCACGCTCGTAGACGCTCATGATGACGCCTGTCGTCGAAACCGAGCTGGCGATGAGCTTCAGCGCCTCCGGCTTGGCGCCATGGCCGAACAGGCGCTTGCCGGGACCGAGGATCACGGGGAAGGTCAGCAGCCGGAGTTCGTCGATCAGGTCGTGCGCGAGCAGGGTTTGCAGCAGGCCGCTGCTGCCCTGCGTGAGGAGTTCGGGACCGTCCTCCCGCTTCAACCGGGCGATTTCGGCGGCGGCGTCGCCGCGCAGCGGAACGGTATTTTCCCAGGTGAGCGGCTCTTTTGACGTGGTCGCGACATATTTGGTGGCGGCATTGAAGGCCTTGCCGATGGGGTCGTCTTTTCCGACATAGGGCCAATGGGCGGCGAAGATTTCGTATGTCTTGCGGCCGAGCAGCAGCGCGAAGGGATCGGTGAAGATCCCGTCCATGAACTCGCCCATCGCCTCGTCCCAGTAGTTGACGGTCCAGCCGCCGAGGGTGAAGCCGCCGGTCGGATCCTCCTCAGGCGCGCCGGGCGCCTGCATGACGCCATCCAGGCTCACAAAGGCTGCGGTCACAAGTTTTCTCATCTCTTGGCTCCCACGGTTGGTGTGTTCAGAGCCAAGGACGAATGGGCGTGCGCCGATCCGGCATTCCCGCGTTATTTTCGCGCGAGTTAGCCGGCCAGAGCCTTGGCGCTGTCGACAATCGCGATGCCATGCGCCCGCATCTCGTCGATGGCGGCGGCGACGCCTTCGGGGGTGATGCCGCGGCTGGCATCCTCGATGAAGCGCACCCGTATGCCCGGCATCATTTCCAGCGCGTCGAGCGCGGAGAATTTGACGCAATAGTCGGTGGCGAGGCCGCAGACATCGAGATCGGTGACGCCCTGGTCTTCGAGGAAATCGGAAAGGCCGGTCGAGGCATCCCGGTCATTATCCCGGAAGGCCGAATAGCTGTCGATCCTGGGATCCTCGCCCTTCTGCTGGATCAGGTCGATCTCTTCGGATTTGAGCGCGGGATGCAGTTCGGCGTCGAGCGTGCCCTGGATGCAGTGGTCCGGCCACATCATCTGCGGCTTGCCGGAAAGTTCGCCCATCTCGAAGGGGGCGGCGCCCGGATGGGCGGAGGCGAAACTGCCGTGGCCTGGCGGATGCCAGTCCTGCGAGGCGACGATGAGATCGTATCTGCCGCTGTCGATCAGCCTGTTTGCGACGGGAACCACCTTGTCGCCCTCCGGCACCGGCAGGTTGCCGCCCGGACAGAAGCCGTTCTGGATATCGACAAGCAGCAGCGCTTTCATCAAGGCCAAGTCCTTCGCTTAATCGCAATGCAAGATGCCAATGCACACTCGATGCATCAACTAGTGAATTCCCGAAGGCCCGCATGCAAGCGTTAATTCCGTCACCGGTGGTAGTAGTCGCCCGAAAAAGAATATGCTAATGCAACCAATGCGATAGGGTGCGGTTGTGTGAGAGCGACATGCAAAGAGGCCGGTCTTGCCGGCCGCCCTGATTTCTGCCTTTCTTGCCTGAGACGCAAGCCGGAACCGAAGCCATGTCCGAGCCTCAACCCGATGAAAAGATCGATGCGACGTTCCGCAACGGCTCGCTGACGGCGACCGGGATCATCCTTGGTTTCTCGCTCAACTTCATCAGTCTGTGGGTGTCCAATCCAAATGACTGGAGCAGTGTCGATCTGTTACCGATGTCGTTCCTGACGGTCGGCATCGCCATTCAGGTGAAAGTTTTCGCCGATCTCCTGGCGCGCGACTCGCTGCTCGCAGCCAAATATGACCGGTCTCGGCGGCTCTTCCTGATCGGGCTGTCGATCGTCGCCGTCGGAATGGGCATCGCCCTACTGAACGACATTCTCGGTCTCAGCAGTATGCGGATGTTCGGGTGACGATTCACCCCACGCGGCATCGCCGCGCGGTCAGACGCGCTCGACGAAGCCGTCCAAAACTCGCTTCTGGCCGGCGCGATCGAATTCGATCGTCAGCTTGTTGCCTTCGATGCCGGTGATGTTGCCGTTGCCGAATTTCAGGTGGAAGACGCGGTCGCCGAGGGTGAAGCGCGACGGTTCGGAGGAGGTGGATTTCGCCACCAGTTCGCCCTCGATCGTGCGCCCCTTCGGGCCGCTTTCGCCGTAGCCGATGCGCTCGACGGCGTGGCCGGAGCGGGTGCCCCAATTGTCGCGGGTGGCGTCGGTCTTGTTGGCCTGGGCGCGTTTCCAGCCGGGCGTGGAATAGGAGTTGGAGAAGGGGTCGGCCTTGTCGAAGCGGGACTGGCCGTAGCCGCCGCGGCCGTAGCCGCCGTAGCTCTGTTCCATTTCGGCGACCTCGACATGGCTTTCCGGCAGTTCGTCGAGGAAACGCGAGGGCAGGGTCGATTGCCAGAGGCCGTGGATGCGGCGGTTGGAAACGAACCAGATATGGCAGCGGCGCTTGGCGCGGGTGATGCCGACATAGGCGAGCCGCCGTTCTTCTTCCAGGCCGGCGCGGCCGCTTTCATCCAGCGAGCGCTGATGGGGGAAGAGGCCTTCCTCCCAGCCGGGCAGGAAGACGGTGTCGAATTCCAGGCCCTTGGCCGAGTGCAGCGTCATGATCGAGACGGCGTCGAGGTTCTCGTTGGTCTCGGCGTCCATGACGAGGGAGACGTGCTCGAGGAAGCCGCGCATCGACTCGAAGCTTTCCATCGAGCGGATCAGTTCCTTGAGGTTTTCGAGGCGGCCCGGCGCTTCGGCGCTCTTGTCGTTCTTCCACATATCGGTATAGCCGGACTCTTCGAGGATCTGCTCGGCAAGTTCCGTATGCGGTGTGTTTTCAAGCAGTTCCTGCCATCGGCGGAAAGATTGAATCACGTCGAAGAGGGCTTTGCGCGCCTTCGGCTTCAGTTCGTCCGTCTCGATGATGTCGGCGGCGGCGGCCAGCATCGGGATGTCGCGGGCGCGGGCATAGTCATGCAGGGCGCGCGCAGTCGTATCGCCGAGGCCGCGCTTCGGCGTGTTGATGATGCGCTCGAAGGCGAGGTCGTCGGCCGGCTGCGCGACCAGGCGGAAATAGGCCATGGCATCGCGGATTTCGAGGCGCTCATAGAAACGCGGGCCGCCGATGACGCGGTAGTTGAGACCGAGGGTAACGAAGCGGTCTTCGAATTCGCGCATCTGGAAGGAGGCGCGCACCAGGATCGCCATGTCGTTCAGCAGGTGCTTGTCGCGCTGAAGCTGCTCGATCTCCTCGCCGATGGCGCGGGCTTCCTCCTCCGAATCCCAGGAGGCGTGGACCTGCACCTTGACGTCCTCGGGATCGGCGCGGTCGGTGAACAGCGTCTTGCCCAGGCGGCCTTCATTATGAGCGATCAGATGGGCGGCGGCACCGAGAATATGTTCGGTCGAGCGGTAGTTGCGCTCCAGCTTGATCACCTTGGCGCCGGGGAAATCCTTCTCGAAGCGCAGGATATTATCGACCTCAGCGCCGCGCCAGCCATAGATCGACTGGTCGTCGTCGCCGACGCAGCAGACATTCTGCGGCTCGCCCTTGGGGCGCTGGGCGAGAAGCCGCAGCCACATATATTGCGCGGTGTTGGTGTCCTGGTACTCGTCGACGAGAATATAGCGGAAGCGGCCGTGATACTCCTTCAGAAGATCCGGGTTCTTGCGGAAGATCGCGATCGGATGCATCAGCAAGTCGCCGAAATCGCAGGCGTTCAGCGTCGTCAGGCGCGCCTGGTAGGCGAAATAGAGATCGCGGCCGCGGCCGTTGGCGAAGGCGCGGGCATCGCCCTCGGGAATATCGGCGGGGCCGAGCCCCTTGTTCTTCCAGGTGTCGATCATGCCGGCGAACTGCTTGGCCGGCCAGCGTTTGTCGTCGAGACCTTCAGCCTGGATCAGCTGCTTGATGAGGCGCACCACGTCGTCGGTGTCGAGAATGGTAAAGTCGGAGCGCAGGCCGACGAGTTCGCCGTGGCGGCGCAGGAGCTTGACGCCGATCGAGTGGAAGGTGCCGAGCCAGGGCATGCCTTCGACGGCGCCGCCGACGAGGAGCGCGATGCGCTCCTTCATCTCGCGGGCGGCCTTGTTGGTGAAGGTGACGGCGAGAATCTGCGAGGGAAAGGCGCGGCCGCTCGACAGGATATGGGCGATGCGGGTCGTCAGCACGCGGGTCTTGCCGGTGCCGGCGCCGGCGAGCACGAGCACCGGGCCTTCCAGCGCTTCGACGGCTTCGGTCTGCTCGGGATTCAGGCCGGCCAGATAATCCGGCCGTTTGCCGCCGTCGCGGGCCGCCATGGCGCGGGCGGCGATGCCGCCGGATGCAATGCTTCCCGAGGCCGGCGCCTTTTCCGACGGCGCCTGCGGCTTGCGCGGCATCTCGCCCGGCTCTTCATCGAAGAAGGGAATATCGTCGAAACTGTTGCTCATGGCGCGTAATGTAGTGATTCGGGAGGGAAAGACCAGAAAAGATGTTCTGCTTTCATTCCCGAGCCGCCGGCTATCCCAAGGGGTTTGCCCAGGGCGGCAGGGCCACCGAGCGAGGCAGGGCGGAAAATTCGAGCCGCGGCCTGTCGGAATCCACGCCTTCGGCGCGTCCTTGGAGCATCGGGCCTAAGCGTCCGGACCAAAGCTCGTCAACAAGGAGGCTGCCATGCCGAAGATCGTTTCAACTCTCTGGTTCGCCGAGGAAGCGCGCGAAGCCGTCGAATTCTACGTGTCGACTATTCCGGACTCCCGGATCGGCCGCACCACCATATTGCCGGCCGAGACGCCGAGCGGGCCTCCCGGCAGCGTCGAGCTGATCGAATTCACGCTTGCCGGCCAGACCTTCGTGGCGATGAAAGCCGGCCCGTTCGACAGCTTCAATCATTCCTTCTCGGTTGCCGTTCTGCTCGACAGCCAGGCCGAGATCGATCGGATCTGGGATGCTTTTCTCGCCAATGGCGGCACGCCGGAGGCCTGCGGCTGGCTCAAGGACCGCTGGGGCCTCTCCTGGCAGATCGTGCCGCGCGCGCTTTCCGAGATGGTCGCCGACAGTGACCGCGAGCGGGCCAAACGCGTCACCGAGGTGATGCTCGGCATGGTCAAGATCGATATATCAGCGCTGGAGAAAGCGTTCGCCGGCTGAGGCGCGATTCCGTTCAAGGTTTGGGGAGCAATATCCTGAATTTCCGGGCGGGCGCGCTGGCCGTAGCAGAGACGCTCGCCCGACCGGTGCTGCCGGCCGGCGTTTTCGCCGGAACTCGAATCACGGGCGACATTGCACACCTTTTTGACATTCATGTCACGTCGCGAAATGTGCTGATACCGCAATACCCCCGTTCTCAACTAGAATAATAAACAGTTTCGCAGAGTTCAAAAAAGATCCGGTGCATGCACATCTTTGTGCATTGCCAGAAACAGCCGGTGAGCGTGGAATATACCTACGAAACTATTGATTCTCAGGAACGCTGTGGCCATCTCGATGGTTATAGGGACACCTGGAGCCTGTGGCAGAACCTTATTGGAGGGCCCATGCTGAGTGAATCCGTATTCGATGCGTTCACCCGCAGTTACGAAGCACGCCGCGAAACCGACATGTCGGTGGCGGAATATCTCGATCTCTGCAAAAAAGAACCGATCGCCTATGCCAATGCGACCGAGCGCCTGCTCGCCGCGATAGGCGAGCCGCAGATGATCGATACCGCCAAGGACGCGCGCCTTGGCCGGATCTTCATGAACAGGACGATCCGGGTCTATCCGGCTTTTGCTGGCTTCCACGGCATGGAAGAGACGATCGAGCGTATCGTTTCCTTCTTCCGCCACGCCGCTCAAGGGCTCGAAGAACGCAAGCAGATCCTTTATCTCCTCGGTCCCGTCGGCGGCGGCAAGTCGTCCCTGGCGGAACGGCTGAAGCAGCTGATGGAGGTTCATCCGATCTACGTCCTGAAGGCAGGCGATGAGATCAGCCCGGTTTTTGAGAGCCCGCTGAACCTCTTCGATCCCGAGACGATGGGATCTCTGCTACAGGAGCAATACGGCATTCCGCAGCGACGCCTGAGCGGGCTGATGAGCCCGTGGTGCGTGAAGCGGCTCGATGATTTCGGCGGCGATATTTCCCGCTTCCGCGTCGTCAGGATCCAGCCGTCGCGGCTGCGCCAGATCGCCATCGCCAAGACCGAGCCCGGCGATGAGAACAACCAGGACATCTCCTCGCTGGTCGGCAAGGTCGATATCCGCAAGCTGGAGACCTATTCGCAGAACGACCCCGACGCCTACAGCTATTCGGGCGGGCTCAACCGCGCCAACCAGGGCATTCTCGAATTCGTCGAGATGTTCAAGGCGCCGATCAAGATGCTGCATCCGCTGCTGACCTCGACGCAGGAAGGCAACTACATCGGCACCGAGAATATCGGCGCCATACCCTTCTCGGGCATCGTGCTCGCGCATTCGAACGAGGCGGAATGGCAGACCTTCAAGGCCAACAAGAACAATGAGGCCTTCATCGACCGCATCTGCGTGATCAAGGTGCCTTACTGTCTGCGGGTGACGGAAGAGCAGAAGATCTACGAGAAGCTGATCGAGGGATCGGAACTTGCGGATGCGCCATGCGCGCCTGCGACGCTCGAAATGCTCGCCCGCTTCTCCGTGCTTTCGCGCCTGCGCAAGCACGAGAACTCGACCTTCTTCTCGAAGATGCGCACCTATGACGGCGAAAGCCTGAAGGAAACCGACCCGCGCGCCCGCAGCGTGCAGGAATATCGGGATGCCGCCGGCATCGACGAGGGCATGGACGGGATCTCGACCCGCTTTGCCTTCAAGGTGCTCGCTTCGACCTTCAACCACGACACGACCGATATCGGCGCCGATCCTGTACATCTGATGTATGTGCTCGAGCAGGCGATCCGCCGGGAGCAGTTTTCCGACGATACCGAGAAGCGCTATCTGGAGTTCATCAAGGCCGATCTTGCGCCTCGTTACGCAGAGTTCATTGGAAATGAAATCCAGAAGGCTTATCTTGAGTCCTATGCGGACTACGGACAGAACCTGTTCGACCGCTATGTGGATTATGCCGATGCCTGGATCGAAGATGTGGACTTCAAGGATCCCGATACCGGCCAGCTTCTCGATCGCGAGCTCCTCAATCAGGAACTGACGAAAATCGAAAAGCCTGCCGGGATCGCCAATCCGAAGGATTTCCGCAACGAAATCGTCAAGTTCTGCTTGAGATCGCGGGCAGCCAACGGCGGAAAGAATCCGTCATGGACGAGCTACGAGAAAATCCGGGAAGTCATCGAAAAGCGAATGTTCTCGCAGGTCGAGGATCTTTTGCCGGTCATTTCCTTTGGATCGAAGAAGGATTCCGAAACAGAGAAGAAGCACAGCGAATTCGTCTCGCGCATGGCCGCGCGGGGATACACGGAACGGCAGGTTCGGCGCCTTGTCGAGTGGTACATGCGCGTCAAACAGGCAAGCTAATGCGGAGCCATTATGCACATTGTCGACCGGCGGTTAAATCCGCGCGGTAAAAGTCTGGAAAATCGGCAGCGGTTCCTTCGACGCATGAAGGGCGCCGTGCAGCAGGCGGTCAAACGTTCTCTGCAAAACCGAAACATTCGAGATGTGCTCGACGGCGGGGAAATCAGCCTGCCGATCGATGGAATGGCCGAACCGAGCTTGAGAAGGGGCGACGGCGGCATCAGCGACCATATCCTGCCTGGCAACAGGGCCTTCGTGGAAGGCGATATCCTTCCACGCCCGCCGGGCGGCAAGGGCGGGAAACCCAAGGATGCCGGCGAGGGCGACGGCGAGGACGGCTTCCGCTTCGTGCTGACGCGCGAGGAGTTTCTCGATGTTTTCCTCGACGATCTGGAACTGCCCGATCTCGCCAAGCGGCGGCTTGCCGAGACCGAGGAGGAAACGCCTTTCCGGGCCGGCTATTCCGTCTCGGGATCGCCGTCCAACATCGCCGTCGGCCGCACGACGCGGCTGGCGATGATGCGCCGCATCGCGCTGCGCCGCCCGCGTCCTCAGGAAATCGAAGACCTGCAGCGGCAGGTCGAGGAATGCGAGGACGAGGAAATCCGCCTGGGACTTGAGGCAAAGCTCAAGACCCTGGAGGAAAAAAGCCGGCGCATTCCGTACATCGATCCCCTCGACGTTCGGTACCGGCGCTTCGAAAACGAGCCGAAGCCGGTGGCGAAGGCCGTGATGTTCTGCCTCATGGACGTCTCGGGCTCCATGTCGGAACACATGAAGGACCTGGCGAAGCGGTTCTATTTGCTGCTCTATCTCTTCCTGTCGAAGCGCTACAAGAAGGTGGAAATCGTCTTCATCCGCCACACCGACAGGGCCGAGGAGGTAGACGAGGAAACCTTCTTCTACGGCCCGGCGACGGGCGGCACGCTGGTCTCGAGCGCGCTGGCGGCGATGCGCGGGATCATCGCGGCGCGGTTCGACCCGACCGAGTGGAACATTTACGGCGCCCAGGCCTCGGACGGTGACAACGCCCATTCTGACGGCAGCTTGAGCGGCCAGCTGTTGCGGGAGATTTTGCCGCTCTGCCAGTATTTCGCCTATATCGAAGTCGGCGAAGAGGGCGGCGACTCCTCCATATCCCGTTCGCCGCTTTGGACGCTCTACGAGGGCATCCGCTCCGAACTCCTGCCGCTTTCGATGCGTAAGGTCTGCCGGCGAAGCGAGATCTTCCCGGTTTTCCACGATCTCTTCCAGAAACGTGAGGCACAATCGAAGGTGACACCATGACCACGACGCTGAGGGCGAAAGAGCTGCTGCTGTTCGAAGGCGCCGACTGGGACTTCACGACACTGCAGCGCATTCACGATGCCTGCGAGGACATTGCGATCGGCGAACTCGGTCTCGACGTTTATCCGAACCAGATCGAGGTTATCACCTCCGAGCAGATGCTGGACGCCTATTCCTCGACCGGCATGCCGCTCTTCTATCGCCACTGGTCCTTCGGCAAGCATTTCGCCCATCACGAAGCCTTCTATCGCCGCGGCATGCGCGATCTTGCCTATGAGATCGTCATCAACAGCTCGCCCTGCATCTCCTATCTGATGGAAGAGAACACGGCGACGATGCAGACGCTCGTCATCGCGCATGCGGCCTTCGGCCATAACCATTTCTTCAAGAACAACTATCTCTTCAAGCTCTGGACCGATGCGGAAGGCATCCTCGACTATCTCGATTTCGCCAAGGGCTATATCGCCCGCTGCGAGGAACGTTACGGCGAAGTGGCCGTCGAACGTACGCTCGACGCCGCCCATGCGCTGATGTCGCACGGGGTGCACCGCTACGCGGGCAAGAATACCGTCGATCTTCGCCAGGAGGAGAAGCGGCAGCAGGAGCGCCGCGCCCATGAAGAGAAGATGTACAATGATCTCTGGCGCACCGTGCCCGTCGGCAAGGCGAAGAAGGCGGGGGACATCGGGCTGGAAAAGCGGCGGGCGGCACTCGGCCTTCCGCAGGACAATATCCTCTATTTCCTCGAAAAAACCGCCCCGCGGCTGCAGCCATGGCAGCGCGAGATCCTGCGCATCGTCCGCCATGTCGCCCAATATTTCCATCCGCAGCGGCAGACCAAGGTGATGAACGAGGGAACCGCCACCTATGTCCATTACCAGATCATGAACCGGCTTCATGATCGCGGGCAGATCAGCGACGGAAACTTCCTGGAATTCCTGAAATCGCATGCCAATGTCGTGTTCCAGCCGAATTACGACGACCGGCGGTTCTCGGGCTTCAATCCCTATGCGCTCGGTTTTGCGATGATGCAGGATATCGAGCGGATCGTGACGTCGCCGACGGAAGAGGACCGCGCATGGTTTCCCGATATCGCGGGACGCGGCGATGCGATGGGCGTGCTGCGCGACATCTGGGCCAATTACCGGGACGAGAGCTTCATCAGCCAGTTTCTGAGCCCCAATCTGATGCGGCAGCTCAGGCTGTTCCATCTTTATGACGATCCGGAGCAGACCGAAGGCATACTGGTCTCGGCGATCCATAACGAGCGCGGCTATCTCCGCATCCGCCGCCAGCTCTCCCGCGAATACGATATCGGCTGGACCGATCCGGCCATCGACATCGTCGATGTCGACCTCGCCGGCGACCGACGCCTGCTCTTGCAGCACATCGTCATGAACGGCTGCTATCTCCAGGAAACCGACATGAAGCAGGTGCTGCAGCATCTCGCCGATCTCTGGGGCTACGACGTCCTGCTTCAGGAAATCGACGGCTCGAACGTCGTGGCAAGGGAGCATACGGCAAGCCCGCGCAAGATCGTTCAGTGATGGCCTGTCGGTAAAACTCTTGTTCGGTATTGGTCGGCGGTATATACCATGGTAGCTATCCTGATCCGGAGGCCATCATGGCAACAAGAACAGCCAAGATTTTTACAACTGGTCGCAGCCAGGCTGTCAGACTCCCCGCGGAGTTCCGCTTCGAGGGGAACGAAGTCTTCGTCCGTCGCGATCCAAAAACCGGCGACGTCATTCTGTCACGCAAGCCGGATTCGTGGGATGGTCTGTTCGAACTCTATGGCAAGGATCCGGTTCCGGACGATTTTCTAGGGGCAGACGACCGTCGGCAGCTACCGCATGATCGCGATCCGTTCGAGGGCTGGAAGGAATGACGGCCTGGATGCTCGATACCAATATCGTCAGCCATATCATCAAGGGCGATCGGCCGGAGATTATCGAACGATTGGCCGTGCTTCCGATGGAGGACATCGTCATCTCATCAGTCACGGAAGGGGAGCTGCTTTACGGTCTCGCTAAGCGTGGATACCCGAAGGCGCTGTCGGAGAGGATCAGACAATTCCTGCTCCGGGTCGGTGTCCTCCCTTGGGATCACGATGTTACGCGAACCTACGGCGACCTGCGCGCCACCTGCGAATCCAAGGGGGTAACCCTGGCACCGCTCGATGTGATGATTGCCGCTCATGCCGTCGCAACCGACGCGACCCTGGTCACACGCGACAAAGCTTTTGCTCAAGTTTCGGACCCTTTGAAGACCGACAGCTGGGCAAGCAACCGAAGCTGACGTTTACGTTGCCTTTTGAAAGCTTGTACTCGTGGCTTCGAGCTTTCGAGATCGCGCCTGTTGATGACGATCTTCACGACTTCCGTGGGGAAGCGACAGCGCCGCCCTCGCGTGAGCCGTCACGAGGCGTAGGCCGGCCGGGCCGCGCGCCAGACCAGGGGAACCAAAACCAGGGCCACAGCCGGAAGCACGATCCAGTTGATCGTTTCCCAGCCGGAGCTGTGCAGCAGCGATCCCGATGAGAAGGAGGCGCAGGCGACCGTTCCGAAGACGAGGAAGTCGTTCGCGCCCTGAACCTTGCTGCGCTCGGCCGGCGTGTGGCAGTCCGCCACCATGGCGGTGGCGCCGATGAAGCCGAAGTTCCAGCCGATCCCGAGCAGGACGAGCGAAATCCAGAAATGGGCGATGTCGAAGCCGGAAAGCGCAACCGCTGCCGAGCCGCCGATGAGCAGCAGGCCGACGGCCGCCACCCGCTCCTTACCGAAGCGCACCATCAGCCGCCCGGTCACGAAGCTCGGTCCGTACATGGCCAGGATATGCCACTGGATGCCGAGCGCGGCCTGGTCGATCGAATGGCCGTGCCCCACCATGGCGATCGGGGAGGCGGTCATCACGAAGGTCATCAGCCCGTAGGAGACGACGCCCGTCGCGATCGCCAGGAGATAACGCGGCGATGAGAGGATCTGGAACAGCGGACGCTCCGCATGGCTCTCCCGGCCCACGGTTTTCTGCGGCGAGGATGCGCGCAGCAGAAAGAGGATCGGGAAGGCGAGTGCGGCGAGGGCGGCTTGGCTGACGAAGCTTCCGGCGAAGGGTGTTCCCGGAACCGCATCGCGTGTCCAGATGACGAGCTGCGGCCCGATGATCGCTGCCGCGAGGCCGCCGATCATCACACGGGCGATCGCCTTCTGGCCCTCAGCGCCACTCGCATTGTCGGTCGCGGCGAAACGGTAGCTCTGCACATAGGACGAATAGAAGCCGGCAAGGCAGGTGCCGAGGCAGAAGATGATGAAACTGCCGAGCACGATGCCGGCCGCGGCGATCAGGCCGGAGACGGTGCCGATCATCGTGCCGAGCAGATAGCCCGCCCGCCGCCCGAAGCGGCGCATCACATAGGCCGCCGGCAGGGTTCCAAGCGCCAGCCCGAGATTGAGCAGGCTGACCGGCAAGGTGATGAGATCGGGATCGGGCGACAGCTGCTGCCCCACGAGCCCGCCGAGCGAAACGACCACGGGCGCGTTCGCACCGCCGAAGGCCTGGGCGAGCGTCAGGATCCATGAGTTGCGCCTTGCGATCTCAGGGTCTGCCGAAACTTGCTGGATGACGTTCATTCTCTATCCATCTTGGACCGGATCTCGGCGACCGCCCGCTTGGCGGCGATGACGGCGCCGGCGAGATAGCCGGGTTCGGTTTCGCTGGTCTCGCTTCCGGCGAGCAGAAGGCGGGCTTCCCATGGGCCGGATACCCAGCGCGGGCTTCCTGGTATCGGATGTCCGCCGCCGGAACGGTCCGCTGCGGTCGACGTCAGCGAATCGGCAGCCCAATCCTTCAGCAGGGTTGCGCCCGGGGCAAGCGCATCGGGGCCGAAAAGTCTCGCAAGCTGCACGAGGCATGCCTGCTTCAAAACCTCCTCGCCGAGCGCGGCGCGCTGATCCGCCCCGACGCCAAGGAAGCCGAAGAGCGCGGCCTTGCCCGAGGCGGTCGTCGCATCGTGGATTTCGACCAGCGGCCCGACCATGCTTTGCGCCGTCCCGGACAGGCCGTTTACGCGCCAGAAGGGCTTGTCGTAGATCGCGAAGAACTTCGCATGCGGCGCCATCCACGTCGGCGTGTCGCGCCAGCGGGCGGCGGTAGCCGGATCCTGCGGGGGCGTAAACGTGACCGTCGCTTCCAGGAGCCGCGGCGGCAGGGCGGCGACGACGAGTTCCGCATGCAGGCTCTCCGCGCTGCCGTCGCGCGCGTGGACGGTGAGCCGGACGCCGTCTGCAGCGAGGTCCATTGCCGTGACCTTTGTGTCGAGAAGGATGCGCTCCGTAGGAAGCTCTCTTGCCAGGGCGCGGATCGCCGCCACGGTGCCGCCTGCGAGCCGCATCGACTGCTGGTCCAGCGCCGCCGGCAGATAGCGCTGCGGCTTCTCACGCGACATGCGTTCGAAGACGACAGCCCCCTCGCTGTTCTGCCCGAAGGAGCGCAGCCCGAGTTCCCCGACGAGGCTCGCCATGGCCGGCTGCATCTCGGGCCAGTACCAGGAAGGGCCGAGATCGAAGCCGTCTTCGGCCGGCATGCCGGATCGATCGGCCGTCAGGATGCGGCCGCCGAGCCGGCCGCGCGCTTCCACCAGCAGGGTGTCGATGCCGGACGCGTGGAGCGCACGCGCCGCATAAAGCCCGGCGAGACCACCGCCGATGACGGCTACTTTGCAAGCCTTCATTTTCACTTGTCCTTGGGGAGTTCGGGATTGTCGAAGAGGCAGACGTCCTGATGCAGGAGCGGCGCGGATTTATGCCAGACGCGGGCGCCTTGCCCTCCTGTTCTGGCGTGAGGCTGCTGCCCGGCCGGCAGGCGAAGCCAGCTCCAGCGGCCGAGCGCGTCGCCCGCCTCGGTAAAGCCGCCGTCGATCACCAGCAGCTCCAATCCTTTGGGGTTGGCGACCTCGACGTCGGCATTCGGGCGCCAGTCCTCCAGCATCACGCACTCGTCCGACCCGTCGAAGAGTATCCTCGACGAGGCGACGCCGGCCCGCGGCTCAGATGGCCGGCCTTCTCCGGGCAGGCGAACGACGCGTTCGCGATCGGTTGCTTTGAACTGCCAGAGCTTGACCAGGATCGTGCATCCGTGCTCGCTCCGCGGCGCATGGCCTGACCCGGGCGGGTTGCGGACATAGCTGCCGGCGGGGAAATCGCCGCTCTCGTCCTGGAATACGCCGTCGAGGACGAGAAACTCCTCCCCGCCGGGATGCTGATGGTGCGAGAACCGGCTTTCGCTGATGTAGCGGACGATCGATGTCGCGCGGGCCTTCTCGCCGCCGATCCTGAAAAGCATGCGGCGGTCGACGCCCTTTATCGGGCTCGGCACCCAGTCGAGCTCTGCGGCATGGACGAGGGTGCGTTTGGAGAGATCTTCGTTCAAAAGCATGGTCAAAGCTCCGATCTGCCGCCGTCGACGACGATCTCCGCTCCGAGCATATAGCTCGAAGCCTCGCTTGCCAGGAAGAGCACGGCGGCCGCGATCTCCTCCGGCCTGCCCATGCGCCCGAGCGGCACCTGCGCGCCGACCCGGCCGGCATAGGCGCGGAACTCTTCCTCGCTCTGGTTCTTGCCGCGATGGATCGGCGTCTCGATAGAACCGGGGCTGACGGCATTGACCCTGATCTTCCTGTCGAGCAGTTCCGCCGACATCGTTCTGGCGAAGGAGCGGACCGCCGCCTTGGAGGCGGACAGGATCGCCCGGCCCGGCGTTCCGACCTGGTTGAGCCAGGAGGTGTTGAGGACGATCGAGCCGCCCTCGCGCATCAGCGGCAGCATTGCCTGCACCGTGAAGAAGACGCCCTTGACGTTCACATCCATGATCTTGTGATAGGTGGCCTCGTCCGTCGTCGCGAGCGGCGTGCCGAGGGCGGCGCCCGCATTCGCGAACAGGATGTCCAGCGATCCGAACGCCTCCTTTATCCTGCCGCTTGCCAGAATCAGATCCTCGCGGGAGGAAACGTCCGCCTGGATCGGGAGGACATCGCCGCCGATCTCGGTGGCCGCAAGGACGAGTTTTTCCTCGGACCGTCCCGTGATCGCGATGCGGGCGCCGTTGTCGCGCAGCATCCGCGCGGCCGCGAGGCCGATGCCGCTCGAACCGCCGGTCACCAATGCGGTCTTTCCTGTCAGAACCATGCGTCAATCCTCTTGTTCGCGACGAGTCTAGCGCTGGAATTTGCGTTCGCGAGGAAAAGACGCCATATCGGATAGAAAGAAAAACTTTGTCGTGAAGCCATGAGAAACCTCACCAGACTACGCTCGCTGCAGGCGCTGGAGGCCTCCGCCCGGCATGGCAGCTTCGTCGGGGCGGCCACCGAACTCGACGTCACACCGCCGGCCGTCGGCCAGCTTGTCCGCTCTTTGGAGGACTGGGTCGGATATCCCTTGTTCCGGAGAAGCCGTACCGGCGCGGAGCGCCTGACGCCGGTCGACGAGGCGCAGGACGCCCTCGAAGACATCGCCCAGGGGCTCGACCTTCTCGAATCCGGCCTTCGGAAGCTGCGCGGCCGCAAGGCCCGTTCGGTCGTGGTGGTGACGGCCTCGCAGGCGCTGGTCGCGAACTGGCTTATATCAAGGCTCGAAGATTTTTCCTCGGCCTATCCCGGCATCGACGTCCGGCTCGACGTTTCGGACCGGGTTATCGATCTCGCCCAGGACGAGGCGGATATCGGCATCAGATGCGGTCTCGGCTCCTGGAAGGGCGTGCGGTCCACCTTCCTGATGGGCGAGGAGATCATCGCCGTCTGCCATAACCGGCTCCTGCCTGCCGATCGCGACGCGACCGCAGGCTGGATCGCCGAGCAGACGCTGATTCACGACGGGACGCCGCATCCCGGCGGCGACTTTCCGAGCTGGGGTGAGTGGCTCGCCCGATCCGGCGCCAACCAGGCGCCCGCCGACGGCGGCCTGAAGATCAATTCGACCGCCGCCGTCATCCACGCGGCGGTCGCGGCAAGAGGGGTCGCCCTGGTGCGAAAGGCGCTCGTGGCGCAGGAACTGGACAGCGGCCGATTGGTGCATCTGCTGCCGGAGGTCCGCTGGCCCGTCAAATGGGCCTATTACATCGTCGCCGCGCCCAAGGCTCTGCGACGGCACGAGGTCGCCGCGTTTCACGACTGGCTGGCGGGGCGCTCCCTGCAGCGATGATCGCGGGCGGCCGTCGCCGCCGCTATTCGAGCATGACGACGGCTTCGACTTCGAACAGCATGGGGTCGATTGCGAGCTTGGGCACGGGGATCAGCGTCTGCGCCGGCAGCGCGTCGCCGAACATCTCCTTTACGTTTCTGGTCAGCACCTCGAGCTTGGACATGTCGTGATCGACCACGAAGACCGTGAGTTTAGCGACCTGATCCGGCCTTGCGCCAAGCGCATCGAGGGCGGCGCTGAGGTTTGCGTAGGCCTGCTTCACCTGCACGGCGAAGTCAGGCGACAAGGTTCCGGTGCCGTCCTGGCCGCCCTGTCCGGAGATATAGGCCAGCCGCGCTTGGCGGGGCACGATGACGGCAGTGCTGTAGCCGTTCGGCGTCGGGTCGTAGAGCGTCTGCGGATTGACGATGGTCAGCTTGCGGTCATCCGCATTCGCCGTCGTCATGTTTTGAACTCCTGTCGTCATGATGATGATGCCTCCAATGAGCAGATGCTTGATTGCGCGTGACATGGTTTCCCCTGCAGGATCGAATTGACTCGTACGATGTACGATTGGATGGCATCGTACATCGTACGAGTCAACCGTTCGGGATCGACATTCCCCAAGTCTCGGCTTAAATCGGCATGGTGATCGGCAGGGAAGACGGATGGCAGCCAAACGCAGCGGCGCGCAGAGCAGACGGCCTCGAGGGAAAGCCGCGTCACCGCGCTCCGCACGAGAGCCTGGCAATGAGCCGGCTTTGTCTCTGGAACGGATCGTGACGACCGCGGTCGAACTGCTGGATGCCGAGGGCATCGACGGATTGACGATGCGCCGGCTCGCCGATCGTCTGGGTTCAGGTGCGATGAGCCTCTATTGGCATGTCGAAAACAAAGAGAAAGTCTTCGATCTGGCGCTCGACTCGGTGCTCGAATATCGAGTGTCCGAGCCGGCCGGATCGCAGGACTGGCGCGGGGAAATCGTCCAAATGCTTGAGGACTGGCGCGCCAACATGCTGCGCCATCCCTGGTCGGCATCGCTGCTGCCGCGCCGGGCGCTCGGCCCGAACATCCTCGCCCGCCTGGAGCGGCTGAACAAGATCCTGTCCGGCGCCGGTGTCGCCGAGGCCGATTTGAACGTGGCGATATGGTCGCTCTGGAACTACGTGATCGGCGCTACCGTCACCCGGGCGAATTTCGATCTTTCGCAGGAGGACAGGGCGGCCGCGCAAGAGCGCCTTACCGATCTCGGCGAACGCTACCCGGCACTCGCACGCTCCCGTCTGCTGCTCGATGACGATTGGGACGGCGCTTTCAGGAAAGGCCTCGACTTCCTGCTCGACGGTCTCGCTCCGAGATAACGAGTTGCACCACGCGCCGACCATCGGCAATTATCGGTGGCAAGAAACACAAAGGCTTAGTAACGTAGGCTCGCTGCAACCGCCCATATTGCCTGGGCCAGCTTCAGTCTATGCAGCGATCTTCGGACGGCGCGGAGACGAGGACCATGAGTGAAACGCGGCGCAAGCTGACGACGATCTTCTGTGCTGACGTGCAGGACTATACACGGCTGATGGGCGCCGACGAGGAGGGGACGCTGGCAACGCTAAAGCGTTGCCGGGAGGCGATGGGGCACCTGATCGAAAGCCATGGCGGCCGCGTCGTCAACACCTGGGGCGACGGGCTGATCGCTGATTTTCCGAGCGTGGTCGAGGCGGTGCGTGCTGCCGTCGATACCCAGAACGAACTTGCCGGCTTCAATGCCGGCCGTCCGAGCGACGGGCGCATGCTCTTCCGCATCGGCATCAATCTCGGCGATGTGATCGTCGAAGGCGACGACATCTATGGCGACGGCGTCAACATCGCTGCGCGGCTGCAGACGTCGGCAGCGCCCGGCGGCATCGTCATTTCGAGCACCGTCTACGACCAGGTGCGAAACAAGGTGGCCGTCGGTTTCGAGTTTCTCGGGCCGCTGGTCGTCAAGAATGTCGAAGAAGGCGTGCCGAGCTATGCAGTCAGGATCGGCGGCGGGAGCGAGGAGGCGGCGCCTGCCGAAAGGCCGGCTGCCCGGCCGCAGCCCGTCGCCGCCGCCGCCGTGGATGCGGCAAGGCCGGTTCCCGGCAAACGCAGGCTGTTTGCCGTACTCGGCGTCATCGCCGCCGTGCTGATCGGCATCAATCTGCTGTCGTGGCAGGGCGTTTTCTGGGCGCGTTTCCCCGTGCTGGTGCTTGCCGTCGTCGCGGCGCTCATCTGGAATCGCGGGCAGACCTGGTTCGACCGCAAGGCCGCTGCCTTCGCGATCGTGGCGCTCGGCATTATCGGCATCAACCTGTTCACCTGGGAAGGCCGCTTCTGGGCGGTCTGGCCGATGCTGGGGCTGGCGGCGGCGGCCGGCCTGCGGTGGTCGTTGCGCCGCTAGAGCCGCCTCTGGTTTTGCCGCGCAATCTTGCCTCGAAATCGGTCGCGTCAAGACGTTTTCCAGCTTCGTTCAAGCAAAAGTGAGCGCCGGGGTTATTTCCATTCTTTGCTGATATTACAAATCGGTAATGCCGGGTGCTTATGCTTGCCGTTAAGCTGTAAACGCGCGATATTGTCGCATCAGCAGGGAATCTTGTTCCCTGGGGATCCGGACCCCTGGGGGATCTCGATCCCGCAGCGCCTCTTTCGACCGACCCTGGTCCAACCTCGAGTCCCTCCGGAGACGTGAATGGCCTTTTGGAAGCAGTTTATACTTTCGCTCATCGTCATCATTGCCGGCTTTGCCGCATGGGTTTTCTTTGTGCCGGGTGCCGGCGATACGATGCGCGCTGCAGGCATTCCGGAGAGCCTCGTTTCCAGGATCGCGCCCAAAACTGCTGAAACCGCCGATGCCGACGCTCCCGCCCGGGCGGAAGGACAGCAGCGCGGGCAAGGCCAAGGGCAGGGGCAGAATCGCCGCGGCGGCGGGCGCAACGGCGCCGTTCTCGTCGCCACCGAAGCCGTCGTCCAGGGCGTTGTCAACGACCGGCTGAACGCGATCGGCACCGGCGATGCGATCCGCTCGGTGGCGGTCACGCCGCAGGCAACGGGCACGATCCGCGAAATCCTCATCAAGTCGGGCGACAGGGTGAAGGCCGGCCAGGTGCTCGCCAAGCTCGACAGCGAGGAGCAGGTGATCGCTCGCGGCCAGGCGGATGTGGCGGTGAAAGCCGCCGTCGAGAAATCCAACCTCTATCACAACATCAAGTCCAGCGTGTCGCGCATGGACGTCTTCGATTCCGAGATCGCCGAGCAGGGCGCCCGGCTGCAGCTGCAGGCGGCCGAACTCAATCTCGCCCGGCGCAACATCACCGCGCCGATCGACGGCATCGTCGGCATCGTGCCGGTCAATATCGGCGACAACGTCACGACCACTACGCCGATCGTTACTCTCGACGACCGTTCGGAAATTCTCGTCGATTTCTGGGTGCCGGAGCGTTTTTCCAATACGGTCGCGGTGGGGCAGCCGGTCGAGGCGATGTCGGTGGCAAAGCCGGGGCAGATGTTCTCGGGCGTGATCGAGGCCGTCGACAACCGCATCGATGCGGAGAGCCGCACGTTGCGCCTGCGCGCCCGGATCGACAACTCGTCGGACGAGCTGCGCGCCGGCATGTCCTTCAGCGTCAGCATGAAATTCCCCGGCGACAAATATCCGGCGGTCGATCCGCAGTCCGTGCAGTGGGATTCGCAGGGCTCCTTCGTCTGGCAGGTGACCGACGACAAGTCGCACAAGGTGCGGGTCAGCGTCGTGCAGCGCAATCCCGATTTCATTCTCGTCAAGGCCGACCTCAAGGATGGCGACAAGATCGTGACGCAGGGCCTGCAGCGCGTGCGTGAGGGCGGTGCGGTGCGCGTTTCCGCCGATGTCGCTGCGAATGCGGAGGTCGCGACCCAATGAGCGTGACCGAAATTCATCAGGGCGGATCGTCGGGCAAGCAGAGCTTCACCGCGCTTTTCGTTCGCCGGCCGATCCTGGCGCTGGTGTTCAACACGCTGATGGTCGTCGCCGGGCTTGCGGCTTACGTCGGCGTCGAGGTGCGCGAGCTGCCGGATGTCGACCGTCCCGTCGTCACCGTGCGCACCACTTTCGACGGCGCATCGCCGCAGACGATCGACCAGGAATTGACCAAGGTGATCGAGGGCGCGGTCGCCCGCGTCAGCGGCCTGAAATCGATCTCGTCCACCTCTTCCTTCGGCCAGAGCCGGGTGACGCTCGAATTTTCCGATGCGATCGATCTCGCGGTCGCCGCCAACGACGTGCGCGATGCGATCGGCCGCATCACCCAGAACCTGCCCGACGAGGCGGATGCGCCGCAGATCGTCAAGGCGGATTCGGATTCCTCGGCGATCATGCGCCTTGCCGTCACCTCCACCAACCTCAACATGGACGACCTGACGCAGCTCGTCGAGAACGAGGTGATCGACCGGCTGGCGTCCGTCGACGGCGTGGCCGATGTCGAGGAATATGGCGACCAGGAGAAGGTCTTCCGCGTCGATGTCGACCAGGGGGCGCTCGCGAGCCGCGGGCTCACCATCGGCGACCTGACGAAGGCGCTCGACAATGCCGCGCTCGACGTGCCGGCCGGCTCGCTGAAGAGCGCGACGCAGGATATCGTCGTGCGCGCCACCGCCAACCTGCAGACGCCGGCCGATTTTTCCAACGTCATGCTGCAGGACCGGGTCCGCCTCGGCGACGTCGCGACGGTGACGCTTGGGCCGCGCGACGGCGACACGACGCTGCGCTCCAACGGCAAGCCCGGTATCGGCCTCGGCATCATCCGCCAGGCGCAGTCGAACACGCTGAATATCTCGACCGGCATCAAGGCCGCGGTCGAACAGCTGTCGAAGACGCTGCCCGAGGGAACGACGATCTCCATCACCAGCGACGACGCCGTCTTCATCCAGGGCGCGATCCATGAGGTGGTGCTGGCGCTGGTGCTCGCCGCCGTCATCGTCACGGCCGTCATCTATCTCTTCCTGCGCGACTGGCGGGCGACGCTGATTCCGGCGGTCAGCATGCCGGTGGCGCTGATCGGCACGCTGGCGGCGATCTACATGGTCGGCTTCTCGATCAACATTCTGACGCTACTCGCGATCGTGCTGGCGACCGGCCTCGTCGTCGACGACGCGATCGTGGTGCTCGAAAACATCGTGCGCCGGCGCGCCGAGGGCATGGGGCCGCGCGCGGCCGCCGTGCTCGGCACGCGCGAGGTGTTCTTCGCGGTCGTTGCCACGACCGCGACGTTGGCGGCCGTGTTCATCCCGCTCTCCTTCCTGCCGGGGCAGGTCGGCGGCCTCTTCCGCGAATTCGGCTTCGTGCTCGCCTTCTCGGTGGGGCTGTCGTCGATCGTGGCGCTGACGTTGTGCCCGATGCTGGCTTCACGCATGCTGACGAAGCCGATGATCGAGGATCACGGTGCGCTCGGCCGCTTCGGCGGCGCGCTCGCCCGGCTCTACAAATGGGCGCTGCATGGCTGCCTGAATGCGCCCTTCGTCGTCATCCTCTTCTCGGTGATCTTCGCCGGCGCCGCCCTCATCGCCTTCTCCACCGTCAAGAGCGAGCTGACGCCGGAGGAAGACCGTTCGATGGTGATGATGCGGCTGACGACGCCGCAGGGATCGAGCCTCGAATATACGCGCGACAAGATGCAGCTCGTCGAGGAATATCTGCAGCCGCTGGTCGACAGCGGCGACATCCGCAACGTCTTCTCGATCTCCGGCCAGGGCGGTTCGCTGAACAGCGGCTTCATGGTGCTGACGCTCGCTCCCTGGGGCGAACGCCAACGGTCGCAGGCGGAGATCGTCGCCGACATCAACCAGGCGGCGGCGAGGGTGCCGGCGCTGCGCGGCAACGCCATCTCGTCCAACAGCCTGCGCATCCGCGGCGCCGGCAGCGGCGTGCAGATGGCGCTGGTCGGTAACGATCACGAGGCGCTGACGGCGGCTGCCGCCAAGCTGGTTCAGGCGCTCGAAGCCACCGGCCAATATGATACGCCGCGCCTGACCAACGAGCCGAGCCAGGCGCAGGTGTCGGTGGCGATCGACCGCGAGCGCGCCTCCGATCTCGGCATCGACATTACCGGGCTTTCGACGGCGATCCAGTCGCTGCTCGAAGGGCGCTCGGTGGTCGATGTCTTCGTCGACGGCGAATCCTATCCCGTGCTTCTGACCTCGACGACGCGGCCGATCGATGATCCCACAGACCTCGAAAACGTCTTCCTGAAGACCGGCGACGGCAAGATCGTGCCGATGTCCGTCATCGCCACGATGAAGGAGGGCTCGGTCGCGCCGCAGCTGAACCGCGAGCAGCAGCTCGCCTCGGTCGCGATCACCGCCGGGCTCAAGGACAACATGTCGCTCGGCGACGCGGTCAAGCAGGTGACCGAACTCGCCGAGCCGCTGCTGCCGCCGGGCGCGCGCCTTCTGCCGCTTGCCGAAGCGGCGACGCTGGAAGAAAACTCGAACGGCATGGCGCTGACCTTCGGCTTTGCCATCGTCATCATCTTCCTGGTGCTGGCCGCGCAGTTCGAAAGCGTGCTGTCGTCGCTGATCATCATGTCGACGGTGCCGCTCGGCCTTGCCTGCGCCGTGTTCGCGCTCATCATCACCGGCTCCAGCCTCAACATCTACAGCCAGATCGGCCTGGTGCTGCTGGTCGGCGTCATGGCGAAGAACGGCATCCTGATCGTTGAATTCGCCAATCAGCTGCGCGACAGGGGCGAGGACGTGCGCTCCTCGATCGAGAAGGCCTGCGCGCTGCGCCTGCGCCCCGTGATGATGACGATGATCGCCACCATTCTCGGCGGCGTGCCGCTGGTCTTTGCGCATGGCGCCGGTGCCGAAGCGCGCGTGGCGCTCGGCTGGGTGATCGTCGGCGGCCTGGGCTTCGCGACGCTGGTGACGCTGTTCATCACGCCGGTCGCCTATCTCCTGCTTGCCCGCTTCGCCAAGCCGCACGCCCATGAGGAAGCGCGTCTGCACGAGGAAATGTCGGTTGCCACGCGGCCGCGGCCGGCGCCCGACGAGGAGCAGCTGCAGGCCGCCGAATAGGCCTTCCATCCCGCATCGAACGCGCCGCCGGATTGCCGTCCGGCGGCGTTTCTTATGGTGTATGAAGTCTTGGGAAATAAGATAAATTTCGTCTGAAGATTAGCCGTTTGTTAAGTATAAGCGGCAATGATCGTGACCAGGAACCGACTGGTCTTCTTCGTTTTTTTGAAGACTGCATGCGCTGGAACGCAGCGACCCCGGACATGAGTGTCTGCGCGGAAGGTTCATTCCTGTTCAGTTGCGTTCTGTTGTGTTTTTGGAGTTTAGTTCCCGTGAGTATTTATCAGCGCGTCTCCGTGGATGCAGCGCTCTATGTGCTGCGCGATATCAATCGCAATATGACGGTCACGCAGAATCACATCACGACGGGCATGCGTGTCGCAAAAGCGGCCGACAACGCCGTCTACTGGTCGATCGCCACCACCGCACGCACCGACAACAAGGCCGTTTCGGCCATTCAGGACGCGCTCGGCATGGCGGCTGCGACGATGGGCACGGCCTATACCGGCGTCCAGAACGTCATCGACGTCGTCTCCGAGATCAAGGCTAAGCTTGTCGCCGCCACCGAGGAGGGGGTCGACAAGACCAAGATCAACGAAGAGCTCAAGCAGCTGCAGGAGCAGCTGCGCAGCGTGTCGGAATCGGCGACCTTCAACAGCGACAACTGGGTGATCCTCAACAATGACGCGACGCCGACGCAGCCGCGCCAGATCCCGGCTTCCTTCATCCGCAATGCCGACGGCACCGTCTCGATCGGCATGCTGAGCTACCATATCGACAATACGCCGGTCGGCGCCACGACCTCCAAGGATGCACGCTACCTGATCGACGACCGCGCCACCGGCTCGGGCGAATACGGCGTGCTGACCTCGAGCTATTTCGCCACCGAGCTCGGGGCCGCGCAGAACTACGTGCTGATGACCAGCAAGAACGGCACCACCACAGGCCAGGTCGTCATTTCGCTATCGTCAGCCACGACGAAAGGGCAGATCGGTCAGATGATCAGCGTCGTCGACGCCGCGCTGACGCAGCTGACGACGGTCGGCTCTGCCTTCGGCGCGCTGGAAAAACGCATCGAGCTGCAAAACGATTTCGCCACCAAGCTGCACGACAACATCACCGCCGGCATCGGCCGGCTGGTCGATGCCGACATGGAGGAGGAGTCCAGCAGGCTGAGGGCGCTGCAGACACAGCAGCAGCTCGGCCTGCAATCGCTGAACATCGCCAATGCGACCTACGACACGGTCAGGCAGCTGTTCCAGAATTTCTAAAGGTTTGATTTGAAGAGCGGCGCAGCGCTTTCTATCCGACCATTGATCGCCCAGGCTATCGGCGGTCGATTTGGAGGGCGCGCTAACCCACCCTCCTTCATTCCTGTGCTCGTCACAGGAATCCAGCGCGCCCAAGTCCTTGGGCGCGAAAGACTTTTTCTATTGTCGTATTAGGTTATTCACCGCGCGGACGCGCGGTGGCTGGATTCCTGTGACGAGCACAGGAATGAGGTAGGCAGAGTGGGCGCGCCGCGAAAACTGGTGATATCAGCGCATTGCTGCAACATCGCCGTTGTTTCGGCGCCTGAAATTCCCCTATCAAGAGAATATTTTCATTTTCTTGCCGCAATCCTTGCCATTTGCTCGCAGCAGCTTCGAACGGAGACCGTCCTGTCCATGATCAAGAAATTCATACTTCTGGCTGTCGCAGCAAGCTATCTCAGCGCCTGCACGACCACCGATCCCTATACTGGTGAGCAGAAGGTTTCCAATACGGCGGGCGGTGCGGCGCTCGGTGCGCTCGGCGGCGCTCTCGTCGGTGTGGCCGTCGGCGGCGGCGGGCATGGCAAGCGCAATGCGGCGCTGATCGGCGCCGGTATCGGCGCGCTCGCCGGCGGTGCGATCGGCAACTACATGGACCAGCAGGAAGCGGAGCTTCGCGCACAGCTCGAAGGCACCGGCATTTCGGTGACCCGCAACGGCGACAACATCATTCTCAACATGCCCTCGAACATCACCTTCGACGTCGATCAGGATGCGGTGAAGCCGGGCTTCTATCCGACGCTGAATTCGGTGGCGATCGTGCTGCGCAAGTTCAACCGCACGCTGATCGACGTCAACGGCCATACGGATTCGACCGGCAGCCTGCAGCATAACCAGGATCTGTCGCAGCGCCGCGCGCTTTCGGTTGCCGATTATCTCGGCGGCCAGGGCATCGACCAGCGCCGCGTCTCCGCCGTCGGCTTCGGCCCGTCCCAGCCGGTCGCCTCCAATGCAAGCGAGGCCGGCCGCGCCCAGAACCGCCGCGTCGAAATCCAGATCGCGCCGATCACGCAGGGCTGAGCCCCGTCTCGCAGCGTTTGCGGAAAGGCCGGGTCATGCCCGGCCTTTTTCGTCAATGCTGCGTCGTCGCGCCCTTGGTGATCCTGTCGCCTGATTCCCTGGGGCGTTTAGGCATTCGCGTGACTTTGACGGTCACATGACGATCGAGCGCATTGAGGACACGCACGAGCCGGTCGATGGTGAAGCGGCCAAGGTCTGCATTGCGAATACGGGAAAGATCGGCAGCGGTGATGCCGGTCAGCTTTTCTCCTTCCCGCACGGTCAGCTTACGCCGATCAAGCGCTGCAATGATTTCGGCGGCAAGTTGAGCCTTCATTTGCTTCGTGTCGGCGTCGGGGTCGCCAAGGTCGGCGTAAATGTTGCCGCTGCCTCGAATGACTTCAAAATCACTGTCACTCATCGCAACATCTCCTTTAGTCGTTTTAAACGTGCTTGGATCAACTCAATCTCTTTTTGAGGTGTCGCTATTCCTTTGGTGGATTTCTTCTGGAAGGCGTGAACCACCCAAATGACATCTCCGAATTGAACCGCATAAATGGTTCGATAGGCATCCGTACGATAGGGCAGAGCTATTTCGAACACACCGGAACCCAAGCCTTTCATGGGTTTCGCGATGTCGGCCTTTTGACCCATGCTTGCGATGGCAAGGGCGTCCTTCATTCTATCCTGAACGGCTCGGGGAAATTCCCCGAAGTCCTTCAGTGCCGCCTTTACCCACGCAATCTCCTTCATGGGCCGATGTTGTCATATGTGACAACGATTGGCAAGTATTTCGCTAAAACGGAACCTATAGAGAGAAGGCTCGGGCAAGCGCAGGGCCGAAGATCGGGAAACGTTCCGGCTGCTTCCATCAATGCTGCATCGTCGCGCCCTTGGTGATCTTGTCGACGATCTTCTTTTCGGCGCGCAGAGCAATGCCCACCACCCTGGCATCTTCGGGCGCGAATTCGGCGAAGACGGCGCGGTTGGCGGCATCGTGGCCGGTCGCGAACATCTCCTCGATGAAGAGCGAAGCGGTGACATCGCGCTCCAGCGATCGGCGATGGATGGCCGACATCACCGCCTCGTCGGCGGAGAGCACAATGATCGGCTGGATCGATAGCGGGTTGTAGAGATTGCCGGCGCGATCCTTATAAGGTTCGCCGATGATTTCGGGGTGGCCGCCGGCGATGCCCGTCATCAGGAAGGCGGTGACGTTGAGCTTCTGCCAGCCGGCAAGATTGTTTCGCAGGACGACGGCAATTTTGGTATCAAACATCGGACGGTCTTTCACCTATATCAGGGTTATGGAGTATCGGGCGCCTTGAGCCAGGATCTACATCCGCAGGTCTTCGAAGGTCTTGAACGTTTGTGCACGGGGCCATCCGGCAACGGCATCCTGACGGCGCCCGCCTTTCCCGGCATCGAGCGCATCGAGGCGCAATTCTCCGGCACTGCCTTCGAGCCGCACCGGCACGATACCTATGCGCTCGGCGTGACGCTGAAGGGGGTGCAGACCTTCCGCTATCGCGGCGAGCGGCGCTTCAGCCTGCCGGGGCAGGTGATCGTGCTGCATCCCGACGAGGAGCATGACGGCGGAGCGGGGACCGAGGACGGGCTGCAATACCGCATGCTCTATCTGGAGCCGGCGCTGCTGCTCGAATGCCTGGAGGCGGACGGTGTCGGCCTGCCTTTCGTCAGCGAGCCCGTTATCGGCGATCCCGCGCTCGCCGGCGTGCTGCTGGCCGCCCTCGGCGAACTCGACCGCGAGCTGGACGAGCTTTTCGTCGACGATTTCGTCTCAAGGGTGACGGGTGGGCTCTCCCGGCACGCACGCCTTCCGCGCCGGCCGCTCGGCGGCGTGGCCTGGCGGCAGGCGCGGGCGGCGCGGGATTATCTCGAAGCGCATGCGACGCGGGCGGTACGCTCCGGCGAGCTGGAAGCGGTGACGGGGCTCGACCGTTTCGCGTTGTCGCGGCATTTCCGGGCGGCCTTCGCCACCAGCCCGCACCGTTATCTCCTGATGCGGCGGTTGCAGCAGGCCCGTGCGATGATCGGCGCGGGTGAGGGCATTTCGGATGCGGCGGCGGCAACCGGCTTTGCCGACCAGAGCCACCTCAACCGCCATTTCAAGAAGGCCTATGGGATGACGCCCGGGCAGTGGTCAGCACTCGTTCATGGCAACAGGACGCCCGCAGCGCTTCCTGTCGCACGCACGCCAGGCTCTTGATGGTGCAGCCATCACCGCGGCCCTCGCAGATTCTATCGCCTGCTTTGCGCCAATGGCGGTCATTTAAAAATGTGCTGGGCCAAAAAAACCGGGCGGCGCATCCGGCGGATCAACCAATATGTTTTTGAAGCAACTCGCGTGAGCATACCATACCTGCCATTTGCCATCAGATGTCTCGGCGGTGACACGAATGGGGTCAGGAGACTTGGCTTCAATGTCCTTGCCGCAAAGGCAACATGGGCCCCATTCGACGTGCTGACCATATTTCCCCACGCTAGTTCCTCATCGGCTCGCAAGAATGCTCCGTTCCATTCGGAACGAGTGAAGCCTTCGTTCAATCCCAAGACCCCACACTTTTTAAAGCCCATGAGGCAATCGGAGCTTCGTTAGCGCGGACATCTTTGTAGGCCGAGCCAATCTTGTTCAGCACGGTCTCGTCATCCGTCTCGACCTCGTAGAAAGTGCCGTCGGCGGCCCGGATGATCACCCATGACTTGCTCGGCTCTGTGGGTAGAGAGCCAACGAACTCTCCCCAGATTACCTGCCGCGTCTTCTCGGCTAATGTCGCCAAGTCAGAGCCGGAATCGTTGCATTGTCTTGTGCGAGAGCTTCAAGTTTCTCGCCGCCTTCACCTGTAGCCTCAAACCACTCATGTCCCGGTATCGAAGACTTAACGGTTGAAACCACCCAATTTGCTCGGTGGGACCGAGGAGACAACAGGCGTAGCAAATCGCGCAGCTCAGCGGCTAAAACGTGTCCGTCGAGATCGTAAATCCGAACTGATGGCATCGTGGCCTCCGGAGACAAAGTCGCATTGGCCAGAACACTTTGTCAACACGCCCTGGCATTCCGCAAAGGGGCCGGAAGGCGACAACAGCCTCATTCAGCACAGCGCCAGCCGTAAGGCTAGACGCTCAGGTGAAGGACGTTAGGCATTGTTTTCTGGCTTCGACATGCGCTTTTCCCATTCATCGTTTTCTCGAACGTTGTCGGCAATGATATCGTAGATTAGATCGCCTTCCAGAACGTCCTCATTTCCGAAAAAACGGGACAACTCGACGTGGTCGTCTTCAAATACGGAAATCTCTATACGCTCACCGACCAACGTTGCGTGGATATCGATCGTATCATCGCGATACCGGTTTAAGAAATATTTGATCCCGGCTTCATCAAGGACCTTCAAAATTCGAAAGACTGGCGAAGTCATGCGCTCGACCTTCCAACTTCTATTCACATCGTGTCGGTGACCTTATCGGTTGGTTGGCACGCCGCAAAGCACCACCTTCTGAGGAACGACTTGTCCGCTTCGGGCCGAACTAAGACGAGACTTCAAGTCCGGATTGTTGGGTCGATCTGCATCAGGCGGGATTTTCCGCAAGGCCGGAGCGGCGAGCGATGAAGCGGGCGAGCGCCGGGCCGATCAGCAGAATGACGAGGAAGCGGCCGGTCTGCATCGCCATGACGAAGGGCACGTCGACATCGCTGGAGGCGGCGATGATGGCGACGGAATCGGCGCCGCCCGGACTGGTGGCGAGATAGGCCGTCAGCGGATCGATGCCGGCGAAGACGTGAAGGGCGGCCGCCATGCAGCCGCAGAGCGCCATCAGCACGACTATACAGGCAGACACGCGCGGCAAGGCGCGCGCCACGTGGCTGATGATCGAGCGGGTGAAACGCAGACCGATGCTCCAGCCGACGAGCGCATAGGCGATGGCGAGCAGCCACATCGGCAGCTCGATCTTCAAGAGGCCAACGCCCTGCAGGAAGGCGCCGAGAAAGAGCGGCACGATGATCATGCCGCCCTGGATGCGCAGGCGGCGTACGCCATAGACGCAAAGGCCGGCGAAGGCGATCGTCGCCGCAAGGGCCGGCCAGTCGACTGCGGGGAAGAGGACGAGCGGCGGCGGTTCGCCGCCGTCGGCCGCCACCCAGAGGCGCGAGATCACCGAAGCGCCGACCGCGACGAAGACGACGCGAAGGTATTGCATGAAGGCGACGAGACGGGCATCGGCGCCATAGGCTTCCGACATGATGACCATGGCCGACGCTCCGCCCGGCGAGGAGCCCCAGACGGCGGTCGTCCCCGGCAGGACCTGCCAGCGCGTCAAGAGCCAGCCGAGGCCGGTGGCGATGGCGATGACCGAGAAGATGAACAGCAGGAAGAGCGGCGCGTCCTTGGCCATGGTGCCGAGAATATCGGGCGTGATGGTGCGCGCCATCATGAGGCCGACGAGGACCTGGGCGAGTTGCAGCGGCCAGAGCGGCACGCGCAGCTTTCCCTTGCCGACGGTCAGCGCCAGAACGATTGCCGCGACCATCGGCCCGATCAGCAGCGAGGCGGGCAGGGAGAAGAGTTCGAGGAAGACGGTGAAGGCGGTGGAAAGCGCGAGCAGCAGCGCCCATTTCGGCAGGCCGGCATCCCGCAGCAGGCGGCGTGCGTGGCTGATTGGCATGATTCCCCATGTCTTTTCCGGCCGGTGCAAGCCCTGAGGCTGAAGATGGGAGGAAGCTCCGGCATGACGAAGAGAGGCCGGCTCAAGGGCCGGTCGGCGCGGCTCCGGTATAGGCGGGGGCCGCAAGCACGGTCAATTGCGAAATCTGGCTTCCCGGCGATCCCTGATGCGAATTCGATTCAAGCCGCCGCTTCAAGTCATTGATCTCTCTCAGAGACGCACATGGCCGACGAGGAAATCGAGCAGGGCGCGCACGCGCGCCGGCAGCGGTCCGCCCTGGCCCATATAGAGGGCGTAGAATTCCTCGGTGTCGCCGGGATTGGCCGCTTCCAGCACCGGCGCCAGCCGGCCGGCTTCGATATCGGCGCGCACGGTGAAGGCGGCCAGCCGCGCCAGGCCGGCGCCTACGAGCGCGAGATGGCGCATGGCTTCGCCGTCTCCCACCTGCACGCCCGGCGTGATCGGCACCGTCACCGTCTCGCCGTCCTCGCGGACCGGCCAGCCCTCGACGGCGCGGGCGTAGGAAAAGCCGATGCGGCAATGGCGGCGCAGATCGGCGGTGCTCAGCGGTTCGCCGTGCCGCCTGAGGTAATCCGGCGAAGCGACGATGATCTTTCTGGCGGTGCCGAGCTTGCGGGCGATGAGGCTGGAATTCTTCAACGGGCCGGTGCGGATGGCGACATCGGCGCGCTCTTCCATCAGGTCGATCACCTTGTCGGTGTGGGAAATATCCAGCGTCACGGCTGGATGGAGCGCCATGAAGGCCGGCAGGAGCGGCGCCAGCACATGGTTGCCGAAGGAGCCGCTTGTGTTGATGCGGATGCGGCCCGAGACTTCTTCGCCAGATGAGGCCTGGCGCTCGGCCTCGGCGATATCGGCCAGGATCGCGATACTGCGCTCGTAGAAGGCGCAACCCTCCGGCGTCAGCTGCAGCTTGCGGGTGGAGCGGTTGACGAGGCGAGCACCGAGGCGCGCCTCCAGCCGGGCGACGAGCTTACTGACGGCAGAAGGCGTCATCCGCCGGGCGATGGCGGCCGCGGAAAAACCGCCGCGCTCGACAACGCTGACGAAGACTTCCATTTCGCCGGAGCGGTTGATGTCCTGACGGCTCATGATGAATTCAAGTCACAGATGATGTGCTGTGAGGCAATCTATATCAACGGAGCGGCCGGGTCTATCTCAGGAGAAGAAGGAGACAGATCCATGGAATACAGACATCTCGGTGCATCCGGTCTCAGAGTGCCGGCCTTGAGTTTCGGCGCGGGCACCTTCGGCGGCAGCGGCCCGCTGTTCGGCGCCTGGGGCAATACGGATGCGGATGAGGCGCGGCGTCTCGTCGACATCTGCCTCGAAGCCGGCGTCAATCTCTTCGATACGGCCGACGTCTATTCGGCCGGCGCTTCGGAAGAGGTGCTCGGCCAGGCGATCCGCGGCCGGCGCGACGGCGTGCTGATTTCGACGAAAACAGCGCTGCCGATGGGCGAGGGGCCGCAGGACTGGGGCACCTCGCGGGCGCGGCTGATCCGGGCGACGGAGGATGCGCTCCGCCGGCTCGGGACCGACTATATCGACCTGTTGCAACTGCACGCCTTCGATGCCTCGACGCCGGTGGAAGAGGTGCTGTCGACACTCGATCTCCTCGTGGCATCGGGCAAGATCCGCTATACCGGCGTTTCGAACTTTTCCGGCTGGGAGCTGATGAAGTCTCTCGCGGCGGCCGAGCGCTTGGGCTATCCGCGCTACGTCGCCCATCAGGTCTATTATTCGCTGGCGGGGCGCGATTATGAATGGGAGCTGATGCCGCTCGGCGCCGACCAGGGTGTCGGCGCGCTCGTCTGGAGCCCGCTTGCATGGGGGCGGCTGACCGGCAAAATCCGCCGCGGCGAGCCGCTGCCCAAGGCAAGCCGGCTGCACGAGACGGCGCAATACGGGCCGCCCGTCGATGAGGAAAAGCTCTACGACATCGTCGAGGTTCTCGATGCCATCGCCGCCGAGACCGGCAGGACGGTGCCGCAGATCGCCATCAACTGGCTGCTCGGCCGCCCGACCGTGTCGAGCGTCATCATCGGCGCCCGCAATGAAGAGCAGCTGCGGCAGAACCTCGGCGCGGTCGGCTGGAACCTGTCGAAGGATCAGATCGAAAGGCTCGATGTGGTCAGTGCCGTCACGGCGCCTTACCCGTACTTCCCGTATCGGCGGCAGGAGGGCTTCGCGCGGCTCAATCCGCCGATCGTTTAAGGCTCAGCTCCTGTCGGCCCGGTAGGCGACGCAGTCGACCTCGACCTTGCAGTCCACCATCATCCGCGACTGGACGCAGGCGCGGGCCGGCGGGTGCTTGCCGAAATACTCGGCATAGACACCGTTGAAGCCCCAGAAATCGCGCGGATCGTCGAGCCAGACGCCGACGCGCACGACGTCCTCGATGCCGTAGCCTGCCTCATGCAGGATGGCGATCAGGTTTTCGATCGCCTTGCGGGTCTGGGGAACGATGCCGCCGTCGATGATCTCGCCCTTTTCCATCGGCACCTGGCCGGAGACGTGCAGCCAGCCGCCGGCTTCGACGGCACGGGCAAAGGGCAGGGGCTGTCCGCCGGCGCCGGTTTCTCCGGC
The DNA here is from genome assembly GCF_002211395.1 of Rhizobium sp. R339. Classification (NCBI taxonomy): domain Bacteria; kingdom Pseudomonadati; phylum Pseudomonadota; class Alphaproteobacteria; order Hyphomicrobiales; family Rhizobiaceae; genus Rhizobium; species Rhizobium sp. R339. The sequence continues at coordinate 641,851 of NZ_LOKV01000001.1, forward strand.
GCCGTAACGCTTGATCGTCATGGGATCTCTCTCTTCTTCAATTGAAACTGGATGTTTTCAGGAATTCCGCCAGGCGCTGCGTCTTCGGCTGCACGAACATCTCCTTGGGATCGCCTTCCTCGCAGATCACGCCCTTGTTCATGAAGATGACGCGGGAGGAGACCTCGTAGGCGAAACGCATCTCGTGGGTGACGAGCAGCATGCTCATGCCGTCGGCAGCGAGCCCCTTGATGACCTGCAGGACTTCGCCGACGAGTTCCGGATCGAGCGCCGAGGTGACTTCGTCGAACAGCATCAGCCGCGGGTTCATGGCGATGGCGCGAGCGATTGCGACGCGCTGCTGCTGGCCGCCGGAGAGCTGGCCGGGATAATGATCGGCGCGCGACGCCAGTCCCACCCGATCGAGCCATTTCTCGGCGACGGCGCGGGCCTCGTCGCGCGGCATCTTCTTCACCTTGACGAGGCCGAGCATGACGTTGCGGGCCGCCGTCATATGCGGAAACAGGTTGAACTGCTGGAAGGCCATGCCGGTCAGCGCCCGTTGGCGGGCAATTTCCTTTTCGCTCTTGCGCTTCCTTACGCCGCCGGACTGCTCGTAGCCGATCTCTTCGCCGTCGAGCAGGATGTGCCCGCCCTGGAAGTCCTCCAGCATGTTGATACAGCGCAGCATCGTCGTCTTGCCGGAGCCGGAGGAGCCGATGATGGAGATCACCTCTCCCTGCTGCATGGTGCAATCGACGCCCTTCAGCACCTCGACCGTGCCGTACTGCTTGTGAAGCCCCTGAATTTCGAGAAGTACCTTGCTCATGAACGAGCCCTCACGATGGAACGACCGTCTTGCGCTCGACATATTTGCCGAGGCGCTCGATGCCGTAATTGATGACGAAGTAGAGAAGCCCCGCGAAGAAATAGAACTGGAGGCTGAGGAAATTGCGCGAGATGATCTCCTGCGTGCGCAGCAGCAGCTCGGCGACGCCGATGACCGAAAGCAGCGTCGAGGCCTTGACCATTTCGGCCGCCGTATTGACCCAGGCGGGGAGGAACTGGCGCAGCGCCTGCGGCCAGAGCACATAGGCGAAGGTCTGGTTGAAGGTCAGCCCGATCGCCTTGGCCGCCTCGGTCTGTCCCTTGGGGATGGCCTGCAGGCCGCCGCGCACGATCTCGCCGACATGCGAGGAGCAGAAGACCGCAAGCGCCAGCACCCCGGCCTGGAACGGGCCGAGCTCGATGCCGACGGTGGAAAGCACGTAATAGCTTGCGAGCACCAGCACCAGAACCGGCGTTCCCCTAATGAAATCGGTATAGGCGCGCACGACGAGCCGCAGCACGCGGTTACCGTAGACGAGCGCCAGCCCGACGAGCACGCCGAGCAGCGATCCGATGACGATCGCCAGCAGCGAGATCGACACGGTGACGCCGAGCCCCTTGAGGATGACGAATCGGGCGATCCAGAGCTGGTCGAGAAAAGCAGCAAAACCCATCATGACATCACCTCGGAACGGCAAGCCGGCGCTCGACGACGCGCATCAGCGCGGCGAGCACGGAGCAGGTTGCAACATAAAGGCCGGAGGCGACGATCCAGGTTTCGATGACGCGGAAGGTTTCCACGTTGATCTTCCTTGCTTCGAAGGTGAGTTCGGGCACCGCGATCGCGGCGGCGAGCGAAGTGTCCTTGAACAGCGAGATGATCGTCGAAGACAACGACGGTAGGACGTTGCGCAGCATCAGCGGCGTGATGATCGACACGCGGATCTGCATCGGCGTCAGGCCGATCGCCAGACCCGCTTCCGTCAGCCCTTTCGGAATGGAGAGCAGGCCGGCCCGGAACACTTCGGCCAGATAGGCGCCGGAATAGATCGACAGCACGGCGATGAAGCTCTGGATCTTGCCGATCCTGAGGCCGAGCTGCGGCAGTGCGAAGAAGGCGAAAAGAACGAGAACCAGGATCGGCAGGTTGCGGATGATGGTGACGTAGAGTGCTGCGGGGCGCTGCAGCCAGCTGCTTTTCGAGATCAGGGCAAAGGCAATGATGAGGCCGATCGCTGCGCCGATGAGGATGGAAATGAACGCGAGGCCGAGACTGAGCAGCAGACCTTCGAGCAACTGGTCGAAGCTGCGCCAGACGGCAGCGAAATTAAGCGTATAACCCATGGCGCAATCCTGCAATCAAGGGTGAAGAACGGACGGAAGGGCCTTCGTCCCGGGAGCGACAATTCGGGGAGAGCGAATTTCGTGCCTGGGAGGAAGGCCCGCCGTCCTCGGCGGCCTTACTTGTATTCGACCGGGAAGCCGATCTGCGGCGGCGTCAGATCCTTGCCGAACCAGGTCTTGAACGACTTGGCGTAGAAGTCGAATTCGACGCCGGTCATCGCCTCGTGCAGAGCCGTGTTGACGAAATTCAGCCAGTCCTGATCGCCGCGCTTGACGCCGCAGGCATAGGTCTGCGGGTTCCAGCCGTAGCCGGCATCCTTATAGCGGCCTGGGTTCTGCGTCATGTACCAGGCGAGCGACGACTGGTCGGTGGCAACCGCATCGGCGCGGCCGGATTCCAGCGCCTGATAGATGAGGTCGACGGATTCATACTGATCGACGGTCGCTTCCGGCAGGGCCGCATGCACCATGGTTTCGGCATAGACGTTCTGCAGCACCGACACCGTGACGGAGGAGCCGGCCGCCTTGAGCGCGGCATAGTCGGCATATTTGCCGTCCGACTTCAGCATCAGGCCGACGCCCTCGCGATAGTAGGGAATGGTGAAGGCGATCTGCTGGGCGCGTTCGCCGGTGACCGTCATGAACTGGCAGGTGATATCGACCTTGTCGGTGGTGATGTTGGGAATGCGGGCATCGGACGATTGGTTGACGAACTCGATCTTGTCGGGGTCGCCGAACAGCGCCTTGGCGACGATGCGGCCCATATCGACGTCGAAGCCCTGAAGCTTGTCGTCGGCGCTCTTGAAGTGCCACGGCGCGTTGGTGCTGCCGGTGCCCATGACGAGATGGCCGCGGGCCAGCACTTCATCGAGCTTGCTCTTCGCCTCCTGGGCGGCGGCGGGCATGGCGGAAAGAACGAGAGCGGTGGCCAGCGAAAGCGCGCTGGTGCGGAGCGAGACGGTCATGATGGTTCCCCTTGTTTGAACGCTCAATTTGAGAATCCAATATATTGGACATGTGTCTTGTTTATTGGATTGGCCTATCGAGCGGCATGACCGGTGACTTGTCAATAGGCAGGTTCAAGAAAAAGGCATGACCGGCGCGCCGGCAGGGCGGAGCGGCCGGGGAGGAGGGCCGCTACAACAAAGGGGGAATGAAAACTTCTGCCAATCTTAACTGGACAGCCGCTTTGACTTGCCCCATACCCGGCCTATCTGCGAAAGAGGATAAGCATCCGCGGAATGGCAGGGAGATCAAAGGGATGGCGCTGAAGGACGCGAAGGCCGGCATACGCAACGAGGCGGGGATATCAGCCGTGCTCGGCATTCTCAAGCAAAGCTTCGGTGAGCGCTTCCAGACCGGCCAGTCCTTCCGGGCCCAGCATGCCCATACGACGACCTACATCCCCTCGCAATTGCCCGACGGGGTGCTCTTTGCCGAAAGTGCGGAGGATGTGAAGGCGGCTGTCAGGGCCTGTGCCGCCCACAAGGTGCCGGTGATCGCCTTCGGCACCGGGTCCTCGCTGGAAGGGCAGATCAATGCCGCAAGCGGCGGCATTTCCATCGATTTCAGCCGCATGAACCGGGTGCTCGAGGTCAATCCGGAGGATCTCGACTGCACGGTCGAGCCGGGTGTGACGCGCGAGGAGCTGAACGTCTACCTGCGCGATACCGGCTTGTTCTTTCCGATCGATCCGGGCGCCAATGCCTCGATCGGCGGCATGACCTCGACGCGAGCCTCCGGCACCAATGCCGTGCGCTACGGCACGATGAAGGACAATGTGCTTGCCGTCACCGCCGTCACCGCCAATGGCGAGGAGATCCGCACGGCCCGGCGCGCCCGCAAATCGTCCGCCGGCTACGACCTGACGCGGCTCTTCGTCGGCGCCGAAGGCACGCTCGGCATCCTGACCTCGGTGACGCTGCGCCTGCAGGCGATCCCGCAGAAGATCGCCGGCGGAGCCTGCGCCTTTCCGAGCGTCAAGGCGGCCTGCGACGCCGTCATCATGACGATCCAGATGGGCATTCCGGTGGCGCGCATCGAGCTGCTCGACGCGGTGCAGATGCGGGCTTGCAATGCCTATTCGGGGCTTTCCTACACCGAGAGCCCGACGCTCTTCCTCGAATTCCACGGCACCGACGAGACCGTGCCGCTGCAATCGGCGGCTTTCGCCGAGATCGCGGCCGAATGCGGCGGCGGCGAATTCCTGTGGACCGCCAATCCCGAGGAGCGGACGAAGCTCTGGAAGGCGCGCCACGACGCCTATTGGGCCTCGAGAGCGCTGGCGCCCGGGCTTGCCGCACTTTCGACCGATGTCTGTGTTCCGATATCGAGGCTTGCCGATTGCGTTTCTGAAACGCAGGCGGACATCGAGGAACATGGGCTGCTCGGCCCGATCGTCGGCCATGCCGGCGATGGGAACTTCCATGTGCTGCTGCTGTTCGACGACAAAAGCGCCGAAGATATTGCCAAGGCCGAGCGCTTCGTGGAGCGGCTCAACAGCCGGGCGCTCGAAATGGACGGAACATGCACCGGCGAACACGGGATCGGGCAAGGCAAGATGGCATTTCTCGAGCAGGAGCTCGGAGGCGCCGTGGATCTGATGCGACAGGTGAAACGGGCGCTCGATCCGGACGATATCTTCAATCCCGGCAAGATCTTCCGCCATGGCTGAAAACGAACATCCTCATGAAGTTGGGCCTTGCCCCCGGCATGAATAGCGCTAGAACAGGATGATTTCAGGCTGCGGCGGCCTGATGTCTGAATCCTGTTCTTCATTAAAGGGTTAGAGAATGATGTCGCCCGAAAACCACGAACGCTTTTCGGCATCATGCTCTAGCGTCGGCAACACCATCCCGAACGGAGACTCCTTGCATTGGTAGGCCGGTTCCTCGTCTTTCTGGGGGGATTGATCGTCGTAGTGCTCTTCGTGGCGCTGCTTGCGCCGCTGTTCATCGACTGGACGGACTTCCGCAAGAACTTCGAGGATCAGGCAAGCCGCATCATCGGCAAGAAAGTCACCGTTTACGGCACGGTGGATGCGCGGCTCCTGCCATTCCCGTCGGTGACGCTGCATGACGTGCGCGTCGGCCAGGAGGCGGACGGCACGCCGATCGTCAAGGTCGAGCAGTTCTCCATGGATGCCGAGCTCGCACCTTTCCTGTCGGGCGAGGCGCTGATCTTCGACATGCGCGTCGTCAATCCGAAGGTGCGCCTGAGATTGCTGAAGGACGGAACGCTCGACTGGATGCGCGGCAGCCGGCCGGAAATTCCGGCAAAGACCGTCGTTCTGGAAAACGTGCATGTCAACGGCGGCGAGATCGAGTTCATCGACGATCAGTCGGGCCGCTCGCGAGAGATCACCGGCCTCAATGCGGAAATGTCGGCGAAGTCGCTCGCCGGTCCCTGGCGCATCGAAGGCGATGCGGCGCTCGACGGCGAGCACGGCAAGTTTTCGATTTCCAGCAGCCAGCCGGACGAGAAGGGCGTGCTGCGCATGCGCACGAAGCTTTCTCCGGACAAGCATCCCGTCAGCATCGATCTCGATGGCGAACTGAAGCTCGTCGACAGCAAGCCCAATTACCAGGGCCAGCTTTCGGCGGCGATCGAAAACCGCAACAGCGCCAGGTCGGCCAACAAGAACGAGCAGCCGCCGCGCGTCAAAGGCCGCTTCGAGCTGACCAACGAACGCATCCGCATTCCGGAATACCGCATGGAGATCGGCCCCACGGACGATCCCTACGTCATAACAGGCGAGGCGACTCTCGATACCGGCAATGCGCCGGAATTTCTGCTGACCGCCGACGGGCAGCAGATCGACGTCAACCGCATCGGCAATCAGGGCGCCTCCGGCAAGACGACACGCGATGCGGCGGTTTCGGCGCGCCAGCGGCTGAGCTCGCTGATCGATATCGTCGCCCAGGTGCCGATCCCGCAAGTGCCGGGAAAGGCCAGCGTCAAGCTGCCGGCGATCGTCGCCGGCGATACGACGCTGCGCGACGTGCAGCTGGAGCTTGAACCGGCCGGCACCGGCTGGATGATCGACAGCGCCACCGGCACCCTGCCGGGGCGCACGCAGGTGGAAGGCAAGGGCAAGCTCCTGCTCAAGGGCGAGCCCTCGTTCAACGGGCAGATCGTCGTTGCCTCCAGCCAGCCGACCGGGCTCGCCTCCTGGCTCGCCGGCTCGGTCGATCCAGCCATCCGCCAGCTGCGGCAGGCGGGCTTTTCCGCCAATGTCAGCCTGACGCATGAATTGCAGCGTTTCGAAAATCTCGAGGTCGCCATCGGAGCGGCAACGCTGAAGGGGCGACTGGAGCGGCAGGCGGTCTCCGGCCAGACGCCGACCATGTCGGTGGCGCTGAATGGCGACAGCCTCGATCTCGACGCGCTACGGGCGCTGACGGGGCTGCTGACCGGCCAGGAGGCCGGCGACGATGTGCTCGACCACAGGATCGCCGCCCAGCTCAAGGCCGACAAGTTCACCGCTTTCGGCGTCGAGGCGGAAAATGTCGAGACCACCTTCACGATCGCCGACGGCGCGCTTGCGGTCGACCGGCTGGCGATCAAGAACATCGCGGGCGCCGAACTGACGGCGACGGGCAGGGCGGAAGGCTCGCTGCTCGACTATAAGGGCGCCGGCGAAATCACCTTCAAGTCGGCCGATCCGGGCGGCTTCTTCACCATGCTGCGCGAGCATCTGCCGCATCATCCGGCGCTCGACCGGCTGGTGCGCAATGCCGGCTGGTACGGCAATACGGCGCTGCGCGGCGCGCTGACGCTCGGCGGCGACGAGGGCAATGCGCTGACGGTCACGCTTGCCGGCGTGGCGAACGGCAGCCGCGTCAATCTCGATTACCGCATGTCCGATCTGCTGGCTTTGACCGGCAGCGGCACGACGAGCCTCGAGGCGACGCTGGAAAACGCCGTGCCGTCGATCCTGTTCGGCCAGGCTGGGCTCGATCCGCTGCCGGTCGATGTCGGCGCCAATGGCCGCCTGACGCTTAAAGTCCAGGCTTCGGACAACGATCCCGCCGAAGCGGCGCTGACGTTTGCGACCGACCGGACGTCCTTTACCGCCAACGGCAAGGTCGACGTACGGCCGGACAGTTTCATGAACGGAAAGATCGCGCTGTCGCTCGATAGCGCCGATCTCGACCCCTATCTCATCATGAACGGCATTGCCTTGCCACAGACCGGGACGGGGCTGCCGTTCGGCCTGCAGGCCAAGGCCGCCGTCGACGGCGACAAGATCGTGTTGTCCGATCTCAAGGGCCATGCCGCCGACAATGAGTTTTCAGGGGCACTGACCTTCGATCGCAAGGCTGCGAAGACGACGGCGAGCGGTGAGCTGGCGCTCGCCAAGGCCGATGCCGGCTGGCTCGGCGAGGCGGTGTTCGGCCAGATCGTCGATCCCGCCAACGGCGCGCTGACGAAGGCGCCGCTCGGCATGCCCGTTTTCAAGGACCTCGACGTCAATGTGAAGCTTTCGACGAAGGAGTTTTGGCCGGGCCTGCCGGAAACGGCGGTCTCCGACTTCACCAGCAACGTCGTCTACAAGGGCGACGAGCTGCAGCTCAACGACATGACCGGCAACTGGGACGGCGGCAAGCTTTCCGGCAACCTGCTCTTCACCAATGCCGACGGCACCGGCTTCCTGCAGACGAAGCTTTCGCTTGCCGATTCCGATCTTGGCGGCGTCGTCTGGCTGCGCGACGGCGCGCCGATCGCCAATGGCAAGTTCGGCCTGTCGCTGTCGATGGAAGCTTCGGGCAAGACGATCGGCGAAATCGCAAGCTCGCTCAACGGCTCCGGAGAGCTGAGGCTCGGGGAGAGCAGCATACGCGGACTGAACCTTGCCATCCTGCCGCCGCTGCTTGCCGCAACCGATCCGATGGAGGAGCAGATCAATGCCGGCAAGGTGCATCCGATCGTCGAGACGTTGCTCAGCAACGGCGAGGCGAAGCTGCCGCCGCTCGGCATTCCTTTCAACATCGCCGACGGGACGCTGAGGGTGCAGAATGTCAGCGTCGCCAACGATCTCGCCCGGATCACCGCCGATGCGCAGATCGCGCTGCCGGAAAAACGGATCAGCGCGACGCTCGGCGTCGGGCTCGATCCGGGCAAGGAGGCGCTTTCCGGCGCCGAACCCTCGCTCCGGCTGAATTTCTCCGGCATGCTCATGTCGCCCGGCAAGACGATGGATGTGACTGACATCACCAGCTATCTCTCGCTGCGCGCCTTCGAGCGCGAGCGCCGCCGCGTCGAGCGGCTGCAGGCGATTGTGCTCGAAAAGCAGCGGCTGCGCCGCGAGGTGGCGCTCTACCGGTTCAATGATGCCGAGCGCGTCAAGGCGGCAGAGATGGAGCGGCAGCGGCAGGCGGAAGAAGAGCGTTTGCGCACGCTGGCGCAAAAAGCAGCCGAAGAGAAGGCTGCTGCCGAGGCCGAAGCCGCCCGCGCGGCGGCGGAAGCCCAGGCCAAGGTGGATGCCGAGGCGAGGGCGGCTGCCGAAGCGGAAGCGGCGCGGCGCGCCACCCCGCTGCCGCCCGGTTCGCTCAATTTCGACCAGGTGCCGGGCGTTCAGGCGCAATAAGCGCCGTGAGATGAGAAACTGATTCAGGCGACTGGCTTCAAGCCCTTGTTTTCATATGTTCCACCGCTTCAGAAGCGCCGCGCCTCACGGCTCGGTGCCGCCGCGCTTGAGCCAGGCGAGCACATGGAGCCGCAGCGCCGAGGATAGGTTGCTGTCGGCCGGACGGGTGTCGTCGATCTCGGAAATCAGGGCGGCAAGCGGCATCGCACGGCTTGCGGCAATCGTCTTCAGTTCGCTCCAGAACTCATCTTCCAGGGAAAAACTGGTGCGATGGCCGTGCAATGTCGCCGAATGCTTGCGGATCATGAAGCGGCTTCACATCCCGGTTGGATATTGGCAGATCGATTCAAGGAAGCCGCCTAAGTGGCTGATCGCAGACTCCATTCCGGCTGTTCAGGCTCTGCGTGAGGGTTTCAGGCGCCGTCGTCATCCGTTTCGATGCGGCCGGCGCGATGGGCCTTGTCGGCCCTTTCGTTCAGGCTGCGGGTCAGCTGCTTCTCGGTCTTGGTGCGGCCGAAGGAGATGCGGTTCTGCTCGGCCTGCTTCTCCTTTTCCGAGCGGGCCTGCTTCTTGCGGAACTGGCGCAGATTGACGATTTCGGCGCTCATGCGGTGCCTGGCTCCTTATGAAAAAGGGAGGCTGGAGCCTCCCTTGAGATCACTGCTTCTTGCGGAAGGAGTCGAGCGAGACGACGGAGCCCGGCTTTTTCTCCTCGCCGTCGGCGGGCTTTGCCGCCGCGTCATCGGACTTGGCTGCCGCATCGACCGGATAGGCGGTGATTTCGCCGGAGGGCAGTTCCTCGCCATCGGCAAGCGGCACGTCGAATTCAAGCTCGAAATTGACGGAAGGATCGTAGAAGCCGCGGATGGCATTGAACGGGATGACCAGCTTCTCGGGCACGTCGGAGAAGGAAAGGCCGATCTCGAAATGCGTCTCGGTGATCTTCAGGTCCCAGAACTGGTGCTGGATGACGATGGTCATCTGCTCGGGATATTTCGACTTCAGATGCTGGGAGATGCGCACGCCGGCCGCGCCTGTGAGGAAGGTGATGAAGAAGTGGTGATCGCCGGGCAGACGGCCCGTCGTTGCTACCTCCGCCAAAACCTTGCGGATGACGCCGCGAAGTGCATCCTGCGCCAGAATGTCGTAGCGGATATGATCCTGCCCCATGCTTTTCCTGTCTTTCGTCGGTTCTGAAGTCTTTTCACAAGGTATATGCCACGTTCAGGCGCCTTGGGAAAGTCCGGAGCCGAGTCACGCTAAGATCAGCATACATGATTTCGTCAGGAGGGAGAAGGTGAAGGCTTCTGTTGCCAGGTGCCTTCGGACCCCGCCTAGAGGTGCGAACCACTAGGACTTTGATTGAAGTGTCACACTGCGATTAAGCAGCGAGACGAGCTTCCGCATAGTTGTCGTTTGCAACTACAATTTTAGCCCGATAACGGCGGTACAATGCCGAGCAAAAAGACGATCTTTACACCCTTGTCGATCCTGTTTCGCCCCCATCAAAAGCCGGCCTTCAAGCCCGCCGGTTTTTGGTGGAGGCGCCGGGTACCGCCCCCGGGTCCAATAGGTTTATTACACCGCTCATTTATCGCCATAGCCGGCCCGAAAGCCGGCAGGGTTGATATAGTGATTTCCTCTGCGCATGGAAAGGGCAATCGTCACAAAAGCTTTATCTCCCGCTGCAGAAATTGCGGGAAAACGCCTGCGGGCTGCTGACGTCCCGCCGCTGAAGACTTAAATTGAGGGAAACGGAATCAGCGCGACATGAAGCAATATCTCGATCTCCTCAACCATGTGATGGAAAAGGGCTCCGACCGGGGCGACCGCACCGGCACCGGCACGCGCTCGGTCTTCGGCTATCAGATGCGCTTCGATCTCGAAGAGGGCTTTCCCGTTCTCACCACCAAGAAGCTGCATCTGCGCTCGATCTTCCACGAGCTCCTGTGGTTCCTGAAGGGCGAGACGAACATCGGCTACCTCAAGGAGAACGGCGTTTCCATCTGGGACGAATGGGCCGACGAAAACGGCGATCTCGGCCCGGTCTACGGCGCCCAGTGGCGCTCCTGGCCGGCGCCGGACGGCGGCCATATCGACCAGATCGCCAATCTCGTCAAAGGCATCGTCAACAATCCGAATTCGCGCCGCCATATCGTCTCGGCCTGGAATCCGGCCGAGGTGGACCAGATGGCGCTGCCGCCCTGCCATTGCCTGTTCCAGTTCTACGTGGCCGACGGCAAGCTTTCCTGCCAGCTCTACCAGCGCTCCGCCGACATCTTCCTCGGCGTGCCCTTCAACATCGCCTCCTACGCGCTGCTGACGTTGATGGTGGCTCAGGTGACGGGGCTCAAACCCGGCGATTTCGTCCACACGCTCGGCGACGCCCATCTCTACCACAACCATTTCGACCAGGCGAAGCTGCAGCTGACGCGCCAGCCGAAGCCGCTGCCCTTCATGCGCATCAACCCCGATGTGAAGGATATCTTCGGTTTCAAGTTCGAGGATTTCGAGCTGGTCGGCTATGAGGCCGACGCCAATATCAAGGCGCCGATCGCCGTTTGATCCGGGACATTCCATGGCCGACATCCTGAAGACCATCATCGTCGCCGTTTCCCGCAACGGCATCATCGGCCGCGACGGAGATATGCCCTGGCGGCTTTCGAGTGATCTCAAGCGCTTCAAGGCACTGACGTCGGGCAAGCCCGTGGTGATGGGCCGCAAGACGTACGAGTCGATCGGCAAGCCGCTGCCGGGGCGGCCGAACGTCGTCATATCAAGGCAGGTGGTGATCGATAGCCCCGATGTCGACATGGCGCAGTCGCTGCCCGACGCGCTCACGATCGCCGAGAAGATCGCGGTCGAAACCGGGGCCGGCGAGATCTGCATCATCGGCGGCGGGCAGGTCTATGCCCAGGCGATCGGCCTTGCCGACCGGATGTGCGTCACGCATGTCGAGGCCGACCTCGAAGGCGATGCGGCATTTCCTGACGTCGATCCCGCCGTCTGGCAGGCGGGCGAGACGATCGAGGTGCCGGCCGGCGAAAAGGACAGCTATGCGACGCGCTACGTCGTCTACGATCGCCGGCGGACCTGAAAACGAACTATTTTCCAATTAAATTGACCAAGTTTCTCACGCTGCGTTGAAAGCCGGTGCGGCGATACCTATAACGGTCGCAACGCATCCGCCGGGTCGGCCCCCACGGTCCCCGGATGCGGGGAAGACTTAACGAACAACGAGGTTTTGATGCCCTGGAGCAATCAGAATGGCGGCGGCGGCCCTTGGGGCGGCGGCGGCGGTAACAATCAGGGACCATGGGGCCAGGGGCCGAACCGCCCGCGCGGCGGTGGCGGCGGCAAGGGCGGACCGCCCGACCTGGAAGATATCATTCGGCGCGGCCAGGATCAGCTGCGCAGCATCGTTCCCGGCGGCTTCAACGGCGGCGTCGCCGTCATCGTCGTGGCGATCGTGGCCGTTTTCTGGCTGATCCAGTGCGTCTACACCGTGCAGCCGGATGAGCGCGGCGTCGAACTGCGCTTCGGCAAGCCGCGGGAGGAAATCTCCATGCCGGGCCTGCATTTCCATGTCTGGCCGATCGACACGGTCGAGATCGTCAAGGTGACCGAGCAGCAGCAGAATATCGGCGGCCGCAACAACAGCAACTCGACGGTCGGGCTGATGCTTTCCGGCGACCAGAACATCGTCAACGTGCAGTTCTCGGTGCTCTATACGATCAACGATCCGAAATCCTATCTCTTCCGCCTCGAAAATCCGGCTGAGACGCTGCAGCAGGTTTCGGAAAGCGCGATGCGCGAGATCGTCGGCCGGCGCCCGGCGCAGGATGCCTTCCGCGACAATCGCGGACCGATCGAAACCGAAGTGCGCAACATCATCCAGGACACGATGGACCGCTACGGCGCCGGCATCGCGATCAACCGCGTGACGATCGAAGACGTCGCTCCGCCGCGTGACGTGGCCGACGCTTTCGAGGAAGTGCAGCGCGCCGACCAGGACAAGCAGCGCCTCGTCGAAGAGGCGAACCAGTACGCCAACCAGAAGCTCGGCCAGGCCCGCGGTGATGCAGCCCGCATCCGCGAAGCCGCGGCAGCCTACAAGGACCGGATCGTCAAGGAGGCGCAAGGTGAAGCCCAGCGCTTCGTTTCCATCTACGACGAATATTCCAAGGCTCCTGACGTAACGCGGGAGAGGCTGTTCCTGGAAACCATGGAGCAGGTTCTGAAGGGTTCGAAGAAAGTGATCATAGACCAGAAGGCGGGCGCAGTGCCCTATCTGCCTCTCAATGAGATCAGCAGGCCGACGCAGCAACAGCAGCAGGGAGGCTGAGACCCATGTCGAACAGGCTTCCCATTATCCTCATCCTCCTGGCGGTCGTGCTGGTGGCGGTTTATTCCTCGATCTTCGTGGTCAATGCCCGCGAGCAGGCGATCGTCGTTCGCTTCGGTGAAATCCAGTCGGTCAAGACCGATCCCGGCATCTACTTCAAGCTGCCGTTCTCCTTCGCCGATGCCGACCGGGTACAATATGTTCCGAAGCAGGAACTGCGCTTCAACCTCGACAATATCCGCGTTCAGGTTTCAGGCGGCGCATTCTACGAAGTGAATGCCTTCATCATCTACCGCATCAACGACGCGCGCCGCTTCCGCGAAACGGTGTCGGGCGACAGGGAGGCGGCGGAAGCGCGGCTTCGCACGCGTCTCGATTCCGCCTTGCGCCGGGTCTACGGCGTTCGCAGCATCGAAGCCGCGCTCTCCCGCGAGCGTGTGGCCATGATGCTCGAGGTGCGCAACGAGCTGCAGGCCGATGCGGAAACGCTCGGCATCACGCTCGACGATGTGCGCATCAGCCGCACGGACCTGACGCAGGACGTTTCCGAGCGCACCTTCAACCGCATGCGGGCCGAGCGTCTGGCGGAAGCCGAGCTTCTCAGAGCGCAGGGCACGGAGGAGGGCCAGCGCCGCCGCGCCATCGCCGACCGCCAGGTCGTCGAGTTCACGGCGGATGCGCAGCGCGATTCCGAAATCCTGCGTGGTCAGGGCGATGCCGAACGCAACCGCGTCTTCGCCGAGGCCTTCTCCAGAGACCCGGGCTTCTTCGAGTTCTATCGCTCGATGGCGGCCTATTCGGCAGCACTCGCGTCGCAGGACACGACGCTCGTCCTGTCGCCGGATTCGGAATTCTTCCGCTATTTCGACAACGCCGCCGGCGCCTCTCAGCAGGCGCCCGCCAACCCGGCCGCGCCGGCACCAGGAGCGACCGCTCCGGCAGCGCCAGCCCAACCGGCGAATTGAGAATAGGGAACCCGTTCCCCGCCAGAAATGACAAGGGGCCGGCCTCAGCGCCGGCCCTTTTCAGTTTCCACGAGCGATGGCTCAGGCATTCGTGACGATCCGTCGGATTGCACGGGGATTTCGCGAAAAGGTGATTTCGCCCTCCATCATTCCGCCTTATGCTGGTGCTCAATGTGCGCATTTACCCCCTTATGAGGAAGCTTATGGCCCCCACGACTCGCTCGCCCTTCAGACGAACGCTCGCGCTACTGGCCAGCGCCGCAATCCTGGCCCAGGCCGGCGTGAGTGGGGTTGCTTATGCGCAGACCGCGCCTGAGGCGGCCGCACCCGGGGTTGCCACGCCTGCGCCTCCTGCCGCTGTGCAGACCGCTCCGGCTCCTGCCGCGCCGCAGCAGACTCCGGCGATCCAGTCCGCGGTGCCGGGCAATGGTCCGGCTTCGGTCGCCGATCTCGCCGAAGGCCTGCTCGATGCCGTCGTCAACATCTCGACCTCGCAGAACGTGAAGGACGACGAGGGCGTCGGCCCGGCGCCGCGCGCGCCCGATGGATCGCCTTTCCAGGAATTCTTCAACGATTTCTTCGACAAGAAGCAGGGTAACAAAGGCCCCAACCACAATGTCAGCTCGCTCGGCTCCGGCTTCGTCATCGATCCGGCCGGCTATATCGTCACCAACAATCACGTGATCGAGGGCGCCGACGATATCGAGGTCAATTTCGCCAATGGCTCGAAGCTCAAGGCGAAGCTGATCGGCACGGATACGAAGACCGATCTTTCGGTGCTGAAGGTCGAGCCGAAGGTGCCGCTGAAAGCGGTCAAATTCGGCGATTCCAGCGAGATGCGCATCGGCGATTGGGTGATGGCGATCGGCAATCCGTTCGGCTTCGGCGGTTCGGTGACGGTCGGCATCATTTCCGGGCGTGGCCGCAACATCAATGCCGGCCCCTACGACAACTTCATTCAGACGGATGCAGCGATCAACAAGGGCAATTCCGGTGGTCCGCTCTTCAACATGAAGGGTGAAGTCATCGGCATCAATACGGCGATCATTTCGCCGAGCGGCGGCTCGATCGGCATCGGCTTCTCGGTGCCGTCGGAACTCGCCTCCGGCGTCGTCGCGCAGCTGCGCGAATATGGCGAGACGCGGCGCGGCTGGCTCGGCGTGCGCATTCAGCCGGTGACCGATGATATCGCCGACAGCCTCGGGCTTGATACGGCCAAGGGCGCGCTGGTCGCCGGCGTTATCAAGGGCGGACCGGTCGACGACGGCTCGATCAAGGCGGGCGACGTCATCCTGAAATTCGACGGCAAGGCCGTCAACGAAATGCGCGATCTTCCGCGCGTGGTGGCGGAAAGTGCCGTCGGCAAGCAGGTCGACGTCGTCGTGCTGCGCGACGGCAAGGAACAAACCGTCAAGGTGACGCTCGGCCGCCTCGAAGACAGCGACCAGGCGGCGGCGTCCGGCGGTTCGCAGGACGGCGTGATCACGCCGGATCCTGACGAGAACAACGATATGGACCAGCCGGATACGGGCGATCAGGTCCAGCCGGCGCCCGATGCGCCCAACCAGAATCAGGGCCAGGATCAGGCGACGCCGGATACAGGCACGCCGAAGAACGTGCTCGGCCTGTCGCTGTCGCTGCTCAGCCCCGAAACGCGCAAGGCCTTCGGCATCGCCGAAAGCGTCGACGGCGTCGTCGTGACCGAAGTGACGCCCGGCTCCGCTTCTGCCGAAAAGGGCCTGAAGCCCGGCGATGTGATCGTCGAGGTGGCGCAGGAGTTCATGAAGTCACCGGACGCGGTGGCCTCCAAGGTGCAGGCGCTGAAACGCGAAGGCCGCCGCAACGCCCAGCTGATGATCGCATCGGCCAATGGCGATCTGCGTTTCGTGGCGGTCCCTATGGAATAGGGAGCGGCGGCGATGGCTTCGCCGCCACAGGTTCTACTTCCCTCAACCAGGGCAGTTTACGTAGAGACGGGCACCACCTTTCCTCCCTCATCCCTGTGACAAGCACAGGGATGAGGGAGGTCGGATTAAACGTCCGCGTCAAACTTCATGCCGACATATTCGATAGCGCCGGATGGTCCATCATCGACGAGGTGATTTAGTAATCGTCCGGAGACGATGAGCTTTCGACAAGCCGGCGGAGAAATTGTCCTTTCGCGCGAACCGCCAGCGGTTATCCACTATCTCCGGAATGTCGCTGGTGTCGATATCTTTGTCCTCAAGCGCTTCCAACGCGCGAAGTTCCGTCAGCTGTTCATCAGTCAAAGTGCTCTTGCTCATTCATTTTCTGTAGCACGATTAAACATTCAGCCCGTCACAAAATCCGTCTTCCTGTACCCCTGGATATAAAGCAGCGCAGTCAGGTCAGCGTGGTTGATGCGCATTTTAGCCTGGGCGGCGACGGTGGGCTTGGCGTGGAGGGCGACGCCGGAGCCGGCGAGCTGCAGCATGCCGAGGTCGTTGGCGCCGTCGCCGACGGCCATCGCTTCCGCCGGCGAAATGCCGAGGCTGGCGGAAATCTCGTTCAGGGCATCGACTTTGGCCTGTTTGCCGAGAATCGGTTCGGCGACGAAGCCTGAGAGGACGCCGCCCTCTTCGAGCAGCGTGTTGGCGCGGTTCTCGTCGAAGCCGAGGGTGGCGGCGATGCGGCTGGTAAAGACGGTGAAGCCGCCGGAGACGAGGGCGGTATAGTGGCCCTTTGATTTCATCGTAGCGATCAGTTCCGGCCCGCCCGGGGTCAGCGTGATGCGCTTGGCGATGACCTCGTCGACGACCGAGATCGGCATGCCTTTCAAGAGAGCGACACGCTCACGCAGCGCCGGTTCGAAGGCGATCTCGCCGTTCATGGCGCGGGCGGTGATGTCAGCCACCTTTTCTTTTAGGCCGACTTCTGCGGCGAGTTCGTCGATGCATTCCTGGCCGATCATCGTCGAATCCATGTCGGCGATCAGCAGCTTCTTGCGGCGGCTGTCCTGCTCCTGGATGACGAGATCGATCGGCGCGCTTGCGATGACGGCAAGGAGATTGGCCTCGGCCGCCTCAGCGTCCGTGCCGTCGCGCAGCGCGATATCGCAGGCAACGCCGTCGGCCAGCCAGTAGAGACCGGATGCGTTCACGGCCCCGGCCGCTTGTTCGGCAATCTCCGGGGTCAGGACAGGATTTGACGGATTGGCAACAAGCGTGGCAACGAGGGCCATGATGGAAAACCTTCTGAGCATAGAGAACGCGATCCTGATAACCGGGCCGACCGCCAGCGGCAAGTCCGCGCTCGCCGTCGAATTGGCGAAGCGTCACGGCGGCGCGGTGATCAACGCCGACAGCATGCAGGTCTACGACACGCTGCGGGTGCTGACCGCGCGCCCGTCGGAGGAGGAGATGGGCGGCGTGCCGCATCATCTCTACGGACATGTGCCGGCGGGTGCGGCTTATTCCACCGGGGCCTGGCTGCGGGATGTGACCGCGCTCCTACCGGCGCTCAGGGCGGCCGGGCAACTGCCGGTCTTCGTCGGCGGCACCGGGCTTTACTTCAAGGCGCTGACCGGCGGCCTCTCCGACATGCCCGAAGTACCCGAAGCGCTGCGGGAGAAATTGCGGGCGCGACTGCTGGAGAAGGGGCCGGACGCGCTCTATGCGGAGCTTGCCGAGGCCGATCCCGCAATGGCGGCGAGCCTCAACCGCCAGGACGGGCAGCGCATCGTCCGAGCGCTGGAGGTGCTGAAGGCAACGGGGCGCTCGATCGCCGATTTCCAGGGCCGGGCCGGACCTCAAGTGATCGATGCCGAGGAGGCTCGCAAGATCGTCGTGCTGCCGGACCGCGCCGTGCTGCATGCGCGCATCAACGGCCGTTTCGAAAAGATGCTGCAGCAGGGCGCGGAGGATGAGGTGAGGGCGCTGCTTGCGCTCGGCCTGCCCGCCGAGGCACCGGTCATGAAGGCCATCGGCGTCTCACAGATCGCGGCCATGCTGAAGGGCGAGATGACGCGCGCGGAGGTGATGGAGAAGGGGGCGGCGGCAACGCGGCAATATGCCAAGCGGCAAATGACGTGGTTCCGCAACCAGATGGACGACAGCTGGCAGCGCCTGACGGTTTAGCCCATCGTCATGCCTTCAGCCGCCGCATTTGTGCTGGGCATCGGGCAGAATCCAGCTTTCCCGCGTGCGGTCGTTCGTCACCAGAAACAGTCTGCCGCTCTCGCCGGGGCTGCAATCGCGGTCGATTTGGACCAGGCACATGGTCACCTGGTCGCCGGGTTTCGATCCGATCAGCGCCTCCTCGCGACGATAGGAGACCTGATAGCCGTCATTGGCGTAATCGACGCCCGTGCCGCTGTCGAAGTCCACATCACCATCGAGACGGGGATGGACCTCGACGATTGAGGTGGCCGCGCATTGGCCGACTTTCGCGGGGATAGCCTTGGCTTCGGGCGACCGGTTGTCGGCCAGGGACTTGGCGGAAATCCCTCCCATGAAATCGCTCTTGTCGGCCGAGATCGTCCAGAGGACGGCGAGATAGGCGCTCAGTATGCACGATCTGTCGCTGCCGCAATCGCGTCGGTCCGCCAGGAAGTTGCGAGCGGTATGGACGAGATCGTCACCGGTCGATGTCTTTTTCTGCGCGGCGTAGCGCTCGTTGAAAAGTTCGTCCAGGCGGGAAAGCTCGCTGTCGCCGCAGACGATCTTTTCATCGGCGCGGCTGGCCTTGCTGCAGTCGAAGCCGGCGGCTTCGGCGGCCGTCGCCAGAAGAAGACCGGCGCAGGCGACGATGATGAAGTTCAAGATGGATCTCATGATCGTCCTCTTTCGAAGCTGCAGTCGCCGGCGACGCAACGCCAATGCGCATTAGATCGGCTATAACAGGCGTGTTTGCAAGCGAGGAGGGTGCCATGCTGCTCAAGGGAGAACGCAGCTTCATCGTGCGTGACATGGGAGGCTTCGTCATTCGCATCAACATGCCCGGATGGCTGAAGCCGAGGCCGAGCGATCACGGTCACGGCGCCCTCGCGATGGTGGTCGAATCCTTCCTCGATCCCGGACGCCTCGTCGCGATGCACGAGCACAGGAACGATGAAATCATCTCCTGGGTGCCTGACGGCGTCATGCGCCACGACGACAAGATCACCGGCCGGTTGACGACGGACGCGGACCATCTCACGGTGATGAATGCCGGGCGCGGCTTCTGGCATTCGGAGCAGACGTTTACGTCGGATCCGCCTCTGCGCATGCTGCAGATCATGGTGCGGCCGAATGCGGTCGATCTTGAACCGAGGATTCAACACGGGCCGATTTTACCGGCGCCGCTGAACAGCTGGAGACATCTGGTCGGACCGGAAGGCGGGCCGGCGCCTTTCTTCGTGCGCAATGCCGTCGATTTCTTCGATATCCGGCTGGAGCCCGGCGTTCGCGTCGAACTTCCCAATAAGCCGGAGCGGGATCTCTATTTCTATGTCTTCAGCGGTTCCGTCGTTATCGATGGGCAGACCTTCTGCGAGGCCGAGCAGGGCCTGCTGCTTCAGGATCGGCGATTGACCGTCGAGGCGGCGTCTCCAAGCGTGATGGTCGCTTTTCTGGTCGATGTGAAGGCTCCGGTCACAAGGCAGGGCACGATCGGCGATCACAGGAAGATCCCACCGCCTTTGGTTTTCCGTCTCCTGAAACGCTGGAAGCAGTTGCAGCGCCTGTGGCGGAGATCGTGAAGTCTCCGCTCATACTGCGGTTTCAGATCACGCGCATCTCAAGGCGCAACAGTCTGACGAATTGACCGACCGCCGCCCGCAACTGGTCCGGCGGGAAGCCGCCGAAACCCAGCATCAGGCCGGGGCGGGCGGGCCGACCGGCATACATCGGTGAGATGGCGCGAATCGCGATCCCGGCCGACATGGCGCGGGCTGCGAGCCGCACGTCGTCGATCCCTTCGGGGAGCCACAGGAGAATATGCATGCCCTGGTCGCTCGGCTGAATGCGGCAGGTCTCGGGCAGGGACTGCTCCAGGCAGGAGAGCAGGATGGCGCGGCGTTCGGCATAGAGGCCGCGGATGCGGCGGATATGGGCTTCGAAATAGCCCTCCTTCATATAGGCGGCGAGGACATGTTGCTCGGTGGTCGGCGAATGCCGGTCGAGAATGGCGCGCGCCCCGGCGAAGGCTTCCGCAAGCGCCGGAGGGACGATGACATAACCGAGGCGCAGCGAGGGAAAGAGCACCTTGCTGAAGGTGCCGAGATAGACGACGCGTGAAGGGCGGAGGCCCTGCATCGACGGGAAGGGGTGCCCGGCGTAGCGCAGTTCGCTGTCGTAGTCGTCCTCGACGATCCAGGCGCGGTTCTGGACGGCCCAGCCGATCAGGGCGTTGCGCCGCGCCATGCTGAGCGGCATGCCGACCGGATATTGGTGCGATGGCGTCACGAAGGCGGCGCGCGCCTGCGGGCAGAGTTCCAGGCCGCGCTCAACGTTCATTCCCTGCGCATCGACGGGAATGCGGTGCGTGCGCAGGCCGAGATCGTCGAGCACGGCAGTGAGCCCGGGATAGGCCGGATCCTCGGCCCAGACGGGATCGTCGCGCGACAGCAGCACGCGACCGGCCATGTAGAGACCCTGCTGGGTGCCCGATGTGACGATCACCTGGCCCGGTTCGCAATGAACCGCCCGGGCGCGGCGGACATGGTCGGCTATGGCGATGCGCAGTTCGAGCAAGCCCATCGGATCGTGATAGCCCGCGGGAGCCGCCTCTTTCGAGGCGCGCACGCGATTGCTAAGACGGCGCCAGTTGTCGTCGGGCGCAATGCCGGCGGCCGGCACCGCGATGGCGAAGGGAACGGGCGGGTGCGGGGTGAGCGCGCGGGCGGCGGCGATCAGCCGCGCAGCCGGGGCGGGCAAGTCGATGGCCTCGGCAATTGGCGGCACGGGTGTGGGCGGCAGCGCCGGAGCAGCATCCATCAGGGCGGCGGCGACACGCGTTCCGGCGCCGATTCTTGCTTCGAGGTAGCCCTCGGCGGTCAGTTGATCGAAAACGTCGACGACGGTGCCGCGGGCGATCTTCAGGGAAGCCGCAAGGGTGCGCGTCGAGGGGAGGCGCTCGCCTGATCTCAGCTCGCCACGGGCAATGGCGCTTCTGAGGGCCTGCGCGAGTTGGCGGCTGATATTGGCGGTTCGACCGATCGCCTGGAGCGAGGGGATTTCGATGGTGCTGCGCCGCTTGGACATCGTGAAAATGGTCCATCTATATTCTTGAAAATGGAGCTTCATGATGAACCATTTTTCCAAGAGAAGGAAGCATATCGGCAGCTTCTGGAAAATGGTCATGCAGGATCTTCTCGTCGTCTATATCGCCTATATCATCGCGGCAGGCAGTCCGGGGCCAAGCAACATGGCCATCATGAACGTGGCGATGAGCCGGGGGCGCCGGCCGGCGCTCGCGCTTGCCGCAGGCGTCATCACCATGTCGACATGCTGGGGGCTGATCGCGGTCACCGGGATCTCGACGCTGCTTGTGAGCTATGTCCATGCGCTGCTCGTCGTCAAGCTCGCCGGCGGCGTCTACCTGCTCTGGCTCGCCTGGAAAGCGGCCCGCTCGGCCATCACTTCTGAGGTGACGGCGGGCGAGGTCGTGCGGCCCGCCGTCCCGCTCGTCGCGCTTTATCGGCGCGGGATCCTGATGCATCTCGGCAATCCGAAAGCGGTTCTCGGCTGGGTCGCGATCATGTCGCTCGGCCTCAAGCCCGGCGCTTCGCCTGAAATGGCCGTCACGGCCTTCGGCGGCTGCGTGCTTCTGGGGATCACGATATTCGCCGGCTATGCGCTGCTCTTTTCGACCGCGCCGATGGTGCGCGCCTATGCCCGGGCGCGGCGCTGGATCGAGGTCAGTCTCGCCGTCTTCTTCGCGGGCGCCGGATCGCGCCTGCTGTTCTCCCACTGATTGTTCAGGATCGCATCATGTCTTCCGCTTCTCCGTTTCATGGTCTTTCGGCCTTCCCGCCAACGCCCGCCGATAGAAATGGCTTCGTCGACACCGAGGCCCTCGGCCGCCTGCTGGAACCGCTATGCGGGGCCGGCGTGGCTTCCATCGGTCTTCTCGGCAGCACGGGGATTTACGCCTATCTCAGCCGCGAGGAGCGGCTGCGGGCGGTCAAGGTGGCGGTTGAATGCGTGCACGGCCGTGTTCCCCTTATCGTCGGCGCCGGCGCTTTGCGGACGGACCATGCCATGGATCTCGCCAGGGATGCGGAAGCCGCCGGCGCCGATGCGCTTCTCGTCGCACCCGTTTCCTACACGCCGCTGACCCAGGACGAAGCCTACGAACATTTCCTTGCCGTGGCGAAGGCGACCAGGCTTCCGCTCTGCATCTACAACAATCCCGGCACCACGCATTTCACCTTCAGCCGCGAGCTGCTGCAGCGCCTTTCCGATATCGAGACGATCAGGGCGGTGAAGATGCCGCTGCCGGCCGACGGCGATCTGCGCGGGGAGATCGCCGCCTTGCGGGAAAAGACCAGTCTCGCGATCGGCTACAGCGGCGATTGGGGTGCGGCCGAAGCGCTCTCGTCGGGCGCTGACGCCTGGTACAGCGTCGTCGCCGGCCTGCTTCCGCGCACGGCGCTTGCTCTGGCGAAAGCCGCTATGGCCGGCGATGAGGGCGAGGCGCGCCGGCTCGATGGCCTGCTGCAGCCGCTTTGGGGCGTGTTCAAGGCCTATGGAAGCATTCGCGTGGTCTATATGCTCGCCGGGCATCTGCTCGGCGTCCCGGTGGAGCTGCCGCGCCCGATTTTGCCACTTGGACCGGCGGATCGAGAGCATGCGCTCGATGCGGCCCGGCCGCTGATCGCGCTGGAACGTCAATCCTTGTTGTAAAGGCTGCTCAGCGGCTTTTTCAGAATGCTCTCGCGCAGCGAGGTGCCGGGTTCCCGGCGGGTGATCGGCGGCTGGTCGCCCGGCGGCGTGGGCCGGGGAAAGACCGGCTCCTCGCGACGCAGCTCGCGGCGCAGTGCGTCAAGCCGCGGGTCGGTCGGGATCGGCTCGGCCGGATCCAGGCGCGGGGTCTGCGGCAGCAATTCGCGGCGGTAGGATTCGAGCGGCGCCGAAGCCGGCGGGGGTGAGGCGGGCGAGGGCGGCGCGTAAGGCTGGGGAGCGAAATCCTCCTCGGCGGCATCAGCCTCATCGGCGCTTGCGATCGATGCGGCAACGCTCTGCTGGAAATTCGAGATATCAGGCCCGACGGTCACCGCCCGCATGCGGGTGACGATCTTGCGCAGGTCGACGGTGTCGGGATCTTCCTCGCTGTGCTTGCTGTTGGCGCTGGCCGCCTTCGGCAACAGGTTTTCCTCGACGCGGGAGAAACGCATGCGCATCGGCACGCTGATCGCCTCCCCGAAGGCGATGGCCTCGCCATTGCCGATCGAAGAGATGAAGCTGGTGGTCGAGATCGATGAATTCGGGATGGCCGAACGGATGATTTCCTGGTCGCGGTCGTTGGCAAGACGCATGGCAAAGAGCGTCGAGCACTGCGACAGGATCGTCTGGTCGAGCTCGCCTGGCCGCTGGGTGATGATGCCGAGCGAGACGCCGTATTTGCGGCCTTCCTTGGCGATACGGGCGATCGCCTGGCGCGTCGGCACGAAGCCGAGGCTGGGATCGGACGGGATATAGCGGTGCGCTTCCTCGCAGACGACGAGCATGTGGATGGCGCCGTCGCTCCAGAGCGCCACCTCGAAGGCCATGCGGCAGAGCACAGAGGCGACCGAATTGACCACTTCGGAGGGGATGCCGGCGAGCTGGAAGGTGCAGATCGGTCGGTTGTCGCCCGGAATGCGGAAGATTTGCGCGATGGTCTCGGTGATCGTGTCGCTGATCGTATTGTTGGAGAACATGAAGTGATAGCGCGGATCGTTGATCGCGGCGATCAGGCGCATCTTCAAGGAACGCAGGAAAGGTTTTTCCGCACGGCCCTCCAGGCGGCCGATGCGCTCGTCGATCAGTGCCAGGAGATCGGCCATGCGGTAGGGAACGGGCGTATCTGCGGTGATCGAGCTTTTTTCCGTCGTGCGCCGCACCAGCGAGTTGTCGCTGCCGCGGAAGGCGCGCTTGGCCTCCGGCATGATGTCGCGCAGCATGTCGAGCTCTTCGGGCACCGGCGGACGGCCGCGGAAGACGACCTCGGCGAATTCCTCGAGGCGCATCAGCCAGAAGGGCAGGTCGAGCGTATCGGTATCGATGGTGACGGCGTGCTTGGGAAAGGCGGCGGCAAATTCATTGTGTGGGTCGAGGATCAGCACGCGCAGCTTCGGGTCGGCCGCAATCGCTTTGTGCAGTAGCAGAGAGACGGCCGTCGATTTGCCGACGCCGGTCGAGCCGACGACGGCGAAATGCTTGGAGAGCATCGAGGGGATGTGGATCGCCGCATCGATGCTTTCGTCCTGCGTAAGCTTGCCGATGACGGCGGTCGTGCCCGTTCCGGCATCGTAGATGCGCATCAGGTCGGCAGAACGAATGCGGTGGGCGATGGCGCCGAGATAGGGATAACGCGAAATACCGGTCGAGAATTCCTCGCGCCCGTCCTCGTCGACGCGGACTTCGCCGAGAAGCTCGGTCTCGATCTTGAAAGTATTGTCCTCGCCTTCGCCCCAGGCATGGCTGCCGGTGTTCATCTGATAGACGAGGGCAACGACGCGGTTGCGGCCGACGCTGATGGAGATCAGCCGGCCGACGGACCAGAGTTCGGTGAGATCGGTGTTGCCCTCGACGGCGACGGCGGCAATCGTGGCCCTCGATCCGCTGCATGCAACGACGCGGCCGAGAAAGCGATTTCCCGGCGCATGGCCGTCGCGTCTATCGTGCTCGCCTGCCTTGCCAGACATGCGCAAGTCGTTGTTGAGCAAAGGCTACTCCCTGCGGTAGCGTTAAAGGATAAAGTTGATCCTTTAACAAATCCTTCATCCTATCGATTTTCAGGGGGCGAAGGCGCGGGGTAGTTTTTTATTGCGGCATGCGTTGACGCTGCGAAATTTTCTGTCTATCACTTCCCGCCATGAAAATGGCAACGGCTCTTATCGTGGTGGGAAGGCGCATGGGCAGGATGGTGTAACCATCCGGCGACAGCCACCCATGCGCTAGATGACAGGCTCCTCCGGGGCCTTTTTTTGTGCCCGAATTTCGGGCTTCCGGCCACAAACGCAAATCCCAGCATCAAACGGAACAGACAGATGAGCACGGACAATCAGGCGGCAGGCAATCGGATGACGGGAGCGGAGATCGTTCTCAAGGCGCTGAAGGACAACGGCGTCGAACATATCTTCGGCTATCCCGGCGGCGCGGTTCTGCCGATCTATGACGAGATCTTCCAGCAGGACGAGGTCAAGCACATCCTCGTGCGCCACGAGCAGGGGGCAGGCCATGCGGCCGAAGGTTATGCCCGCTCCACCGGCAAGGTCGGCGTCATGCTCGTCACCTCGGGTCCCGGCGCCACCAATGCGGTCACGCCGCTGCAGGACGCGCTGATGGATTCGATCCCGCTCGTCTGCCTGACCGGCCAGGTCCCGACCTCGCTGATCGGCTCCGACGCCTTCCAGGAATGCGACACGGTCGGCATCACCCGGCCCTGCACCAAGCACAACTGGCTGGTCAAGGACGTCAACGAGCTCGCCGCCATCATTCATGAAGCCTTCCGCATCGCCCAGTCAGGCCGTCCGGGTCCCGTCGTCGTCGATATTCCGAAGGACGTGCAGTTTGCGACCGGCACCTATACGCCGCCGGCCGATTATCCGATCCAGAAGAGCTACCAGCCGAAGATCCAGGGCGACCTCAACCAGATCCATGCGGCGATCGAGCTGATGGCCAATGCGCGCCGGCCGATCATCTATTCCGGCGGTGGCGTCGTCAATTCCGGCCCCGAGGCCTCCAAGCTGCTGCGCGAGCTGGTCGATCTCACCGATTTCCCGATCACCTCGACGTTGATGGGCCTCGGCGCATATCCGGCTTCAGGCAAGAACTGGCTGAAGATGCTCGGCATGCACGGCTCCTACGAGGCCAACATGGCGATGCATGACTGCGACGTCATGGTCTGCATCGGCGCCCGCTTCGACGACCGCATCACCGGCCGCCTCAACGCCTTCTCGCCGAATTCGAAGAAGATCCATATCGATATCGATCCGTCCTCGATCAACAAGAACGTCCGCGTCGATATCGGTATCCGCGGCGATGTCGGCCATGTGCTGGAAGACATGGTCCGCCTGTGGCGGGCGCTGCCGAAGAAGCCGGAGAAGAACCGTCTCGCCGATTGGTGGAGCGATATCACCCGCTGGCGGGCGCGCAACTCCTTCGCTTACACCAAGAGCAATGACGTAATCATGCCGCAATATGCGCTGGAGCGCCTCTATGCTCATACCAAGGATCGCGACACCTACATCACCACCGAGGTCGGCCAGCATCAGATGTGGGCGGCGCAGTTCTTCGGCTTCGAACAGCCGAACCGCTGGATGACCTCGGGCGGTCTCGGCACGATGGGCTACGGCCTGCCGGCGGCCCTCGGCGTCCAGATCGCTCATCCGGAAAGCCTCGTCATCGACATTGCCGGCGACGCCTCGATCCAGATGTGCATTCAGGAAATGTCGACGGCGATCCAGTATGACGCGCCGATCAAGATCTTCATCATGAACAACCAGTACATGGGCATGGTGCGCCAGTGGCAGCAGCTCCTGCACGGCAACCGCCTGTCGCACTCCTATACCGAGGCGATGCCTGATTTCGTCAAGCTGGCGGAAGCCTATGGCGGGGTCGGCCTGCGCTGCGACAAGCCGGGTGAGCTCGACGACGCCATCGTCGAGATGATCGAGGTCAAGAAGCCTGTTATCTTCGATTGCCGGGTTGCCAATCTCGCCAACTGCTTCCCGATGATCCCCTCGGGCAAGGCCCATAACGAAATGCTGCTGCCCGACGAAGCCACGGATGAAGCGGTCGCCAACGCGATCGACGCCAAGGGCCGTCAGCTCGTATAACGATAAGGTAGGAACCCAGGACCATGAACGCACATCTTCAGCCCACCGGCTCTGCCTACTTCATCTCGCCGGAAACGACAGCAGTCGAGAGCCACACGCTTTCGGTTCTCGTCGATAACGAACCGGGCGTCCTTGCCCGCGTCATCGGCCTGTTCTCCGGCCGCGGCTACAATATCGAAAGTCTTACGGTTTCGGAGACCGAGCACCAGGCGCATCTTTCGCGCATCACCATCGTCACGCGCGGCACGCCGCACGTGCTCGAGCAGATCAAGGCGCAGCTCGATCGCATCGTGCCGGTCCATCGCGTCGTCGATCTGACGGTGCGTGCCCGCGAACTCGGCCAGGAACGGCCAATCGAGCGTGAAGTGGCGCTGGTCAAGGTGATCGGCGAGGGTGACACCCGCGCCGAGACGCTGCGCCTTGCCGATGCCTTCCATGCCAAGGTGGTGGATGCGACTGTCGGTCACTTCATTCTGGAGATCACCGGCAAGTCGTCGAAGATCGACCAGTTCGTCGCGATCATGAAGCCGCTTGGTCTGATCGAAGTCTGCCGCACGGGCATCGCCGCGATGAACCGTGGCGCGCAGGGGATGTGAGCCCGCAACTTTACTCGACATCATCCTCGCCTTGTACCGGAGTTGTCCGGTGGGCGGGGGACGGAGAGGTTGCCACAAGTTTCTTCTCCCCAGCGGGGAGAAGGTGCCGGCAGGCGGATGAGGGGGCTGCACGGCACGACGTCGGCCACGTGATTTGGCGAAACGTTTCCTTCTCGTCATTCCTACGAATCCCTTGGACGAAGCAGTAGGGAATGAACTGTGGAGAGGGTGTGCCGCGCGGCCCCCTCATCCGCCCTACGGGCACCTTCTCCCCGCCGGGGAGAAGAGGGAATCGCGAGGCTGCGGCATATAACGGGATAGGTGCGGAAGAGTCTTAAAGCATCTCCAGCGGCTTTTTCCCTGCCGGCGGCGGGAAGGCGGCGTCCAGCGCCTGCCAGTCCTCGTCGGTGATCTCAAGCGCGACGCAGTCGCGGTTCTCCGCCACGCGTTCGGCATTCGACGTTTTCGGGATGACGATGACGCCGTCGCGTTGGAGCAGGAAGGCAAGCGCCAGCTGGGCGGGCGTCGCCTGATAGGCCTTGGCGATGCGGATCAGTTCGGGATGGTGGAGGATATGTCCCTGCTCGATCGGCGAATAGGCCATGACGGGAATGCCGCGGCTTTGGCACCAGGGCAGGAGATCGTATTCGATGCCGCGGCGGGAGAGATTGTAGAGCACTTGGTTGGCCGCGACATTGGCGCCGTCGGGAACCCCGAGCAGCTCTTCCATGTCGTCGGTATCGAAATTGGAGACGCCCCAGGCGGCGATCTTGCCTGACGCTTTCAGCATTTCGAAGGCGGCGACGGTTTCGGCAAGGGGATAGTTGCCGCGCCAGTGCAGGAGATAAAGGTCGATCCGATCGGTGCCGAGTCGTTCCAGGCTGCGCTCGCAGGCCTCGACCGTGCCTTTCAGGCTAGCGTTCCAGGGATAGACCTTGCTGACGAGAAAGACTTCGTCGCGCCGTCCCCCGATCGCCTGGCCGACGATCTCCTCGGCGCCGCCGTCGCCATACATTTCGGCGGTGTCGATCAGCGTCATGCCGAGATCGATGCCCGCCTTGAGGCTTTCGATCTCGATTCTGGCATGGCCGGCATCCTCGCCCATGGCCCAGGTTCCCTGGCCGAGCGCCGGCACGTCCGTGTCGTTCGGGAATTTGACGGAGGGGATAGGGTCGTCCTGCAAGATATTTTCCATTTTCCAGGAGATTGCGCAGCGTCCTTATCTTTCAACCAATCCTGTCACCATGACAATGATGTAATGGCGTCAAGAGTTTAGGGCAGTTATGCTGACCTAAATAAAGCAGGCCGCGGAAAAGAGCCGGCTTTGGGAGGTCGCATGCCGCTGGATACGTTTTTCGCCCTTGTTCTTTTTGCGTTCACGACGTCGATCACGCCGGGGCCGAACAATATGATGCTCTTTGCCTCTGGCGTGAATTTCGGCTTCCGCAGGACGATCCCGCATATGTTCGGCATCGGCGCCGGTTTCTTCTCGCTGCTGATCGGCGTCGGTCTCGGGCTCGGGGCGCTGCTGCACACGCTGCCGCTGGTCTATACGGTGCTGAAGTTCGCCGGCGGCGCCTATCTCGTCTGGATCGCCTGGAAGATCGCCTCCTCGCGTTCGCTGAGGGAGGGCAGCAACAGTGCCGCCCCGATGTCCTTCGTCTCGGCGGCGGCCTTCCAGTGGGTTAACCCGAAAGCCTGGGTGATGGCGGTCACCGCGATGGCGACCTACACCAATCCCGAACTCTATCTCGCCAGCGTGCTGATCGTCGGCCTGGCTTTCGCGGTGGTCAACGTGCCGAGCGTCTCGACCTGGGCGGGCTTCGGCTCGGCGCTGAGAGACTGGCTTTCCGATCCGGTGCGGTTGAAGTGGTTCAATATCACCATGGCAGTGCTTCTCGTGGCGAGCCTTTGGCCGATGCTAAAATAATGCGATCGACGGTTTCGTCAGCATCAGCCAGAAAATGCCGATGACGGCTGCAAAGGCCGGAAAGCCGAAAACGAACCAGACGCGGTAGAGCCTGAAATAGGCGGGCGGCAGGGCGCTCGCCGATGCCGCGGCAGCGCGGGCGAGATCGCGCAGGCGGATCTGGATCCAGACGACCGGCAGCCAGAACAGGCCGGTGACGACGTAAAGCAGCAGCGACAGCGCAATCCAGCTCTCCGACAGGTCCCAACCGATCGAGCGGGCAAGGAGATAGCCGGTCACGGGCTGGAGAATGGCGGCCGTTGCGGTGAAGACCGTGTCGGCGATGACGACAGTTCCGGCGACATGAGCGATCAGGGCGGGATCACGCGTGCGGTGCGCCATCACCATGAAGAACGCGATGCCGGCGCCGGTGCCGAAGAGCACGGTCGCGCCGATGACATGGGCAAGCAGCAGCCATTCTTCGAGCATCAGCGTTCATCCAGTGTGGCCAGCGCCGTCAGCGTCAGCAGGAGCGACGGCAGCACCTTGACGAGGGGGCCGAGCGGATCGAGCCAGAGCGCGGGTTCGAGAAGCGTGCCGCCGGAAAGATAGGCCGATGAGACGGCGAGCATGCCGAGAAGGGCGCGTCTGGCGAGCGGCCGAACGAGCACGGCGGCGCCGAGCGCCAGATCGATGAGGCAGGTCGCGAGCGTCAGCGCCGTTGCTGCCGCTTCGGGCATGAAGGGCAGAAAGTGCGCCGAGGCCCTTTCCATCGAAAGCAGCGGGATCAGGCCGGAGAGCAGCCAGAAGGCCGAGAGGCCCGATATGACGAGCGGCTTCAGGAGATAGAGCCGGGCAAACCAGAGATCCTGCACCCCGGAGGGATTGGCGGCGAGCGTGGCCGCCGCCGATGTCGCAGCGAGGCCGCTTTCTCCCTTGCTTCGTATGCCCTCCGACATGACTGTCATCGCCGTCGAGCGCAGCGGCGAACGCCAGCCGAGCAGGCCTGCCATATCGGCAAGCCAGGTCACCGGTCGCGTAAGCCAGGGAGCAAGCGAAAAGACGCGGGCCGGCGGCAGCCCCAGCCATTGCCGGTGAAGGCTGACGAGTTCGGCGAGTGTCAGCACCTCGCCGGCGGCGAGATCGATATCGCCGCGTAGACCGCCTGCGACCGCCCGCGACACGGCCTCCGCCACATCATCCACCGAAAGCGTTTCGACCGGGCTTTCGGCATGGACGAGCGGCAGCGCCAGCGGAAAGGCGGCGAGCGCTCTGACGAGCGACGAGCCGCCATGGGCGTTGCGGCCGAGAACCAGGGCAGGGCGCAGGATGAGATGAGGCAGGCCGCTTGCCGCCAGCGCCTCGTCGGCCCGCCGCTTGGTGGCGAGGAAGGGCAGCGCGCCTGCAGCACCCGTCGTCCTTGCAGATATCTGCACGATCAGCGGACGCGAGCGTGTCGCCGCGGCATAAAGCGCCAGCATCGCATCCGCCTGGGTCGCCGCGAGATCGTCCGAAAGCCCGTCCTGCAGGGCGCCGGCGCAATTGACGACGGCGTGCTGGTCTTTGAGCAGGTCCTTCCAGTCCTGGGGCTTTGTCATCCGCGAGAGATCGGCCTGCCGCCAGTCGATCGCCGGCTGTTTCAGGCGGGCGCGCGCGGGATTGCGGCCGAGCCCGGTCACGGCATGGCCGTCCGCAACGAGCCGGGCCGCGACGACGGAGCCTATGAAGCCGGTTGCGCCGAGAATCAGGATGTTCATGGCGGGAGATTAGCGGAAAAGTTTGAGTGGGATAGGAGGGCTTGGCGGGGTTGTGGTGTATGGTAGAAAGGAAAGGCGACGGTTTCAGGATCCGTTAGGTTGGGCGAGACGTTGCGGCGATTCCGCTTCTCCCCGGCGGGGAGAAGATGCCGGCAGGCAGATGAGGGGGTGAGCGGCGTAGGCCGCGAATGCACGGAGCGTAAGCGAAGGGCAACATGACGGGTGTGCCGTGTGGCCCCCTCATCCGACCCTTCGGGCCACCTTCTCCCCGCTGGGGAGAAGAGGGAGCAAGCCGCCGGCCTTGCGATCCTTAGACCGCCGTTTTGGAGGATATTATCTTGCACGACGATCACGACGATCACGATCACGACCACAACTACGACCATCACCACGATCACGACAACCACTATTCCGACATGCAGGCGCGCGTGAAGGCGCTGGAAACGCTGCTGACGGAGAAGGGGCTGATCGACCCGGCGGCGATCGATACGATTGTCGAGACCTACGAGACGAAGGTCGGGCCGAGGAATGGCGCGCATGTCGTCGCCAAGGCCTGGAGCGATCCTGATTTCGCCGACTGGCTGAGGCGCGATGCGACGGCGGCGATTGCGAGCCTCGGTTATACCGGCCGGCAGGGCGAGCATATGCGCGCTGTCTTCAATACCGCCGACACCCATAACCTCGTCGTCTGCACGCTCTGCTCCTGTTATCCCTGGTCGGTGCTCGGCCTGCCGCCGGTCTGGTACAAGGCGCCGGCATATCGTTCCCGGGCGGTGATCGATCCGCGCGGCGTGCTTGCCGAATTCGGGCTGAGCCTGCCGGAGGACAAGAAGATCCGCGTCTGGGATTCGACGGCGGAGCTGCGTTATCTCGTGATCCCCGAACGGCCGGAGGGCACGGAGGGAATGGATGAGGTTGCACTTGCCGGCCTCGTCAGCCGCGACGCGATGATCGGCACGGCGGTCGCCGGCAGCCCGGAGGCTTTGTCATGAACGGACCGCACGATCTCGGCGGGCAGATGGGCTTCGGGCCCGTCGCGCCTGAGAAGGACGAGCCCTATTTCCATGCCGAATGGGAAAAGCGGGCGCTTGGCATCACGCTCTCCTGCGGTGCCTTCGGCGCCTGGACGATCGATGAAAGCCGGCATGCGCGCGAGAATATCCCGCCGGCCGATTACCTCTCGGCGAGCTATTACGAGATCTGGATCCGCGGCGTCGAGACGCTGCTTGCGCGCCACGGCTTTGCGACGCGCGAGGAGCTCTTGTCCGGCCACAAGCTGCAGGAGGGTGCTGCGCCGAAACGGGTGCTGAAGGCGGAGATGGTGCCCGCCGTGCTTGCCAAGGGCGGGCCTTGCGACCGGCCGATGGATGGCGAGCCACGCTTTGCGGCCGGCGAGCGGGTGAAGACGAAGAATTTCAATTCGGCGACGCATACACGATTGCCGCGCTACGCCCGGGCCAAGGCCGGCGTCGTCGAAGCGGTGCAGGGCTCCTTCGTCTTTCCCGATGATAATGCGCATGGCAAGGGCGAGAACCCGCAATGGCTCTATACCGTCGTTTTCGACGGCGGCGAGATCTGGGGCGAGGGCGCGGATCCGTCGCTGACGGTCTCGATCGACGCATGGGAGAGTTATCTTGAGCGAGCATGAAACGCCGCCGTTGACGCAATCACCCGGCTTGCCGAAGTCGCCGGAGGGCGAGCCAGTCTTTGCCGCGCCATGGATGGCCGATGCCTTCGCCATGGTTGTGGGCCTATACGAAAAAGGCATCTTCGACTGGGACGAATGGACCCATGCGCTTTCGATGCAGTTGAACAGGCGCGGTCGGGCCGAAGACGGCAGCGACTATTTCGACTGTTGGGTGGCGGCGCTCTCCAACATCATCGTCGACCACGGCATCGTCGACGTGGACGAGATTCTCGACCTGCAGCAGAGCTGGCAGCGGGCCGCCGAAGCGACGCCGCATGGCCACCCGATCGAACTCGCCAACGATCCGCTGCGCTGATCCTCACGACGGGAACTGCCTATAGCATTCCTCGGCCACGGCGCGCAGCGACTCGCGCGAGATTTCGCCGGTGACGGCATAACCGAGTTCGCCGTCGATCCAGTAGAAGGTTTCGAGGTTGCCCGACGAGGCGAAGCGGAAGCTCGTCGTGCGGTTTTCCTTGTTGCGGCCGACAACGACGGTCAGGCGCTCGCCGGCCTGGTTCTCGTACATGAACATCGCGCCCGGCCTGCCGTCGACCGGCAGCAGTCGGCCGCCGACCAGCTTGAAGCCGAGCGGCTGCAGGTTGGGGATCTTGAGGTTCTGGATCGCCAGCCGCTTGCCAAGCCAGGTGGCGAGATGGGCTTCTTCGTCGGCGAAGACTTCGACGGGATGGCGGACTTCGGCGGCATAGACGGTGAAGGCGGTCTCGGCCTGTTTCGGCAGCGTCTCGGAACCGGCAAGCTGCAGGTCCGGCTTTTGAACAAGGGCCGGGCCATAATGGCCGGTGACGGCACCGAGGGCGAAGACGAGGAGGGCGGCGGCGGCGACGGCGAAGCGCTTCGCCGCCGGCGAGGCGGTGCGCGCCGGGGATACGAGCAGGGGATCGCTATCCCTGGCCATTTCGTAGCTGGCAAAGAGCGAGCGGATGCCTGCGTTCTGCACCTGCCATTCCGCGACCATCGCCGCCTCGTCGGGATTGTCGGCGAGGTAGGTCGCGATGCGGGCGCGCGCCGTTTCGGGCAGCTGGCCGTCGGCATAGGCGTGGAGATCGGCTTCGGTGACGATCGGGTTGGCGTCGTTCATTTCGGTCTCCGAAGCGTAATGATGTTATCGGCCTTCAGGTGTTCGGCGACACGTTGGCGGGCGCGCGACAGGCGGGACATGACCGTACCGATCGGGATGTCGAGCGCGGCGGCGACCTCGCTATAGCTATATCCCTCGATGACGATCAGCATCAGCACGGCGCGGTGTTCCTCCGAAAGGCTGTTCAGCGCATCGTTGAGCCGGGCGCGCTCCAGCGGATCGGCGACCGGTTCGGGGGCGGCCATATCCTCGGCGGCATCGAGCTCGACCAGGCCGCCGCGCGCCTTGCCGCGCCGTCCGTTGCGGTAGAGATTGGTCATGATCGTCAGGACCCAGCCGCGCAGATTGAGGCCGCGCCATTGGCCGCGGCGCGTCAATATCTTCTCGACACAGTCCTGCAGCAGATCCTCGCCGTCGGCATCCGAGCGCGTCAGGCTGCGCGAATAGCGCCTGAGCGAGGGGAGGAGGGCCAGGATCTGGCCCTCGAAACTTTCGGGTGCGGGTGTCTTCACGCCGGCTCTCTTGATGTCAGGGCCGCTAAGATCAAGGCTTGGCGAGATCCCAGTTGCCGCCGACGCCGTCGCCGGTGATGTCGCCGGCCTTCTTGTCCTTGACCCAGTAATAGAGCGGCATGCCGTCCTTGGCCCATTGCTTCGTGCCATCCTTGCGATCGATGATCGAATATGCACCATCGGCCTTGGCATCGGAAGCGGCCATCAGCGGCGGCCAGTTCTTGGCGCAATCGTCGTAGCAGTTGGAAACGCCCTTGGCGTCCTTCTTGAAGGTGTAGAGGGTCATGCCGTTTTCGCCGGCCAGAACCTTGCCCTTGGCGGAATCGACTTCCGTGACGGGGGCGGCGGCGAAGGCAGCGGTCGCGGCAAAGGCGCCGGCCGCTACGGCGGACAGGAATTTCACGGACTTCATGATGTTTCTCCTCGGGTTGGGCACGCGATTTCGCGCTACCTGAGATGAGACACCAGGCGAGGCGGTTTTATTCCCGAGGCGGGACAGTTTATGCCGGGCGGACGATCATTCGCCACAAGACCCTGCTTTGCAGGTCATTTACATCATGCCGGTTTGCGGATAATATATATCCTTAATTCCGTTCGCAGAACCAGCCATCACGCGAGTTGCTGAATGATCCTGAAAAGCCAGGTCGAGTGGGCGCTCCATTGCTGCGCCATTCTCGCGGGCCTGCCCGAAGGCAGGTATCTCTCCACCAAGGCGCTCGCCGAGCTTCATGGCCTGCCGAAGGAATATCTTTCCAAGGCGCTGCAGAGCCTTTCGCAGGCTTCCTTGGTCGATACCACCCTCGGCCCGAGCGGCGGCTACAGGCTTGCCAGGTCCTCGTCGGAGATCAATTTCCTCGACATCGTCGAGGCGGTCGAAGGCAAGGCGCGCAGTTTCATCTGCACGAATATTCGCGAGAACAACCCCTGCCGGCCGGCCGGCTATTGCGACAGCAAGCCCTGCGCGGTCGCCCGCGTCATGTGGGAAGCCGACGAAGCCTGGCGCAATACGCTGCGACGCGTCCGCCTCTCCGATCTCGTCGGAACCCTGTCCGAGGAGGTTCCGCCCGATATCTGGCGGGACACGTTCGAATGGGTGCTGAAGCGCGCCGGCTGAACTATGCTCTGAAAATGGTCCTGATGGTCTTCAGGATGGCATGGGCGCTGCGGATCTGTTCCGGCGGCAGGGCGGCGCCGTCGCGGAAGCGCTCGGCGCGGCCGGCGAGGTGTTCGGCGATTTCCTCGGCCAGGCCTGAGCGTTCGGCAAGCAGCGGCGCGAAGGCCTCCTGGTCGATTTCATAGGCCGTCACCGGCGTCAGCGCCTCCAGGGTGCAGACTTCCTGCAGGCCGGTCTCGCCGAAGAAATCGCCGGGCGCCAAGCGTCCGCGCTCCTCGCCCGCATGCCGGGCGGCGATGATACCGGCGCGCACCATCATCAGCGAGGGCAGCATTTCGCCCTCGCGCACGATGATATCGCCCTTGCGGAACTGCCGGGCAGCGGTGGTTTCGGCGAGCTTTGCCTTTTCCTCCGCCGTCAGCGTCGCAAAGACCGGAATGGCGTCGATCAGCGCAAGCGGCGTCACGCTCGGCGGCTGGGCGTTTTCCTCGGTCGGCAGGTTGGCCGTCAACACCGTTGCCGACGGCGGAATGGCGAGCAGCAGTCCGGCTGATTTGCAATGGCGATAGACGAGATCGAGCACCTCGTTTCGCGCCGGCACGCGCTGGCTCGGGCTCGTCACCCGGAACTGCAGCTCGACTTCGAGCGCGGTGGCGTCCAGCGCCTTCAGGGCGACCGCCGGCGGCGGGTCGCGCACGATCAAATTGCAGCTCGTCAGCGCCGTCAGCATGACCTGGCGGATCGATGCCGGCATGCGCGTCGGCGCAATGCGGATGGTGAGGATCAGCAGATGGGTCTCGTCCGGCCGGCTGACATTGGTCAGGCCGAGCTTGGCGAGAAAGCTGTTCGGCAGCACGACGATATTGTTGCCGGGGGTCAAGATGTGCGTCGCACGCCAGTTGCTCTCGACGACGCGCCCTTCCGTGCCGTCGCTCAAAAGGATCCAGTCGCCGATGACATAGGGCCGGCCGAGCGTCAGCGCGATGCCGGAGAAGACGTCGGCGAGCGTGTTCTGCAGCGCGAGACCGAGAATGATGGCGACGACGCCTGACGTGGCGACGAGGGTTCCGATCGGCACGCCGAAGACGAAGGCGAGGATCGAGAGCATCATGCCGATATAGACAATGCCGATGACGAGATCCTGGAGCAGGCGGGCCTCGCGCGGGCTGCCCTCCAGCACCAGATAGAGCCTGATGAAGCCGATGACGGCCCATGCCAGGTGAACCCACCAGAGCGATTTGGCGAGGATGACGAGCAGGGCCTGCGGGTCCTGCGTCTCATATCCCTGGAAGCGATGGGGCTCGATGCCGCTGCCGACGAGGATGAGCGTCATTGCGGCAAAGAAGAGGATCTGTACCACCAGCCGCGTCGTCGGCCGCTGGCTGGAGAGAAAGTACCAGACGACGATGCCGGCGAAGCCGACCGCTATGAGAGATATCAGAGGCTTGCCGAAGAGCGCGTCGTAGATCATCTCACTCTTTCTCCGGGAGGGGCGGGCGGCACATGATTGAGCATGTCGGCCAGCCGCGCAAGCTTGGAGCCCGCACGGCTGGCCTTTGGCGGATCGTCAGTTCTGCAGCGGGAACGTCAGCTCTTTCTGGTCGGTGTCGACAACGAAGACGGCGAGCAGGCGGGCGGGCTGCGTCTCGCTGCCATTGGCGCTGACGCCATGGCGGTCGCCCGGCATTTCCGAGAAGCTCTCGCCGGCCTGATAGGTCTTGACCGGGCCGTCATTGACCTGGCTGCGGATCGATCCCTCCAGCACCGTGGCGTAGATGAAGGCCGAGTCCGGATGGGTGTGGCCTTCGGAAAAGCCGCCGGGGCCGTATTCGACCAGCACGCCCTTGATGCTCTTGCCGGGCACGTTCGGCAGTTCGTGCTCATAGACGAGCGTCACCTTGGCGGACTTGCTGCTGTCATGGGCAGAAGCGCCGGTGGCCGCCAGAAGGGTGAGGGCGGCGGCGAGGAATGAGGACTTGATCATGGGAATCTCCTTGTTGGCAGGGGAGGAGGCCGGTCACTTCGGCCGGGCGGATGTGGCGAACCACTGTTCGAAGGTGATCGAGCCGAGGCGCGGATCGTCGTCGGACACGAGCGATTGGTCGTTCAGCCTGGCGCCGAAATATTTCGCCTCGGCGTCGGCCTCGACGGTCCTCGGATCCTTCATCGCCTTGAGATAGCGGGCGACGAGCTCGCTGAGACGGACGCGTTCCGGGCCGGATATTTCGATCGTCTTGTTGGCCGGGGCGGAGAGCGCCACGTCGGCCATGGCGTCGGCGACATCGTCGGAAGCGATCGGCTGCACATAGGCAGGCGACAGGCGAACCGTCTGGCCGACCGTGCCGGACTGGGCGATGCCGTTCAGGAATTCCATGAACTGCGTCGAATGCACTATCGTATAGGGAATGCCCGACGCCCTGATCAGCTGCTCCTGGGCGAGCTTGCCGCGGAAATAGCCGCTTTCCTGCAGCCGTTCGGTGCCGACGACGGAAAGCGCGATATGGTGCTTCACGCCGGCGGCCTTTTCAGCGGCGAGGAGATTGCGTCCCGACGTCTCGAAGAATTCGAGCACGGCCTTGTCCTCGAAGGAGGGCGAATTGGCGAGGTCGAGCACGACGTCGGCGCCTGTCAGCGCTTCTGCCAGACCTTCCCCGGTGAGCGTGTTGACGCCTGTGTTCGGCGAGGCGGCGATCACCTCGTGCCCGCGCTTGCGCAGGCGTTCGACAGTCTTCGAACCGATGAGGCCGGTTCCGCCGATGACGACGATTTTCATAACGGATCTCCTTTCGCCGCCGGGATGCCGACGGCGTCAAAGTTGAATCTTTTCAATGAATTTCGGAGTTTAGTTCAGGCCAGCTTTATCGAGGCCATAGGCCTTGTCGGCCGTGCCGGGCACCGTCTTGAAGCCGACATTGACGCGGTTCCAGGCATTGATCGCCATGACGACGAAGGTCAGGTCGGAGATTTCCTTTTCGGAAAGCTGGCCGCGCACGCGCTCATAGATTTCGTCGGAGATGCCGCCTTCGGGAAGCTTGGTCAGCGCTTCGGTCCAGGCAAGCGCTGCACGCTCGCGGGGGATGAACAGGTTCGATTCCCGCCAGATGGCGACGTGGTAGAGCCTGAGTTCGCTCTCGCCATGGATCTTTGCCTGCTTCACATGCATGTCGAGGCAAAAGCCGCATCCGTTGATCTGCGAGGCGCGGATCTCGACGAGCGCCTGCAGCTTCTCGTCGATGACACTGCTCTTCAGCGCCATGCTGAATTCCATGAATTTCTTGAAAAGCTCGGGGGACTGCTGGGCGTAGTTCAATCGCTGAGTCATGTGTTTCTCCTTCAATTAAGGATATTATGTATCCTTATGGATAAAAGATATCTGTAATAGCTGGACTGTAAAGCCATTCTCGCTTAGTCTGCCCGCATAAGGCCTATGCGCAAAAGTATGAGGGGGCAGGGATGGATATCGTTTCGGCATTGCGGACCTTCCAGCGCGTCGTGGAGACGGGGTCCTTCTCGGCGGCGGCGCACGATCTCGACGTGACGCAGCCGGCGGTCTCGCGGCAGGTCGCAGCGCTTGAAGGCCATTTCAACACGCGCCTTCTGCACCGCACGACGAGCGGCCTGTCGCTGACGGCGGAGGGGGAGCGGATGCTGCCGATGGCGCTCAGGATCCTTGAGGCAGTGGAGGAGCTTGGCGATGCGGCCGGTTCCGAGGGCGCGATGGCTTCAGGGAAGGTCAGGCTCAGCGTTCCAGCACCGCTCGGCCTCTATCTCAGCGAGCGGCTCGGCGATTTTCTCGCCGCCCATCCGAAACTCTCGGTCGAGCTGCTCTTTAGGGAGCAAAGCTCCGACATGATCGAGGAGCGCCTGGATCTCGAAGTGCGTCTGGGCCCGGTCGCCGACAGCAGCCTCGTCTGTCGGCGGATCGGCTGGACGACCGCCTTCCTCGTCGCGTCTCCCGCCTATCTCGCGCGCAAGGCCGCCCCGCGCACGCCCCGGGATATCAAGGACCATGAATGCCTGTGCTACAACAGGGCAGGCGAGGCCAACAGCTGGTCCTTCTCGAGTGGCTCGGAAGACATATCGATCCGGATTTCGCCGCGGCTGACCGCCTGCAATGCGGTGGCCATTCACCGCGCGGCCCTTGCCGGAGCGGGTCTTGCGGTGCTCTCGCACATCATCGCCAGGCCTGATATCGCCTGCGGCCGGCTGATCCCCGTGATGGAGAACTACCAGCCGAGCCGCCTGCCGGTCACCGTCGTCTATCCCTCGCGGCGCAACATGCCGCTGCGCGTCAAGACGGTTCTGGATTTTCTCATCGGCGCCATGGCGCAGGACCCGTCCATGTGCGCAAGTGGCTGAGCCTGCGCCGGAGAAAGGCCCGATCAAATTGCCTTCGTATTGAGGCGGATGGATTGGCCTATTGCCCGACTCGCGTGTCGAGTGAAGAAGCAACTTGAGCCTTATTGCGCATAGCAGTCAGCGAGGCCAGCAGCCTGTCGCGCTTATAGCCTCTGTACCAGTCGGCGCTGTCTCGGCGCACTTCGACGGTGTCGTGCACAAGCTCGGCGGCGAATTTGCCGTATCCGTCGAGAGTGAAAATAAACGGAATGCCAGGACCGAGATGTTCGGCGGCATCCGTCAGGTCGAGCACATCCATGCCATTCGCATATTGCTGATCGATGTGAAGCACGACGAAATTATCCGCCACATAGGCGTTGAGCCGTTCGGCGCTTTTTGAGATATCGGAAGGCGGACGTTCGTAAAGTGTTGCAGTATGGCTGGGTACAGGCTGGCTCGGGCTGCCAAAGCGATAGGTGAACTTATCCGTCTCTCCATGAATGTAAGCGTCGAAGACGTGGCACCATATGCACCATTCAGCACCGTAGGAGACCAGCACGGTTTTGTGCTCCGCAACTGCCTTCGCCATCGCCATTCGATAAATCTCAACCTGATCAGAACACTGATCATACAGCGTGGCACCGCCATCCCGGCACGTTTCACTTGTCTCCCTTGGAAAAGTTTCGATGGGTTTTCGCGCGAAAGAGGGTTCAGCGGCAACCAACGCAGCGGCAATCCCGATCGCACCAACCAAGGCAGCGCACGCAAAGGCAGTCTTCTTTGGCGATATCATGTTATTCTACATCACAACCATGGGGAGACTTCTTTGCAGGATTTTGCAACGCTTGTCACTGGTGCCACCTTGGATGAAGTTAATGAAGCATGTCATTCCTCCGTCACTCCGGTCGTTCCGCGTTAGTTTCCGCCTTGCCTAAATCAGGCGAATCCTGCCAAGTCGCCGATCATGCAATTTGCGCCGCAACAAGACGAAGCCCTGAAGGCTGTTTCGAAATGGCTGAACGAAGGGCGCTCGCCGCTCTTTCGCCTGTTCGGCTATGCCGGAACGGGCAAGACAACGCTTGCCCGGCATTTCGCCGAAAATGTCGATGGCGACGTGCTGTTTGCCGCCTTCACCGGCAAGGCCGCGCAGGTGCTGCGCTCGCGCGGCGCCTCCAATGCCAAAACCATCCATTCACTGATCTACCGTCCGCGCGGCGAAGAAGCGGTGGAGGACGAGGAGACCGGCAAGACCTCGATCGCGCCGATGTTTTCGATTAACCGGCAGAGCCCGGTCGCGAAAGCGGCGCTGATCATCGTCGACGAATGCTCGATGGTGGACGAGGCGCTCGGCAAGGACCTGATGAGCTTCGGCACGCCGATCCTGGTGCTCGGCGATCCCGGCCAGCTGCCGCCGGTTTCGGGCGGCGGCTACTTCACCAATCAGGAGCCGGATTACCTGCTGACCGATATCCATCGGCAGGCGCGCGACAACCCGATCATCAAGCTCGCCATGCAGGTGCGCGAAGGCAATGAGATCATGTACGGCGACTACGGCACCGCCAAGGTGATCTCGAAGAACGAGGTGACGCAGCAGCTGGTGCTCGATGCCGACCAGGTGCTCGTCGGCACCAACAGGACGCGGCGGCGCTACAATCAGCGTCTGCGCGAGCTGAAAGGTTTTAACGCCGATTATCCGCAGACCGGCGACAAGCTCGTCTGCCTCAGGAACGATCCGGCCAAGGGCCTGCTCAACGGCTCGCTCTGGCAGGTGATGACTTCGTCGAAGGAAACGACGAAACCCGGCATCAATCTCCTCGTCCGTCCCGAGGACGACGACATGGACCGGGGTGCTGCCAAGATCAAGCTGCTCAAGCAGGCCTTCGAGGATGTCGAAGGCGAGATTCCGTGGAACACCCGCAAGCGCTATGACGAGTTCGACTACGGCTATGCCCTGACCGTCCATAAGGCGCAGGGCTCGCAATGGAACGATGTCGTGCTCTTCGACGAGAGCTGGGCCTTTCGCGACACGCGGGAGCGCTGGCTCTATACGGCGATCACCCGCGCGGCGGAGACGCTGACGATCGTGCGCTGATTGTGATCGTGCCGCGATCCCGGTCGAACGGCTCGGTTGTCCGCCTAGGAAAGGCCCGCCTTTATCCGGCTGCCACTAACCCCTCCCCAACCCCTCCCTACAAGGGGGAGGGACTAACGCGGTGCGCCGGCTGCGCCAACCGTGAATGGAAGGCAACGGGCGCGGCAGGTTAGCCCTTCCCCCTTGTGGGGAGGGGTTGGGGAGGGGTCTTGTCATGCTCAAACGGGGAAGGGGACAGTGGCGGCCGTCGGACGGATTACGCCTGGACGATGCCGAGCAGGACTGCCTTGGCGATCGCCTGGAAGCGGTTGTTGGCGCGGAATTTCAGGATGATTCCGGCCTCGAGATCCCTGGTCTCGTCATGCTTCAGGTCGAGCGCCCGGGCGATGCGCTGGGTGGAGTAGCCTTCGGCCATCAGTTCCAGGCAATGCTTCTCCTGCGGGGTCAGGCTGGAATTGTCCTGATTGTCGTTGAGCGGCTGCGTCCCGATGCCCTCGTCGAAATCCAGGAGGTCGCCGACCTGCTGGAGCTGGCGGTGCAGCGTCGACATTTCGGCCGTCAGCTCGCGTTTGCGCACTTGCAGGGCCTCGCGGAACATCGCCTCGGCCGATTCCTGCGAATCGGCGGCGCGAAGCTCGTGCATCAATTCCTGGATGACGGCGATCGGCATGCCCGTCTCGCGGCAGACGGTGATGACGGCCATGCGCATCACGTCGTCTTCGCCATAGACCCGCATCAGGCCGATGCGATTGGCCGAAATCAATCCCTTTTCTTCGTAGAAATGCAGTGTCCTGTGCGTGACCCCGAATGCGTTTGCCATATCGGCAATCGGCACGGGGCCATCAGGCAAATCCGGCGGCAGCGCGGCCGAAGGCAGAAACCGGTATTTGGACCGGGCCTCCGAAGCGATACCGGCGGTAGCAAACAGGCGTTTGGAACCGTCTGGCATGAACCCTCCTAGGGCATCGTGTTGCACCTCATGCGGTCTTGCCAGTTGCTTCCCGGTCGCGGCGAGTGGGGTTTCCTCTAGGCGTTCTTCTATGGGAAAAGAAGCAGTACGCGGCCTACGTTTACGCGATACAATGTCCACGTTATGCGTGAACGATCTTTTTTATAAGTGCTAAAAATAATCTCTTTTAAATGGGATAGCAACGTGACGGCGTGTTCTGCGCGCTCCGGCCCCCATGCTGCGGAAAAAACACGCGCTGCGCCGCCGCAGCCGCCGACCTTCTTCGGAGGCGACGGAAACTACTATTTACGGTACGCGGTCGGTACTGCAAATGCGGATCCATCAGCGATCGGCATTGCATTCATCTGCGATTCTCGTTGGCCATTGCGAGACACTTGGCTTAAAAGCGGGGCCTCCCGTTTCCGAGACCGATGGATAATCCGCCATGCCAGCCAAGCTCTCCGTCAACCTGAATGCCATCGCCATGCTGCGCAACCGGCGCGATCTGCCCTGGCCGAGCGTCGAAGCGCTCGGGCGCATCGCGCTCGCCGCGGGCGCCAGCGGCCTGACGGTGCATCCGCGCCCCGACCAGCGCCACATAAGATTTTCCGACCTGCCCGTCATCCGCAATCTGATCGACGACGAATTTCCGCAAGCGGAGTTCAACATCGAGGGCTATCCCACCGAGGAATTCCTCGAACTCTGCGCCGGCGCCGCACCCGAGCAGGTGACGCTGGTGCCCGACGATCCCGCGCAGGCAACCTCCGATCACGGCTGGGATTTCCGCAAGCACCAGGCGCTCCTGACCGATGTCGTCGCGCGGCTGAAGACGATGGGATGCCGGGTCTCGCTGTTTGCCGATGGCGACGGCGATGCCGAAGCGGTGAAGCTGGCGAAGGCGACCGGCGCCGACCGGATCGAGCTCTATACCGGCCCTTAT
The DNA here is from genome assembly GCF_002211395.1 of Rhizobium sp. R339. Classification (NCBI taxonomy): domain Bacteria; kingdom Pseudomonadati; phylum Pseudomonadota; class Alphaproteobacteria; order Hyphomicrobiales; family Rhizobiaceae; genus Rhizobium; species Rhizobium sp. R339. The sequence goes on from NZ_LOKV01000001.1 coordinate 685,882, forward strand.
GGCGGCTGCTATGACGCGCCGGAGCGGGCAGCGCCGATCCTCGAAGCGCTCGGCAAGACTGCGGATGCGGCACTCGCCATCGGCCTTGCCGTCAATGCCGGGCATGATCTCACGGTGGCCAACCTGCCGGATCTGGTGAAGCGGATTCCGGCACTGGCCGAAGTCTCGATCGGCCATGGGCTAACGGCCGATGCGCTGGAGTACGGGATGGCCGAGACGGTGCGGCGGTTCTGCCGGGCTTGCGGGCAGGCGGTTTGATAGGACGCTGTTTCCCTCTACACTTTGGTGGGGGAAGAGGCCCGGCATTTCTGGCCGTGAGGGATATAACGCGTTTTGAGTCTCCTGCGCCCAAGGACTTGGGCGCGCTGGATTCCTATGACGAGCACAGGAATGAGGGTGGAGAGGTCGTGCTTCCCATCAACCGCTGCCTCAATGGACACGGCAAATTCGGGCAAGGCGTTCAATTTACCCTCCTCATTCCTGTGCTTGTCACAGGAATCCAGCCACGGCGCGTCTGCGCTGTGAGTGACTCACCGCACGTGATGAGATTTTCAGCGTCCAAATCAGAGCGCGCTCTTCCCGGCGGCAACGCAGGGATGAGCGGAAAGCTCAATGGCCTCCGGCGTTGCCAGCCGTCGTCAGCGCCGTCTTATGCGCCACGAAGAAATCCTTCAGCGGCTGCGGTTGTCTGCCGGTCAGCTTGGTGAAATCTCCGGTGACGATGTCGAAGTTGCCGGCGCGGATGTTGGCGTCGGCGGAGACCAGCATGTCGGCGACGAAGCCGGGGAGGCCGGCGCCGCGCATGCCCTGGCCGAGCTGTTCGTCATTGACGTCGACCACTTCGAGCGGCTTGCCTGATGCTTCGGCGACGATCGCCGCGATCTCGCGGTTGTTGAGCGATACCGCGCCGGTCAGCGTGTAGGTGGCGCTTTCGGAGGTGCCGGAGGCCAGGGCTGCGGCGATCGCGAGCGCGCAGTCGTCGCGCGAAATGGTCGAAACCTTGCCGTTGCCGGTGGCGCTGTACCATTTGCCGCCCTGCAGGTTGTGCGGCATGCTGTGCAGGTAATTGTCGTGATACCAGGCGTCGCGGATGATCGTATAGGCGATGCCGCTTGCCTTGATGGCGTTTTCGCTGCCGAGATGGTCGGGCGCGAAGGTGACGAGCGAGTTGTCCGGCGCCGGCATCGAGGTATAGGCGATGTGCTTGACGCCTGCCTTGGCGGCAGCGGCGACGGCGGCCTTGTGCTGGGCGAGGCGCTTGCCGGGGGTATCCAGCGCATCGGTGCTGATGATCAGCAGCCGGTCGATGCCGGTGAAGGCCTGTTCCAGGCCGGCGGCATCATCGAAATCGGCCTTGCGGGTGACGACACCCTTTCTGGCGAGCCCGGCGAGCTTCTCCGGGCTGCGGGTCGCCGCGACGATCTGGCCGGGGGCGACATGATAGGTCTCGATGAGGTGATGGATGACGCGCTGGCCGAGCTGCCCGGCGGCGCCGGTGACCAGGATGGTTTCGCTCATAGGTCGTTTCCTTTTGCGTTTAGCTGGTCTCGAAAAGAGACTAACGCTAGATTGGGAATTGACCTCGCGGTGTAAAGAAGGCAGTTTTTCGGCTGTAAGTTACCAGAAGGGAACCAGCAGATGAGCGGCGCAGTCCTCAGTCTGAAGAACAGGATGCCGGGGGCGCGGCGCGAGATCGATCTTGCCGGCCTTGATTTTTCCAATTGCCCGGTCCGGGACATGATGCAGCAGATCGGTGGGAAATGGTCGACGCTGCTGCTGGAAGTGCTGGCGGCCGAGCCTCGCCGCTTCGGCGAACTCAGGCGGATGCTTCCCGATATTTCGCAACGCATGCTGACGCAGACGCTACGCGACCTGCAGCGGGACGGCTATATCGGCCGCGAGGTCTTCCCGACGAAGCCGCCGAGCGTCGAATATTCGATGACCGATTTGGGCCGTTCGCTCTACCAGCCGCTGTCGCAGCTGTTGAACTGGGCGGAAGCGAACCACGATGCCGTGCGCGCTGCCCGCTCGCGTTTCGATTCAGCCGAAAGCTAGAGCATGATGCCGAAAAGTGTGAGCGGTTTTCGGACGACATCATGCTCTAACTCTTTAATTTAGAACAGGATTCAGATTTTAGGCCAACCGGGCCTAAAATCATCCTGTTCTAGAGCCTCTGTCACTTCGCGCGCGTAAACAGCGCGCGAAACAATTCCTCTGACCGCTGCAATCCTTCATCACTCAGAACGACCGACTTGGCCTTGCCTGCGGGATTGGCGATTAGACCCTTCTTGTACAGACGATCCATGACGTCCCAGTCGAAGCCTTTCCAGGCGCGATCGCCGTCATGCAATGTCAGCCAGAGCAAAGCGAGCACGGCATCGTCGATCTTTTCTTCATCCATTTCCATGCCGGAAGCATCCCTGTAAAAATGAGTGAATCCTGTCACCTCTCATTTAACCCGCGAATCGCCCCGAAATCGAATCCGATTTGCAGGGCTTTGCGACAGGTCGGTCTACTTCCCGCGTCCTTCCGTGAGGAACAGTAGGAAGGCGAGCGCCGGGAAGGCGAAGCCGATCCAGGCGGTCATGGTCCAGCCGCCGGTCGCATAGGCCCAGCCGCCGAGCGCCGAACCGAGCGCGCCGCCGGCAAAGAAGGTGGCCATGAAGAGACCGTTCAGCCGGCTGCGATGTTCCGGATTCAAGCCATAGATGGCGCGCTGACCGCAGACGAGATTGGTCGTCACGCCGAAATCGAGCGCGATCGCCGCCACCGTCAGCAGGACCAGGGCGGTAAGCGAGCCATCGCTCGCGAAATGGCTGATCAGGAAGGAGGCCATGCCGAGCAGCATGGCGATCGTCGAGGCGATCTTCGTCATGCCGCGATCGGCAAGCCGGCCGGCGATCGGCGAGGCGATAGCGCCGGCCGCACCCGCCAGCGCGAAGAGGGCGATGCCGTTCTGCGTCAGTCCGAAGGCCGGGCTTGCGAGCAGCAGCGGCGTCGTCGTCCAGAACAGGCTGAAGGCGCCGAACATGCCGGCCTGATAGAGGGCGCGGCGCTGCAGCACGCGCGAGGTCAGCGCCAGATGCGCCATGGAGGCAAGCAGTTCGCCGTAGCCGAGCTTCGTCTTCGGCACGCGGACCGGCAGGTTGGCGCGCAGGACGATGGCGAGCACGAGCATCAGTGCGGCGGTGACGTAATAGACCATGTGCCAGGAAGAGGCCTCGGCGACGAAGCTCGCGAAGGGGCGGGCCAGCATGATGCCGCAGAGCAGGCCGCTCATGACATTGCCGACGACCTGGCCGCGCGTCGCATCCGGCGCCATGTTGGCGGCGAAAGGCACGAGCACCTGGACGGCGACCGAGGCAAGGCCGATCGACAGCGAGGCGGTGAGGAACATGGCAGGCGTCGAAGACAGCGCGGCGCCGATCAGGGCGAGGGCCGAGACGGAAATCAGCAGCAGCACCAGGCGGCGGTTTTCGGTGAGGTCGCCGAGCGGCACGATCAGCAGCAGGCCGAGGCCATAACCGATCTGCGTCAGCGTGACGATCAGCCCGGTTGCGGCAGGCGTGAAGCCGAGATCGGCGCTGATCGGGCCGGCCAGCGGCTGGCCGTAATAAAGATTGGCGGCCACCAGCCCGCAGGCGGCGGCGAAAAGGAAAGTGAGCCAGGGGGATAGCGCTCGTGGAATGGCATTATCCGGGGTGGTGGCTGAAATGCTCATCAGAAACTCCGGTATGATTGAAAGGATTAGTCGCAAATCGTCTTACCGCCGCCACCCGTTTCCTGCCGCGGCGCTGGGGGCTAACTCCCGGGAGCGCCGGTCATCACCGGGGGAGTGTCATGTCACCAGTTTCATCGCGGCTTCGGCGGCGGTCGCCATTTCTTCGCCGCTGCGGCCCGTCTTGCCGATGACGCGCATGCCCTTGGTGAGGCAGAGAAGCGCCAAAGAGGTTGCGGAGACATCGACATCCGAAGAAATCGAGCCGTCGGCTTGGCCAAGGCGGATCAGGGCGGCCAAAAGCGTCTCGTCGGTCATGAAGGCGGTGGCGACGCGTTCGGCCGCCTCTTCGTCGAAGAGAGCGAGGTCGCCGGCGCTGCCGACGACGAGGCAGCCCTGCCTGCCGATTTCGCCATGGGACGAGCCGGCAAAGAAGGTGATCAGCGCATGAAGCTTGTCGCGGCCGGTCTCGACGCTTGCGAGGTCGGCGTCGAGCAGGCCGCGGCGCACGGCACGGTAACGATCGAAGGCGGCAAGGAAGACGCCGCGCTTGTCCTTGAACGCCTTGTAGATGCTCCCGGAGGCAAGGCCCATCGCCTCGGTCAGATCGCTGATCGAGGTGGCGTGGTAGCCGCGCTCGGAAAAGACCTGCAGGGCCGCATCCAATGCGGCGTCCATATCGAACGCGCGCGGGCGGCCGCGGCTGCGGGTTGTTTCATCCAATTTGAGGCTGGCGTCGGTCATGACGCCTAATTAGGAAATGATCGTTTCCAAATCAAGCGAAACTTTTGAGACGCAGCAAATTCAGAGGTTGAGCACCCAGGTCTGGCCGTTCGCCTCGGGGCCGAACATCCTATGTCTCTCCTCGGAGACAAGGCGGAATCCGGATTTGATGTAGATGGCGCGGGCGGTCTCCAGCATGTCGTTGGTCCAGAGCGAAAGCTCGCGATAACCCTTCTGCCGGCAAAAGCGGATGCATTCATCGACCAGCAGCTTGCCGAGCCCGAGGCCGCGGGCCGCCTTGTCGACATAGAGCAGCCGCAGCTTGGCGATGCCGTCGCCGCCATTGGCGACGAGGACCGAGCCGACATTGACGCCGCCGCGTTCGGCGATCCAGCAATATTCCATGGCGGGATCGAAGTTGGCGAGGAACTTGCCAGCGACCTCGGCGACCAGCGCCTCGAAGCGCAGATCCCAGCCATATTCCTCGGCATAGAACCGCCCCTGGCTCTGCACGATCCAGCCGATATCGCCGGCGCGGTGAGGGCGAATGATCGCGGGAGCGGGCTTGGCGGCCGGGTCGAGCAGGGCGCGGATCGTGTCCATGGCCGAGACGACCGCCTGCGGCTCGCCGGCGGCGAGAGTGTCGAAACGGGCGGCGATCTGGGCATTGGCGCGCCGGCCGAGTTCCTCGAATTCTCCACGTCCCCGCTCGGTGACAGCGATAATCTGGCTGCGCAGATCGGCCGGATCGGGGTTCGTTTCGATCAGCCCTTCGGCGCGGAAACGCTTGAGGATGCGGCTGAGATAGGCCGGGTCGAGATGCAGGTCGCGGACAAGAGGGGCGGCGCTGATCCCCTGATGCGAGCCGATCTCGAAGAGGATGCGGGCATCCGTCAGCGTATAGGGCGAGTCGAGATAGGCCTTGTTCAGCAGGCCGAGGAAATTCGTGTAGAAGCGGTTGAAGTCGCGAGCGGTTTCGATGAGGGCGGTGTCGGACATGGTGATCTCCGGATGGAGATCTCGCGAGCTGCTGACGAGGCTCGCTCCTCGATCGACGTCATCCTCGGCCTTGTGCCGAGGATCTGCTGCCCTATCAAACGGAAGCAGATGCTTGGGGCACAAGCCCGAGCATGACGGAAGAGAGGTTGGCGACTTATCCGAACAAGCTGACGAAAATCTCCTGACGGAAATATTTGTCATGCATTTAATTGACTGAGTCAACTAAATTATAGGCGCCTTAGGCAGCCTCCTCTGCCTCTTCTTCCTCCGCGCGAAGCGCGAAATCGACGGCCGCCCGGGCATGGATCGTCGTGGTGTCGAAGCCCGGCAGCGGCAGGCGGTCGGGGTCGAGGATCAGGCAGATCTCGGTGCAGCCGAGGATGATGCTGTCGGCGCCGCTTGCCGCGGCGCGATCGATGATATCGATCAGCTTTTCGCGCGAGCTGTCGTGGACCCGGCCGGCGCAGAGTTCGTTGAAGATGATGTCGTGTACGGTGGTGCGGTCGGCGGCTTCGGGCACCATGACGTCGACGCCGAGGCTCTTCATGCGGTCGGTATAGAAGCCATGCTCCATGGTGTAGCGCGTGGCGAGCAGCAGCGGCCGCTTGCGGCCAGCCGCATGCAGCGATTTCGCCGTTTCGTCGATGATGTGGAGCAGCGGCACGGAGATCCTCGCGGCAACCTCGTCGGCAATCAGGTGCATGGTGTTGGTGCAGATCAGGACGCAGCCGGCGCCGCCGGCCTGCAGGCGCTCCGCCACATCGCCGAGGCGGCGGGCGGCTCCGGCCCAGTCTCCGGCCTTCTGAAGAGCGACGATCTCCTCGAAATTGACCGAATGCAGGATGAGCTCGGCCGAGGCGAGGCCGCCTCTGCGGGCGCGCACCATCTCGTTGACCAGGCGGTAATAGACCGCAGAACTTTCGAAACTCATGCCGCCGATCAGACCGATCGTTTCCATCTCTTCATGCTCCCATGCTGCGAGTTTCGAAAATGATGCCGCAATGGCCGCGCGGCGTGTTTGCGTTGTTTGCCCTTGATGAGGAGGGCGTGCTATTATTTTGCACGGTTTGGCGAAATGGCGCAAATTTCGGGCGCGAGGTTCATTTCACACAATGCTTGACGATCGCGACAGACGCATTCTCGACATGCTGCAAAGAGATGCCGGCATATCCGTGACGGACCTCGCCGAGCGGGTGGCGCTTTCGGTCTCGGCCTGCTCCCGGCGCATCCAGCGGCTGGAGGAGAGCGGCCATATCCTGCGGCGCATCATCGTGCTCGATCGCGAAAAGATGGGCGTGCCGACGACGGTCTTCGCGCTCGTCAAGACGGCGCACCATTCCGACGAATGGACGGAAACCTTCCGCCGGATCATCAGCGACATCCCTGAAATTGTCGAGGCGCACCGGCTGACCGGCAATCACGATTACATCCTGAAGATCGTGCTGCCGCGCGTGGAGCATTACGATGTCATCTATAAGCAGATCGTGCGCAAGCTGGAACTCTTCGACGTCTCGGCGTCGATCTCGATGGAAGAATTGAAACACGGATTGGGCATACCCGTGGGTTATGTGCGCTGAGCCATCGCCTGGGGGAAGAGCTGTCAATCCTCGGCGCCATCGACAGCAAATAATTTGTTCCGATACGGAACGATTTTCGGCAAATTGCGTTCACCTTTGGTTCAAGAGGGGGAAGATGTGTCCTCCTCCTGAGGAGTAGAGGAGGACAGTCATGAGAAAGCTAACCGTTGCCGCGTTATGCTTGATCATGGGGATTTCCGGCATCACCCCGGCCCAGGCGTTTCCGGCTATCAATCCACCCAGGATCGAAGCTCAGCAGCAGATAGAGCATGTGCAATGGCGTGGCCGAGGCGGCTACTACCGCGGCGGATATCACGGGGGGCATCACCATAATGGATCGGGCTGGGGCTGGGCCTTGGGTGGTCTGGCCGTCGGCACGATCATCGGCGGCGCATTGGCCCAGCCCTATTACGGCTCGTATTACGGTTCGCCCTACGGCTATTATGGCTCGCCGTACCGTTACTATGGCTCGCCCTACCGCTATGGTCCGCCATACCGGTATTACGGCCGCTATTATGGCCGGCCCTATCGCACCTATGCGGCGCCCGCCTATTATGGAAGGGGAGGCCATGAGGCCTGGTGCTACTCGCGCTATCGTTCGTACAGGGCTTATGACAATACCTTCCAGCCCTATAACGGACCGCGCCGCCAGTGCATCGGTCCCTATTGATCGAGTTCCGCATCCGCGCTGTGAACTGGTTCCAGGCTGACTGAAGCGCGCCGCATCATGCGACGCGCTCTAAGCTATTTGTTTTGACGCCTGGCGTTATCCCGCACGTTCCCGATGACATGAATAAACATCTCGCGACCACCGAAGCTCGGCCCCGGCGGCGAAAACTGCGCCTGACATCCGCTCTAGAGACTTCGCTTGACTGCCGGGGGCGCAGGGCAGGCATGCCGAAACGGCGCTTGCAACCTTCTCCGCGAAGGCCAAATTGACGTTCAGCAAAATGGCGCAAAAGGGTAGGTCATGAGCGATCATCATGTCGTCGTTGTCGGCGGCGGTTTCGGCGGGCTGCAGCTCGTCAACGGGTTGAAGGGCGCGGGCGTGAGGATCACGCTCGTCGACCGGCGCAACCATCATCTCTTCCAGCCGCTGCTCTATCAGGTGGCGACGACCATTCTCTCCACCTCGGAGATCGCCTGGCCGATCCGCCGCCTCTATGCCGATCGGCCCGATGTGACGGTGCTGCTCGGCGAAGTCACGGATGTCGACAGCGCCGCAAAGACCGTGTCGCTGCGTAACGGCATGACTCTGGGTTACGACACGCTGGTGCTGGCGACCGGGGCGACCCATGCCTATTTCGGCCATGACGAATGGGAGCCGGTGGCGCCCGGCCTGAAGACGCTGGAAGACGCGACGACCATCCGCCGGCGCGTGCTGCTCGCCTTCGAAAAGGCCGAGATGGAGGCCGATCCCGCCGTGCGGGACGCGCTTTTGACCTTCACCATCGTCGGCGCCGGGCCGACCGGCGTCGAGCTTGCCGGCATCATCGCCGAGCTTGCGCATTTCACCCTGCCGAAGGAATTCCGCAACATCGATACGCGCAAGACCCGCGTCGTGCTCGTCGAGGCCGGTCCGCGCGTGCTGCCGGCCTTCGCCGAGGAGCTTTCGGCCTATGCTCAAAAGGCGCTGGAGAAGCTTGGGGTGGAGGTTCATCTCGGCAAGCCGGTGACCGAGTGCAGCGCCGACGGCGTGCGGATCGGCGAGACCTTCGTCGCCAGCCGGACGATCGTCTGGGCGGCCGGCGTCACCGCCTCGCCGGCGGCCCGCTGGCTTGACGTGCCGGCCGACCGGGCAGGGCGCGTCGTTGTCGAAAAGGACCTGAGCGCACCCGGCCTGCCCGATGTCTTCGTCGTCGGCGACACGGCCTCCGTCATGCGCGAGGACGGCAAGCCGGTGCCGGGCATCGCGCCGGCGGCCAAGCAGCAGGGCGGCTACGTCGCCAAGGTCATCCGCGCGCGTCTCTCGGGCAAACCAGCGCCGGCACCTTTCAAATATTGGCACCAGGGCAGCCTGGCGACGATCGGCAAAAGCGCGGCGATCATCGATTTCGGCAAGGTCAAGCTGAAAGGCTGGATCGCCTGGTGGATCTGGGGCATCGCCCACATCTACTTCCTCATCGGCACCCGCTCCCGCTTCTCCGTCGCCTGGAGCTGGCTATGGATCTATCTGAGCGGCCAGCACAGCGCACGGCTGATCACGCAGCGGGAGACGATGCGGGAGGAGGGGTAGGCTCAAGTTGGAGGACGGCGGGAGAGGATGTGCCGTGTGGCCCCCCTCTGTCCTGCCGGACATCTCCCCACAGGTGGTGAGATTGGCTGGGCGCGACGTCTTCCCCAACAACGAGAGTCACAGCCTGACGAAACGGTAGATAGGCGCAGAGTTTAGGCCACTTGCCGATCTCCCCCTTGTGGGGGAGATGTCCGGTAGGACAGAGGGGGTGCAACACGACATACCCTCTCCTCCGTCGTTCCTGTGCCTGTCACAGGAATCCAGCCACGGCGCGTCCGCGCCGTGAATGACTTTTATGAACGAAGGGTCTTTCGCGCCCAAGGACTTGGGCTTGCTGGATCCCTGTGACGAGCACAGGGATGAGGGTGAGTGGGGTGACGTCTGCGCTAGATTTACCGCCGAAATGACACTTGGTTTTCGCGAGGCTACGCCCAACCTTGACACATCTCCCCACCCGCCCTTAGCATCCCACCCGCGTCTGACCACCACGGTGGGATGCCGCATCCAGCCGTAACAACGGACAGAGGTTCCAATGCGCCGAGTCACTTCTCACGAAAATCACATCCGAATTTCTGAGAAGATGGTGGTTCATGCGCACTATGAATCTGGGCATCCTCGCCCATGTGGATGCAGGCAAGACTAGCCTTACCGAAAGACTGCTTTTTAACGCCGGCGTCATCGACAAGCCCGGCAGCGTCGATAGCGGCGATACGCAGACGGATACGCTCGAACTCGAACGGCAGCGCGGCATCACGATCCGGGCCGCGGTGGTATCGTTTGCGATCGGCGGCAGGACCGTCAATCTGATCGACACACCCGGCCACCCGGATTTCATCGCCGAGGTGGAGCGGGTGTTGGGATTGCTGGATGCGGCGGTGGTCGTCGTCTCCGCGGTCGAAGGCGTGCAGGCGCAGACACGCGTGCTGGTGCGGGCGCTGCGGCGGCTCGGCGTTCCCTTCGTCTTCTTCGTCAACAAGGTCGATCGCCTCGGCACCCGCTATGGGGAGTTGATGGAGGCGCTTGCCGCGCAGCTTTCGGTCCGGCCGATCGCCATGTCTTCGGTCAGCGATGCCGGCAGCAAGCTCGCGCGGGTGGAGGCGCTGGACCCGGGAAACGAACCGCTTTTTTCGGCGCTCTGCGAGGCGCTCGGAGAAAACGACGACGCGCTGCTCGACGACTATGTGCTCGCCCCCGAGCGCGTGACGCGGGAAAGGCTCGGCAGCGCCCTGGCCGATCAGGCGGCGCGCGGTCTGGTGCATCCGGTCTTTGCGGGCGCGGCCATGACCGGAGCCGGCGTGCCGGCGCTCGCCTCGGCCATCGCGGCGATCTTGCCCGAGCGGCATCCCGATCCGGATGGGCCGGTCGCGGGCAAGATCTTCAAGATCGAGCGCGGCTGGGGCGGCGAGAAGCTGTGTTATGTGTCTCTGACGGCGGGCACGGTGCGGCTGCGGCAATATCTCGATCTGCCGAATGGCCCGGAGAGAGTAACCGCTATCCAGCTCTTCGAGGCTGGGCGCAGTCATGGCGCCGAGAGCTTTGGCGCCGGGCAGATCGCGCGCGTCAGCGGGCTTGCCGGCGCCCGGATCGGCGATGCGGTCGGCGGCGATCCGGGTACGGCCGGAAGGGTTCATTTCGCGCCGCCCACGCTCGAAACCCGCGTCCTTGCGCGGCGGCCTTCGGAGAGGGCGGCGCTGTGGCTGGCGCTGAGCCAGATGGCAGAACACGATCCGCTGATCAACCTGCACCGGAACGAAGAGGCCGACGAGGTTTTCGTATCGCTCTACGGCGAGGTGCAGAAGGAGGTGATCCAAGCGACCCTGCTGACGGATTTCGGCCTCGATGCCAGCTTCGAGGAAAGCACGGTCATCCTGGCCGAGAGGCCGGCGGCAACGGGAAGCGGCCTGCAGATCCTCTTCAAGGAGCCCAATCCGTTTCTTGCTACCGTCGGCTTGCGGGTCGAACCGCGTCCGGCCGGGGCGGGCAACAGCTTCGTGCTCGAAGTGGATGTCGGCCAGATGCCGGTCGCCTTTTACCGGGCGGTCGAGGAAACCGTCTTCGAAACGCTGAAGCAGGGCATCTTCGGCTGGCAGGTCACCGATTGCCACGTGGCGATGACGGCGGCACGCCACAGCTCCCCAGCCAGCACCGCCGCCGATTTCCGGCAGCTGACGCCCTGGGTGCTGGCATCGGCGCTTTCTGCCGCGCAAACCGTCCTCTGCGAGCCGGTCGACCGCTTTCATCTCGAAACGCCGGCCGAGAGCCTCAGCGGCGTGCTGGCATTGCTGGCGAAATCCGCCGCGATGACGACGGATTCGGTGATCGCCGATGGCATCGCCCGGCTCGAAGGCACGCTGGCGTCTCAGATGGTCCAGAGCGTTCAGCAGCAATTGCCGGGGCTGACGAGCGGGGCAGGGACGATGGAGACGGGTTTCGATCACTATGCCCCGCTATCAGGGCCACCGCGCCGGCGCCCGCGTTCGGGGCCGGATCCGTTCAACCCGGCGGAGTATTTGCTGTGGTTGCGGGGAAGCGGGGAGCGCGGGTCGCGAGACGGTTGAAGCGGTTCGGGTGAATGACTCACCTCAAGAGAGATGATGAAGGGAGTGACAGTCTCTTCTCGCACTCATGCGGGGGGTCATTCACCGCGCAGACGCGCGGTGGCTGGATTCCTGTGACGAGCACAGGAATGAGGGAGGAAAAGTGGCGCCCCGACAACGGATGCAGCAACTCCTTGCCATTCCATCGAGTCATCCAACGCCCTTATATCGAGAGCAGATTTGATGCGAAGCGCTTACCCCAACCTCCCTCATTCCTGTGCTCGTCACAGGAATCCAGCCACGGCGCGTCCGCGCCGTGAATGACTCTTAAGCTTCCCGTAAAAGGCGGAGCCTCGTGCTTCGAGGCTCCGCCCTGCGGGCTACCCACCTCAGCATGAGGAAGCTCGAGAGTGCTGTCACAAAAAAAGCGGCTCCCGAAGGAGCCGCCCTGCATTCCTCAAGCCGCCAGCGAGGCGATGTCGATGACGAAGCGGTAGCGGACGTCGCTCTTGACCACCCGCTCGTAGGCTTCGTTGATATTCTGGATATCGATCTTCTCGATCTCCGAGACGATGTTGTGCTTGCCGCAGAAGTCGAGCATCTCCTGGGTTTCCTTGATCGAGCCGATCATCGACCCCGCCAGGCTCTTGCGCCCGCCGATGACCGAGAAGGCGTGGACCGGAACCGGGTGCTCGGGAACGCCGACCAGAACCATTGTGCCGTCAGACTTCAACAGGTTGAGATAGGCATTCCAATCGATTGCCGTGCCAACCGTGTTGATGATCAGGTCGAAGGTGCCGGCGAGCTTGGTGAAGGTCTCGGCGTCGCTCGTTGCATAATAGTCCTTGGCGCCGAGCTTGAGACCGTCTTCCTTCTTCGACAGCGACTGGGAAAGGACGGTGATGTCGGCACCCATAGCAGCACCGATCTTCACGCCCATATGGCCGAGACCGCCCATGCCGACAATCGCAATTTTCTTGCCAGGACCGGCTTTCCAATGCGCGAGTGGCGAGTAGAGCGTGATACCGGCGCAAAGCAGCGGGGCGCCGGAATCGAGCGGAATATTGTCGGGGAAGCGCAGCACATAGCCTTCCTTGACGACGATCGAGTCGGAGTAGCCGCCGAAGGTCGGGGTCGTGCCATCGGCTTCATAGCCGTTATAGGTCGGGACGAGGCCCGGCAGGTAGTGTTCGTAATCCAGATCACGCGTGGCGCAGCCGACGCAGGAATCGACGAAGCAGCCGACGCCGACGCGGTCGCCGACCTTGAATTTCGTGACCTTGGAGCCTACGGCGGAAACGACGCCGGCAACCTCGTGGCCCGGTACCATCGGGAATATCGAGTTGCCCCACTCGTTGCGGGCCTGATGAATGTCGGAGTGGCAGACGCCGCAATATTGAACCGCGATGACGACGTCGTCATCATTGGGTTCGCGGCGCTCGAAGGTGAAGGGGGTCAGCGGTTGCGACGCGTCGGTTGCGGCATAGCCTTTTGCAATAGCCATTTGAAGCTTCCTGTGGGTTGGGAGGGGTTGAACGGGATGGCGCACTATTGCCCGCAACATGGCGAGGGCGTTAGAGCGATCCTCTCGGCTTCTTGCACGATCCTGCAAAAGTGAGGCGCCCGGCTGTTTGCGAAATGGCAAAGACACTCTAGATAAGGGCGGTATCGCCCGCGCCAGACAGCTGACAGTCAGACAGCTGACAGAGAGAGTTGCCGCATGACCTTGCCCTTCAGCCCCTATCAGGAAATCGTCGATATCGCGATGCGCTTCGCGCCAGATGACGGCGAGTTCTCGACTAATATCGGCAATCTCCACATCAGCCGCCGGTCCAGGCCCAGCGATCCCTTGCACAGCAGCTACCGGCCCTGCTTCGCCTTCGTGCTGCAGGGGGCCAAGAGCCTGCAGCTCGGCACGGAACTCATCAGCTATGGGACCGGGGACTATCTGCTGACCTCGCTCGACCTGCCGGTCGCCTGGCGGGTCACGGAGGCCAGTCCCGAGGTTCCGCATCTCTGCCTGGGGCTGGCGATCGATTCGGAGAAGCTCCTGGAGCTGCTCAGCCGCATCGATATTCCGCGTCCGGCCGCCGATACCGACGGGCAGCGCGGCATGGTGGTGAACGTCGCGCCGCCGGAGCTGATGGATGCCGCTGTCCGCCTGCTGCGCTTGCTCGATCGTCCAGGCGACATTCCCGCCATGGCGCCGCTGATCGAGCAGGAGATCCTCTACCGCGTGCTGACCGGGCCGCACGGCGCGCGCCTGATCAACATCGCCACGGCGGACAGCCACAGCAACAGGATCGCGCGGGCCGTCGCCTGGCTGAAGGAGAATTTCGCGCGGCCGCTGCGCATCGAGGACCTTGCCGAGCGCGTCAATATGAGCGTCTCGTCCTTCCATCACCATTTCAAGTCGGTGACGGCGATGACGCCGGTGCAATACCAGAAGCAGCTTCGCCTGCACGAGGCGCGCCGGCTGATGCTGGTGGAGCGACTGGATGCCGGCACCGCCGGCCACCGCGTCGGCTATCAGAGCCCGTCGCAGTTCAGCCGCGAATATAGCCGCCTCTACGGGGCGTCGCCGGCCCGCGACATCGACGGCGTGCGCGAGATGATGGCGGCGGAATAGGTGCCGGCGGCGCCGGCCAAACGCGGTATTAAAGGATGCTTGACGTTTCCCGGCTAGGCTGGCGCCATCCATCAAGCAGGCACCGCCGTCCGCATGACGCAAGCACCGTTTCTTTCCATCGTCGCGCCTTGTCACAACGAGGAAGAGGGGCTGCGCGAATTTTGCCGCCGCGCCTCTGCCGCCGCGCAGAGCGTTGCCGGCGATGCCTTTGAGCTCATTCTCGTCGATGACGGCTCGTCCGACGGCACCTGGGAGATTATTTCGGAATTGGCGGCGAAAGTGCCGCAGGTGCTCGGCGTGCGTCTGTTGCGCAATCACGGCCACCAGCTGGCGTCGACGGCGGGTCTTTCCGCCTCGCGCGGCGAGCGCGTTCTCCTGATCGACGCCGATCTTCAGGACCCGCCCGAACTGCTTTTGATGATGATGCCGATCATGGAGCGCGGCGCCGACGTCGTCTACGGCCAGCGCACCCGCCGCGAAGGCGAAACCTGGTTCAAGCTCGCCACCGCTTCGCTCTTCTACCGCACGCTTTCCAGGCTCGCTTCCGTGACCATCCCGCGCGATACCGGCGATTTCCGTCTGATGCGCCGGCGCGTCGTCGATATCCTGCTGGCGATGCCGGAGCGCGACCGCTTCATCCGCGGCATGGTCAGCTGGATCGGCGGCCGGCAGGTGGCGCTGCCCTATGAGCGCGACGCCCGCTTTGCGGGGACGACGAAATATCCGCTGCGCAAGATGATCAATTTCGCGCTCGACGCGATCACCAGCTTTTCGACGACACCGCTGCGCATCGCCACATGGCTCGGCATGATCAGTGCCGGTGTCGCGGTGGCGCTGCTCGTCTATACCTTCGTGCGCTGGCTGCAGGGCGAAACGGTCACCGGCTGGTCGTCGATCATGGCTGCCGTCAGCGCCTTCAGCGCCATCCAGCTGATCTGCATCGGCATCATCGGCGAATATCTCGGCCGTCTCGTGCAAGAGAGCAAGAGGCGGCCGATGTTCATGATCGAGACGATCCTGCGCGGCGGCGAACATGCCGAGCTGCCGACGGCCTTTTCGGAAATGGGCGCCGCTGACAAGCGCGCCGCGCTGGATGCGGCCTTTGCCTCGGGCGAACCGCGCTCGAAAAAGAACAGCCGGACAGGATGATGGACCGGATTGCTGCGCCTGTTCATGCGGCAGCCGAGCTTGAGGATCTCACGGCCGGGCAGGATTCCACGGTTGCGATCATTGCTTTCGTGGCGCTTGCCGCGGCCCTGGTGGTGCTGTTCCGCTTTCCGCCCATTCTCGATTACGCGAACCACTACGCCCGTATCTGGCTTCTATCCGGCGGCATCGGCGAGCAGCCGTTTCCCGAGATCTATGCGATCGATTGGAACCGCACCTTCACCAATGTCGGGATCGATCTTCTGGCGGCCTGGATAGGGCCGCTCGTCGGCGCCGACCGGCTGGCGCGGGCCTTGCTTTTCCTGGCGATCGTGCTGCCGCCGCTCGGCGCGATTGCGCTGCACCGGACGCTCTTCGGCGGCCGGCACTATTGGCAGATCGCCATGCTGTCGCTCGGCTGGTGCGCGACAATGGTCGGCGGCTTCATCAATTTCCAGATCGGCCTCGGCATGGCCTTGTTCTTCGCCTGCGCCGACCTGCGGCTGCAGCGTGGAAATCCGGCATTGCTATTTGCCTGGCGGCTTGCCGCCGCGCTGATGCTGACGGTGATGCACATCTTCTCGCTCGGCTTCTATATGGCTGTTGTCTGCGGCCTCGAATTTTCCTGGCGTTTCGACATCTTGCGGTCGAAGGCGGGGCTGATGCGGCTCGCCGGCCGTTTGGCGCTGGCGATCGGCGCCTGCGCCCTGCCACCGCTCGCGCTCTATCTGCGCACCACCGCCTTGCCGAATGCCGGCGGCGATGGCCTTGGGCTGGTCTGGAACGATGGCATCGTTCTGATCGTCATGAACCTGCTTTCCGCCATCACCACCTATGTCCCGGCCGTCGATGTCCTGCTGGTTTTGCCGCTGATCCTCATCTGCACGCGCGCCGTTCGGGCAGAGGACATCCGTATTCATGCGGGCCTTGCCGTCACCGCCTGCGGGTTGCTGCTTTTCTCCTGCGTCGCCCCGCTCCACATGCTCGGCACCGGATGGATCAGCTGGCGCTTTCCGATCATGGCGACGCTCGTCGCCATGGCGATGGTGTGCCCTTTTGCCAATCTGACGCGCCGGCAGGCGTTGTCGCTGGCGCTGATGATCAATCTCGCGGTCTTCGGCCGGACCGGCTGGATCGGTTGGAACTGGTGGCTGGCGCAGAAGGACGTCGCTGCCGTCGAGATCGTGCTCAAAAAGGTGCCGGCCGGTGCGGCCATTCTGCCCCTGGGGCACGAAGCCGAGATCGTCGGCGGCTTTGCCCATTCCAACCGGCATTTCGCCTGGGGACTGGACACTTTCCGGCATCTGCCGACGCTCGCCGTGCCCTTTTCGCATGCTTTCGTGCCGACGCTCTTTACCGCTGGAGGCAAGCAGCCGCTCACCGTTCTGCCGCCCTGGTCGGAGATCGCGGTTCCCGAGGGCAATCTCGTGTCGATCGGCGTGCTTTCCTGCCCTGAGATGATGCAGGTATACAAAGCCTACGCGCCTTATCTTTCCGACTGGCGCGAACGTTTCGATTTCATCCTTGTCGCCAATGCCGATATTCCCGACCGTTATGTCGGCACCGCGATGCCGGGCGGACTGACTCTGGTCGAGGATGCCGGTTTCGCCAAGCTCTACGCGATCGACAAGGCGGCGCCGGCGGAACCTCTTTCGGCTCCCGCCGGTTGCGCGGCCGTTCTATGAACCGCTGCCTGCCCTGAGATCGAGTGCCAGCTGTCGCGCCTGGCGAGCCGTGTCTTCGTCGCAGATCAGCACGTTGCCCAGACCGGACAGCAGCACGGCGGCGATGGCCTGCGCCTTGTTCAGCCCGCCAGAGGCGAAGATGACGTTCGGAATGGCGCGCAGGGCTTCGAGCTCGGGCGCGATCGCGCATCTGTTGATCGCATGTTCGATCGGCCGCCCTGTCTTGTCGACGAACTGGCCGAGAACATCGCCGCAGGCGCCGGCTGCGACCAGTTCCTCGATATTGACGTTGCTCGGCAGGCCGTAGCGCATCAGCAGCGAGCGTTCGGTCATATCGCCGATGCTGAGCACGATGACGTCATTGGCCTCGATCTGGCGAAAGGCCGTTTCAAAAACGTCCTGCTTGATGATCGCGGTGCGCGACTCCGGGCTGCCGGCATAGATCGGCGCTGCCAGATAGGCGCATTCGGCATTGAGCTGGCGGGCGAGATCGCTCGCAATGTCGAACGTATTGATCTCGATGCCGTGCGTCAGCCCGCCCATGACCGAATTGACGCAGAGATCGGGCCGTCTCAGCGACGGCATGTGGCGCACCATTTCGCGCAGCGTCGCCCCCCAGCCGACGCCGACGCCGCGGATGTTGCCGCCGTTCAGCAATTGCACGAGATAATCGGCGGCCGCCTGGCCGAGCAGGACGGGGATCAGTTCCGCATCCTCCGGCGTCGGAACGATGATTGCCCGATTGAGGTTGAATTCCGCGGCCAGCTGCTGCTCCAGGGCGACGCAGGAGGTTAGCCGGGAATTGAGGGTGATCGTCACGAGGCCGGAGCGGCGCGCCTCGGCGATGATCTTGTTGACGCGAAGCCGGTTGGTCGACAGCGCTTCGGCGATCTCGCCCTGCGTGCGTCCCTCCATGTAATAGAGCCAGACCACGCGCACCTGCATCTGCTCGTCGGGCAGCGCTACGGGCGCGATAGAAGCACTTCTGTTCTGTGACATGCGATAAACTGCGCCTCCGCTTCGACGCCATGGATCTCAAATCCCCGGCGCTTGTCAATCGCAGGGGCCGGCCGTCAGCCGGTCAATCGGTTCGCCGCCCCGTCGTCCGGTTGAAGGGATGCAGATCATCCCTTCGCACATGACAGGACATGCGCTCGCCTTCCCGCAGGTGCCGATCGGTGGGGACGCTCGCGACGATGCGTCTATCGCTGCCGTCGATGCGCAGATGCACGTTGTTCTCGTCGCCGACGGTCTCGATCAATTCGACATAAGCGTCGAAGCGAAGATCGTGCGCCGATCCGGCGCCGAGATCGACCGCACCCGGCCTGATGCCGACGAGATCGGTATCCCTCGGCAGCGGGAGGTCGCAGGGGCCGAGCTCGTCGAGATCGATCAGGTTCATCGGCGGAGAACCGATGAAGCCGGCAACGAACACGGTCTCGGGGCGGCGATAGACCTCGATCGGCGTGCCGATCTGCTCGATCCGGCCGCCATTCATGACGACCAGCCGGTCGGCTAGCGTCATAGCCTCGAGCTGGTCGTGCGTGACATAGAGGCTCGTCGTCTTCAGCTGCCGCTGCAGCCTGCGGATTTCGACGCGCATCTGCACGCGAAGCTTGGCATCGAGATTGGACAGAGGCTCGTCGAACAGGAAGGCGGCGGGATCGCGGACGATGGCGCGGCCCATGGCGACGCGCTGGCGCTGGCCGCCGGAGAGCTGGCGGGGGCGCCGCTCGAGGAACTCGCCGATCTCCAGAATGCCGGCGGCGTTGGCGATTCGCCGGTCGATCTCGCCGCGCGGCACGCGGCGGTTCTTGAGCCCGTATTCGAGGTTTTGCCGGACGGTCATGTGGGGATAGAGCGCGTAGTTCTGGAAGACCATGGCGATGTTGCGATCGGCCGGATCGACATGGCCGATGTCGTTTCCTGCGATTCTCAAGTGCCCGGAGCTTATGGCTTCAAGGCCGGCAATCATCCGCAGCAGGGTCGACTTCCCGCATCCCGAAGGCCCGACCAGCACGATCATTTCGCCGTCGGCGACGCTGAGATTGATCCCTTTCACCGCGGGAACCGCGCCGTAATTCTTCTTCAAGTCGATGAGTTCGATCGCTGCCATGGCATCCTCCTTCGCCGTCGTCATACATTTGTAACACGCTATTGACATTTGTAACAAGTAACCCCAACCTTGTTTTATCGCCACTCTGGGAGGGGTTGATCGGCGCTAAGTGCGCTGGTCGGCGAACAACGGCTATGGAGAGGAAAACGAAATGACGGCAAAATCTTCGATAGGCGCCAGCATAGGGCGGACAATCCGCTCGTTCGCGGCGGGTGCAGCACTGGTGACGCTCGGATTGGCAGCTGCGGGTGACGCCGGCGCGGCCGATCGCGTCAAGGTCGAATGGTGGAATGCGGCAGGCGGGCGCCTCGCCGAGATCACCAACAAGCTGATTGCCGACTTCAACGCCTCGCAGGACAAATACGAGGTCGTCGGCATCGGCAAAGGCAATTACGAGGAGACCATGGCGGCGATGGTGGCAGCCTACCGCGTCCACCAGCAGCCGGTGCTGATCCAGGCGGCCGAGCGGGGATTCCTGACCATGTACAATTCCGGCGCCATCATTCCGGTGCCGCAGCTGATGGAAAAGGAAGGCTACAAGATCGACTGGAACGATTTCGTCGCGCCGGTCGCCGGTTTCTGTCTGGTCGACGGCAAGCCGGCGGCGATGCCCTTCAACAGCTCGACGCCGATCTTCTGGTATAATGCCGATCACTTCAAGGCAGCCGGCTTCGACAAGCCGGGCGAGACGTGGCAGGAGCTCGACAAGCAGCTGCGGGCCATCAAGGAGAAGGGCGTTTCGAAGTGCCAGATGGCGCTTGCGAACGACTTCTACTGGAGCCTGATCGAGAATTACGCGGCGATCCAGGACCAGCCTTACGGCACCAAGGCGAACGGCTTCGGCGGCCTCGACACCGAATTCATCTTCAACAAGAGCCCGCTCGTCGTCGGCCAGGTGACGCGTCTCAAGACGTGGCTCGACGCCGGCATCCTGCAGATCGCCGGGCAGGGACTCTCGCCCGACCAGCTTTTCACCTCGGGCACCTGCTCAACCTATGTGGCCTCCACCGCGGCGCATGCTGCCGTCGAAAGCGGTGCGAAATTCAATTGGAGCGCAACCTTCCTGCCGCATGAGGAAGGCATCGAGCCGAAGAACAGCACCATCGGCGGCGGCGCGCTCTGGGTCCTGAAAGGCAAGTCGGAGGAAGAATATGCCGGCGCTGCCGCCTTCCTGAACTTCCTCGCCTCACCGAAGACGCAGGTCTGGTGGAGCAAGCAGACCGGCTATGTGCCCGTCACCAACGCCGCCTATGAACAGGCCAAGTCCGAAGGCTATTTCAAGGATCACCCGACCCGCGAGATCGCCATTCTCCAGCTGACGCGCGGCACGCCGAGCGATAATTCGCGCGGTTTCCGCTTCGGCAATCATAACCAGTCGATGGCGCTTCTGGTGGAAGAGATCCAGGGCGTGTGGACCGGTCAGAAGACCCCGCAGCAGGCGCTGGATGCGGCGGCAGCGCGCGGCAACCAGATTCTTCGCCAGTACGAGCAGCTTCATGCAGCAAAGTAGAACCTTGGGAAAGATGGAAGGCGCCGCCCGGCGCCTTCGCATCCCGGATCTTCTGTCGACGGGGCGCTCGGTCGCGCAGCCGTCGGAGGCCGGGTTGAAGTCCGCCCATTTCAACAGGCCGTGGCTTGCCTTCGGCCTGGTCGCGCCGCAGCTGCTGATCCTGCTATTCTTCTTTTTCATCCCGTCCTACAAGGCGCTGTCGCTCGCCTTCGTTCAGGTCGATCCCTTCGGCGGCACTGAGATTTTCGTCGGGCTCACGAATTTCTACAATCTGTTCGCAAGCCCGGAATATCGCGGCAGCGCGCTGTTCACGCTCTGGTTCACCGTTGCCCAGAACGCCGCAACGCTTCTGCTTGCCGGTCTCTTTGCCTTCGCGACCGATTTCGTGATCAGGGGCAGGGGGATCTACAAGAGCATCATCCTGCTTCCCTATGCGATCGCGCCTGTCATATCGGGGGTGATCTGGGCCTTCCTGTTCAATCCGGCGGTGGGGCCGATCGCGCAGCTTCTGCATGGGTTCGGCTTCGAATGGGACCCGAACCGGCGGCCTTTCGATGCGCAGCTTCTGGTGACGATCGCCTCGGTCTGGAAGAATGTCTGCTACGACTACATCTTCCTTGTCGCCGCCTTGCTGGCCGTGCCTGCCTCGCTGCTGGAAGCGGCAAAGCTCGACGGCGCAAGGCCCGTGCGGCGCTTCTTCACCATTTCACTTCCCTTGATCTCGCCGACGATCTTCTTCCTCGTGGTGATGAACTTCGTCTACGGCCTGTTCGAAACCTTCGGCATCATCGACGCGGTCACCCGCGGCGGTCCGGCGGGCGCGACGAACAGCCTGGTCTACAAGGTCTATCAGGATGGTTTCGTGCAGCTCGACCTCGGCTCGTCGGCCGCCCAGTCGGTGCTTTTGATGCTGATCGCCATCCTCTTCACCATCGTTCAATTCCGTGCGCTCGAGCGCAAGGTCAATTACCAGGTGTAGCCATGCCCGAACGCCATCTCGGCCTTTCGATCTTCTGCCACGCCATATTGCTGATCGGCGCGGTTTTCGTCTGCCTGCCGCTCTATTTCGCCTTCGTCGCCGGCTCGCTGACCTTGCAGGAGGTTCAGCAGGCGCCGTTTCCGGTGCTGCCGGGCTCGCATTTCTTTGAAAACCTGGCCGCCGCCTGGCAGCAGGGCGAGTTCTCGCAGCTGTTCCTGAATTCGATCATCGTTACCGCCGGGATCGTCGTCGGCAAGCTGGCGATCTCGCTGATCGCCGCATTCGGCGTCACCTATTTCCGCTTCCCGTTCCGCATGACGGCGTTCTGGCTGATCTTCGTGTCACTGATGCTTCCGGTCGAGGTCCGCATCATCCCGACCTATGAGGCGGTCGCCGATGCCGCCGGGCCGCTTCGCTGGCTGGCCGGGACGATCGGCCTTTCCGGTATCGTCGAGCGGCTGACGGGATACAGCATCGAAGCCTCGTTGAAATGGAACATGGTCAACAGCTATGCCGGCCTGATCCTGCCGCTGATCGCCTCCGCCTCGGCGACCTTCCTGTTCCGGCAGTTCTTCCTGACTGTTCCCGACGAGCTTTGCGAGGCGGCCAAGCTCGATGGCGCCGGCCCCTTGAAGTTCTTCAAGGATATCCTGCTGCCGCTGTCGAGCGCCAATATCGCGGCGCTGTCGATCATCCTGTTTCTCTATGGCTGGAACCAGTATTTGTGGCCGCTGCTCTTCACCACCGACAAGGAAATGGGAACGGCGGTGCTCGGGCTGAAGCAGCTCGTTCCGGTCTCGGACTCCGCGCCCGCCTGGAACATTGCGATGAGCGCCGCCCTGCTCGTCATGCTGCCGCCGGCTGCCGTCATTCTCTTCATGCAACGCTGGTTCACCAAGGGGCTGGTGGACTCGGGAAAGTAACACGCCGAATTTCAAGGATATTCAGACGATGGTGCATATTATCGGCCACCGCGGTGGCCGCAATCTCTGGCCCGAAAACAGTCTCTCGGGCTTCCGCAACCTTGCGCAAATGCCGGTCGAGGGCGTGGAATTCGACATCCACCTGACGCGCTCGGGCGAAATGCTCGTCATTCACGACCCGACGCTCGAACGCACGACGGATGCGCGCGGCCCGGTCACCGATCTCGGCCCCGAAAAACATCGTGAAATCAACCTCAAGGACAGCGACGGGGAGGCGATCCCGACCTTGGAAGAGGTGCTTGCCGTCTTCCAGAACACGCCGCTCGAGCTTCATATCGAACTGAAGACCCATGCCGATGGCACGCCTTACGAGGGGCTGGCCGCCAAGGCATTCGCCGCCGTCGAGCGGCTTGGTCTGACGGAGCGCTCGATCCTGACGAGCTTTCATCCCGACGTGCTTGCCGATATCCGCAAGGCCGCGCCCGGAATTCGCACCCTGTCATCCTTCGACGCCAAGTCGGCCGAGCGTCTCGGCCTTGCGAGCGGCCTCAGCCTGATGAAGCAATGCTCGGATATCATCGCCGTCGAGAAGTCGCTGCTTCAGGCGCAGTGGGAGGAGATCACCCGTCTCGTGCCGCTCGACCGGCTCGGCGCCTGGGTTCCGAACGAGACGAGCGATCTCGAATACTGGCTCGCCAAACCGATCCGGCAGATCACCACGGACCGGCCGGATCTCGCCCTGCAGGCGCGGAGGTGAGGCATGCTCGATAGCCGCATCGACCAATCCGGCACGCGAGGCGCCATGGACAGCATCGACCTCGTGATCTTCGATTGTGACGGCGTGTTGATCGACAGCGAGCCGATCGCCAGCCGTACGCTGGCCGAAACGCTGCAAGGCGCGGGCATTGCGATCAGCGCGGCGGAGGCCCATGTCAAATTCACCGGCAATTCAGAAAGCATCATCGCCGAAATGTGCCGGCTTGAATACGGCATCGCCGACGTCGCCGCGCTGTTCGAGCAGTGGCATCGTCATCTGTTCGAGGAGTTCGCCCGTTCGCTGAAGCCGATTGCCGGCATTGCCGAGGTCGTCAACAGCCTCGACCGCCCGAAATGCGTCGCCTCGAACAGCACGATGCGGCGGCTGCGCAACAGCCTGGGCAAGCTCGATCTCTGGGGCGCCTTCGGCGAAGACGTGTTCAGCGCCGAAGTTGTCTCGCGGCCGAAGCCGGCTCCCGATCTGCTGCTGCATTGCGCCGAGCGTTTCCGGGCCCGCCCGGGCAAATGTGTGATGATCGACGACAGCGTCCACGGCGTGGCGTCGGCAATTGCCGCCGGCATGACGGCCATCGGATTCGTCGATCCTGCCGATCCGAGGCCCGGTCGCCGCGCGGTGCTCGATGCCGCCGGCGCCGCCGCCGTCGCGACGGGGGCAGGGGAACTCACCGCCATTCTGGAAAATGTCGGAGGGAGGCTGTGACGGCGAGCTCGCCAGCGCGTGCTCGCCTTGCCATGTCGCCGCGACCGCGTAATGTCAGCGTCCCCGGCCACGGCTGCCCATCAACCCGATCCCTGGCGATCTGAAACGAGAGACCATGAGCGACACATCCCACACCCCGGAAGCCGGCGCCAACTATGTCATCGGCGTCGATGTCGGCACCGGCAGCGCCCGGGCGGGCCTGTTCGATATGGCCGGCAGCATGCTTGCCTCCGCCAAGCGCAATATCAGCCTGTTTCATGAAGCCGGTTCCATTGTCGAGCAGTCGAGCGGCGAGATCTGGCGCGCCGTTTGCGCGGCCGTGCGGGAGACGGTTGCCGCAGCCGGCGTCGATCCGGCCTCCGTGGTCGGGCTCGGCTTCGACGCCACTTGTTCGCTCGTCGTCCTCGGCCAAGGCGGCAAGCCACTGCCCGTCGGGCCTTCGGAAGATCCGGACCGGGATATCATCGTGTGGATGGACCACCGCGCCGTCCCGCAGGCGGAGCGCATCAACGCCTTCGGGCATGACGTGCTGCGTTATGTCGGCGGCCGCATCTCGCCCGAGATGGAAACGCCGAAGCTTCTCTGGCTCAGGGAAAACCGCCCCCAGGTGTTCGATGCCGCCTGGCAATTCTTCGATCTTGCGGATTTCCTGACCTGGCGGGCGACCGGCGACCTCTCGCGCTCGACCTGCACGGTCACCTGCAAGTGGACCTATCTCGCCCATGAAAAGCGTTGGGATAGCAGCTATTTCCACCAGATCGGCCTCGGCGTGCTGGCAGACGAAGGTTTTGCCCGCATCGGCACGTCCATCGTCGAGCCCGGTTCGGCGCTTGGTCAGGGACTGACCGCTGCGGCGGCGGAAGAGCTCGGACTGGTGCCGGGCACGGCCGTCGCGGCCGGGCTGATCGATGCCCATGCCGGCGGCGTCGGCACCGTCGGCGCCGATCCGCAGGCCAATCTTGCCTATGTTTTCGGGACGTCCTCCTGCACGATGACCTCGACGGCGGAACCGTCTTTCGTTTCCGGCGTCTGGGGTCCTTACTATTCGGCGATGGTGCCGGGCCTCTGGCTGAACGAGGGCGGCCAGAGTGCCGCCGGCGCGGCGATCGACCAGCTTCTCTCCTCCCATCTGGCGGCCGGCGAGGCGAGGGAGCTTGCGACGAGCGCCGGCACTGCGCTGCCGGTCCTGCTTGCCGATATGGCCGCCGGCAAGGCGGGCCGTGCTTCCGATGCGGTCAAGCTGGCAGCCGGGCTGCATGTCGTTCCCGAGTTCCTCGGCAACCGGGCGCCCTTTGCCGATCCGCATGCCCGGGCTGTTATCGCCGGCCTCGGCATGGAGCGGGATGTCGACAGCCTGGTTTCGCTCTACATCGCCGGGCTTTGCGGCATCGGCTACGGCCTCAGGCAGATCATCGAAACGCAGGCCGAGGCGGGCGTCAGCGTCGAAAACATCGTCATCAGCGGCGGCGCCGGCCAGCACGATTTCGTCCGCCAAGTGCTCGCCGATGCGAGCGGCAAGCCGGTGGTCGCCACGACCGCCGAGGAGCCGGTGCTGCTCGGGGCGGCCATCCTCGGGGCCGTCGCCGGCCGCCAATTTGCCGATGTGCGCGCGGCGATGAGCGAACTCACCAAGGTGGAAACACGCTTTCAGCCGTCAGAGGGCGAGGTTTCCGATCTGCACCGCAGGCGTTACGAAGCCTTCAAGGAGCTGCAGACGCTGGCGCGCAAGCTTCGCAGCTGACATGGCTGCGCGAGGCTAATTGTTGATGGCGATGATCGCCCAATGGCTCTCGTCGCAGGCGTTGTCGTCGCAGACCGCGCCCATCCAGACGGCGCCGTTTGCGAGCATCACGCCCTCGCTGCTGACGAAGAGATCCTGATATCGCTGGCGGCCGACGGCGCGGCGGGTGTCGGGCGTCACCAGATCGTCGAAATTCTCGACGAAATCCTCGGCGTTCTCGACATCGTAGGTTTCGCCGTTCGCCTTCACGGTCAGCGGGTATTCGGCAAGGCCGGCAATGGTCTCGGCGTCGCCGGAGCGCATGGCGAGAACGAGCTGGCGCAGCGGCCGGTCGAAGCCCGCGGCATCGTCGTGCAATTCCTCGATCCGGTCATAGACCTCGTTGTCCGATTGCGCAGCGGCGCGGCCGGTGAAGGGCGCCGCTGCCAGGAGCATCGCTCCGGCCAGGAAAAAGGCGGCAGAAAGGCGAGACATGACTGGCTCCCAAATGACGTTCGACAAGCATTATGCAATCGCCAGCAGTGTCCGCCTATCCAATTCTGGTGCTGCGCCCGCCTTTCCCGTATAAAAATCTGCCGGGCCTGCTTGACGGCCCGATCGGTTTGACGCATAAAGCTCACGAACCGTACCGTACGGTACGTATATGGGAGCCATGACCGTGTCCGTCGATACTGCAGAGCCGAGCGAATTTTCGCCGCGCCAGAACGCCGTTCTGGAGCAGGCGCTGCGGCTGCTCGTCGATGGCGGCGAGAAGGCGCTGACGACCTCGGGGGTCGCGCGCGCCGCCAATTGCTCCAAGGAAAGCCTCTACAAGTGGTTCGGCGACCGTGACGGCCTGCTGTCTGCGATGATCGCCTATCAGGCAAGCAAGGTGCGCACCTTCGAGCGCAACGGCGAGCGGCTGACGGCGGCGAGCCTGCACGACCATGTGGTCATCTTCGCGCGCGACCTGCTCGAGGTGCTGGCCGGCGATGTCTCGCTGGCGCTGAACCGGCTGGCGATCGGCCAGTCCCATCGCGACGGCTCGAAGCTCGGCAAGCTGTTGCTGGAGCGCGGCCGCCGCCAGATCGACCGGCGCGCCATGGCGCTGATCGATGCCGGCAAGAGGGCGGGGCTGCTGCGCTTTGCCGATGCCGACGAGGCTTATCATACGCTATACGGCCTTGTCGTTTCCGACCTGCATGTGCGCATGCTGCTCGGGGAGCCCGGCCTCAAGGATACCGCGCGCCAGGCGGAGAAGGCGGTGACCGCCTTCCTCCGGCTCTACGGCACGGAAAAGGTACTGGCGGAGATGCCGGCTCTCGGCTGATTTCGCTGTAATGACAATCAACAGGACAAGCACAAGGGAAGGAACTTCAAATGCGCGTCTATTACGATCGTGATGCCGATCTCAACCTCATCAAGGCCAAGAAGGTCGCCGTCATCGGCTATGGTTCGCAGGGCCGCGCCCATGCGCTGAACCTGAAGGACAGCGGCGCCCAGAACCTCGTCATCGCTCTCAAGGCCGGTTCGCCCACAGTCAAGAAGGCCGAAGCCGACGGCTTCAAGGTCATGACGGTTGCCGAAGCCGCCGGCTGGGCAGACCTGATGATGATGGCGACGCCGGACGAGCTGC
This sequence comes from Rhizobium sp. R339, assembly GCF_002211395.1. Classification (NCBI taxonomy): domain Bacteria; kingdom Pseudomonadati; phylum Pseudomonadota; class Alphaproteobacteria; order Hyphomicrobiales; family Rhizobiaceae; genus Rhizobium; species Rhizobium sp. R339. The sequence continues at coordinate 713,493 of NZ_LOKV01000001.1, forward strand.
AGGCCGACATCTACAAGGCCGACATCGCTCCGAACATCCGCGACGGCGCAGCCATCGCCTTCGCTCACGGCCTCAACGTTCACTTCGGCCTGATCGAACCGAAGGCTTCGGTCGACGTCGTCATGATCGCGCCGAAGGGCCCGGGCCACACGGTTCGCGGCGAATACCAGAAGGGCGGCGGCGTTCCCTGCCTCGTTGCCGTGCATCAGAACGCGTCCGGCAACGCGCTTGAACTCGCTCTCTCCTACGCCTGCGGCGTCGGCGGCGGCCGTTCGGGCATCATCGAAACCAACTTCCGCGAAGAGTGCGAAACCGACCTCTTCGGCGAACAGGTCGTTCTCTGCGGCGGTCTCGTCGAGCTCATCCGCGCCGGTTTCGAAACGCTGACCGAAGCCGGTTACGCGCCCGAAATGGCCTATTTCGAGTGCCTGCACGAAGTGAAGCTGATCGTCGACCTGATCTATGAAGGCGGCATCGCCAACATGAACTACTCGATCTCCAATACGGCCGAGTGGGGCGAATACGTCACCGGTCCGCGCATCATCACCGAAGAAACCAAGGCCGAGATGAAGCGCGTCCTCAAGGACATCCAGACCGGCAAGTTCACCTCCGAATGGATGCAGGAATACCGCTCCGGTGCCGCCCGCTTCAAGGGCATCCGCCGCAACAACGACAGCCACCAGATCGAGGAAGTCGGCGCCAAGCTGCGCGGCATGATGCCCTGGATCGGCAAGAACAAGCTGGTCGACAAGAGCGTGAACTAAGCGATTTCGCTGATATTGAACGGGAGGCCGGGGTGAAAGCTCCGGCCTCTTTTTTTGGCTTAGCTCTTTTACTCAACGTCATCCTCGGCCTTGTGCCGAGGATCTGCTGCCCTATCGAACGGAGGCAGATGGCTCGGGACAAGCCCGAGCATGACGAAGGGTTGGTGGGCCGGCCTGCCAGCAATCCAATGTCGGGGCTGCGGCGTCCGCAGCAATCAGACCTTTCCGACAGAGACAGCCTCCTCGACCGCAAGCTCGGCCATGGCGAGGGCTGCCTCGCGGGTTTTGGCGGCGGCGATGAAGCGGCCGTTGTGGCAGAAGCTGGCGCCGGGCACGCCGCAGACGGCCTCCAGCTCGCCATTGGTCAGGCCCGCCCAGGCGGCGGGAAGATCGGCTCTCAGTTCGAAGCCTTCGTCGGCGCGGCGGATGCCGGTCACGCACCAATCCTTCTCGCGCGGGTGGACGACGAAGAGCAGGTGATCGGCGCCCGCCTTCACGATCGCGGGGCGGAAGGGCATTCCCATCGGCAATTCGAGAACGCGGCGCTCGGCGGTATTGCGTATGGCCTGATGCACGATGGCCTCTGCCCGCAATTTCGCGGCGCTCTGGGCGATCTTCGCTTCGACGAAGCTGCGGGCGACGGCAAGTGCGGCGTGGAAAGCGCGGCCGTCGGCCTCGGGATCGCGATCGTCGAAAACCGGTTTCAAGGTTTCCAGCAGGGCGGGCAGGGTGAGCCCGGCGAGCGGCCCGGAGGGGCTGAGCGCGCCATTGTCGGTCAGGTCGATCGGCAGGACGAAGCTCGCATCGAAGGAGGCGTGGAGTTCGGCGACATGTTCTTCGGGAATGCCGGCGGCGGCAAGATAATCATGGCCGTAATGCTTCCAGATCAGTCCGAAGGAGCTGAAGGGCTGGCCATCTCTCCGCAACGGCGCGCCACGCTGATGGTGATCGAAAATCCCAGCCTCGGCGTCATAGGCGCCGCCGACATCATAGATGATGCGGTCTGGCCCCGGCGTGATCCATTCCGGTGCGCGGCTGCGGACGATGCGGGCCTGTGGGAACAGCCGGGTCAGGATGACGCTCGACAGCAGTTCGTCGGCATGGAAGCCACCGGAATGGGTGACGAGGAAATCTGGGATCATGGAAGCCGTAGCCTTGTCGTTTGCGGAGGAACCCGCCTGAGTTTTGCCTGAGATAGCCGTTGCCGGAGACCATCTCAACCCATCATTCGCGCATCGAGGTGCTGCCCGGATGCCTGCGATCGGCGAAAGGCGGGCGTGCTTTACGAATTTGTATAGTTCGGGCGAAGTCCCGGTGAGTTTTCGGGCGCAGCTTGGTGCCGTCGTCACATCCAAGTCGAGGCCAGCTCTCATGAACATGCGCGCCGCAACCGCCGCCATCGCCACGGCAGTCCATCCGGTCAGCCTGCGGATCAATACCTATCTCATCAATCTCGACCGGGCGGAACTTCGCCGGTTTCGCATGGAGCGCCTGCTGTCGGAGATCGGCATAGGCTTCGAGCGCGTGGCGGCCGTCGACGGCGTCGGCATAACCTTGCCGCGCCGCGATTTCGACGGGCAATCCTATCTGCGCCGGCATGGCCGCAGGCCGAATCCTTTCGAGATCGGCTGCTATCTCAGCCATGTCGAGTGCGCAAGGCGCTTCCTTGCCGGCAACGGCGAATTTGCTCTCATTCTCGAAGACGATCTCGATTTCGACGACGACTTCGCCGAGGTGCTCGCCGCCGCGCTCGATCACCACGCATCCTGGGATATCCTGCGGCTTTCGACGGTGAGTACGGGACGCAAGCACAGCGTAGGGCCGCTGACGGCATCCCGCTCGCTGGCGATCGCGCTCACCCGCGAGAAGGGTTCGGGCGCCTATCTGATCAATCGCAAGGCCGCCGGCTGGATTGCCGATAGGCTGGTTCCGATGCGGCTGCCCTATGATCTCGCGTTCGATCTGGAATTCGACGAGGGGCTGCAAGCCTGTTTCGTCGATCCGGTTCCGGTCAGCCAGCGGGCCGATCGGCATTCCCAGATACAGGCGGGGCTCTCGACCTACCGGCTTGGCCGCCGCCGGCCGTGGAGCGTCCTGCCGTATCGCGCGGCGGCGGAAGTGCGCCGGTTCGCGGCGCGTTTTGTCAGGCTTGCGGCGCTACGGATGCGAGGCTGGAAAGAGGAGCCGGCGGCAGCGGAAAGCCTATCGAAACGGTGAGGCCGGGATGGTTGTCGCCCATGGCGATCTCCGCCGAATGCAGGTCGGCAACCGCCTTGACCAGGCTGAGGCCAAGGCCGCTTCCTTCCGTCGTGCGGCTCTTGTCGAGGCGGTAGAGACGGCGGAACACCTTGTCCCGCTCCTCGGCGGGAATGCCCGGCCCGCTGTCGGCGACCGCCAATATGGCGCGATTGTCCTGCCGCCGCAGCGACAGCGTGATGAAAGTTCCGGCTGGGCAGTGGTTGATGGCGTTCTCCACCAGATTGGCGATCATCTGCGTCAGCAGATCCCGGTCGCCCCAGACGAGTGCGGAACAGCGCTCAGCGATTGCCAGAGACTGGCCGGCGTCTTCGGCGACATCGGCATAGACCTCGGAAATGACGGCCAGCACATCGTCGATATCGGTTGCCTGGAAACGCTCCCTGCGGGCGCCGGCTTCGATCTGGGAAATGCGCAGAAGTGCGGCGAAGGTCGTGTTGATCCGGTCGCTCTCGCTTCTCGCCTCGTCGAGAAGAGCCGAAACGTCGAGCTGCCGGTCGTTTCGCGCCACGGCGGCGTCCAGCGTCAGGCGCAGCCTGTTGAGAGGCGTCTTGAGATCGTGGGCGATGTCGGCGCTCACCTGCCGCATGCTCTCGACCAATGTCTGGAGCCGTTCCAGGGCCGCATTGATCTGGATGGCCACCGTATCGAGATCGTCGCCGTTTCCGGTGATCGGAATGCGGGCCTGCAGCGCGCCATGGGCGACGTCGTTCATGGTGTTGGCAACCCTGTCCAGTCTCGCCTGGGCGCGGAACGCCAGGAAGACGCCGCCGCCGATGGCTGTCGCCACGGCAATGGCGGCAGCCCATTCGAAGCTCACAAGCACGATCCTCAGCATTTCGTCGACATCGTTGAAGTTTTCGGCGACCACCAGCGTATAGGGGCCGATCGCCGAGACCTGCATGCGGTAGCGTTCGTGCCCCTTCAGACCGACGTCGCGCGAGGTGACGGTATAGACGCCGTTCGGGATTCGGGGCGCGGCGAAATTGCCGGCCAGTTTGCGCCCGCCCGCATCCATCAGCGAGTAGAGCCCGTCGGAGGTCGATTGGAAGCTCGCATAGTTGTTCAGCGTGTTGATCAGATCTTCGGTATCGTGCGGCTGGTAGGCCGAGGCGATCAGCGAATTCATCTCGTGGAGCGATTGTTCCAGGTCGCGTTCAAGGCCGGCGCGCAGCATGTGGTACATGATGGCGCCGCTGAAGATGAAGGTGGCGACGAAGAGGACGCCGAAGGTGACGGCAAGCCGGAACGGCGTGCTCCGGCGCAGATTAGCGAGGCGCATGCAGGCTGTATCCGGTGTTGCGGACCGTGTGCAGAAGCTGCGTTTCGAACGGCTTGTCGACCTTTGCCCTGAGCCGGCTGATATGGGTTTCGACGACGCTGGTCTTCGGGTCGAAGTGAAAGTCCCAGACCCGCTCCAGCAGCATCGTCTTGGTGATGACCCGGCCTTCGCCGCGCATCAGCACTTCGAGCAGGGTGAATTCGCGCGGCTGCAGCTCGATGGCCTGGCCGGCGCGGCGGGCCTCGCGCCGGATGAGATCGAGCTCGAGATCGGCGACCTTCAGAACGGCCTTCTGCTCCTGCACCGGCGGCCGGCGGCCGAGGGCATTCACGCGGGCGAGAAGCTCGGAAAAGGCGAAGGGCTTGACGAGATAGTCGTCGCCGCCCGCTTCCAGCCCCTCGACCCGATCGTCCACGCCGCCGATCGATGTCAGAAACAGTGCCGGCGTGCCGATTTTGGCAGCGCGCAGCGAGCGGACGATCGCAAGGCCGTCGAGGCCCGGCAGCATGCGATCGACGACGATGACGTCATAGGCTTCCCGCTGCGCCTGAAAGAGGCTGTCGCGGCCATCGGCGAACACGTCGCAAACGTGGCCCGCCTCGGAGAAGCCCTTGGAGACATAATCCGACGTCTTGGCGTCGTCCTCGATAAGCAGGATTTTCATGAACCCGATCATTCCCGCATGTGTGAGGGTAAAACCTAGCCGAGGGCATGCCCCTGCCACAACATACGGATTGGTAAGGTTGGAGACCGCCGCCGCAGACAGGCGATGCATCACAATCCACCTTGGCGGACCGGATCGGCGCGCTACCTCTGCGTGAGGCAAGGAGGCAGATGATGAAAATGCGCAAGTTCACAATCGCCGACGCATCGCTCGAGCGTTCCCCGGGGCAGGAGGCCGACATATCCGTCGGCAATCTGGTCGACGAGCGGCACGGCGGGCCGATCACCATCGGCTATGGACGCTACGCCCCCGGCCAGAACCTCAGCGAGACGATGGCGGTCGACGACGTGATGATCGTTCTGGAGGGACGGCTCTCGGTCTCGACCGACGCCGGCACCGTCACCGCGGGCCCGGGCGAGATCGTCTACATGCCCAAGGGCGAGACGGTGACCATCCGCTCGCACGAGGAGGGCGCCTTGACCGCCTATGTCACCTATCCGCATTGGCGGCCGGCGCATAGCTGAGCCCGCATCAGCAACCTCGTTCGACGAGGCGGTATGGCCTTCACGAGATCCTTTCACTGCCTCGCACTGGCCGTCAGCCAGCGGGTCGGTTTGCCGTCATAGCCGCCGCCATCGTGCTCGGCGATGGCGATGTCGCGCCAGCCGCCTTTCGTCAGCAGGTCCGACAGCCAGTCGGCGGAAGGATAGTTGTAGTAGCGGCCAAGGCCGTCATGGCCTTCGGCTTCGCCGGCCTTCAAGCTTGCGTGGAGGAGGCCTCCGGGCCTGAGCGCGCGGCGGATGCGGGCGAAGACGTCTGGCAGCTCGGGGCGGGGGACATGGAGCAGGCTCGCATGCGCCCAGACGCCGTCATAGGCGTTTTCGGCGTCGAGGTCCTGGAACAGCATGACGCGGACAGGTCTGCCGATCCGTGCCTCCGCCTGTCTTGCGAGTTCGGCCGAACCGTCGGTCGGGGTGACGTCGAAGCCTTGCTGGAGCATGTAGGCGCTGTCCTGCCCGGCGCCGCAGCCGAGTTCGAGGATCGAGGCGCCCGGCGCTAACCCGGCGAGGAAGGCGTCCAGCTCGAGCTTCGGCAGGCTGCGGGCGCGGTTGGCATAAATCTCGGCGTTTTCCGCGTAGAAGGCGGCGGTGCTGTCATTGGGCATGCGGGCCGGTCGATCCTGAGCGTCGGGTGGATTGAAGGTGCCTTTCGGGAAGCCGGTCGGCGCCGATGATGTCGAGGACGAGGATGCCGTCCGGTATTTGGCGGTAGAACGCGACATGGCGCATGTGGAGGAGGCGGCGCAGGCCGGCGCCGAGCTCGTCGCACTGGTCCCCCATGGATGGCACGCGCGAGAGAAGCACGAAAATCCTGTCCCAATCGAGGAGGTAGGCATCGGCCTGCGCCTCGCCGAAATGCAGGCTGGCATATTCGTCGATGCCTGAAAGGACCGCATCGGCGGTTCGGGTCAGCCTATAGGTAGTTGTCACGCAGCTTCGCCTTCGTTTCCAACAATATATCGGGAATGCGCCGGTCGCTGATGCCGCTCTCCTCGGCCTGCCTCAGAATGTCGCGCAGTTCGTCGTCGTCGAGCTTGCGATGGTCCTGGTCCTTCACGATGAGTTCCGCCAAGAAGGCGTCGGCACTGTCGTATCTGCCGCTTGCGACACGGCGCGCGACATAATCCGCCAGACTATCCGGAAGCGAGATCGTCATTTTCGCCATCGAATTCGGTACCGCCCGCACATGCCGGCCTCAGTTGTCCCTGATGCCAGGCTACCATCCCCGTCTTGTGATAGAGGCGTGGCGGCCCGCCGTCGAGCACTTGGGTCACATGCGGGGCGGTCTTTTTATCGATGTGGACGACCGGCCCGACGGGTTTTGCGGGCGAGGCGGAGAGCGACGCCCACCATGCCGGTGTTGGCGCCGCCATTCGCCTGGAAGGTCTGACGTTTAGGCCGGGATGAGGCGTGTCCAGCCGCGCTCGTCATTCGTGGCACCTTTCTGCAGGCTGACGAGCTGCTGGCGCAGCTCGCTGGTCAGCTTGCCCGTCTGTCCGTCTCCGACCTTGAACTCGCCGCCTGCATGCCGAACCAGGCCGATGCCCGCCAGCACCGCGGCAGTGCCGCAAGCAAAGGCTTCGACGAGCTTGCCGCTGGCTGCGTCGGCCTGCCATTCCTCGAAGGAGTAGGGACGCTGCTCGACGCGAAGGCCCTTTTCTCCGGCGAGCGCGATCACCGAAGCCCGGGTGATGCCCGGCAGGATGGTACCGCCAAGAGGCGGGGTCACCACCGATCCGTCATTCATGACGAAGAAGACGTTCATGCCGCCGAGCTCCTCGACCCAGCGATGCTCCGCTGCATCAAGGAAGACGACCTGATCGCAATCCCTCTTGGCCGCTTCCGCTTGCGCCACGAGGCTGGCTGCATAGTTTCCGCCGCATTTTGCAGCACCCGTGCCGCCGGCGGCTGCGCGGGTGTATTCGGTCTCGACCCATAGGGAAACTGCCTTCGCTCCACCTTTGAAGTAGGCGCCGACCGGAGAGGCGATGATGCAGAAGATGTATTCTTGAGCCGGACGAACGCCGAGAAATGCCTCGTTAGCGAACATGAAAGGGCGAAGGTAGAGGCTGGCGTCGCCTGACGGTATCCAGTTCCTGTCGACCCGGACCAGCTCTTCGACGGCCTTCAGGAAAAGTTCTTCCGGGACTTCCGGCATTGCCATGCGGGCCGCAGACTGGGCGAAGCGGCGGGCGTTTTCTTCCGGCCGGAAGAGCAGTATGCGGCCGTCGTCGGCCTTATAGGCCTTCATGCCTTCGAAGATTTCCTGGGCGTAGTGCAGCACGGCGCTTGCCGGGTCGAGTTCCAGGGCGCGGCGCGGCGTCACCTTTGCGTCGTGCCAACCCTTGTCGGGCGTCCAGCGTGCCAGGACCATATGATCCGTAAAGACTTTACCGAAGCCGGGTGTTTCCAGTGCCTTGATGCGGTCGGCGTCGGAGACGGGGGACTTGTGGAATTCGATTGTGATTTCAGGAGAGGTCGACGTCGCGGTCATTGCTGGCACCTTGGGTAGTCCAATGGATAATGGCGCGCACACTACTGCCGCCAGACCGGTTTTGGAAAGGTCTGAATGCGGCAATTTTGTCTCGTGATCGGAGGAATAATCGTGCGATGCGGCGTCGCCGCGCATATCTCCGATGTCCACGCGGACAGTGCCAGGACACTCGCAGACTCGTCACTCGAAACTTGTCAGGGGGACAAGAAAATAGGTCAGTATTGTTGACATAAATTTGCCTGCGTGGTCTGGTGGCAAGGCTAAGAAAATACGAGGAAACCCCATGCTGAACTGGGACACCATGTTTGCGTCGCGCTCTTCGCGCATGCGTGCATCCGAAATCCGCGAACTGCTGAAGCTGCTCGACCGGCCCGAGATCATCTCCTTTGCCGGCGGTATTCCGGACCCGGCACTGTTTCCGGATCAGGAATTCAAGCAGGCCTATGCTGATATCTTTTCGAGCGCTGCGGTCAGTTCGGCGCTGCAATATTCGGTCAGCGAAGGCTATAAGCCGCTGCGCGAATGGCTGGTCGGGCAGATGGCGGCGCTCGGCATTGCCTGCGGGCTCGACAATGTCTTCATCGTTTCCGGCTCGCAGCAGGGGCTCGATTATCTCGGGAAGCTGTTCCTGTCGCCCAATGATACGGCGGTGGTGACCTGGCCGACCTATCTCGGCGCGCTGCAGGCCTTCAACGCCTATGAGCCGGCCTACGACCAGCTGACGCCGGGCGGCAACCGGACGCCGGAATCCTATCGTGCCGCGGCTGCTGCTGCCGGCGGCAAGGTGAAGTTCGCCTATCTCTCCGCCGAATTTTCCAATCCGACCGGCGAAGCGGTCGATCTCGCCGGCCGTAAGCGGGTGCTGGCGCTCGCCGAAGAGCTCGATATCGCCGTCATCGAGGATGCGGCTTATCAGTCGCTGCGCTACGACGGCGATCCGATCCCGCCGATCCTGGCGCTCGAAATCGCCGAGAAGGGCCATATCGACGACACCCGCACGATCTATTGCGGCAGCTTCTCCAAGACGCTGGCGCCCGGCCTCCGCGTCGGCTTCATCGTCGCCAATGCGCCCGTCATCCGCAAGCTGGTGCTGATGAAGCAGGCCGCCGACCTGCATTCCTCGACGATCAATCAGATCGCGATCACCCATGTCGCCGAGCGCGGCTTCGACGCGCAGGTCGTCAAGATCAAGGCCGTCTACAGCAAGCGGCGCGACTGCATGCTGGCGGCGCTCGAGAAATACATGCCCAAGGGCACCAACTGGACGAAGCCGGAAGGCGGCATGTTCATCTGGATCACGCTGCCGGAAGGCATGGACGGCGCCAAGCTGCTGGCGAAATCGCTCGAAACCGCCAAGGTCGCCTTCGTGCCCGGCAAAGCCTTCTTCGCCGACGGCTCCGGCGCCAACACCTTCCGCGTCAGCTTCTCCTGCGCCAACGAGCAGATGATCGAGGATGGGATCGGCCGGTTGGGCAAGCTGATTACCGACGAGATCGGCGGGTGATTGTTTGAGAGGGGCTGTGCCGTGTGGCCCCCTCATCCGACCCTTCGGGCCACCAACCGGGGTTGAGCCGCTGGTCTGAACCCGTCCTTCGGACCCCCGCTGGGGAGAAGAGAGGGAGCAAGCCGCTTGCTCCTCCTTTCGATTAACGCGAGACCTTGCCACAACCCCTTCTCCACTGCGGGGAGAAGGTGGCGGCAGCCGGATGAGGGGGCTGCACGGCACGCCCTCTCATCCTCATTCCTGTGCTCGTCACAGGAATCCAGCCACGGCGCGTCCGCGCCGTGAATGACTTCTCCCGCAAAAGAGTTTCCCGCGCCCAAGGACTTGGGCGCACTGGATTCCTGTGACGAGCACAGGAATGAGGCAGGCGAGAGAAGTGCTTCCGCCTTCTTATCTCAGAGAGAGGGTAAGCGTTATCCTTCCATTGTCACACTTTTCGGCAAGCCGGGGAGGCACGCCCAAGTCAAAAGATCGTCGTCCAGCCCTCGTTTGCCGTTTCGCTCCTGCCGTAGCCGACGCGGTCGGCGACCGCTCCGTCGGTGTTGCGCAGGATGATGTCTCCGCCGCGGTTGGCGAGCTGGGGGCCGCCGGCTGCGGCGTTGAGTGCGATGGTGCGGATCTCGCCTGCGGCAAGCGTTCCCGACAGCGTCTGCGTCCGGCCGTTTTCGTCTTCCAGCTTCCAGCCGTCTAGGGATGCCGACATGTCGGAGCGGTTGATCAGCGTCACCGTTTCGGCTTCCGTGCCGCCTGCGCCGTTCACCGGGTTGATCAGCGCGGCGATGATGCGCAGCGACGAGGCGACCACCGGCTGCGGGCGGCGCGTGCCTTCGCCGCGGCCCTGGCCGCCGCGGTTTTCGGAGACGGGATGGCCGGTCTCGGCATCGGTGTTCCAGTTCTGCGACTGGAAGCAGAGGAAGATCGCCGCCCATTCGTCGGTGTCGGTGAAATGGACGAGCAGCGCGCCGTCCTGGTTCGGGCCGTTGGTGGCCTTGAAGCTGCCGCCGTCGCCCTGGTTCATGTGGATGTCGTGGATGCCGTTGCCCGGCTCGAAATGGAAATATTGATCGCGTTTGCCGTGCTCCGGCCCCCAGGCCTCGCCGAAGGCATAGAAATGGATGTCGGGATCGGCGATGCCTTCCTCGACGATCGGCTCGATGAATTCTCTGAGATCGTTCTTCGGGCCGGAGAGCTGGAAGGGCGCGACATCCATATCCTCGCGCTCGATCAGGCCGCCGCGGACATAGTCGATCGCAAGCTCCGGGCGGTCCTTGCGAATGTCGGTCAGGCCCATCGGCAGGGCTTCGAGCGCCTCGGTCAGCGCCTGGTGCTTGAAATCGACGATATTGGCGTAGAGCAGGTCGTGCGGCGACGTCTTCGAGCGGACGTTGAGCGCGATGCGGTAGCTGACGCCTGCCGCCTCGATGCGGATTTCGATATGCGGATCGTTGTCGTCATCGAGGGCGAGCGCGCTCGCCGTACCTTTCAGGACCTTGTAATTCTTCAGCATGAGAACCTCCCTGGCGGTGGCGGGATCTCATGCTAGCACTGATAAAGTGCATCTTTTGTGACGCGTATCCTCCGCCGTGCAATGCCTCGGGGCTATGGCTGGAGATGCGGGCCGAAAAGCTCGAGGTCGGCTTCGCCGAGCCTGTCGCTCGCCGTGTTCAACTGGTGCCAATAAGGGTAGAGGATCGGCGGCAGGCTGACGGCGTCAAGGCGCTTGCGCTCCTCCTCCGTGAGCTTCAGTTCGGCGGCGGCGATGTTGTCGCGGAACTGGGCCTCGGTGCGCCCGCCGATGATGACCGAGGTGACCGCCTTGCGGCCGATCAGCCAGGCGAGCGCCACCTGCGCGGCCGAGACGCCGCGTTCCTCACCGATCGCGACCAAGGTCTCGACGATGTTCCAGAGGCGGTTTTCGTCGCGGATCGGCGGCTCGGTCCAGCCGGCGAACTGGCGGGTGCCTTCGGGGGCTGCCTGATTGCGGCGGTGCTTGCCGGAGAGCAGGCCGCCGGCGAGCGGGCTCCAGACCAGCACGCCGAGGCCCTGGTCGATCGAGATCGGCAGCAGCTCGTATTCGGCGTCGCGGGCTTCGAGCGTATAGTGGATCTGCTGGCTGACGAAGCGCCGGTAGCGGTGCTCGTTGGCGATGCCGAGCGCCTTCATGATGTGCCAGCCGGAATAGTTCGAGCAGCCGACATAACGCACCTTGCCCTGCCGGATCAGCGTGTCGAGCGCTTCCATCGTTTCTTCGAGCGGCGTCTGGCCGTCCCATTCATGCACCTGGTAGAGGTCGATGACATCGGTCCTCAGGCGCTTCAGGCTCGCCTCGCATTCGCGGATCAGGTGGTAGCGCGAGAGGCCGCGGTCGTTCGGGCCGTCGCCCATGCCGAAGCGGGCCTTGGTGGCGAGCAGCACGCCCTGCGGCCGCGTGCCGGCGAGCGCCTCGCCGACGATGTTTTCGCATTCGCCTGACGAATAGACATTGGCGGTGTCGATCAGATTGATGCCGGCGTCGATGCACATGTCGATCATCTTCTTGGCTTCGGAGACGCCGAGATCGCCGACCATCTTCGCCCAGCCGACGCCGCCGAAGGTCATCGTGCCCATGGTCAATGTTGAGATTTTCAGGCCGGAGCGGCCGAGCAGACGATATTCCATAAAAACTCCTCCTTCATCGAAACAGGATTGACGTACCTCAGCGCGGCCGAATGGCAATGGCGGCGTGGTCACGCCTGCGTGAGGCTTAGGCAAGAGTGCGGGCGCCGGCAGTTCGGGCCGCGTTGCGGTGTTGACCAATTGGCGCGTGCCGACAGCAACGGATCGTACAATATGCCAGCGGCTTGTCGACGAAAATCGTCCTGGCGCAGCCTCGCGTCAGGCCTCGTCCTTGTCCTTGCCGTGAATGTTGTCGCGGATCGACGCGATCGTGTCCCGGATCTTGCCGACGGTCTCGGCGTCGAGACCGACGGCTTTGCCGATGCAGTCGAACACATGGGCGGCGCGGCTCTTCAGGGCCAGGCCCTTGCTTGTCAGGCGCAGGAGCACCTGGCGTTCATCGGCGGGATTTCGGTTGCGGGTGACGAGGCCGACATTTTCCAGCCGCTTCAGCAGCGGGGTGAGGGTGCTGGAATCGAGGAAAAGCGTTTCGCCGAGATCCTTCACTGTGCGGTCGTCACGCGCCCACAAAGCGGTCATGACGAGGAACTGCGGATAGGTGAGTTCCATTTCGTCGAGCAAGGGGCGGTAAAGCTGGTTGAAGGCGTGGCCGGCCGAATAGATTGAAAAGCAAAGCATTTCATCGATCTGGGGCACGCCGGCGAGATCATTCGATAGGGTATTTTTCATCACGCTCTCCTATGGCTCCAATATAATTTGTGCGCGATCTGTTTGCAAGCTATTGACGCCGCGGGCGAGACGGATTAATTAGATCGTGTACAAAGAAATCGCCTACAAATTACACGAACACGAGAGCTCGTGAACGCGAACCCGGTTCGGCTCCTGTGACACTCAACCGACGAAAGGAAATGACCAATGTTCAAATTTGCTGCTGCCGTCGCCCTGGCGGGCGCTCTGTTCTCCGGTGCTGCCGCTGCCGAGCCGGCCAAGCCGACCGTCGTCCTCGTCCATGGCGCCTTTGCCGATTCCTCCAGCTGGAACGGCGTCGTCGAGATCCTGCGCAAGGACGGCTTCCCGGTCGTGGCGGCCGCCAATCCGCTGCGCAGCGTTTCCAGCGATGCCGCCTATGTCTCCGACGTCGTCGGCAGCATCGCCGGCCCCGTGGTCCTCGTCGGCCATTCCTATGGAGGGCAGGTGATCTCGGCCGCCGCGAACGGCCACGACAACGTCAAGTCGCTGGTCTATGTCGCGGCCTTCGCGCCCGATGCCGGGGAATCGGTTGCGGATCTCGCCGGCAAGTTTCCGGGCGGAACGCTGAGCGGCGCGCTGGCGGCCCCGGTGAAACTCGCCAGCGGCGGCGTCGAGCTCTATATCGATCAGGCGAAATTCCATGATCAGTTCGCAACCGACGTGCCGGCCGAACAGGCCGCGCTGATGGCGGCCGCCCAACGCCCGGTCACCGAAGCGGCGCTCACCGAAAAATCCGGCGAACCCGCCTGGAAGAAGCTGCCGTCCTGGTTCGTCTACGGCACCGGCGACAAGAACATCCCGGCCGCAGCCCTCGGCTTCATGGCCGAGCGGGCAGGATCGAAGCGCACCGTCGTCGTCGACGGCGCCTCCCACGTCGTGATGGTGTCGCATCCTGACAAGGTTGCCGAACTGATCGAAGAGGCCGCCAAGTAACCTTCTCCGACGGGCCGCGGCGCGCAAGTGCCGCGGCCCGATGCCGGCAAGCGGAGCCTGTCGCCGTCTGTCACATCTCTGTCAACGACCCCTAATAAGGGAGGGGTGACGCAATCCCGAGGACCCCTCCCAATGAAAACGATCGTTTCCGCCGCAGCCCTTCTCGCCGCGAGCCTGCTTGCCATTCCGGCTTCGGCCGCAAACCTCGTTCTCTACACCAGCCAGCCGAACGAAGACGCGCAGGCGACGGTCGACGGCTTCATGGCCGCCAATCCCGATATCAAGGTCGACTGGGTGCGTGACGGCACGCCGAAGATCATCGCCAAGCTGCAGGCCGAGATCCAGGCCGGCAACCCGGTCGCCGACGTGCTCCTGATCGCCGACATGGTGACGCTGGAGCGCCTGAAGGAAGAGGGCAAGCTGCTCGCCTACAAGTCGCCGGAAGCCGCCCAATACGACGCCACGCTCTATGACGCCGACGGCTACTATTATTCGACGAAGCTGATCACCACCGGCATCATGTACAACACCTCGGCCGGCATGAAGCCTGCGAGCTGGAAGGATCTGACCAAGCCGGAAGCCAAGGGCCTCGTCACCATGCCGAGCCCGCTTGCTTCGGGTGCGGCGCTTATCCACGCCCAGACGCTGGCCGCCGTGCCCGGCCTCGGCTGGGATTTCTACAAGTCGCTCGCCGAAAACGGCGCGATCGCCGCAGGCGGCAACGGTGCCGTGCTGAAGTCGGTCGCCTCGGGCGAGAAGGCTTACGGCATGGTCGTCGATTACCTGCCGATCCGCGAGAAGGCCAAGGGCGCGCCCGTCGAATTCGTCTTCCCGAGCGAAGGCGTTTCGGCCGTCACCGAGCCGGTCGGCATCCTCGCCAGCAGCAAAAATGCCGAGGCCGCCAAGAAGTTCGTCGATTACGTGCTCTCCGAAAAGGGCCAGGAAGGTTTCGTCAAGCTCGGCTATATCCCGGCCCGCAACGGCATGAAGCTGCCGGAAGGTTTTCCGGCGCGCGAGACCATCAAGGTCCTGCCGGTCAATGCCGCTGAAGCCCTGAAGAATACCGACCAGGATCTGAAGACCTTCTCGGGCATCTACGGCTCGAACTGATCTCTTCATGCCAGGCTATGTCAGAGCAAGAAACAGCCAGCCCGCCTGGCTGTTTCCCTTTATCGTCATCACCGTGCTCGTCCTCAGCGTGCTGCCGCTCGCCCGCCTTGCCATGGCAGGGATTGCGGCCTTTGCCAGCGGCGGCGTCATCGATGTGCTCGCCGAGCCGTCGCTCTGGCAGGCGACCTATTACACCGTCGTCACCTCCGTTCTCGGCACGATCGTCTCACTTCTCATCGGCTGCCTCTTCGCCTTCCTGCTGACGTTGACGGACATTCCGGGCAAGGGGCCGCTCAGCTTCTTCTTCGTGCTGCCGATGATGATCCCGCCACAGGTGACGGCGCTTGCCTGGGTGCAGATGTCGGGACCATCGAGCCCGCTCTTGAAGGCGCTCGCGATCGCTCCGCCGCTCGGCTCGCCGCAGCCGCTCTATTCGGTCGGCGGCATCGCGCTGCTCTACGGGGTCCAGCACGCGCCGCTCGTCTATCTCGCGCTCCGGGCCGGGCTGATGACGCTGCCGCGCGACGGCGTCGAGGCCGCACGGCTTTCCGGCGCCTCCAGCTTTCGGGTGTTCCGCGACATCATCCTGCCTCTGTCGCTGCCCGGCGTCATCGCAGGCGCGGCGATCTCCTTCGTTTCCTGCACCGGCAATTTCGGCATTCCCGCCATTCTCGGCATTCCGGCCTCGATCTTCACGCTGCCGACGCTCATCTTCACCAAGTTTTCCGCCTTCACCAGCCGCACCTTCGGTGATGTCGCCGTGCTCTCAGGCATCATCGCGATGATTTCGGTGGCGGGCTTGATGATCCAGGACCGGGCGCTCAGAGGCCGCGATTACCGCGTCGTCGGCCTATCGGGGGCGAGTGCGGCCTTCGAGCTCGGCGCCTGGCGGTTCGCGTTCACGCCGCTCCTCTGGGCAATCCTGTTCTTCATGCTCGCCGCTCCCTTCTTCGCGCTCGTCGCCGGCGCGCTGGTGCCGGCCTATGGCGTGCCGCTCACCTTCAAGACCATGTCGCTGCATGCCTTTCAGGAGATCCTGTTCCGGCAGGCGATAACGCGCACCGCCTTCGTCAATTCGCTGTCGCTCGCCGGCGCCACCGCCTTATGTCTCCTGGTGGTGACCGTGCTTACGGCCTATGCGCTGACGCGGCGGAAGGATGCGGTGTCCCGCATCGTCGCCAGCCTGATCGAGATACCCTATTCGCTGCCCGGCATCGTCATGGCGGTCGCCTTCATCCTGGTCTTCGCGGCACCTATCCCCTTCCTCCACATCTCGCTCTACGGCACGATCTGGATCATCCTCATCGCCTATTTCTCCTCCTTCTTCGCCGTCAGCCTGAAACCTGTCGTCAGCGCCTTCCACCACCTCGATCCGGCGCTGGAGGAGGCGGCACGTCTTTCCGGCGCCGGCTTCTTCCGAAGGCTTTCCGATATCATCGTGCCGCTGATTGCGCCTGCCGCCGGCGCTTCCGTCATTCTCGTCTTCCTGATCGCCTGCAACGAGCTGACGATCTCGGCACTGCTCTGGTCGGCGGGCACGCAGACGCTCGGCGTCGCTATCTACAATCTCGACGACAGCGGCAGCTCCGATCTTGCCTCGGCGCTGTCGGTGCTCGTCGTCCTCATGGTCGTGGTCATGATGCTGCTCTTGGAACTCCTGGCGAAACACCTGCCGAAAGGGGTGGTCCCATGGCGAAGCTGATCCTCAACCGGGTGGCCAAGGATTTCGGCACCGGGCGCGCCGCCGTTAGCGATTTCTCGCTCGATGTGCGCGAGGGCGGCTTTCTGGCGCTGCTTGGGCCTTCCGGCTGCGGCAAGACCACGGTTCTGCGCATGATCGCCGGTTTCGAAACGCCCTCCGACGGCTCGATCCATCTCGGCGAGCGGCTGCTGGCCGATGCCGCCCAGTCGCTGCCGCCGGAAAAGCGCAACATGGCGATGGTCTTCCAGTCCTATGCGCTTTGGCCGCATATGAGCGTCGCCGACAATGTCGGCTATCCCCTGAAGGTGCGCGGCATCTCCGGCGACGCCTACCGGGCGAAGGTCGGCGAGGCGCTTTCCACCGTGCGGCTTGCCGATTATGCCGGGCGGCGGCCGGCCGATCTCTCCGGCGGCCAGCGCCAGCGCGTGGCGCTCGCCCGCTGCCTGGTGACTTCGCCCGACGTCGTGCTGCTCGACGAGCCGCTCGCCAATCTCGACCGGCACCTGAAGCAGGAGATGGAAGAGACCTTCCGCGAGTTCCACCAGCGCTCGGGCGCCACGATGATCTATGTCACCCACGACCAGAGCGAAGCGATGGCGCTCGCGACCGACGTCGCCGTCATGTCGGAAGGCCGCCTGCTGCAGGTGGCGCCGCCGGCCGAGATCTATGCCCGGCCGGAAGGCCGCGTTGTCGGCGGCCTGATCGGGCGCGGCGCGATCCTGACGCTGCCTGTCATGGGCGGCGAACGCCAGCTGGAATGGGATGAGTTGCAGGACGCGCTCCAGGCCGCCAACACCGACGGCGCCGATATTCTCGTGCGGCCGGAAGATGTGATCATCGGCGGCGAGGGGGCTCCTGCAACCGTCGAATCCGTGCTGTTCGAGGGCGAGCGTTACGCCGTGAAGCTGATCCTCGGCAACGGCCAGACGCTGCGCGCCTACAGCCGCGTGGCCGTCGTGCCTGGTGAAGCCGTGCGCGCCGTCATCCGCGCGGGCTGGCGGCTTTGATGCTGGGTTACGGCTTCAACGGGCAAACGGGCGGTTATTCGCATTTTTCTTGGGTCCGCCGTCTTTCCCTGCCGCGATTGCCGGTTAAGGTACTGCCCTTAACCGGACTCCCGCCATGTCGCTTCGCCTCGCCACCTTCAACGTCGAAAACCTGCTGACCCGTTTCGATTTCACCGGCTTCCGCAACCAGCTGCGCCAGGACCGCGTCATCAAGCTTTTCGAGGTCAATAGCGAGGGCACCTATCAGCAGCTCGAGCAGGCGCGGGTGATCGCCGCCGCTGATGATACCAGGCAGATGACGGCGCTCGCGATCGCCGATGCGGATGCCGATATCCTCTGCCTGCAGGAAATCGACAATATGGCCGCCCTGCACGCCTTCGAATACGGCTATCTCTTCCGCATGGTCGGCAACGGCTATCGCCAGAAATTCCTGGTCGAGGGCAATGACAGCCGCGGCATCGATGTCGCCGTCCTGATGCGCGAGGAAACGCGCGATGGCCAGAAGATCGAAGTCAGGGACATCAGAAGCCATGCGATGACGACCTATCGCGACTTCGATCTGTTCGGCGAGGACCTGGCGCTGACCAACCGCATCGACGACAAGATCTTCAAGCGCGATTGCCTGGAGCTCGATCTTCTGATCGGCGGCCGGCCGTTCTCGCTCTATGTCGTGCATTTCAAATCGATGGGCAATCCGCGCGACGGGCTCGACGGGCGCCAGTCGACCATGCCGATCCGCCGCGCCGAGGCGCGCGCCGTGCGCCGTATCATCGAGGACCGCTTCGGGGCCGAACATACGGCCAAGAAGAGTTTCGCCATCTGCGGCGACATGAACGATTACCAGGAGCGCGTCGACGTCATCGGCCGGCGCGGCACCGAGTATCGCTTCGAACATCATGACGAGGCCGAAAGCGCCCTCGACGTCTTCAGCCATGACGGCTTTGCCGAAAACGTCGTGCGCCGCCGCAGCCCGCTCGACCGCTGGACGCTCTATCACAGCCGCGGGCCGCAGGAGCAGTGGCTCTGCCAGCTCGATTATCTCTGGCTTTCGCCCGCACTTGCCGCCCATAATGCCGGACGCCTGCCCGAAATCATCCGCAGCGGCCAACCCTATCGCACCATCTTTCCGCCGGGCCAGGAGGTGGAGCGTTATCCCCGCACCGGCTGGGACCGGCCGAAGGCCTCCGACCATTGCCCTGTCGTCATGACACTGGATCTTCCCTGAAAGCGAACATGAAAACCAATTTGAGCATGAATTTCGAAAGCAGCGATTTTTCCGACGAGTTCGCCGGCTGGCCGCCGGAAGCGACCGTCTTCCCGATCGCCGGCGTCGATTTGCGGGTGCTGCCCGGCACCCATCCCTTCGTCGCCGCCGAGGAGGCGGCGATCCGCGAGAACTGGGCGAGGGAGACTGCCGCCAACCCGGCGCTGTTCGATGGCCGCCTGATCTTCCAGCAGCGGCTGACACTGGACGAAAAGGGCATATCCGGCGAAGGCTACGTCACGCCGTTCTCGGCCTTCATGTATTGGCGCCGCCAGCCGCAGCGCCAGGGCGGCATTCACATCTTCGCCTATCCCGTGCTCGAAAGCTCCGACGGCGCGCTGGTGGCGATCCGCATGGGCGCCCACACCGCCAATCCCGGCCAGGTCTATTTCGCCGCCGGCTCGCTGGAGCCGGAAGATATCGTCGACGGCCGCTGCGACATCGAAGCCAATATGCGTCGCGAGGTTCTCGAGGAGACCGGCCTCGACCTTGCCAATTCCGTGGCCGGGCAGGGGCTCTATGCCGCCCACGCCAGGCGCACGGTAACGCTCATGCGCCTCTTCCGCTTCGACATGACGGCCGACGAGATGGTGGAACGGATCGAAGCGCACATGCTGGTCGCCGAAGACAAGGAAATCGCTGGCGCCGCCGCGATCCGCTCGGCCGATCCCTCCGCCCATCCGTATAATGTCGCCATGCTGCCGGTGATTAGTTGGTATTTCGGGAAGAGGGGTGCGTGAGAGACGGCAGCGGGAGTTCAGCGTCCTTCGAGGCGGCTGCGAGGTGCGGGAATTGTGGATACGGGGTGCCGTGTGGTACCCCTCGGACTTGGTGAAGGAGGCGTGCGCTAAAGGTCTGACCTCGGGGGCGGCATCCTCCAAGGTCCCTCATCCTGAGGCGCGCAGGCCGAAGGCCGGAGCCTCGAAGGACACGTTCCAGCATCGCCTCTTGCGCCCATCGACTGCCGTGGCCGCCCTCGTCCTTCGAGGCCCCTGCGGGGCACCTCAGGATGAGGTCGGAGAGAGGTTGCGGCATCTTCGCCACCCATCATCATCAGCGCGCCGTCCTCCGCATCCCTCGTCCCGACGCCCGCAGGTCAAGGGCCGGAGCCTCGAAGGACAAGCTCCAGCTGCACTCCCTGCATCCATCCGACTTTAGCGCCTTGCACTCGGTCGCGCGGTCGGGCAGGTTGACGGCGCGATGACCGATTCAGGGAGGCCGATGTGGCGCGAAGCTACAGCGTCTATGACGTGTTCACCGATCGAAAGCTTGCGGGCAACCCGCTGGCGGTGATCTTCGACGGAGACGATCTCAGCGACGAGGCGATGCAGGCGATCACCCGGGAGATCAATCTCTCGGAGACGGTGTTCGTGCAGCCTGCGAGCAATCCAGCCTATGCGGCCAAAATCAGGATCTTCACGCCGGGGCGCGAACTGCCCTTTGCTGGACATCCCACAGTCGGCACGGCGATTGCGCTCGCCGAACGCACGCATGGCGCCACCAACCGCGATCTTGTCAGCGTGCTGGAGGAAAATGTCGGGCCGGTGCGCTGTGCCGTCAGGCTGAGGGAGGGCGAGGCGAGCTTTGCCGAATTCGACCTGCCGCGCAAATCGCAGCAGGCCGTCATGCCGCTCGACAAGCTCGGCATGGCCGACGCGCTGTCGCTGAAGGTGACCGAGATCGGCTTCGAAAATCACGTGCCGTCGGTCTGGAGTGCGGGCGTTCCCTTCCTGCTCATTCCGATACACGATGTGGGTGCTGCGCAGCGGGTCGATTTCGATCCGCAGCTCTGGGATAAGATCGTGCCTTTCGCCGATGGCGCGCTCGCCTCGGCTTATGTCTATTGCCGCGGCGGCGTCAATCACGTGGCGAAGTTCCATGCCCGCATGTTCGCAAGCGGCATGGGCATCGTCGAGGACCCGGCGACGGGTTCGGCGGCGGCCGCACTCTCCGGCGCCATCCACCATTTCGACCGGCTGACCGATGGCCATCATCCGATCATGATCGAGCAGGGCGTCGAAATGGGCCGGCCCTCCTTCATCCACCTGCATATCGATGTCGACGGCGGGGCAATCTCCAATGCCCGGATCGGCGGTCAGGCCGTGCGGCTGGCGAGCGGCACGCTCGACCTTTGATTCGACCAGTCGTCCCCGGCGCCTCCGTCAGCCGCCTGAGACGCACTATCACTTTGAATCGGCGCATAATCCCTTCGGAAAATCTCCCCGATTTCAGGCTTTCTGCGTCGCATATCAGCCATGCGCAAAAATCTTTGAGATTAACCAAAGAATTTTCGCCGATGCGCTGGACAAGCCTGCCGATCCTGTTTATACGCCCCGTCACACCGCGCAGCCAAGCGCGGACGGGTGATTAGCTCAGTTGGTAGAGCAGCTGACTCTTAATCAGCGGGTCGTAGGTTCGAGCCCTACATCACCCACCAAATCTCTTGAAAAGATTAATATATTAGAATTCAGGCCGAACCTTCGGCCTGTTGAAAGTCTTCGGCGACGAGCGGCTTATTTCGATTATCCGCCGCACTGGCCGCATCGAACCGCGCGCCCTATCTCCTTTCTGCAAAACCGGGGACTTCCATGAAAAGCGTCATCTTCGCGCTCGCCTTGTTGCTGCCGCTGCCGACTTTTGCCGCCGGGGTGAGGGAAGTCAAAGCCAACGAACATAGCTGCGGCGAGATTGCGCAGATCATTCGTGAGAACAAGAAGGTCTTCGTTCGGGTCGGTTTCGGCGGGCGCAGCTTTCGTTTTCCGCCGGCGCAGTGCGGCCCGGGCGACAAGCGCGTCACGACCAGTTTTCGCGATGCGGGCGGAAAGCAATGCGTTCTCGACTATGCCTGTGTCTACGATCCGGCGTCGCTCTATAATTTTCCATAGGAGGCTTCTCAGCACACTGCTCTATTGACTCTGCCGTGATATGGAACAAAATAGGAACAAGCTCCCGGTGAACCGGAACTTATTCCTAAGGAAGTCCAATGGCCGAGGAACTTGCCCTTCATGTCGAGATCCCGGAAACGGCCGGGTGTCCGCCTCTGGAGGTGGATCTGGCAGCCTCTGTCCTCAGGGCCCACAACGGCGATGCGCTCGCGGCTATCTGCAATCTTCTTGCCGACGCCGACTTCTTGCGAGATCAGCTTTTCATTGCGAGCAGCCTCATGTCCAAGGGTATCGGGCGTGGCTGGAAGCCGCGATACGAGCGCCTGGCGCCATGAAGCACCAAAAGGGCATAGATCTTGTCCGGGCGGGCGCCGATGCGGGCTATACGGTCAACGAAGGCAGCCGCCGGGGATCGTCCGCGTCCAAAGCCCTGGGGTCCGACGCCCGACGGACGGCGGTGATTGCAAGAGCAGAAGCGGCGGCGGCGTATCAAGGCCACTCAGGTGGCAGGCTGACCTTCGACCAGCTTCAAGAGCGGGACGGCCTCGGCGGCAGGTGTGCCGCATGCCGACATAGAGGTGCGCTCGATTGCCGGGCGCTCGCACGGCGGTTCGGAGGAGGGGCGGTGATTGATACGCTGGCGCCGAGGCTGCGCTGCTCATCGTGCGGCAATAAGGGCAACAACGGATGGCTGATGGTTAGGCGGCATGATGCAGTGAAAACTGACCGTGCTACGCTATAGCCAACGTACTGGGCGTTGAGACGTCGCCTCTCTGAATCCTGTGATTGAAAATTTTGTCCAGCCGACTTGACTCTCTAAGGATTTGGAACAAAATAAGAACACAACCGTGAAGCTAAGCAGGGTAAGGTTAAGATTGGAAAGCTGAGGAACATGTGGTTTAGGCGGCTGCCGGCAGAACCATGAGCAAGCCTTGTGCTCTCCCATCAGGAGTCGAGTATGAAAAGCGTTGTTCTGGCCGTTGCGTTGCTGTTTCCGTCGGCCGTCCTTGCTGCGGAGGCAGTGGAGGTCAATGCCAGGGATCACAGCTGCGAGGAGCTTTCGCAGATCATCCGTCAGGAGAAGAGGGTCTTCATCCGTATGGGCTTCGGCGGCCGCAGTTTCCGCTATCCGCCGGCGCGGTGCAATCTGGGGGACAAGTACGACATTGCGCGGGTGAGGGATGCCAGCCGCAAGCTCTGCGTCCTCGACTATCAGTGCGTCTACGACCCTCAGTCCTTCTATAACAGAATTCCCAAGTAGTCCTTTCGCGAGCCCAAAATCGCCAGTCTGTCGCGCCCGAGAGGGCGCGAACGGGATCGGCTTGTCCACGGTCTGAGGGCGAGTGGGCCGAAGGGATGGGAAAGAATGAGATCAACTTTGGCAGAGGTTGAATCGATCAACCTCCATTTTGGGAGACTATCATGCGTAAGTTGGTTTTTGTGGTAGCGATGCTGATGTCGGGCGAGACTTTTGCCGGCTGCGAGCTCATCTCCAGCCCGTGCTGGACGCAAGGGCGCGACACCTACACGATGGAGCGGAATTCCGGCGGCAGCTACAACACCTATCGCAACGGCGATCCCTATTCGCAGACGCAACAGACCCTCGGCGGCACCTACCGCGAGACCGTCTACGGCGGCGGCTCGCGCACCTATAATTACGATCCGTATAAGGGGACCGACGGCAAGAAGAGCAAAAGCGGCTGGTAACCCGCAGGCTCGGCATCGGTGTCGAGGGCAAGAAAAAAGGCCGGGCGAAACTCGCACCGACCTTCCTCGATTTGTCTCAATGACGGCTGCCAGTACCTCCGTGGTCAGCCGCCAGAGACAATCTCTATGAGCTGTAGATAAGCGCGGATTGCGGTTATTCAAGGGCTGGCCGCAGAAAAGAGGTGGCGCCGGTCGTGTGAGGCTGAAACCCCAGATCGCCGAAAACGACGAGCATGTTCAACGCATAGATCCTCCTTGGCGTGTCCCATCGGATACGCCAAGGAGGCATCTAACGCGGCTTCCCTCGACCGGGCAGCGGTTACTGCTGGGCAGGAGCAGCCGGCGGAGTGGCCGGTGCGGGTGCCGGAGCAGGCGTTGCGCTGTTATCGGCCGGAGCCATCGGCGTTGCCGGGGCGGGGGCCGGTGTGGACTGGGTCGTGGAGGCTGTCGTATCCGGCGAAGTGCCGGGAGGTGTGCTGCTCCACTGCGAATAGGCGAACGCAGCAACAGCGATCACGGCCAATGCAGCGACCCAGACAACCCACGTATTGCTGGTGCGCGTAGTCGGCGTGGTGCGCAGATCCAGATTCGGATTCAGCGGGCGGTTGGGATCGTTGGCATTATTGGGGTCGTACGTCATGGTACTTTCTCCTCTTTCGGTGATGAATAAATGAGCGAACGAGGTTTTTGTTCCATTCTGGGGCCGGAGGCCCTTGTTATCAGGGCTTTTCCGGCTGTTCTTGCCTCGCTTGGGCTGAGCAAAGTCAAGCAGCGACTATGTGCCGTGCAGCCCCCTCATCTGCCTGCCGGCATCGACCTGGGTCGAGCCACGCGTCTCGCCCCGTCCTTCGGACCCCCGCTGGGGAGAAGGGACTCGTGGCGGCGTCTTGCCCTTCTTGAAGGCATCGTTTGTGGACGCAGAGTTCTCGGCTTGTCCGCTTCTCCCCTCGGGGAGAAGATGCCGGCAGGCAGATGAGGGGGCCACACGGCACGTCCTCCGTTGCTTTTCGCTTCGCCTTGAGCGGCAAGCGAAAGGCGATTGACCAGATGATGCCAGAAGAGGTCGGTGGCCAGCATGCAGACAGTATCGTCGCATGCGCTTGACACAACGGAGGCAGTTTGCGCATGATTTTCTTCTGGGGTTGCGATCACCCCACGAGGCGACATGCTGAAGAATCGCGTCCGGTAAAACCCGATCAACGGAGGGACGCGTCATGCCGTCATTTCTCGAAATATCTCCCGACAAGCTCAGCCGCCTCATCGGCACTCCCGGTGCGCCCCGCATCATCGACGTCCGCACCGAGGAGGATTTTGCGCTCGATCCGCGCCTGGTGCCGGGCTCGATTCGGCGCGGCCATGCCGACGTCGCCTCCTGGGCGGGCGAAATCGATGCCAATGCCGTCGTCGTGGTCTGCCAGAGGGGCGCCAAGCTCAGCCATGGTGTCGCCGCCTATCTCAGACATGCCGGGATCGAGGCCGAAACGCTCGAAGGCGGTTTCGAAGCCTGGGTCGCGGCCGGGCCTGCGGTGCCGGAGAAGAAGCTGCCGCGCCGCGACGGGCAGGGGCGCACGGTCTGGGTGACGCGGGCACGGCCGAAGATCGACCGCATCGCCTGTCCCTGGCTGATCCGCCGCTTCGTCGATCCGAACGCCGTGTTCCTGTTCGTGCCGACGCCGGAGGTTCTGGCCGTCGGCGAGCGCTTCGCCGCCGAGCCGTTCGATATCGAGGACGTGTTCTGGAGCCATTGCGGCGAACTCTGCACCTTCGACGTCATGGTCGATGAGTTCGGACTGGCGTCCCAGCCGCTGCTGCGCCTGGCGACGATCGTCAGGGCTGCGGATACGGCAAGGCTCGATCTTGCGCCGGAGGCGGCAGGCCTGCTGGCGGCCTCGCTCGGCCTTTCCAGAATGTATTCCGACGATCTGGAGCAGCTCGAGGCTGGCATGCTTCTCTACGACGCCTTCTTCCGCTGGTGCCGCGATGCGACCGAGGAAACCCACAACTGGCCCGCACCGAAGAAGAGGGCATGAGATGGTCGAGATGACGGAAAATGCGCCCGCCGGGCAGGCGGGGAAGAAAGATGCGGGCAAGGGGCATCATCACGGGGTCCCGTTCGCAGAAGCGTTTCGCGTGTGGCTGCGCGTTGCCGCGCTCAGCTTCGGCGGCCCGGCCGGCCAGATCGCCGTCATGCACCGGATCATCGTCGACGAGAAGCGGTGGATCGGCGAGCACCGTTTCCTGCATGCCCTGAATTACTGCATGCTGCTTCCCGGGCCCGAGGCGCAGCAGCTCGCCGTCTATATCGGCTGGCTGATGCACCGGACATGGGGAGGGCTCGTCGCCGGCGTGCTCTTCGTGCTGCCGGGGTTCCTGTCGATCCTCGCCCTCAGCTATATCTATGCGGCCTATGGCAGCGTCGGCATCGTCGCCGGCCTGTTCTTCGGGCTGAAGGCGGCCGTGCTTGCCGTCGTCGTTCAGGCCGTCATCCGCATCGGCGGCCGGGCGCTGAGAAACCGCGTCATGCTTGCGCTTGCGGCCGCGGCCTTCATCGCCATCTTCTTCTTCCACGTGCCGTTCCCGCTGATCGTGCTTTCCGCGGCCATCGCCGGCTATCTCGGCGGCCGCCTCGGCCTCGAGGCCTTCAGCCCGGGCGGCGGCCACAAGGCAGCGGGTGGTCCGGTGCTGTCGGACGCTGACTCGGCGCTCGGCGAGGGCATCCCCGATCATGCGCGCCCCAACCTCGCCTGGTCGCTCGGCATCTCGGCAGCGCTGCTCGCCCTCTGGCTCGTGCCCGTCGCAGCGCTTTACTTAGTCCTCGGCCCGGGCGACGTCTTCAGCCAGATCGGCCTGTTCTTCAGCAAGATGGCGGTCGTCACCTTCGGCGGGGCCTATGCCGCGCTCGCCTATGTCGCGCAGGAGGCCGTGCAGCACTTCGGCTGGCTGAAGCCGGGCGAGATGCTCGATGGCCTCGGCATGGCCGAGACGACGCCGGGGCCGCTGATCATGGTGCTGCAGTTCGTCGGCTTCATGGGCGCCTTTCGCAATCCGGGTTCGCTCGATCCGATGCTTGCCGCCACGCTTGCGGCGGTCCTGACGACCTGGGTGACCTTCGTGCCCTGTTTCCTCTGGATCTTCCTCGGCGCGCCCTTCATCGAAAAACTGCGCGGCAATGTGGCGCTCGCCGGCGCCATGTCGGCGATCACGGCGGCGGTGGTCGGCGTCATCCTCAACCTCGCCATCTGGTTCGGCCTGCACACCTTGTTTGCCGAGGTCGCGTCGGTGAATTTCGGCAGCCTGCGGCTCGATATCCCGGTGCTGCAATCGGCCGTGCCGGCGGCAATGGCGCTCTCTGCCGCCGCCGCCATCGCGATCTTCCGCTTCAAGACCTCGGTCATCACGACGCTGATGGCCTGCGCGATCGCGGGAATGCTCTGGACGCTGGCAATGGGTTAGCTAACGGCCCCATCCGCCGGGACGCGCGTCGCCAGGATCTTGTCGATGCGCATGCCGTCCATGTCGATCACTTCGAAGCGCCAGTCTTCGAAGAGGAAGATTTCGCCGGTTTCGGGAATGTGCTGGAGCTGATGCAGCGCAAAGCCCGCCAGCGTGTGGAAATCGGCGTCGGGTCGGTCCTTGAGGCCGAGGCGCTCGAAGGCGTCGAAGGCCGGCATCATCGCGTCGATCAGCAGCGAGCCGTCGTCGCGGATGATGATGTCGGGTTCCTCGTCCGCCCCCGGCAGGTCGCCGGCGATGGCTTCCAGCAGGTCGGTCTGGGTGACGATGCCTTCGAGGCTGCCATATTCGTCGATGACGATGGCAAGGCGCACGGGCGAGGCCTTGAAGGCGTCGATCACGCGGACGACCTTGGTGCCCTCGTGCAGCACCAGCGGCTGCTTGATCACATCCATCGGCCGCACCCTGCCGCCGTCGAGCACCTGATCGAGAAGGTCTTTCTTCAGCACCATGCCGATCGGTTCGTCGATCGAGCCGCGGGCGACCAGCAGCTGCTCATGGCCGCATTCGCGGATGGTCTTCAGGATCTCGGCCTCGCTATCGTCGGCGTCGAACCATTCGATATCGAGGCGCGGCGTCATGATGTCGGAGATCGGCCGCTCGCCGATGTTGAAGACCCGCTCGACGAGCTGCTGCTGCACCGGGTTGAGAAGGCCGGCCTCCTGGCTCTCGGCGACGAGCAGTTTCAGCTCCTGCGGCGAGTGAAAGGAGGATTCCCCGGTTCCGGCGCGAAGCCCGACCGCCTTCAGCACGAGGTTGCCGAGACCGTTCAGCGTGAAGATCGCCGGCTTGAACAGCACGAGGAAAAGGCCGAGCGGGCGCACGACGGCAAGCGAAGTGGCTTCGCTGCGCTGAAGCGCCAGGCTTTTCGGCGCGAGTTCCCCGAGCACGATATGCAGCGCGGTGATGATGACGAAGGCGATGACGACGGCAACCGTATGCGCCCCGGTCGTCGCCCAGGGTTGAGGCAGGAAAGAGAGCAGGGGCTCGATCAGATGGGCAAGTGCCGGCTCGCCGACCCAGCCGAGCGCCAGCGAGGAGATGGTGATGCCGAGCTGGGTGGCTGCGAGGTTGGAGTCGAGATTGTCGACGGCGCGCTGCAAGGCGGTGGCATTCATCCGGCCTGCCGCGACAAGCTCTGCGACACGGCTGCGCCGGACGGAAACCAGCGCGAATTCAGCGGCGACGAAAAAGCCATTGGCGGCCACGAGAAAGAACACGGCGAATACCCCGACGAAGTCGAAGAGCCCACCCGCGGATTCGGACATGTTTTCCTTACCTCTGAATTGACGCGAGTCCGAAACTACACGCTCGCACACTGCTGACAAGGCGCAGCCGGTATTCTTTCCGGTAGGGAAGGGGTCGGCCTAGCCGTGTTTTGAGGCCTGCTGTTCCATTGGATATCGCTTCGGCGTGCCGCGCCACCGATCGCAGTTGCCGGAGCCCTGAGGTCTCCGGCGAACGAGGCTGTGACCTCTCTCCGACCACATCCTGAGGCGCCCCGCAGGGGCCTCGTAGGACGAGGCCGGCCACCGGCGCCTGCGGCAGGGATTGGGGCGTATAAGGCTAATCTAAAATATAAACCGCGACCCGCAGCCATCAGATTCCATTACGAAAGTTTAATTTAAATTTCAGTTTCGGTTCATCTTTTCGGCCCTAATTTGCTCCCGTGCCCCCACACAAGGAACCCCCACATGAAAAAGATCTTTGCAGCTCTTCTGTCCGCCTCCTTCCTTCTCTCGCCGATCGTCGCCTCGCAGGCGAGCGCCGATGATTTCCGCCGTCCGCCGGTCGTCGTCCAGAAGAAGGTGATCGTCGAGAAAACGGTCGTGAGGCCGCATTGGAAGAAGGGATACCGCGTCAACGCCGGCGAACGCCGCCGGTTTCACGACGTCAACGACTACCGCCGCTACCGGCTCGCACCTCCGCCGCGCGGCTATCGCTGGGTGCGCGCCGACAACGACTTCCTGCTGATCGGCGTCACCAGCGGCATCATCTCCAGCATCATCGCCGGGCGTTGATGCCAGGATGAGTGAGGGCGGCTTCGGCCGCCCTTTCCGGTTCTGGGAGGGGTGTAGAGACTTCCGCTGGTGACTTGTCTGAAGATACCGTCTGGTGCAGAACGCCGTCTCGATCCGCGTCGTCGCTCTCCCCACGCTCCCTCATTCCTGTGCCCGTCACAGGAATCCAGCCACCGCGCGTCCGCGCGGTGATTGACTCAATGTGATTTTGGAAAAGAGTCTTCCGCGCCCAAAGACTTGGGCGCGCTGGATCCCTGTGACGAGCACAGGGATGAGGGAGCGTGGGGAGCGGCCCGCGCCTAATTCTGCCGCCGTGCAGCCGTCATCCCCTTGGCAATAATACCAAGCAATCCCCTTGGTGTTCTGTGAACCTCACCATTCCCCTCATGCGTCAACGGATGCAGCCCCTCGATCGGCGGCAGGGGATCGCATTCCTCGCAGATGCAGCGGTAGCGCTTGATCGCCGTCGCCTTCATGCGGCCTGCCTGTTCCAGCTGGCGAAAGGATCGGGGAGGTTGCGCCAGCGCTCTGGTGTGAAGGCATCGCTTTCGATCAGACAGGCGTCGAGTTCCTTCCTAATCCAGGACTCGTCCATCGGATCGGCGCCGATGAAGACGATTTCCTGGCGGCGGTCGCCCCAGACGGCGTCGAGATAGGGGCCGATGGCATTGAGGAAGCCCGGTTCCCGCGGCCATTGTTCGCGCGGGACGGAAGCCCACCACAGGCCCATCTTGCCGGTGCGCACGATCGCGCCCGCCTGGCTGATCTCGCCGACATGGTGCGGGCGGGTCGCCAGCCAGAAGAAGCCCTTGGCGCGCACCACGCCCGGCCATGTCCTGTCGAGAAAGGCCTGCAGTTTCGCCGGATGGAAGGGCCGTTTCTCGCGATAGACAAAGGAGCGGATGCCGTATTCCTCGGTCTCCGGCACATGGTCGCGGAAGCCGTGCAGCTCCTTGTACCAGAGCGGATGGGTCTCGGCCTTGTCGATGTCGAAGCGGCCGGTGCCGAGCACCTCCGTCAGCGCCACCTTGCCGAAATCCGCCTCGATCATCTTCGCATCCGGGTTCAGGCCGATGATGATTTTCCGCGCGGCGTCGCGTTCCGCCTTGCTCGCCGTGCCGATCTTGTTCAGCACCACGACATCGGCGAATTCGATCTGCTCGACCAGCAGGTCGACGATCGTTCTGTTGTCGCCGTCACCTGCCGTTTCGCCGCGGTCGGCGAGGAAATCGGCCGAAGCGTAATCGGCAAGCAGATTGGCGGCGTCGACGACGGTCACCATCGTATCGAGCCTTGCGACGTCGGACAGGCTTTCGCCGTTCTCGTCGCGGAATTCGAAGGTGGTGGCGACGGGCAGGGGCTCGGCGATGCCGGTCGATTCGATCAGCAGGTAATCGAAGCGGCCCTGGGCCGCGAGATCGCGTACCTCCTTCAGAAGATCGTCGCGCAGCGTGCAGCAGATGCAGCCATTGGTCATCTCGACCAGCTGTTCCTCGGTGCGCGAAAGATTGGCGCCGCCATCGCGCACCAGCGCGGCGTCGATATTCACCTCGCTCATGTCGTTGACGATGACGGCGACGCGCATGCCCTCGCGATTGGCGAGCACGTGGTTGAGCAGCGTCGTCTTGCCGGCGCCGAGAAAGCCGGAGAGCACCGTGACCGGAAGTCTGTTGTCCATGGGAACCTCATTGATATTAATGTTATATCATTACTTTGATTATGCCGAAAAAGGCGGAACGGGGTCATCCGCCTCTTTCCGCCTCAGCTCTCTCCAGGAGATTGCACGGCAATCATGCGCTGGAGAGGCAGGCCTTCATGCTGTCGGCGATGCCGCGCATGAGGGTGAAGTAGAGATCGGGGCCTGCCGTCAGCGTCGCCGCTTCCGGATCGAGCACGCCCGATTTGGCGCTCGTGCCTTCGATGACGACCTTGACGAGGCGCGGCTCGAATTGCGGCTCGGCAAAGACGCAGGTTGCTCCGAGTTCGCCGACCTTGCGGTGAATTTCCGAGACGCGCTCGGCGCCCGGAATGGTCTCCGGGCTGACGGTGATCGAGCCGGCGACGCGGATGCCGTAGCGGTGCTCGAAATATTGGTAGGCGTCGTGGAAGACCACGAAGGGCTTGTCCTTGACCGGGGCGACTGTGGCGGCAATCTCCTTGTCCAGCGCCGTCAGCCTGTCGTCCAGCGCCTTGGCATTGGCCTGATAGGTCAGCGCATTGGCGGGATCGGCGGCGACCAGAGTCGTGGTGATCACGGCCGCCATCGCCTTGGCATTCATCGGGTCGAGCCAAAGATGCGTGTCGAAGGCGCCGTGCTCGTGCTCATGTTCCTCGTGATCGTCGTGATGGGCGTGCTTGTCCCCATGATCGTGACCATCGTGATGTCCGGAACCGGCGGCTTCATGGTCGCCGTCATCATGCGGCTCGAAGGCGCCGCCTTCGCGGAAGGGCAGCTTGACGAGGCCGGGGGCGTTGTCGAGCTCGACGACGCTCGCATCCGAGCCCAGCGCCTCAAGCGGCTTTTCGAGGAAGGCCTCGAGGCCGGGGCCGGTCCAGAAAACCACCTTGGCCTCCTGCAGCGCCCGCGCATTCGACGGCTTCAGGCTGTAGGTGTGTGGGGAGGCGGCGCCATCGACGATCAGCTCCGGTTCAACGACGCCCTGCATGATCGCCGAAACCAGCGAATGGATCGGCTTGATCGAGGTGACGACGATAGGCGCGTCGGCGGCCCGCATGCTGCCGGCAAAGAGCAGGGCGGGGAACGCCAGGGCTGGAATGGCGAGGACAGCCGGAATTCTGAGGGCCAGGGGTTTCAGGGCCAGTGTTTTGAGGGCAAGGCCCGGGGCGCGTTTCATCATATGCTCCGCTTGAATTGCAGATGTTATGTTATTACATCAATTGCGTTATGCTATAACGTGTGCAATAGCAGGATGCAACAGCGCTGTCGGAAAATTTGATGCTCTCTCCCGCAAATACGAAGGGCGAACGGTTGGTTTCGCTCGACAATGTCGGCGTTCTCAGGAACGGTCGCTGGCTGGTGCGCGGCGTCGAGTTTTCCGTTTCGCGCGGCGAGATCGTCACGCTGATCGGGCCGAACGGCTCCGGCAAATCGACGAGCGCCAAGGCCGCGATCGGCGTGTGGAAGCCGGATGAGGGCAGGGTGGAGCGGATGGCCGGGCTGAAGGTCGGCTATGTCCCGCAGAAGCTTTCGATCGACTGGACGCTGCCGCTGACGGTGCGCCGGCTGATGACGCTGACCGGCCCGCTGCCGCAGCGCGACATGCAGGCGGCGCTCGAAGCCGCCGGCATCGCCCATATGATCGATGCCGAGGTGCAGCATCTCTCCGGCGGCGAGTTCCAGCGGGCGCTGATGGCCCGGGCGATCGCCCGCAAGCCCGATCTGCTGGTGCTGGACGAGCCGGTGCAGGGCGTGGATTTCTCCGGCGAGATCGCGCTCTACGATCTGATCAAATCGATCCGCAACGCCAGCGGCTGCGGCATCCTGCTGATCTCGCACGATCTGCATGTCGTCATGGCCGAGACCGATACGGTGATCTGCCTCAACGGCCATGTCTGCTGCCGCGGCACGCCCGAGGCCGTCAGCCGCAGCCCGGAATATGTGCGCCTCTTCGGCAGCCGCGCGGCCCAGACGCTCGCCGTCTACAGCCACCACCACGACCACACGCATCTGCCGGACGGCCGCGTGCTGCATGCCGATGGCTCCGTGACGGATCATTGCCATCCCGAGGATGGCCATCACGCGCATGGCACCCATGAGCACGCGCATGCAGGCCATGAGCACGCGCATGACCATGCGCGTGATCACGCTCGCGCTCATGATCACGACGATCATCACGGGCATGACCATGCGCACGAACACGCCCATTCCCGCAGCGGGGAGGGCCGCCATGCTTGACGATTTCTTCGTGCGCGCGATCCTTGCCGGCGTCGGGCTGGCGCTGACGACGGGGCCGCTCGGCTGCTTCATCATCTGGCGGCGCATGGCCTATTTCGGCGATACGATCGCCCATTCGGCGCTGCTCGGCGTCGCATTGTCGCTGCTCTTCGAACTCAATCTGACGCTGGCGGTCTTCGCCGTCGCCGCGCTCGTCTCCGTGCTCTTGCTCTTCCTGCAGAAGCGCCAGGCGCTGTCGGCCGATGCGCTGCTCGGCATCCTCTCGCATGCGACGCTGGCGATCGGTCTCGTCATGGTCGCTTTCATGAGCTGGGTCCGGATCGATCTCATCGCCTTCCTGTTCGGCGATATCCTTGCCGTTTCCACCACCGATATCGCGCTGATCTGGGGCGGCGGGCTCTTCGTGCTGGCCGCGATCGCCTGGCTCTGGCGGCCGCTGCTGGCGGCCACCGTCAATGCCGAGCTTGCCGAGGCCGAGGGGCTGCGGCCCGAGCGGGCGCGGCTCTTCTTCATGCTGCTGATGGCCGTCGTCATCGCGATTGCCATGAAGATCGTCGGCATCATGCTGATCACCTCGCTGCTGATCATTCCGGCCGCCGCGGCCCGGCGCTTCTCGGTCACGCCGGAGATCATGGCGGTGCTCGCCTCGCTGATCGGGGCGGCCGCCGTCGTCGGCGGGCTGTTCGGCTCGCTCACCTACGACACGCCGTCCGGCCCCTCGATCGTGGTGGCGGCGCTCGTCCTCTTCATTCTCAGCCTGCTTCCCGTCAGGCGCCGCGCGGTCATGCAAGGACAAGGCTCATGACAACACCGCAACTCACCAAGAACCAGTCGCTTGTTTTCGACGTGCTCGAAAAGGCCGAAGGGCCGCTCAGCGCCTATACGATCCTCGACAAGCTGCGCGACCACGGTTTTCGCGCGCCGCTGCAGGTCTATCGGGCGCTGGAAAAGCTGCTCGAATATGGCGTCGTGCACCGGCTGGAAAGCATCAACTCCTTCGTCGCCTGCGCCCATCCCGGCGATAATTGCCACAGCCACGGCATCGTCGCCTTCGCCATCTGCGAAAGCTGCGGCCAGGTGATGGAATTCCACGACCACGAGGTCGACCACCGGCTGATGGGCTGGGTGCGCGGGCAGAAGTTCAAGCCGGAGAAGACGACGATCGAGATCCGCGGACTCTGCGAGGCCTGTGCTGCGTAGGTGGCCATATCCGATCGGCCGACGGGGTTTCGTTTGGGGGCGCCAACCTCACCGCCCTCATTCCTGTGCCTGTCACAGGAATCCAGCCACCGCGCGTCCGCGCGGTGAATGACTTCTCCCGTAGAAGAGTCTCTCGCGCCCAAGGACTTGGGCGCACTGGATTCCTGTGACGAGCACAGGAATGAGGGTGGGTGGGCTAAGGTCGCCGACAGATTTTCCGTCGGCGAATGGAGATGGTTCTTGCCCTTATAAACTAGACGATCGCCTCGCGCTCGGGCGTACTCGCCGCTGGTAGGCGCGAATTTCGGCGCTATCTCTGCCGCGACGCTGTCGGCAAGCCAGGAGCGCGCCCGTGACCAAGACCGAACTCGAAGACATCTACCGCGGCTACATCGCCTGCCTCAACCGGCAGGACTGGGCGGATCTCGGCCGGTTCGTCGATGACGGCGCTGTCCACAATGGCCGGCGGCTTGGGCTCGAAGGCTACGTCGCCATGCTGGAGCGGGACTTCGATGAGATTCCCGATCTTCGTTTCAATGTGCTGATGCTGGTCTGCGATCCGCCTTATGTTGCCTGCCGGCTCGGCTTTGACTGCCACCCGAAGGCAGGGTTTCTCGGCCTCGATGTCAATGGCAGGCGCATCTCCTTCGCCGAGAACGTGATCTACGAATTTCACGGCGGCAGGATCGTCGAGGTCTGGTCGGTGATCGACAAGACGGCGATTGAGGCCCAGTTGGTGGGTGGGAACTGATGGTCCGTCGCTGGATCAGATGATGGCGGTGCGCTCGCCGAAAGGCGTGTCGTCGTCGAAATTGCGGGTGCCGATCCGTTCGCTTTCGCCTGACAATAGGGGCCGCTCCGCTTGTTCGCCGGCCTGTTCGCCGTCTTCCGGCGCTGCCTGCCTGCGCCGCTTTTGCGCGTTCTCCTCGTCGCCGGCGATCAGATCGGCGTGCGGGATGAGATCGCTTGCGGTTTCCTTCTCCGCAGCCCGCTTCGACGCCAGCTGATCGGCAGTGATCTCTGACTGGCGGGCGGCGATCCAGGCATTGTCGGGTTCGGTTTCGATCGATGTACTGGTGCCGATCCTGGTCGGTTCGGATGCGGCGGTGGAGGTGATGGGGTTGATGGCGTCGACCATGAAATTCTCCTGCCGGCGGTTCGCGGCGACGGCGGTTTCGGCCGCCATGAAGACATATTGGGGCTGACGGGAAAACCGCAAGGGGAGGCGGCCGCCCCTCGATAAGAGCCAAAAACCGGGTGCGGCTGGCCTAAATTCGACGAAGAATTGCATGTCCGATTCGCTGCGTGACGCGTGCAAGATGTAAGAATCAGAAACACTTTGTGACTAAGTCCCTACAAAAGCAGCGTTTTTCGACTTGCGGCGCAAGAAGAGATGACAGATATTGCTCAAATGTTGAGGACCCTGTCATGATCCGAATGATAGAAAACCCGGCCGAGCTCGCCGGCGAAGACATCACTGGCAAATATATTCTCCGCAAGCTCAACTATCATTGGTTCGCTTACGGCAAGGCAGCCATCGTGACCGCCTGCAAGGGAACGATCCTCCATCTCGACCGGGAGGAAACGGTCTATTCCGAGCGCTGGGGCCGTCGCGCCTATACCGGTACCGGCAAGCGTTACCCAGGCGGCATTTGTCCCATTTCGGCGGTCGCCTGTGTCTGCGATACGCCCGACGACGTCAACGCCGTCATTCAGCTGGATGTCGAGGCGCAGGACGAATTCTATCAGCTGATCGCCAAGACCGAAGCCAGGGTTCGTGCACTCGCCGCCTCGTCGGGCGCTACCCAGTTTCTGGAAGCGGCCGAGTAAGCCTGTCATTTTCTGGCATGCTAGCGGCTTGCTGCGCGGCTTTCATCTCCTAAATCCGGCCTAGACTCCGGGCGGCATCTGCCGATAGCAGGGGTGCGTCCGCGGGTGCGGAGAACGGTCATGACGCAGCAGCAGACCCGGTTCGGCCAGGCCGTCGCGCCTTCGCTCGGCTCGCTCGCCATAACGGTCATCATCATGTTCGCCGCGCTGTTCTGGCCGGCCGGCAGGCTCGACTGGCCGCGCGGCTGGATGTTCCTCGGTCTCTTCATCGCGCTGACGGCAGTCGCGATCGTCTGGATCTGGCGTTCGAATCCGGAGCTGTTTGCGGCGCGCAGCCGATATCAGAAGGGCACCAAGCCCTGGGACGCCGTGGTGGCGACGCTGACGATCATCCTCTTCGCCGCCATCCTGCCAGTCGGCGCCTTCGACGACGGGCGCTTCCATTGGGCGCCGCAGCCGGGCTGGGTCGTGCTGGTCGGCTATCTCCTGATGACGGCGGGTTATCTCGGCCTCACCTGGGCGCAATCGGTCAACCGCCATTTCGAGCCGACGGTGCGCATTCAGACCGATCGCGACCATAAGGTGATCGATACCGGCCCCTATGCCGTCATCCGCCACCCGGGCTATGCCTTCGCCATCGTGCTCGCCGCCGGCATGGCGCTGTCGCTTGGCTCGCTCTACGCGCTGATCCCCGCGGGATTGATGGTCGTCGTGCTGGCCGGACGAACGCTCGGGGAGGAGATGGAATTGCGCCGGGGGCTCGAGGGATATGCGGAATATATGGATCGGGTGCGGTGGCGGTGGGTTCCGGGCGTGTGGTGAGGGGTGATTGTGGTATGTCTATGTTGCCCTTCGCTTGGGCTCAGGGCACTCGCTCCTCGCGTCGCTCACCCCCTCATCTGCCTGCCGGCATCGACCTGGGTCGAGCCACGGGTCTCGCCCCGTCCTTCGGACCCCCGCTGGGGAGAAGCGGAATCGCAGCGGCGTCTCGCCCTTCTCGAGCGGATCCTCTGTGACGCGAAGCCCTCGGCTTGCTGCCTCTTCTCCCCAACGGGGAGAAGGTGGCCCGAAGGGTCGGATGAGGGGGTGAGGAGCGAAAGCGACGAGCGCCTTGAGCGGCAAGCGAAAGGCAGATGGAGGATATATTCCCGGAGAGAAACCTCCGCCAGTTCACCCGATCTGCTTCAGATCCCGCGCGAACCGCTGCCAGTTCTTCACATAATTCTCCGCCGAGCGCCTGATGCCCTCGACGGCCTTCTCATCCAGCACCCGCACGACACGCGCCGGCGCCCCGACGATCAGCGAATTGTCGGGAAATTCCTTGCCCTCCGTCACCAGCGCATTGGCGCCGACGAGGCAGTTGTTGCCGATTTTCGCGCCGTTGAGGATGGTCGCGCCCATGCCGATCAGCACGTTGTCGCCGAGCGTGCAGCCGTGCAGGATGGCGTGGTGGCCGATGGTGCAGTTTTCTCCCGTCGTCAGCGGAAAGCCCATGTCGGTATGGGCCATGACGCCTTCCTGGATGTTGGTGCCGGCGCCGATGGTGATCTTCTCATTGTCGCCGCGCAGCACCGAGCCGAACCAGATGCCGACATTCTCGCCGAGTTCGATATCGCCGATGACATGCGCATCCGGCGCGATCCAGTGGAGGCCGGCGGGCGGCAGTTTCGGGGTCAGTCCGCCAAGCGCGTAGATGGGCATGGGCCTCTCCTCAGACGACGTCGACCGACAGCGTCGCCACGCCGTCGATGCCGCAGGTGATGCGGTCGCCCCTCGCAACCGCGCCGACGCCGGCCGGCGTGCCGGTCATGATGACATCGCCGGGCGCTAGCACGAAGAGCTTGGAGAGTTCGGCGATGATCTCCGGCACCTTCCAGATCATCTGGTTGAGGTTGCCGTCCTGCATGCGTTTGCCGTTCTGCTCCAGCCAGATGCGGCCGGCGGCGGGATGGCCGAGGCGGCTTGCCGGCATGATCGCCGAGACCGGGGCGGAATGTTCGAAGGCCTTGGCGAGCTCCCAGGGGCGGCCGAGCTTCTTTGCTTCGCCTTGCAGGTCGCGGCGGGTGAAATCGATGCCGACGGCATAGCCATAGATGCAGTCGAGCGCATTCTCGGCCTTGATGTTCGCGCCGCCCGCCTTCAGCGCCAGCACGCATTCGACCTCGTAATGCACGTCGCTCGACAGCGGCGGATAGGGAAAGCCATTGCCTGCCGGCAGCAGGTTGTCGGCATTCTTCTGGAAGAAGAAGGGCGGCTCGCGCGTCGGGTCATGGCCCATTTCGATCGCATGGTCGGCATAGTTGCGCCCGACGCAATAGACGCGGCGCACCGGAAAACGATCGTCCCGGCCATCCACCGGCAGCAGAACCGGGGCGGGAAGCGGGATGACGGTGGCGAGATCGGACATGGGCGAGCCTTCCTGTTGACGAGTCTTTGGCGCATCTTAGACGCAAAACGGCGGGGCGGGGAAGCATTCTTGCCGGATTGACGCTGCCGTCGCCGGGCGCTACGCTCACCTTCATGAGCCGGAATTTCGCAGTCTCCACGACGTCTACGACCACCGCCTGGCGGTGGGTTACGGACGCGTGAACTGAATTCCGTTCATTCTGCCGAGACCCAACCCGCCGGAAACGAGCGGGTTTTTTGTTGCCGCTCGTCTTCCCATTCGAGGACGAGATCGTGGACGACATCCAGAAACAGATCGTTGCCGAGCGGGCGTTTGCCGCCGCCCGCCGCGCCCTTGCCAGCCGCTATGCCGGGGCCGCCTTCGCCTATGTCTCCGGCTCGATCATGCGCGGCGAGGGCACCGTATTTTCGGACATCGACCTGGTCGTGGTGTTTCCGTCGCTGGAAAGAGCCTGGCGGGAATCCTTCACGGAAGAAGGTTTTCCGGTCGAGGCCTTCGTCCATGATGAAGAGACGCTGGCGCATTATCTTCATGCCGATGCCGAGAGCGGCTATCCCATCATGGTCAATATGGTCGCGACCGGCAGCATCGTCGGGCCGGAGAGCGGTCGCGCGCGCCTGATTCAGGCAAAGGCGGCTGAAGTGCTGGCCGCAGGGCCGAAGCCGCTTGCCGGCGCAAACTACGACATGCTGCGCTATCAGGTCACCGATCTTGCCGATGACCTGCGCGGCGACCGCCCGCCGGAAGAAATCGCCGCCATCGCCGCGGCTCTCCACCAGCAGCTTGCCGACCTGATACTGCTCGGGCGCGGCGCATGGACCGGCCGCGGCAAATGGGCACCGCGCCTGTTGCGCAGGCTCGATGTGCAATTGGCGGACGATTTCGACGCTGCGTTCAGGCTGGCGGCGCAGGGCGATGGCGGCCGGCTCCTCGCATTGGCCGACCGCGAGCTCGCTTCGCACGGCGGCCGCCGTTTCGACGGCTTCAGGCAGGAGGCTCCGCTGGAGGCGCGGCGACGGGAATAGCCAGGCCGCCAGGGCGCCGGCGCCCAAGGGAGCCTCAGAGGAGCGTTGGAGGATGCCGCGCCCATGCAGAGGCGTCGGAGAATGGCGCTGTACCTTTAGCGGGCGGACAAGACCTCGCATCTGGGCAAGCACAGGGCACCTGCCGCCGGATCACCCCGGACGGTCGGCGCCATTGCAATAAGCTGCCGGTTGGGTAAGGTGAATTGTAATATTATTAAAACCAAAGGATGAAAGAAGAATGCCGGGCTCGCGATTTTTCAGAGCAAACCATATTCTCATTTCCCTATTTTCCGTAGCTTGGTCTGTCCGGATGCGTGACTACCCAGGATGGTGTCCAAGTCTCCACGGATCATAGTCGCGCCGTGAGTGGAGAGCGGACAAAAATGGGCCAGTCTTACAATTTGAATGCAGACTGTACCGCTGCGACAATGCCGAGCATAAAGCTGGTGCAGCCCCCCGCGCATGGATCGGTGGAATTCGTCAGCGAAGAGATCTTCTCACATTATCCGACAGGCGCCCCTCAGATCAGGTGCAACTCCCGGAAATCGCCTGGCGTGTCCGAATATTATACTTCCAGTAGCGGATACTCCGGAAAGGATATGTATAAGGTGAGGGTGTCCTACGGCGAAGGAACGATCAAGGACGTGACGGTCAATATCAATGTAAGGAAGAAATAGAGTAGGCGGCCGTCGTCGAAATTATTTCCAGCCGGTCATTCCTTGATAAGCGAGGCGATAGCGCATCCGTGGCGCACTGTCGCCCTCCAGTCTAACCGAGAGCGCCTTGCTCGGCGCAAATCCTGTCGATCAGGGCATCGAGCTCGCCCCTCGGCGGCCGGCTTTTGGCTAGGCGCTGCTTGAGGTGCATGATCGAGTCGGCGAGGATTTCGTCGAGGCTTTCGGCGCAGGTGAAGTCGCCTGCGACGCGCTTGACCTTGGAATTGTCGAAGATGGCGGTCCAGGCCTTGTCGCCGAGGAGCGGGCCGATCCATTCCTCGTTGTAGCGGATCAGCGTGTCGGTCGGCACATGGACGATCTTCGCCTCGACGCCGAGCAGCCTTGCGATCGTCTTCTGGATATCGTCCCAGATATGGGCGCGGTCGGAGGTGATGTGGAAAATCTCCTTCAGCGCCGCCTGCTTGCCGAACAGGCCGACGAAAGGCACGGCGAAATCGACCGAGCGGGTGAGCGTCCAGGGCGTGTGGCCGTCGCCCGCCACGATGATGGGCTCGCCGTCCAGCATGCGCCTTGCCATGATATCGCTGTCGCCCATCATGATCGGCAGGCCGGTGCGCACGGTGTGGCTGGGGCGGACGATCGTCCAGGCAAGATTGCCGGACGTCTTCAGCAACTCCTCGCAGGCAATCTTGGCCTGGCTATAGGGCCAGTAGGGATTGATCGCCGGCGTCTCCTCGGTGATCACGTAGTGACGCGGCGGCTTTTCATAGACCGAGGCCGAGGAGATGAAGATGTACTGGCCACAATGGCTCGAAAAGACCTCGATATCGCGGGCGACCTGATCGGGCGTGAAGGCGATGAACTGGCAGACGACGTCATATCCGGCCCTGGCGAGATCGGCGTAGGCGCTCGATCCCAATTCGCCGACGATCGAGGTGACACCGGCGGGCAGGGCGGCATCTCTCAAGCCCCGATTGTAGACGCTGACATGGTGGCCCGCGGCGACGGCGCGTTCGACGCAAGGATAGGAAATCTGGCCGGTGCCGCCAATGAAAAGAACGTTCAAAGCCATGGGGGTGACCTCGGGGTCTATGGGCGGGGACTGAGATCACCCTTCATAGCGCGAAAGACTGTCATCGTCTT
The DNA here is from genome assembly GCF_002211395.1 of Rhizobium sp. R339. NCBI lineage: Bacteria > Pseudomonadati > Pseudomonadota > Alphaproteobacteria > Hyphomicrobiales > Rhizobiaceae > Rhizobium > Rhizobium sp. R339. The sequence continues at coordinate 754,723 of NZ_LOKV01000001.1, forward strand.
GCGCAAATCTTGCGCATCGCCGAGATCTTGAACGGCCCGCATGCAGGTCCGGCGGCGGCAAGTTTGCCGCCGCAAGAACCGGATAGCGCCTATGCATGTGCCTTGCGACGGGCTGCGACGGCAAGCCAGATCGAGGAGAGCAGGAAGTAGAATGCGCCGAAGCCCGCATAGGGCACGATGTCGAGGATCGTCGGCGTGGCGGAACCGAGCGATCGGCCGATCATGAAGCCGCCGGCAAGGGCGGATTGCGCGCCGCTCAGCATCATCACCCACTGGGCGCCTTCGGTGCGCCAGCGCCTCACGCCGGTATAGAGCTGCAACAGGCCCGAGAGGATGGCCCAGGCCCCGAAGACGGCGAGGACGGCATGGGTGCTCATACCAAGCGCGATGATGACGGCGAGCGCCGTGACCGTGCTGACCGCGACATTCAGCGTCTGCGACGGATTGGCCCGCAGGCCGCCATTGACCCGGGCGTCGACCAGATTGGCGAGCGCATCCCACAAGGGATAGATCACCAGCAGGAAGCCCGCGGCGCCCGCCTGCCCGGCAAGGAAAATGGCGGCGGCAATCCAGACGAGCGAGAATGCGGCGCGGGTGAAATAATAGGATCGCAGCCAGTCGGACTGATTTGAAGATTGATTTTGCATCAGCTGGTTCCTTGTTTTGGCTACCTACTAGTAGGAAGGCCAGGAGAAGGAGTCAATGCGTTTCCCGGACACCATCTTGTGACGGGAGAGCGAAGCGCCAGGACTTGACAATCTCCCTACCGGAAGGTAGGCGGCGCTATGAAATCAACGGCTTCGACCTCTGAGAAGATCCTCGATATCGCCCAGTCGCTCATCGTGGCGGGCGGTTATAACGGCTTCAGCTATGCCGACATCTCGGATGCGATCGGCATTCGCAAGGCGAGCATCCACCATCATTTCCCTGCCAAGGCCGAGCTGGTCGCGGTGCTGGTCGATCGCTACACCAAGCAGGCGCAGGCGGGTTTGCAGTCGCTGCGCGAACAGGCCGCAAGCCCTGCCGATCAGCTGCAATTCTACATCGACTACTGGCGTTCCTGCATCGAAAACGCCTCGCAGCCCTTCTGCGTCTGCGCCATGCTCGCCAGCGAAATGCAGATGCTGCCCGATGAGGTCGCATTGCGCGTGCGCGCCCATTTCCGCAATCTGGCGGCATGGCTGACCTCGGTGCTGCAGACCGGCCTGGAGCAGGGCCTGTTCCGGCTGGACAAGCGGCCGGAAGAGCAGGCCCAGATGCTGATGGCCTCGGTCCATGGGGCGATGCTGTCGGCCAGGGCTCTCGGCGATCCCGCATTGTTTATCGCGGTGGTTGGGCCCGAGATTGCGAGGCTGCGGGCCGCATAGCGATCTCCTCCCGACAATCTGGCGGATGCCGCGGCGAGGCCCAAGAGAGCCTCACCATGAGTAGGGGCTTCGAAGGACGAGGCTGGCGCGCTGTCGGTTGATGGATGCAAGGGGCAATGTTGCGGCGTGTCCTTCGAGGCTTCGGCCTATGGCCTGCGCACCTCAGGATGAGGGAGGTTAGAGTGTGCCGCGCGATAGTAGCGGCGTTGGAGGATGCTGCGCCGATGACAACGGGCGTTGTAGGATGCCGCCAGCGCTCAAGAGAGCCTCATCCTGAGGTGCCCCGCAGGGGCCTCGAAGGGCGAGGCGGGTGCGCTGGCGGTTTATGATTGCAAGGAGCAGCGGCTGCGGCGTGTCCTTCGAGGCTCCGGCCTTCGGCCTGCGCGCCTCTGGATGAGGAGCGTTGGAGCGTGCCGCGCTCAACTCATGTGGCGACAAATTGCTGCGCCGTCATTCCCCACCTTCTGTCAGTCCATCCCGCACAACGGCGTAATAGCCCCCAAGCTCGGGTATGTCAGCAGCCAGCCCGTCAAAGACCGGATCCGATGGCGCCAGCGTCCCGGCATATTTCGCCTCGATGAAGGCCTGGTGGGCGGCCAGCGCTGCGGCGTTGGCCTTGTGCACGACGGTGAAGATGGGCGAGGGGACGGTGCGGCCTTTGACGATGATGCGGTCGAGTTCGACGGTGGTGTAGTTGGCGGCCACCAGCCTTGCGGTTTCCTCGCCGAGCAGCAGCGCCACGCCGTAATTCTTCGAGGCGCCTTCGAGGCGGGAGGCGAGGTTGACGCTGTCGCCGAGGCAGGAATAGTCGAAGCGGCGGGTCGAGCCCATGTTGCCGACGATGCATTCGCCGGTGTTGATGCCGACGCCCATCTTCAGGACGTGCGGCTTGCGGCCGAGGGCTGCCGCCTCCCTTTCCAGCTGGGTGTTCAGCCTCGAAATCGCCGCCTGCATGGCAAGCGAGGCGCGCACGGCGTGGAGCGCGTGGTCGGGATCGTCGAGCGGCGCGTTCCAGAAGGCCATGATGCAGTCGCCCATATATTTGTCGATCGTGCCGCCGTGATCCATCACCACGTCGGAGAGCGGCGTCAGCAGCCGGTTGATCAGGCCGGTCAGCTGCTCCGGATCGTCCTTCAGCGTCTCGGCGATGGTGGTGAAGCCCCGCACATCAGAGAACAGCACCGAGAGCGTGCGCCGCTCGCCGCCGAGCTTCAGCTGCGAGGGGTCGTTCGACAGGCGCTTGACGAGATCGGGCGAGATATATTGGGCGAAGGCGCGGGTGATCTGGCGCTTGTTGCGGCGCTCTTCGGCAAAATCGAAAGCGGCCTGGCCGAAGACGACGGAGATATAGGCGACGGTCGGGCCGAGCGGCGAGACGAAGACATGGGCAAGCCGGATGCCGGCGGCACTGACGGCCGCAAACGCGAGGAGGGCCGCGGCGCTGGTGACGGTCGTCAGCCATCCCGTCGAGCGCCAGACGGTGGTGGCCGCCAGCAGCACCGATATCAGGATGCAGGCGGCGACCGTCGGCAGCCGGGCCTCGGCGATCGACAGGCCGCGGCGGATATTGTCGTAGATCGTGGCCTGGATTTCGACGCCGGAGACGAGCTTGCCGGTATGCACCGTATAGGGCGTCGCAAAGGCGTCGACGCCGCCCTTGTCGATCGCCGGCGCATTCTGCAGGCTGAGGCCGACGAGCACCACACGGTCCTTGAAATAATCCGGCGGCAGCAGGCCCTTCGGGTCGAGCGCCTGGTAATAGGAGACGGTGGGATAGCTGCGGGCCGGGCCGAAGGACTGGGTGAGCTGGCCGGCCGGCAGGGCTTCGGGAGCCACGCCGGCGGCCTTGGCTAGCATGGCGGCAAAGCCGTCCTCATAGCCTGGAATGCGCCGGAAGATGCCGTCGCCGCTGAGATCGATCGAGGCGATGCCGGTCACGGCGCCTGCTTCCGTCAGCTGCGGCAGCGGTGTCGCGCGGATCAGCTGCGAGGCCTGCGGCGTCTCGATCAGCGTTTCGTCGCCGGCCAGCACGATATCGGGGCCGACGGCCCTGGTGATCGCCGCGTCATTATCCGGGTTCGAGGGCTCGGCCATGATGATGTCGAGGCCGATGACGCGGGCGCCGGCGGCGCGCAGCTGGCTGATGAGCTCGGCATGCAGGCTGCGCGGCCAGGGCCATTGCGCGTTGATATCGGCCAGCGAGGGTTCGTCGATCGCAACGATGACGGGGCCGCCGGGCGGCGGGCGGGGGTCGTCGACGGTCGAGAGATAGTCGAAGCTTCTGAGCTCCAGCAGCGACCAGGCGGGCAGGCGCGACAGCAGCGAGATGGCGATCAGCGTCGTCAGCGACAGCACCAGGAGCCTGAGATGGCGGCTGCCGGTCTGCCTAACCTGCCGGGGTTTCTCCTGCGCCCGCATCAGAAGCGGACTTTGAGCGTGCCCTTGAACGCGCGGCCCCAGCCGGGCACGCCGGGCGTGATCTCGAACTCCTCGTCGAGCAGGTTGTAGGCGGCCGCCTCCAGCTCGATGCGCTTGTCGAACGGCTCCCAGACGAGGTGGGCGTCGAGGCTCCAGTAATCGTCGAGCTTGGTGCCGAGGTCGTCGCCGTCGCGCTCGCCGATGTAATTGGCCGCCACCGTCGCCTTGACCTTGGCTTCGTTGACCCAGGTCAGCGCGATCTGGCCGGAATTCTTCGGAATATAGGGAAGGGAGCCGCCGTAGTTCGGCTCCAGCGGATCCTTGTTCTCGGATTCCATATAGGCATAGGTGGCGGAAAGGCCGAAACCATGACCGAGCACGACGTTGGCGGTGATGGCGGCGCGATCGAGGCTGCCGCGCGACAGTGGCAGACTGTCCGATGAAGGCAGCGAGATCAGCGGCAGGTCGATCGAGAAATCATGCAGGTCCTGGTGCTGGTATTCGACCGAGGTGAAGAAGCGGTCGGTCCATTCAGCATCCCATTGCAATGCGACCGTATCGGTATAGCCGTCAATGCCGACCGCGAACTGGTTCGACTGCAGGCCGAGGATGCCGATCGGGGCAAGGGTGGGAACGCCGGTATCAACGCCCTGGCGCATGAAAGCGGCGCGCAGCCAGTGGTTTTCGACGGGCGACCAGGCAAGGCCGACGCGCGGCTCGAGCCGGTTGACATCGATGCCGCCACCGCTCATCTGCGTGCCGAACAGCGCATATTCGGCCTTCAGATCAGGCGTGATCTCGTGCAGCACGTCGATATAGGCACGGGCGATGTCGACGCGATTGTCGGCTTCCGTCGGCCCAAGAGTAACCCCCGGCAGGAGAACCGGAAAGATTTCTTCGAGATTGAAATAGCTGCTGTTCTGCGCGTCGATCCAGCCGCCCTCGATGCCGTAGCGGAAGGTCAAGGGCCCGGCAGCGATATTGTGGTTGAGCGCTGCGACATAGGTTTTCGAGCTTAGTTCCTCGACCGTTTGCCCGAAGGGACGGATGTCGGTGCCAGGACCACCGAGGATCGGGACTCTCTCCCAGTCGAATCGCAGGTCGGTCGTCGTCTCCGTTCTTGCTGCGGAATAGAGCAGTGCCGCGTTCAGTACATTTTCGTAGCCGAATGTATGGCTCCAGCCAATGCCGGCATTGGTTGTCGTGCCTATATCTCGCCGGTTCAGGTAAAGCGGCAAGTCATCAGGTGCCGCGAGACCGCCGGGGCCGAAAATGGGTCGGAACAGCCCGGCATTCAAAAGTGTGGACAGCTGAGAGTTCTCGCTCAGAGTATCCAGGTTGTAATCACGTCTGCCGCTGTTGACATAAGCGACGACGCGATCATCCGGCGTGATCGTCGCAGTGAGATAGCCGTTGCCGCCAAGGATCTTGTTGTCGGTGGAGAAGCCGCCGAAGTCCGTATAATTGCCGTCGCGGGCAATCTCCTCCCAATTGAGGTTGCCGTAAAAGCTGATCGGGATCGTCTCGTTGGAATAGCCCTGGATTTCGGCCTCGCCGATACGTCTCGTATGGCCGTCGACACTGTTGATGCCGCCGCCGAGCGAGCCTTCGATGAAGGGCACGTCGAACAGCGTTGCCGAACGCGAACGGCCCGACAGCATGTGCGGAGAGAGCAGCAGGCCCTGGATGAAGGATGAGTAGCTCGAGGCGTTGCCGCGGTTCTGGATGATATTGTCGTCGCTGAAGCTGGTCGCGTTGACGAAAGGAAAGATGCTGCCCTTGATCGATTGGTCGATATAACCGGTGCCCTTGAAGGGATCGAAGACGGCATCGCCGTAATAGCGGCCCCAGGCATCCAGACCCTGCAGGCGGAAGGCGTTGTTGAGCGTCGAACCGGCGCTCGCATTGGCGCCGAGCGAGCCGTAATCGCCGCCGCGGGCGCGCGAACGGCGCAGATATTCCTGAGCGTTGCGGATCGCGCCGTCGGCGTCGTAATCGTCGATATCGACCGCAGTACGGAAGGCCGAGATTGCCGGGTCGTTGTCGTCGAGCCGGTCGGCATTGTCGAGCGCCTGCTGGGAAGGGATGCGGTCGCCTTTTTCGTAATGGGCGGCGGCGAGCATCAACTGCGACTGCGAATGGCCGGGATTGGCGGTGCTGGCGGCCAGCAGGTCCTGCAGCGCCTTTTCGCGCTCGCCGGTTTGCAGGTAATAGCGGCCGCGGGCGAGCAGAGCGAGATCGAAGGAGGGATCGAGGGCAATCGCGGTGTCGATCTCGCGCTTGGCTTCCTTCATCCGCCCCTGGTCGAGATAGAGGATCGAGAGGTTTGCGCGCAGCAGCGGGTCCTGCGGATCGAGTTCGATCGCCTTCTTGAAGGCCTTTTCCGCTTCGCCATTGGCATCGCGCGAACTCTGCAGCAGGCCGAGCGAATTCAGCGTGCCCGATGCGCCGGGAGCAAGTGCGATGGCGCGGTTCAAATCGGCGAGCGCCCCGTCAATGTCGCTTTCATAGGTCGCCCTGTAGCCGGCACGGGCCGACAGAGCCATGGGATGATCCGGGTCGAGCGACAGCGAGCGCTCTATCGCTTCCTTCATCTGCTCGCGGTCATCGGTGAGTTCCGCCAGCTGGGCGCGAATCGCCGGCAGGGTCGGATCGTCGGGATAGCGCTGCTCGGCTTTCTTGATGATCTCGATCGCTGCGCGCGGGTCCTTCAGGAAGCCCGTCGTATAGGCCTGCATGATCGCGCCATAGGGGCCGGTGGTATTGGCCGGCGGCGGTTCGGCATGGGCGGGATCGGCGAGCGAGCGGGCGAAATAGCCGCCATATTGCGCCATGTTGCGACGTGTCGGGTCGAGATGCGGCAAAGCCTTCTGGAACAGCCTGGCGGCATCGGAATAGCGCTTCTCCGAGCCGGCGATGGTGGCGTCGATCAGATCGACGCGCGCCTGCTGGGCCGCCGTCAGTTTGCGACCGCGGATCTTCTGCAAGGTTGCGGCCGCGGCTTGGCGGCCGTCGAAGGCGCTCTGCACTTCGGCGAGCTCCAGCCAGTCCTCGGTCGTGCGCCTCTCCGGCGGCAGCGCCAGCAGGCGGCGGCGCTCCGTGGCCATGCGGTCGGCCCGCAGCGGCGAGGTCGGCATCAGGTCGAAGCCGTCGCGCAGGTCGAGATAGAACAGCATCTGTTCGCGGTCGTCGGGATTGACGCTGATGATCTTGGTCGGCGCCTGGCCGATGGTGGCGACGGCCCCTTCGCCTTCGCTCACCTCGACGCTGCCCTGCGGATTGGAGAGCGCCACGCGGCCTTCCAGCACGATCATCGAGGTCTTGGCGCCTTCGACCGTCATCGTCCAGTCGGTGCCGCGGATGGCGGCGGCCGCCGCAGGCGTCTCGATCGTCAGGCCCTGGCCGCCGCGCTCGGCGCGCGCCCAGATCGTGCCGGACTGCAGATTGAGGATCGTATCGCCGCTCGCCGCCATCTTCTTGACCTGCAGCGAGGAATTGCGCCCGAGGCGGACCTGGGTGTGATCGGAAAAGACGATGGCGAGCTGGCCGTTGGCATTGGTGCGCAGCACGTCGCCGGTCAGAAGATCCTGGTTGATGTCGACGACGCGCCAATCCGACACGTCGATGAAACGGACTTCCTCGCCGGTCTTGCGGGCGATGACGGAGCCGGCGACCGGCGTTGCGCGCGGCACGGGATCGGCCATCGCCGGCAGCCCGAAACCGGGCACTGCAAACGCCAGCGCCACCCCGACGCGACAGATGTTACTGGAATAACCGCGCATGACTCCGCCCCATACCCCGCTTCCCCTTTGTCCGTGTAGAGTGGAAAAGTCAAGCATGTTGCACACGTGTTCTTGCTTTCGTTCCAAAGTGTACTATCAGGGAAACACTTTAGGGGTGGAGTATTCAGGTGAGCGAATTCGAAAGTGCCACGGAGGTTATGCTGAGCAATCCGTCGAGCGGCGACGTCAGCACCGAGTATTTCGATCATATCAAGAAAATCAACGACATATTTTATGATCAGATCAAGATATCCGATCAAAAGGCCGCCTATATCTTTACTTTCATGCTCGCCTTTCTGGTCAGCTCCAGCGAGGTGAGGGCGGTCTTCAGCCTGGCGCGCTATACCGGCGGCACGTCGGGCAGCGTGCTGTTCTCCGGCCTGCTTGCGGCAGCCTCGGTCTTTTCGATCCTGTCGGCGATCCTCGTCGTGCTGCCGCGGCATCTCGGGACGTCCACCTCGCTGTTCTGGGGCGCCTGGCCGAAGCATCGCGACATGTTCTTCGACGCCGCCCTTCGCCGCGACGAGCGCTATCTGTTCGACCAGTATCTCGAAAACGCCAACATCCTCTCCGCCATCGCCCGCAACAAATACCGCTGCGTCACCTTCGCCTTTCGCGGGCTGATGGTGAGCGTGATCGCGTATGTCTTGCTGTTGATTGCGGGGTGAGGGAGCAGCGGCGGAAAAATTACAGGGCGCGCCGAGGCGCGCCCTGTGTATTCAGTCCTCGACCTCAAGAATGAGCTCGAGCTCGATCGGTACACCCAACGGCAGGCTGGCGACGCCGAGGACGACCCGGCCGGAGAGCCTTTCTTCGCCGAAGACTTGGAGCAGCAGTTCAGATGCGCCGTCGGCGACCTTCGGATGGTCGCGGAAGTCGCCTTCGGTGGCGATGTAGACACCGAGCTTGGCGACCTTTGCCACCCGGTCCAGCGAGCCGAGATATTCCCTGGCGGCGGCAAGGGCGCTCAGCGTCGCCGTCTCGGCCGCCTTGCGGCCGTCTTCGGCAGTCAGTGCGCCGCCGACGCGGCCGATATAGCGGGGCTTGCGGTCGACGACCGGCAGCATGCCGCTGAAGAAGACCAGCTTGCCGGTCCTGACCGCCTCGACATAGGCGCCGAAGGGCGTCGGCGGCGGGGGAAGGGCGATGCCGAGATCCTGCAACCGGCGTTCCGCGCCGGCTGCCTTCGTTTCGAGCGGGTTTACCATTTGCCGAGATGTGCGCCGCCGTCGACGTGCAGCACCTCCCCGGTGATCCGCGGCGCTTCGGTCAGGAAGACCACCGCATCGACGATCTCATCGACATTGGAAATGCCTGCCATCGGCGAGAGCGTCTTCAGAAAATCCTTCGGATTGTCCTTGTGCAGCGGCGTGTCGACGACGCCGGGAGCGACCGTGTTGACGCGGATTCCATCGCTTGCATATTCCATTGCGAGGTTCTTGGAGATGGCGTCGATGCCACCCTTGGTCATCATGGAAACCGAGGCGGAGAAGCCGGCGATCGGATGGTCGATCAGAGGCGTGGTGATGCTGACGATGCTGCCGCCCGTCTTCTGGGCCAGCATCTGCCGGATGACCTGCTGGGTCAGGTGGATGAAGCCTTCGAGATTGGTCGAGGAAAGCTTGCGGAAATCTGTCATCGTGTAGTCGATGAAGGGCTTGGTCAGGAAGATGCCGGCATTGTTGACGAGCGCGTCGATCGAGCCGAAGCGGTCGATCGCCGTTCTGGCAACGCGGGCCGCGGTCTCGGCATCGCCGATATCGCCGTCGACGAGGGCTAGCCTATCGGAAGCCTTGAGAGCATCCGAGGCGCTGACCTGACGCGAGGTGGCCACGACGTTGTAGCGGCGCTCGACAAAGGCGTTGACGAGGCCGGCTCCGATACCCTGGGAGGCGCCCGTGACGATGACTGTCTTTTGCTTGGTCATGTTGAACTCCATTGATCTGGTTCGGGCAACGCGGGCCATGCAAAGGCGGGGTCGCTCGAGATGGGGCCGCTGCGATCGCGCCGCCATCGGGTTGTGGTTGTTTCGCAAGGTGAATATGGCGAAAACCAGATTGCGCAATTAGATGGAAATATCTGGATTCTCTTTTGCATTAATGCAAAAGTCCCGACATGGCCGATCTCAACGACATCGCTGTTTTCGTGAAGGTGGCGCAGTATGACAGTTTCAGCCGTGCGGCTCGCTCGCTCGGCATGCCCGTTTCAACCGTCAGCCGGAAGGTGACGTCGCTCGAAGAGCAGCTTGGCGTCACGCTCATCCAGCGCACGACGCGTAAGCTCAGTCTTACTGGGCAGGGCCAAGCCTATTACGCCAGGTGCAGCGAGCCGCTCGCCCATCTGCTCAATGCCGAGCAGGCGCTCACGCAAACGCAGAGAAAGCCGGAAGGCTTGTTGAAGATCTCCGTTCCCGTCATCTTCGGACAGGAGGCCTTTTACGAATTCATCTCTTCCTTTCTGAAGGCCTATCCCGATATTCAGATCGATCTCTTCGTCACCAACCTGTTCCTCGATCTGGTGGCCGAGAATATCGATCTCGGCATCCGCTTCGGCGAATTGAAGGATTCCTCCATCGTCGCGCAGCGGCTCGGCAAGAGCGTCCGATATCTCGTCGCCGCCCCGGACTATCTGAAGGGCAGGGCACCTCCTTCGAAGCCCGAGGACCTCAGGGATCACGACTGCGTGCTCTTGAATGGCCGCAACGGTGAAGCGGAATGGCATCTGGTCAGCGGACGGAAATCGATCGACATCAGGGTATCGGGGCCGGTCTCCAGCCGGGATTTCGACGCGGTCAGCGCCTTCACCTATCGCGGCCACGGCATCGGGCTGCTGCCCTCGACCTATTGCGACGAAGAGATACGCAAAGGCGAGCTCGTCCGCCTGCTGCCGGACTGGTCGTCGGAGGAAATCTTCGTGCATGCCGTCTATCCCACCCGGCGGTTTTTGCCGCTGCGCCTGCAGGTCTTTCTCGAAGCGCTGAAGGCATGGAAAAGTCCCTTATGGCTGCCGCTGCATTGATGGGCGTGGGTTTGACGCTGAGGCAGGGAAGCTGCCAACTCAGAGGCACCGCGGTCATGACAGCCTCGAAATGGCGAGCCGAGCGCTTTTCCATCACCGAAAATTGAAGCGGCGCGCGTGCCGGTGCACCCTTCCCAGACCAAGCTGTGATAGAGTTGCGCGGCTTGAATGCGTGGGGATCTGCCGATGCTGACGACGCTTGCGGTGCTCATGAGTCTTTCCGGTGTCGCTCCGGCGGCGCAGGCGGCGGCAAACGAGGTCGATGTGACGCTGGTGCTTGCCGTCGACACCTCGCGGTCGATGGATTTCGAGGAGATCAGCATCCAGCGCGAGGGTTACGTCGAGGCGCTCAAGCACAAGGAATTCATCGCCGCGGTCCAGAGCGGGCTCACCGGGCGCATCGCCATCAGCTATTTCGAATGGGCGGGCTATGTCGTCCAGGATTCGATGATCGACTGGCAGGTGATCGAGACGGAAGCGGATGCGATCGCCTTTGCCGACAAGCTCGGCGCCCGGCCGATCGCTACCCAGCGGCGCACCTCGATCTCCACCGCCATCGACCAGGGCGCCAGCATGATCGTCACCAGCCCCTTCCAGGGCCGGCGCGAGGTGATCGACATCTCCGGCGACGGCCCGAACAATTCAGGCGATCCGGTGACACCCGCCCGGGACAAGGCGGTGGCAAGAGGCATGGTCATCAACGGCCTCGCCATCATGCTGCGCCCTTCCGATGCGCCGGGCGGGCTCGACAAATATTACGCCGATTGCGTGATCGGCGGCCCCGGCGCCTTCGTGCTGCCGGTCCATAAGATCGAGGATTTCGCCATCGCCGTGCGCCGCAAGCTGGTGCTTGAGATCAGCGGCCTTCCCCCGCCGGCAAAGGCGCGGAAGATCGCCGGCCTGCCGACGACGGATTGCCTGATCGGCGAGAAGCAGTGGCGGGATATATTCGAGCGGTGAGCGGTGGCGTGTGCCTCGCAAGGAGCGATGCCGGAGCGCGTCCTTCGAGGCTCCGGCCGTTGGCCTGCGCGCCTCAGGATGAGGGGCGTTGGAGCGTGCCGCGCCCTCAATTAGGGGCGTTGGGGCGTGCCGCGCCGTCGAACCAGGGGCGTTGGCGGCAGGCGCCTCAATGACGGGCTGCTGCGGGATCAAGGCGCTCGTGAGCAACCGACGCAAGATCCTCCGCCTGCTTTTATCAGCGCGGCATTCTCCAACGCTCCTCATCCTGAGGAGCGCAGGCCAGAGGCCGGAGCCTCGAAGGACGCGCCGCAACAGTGCGTCCTGCCGCAAATCTCAGCAGTGACGATCCTGCCGCTGCCTATAGCGGCAGCTCCCGGCCGGCCTGTTCGCTGACCATGTATTCGGCGTACCAGTCCGGCCAGTTCTCGTCGTATTTGCCGCCGTTGCGTTTCTCGTGTTCGCCGTGGGCGCTGGCTGCGCGGCGGAGCGCGGAGGCGAGGTCGCTCGAGGTCGAGAAGGCCGTTTCTTCGGCGTCGATGCGGCCGGGCAGGCGGGTGGTGACTTCCTGGAACAGCCAGCCGTTGCCGTCCGGATCTCTGAAGGAGGCGAAGGAGCGGTAGCTACGGTGCTCGGGATCGCGGCCGGCGATGCGCAGGCGCCCGAAGAGATAGGGTTCGTCCTTGCCGGCATAGACGCCGGATGCGTCGTGGAAGACCTCGCTCACCGCGACGCCGCGGGCGATGAGATCGCGGCGGGCGGCCTCGATGTCGGAGACGATGAGGTAGAGGCCCTGGGCGGAGCCGGGGGCGGCGGCGGTCACGTTCTTACCGAAGATGATGGCGCAGCCGGAGCCGGGCGGGGTGAACTGGATCACGCGGAAATCGGCGTCATTGGCGAAGTCGGCGTCGAGCCGCCAGCCGAGGCCGTCGTAAAAACGTTTGGCGCGGTCGACGTCGGAAACGGGGATGACCACCACTTCGAGCTTGGTGTCGGCGGGCCGTGTTCTGATGGATTCTGTGGGGGTTTCACTGCGCATTGCATTGCTCATCTTCAGCTCCCTCAAGGTTTGGACGCATTAAGAATGGCGATACATGTCGGGTCGAGTGGACCACAGCGCGGGCGAGGCGTCGAATCAATTCTTCCCTTCGCAAGGAGAAGACGGCGGGCTGGTCCCGCCGCCTGTTGCGCGGTTCCTTATGCCGCAAGAGCGGCGCGCGTCTTGCCGATCATCAGGGCGGCGCGGGCCGCCTCGCGGCCTTTCTCGACAAAATGCGCGCGGTAGATCTGCGTGTGGTGCTCGGTTTCCTGATAGTGATGCGGCGTCAGCGAGACCGACAGGACCGGGACGCCGGTATCCATGCCGGCGCGCATCAGGCCATCGACGACGGCCTGGGCGACGAATTCGTGGCGGTAGATCCCGCCATCGACGACGAAGGCGGCGGCGATGACGGCGCCATAGCGCCCGGACGCGGCAAGATCGCGCGACAGCAGCGGCATTTCGAATGCGCCGGGAACGTCGAACACGTCGATCTGCTCAGCGGGAATAAGCTGCTGGAAACCTTCGAGCGCACGGTCGACGATATCGGCGTGCCAGCCGGCTTTGACGAAGGCATAACGGGTGGGTGTCATGGTAATCTCCTTTGGCGTACAGACACGTCACCCAAGGCGATCACGAACGTTCACCGGCTGCCGGCAAGGGCAGCAGGAACGCGCGTTCTCTTTCATCCGGACTATGACCGTCGGCTCAGGCATCTCACCTGATCTGCTGACCCTTCCCTAGAGAAGGCGCTCGCGGGCTCGCAATCGAAACTGCATACCGCCGGTAGGGACTTTCACCCCGCCCTGAGAACGGCGCGACAATAGGGGCAAGGCGGCGCGCTGGCAATAGGGGGGAATTGGTTCTGAGGCGGTGTGGGCCGCAATCTCAGGGGGCGTCATGCTTCGGCTGATCGTCCTCTACCTACCTATCCACAGGCGTGATGGAAGCCACTTGCCTTTCGCTTGCGCTCAAGGCGCTCGTCGCTTTCGCTCCTCACCCCCCTCATCTGCCCTAACGGGCATCTTCTCCCCGCTGGGGAGAAGGGGGAGCAAGCCGCACGGGTTTTCATTCCATTGCGAACGTTCCAAAGGGAGCGAGACGTTGCGGCGATTCCGCTTCTCCCCGGCGGGGAGAAGATGCCGGCAGGCAGATGAGGGGGTGAGCGGCCGAGCCGCGAATGCACGGAGCGGAAGCGAAGGCACAATGGCGAGTGGCGTTGCAGCGGTTTAGTAGCGGCACCGGTGCCGACGATGCGAGGAGCGGCTTCCATCGCCCTTGCTCAGCGCGCGCCTCCGCCTACATCCTTCCATGAGGACATTCACGCCGAAACAGCATCACGCGCCGTCCCGCATCAGGCGGGGCCAGCCGCCACTATTATGGGAGGGAGGCATGCCAGAGTCTTTCGTCGTGCGCCGCGAGGCGCATATTGCGGCGCCGCCGGCGGCGGTGTTTGCGCTGATGACCGATCCGGAGAAGATTCTGCGCTGGATGGGAACGGAGGCCGAGATCGAGCCGGAGCCGGGCGGGCTCTATCTCGTCAACGTCACCGGCGCGCGCTTCGCCAGAGGTTCGTTTCGCGAGGTCGTGCCGGTGCATCGGCTTGCCTACAGCTTCGGGTGGGACGGCAGCGAGGTGGTGCCGCCGGGCTCCAGCCTGGTCGAGATCGACCTGATCGAGCAGCCGGACGGGACGTTGCTCCGACTCACCCATAGCGGCCTGCCGAGCGAGGAGCAGTGCGCCGGCCATGCCGAGGGCTGGGCGCATTATCTCGGACGGCTCACCGCGGTCGCTGCCGGCCGCGATCCGGGTCCTGATCCTTTTTACGGAAGGACATGAATGATTTTCCGCGGGCGCGGGGCGCTTCTCAAGCGCTTGCCGCTGCGGGAAAAACGGCCGGCCGGGCTCCGATCGGCCGTCAAAAAGCACGGTTTTTTCACCTGCAAACATGAATGCCCGGTTCATCTCCAGTTCAATTTGCCAACCCTAAGGTGGGTACGGCTGGATGAAATGGAGTTTTCGATGAAGGCACTTTCTATCGCGGCTGCCTTGCTTGCTGGCAGCCTCTCGATCGGCACAGCGCAGGCGATGCCGATGGGAACAATCAACGTCCCGAGCAAGGTCGCGAGCGATGTCACGAAGGGCGATGTCACCAAGGTCGACTACGCCTGCGGCCGCGGCTGGCACCTGACCCGCTGGGGCGAATGCCGCCGCAACTGGCGCCGCCCGCCGCCGGTGGCTTTCTATGGCGGTCCGCCCCGCTGGGGGTGGGAACGCCGCCACCGCGACTGGGATGGCCCGCGCTGGCGCCATGAACGCCGCTGGGACCGCGAGCGCCGCTGGCGGGACGACTACTAAAAGCCTCCACATGAGGCTGACGAACGAAGGCCGGTGCGATGTTTCGCCCGGCCTTTTCTTTTGGAAACTGTAATCACGCTCAGGTCAGATCCGGCTGACCAGCCAGTGCTTGCCGTCGATCAGCTCTTCGAGCTCGATCGGGTCCTTGACGCCGAACTCGAACCATTCGACGAGTTCCTTCGCCTTCCGCTTGCTCTCTTCCGCGGTGAACTCGATCTCATAGCGTGCGCACCACCGCCGAAGGATCGTCGTCAGCAGCGTCATGTCATTCCCATCAAGCGGATCTTTCGGCCAGAATGTCGTGCCCATAGCAACCCCTCAATCGCTAAGGACAGGCTGGCACATTATGAAACGAATGTCCCGCAATTCAAAGGTGTATATCTGGTTGTCTTCGACCGAAGAAGCGGGTTTTCAACAGGCTTTTTGAGCGGTGGGGTTGACAGGGGTGATGGGACGGCTCCGGCGGGAGATTCGTTGGGGATGCGCGAGCATCCGCACGCGGATGCCCTGGGGGAGATGGAGCCGAGAGGAGGCCCTTCCGGACAGCCCTTGGCTGTCCTGCCGGGCCGCGGGAGCATCCGCGGGCGGATGCCCCGGGCTTGCGGAGCCTTGGGGGCGGTGCCATTCTCGACTCATGGATCTGCCTTCCTCCCTTGCCTGGCTGGTTGACGAGGCTGCGGCGTCGCCCGGTCCCGAGCGGTTTCTGGCCGAGCTCGGGCGCCGGCTGCTTGCCGAAGGCTTGCCGGTTTCCGGCGGCGCCCTGACGCTTTCGGTGCCGCATCCGATCATTGCGCGGCGCACCTGGCTGTGGCGGGCCGAGACCGGGGCGGTCATCGAGGCGCTCGCCTTTGCCGCAGCACCACGCAGCGATGCCGGGCGCGAGTGGCTGGCCGGGCTCGGGCCGGTCTGGGAGGAAAGGATCGGGCCTTCGCAGGATGACCCGCTGCTCGGCTGGGCCGGCATTGCCAATGAGGCAGGGGCGGAGGCTTTCGCTCCCGAAGAAGCCGCCCGGCTGCGGGAGGTCGCGCGTTTTGCCGCCGCGCCGCTCGCCGCACTTGCGGCGCGGGAGGCGCGGACGGCGCTGCTCGAAGCCTATCTCGGCCGGCGCAGTGCGGCCCGGGTTCAATCGGGCGCGCTTGCCCGCGGCACCGGCGAAACCATCCGTGCCGCTCTTCTCTGCGCCGATCTGCGGGATTTCACCGCGCTTTCCGAAGTCACCGAGCCGCATGCGATGATCGCCGCGCTCGACGCCTATTTCGACCGCGTCGCCGGCGCCGTACATGCCTTCGGCGGCGAGGTGCTCAAATTCATCGGCGACGGCGTGCTGGCGATCTTTCCGGTCACGACAGGCGCGGAAGCCCGGGGCGACCGCGAAGCCTGCGAGGCGGCGCTGCGGGCGGTCGCGGCCATCCGCGCCGGCATGATCCATCTCGACCGGATGCGCGAGGCCGAGGGGCTGGCGCCGCTGCCCTTCGGCGCCGCGCTGCATTTCGGCGAGATCCTCTGGGGCAATATCGGCGCGGCCGACCGGCTGGATTTCACCGCCATCGGCCCGGCGGTCAATCTGGTCAGCCGGCTGGAAGGGCTCTGCAAGCCGCTCGGCCGAAGCGTGCTGATCTCGGGCGCCGTCGCAGAAAACACTGAAGCCACCCTGACGCCGCTCGGCGAGCATGCCCTGCGCGGGATTGCCGAGCCTTGTGCCGTCTTCACTCTGGCCGAGGGCTGAGCCAGCATCGTCTTCGAAGGAGACGCGCAAGAAAATCATGATTGTTAAACTCCGCTTTTTTGGCTAAAGCCTGCCGGCACGAGAGGGGAGTTTTCAGACATGACTCGATACGCACGTAAATTTTTCTCGGCGCTCAGCCTGTCCGCGGTGCTTATCGCGGGAGCCGCCCAGGCGGATGACGGCAAGAAGGTCTCGATCGTCGATGATCGCGGCGTGACCGTCGAAGTCCCGGCGCAGCCGAAGCGCATTGCCTCGATTTCCTATTTCGCCGATGACGTCGCACTCGCGCTCGGCATCAAGCCGGTCGCCAGCACGTATATGACGGCAGGCCGCGAGCCGGACTTCCTGCTCGGCCTGACCGCCGGGATGAAGCAGATCGGCCAGCGCGCCAAGCCCAATCTCGAGCTTCTCTCCGAAGCCAAGCCGGACCTGATCATCGCGATCCGCCGCTATACGGTCGGCAATGCGGCGCAGTTGCAGAACATCGCGCCTTACGTCGCCTATAATATGGAGCTGCTCGAAGAGAGCTACAGCGAAACCGCCGCCCTTTCGAAGCTGCTCGGCAAGCCCGAGCGCGGCGAGCAGCTGAACGCCGATTTCCGCAAGCATCTGGCGGAATTCGCCGCCAAGGCGCCGAAGGACAAGCATCCGCGCTTTTTGATCATGTGGGGCGGTGCGACACCTTTCGCCTTCCACACGGAAAACACTTCGGCCTCGATCGTCGCTGCGATCGGCGGCGACAATGTTCCCGGCCCGAAGACCCCGGTCGGCGAGTTCGGCATCGACCTCAGCCTCGAAACCATGCTGGAGAAGGACCCGGAAGTGATCTTCGTCTACGATTCCGGTCCGGATCGACCGCATGAGAGCAACCCGATCTGGTCGCAGCTTTCGGCGGTCAAGAACAACCGGGTCTTCTATGTCGGCGACCAGTGGGTCGAGACCAACGGGCCGATCGCCCGCGAAATCGTGCTGCGCGAGGCCGCGCACTACCTCTATCCCGACACGTTCCCGGCCGTCGACGTCAAGGCGGAAGCCGCCAAGCTGATCCCGGCCGAACTGCAGAACTAAGCCGGGGACGAGACCGGCGATGAGCCCCCGGCAATCATTCCTGACCATCGGGCTCATCGTCATCGCCACCATTCTGGCGGTGTTGATCGGCTTGCTGATCGGCGCCAAGACGCTGTCGGTTGAAACCGTCATTCGCGTGCTCCTGGCGCCCGACGGCAAGATCGAATCCATTCTCGTCTGGACGCTGCGGCTGCCGCGCAGCCTGACGGCTGCCGCCGGCGGGGCGGGGCTTGCCGTTTCCGGCTATGTGCTGCAGACGCTGACGCGCAATCCGCTGGCCGATCCCGGCATCACCGGCGTCACATCGGGGGCGGTCGCGCCGATCGTCTGCTGTTTCGTCTTCCTGCCCTTGGTATCGCCGGCCTATTATCCCTTCATAGGCCTTGCCGGCGGGCTTGCGGCAGCTTCGGTGACGTTCTGGGTGTCGCATGGCGGGCAGGGACGGCCGCTGCAGCTGGCGCTCGGCGGCGTCAGCGTCTCGCTCTTCCTGGGCGCGATCACCACCTATGTGCTGCTTTTGACCGGGCCGCAATCGGCATCGCTGCTCTTCTGGCTTGCCGGCGGTTTCCAGGGGCGCAGCTGGTCGCATCTCTTCTACATGCTGCCCTGGACGATCGCCGGCGTCGCCGGCGCGCTGCTGCTGCGGCGTGTCATCGCCATGTTCAGGCTGAGCGATCATGCGGCGGCCGGCATGGGCCTGCAGCTCGGCCTGTGGAAGCCGCTCATCCTCGTTCTCGCCGTCCTTCCAGTCGCGGGCGTCGCGCCGGTCGCCGGACCGGTCGCCTTCGTGGGGCTCGCCGCTCCTCAAATCGCCCGGCTGCTCAAACCGCGCGGCACGGGATGGGAGATTGGCCTTAGCGCTGCCCTCGGCGCGCTGATCGTCACCGTCGCCGACGTCTTGGCGCGCAGCATCGCCATCCCGCGCGAGCTGCCGGTCGGCATCGTCACCGCGCTGCTTGGCGGCCCTGTCTTCATCTATCTCGTCCAGCGCGGGCGGCTGAGCCTAGCGGGCGAGACCCGATGAGCGCCCCGGCATCGACATCGGCCGCTTCGCCAGGCTTCGGCATGGCCGCCGCACTGGCCATCCTGACGGTCCTGTCGCTGGCGGCGGCGATCTTCCTCGGCGTCGCCGATATTCCGATGGGCGATGTCGCGGCCGTCTTGACCGGCGGCGGCTCGGCGGAAGCGCGGCTGATCATTCTCGATATCCGGCTGCCGCGCATCGCCACCGGCATTCTGGCCGGCATCCATTTTTCGCTGGCGGGATATCTGCTGCAGACCATCACCCGCAATCCGCTGGCCGATCCGTCGCTGATGGGCGTGTCGCAGGGCGCGACGCTGTCGGTGACGGTCTTCCTGCTCTTCACCGTCTATATCTTCGAGCCGGGCTCGAACACGCTGGCCGAACTGCCGGTCGCCTGGCTGCCGGCGGCGGGGCTTGCCGGCGGCCTGCTCGCCGGCGGCGTCATCTATCTCCTGGCTTTTCGCCTCGGCCTCAGCGCGCTGCGCATCACGCTCTGCGGCGTCGCGGTCGGGGCGGTTCTGCATGCGGTGGCGATCGGCCTCATCGCCGGCTGGGGATCTGCCCGCATCGAGATCATCCTCGAATGGCTGTCGGGCAGCCTTTACGCCCGCAGCTGGGATCACGCGCTCTTCCTGCTGCCCTTCACCATCGCCGGGCTTGCCATGCTGCCGGTGATCTACCGGCCCTTGACGCTGCTGCAGTTCGATGCATCCGTCGCCCGTTCTTTCGGGCTCGGCTATAAGAGACAGTTCTCGATCGTGCTGATCGTATCTTCTGCGCTTGCGGCAAGCGCGGTCGGCGCGGTCGGCCCTGTCGTTTTCATCGGTCTTGTCGTGCCGCATCTCGCCCGTTTCCTGGCGGGACGGAATTTCATGCTGTCGCTTGTTCTGACGATCGTGCTCGGCGCCGTCATCGTCACGCTCGGCGATCTCATCGGCCGGCTGCTCGGCCAAGCCGAGGAAATCCCGATCGGCGTCGTCACGGCCGTCTTCGGCGTGCCGCTCCTGCTCGCGCTGCTGCGCAAAACCATGTGAGGCCGAAATGCCACTGTCCTGTTCCGACCTCTCGGTGATGTACGGCCAGCGAAAGGCGCTCAGCGCGTTCAGCCTTTCGCTCGAAAGGGGCGAGATCCGGGCGCTGATCGGCCCGAACGGCTCGGGCAAGAGCACGGCGCTTCATGCGCTGGCCGGGCTGATCCGGCCGGCCGGAGGCCGGGCGTCGCTCGGCGGCGTTGCCGTCGCCTCCATGTCGCGCCGCATGCTGGCGAAGAGGCTCGCCTTCCTGCCGCAGCAGCCGACCGCACCCGACGAAATGACCGTCGCCCAGCTCGTGCGCCAGGGCCGCTATCCGCATGTCGGCCTGTTCCGCTCCTATGACAGACGTGACGAAGACGCGATCGAATGGGCGCTCGAAAGCACCGGCCTGTCCGGGCTCGCCGACCGCAGCCTTCGGGAACTGTCCGGCGGCGAGCGGCAAAGAGCCTGGATTTCGGCCGCTCTCGCCCAGGAAGCGGAGATCCTGCTGCTCGATGAGCCGACCTCCTTCCTCGATATCGGCTACCAGGTGGAGGTGCTGGATCTCGTGCATCGGCTGAGCCGGGAAAAGGGCGTGACCGTCGTCATGGCGATCCATGACATCAACCAGGCCATCGCCGTCAGCGACCGCATCTCGCTGCTCGAAAAAGGCGAACTCCGATTCGACGGCGCGCCGCGCGAGCTTGCCGAACGCGGGCTCATCCAGGAAATCTTCCGCGTCAGGGGCCGCTTCGTCCAGGTCGCCCCCGACAGCCCGCCGCATTTCGATGTCGAGCTGATGAAACTTCAGCGAGCTTAGCGCTTCACCAGCCTGAAGACGATCTTGGTCTGGGTGTAGTAATTCAGCGCATCGGCGAAATCAGGCGTCCAGCCGTCGGCGACGAAGGGAATGAAGCCGTCATATTCGAGCTTGCGGGCGGAGACGTCGAAGCCCGCCTTTTCGAAGGCGCGGCCGTAATCGGTGATCGACCGGTCCTGGACGACGGTGTTGGTGCGGTTGGCGACGAGCTCGCGCCATTTCGGCCAGAGCGGGTTGTCCGTATGGCATCCGGTCACCGCATAATAGACGCCGCCGGACTTCAGCGCCCGCCAGATGTCGGCGGCGTGGGCGTTGATATCGGGAACGAGATAGATGACTTCGTGGCTGAGGGCGAGATCGAATTCTTCCCTCCAGCCGTCGAGCCTGCCGCCGACCTGATGCTGGATCGGCAGATTGCCCTTCAGCGTCTCGGCCTTGGCGATCGAAGTTTCGGCGATATCGATGCCGAGCGCCTTGCGGAAGGGGCGGATCGCATAGAGATGGCGCAGCAGGCCGCCCTGGTTGCAGCCGAAATCGAGCACGCTCTTGTCCGTCAGATCCCGCTCGAGGATGAGGCCGATCAGGTGGCGCCAGATGGGCGCATGCCCATCGGCCATACGATCTTCCGCATCGGGATCGATATACCACGTGCCGATGTTCTTCTGTGCGTCCTCGGTCATCCCATTGCCCCTTGCATCATGCCGATCATGGGGACGGTCTTAGGATGTGGGGTCATGCTTGGCTAGATCGGAAGGCGGTTTCCAAACGTCTTTCGACGTTCGTGATTTTTTACAAAGAAATCTTTGCAAAGATATGTTTGCGATTGTATGATTGAGGCATGAAACATCCGCACCCCCAACCTGCCCCAGATGCCCGCACCGTCAGCCGGGTCGTGCCCGAACCGACCGCGCTGAAAGCCTTGGCGCATCCTGTGCGGCTGCGCATGCTTGGCATGCTCAGGATCGACGGGCCCGCCACGGCGACGCAGCTTGCCGCGCGGCTCGGCCTGAACAGCGGCGCGACGAGCTATCATCTGCGCCAACTCGCCCAATATGGCTTCATCGAGGAGGCGCCGCATGCCTCGCGGCGTGACCGCTGGTGGCGCGCCAGCCATGAGCTGACCTCGGTGCCGGCGAGCGAGGCGGAAGGCGAGGCGCTCGATCTCGACATCGCCTTCAATCAGGCCGCACTCTCGCTGCAGGTCGGCCAGATGCAGCAGGCGCTAGAGGAATATGCCGAGCTGCCGGCCGAGTGGCGCAAGGCGACGGCCGCCGACGACATCATCATCCCGATGACGGCTGATCAGGCTGAGGCGCTGACGAAACGGCTGAGGGATGTCATCCTGGACGCGATGCAGGCCGCCCCCCGGCTAGGGGAGGCGGCGTCGCAGGAAGCCGGCATGGTTCCCTTCTATGTCATGTTGCACGCCTTTCCCTATCCCGGCCGCCTGCCGCATCGCGAAGGAGAGGACAAGCCGTGAGACGGGGCGGGCCGTTCCTGGCGCTCGCCGCCGCCGAGACATTCTCGCTTTCCGGCACGCGGCTTTCGACCATCGCCATTCCCTGGCTGGTGCTGAGCACGACGAGCAGCCCCGTGCTGACGGGGCTGACGGCGATGGTGGAGATGCTGCCCTATGTCGTCGCCAAGGCGCTCGGCGGACCGCTGATCGACCGCGTCGGCGCCAAGCGCATCGCCATCATCTCAGACACCGCCTCGGTGCTCGTCGTTGCTCTGGTGCCGCTTCTCGATCTCTTTGGCCTGCTCGGCATGCCGGTGCTGCTGCCGCTCGTCTTTGCGATGGGCGTGCTGCGCGGCCCCTCCGATGCGGCCAAGCAGGCGATGGTTCCCGATATCGCGACGCTCGCCGGCGTGCCGCTCGAACGGGTGACCGGTGTTGCCAGCGCCATCGAGCGGTTGGCCTCGACGGCGGGGGCGGCCGGCGCCGGAGCGTTGATCGGGCTGATCGGCCCGGGCCAGGCGCTGCTCGTCAATGCCGCCACCTTCGCCGCCGCGGCACTGATCGTTGCCGTGGGCATACCCGCGACGCGCCGCACGCCCGCGCTGGAAATTCCATCGGCCGAACGGGCTTCCTATCTCGACGACCTCCGCGAGGGCTGGCGGTTTCTCCGCGGCGATGCCGTGCTCGTCAGCATCGTCGCCATGGTGGCGGTCACCAATCTCTTCGACCAGGCCTATCATGCCGTGCTGCTGCCGGTCTGGACACGCGAGAGCGGCCACGGTCCCGAACTGCTCGGCGCGATGTTCGCCGCCTTCGCCGGCGCCTCGATCGCGGGTGCGGCGATTGCCGCGGCGATCGGCGAGCGCATGCCGCGCCTGACGGTCTATACGGTGGCTTTCCTGCTGACCGGCTTTCCGCGCTTTCTCGTTCCCGCGCTGGATGCGCCGATCGGCCTCGTCTTTGCGACGCTCGCCATCGCAGGCTTCGCGTCGGGCTTCCTCAACCCGATCCTGTCGGCGGTGATCTTCGAGCGCATCCCCAAGCCGCTGACCGGCCGGGTCACCGCCTTGAACACCGCCCTCTGCTTCGCCCTCATCCCCTTCGGCGGCCTCGCCGGCGGCGCGCTGATCAGCACACTCGGCCTTGCCGCCGCACTATTCCTGATGGGGATTGCCTATCTTGCGACCACGCTTGCGCCGCTGGCGCTGAAGAGTTTTCGCGGGTTTGACCGGGGCTCGCCTGAAGCATCCGGCTCTAGCTGCGCCCAAGCTCCTCAGCCATCAGGTCGATGAAGCCGCGCACGCGAGGTTCGAGCAGGCGCTTGTCGGGATAGAGCGCCACGATCCTGGCGTCGTCGGTTTCGAGGTCGGGCAGGATCTGGCGGAGGCGGCCGGCGGTAAGGTCGCCGGCGATGAGGAAGTCGGGGAGGAGGGCGATGCCGAGGCCGGCGAGAGCGGCGTCGCGGATCGCCTCGCCATTGTCGAGCCGCAGGCGGCTGCGGCCCTGCGCCTTGACCCAGGCGCCGCCTTCGCCGCGAAAGCGCCAGCCCTGCCTTTGATTGCGGCTCGCAAAGAACAGGCAGTCATGGGCGGCGAGATCGTCGAGATCGCGCGGTTCGCCGCGCTCCGCGAGATAGGCGGGCGAGGCGCAGAGCCGCGCCTTGTCGCTGGCGATCACGCGTGAGACCAGCCGGCTGTCTGTCGCCGCCGGGATCGCGCCGATCCGGATCGCCAGGTCGAAGCCCTCCTCGACGATATCGGCAAGGCGGTCGGTGAAGCTCACCTCGGCCTGCAGGTCTGGCCAGGCCCGAAGATATTTTTCGAGCAGCGGCAGTACGACGAGGCGGCCGAAGGCATCGGGAGCGGTGAGGCGCAGCACGCCGCGCGGCGCGCCGCTCTTGCCCGAGACACTCGCTTCGGCCTCGTCGACCGAGGCCAGGATCTGCAGCCCGCGCTCGTAAAACAGCCGCCCTTCCTCGGTCAGGCTCAGGCTTCTCGTCGTGCGGTTGAGCAGGCGGGCGCCGAGCCGGTCTTCCAGGCGAATGACGGCCTTTCCCGCCGCCGAGCGCGACAGCCCCATCGCCTGCCCGCCGCCGACGAAGCTCCCGGCATCGACGACGGCCATGAAGATCAGGATGTCATTCAGGTTCGTGCGCGGCATGAGGCAACTCGAGCGGTTCGGGCTACGGCCTTAATTCGGTCGTGCTGCGGCCGATTCAAGGTTCGCACCATCAACGCCCAGCGAGGCAGGAAGGTCCCGAGGCTTGGTTTATGCGGTGGATGTGATGGGAGATGCGCTCTGTTGGGGCGCCCGCGATTTACGTGGGGACAAGATAAGGAGAGAGGGCGTGCCGTGGGATGACCCCCCTCTGCCCTGCCGGGCATCTCCCCCACAAGGAGGGAGATCGGCTGGGGGCAATGGTTTCCCCAAACAACTGGCGTCACAACCCGGCGAAACGGTAGACGGACGCGAAGTTTGCGCCTCTTGCCGATCTCCCCCCTTGTGGGGGAGATGCCCGGCAGGGCAGAGGGGGGTGTCACACGGCACGCCCTCTCGTCATCGGCTGTGATGGCCAGCGCTCAGGGTCTAGGTCGTCGATCAACCCATCACAGCAACCGACGTCCTCACCGCCAGCCGAGCGCCGGCGCGACGTGGGTCAGGATCGCTTCGATGACATGGGCGTTGTATTCGACGCCGAGCTGGTTGGGCACGGTAAGCAGCAGCGTGTCGGCCTCGGCGATCGCTTCGTCTTCGGCGAGCTGCTTGATCAGTCGATCCGGCTCGGCGGCGTAGCTGCGGCCGAAGATTGCCCGGGTCTTCTCGTCGATGAAGCCGATCTTGTCGCCTTCGTCGCCGCCATAGCCGAAATAGGCGCGGTCGCGTTCGTCGACGAGGGCGAAGATACTGCGGCTGACGGAGACGCGCGGCTGGCGGGCATGGCCGGCTTCCTTCCAGGCGGCGCGGTAGGCGCGGATCTGGTCGGCCTGCTGGACGTGGAAAGGCTCGCCCGTTTCGTCGTCCTTCAGCGTCGAGCTCTGCAGGTTCATGCCGAGCTTGGCGGCCCAGACCGCGGTGGCGTTGGAGCTTGCGCCCCACCAGATCCGCTCGCGCAGGCCCTCCGAATGCGGCTCGAGGCGCAGCAGGCCCGGCGGGTTCGGAAACATCGGCCGTGGATTCGGCTTGGCAAAACCTTCGCCGCGCAGCACTTCGAGGAAGACTTCGGCGTGGCGCCGCGCCATGTCGGCATCGCTCTGGCCTTCCGGCGGGCCGTAGCCGAAATGCCGCCAGCCGTCGATCACCTGCTCGGGCGAGCCGCGGCTGATGCCGAGCTGCAGCCGCCCGCCGGCGATGAGATCGGCCGCACCGGCATCCTCGGCCATATAGAGCGGGTTCTCATAGCGCATGTCGATGACGGCGGTGCCGATCTCGATCCGTTTCGTCCGCGCGCCGACAGCCGCAAGCAGCGGGAAGGGCGCTGCGAGCTGGCGGGCAAAATGGTGCACGCGAAAATACGCCCCGTCGGCGCCGAGCTCCTCGGCCGCGACGGCAAGGTCGATCGACTGCAGCAGCGCATCGGTCGCCGAGCGCGTCTGCGATTGGGGCGAGGGCGTCCAGTGCCCGAACGAGAGAAATCCGATCTTCTTCATGCTGTGCCGCACCTTGGGTTGTCGTGGCTGGGGTCGAGAGGTCATGGCACAGTTTCAGGCGGGAAGACAATCGGGATCGGACGGAGCGGCGGCTTCGCCCGATGTGTCCGCTGAAGCGGGATGCGAAGCAATCTCCGTAAGCGGCCGAAAACGAGTCGTTTTTCCCCCGTGCTGCCGGCCGCCGACGGGCATAGCCAGCGATTGCCCGGGAACTCGGGTTTCGCAGATGGGTTTAATGGCTGCGTTGCCGCGGAGCTGCGTTTCCCCCAGGACAGAAAGGCGGAACAATGTCTATCAAGCTCGAAAATGCAGTCGTGGTCATTACGGGAGCGTCGAGCGGCATCGGCCAGGCCACCGCCGAGGCCTTTGCCCGGCGCGGCAGCAGGCTGGTGCTGGCGGCGCGCAACGGCGAGGCGCTGGAAAAGGTTGCCGAGACGTGCAGAGGGCTCGGGGCGGAGGCGATCTCCGTCGTGACCGACGTGACCGAGCCTGCCGCCGTCAAGGCGCTCGCCGACAAGGCTGGGGATCTCGGCGGGATCGACGTCTGGGTCAGCAATGCCGGCGTCGGCGCGGTCGGCCGGTTCGAGGAAACGCCGATCGAGGCGCATGAGCAGATCATCCGCACCAACCTGATCGGCCACATCAACGATGCCCATGCCGTGGTGCCGATCTTCCTGACACAGGGCAGAGGTACCTTCATCAACATGATCTCGCTCGGCGGCTTTGCCGCGGCACCGTTTGCGGCGGCCTACAGCGCCAGCAAGTTCGGCCTTCGCGGTTTCTCCGAGGCGCTGAGGGCGGAGCTCGCCGACAAGCCCCGCATCCACATCTGCGACATCTACCCCGCCTTCGTCGATACGCCGGGCCTGCGGCACGGGGCGAATTTCGTCGGGCGGCAGGTTTCCGCGCCGCCGCCGGTGCTCGATGCGCGCCGCGTGGCCGAGGCGATCGTCGGCGTCGCCCGATCGCCGCGCGCCACCACCACGGTCGGCATGGTCACCACTGCGACGAGGCTCGCCCATCTGCTGGCGCCCAATCTCGCCGCCAGAACGCTCGGCCGGCTGATGGCCGCCTATTTCAAGCGGGCGCCGCGCGCCGTCGAAAGCGACGGCAATCTCTACCGACCCTCCACGGATGCTGCCCGCATCGACGGCGGGCTGCGATCGCCGCACCGATATACGGCGCCGCTGCTTCTCGGCCTTGTCGCCGTCGCTGTGCTGGCGCTGGGTGCTGCCGCGAGGACGCCGCCGCGCCGGCGGCCGGCTCTGGGCAACCGGCATCGGTTTTGGTAGGTGGTTGCGGGGTCTGCGGTGCTGGATTTTTTGTGCCGAGTGCGCGACACCCCCTCTGCCCTGCCGGGCATCTCCCCCACAAGGAGGGAGATTGGCTGGGCGCAATGGTTTCCCCAAACAACGAGCGTGACGATCCTGCGAAACGGTAGACGGACGCGAAGTTTGCGCCACTTGCCGATCTCCCCCCTTGTGGGGGAGATGCCCTGCAGGGCAGAGGGGGTGCCATGCGGCACGTAAGCCGATTTGGCGGAAGTAATCACCGCCGGCCCACACCCGGCCTTCCAGCCAGCCTCAGCCACGGCGCCAGGTGAAAGCCGCTCATCAGCAGGTACATCGGCACCATCCCTCCGATCGGGAAGGCATCGGGCGTCGTCATGCAGATCATCTCATGGCTGCCGGTTGCGGCCGTCAGCAGGGCCATGAGGGCGAAGGTCGGGGCGGCGGCGAGCGACAGGTAATCGGCGGCGGCGAGCGGCATCGGCCTCACTCCTTGCCGTAGCGGTCGTGGTGGCGCCACCAGATGCCGGTTTCGTTGCGGCCCTTCGGCGCGCGGTCGAGCCATTGGTATACGCCCCAGAGCCCGTCCAGCCCGCGCGCATAGCTGGAATAGCTGTGGTAGACGGCGCCGTCGATCAGTTCGAAGGCGCTGACGCCGGGGCGGTCGCGGGTGTAGGTGGCGACGTCGGTGCCGGTCATGGACGCGATCTGGACGATCGGCGCTTCGCTGCCGCGCAGTTGCCATTCCTGCACGGTGCTGCCGGGCGCCGGCTCGGGGGCGGGCGGCTCGCGGCGGTAGTTGTATTCGATGCCGCCCGAGCGCTGCTCTTCGGCGCTGAACCAGACGCTGAAATCGCCGTTGAAGTCGCTGCCGGCCGAGGAGGCCCAGGGGAAGCTCCAGTCCATCCGCCGCTTGAAGGCGTCGAGCTTGGCAAGCGGCGCCCGCGAGAGCGCCCAGAAGGCGACGTCATGGTTTTGCAGATGGACGAAGACGCCGTCGAAGCCGTCGGCGATCGAGGAGCAGGAGGGGCAGCCGGCGCTGTAATCCGGCCCGAACATGAAGTGATAGATCAGAAGCTGCGAACGCCCGCCGAAGAGATCCTTCAGCGAGACGCTGCCGCCGTCGGTATCGAAGCGGTATTCCTTGTCGATCCTGACGCGCGGCAATTGCTGGCGCTTGGCCGCCAGCGCATCGCTCTGCCGCGTCAGTTCCTTCTCTTCCTCGAGCAGATCGAGTCTTGCCGCCAGCCATTGCTCGCGGGTTGCGTTCAGCATTGCCGTCATGGTCTTCTCCTTTGCCTGTCTCTTGTCTAGCATCCGGCGCGGTGGCCTGAGATCGAGTGAAGATTACGGCCGGGCGGGCGAATGGCGGGAGTGACAAGTGTGACGGGATTTGAATGGACTCGCTGATCACGGCCGCGGCGCGGGCGCTGGCATCGGGCGATGTGCTGGGCGCCCTGAAACGGGTGGCGCTGCGCGAGGATGCGGCGGCGCTGGCGCTGCGCGGCATCGCCATGGCGCAGCTCGGCGATCTCATGCGCGCCAAGGCGCTGTTGAAGAGCGCCGCGCGCGCCTTCGGCCCGCGCGAGGCGGTGGCACGCGCCCGCTGCGTGGTCGCCGAGGCCGAGATCGCGCTCGTCTCGCGCGATCTCGGATGGCCGGTCAAGGCGCTGGATGGTGCGCGCAAGGTTCTGGAAGCGCATGGCGACCGGGTCAATTCAGCCCATGCCGGCAATATCGCCGTGCGCCGGCTGGTGCTGATCGGCCGCCTGGATGAAGCCGAGCAGGCGATGGCAGCGCTCGATCCGGCGCCGCTGCCGCCGCCATTGCGGGCGGCCCACGAGCTGGTCGCGGCCGGCATCGCCATCCGGCGGCTGCGAACGGAGGCGGCGCGCGCCGCACTCGACCGGGCAGGGCTTGCGGCGCGCCATGCCGATATGCCGGTGCTGACGGCAGAGGTCGATGCCGCCGCCCGCGTGCTCGATCTCCCGGCGGCGCGGCTGGTTTCGCTTGGGAACGAGCGCCCGCTGCTGCTTGCCGAGGTGGAGGCGCTGTTTGCATCCGGCGCGCTCGTCGTCGATGCCTGCCGCCATGTCGTGCGCGCGGCCGGCGCGGCGGTGCCGCTGGCAAGCCGGCCGGTGCTTTTTGCGCTTGCCCGCGCGCTTGCCGAGGCCTGGCCGGCGGATGTGGCGCGCGGCGTGCTGATTGCGCGCGCCTTTCGCGGCAAGCATGCCGACGAATCCCACCGCGCGCGGCTGCGCGTCGAGATCGGTCGGCTGCGCGCCGAACTTGCCGGGCTGGCGGAGGTCTCGGCGACCAAGCGCGGCTTTGCGCTTTCGCCGCGAGGGACCGGCGAGATCGCGGTCTTGGCGCCGCTCGTCGAAGGGCCGCATGCGGCGGTGCTCGCCTTGCTCGCCGATGGCGAGGCGTGGTCGAGCTCGGCGCTGGCGATCGCTCTTGGGGCGAGCCCGCGCACCGTGCAGCGGGCGCTCGATACGCTTGCCGGCGAGGGCCGGGTGCGAGCGCTCGGGCGCGGGCGGGCGCGCCGCTGGATGAGCCCGCCGCTCTCCTCATTCCCGACGATCTTGTTACTCCCCGGGCCGCTGCCGAGCGACTAGTATGGTTCCATCCACAAGGAGGAAGAGATGAAGAATTCGGCTGCTCAGATCCTGCGCGAATATGGGCCTTTTCCGGATGCCGAGCGCGTCCACGGCGTCACCTTCGACGGCCGGCATGTCTGGTTCGCCTCGGGCGACAGGCTGAACGCGCTCGATCCCGACAGCGGCGAGGTGGTGCGCGTCATCGAGGTCGCCTCCCATGCCGGCACGGCCTTCGACGGCGAATTCCTCTATCAGATCGCCGAAGACGTCATCCACAAGATCGACCCGAAGAGCGGCCGGATCCTCACCACCATCCCGGCCCCCGGCAATGGCGGCGATTCCGGCCTCGCCTGGGCCGAGGGCACGCTCTGGGTCGGCCAGCATCGCGGCCGCCGGATCCACCAGATCGATCCCGAGACCGGCAAGATCCTGCGCACGATCGAATCCAACCGCGTCGTCACAGGCGTGACCTGGGTCGACGGCCAGCTCTGGCACGGCACCTGGGAAGGCGACGACAGCGACGTCAGGCGCATCGACCCCGAGACCGGCGAGGTGCTGGAGCGGCTCGATATGCCCGAGGGCACCGGCGTTTCCGGCCTCGAATCCGATGGCGGCAACTGCTTCTTCTGCGGCGGCGGCAGCAGCGGCAAGATCCGCGCGGTGCGCCGGCCGTGAGTGCTGGCGGGTGAGTTATTGCATCCGGCGATCGCCGGAGCACCCGCCTCGTCCTTCGAGGCCCCTGCGGGGCACCTCAGGATGAGGCTCTCTCGGGATGCGGCAATCTCCAACGGTCCCTCATGCTGAGGTGCGCAGCCCGGAGGGCGAAGCCTCGAAGCACGCGCTCGGCGTTGCTTCTTGCTTTCTCCGGGGCAGGGCGTCCGGCTTGCCTTTAGCGATGTGCCCGTGGCCCCCTCATCCGACCCTTCGGGCTACCGACCTGGGTCGAGCCACGGGTCTCGACCCGTCCTTCGGACCCCCGCTGGGGAGAAGGGGATGGGGCGCTGCTCCGAGTCTCTTCTCCCCTCGGGGAGAAGGTGCCGGCAGGCGGATGAGGGGGCTGCTCGGCGAAACGGCGAATGCAAGCACGCCGGCAATGACGAAGGATGGGCAATTTCTCTCCGAGAGTAGTTCATCGTCCGTCAACTTTTGCGTGTCAATTTCTCCGGTAGCGAAAGCCGTCAAAAGGTTGCGGGGATTGAAGGTCGGGCTCACATCGCACATTACGTTCGTCCTGGTGGCGCTCACCTCTGCGGCGGCGGTGTTGCTTTGCGGCTTTGCCTGGCTTGCCTCCGTCAAGGTCGATGACATCTCGCTGCGCCGACAGTCCGATTTCGTCGGCCAGGGGCTGGAAGAGCAGATCAACGCGCTTCCGCGCGAGCAGGAAAGCATCACCAAGTGGGACGATGCCTTCCTTTACGCCAAGCAGCGCAACCATGATTGGCTGGTCGACAATATCGGCCGGTGGACGAGCCGGTATTTCGGGCACGACCGGACCTATATTTTCGACGAGACCAACCGGCTGATGTTCGCCTTCCGCAACGGGGCCGACACCATGCCGCCGCGGCTTGGCAGCGACGACGCAAACGAGATGACCGCCCTTGCCGGGGAGATGCGCGCCGCACTCGTCGACGGGGCCGGAAAGCCCGGGGCCTTACCGCTCGGCCGGCTGGCGCATGTGCGCACAGTGATGATCGGCAACCGGCCGGCGATCGCCAGCGCCCGGCCCATCCTGCCGAGCTCGGCCAGGATGCAGATCGAACCGGGCCAGGAATTCATCGCCGTCTCGGTGAAGTTCATCGAGGGCAAAGTCGCCGAAAACATCGCCCATTACGCCAGGCTCGAAGGCCTGCGCTTTACACGTTCGAAAAGTCTGGACGCGCGGGCGCAGGTGGCGGTGGCCTCGCATGACGGCGGCACGATCGGCTATCTCGTCTGGCCGCCGATCCGCCCCGGCTTCATGCTGCTGAAGCAGATCGCGCCGGCAGGCATCGGTTGCCTGGCGATACTGATCACCGCGGTGTTCTGGCTCGGACGCGGCCTGCACCGGACGTCGATGACCCTGCTCGACAGCCAGGCCGAACTGACCCATCACCGCAATCATCTGGAAGAGATGGTGGCCGACCGCACCGCCGAAATCGACAGGCAGAGGGAGGAGCTGGACCGGCTTCTCGCGCATGAGCGCCACGTCAATGCGCTACAGCGCCAGTTCGTCGCCATGGCCTCGCACGAGTTCCGCACGCCGCTCGCCATCATCGATGCCGCCGCCCAGCGGCTCTGCCGCTCGACCGCCAATGTCAGCGGCGATTACGTGCTGGAAAAGGCCGGCGTGATCCGCAGCGCGGTCGTGCGCATGGTCGGCCTCATGGAAAGCATCCTCGCGAGCGGCAGGCTGGAAACCGGGCAGATCATCCTGAAGCCCAGCGAAGGCGATCTGAAAGCGTTGCTCGTCGAGTGTTGCGAGCGGCAGCGGCCGCTGAGCCGCGCGCATGTGTTCCACCTCGATCTCGCGCCGATCCCCGACCGCCTGACCTTCGACCGCAGCGCGATGGAGCAGGTGTTTACCAACCTGATCTCGAACGCCGTCAAATATTCGCCAAATGCGGGAGATATCCATATCCGCGCGCGAGTAGACGAAAAGACGGTGGAGATTTCGGTCGCCGACGGCGGCATCGGCATGGATGCCGAGGATCTGCCGAAACTGTTCCAGCCCTATTACCGCGCCCGCAGCGCCACCGGCATCGCCGGAACCGGCATCGGCCTCAACGTCGTCAAGCAGGTTGTCGAACTGCATGGCGGCAAGGTCGAGGTGGCGAGCGAGCTCGGCAAGGGCACCACTTTCACCATTCTCCTGCCGATAGAGCGTCTATCGCAGGATCAACATTTTGCAGCTTGAGGAATAGCTTATGGTCACCGTCCTGTGCATTGAAGATGAAGTCGAGATCCGCAACCTCCTCGTCGAGGAGCTGAACGAAGCCGGATACAGGACGCTCGAAGCCGCAAACGGCGCCGAGGGCCTGGAAATGATCCTGTCGAAATGGCCCGACATCGTCATCAGCGATATCTCGATGCCCGTCATGGACGGCCACCAGCTGCTGGCGGAAATCCAGATCAACCACCCGCAATTCTCCAACATCCCCTTCATCCTGCTGACGGCGCTGACCGACCGCGAAAACACGCTGGCCGGCCTGCGCGCCGGGGCCGCGGACTATCTGACGAAGCCGCTCGATTTCGATCTGTTGCTTGCGAAGCTGGAGGGATGCGTGACGCGGCTGGAGAATGACAAGGTGGTCAACCGGTCGTTTTGATGGGATGGTGGCTGGGAAGGGTGAGTGTGTGCCGTGCGGCCCCCTCATCCGGCTACCGCCACCTTCTCCCCGCTGGGGAGAAGGGGATGTGGCGAGGCCTCGCCCAGCTTGAGACTCGTGCTGTGGGACGGTGGCCGCGCGGCCTGCTCTGTCTTCTCCCCAGCGGGGAGAAGGTGGCCCGAAGGGTCGGATGAGGGGGCCTCACGGCACACCTTCCATTGCCCTTCGCTTTCGCCCCATGCATTTTTGGCGTTGCCGCTCATCTTTCTTCCGGCCGCTTTCGCAACACATCCCCCAACACCTCGAACACCCGTCCATCCAGCGTCTGCGACACATTGAACCGCATGAAACCCGTCGCCGTCTGCGACAGGCTGAAGGCATTGCCCGGGGCGAGCACGATCCGTCTTTCCAGGGCCGCCCGCGCGACGTTCGCCGCGTCGATGCCCTCCGGCAGGCGGCACCAGAGGAACATGCCGGCCTGGGGGTCCAGCCAGGGGGTTACGCCGAGGCCCTTCAGCCGGGCCGAGACCTCGGTCATCGCCCGGGCGAGGCGCTGCCGCAGCGTCTCCATGTGCTTGCGGTAGCCGCCGTCGCTCAGGACGGCGAGCACCAGCTCGGCGGTCATCCGGCCGCCGCCGAAGGAGGTGGCGATCTTGAGGTCGGTGAGGCCGTCGATCCATTCGGGTTTGGCGGCGACGAAGCCGCAGCGGGCCGACGCCGAGAGCGTCTTCGAGAAGCTGCCGATGTGGATGACGCGGTCGAGCCCGTCGAATGCTGCGAGGCGAGGGGCCGCCGCATATTCGAAGTCGGCGAAGATATCGTCCTCGATGATGGTGAGATCGAACTGGTCGGCAAGTTTCAGGACACGGTGAGCGGTGACCGGGGAAAGTGTGGCGCCGGTCGGGTTGTGGATGGCGGAATTGGTGATGTAGAGCCGCGGCCGGTGTTCGGCGACGACGTGGGCGAACTGCTCGATATCGGGGCCGGAGGGCGTGTAGGGCACGCCGACGATCTTGGCGCGGTGGGCGCGCAGCAGCG
This sequence comes from Rhizobium sp. R339, assembly GCF_002211395.1. Taxonomy (NCBI): domain Bacteria; kingdom Pseudomonadati; phylum Pseudomonadota; class Alphaproteobacteria; order Hyphomicrobiales; family Rhizobiaceae; genus Rhizobium; species Rhizobium sp. R339. Next base: position 788,651 of record NZ_LOKV01000001.1, read on the forward strand.
CATGGAAGTTGAAATAGCAGGGGTCGTCGACCAGCACGGTGTCGCCGGGTTCGAGCAGGAAGCGGCAGATGAGGTCGATCGCCTGCGTGCCCGACTCGGCGAGCATGATCTGATCCGGCGAGGCTTCGATGCCGTGTTCGCCCATGCGCCGCGAAATCAGCTGGCGCAGCGGCGGCAGGCCGAGCGGCGAACCGTAATCGGCAAGGGCCGCCCCATCGGTGCGGGCAAGCGTTCGGAGCGCCCGGCGCATGCCATCGCCCGGCAGCCAGGAGGGCGGCAGCCAGCCGCAGCCGGGCTTGAGATCGGCTTCGCCGGCTTCCAGTGACTGCCGCGAGATCCAGAAAGGATCGACGGCGCGGTCGAGCTTCGGACCGGCCTCGGCAAGCGCGAAGGGTGCCGCCTGGTTGGCGACATAAAAGCCCGAGCCCGGCCGCGACAGGATCGCGCCCTCGGCGACCAAGCGCTCATAGGCGTCGACGACGGTCGAGGTCGAGAGCTTCATGCTCGCCGCCAGGCCGCGCACCGAGGGCAGCTTCGCGCCGGGCGTCAGGCTGCGCCCGGCGATGCGCTGGCGGATCGTCGCAATCACCATCTCGACGCGTGTGCGTCCCGCCAGTTCTTCGTCCATCCGTACTGCTTCCGCACCATAACAGTTTTGCGAAATCGTATCAGACCGTCACTGTCATGACCATCCGTACAGGCCGATAAAGGTGAGCAGCGCGCCGCCTGCCAATTTGATTCAAGGGGCGCGCTTAGCTCGTTGTTTTTATGCATGTCGTTCTTCTCAAGACCGGCATGGACTCTGGAAGGAATACATGATGGAACGGATGACGGCGGGATGGATCAATGGGCTGATCGGCGTGGTGATCTTCAGCGGCTCGCTGCCGGCGACCCGTGTTGCGGTGGCGCAGTTCGATCCCGTCTTCCTGACCGTCGCGCGCGCGGCGATCGCCGGGGCCTTGGCGCTCTGCCTGCTGATCATCTTTCGCGAGAAGCGGCCGTCGGGGCGCGATATCCTGTCGCTCGTCGTGGTCGCGCTCGGCGTGGTCGTGGGCTTCCCGCTGCTGACGGCGCTGGCGCTGCAGCATGTCACGTCAGCCCATTCGATCGTCTTCGTCGGGCTGCTGCCGCTCGCGACCGCGACCTTTGCCGTGATCCGCGGCGGCGAGCGGCCGAAGCCGGCCTTCTGGCTCTTCTCCGTTCTCGGCAGCGCGCTGGTGGCGGGTTTTGCCCTGGCGCAGGGGCTGACGGCATCGCCGGTCGGCGATCTCCTGATGCTGGCGGCGATCCTCGCCTGCGGCCTCGGCTATGCCGAAGGCGGCCGGCTGTCGCGCACGCTCGGCGGCTGGCAGGTGATTTCCTGGGCGCTGGTGCTGTCGCTGCCGCTGATGGTCGCGGTCGCATTTCTCTATCGCCCGGCCAGTTTTTCCGGCATCGAAACGCCGGCGCTCGTCGGCCTTGCCTATGTTTCGCTGTTTTCCATGCTGATCGGTTTCATCTTCTGGTATCGCGGCCTCTCCCAGGGCGGCATCGCCGCCGTCGGCCAGCTGCAGCTGCTCCAGCCCTTCTTCGGCCTGGCGCTCGCCGCCACCCTGCTGCACGAGCCGGTGACCTGGGCGATGCTCGGCGTAACGGTCGGTGTGATCGTCTGCGTGGCCGGGGCGAGGCGGTTTGCGCGGTAGCGGCTGAACCTCCCCGCCGGTCACAAAGCAGCCGCTCAATCGTCAGCAAATGGCCCCGTTACCGCCGCATCGTGCCCTTTTCAGGCTTCATCGTCGCGACCTCGCCAGCCTTTTCAGTGGCTGAGCGATCGACCGAAATCACCGGAAAAGGAATGAAGATGATCACTCGTTACACATCCCTTGCAACGATGACGGCTGCGGTTTTCAGCCTGCTTGCTCTCAGCCCGGCATCTGCCGTGGAGATGGCCCAGGCGCAGCAGCAGCCCGCACAGGGCGAGGCGCCGATGCAAGGACAGGGTGGGGGCAGCGGTGCGGCCGCTCCTGTCAGCGATCAGAAACTCGAAGCCTTTGCCGTTGCCTATGTGCAGGTCGATAAGGTCCGGCAGGAATATTCGGCCAAGATCGACGCGACGAAGGATCAGGCCGCAAAGCAGAAGCTGCAGGAGCAGGCCAAGAAAGAGATGGTCGACACCGTGCAGGCCTCCAAGGATATTTCCGTCGAGGAATATTCCTCGATCCTGACGGCGGCGCAGAGCGACCCGGCTCTTGCCAAGAAGGTCCTGGAAAAGGTCGGCAGTTCGTCGCCGGCGCAGCCGCAGCAGCAGCAATAGGCAGCGCGCCCAGGCGCCGCGAATGCGGCGGAGCGGACGCGATACGTTCGCTCCGGCAATGCTCGCCCTTTGGCAGGGCATTGCCGGAGCGTGCGGTCTTCCCTCAGAGCCGGTCGAAAACCTCGGGGCTCAGTTTCCCGATCCTCAGCAAATGCTGCAGCGTGTAAGTCACTGAAAGCGCATCCTCGAGGCCGTCGTGGCCCCTCAGCGGCGGATGTTCGACGCTGTAGTAGTCGGCCAGTTTGCTGCTCGGCGTCTTTGCCAGATCCTCGATCGGCATGCCGGCGGCCAGCAGAAGCTTGACGGCGTTATCGAACCTTTGGGCCGGAATGGGGGGCTGGATGCCGGCGACATAGCAGCTGATCGCCATCATGTTCATCTCGTCCTTGCCCCAGGACCAGAACCGGGTGCCCTCCGAGAAGCTGTCCATACTCGACAGGGCATCCTCCAGCGCCACGCCACGAGCGTCGATATCCGCTTCGGTAATACCCGTGAGATCGGTGAAGTAAGGATCGATCGGATATCGCCTGCCGAAACGGTCGACGGGCGTGATGTAGATCCTGCGCGTATCGAGGATCGGAAATTCGCCTTCGAGGCTGAGCTTGACGGCGCCGATCTGCGCTATGACGGGGTCGGGGTCGTGTGCTGCGCACCAGAACCGGCGTTGTGAGCCTTCGCGGCAGAGATATTCGCAGTCGAATATGATGGCGGTCTTCATCCCAGTTCTCCGAGGACTTGTCCGAAGCGACCGTTGCGGGCTGTCCTTATCGCTGCTCACTCCGTATCGAATTTGAAGATCGGCCGGCCGCTGAGCGTGAAGGCTTCGCCAGGATGGTAGAGATAGGCGGCGCAGGTGCGATCGAGGCGCATGGCGAAATCATTGGCGACGGCGAGGCGGGCTTCACCGCTCGACGCCTGCTGGACGAAGGCCCGCAGAGCCACGTGATCGCCCTTGGCGAAGAGCAGTTCCGTGACGATGCCGAAGGTTTCGAGATCGGCGGCGAGGATCGGCGAGACGGCGCCATCGCGCACCTTGGTCGCCATTTCGGTCCAGCGTGGCCAATCGATCTTGTCGGATAGATCCTCGGGTTTGGACGGCATGGCGTCCGTCTTGCCTATCACGTAAGGCTGCAGCGCCTCGACGGCGAGCAGGCGGTCAATGACGTCGCCGACGGTAAAGACGTCGGATGTCCTGACATAACGGTCGCCGGAGTAGGCCCTAGTCAGATCCTCTTCCAGAGCCGGTCGCCCGGCCAACTTTACGGCAGCTCGATAGGAAAACAGCCAGGCGACGTCCATCGTGCCGCTTCTGTTGATCGCACCGCTCTTGACCTGCTGCGTCAGTTGTTGGGCAACGAGATCGCCGATCTCGAAACCACTTTCGACCATCAGAATATGCTCCAGAAAACTCTGCTCCGGTTCGAAAGACGTGCCGATAACGTTGCTGTGGAGTTGCGCGTTTTTAGGCGATCCGCCCCCCTTTACTCTGGGTTGGCCCACCATGGCTCGCGCAAAATCAGCGTTGAACTCCGGCCGAAGTTTGCTGCCTTTCGTACTGCCGCGCTGAATGAAGCGATCCCATGCCGCCTGGTCGTTTTCGCTGGCTGCCACATAGTTTGCGATATCGGGCAAGCCATTGGCTTCCGCGGCGCGGACGATCCGTTCCTTGAATTCGTCCGACTGGTCGACGATCGATGCCGAAATCACGCCGCCGGCATTGGTGAACGGGCCGGCGGTATTGTCGAGCGGCACGAAGGGAAAAGCGGCGAACCGCGTCATCAGCAGGTCCTCCCACCATCCAGCAGCAGTGCGCGGATGCCGGATATGCGAAGCCCCGACATTATCTCATCGAACTTTTCGGCGCCGGCCGCGCCACGGAGCGCCTTATGACCCAGGCGGTGGAGATACCAGGCTGACACAAGGTCGCTCGCAGCCTGAGACCTGGGACTCCGTTTAAGCACCGTCGCCAGCAGAATGCGGGTTTCGTCATCGCCGAGCCCCGCATAGCGGATCTTGAGATAGGCTGCCTCAGGCCCGAACTTATCGGCAACCGACGGCGTCAAGGCGTCGTGGCCGTCAAGCACGATATCGCTGAAGGCGAGGATCGTTTGCCTTTGCGGGCAGAACTTATCTGCGGCAAAGGCCGGTGAGGCGAGGCAGGACAAGAGAAGAAGGCTGAAGAATCCGGTCACTCTGCGAAGCATCGTCATTCCTTTGCGATGCATAGCATCGTCAAATCCTCGGCGGCCCCCCAACGCAGCCCCTGACTCGGAGCGCGGTCGCGGCGGGAGGATAGGTGGCGGCCGGGTGCGCGGCAAGGGGATGACACGGGGAGGTGGTGGGTTTCTTGAGGTTCAATAAGCCTTTGCCGGAGGCGGTGGCTCTTTCAGCAAAGGGTATCGCTACGATAGGGAAGCGGCTTCAAATTTTCTGTTCCAGGCGGATTTCGCCGCAGCAAAAACACAAAGACTTCTATGAGTTGGAGAGGGCAATGCGGCGCTGGCCGGCGGCCAGTGGGATGAGTTCTGACGGTGTGGTTTGGGCCGGATGTGTTTGGGCTAGGTTCTCATTCGCGGACCGTTAGGCAGGGTGATAGCAATGGGGTGCCGTGCAGCCCCCTCATCCGCCTGCCGGCACCTTCTCCCCGTCGGGGAGAAGAGACTCGCGGCAGCGCCGAACGCATATCCAAGCAACGGCGTTGATAAAAAGGCGGGGCGCCGCCACGAGTCTCTTCTCCCCTCGGGGAGAAGGTGCCGGCAGGCGGATGAGGGGGCTGCACGGCACCCCTTTGCGGATGATATTCGGTCGCGGCCGCGTCACGGCAGCTCTCAGCCGATGGCGCATTTGTGGATATTCGGCTAACCTGCCGCAAGGCGATGTCGGACGCAGCTCCGCTCGCCGGGCAATACATTTGGTCGAGGGTAGTTCAGTGCAGATCGCGAGATTTTGCTTCTGTTTTGCCATTTGTCTCGGCATCGTGCCGCAGGCCGGCCCGGTGCATGCCGAGGAGTTGGTGCGCTTCGAAAGCGCCCCGGTAAAGCTCAGCCCCTTTCGGATACGCAAGGCGAAAGAACAGGCGGAAACGCTCCCTCAACCGCAAGGGATGCCATTGCTCGGATATTTGTCTCGCCCGCGAGGGGACGGCCCATTCCCGGCAGTCGTCCTCCTGCATGGATGCGAGGGCATGCGGTCGAGCGTCAAGGACCTTTGGCCGAAACGGCTGGTTTCCTGGGGTTACGTCGTGCTCGTCGTCGACAGTTTCACCACCCGCAACATCACGGACGCGTGCCAGAGCTTTCTTCCCGATCGTGTCTTCGACGCCTATGGAGCCCTGGATTATCTGGCGAAATCGCGCTTCGTCGATATCGGGCGGGTCGCCTTGATGGGTTTTTCGACGGGCGGCACCGTCACGCTGGACGGGACGAAAATCCAAGGCAACGAACAGTTGATGGACCGGAAATTCAAGGCGGCGGTTGCCTACTATCCGCGCTGCGCGGCAACTCAGGGCGAGGCGACGGTGCCGACCCTGATCTTGGCCGGCGATCGGGACAATTGGAGCCCGGCCGACCAATGCCGCAAGAGGCTCGCCTCGCTTGGCGACGACGGCGCGCCAATCGAGCTCGAGATCTATCGGGGCACCTACCACAATTTCGACGCGCCGGAATTCAGGGCCGGAAAGAGAGTGCTGGGCCATATCGAAAAATACAATCCGAACGCCGCCATAAAATCCATCGGCAGCGTTCGCACGTTTCTGCGAAAATACCTCTAGCACGCCGCCCAAGGCTCACTTGGCGGGCACGACCAGCGCCTCGTCCTTGCGCACGATATAAGTCGCCAACTCGGACGCCTTGCCGCTGCCGACGTTTTTGGCCGAGTGGACCACGCCGGAAGGAATGAACAAGGATTGACCGGCCTGAAGCGTCACCGGCTCCCTGCCGTCGAGCCGGTATTCCAGCGTGCCTTCGAGAACGTAGGCGATCTCTTCGCCCGGATGCGAGTGGTTCGGCGCAAGAACGCCGGGCGCGAAATCGACGCGCACCTGCACGGCCTCGTGGCCGGGCACATCGATGTCGCTCTTGACGAGATCGGTTCGCTGCAGCGGCTGCTCCGCATGCGCTGCCGCGGCAGTGCCGAGAGCAAGGGCGAGCGCCATAGCATGGATCATTTTCATCGTGTCATCCTTCCTGAACTGACCATTCCGGCTCGTTGGCCGCGATGACATTTCAGTCGATGATTGAACCAGGGATGTGTCGGAAAACCTGCGTTTTTGTAAGCGAGTGTATCTGCGGGTTACGCGAACCGCATCGCGCTTTTGGCGCGCGCCTTCGCCGCCTCTTCCTCGCGATCGCGCGGCGGCTGGGTTGTCTCCAGCGAATCGATCAGTTCGCGGGCGCAGGCGGCGATCGAAATGACCGCGCGCTCGAAGGCGGCCTCGTTGCGTTTCGATGGCTTGTTCGTTCCGCTGAGCTTGCGCACGAACTGAAGTGCGGCATCATGAATCTCGTCGTCGGTTGCCGGCGGATCGAAATTGAACAGAGGTTTGATGTTTCGGCACATGGCTTGCTCACGGTCGTTTCTGTTTGCCACGAGGGGAAAGTGGCCTCGCAAGAAAAGGTAGTCGGGCGGGCGCGAAATGCAACGGGGGCCACGGAAATGGGCGGCCCTGCCGCTCAGGGTAGCGGGGCCGGCGTGTCGCTCAGCGTTCTGAGATAGGCGATGACGTTCAGTCGGTCGGTTTCGTCGGGTGCTCCGCGGACGTCCATGTTGACGCCGGGCGTCGTGAGGGTGGGGCCGGCGATGAAGATATTGAGGTCCTCGTAGGTCCATGTGCCGTCCCACGCCAGCAAGGTCTTGGAATAGCCGCCGTATTTGGTCGATGCCTTGTCTCGTCCGACCACGTTCCACAGGTTGGGGCCCTTGGAAGAGGGGATGTCCTGCGGGCGTTTGCCGTGACAGCTGGCGCATTTGGAGGCAAAGAAGGCTGCGCCTTTTGCTGGATCACCGTTTGCCAATTTGGCGGAAATCGGCTCGGGCTTTTCAATGATAACGCCGTGGGCCAGCAGATAGTCGGCGATATCGGCATGATCGTCGTGTTTCGCAAGATGATAGGGCGTGATGATGGCGGCGTTGCGGGCGGGATCACCGCGCACCCAGATGGCGTTGACGTCGGCGCCGGCTTCCACGAACAGCTTGACACAGTCGAGACAGTTGCCGGCGACCGCGAAGTGCAGCATGTGCTCGCCCCTTACAACGGTATTGGGGTCGGCGCCATGCGCCAACAGCAACCGGATGAGATCGGCGGAATTGTTCAGGACGGCCGCCGTCAGCGGCAGGCCGAGGCCCGATTGCTTGTTCACGTCTGCCCCGCGCGCGATCAGCAATTCCGCCGCTTCGGGATGGCCGCTGCGGACTGCGAGCAGGAGAGCGGTGGCTCCCTTGTCCTGCTCCTCGATATCAGCGCCTTGATCGAGCGCCGCCGCAAGCGCGGTCAGGTCGCCGCTCTTGGCCGCCTCGTGAAGCTGACCGGCGTGCGAAATCGCAAGAACGCTCAAATAGACGAATATGCCCCCTATCAGCCCGCGCATCTCGCTCTCCCCCGGCTAATTTGGCGGGAGAATTATATACCCGTTCCCTTTGGCTGGACAGTCCGCAGCGTGTCCGACCGCGTTCCGCGAGGAGGCTGAGCAACACACATCCCTCAAGCCGCCGACGTCGAACCTCTCACCCCAAGCGTCGCAACATCCGTCACCCCGCCGGATGACTCGAAATCAAATATCTTCTGCGTCACCAGCGCGGCCGCACCCCGGGCCCAGGAATTGTCTTCCCAGTCGGGCAGCAGCGGCGGGGCGGTGCGGAAGGTGCGGGCGGTGAGGGCTTCGCGCAGGGGGGTGAGGAAATGGTCGCCGAGGGAGACAGCTTCGCCGCCGGCGACGATGACTTCGGGGTCGGTGATGTTGACGAGGTTGGCCAGCGCGGTGCCGATGCCGCGGCCGGAATCTCCGACGAGGGTAAGGGCGGTGGCATCGCCCGAGGCGAGGGCGGTGCGCAGTTCGGGCAGGCCGAGGTCCTCGCGGCCGGTCGTCTCGCGCCAGCGGCGCAGCATCGAGAGTTCGGAGTGGTAGGCCATCAGGCAGCCGCGCTTGCCGCATTCGCAGAGCCGGCCGCCTTCCTCGAACAGCGTGTGGCCGAACTTGCCGGCCGCGCCATTGGCGCCGCGATAGAGCTTGCCGTCGATGACGAGGGCGCAGCTGATGCCGACGCCGACGGCGAGCACGGCCATGTTGCGGTGCTGGCGGCCGAGGCCGAAGAGCTGCTGGGCGATGGCATAGGCGTTGGTATCGTCCTCCAGCCAGACCGGCACGTGGACGCGGGCCGCCACCAGCGAGGCGAGCGGCACGTTGTCCCATTGGAAGCGGTGGCTGCGCACGCAGGCGGTCTGTTCGTGGTTGATGACGCCGGGCATGGAGATGCCGATGCCGGCGAGTCTGGCCTTCGGACGGCCGGCGAGCTTGACGAGCTCGGGCACCGTGGCTGCAAGGAGGTCGGCGACATAATCAGGATCATGGCCCTCCAGGCCGACGCGCATAGCGGCGACGGGATTGGTGGCGAGATCGGTCGCCACGCACTCCACCGAATCCACCATCAGCTTGAAGCCGAGCGCGAGCGAGTGCTCGTAATTGATCTCGACGGGGATCGGCCGGCGGCCGGCGGGGCCGGGCACCGCCTTGCCCTCGGTGACGATGCCTTCCTCTAGGAGGTCTGAAACAACGAAGGTGACGGCGGCCGGGGAGAGGCCGATGACGGTGGCGATATCGGCGCGGCTCCTCGGCCCTTCGCGTCTGAGAAGGTTGAGGATGAGGCGTCGGTTCATGGCTCTCGCCGTGGTCTGGTCGCCTTTCAGCTTCACGATGCATTCCTTAATTTTGTAAATTAATTATTGCGGGCTCGGTCAATCTATGCATAAGTTCGCCCGCCGATCAACTGAAGCCGGGGCGATTGTACGCCAGGCCTCGCAGGGCGAACGGCGCGTTGAATGCCTGATCGAGCGCGTTCCAAGGAGGGGGCGGCTTGGGCCGGGCGGTGTTGATCGATCAACTGGGAGGAATTCAATGGCATTTTCGAAGCAATTTCCCGAGACCACCCGCAGAAGCTTCCTGAAAGGGGCGGGCGCCGTTTCCGCGGCCGCGGTCACCGGTGTGGCCACCGGCGGCTTTCCGATCCCGGCGATCGCGCAGGCGCAGGAGGTCACGATGATCTCCGCCGAAAACAACGGCGCCGCACTCGACGCGCTGAAGGCGATCGCGGCGGGCTTCACCAAGGAGACCGGCGTCAACGTCGTGATCAACAATATGGATCACGAGGCGCATAAGACGGCGATCCGCAACTATCTCGTCGCCGGCGCGCCGGATGTCTGCTCGTGGTTTTCGGGCAACCGCATGCGTGCCTTCGTCAAGCGCGGCCTGTTCGACGATATTTCCGACCTGTTCGAGAAGGAAAAATACAAGGACGTGCTGGGGGCGACGGCCGGCGCCGTCACCGAGGACGGCAAGCAATACGGCCTTCCCACCGGCGGCACGCTCTGGGGCATGTTCTACCGCAAGGATGTGTTCGAGCAGTACGGCCTGACGGTGCCGAAGACCGCCGAGGACTTCATGGCCTATGGCGACAAGTGCAAGGCGGCGGGCATCACGCCGATCGCGATCGGCACCAAGGAATTGTGGCCGGCGGCCGGCTGGTTCGACCAGATGAACCTGCGCATCAACGGCCTCGACAAGCACATGGCGCTGATGAACGGCGAGATGAGCTATCTCGATCCGTCTCTGACTGATGTCTTCGACCAGTGGGAGGCGATGATATCAAAGGGCTTCTTCACGCCGAACCACACCTCCTTCGGCTGGCAGGAGGCCGCAGCCCTTCTGGCCCAGAAGAAGGCCGGCATGATGAACCTCGGCGCCTTCCTGCGCTCGGCCTTCACCGAAGCGGACCTGCCGCAGCTCGCCTACGCCACCTTCCCGGTGCTCGACGCCAAGGTCGGTCATTTCGAGGAGTTCTCGGTCAATTCGATCCACATTCCCGCCAAGGCGAAGAACAAGCAGGGCGCGCGCGATTTCCTCGCCTATTTCTACAAGCCGGAGAACCTCGCGGCCTATCTGGAGCCGGGCGGCAACGTGCCGCCGCGCCACGACCTGCCGCCGAGCAAGGATCCGCTCGTCAACGTCGCCGTCGAGACGATGAAGACGGTTCAGGGCACCTCGCAATATTACGACCGCGACAGCGACCCCGACATGGCCCAGGCCGGCCTCGTCGGCTTCCAGGAGTTCATGGCCAAGCCCGACCGGCGCAAGGCCATCCTGACGCGGCTCGAGGGGACGCGGAAGCGGATTTATAAGATTTGATGGGTGTGCCAGTTTGCTGACGAAGCACGCCCTTTACGCGACGTCATCATCGGCCTTGTGCCGAGGATCTGCTGCCTATCGGTCCGGAGTTAGATGCTCGGGACAAGCCCGAGCATGACGAAAGAGAGGTTGGCGGGCTTTGTCGGCAGACCGAGGGCGTCGCTTTACTCCCGGCGACGCCCGCCCTCCACTCGACGTCATCCTCGGCCTTGTGCCGAGGATCTGCTGCCCTATCGGTTCGGGATTAGATGCTCGGGACAAGCCCGAGCATGACGAAAGAGAGGTTGGCGGGCTTTGTCGGCAGACCGAGGGCGTCGCTTTACTCCCGGCGACGCCCGCCCTTCACTCGACGTCATCCTCGGCCTTGTGCCGAGGATCTGCTGCCTTATCGAACGGGGTAGATGCTCGGGACAAGCCCGAGCATGACGAAGGAGCGAGTGGCCCGATCTTGTTAGCGGTGTTGGCTGGCATCAGCCCGCTCCCGAAATAATTTGAGGCTCCAGAGATGCAGACATTATGGCGCCGCCAGCGTTGGTGGCTTACCCCGACTTTGCTTATCGCGCCCGGTATCCTGCTGTTCTTCACCGTCATCCTGCTCTCGGCGGTCAGGAGCGTGTGGATCAGTTTTCACGAGTGGGACGGGTTCGGGCCGATGGTGTGGATCGGGCTCGGCAATTACGTCGAGCTCTACAGCGATCCGCAATTCTACGTGTCGCTGAAGAACAACCTGATCTGGCTTGTCATGTTCATGGCCGCGCCGCCGATCGGGCTCGCGATTGCGCTGCTGGTCAACCAGAAGATCGCGGGCATGCGCTTCCTGAAGTCGCTGTTCTTCATTCCGCTGGTGCTGGCGTCGGTGACCGTCGGGGTCGTCTTCACCTGGGTCTATACGCCGGAGTTCGGGCTGCTGGCGCTGATCTTCCGGGCCTTCGGGGCGGTGGCGCCGGCGGTGCTGTCGGACGAGCATTTCGTCACCTTCGCGATCGTCATCGCCGCCCTCTGGCCGCAGATCACCTTCTGCATGGTGCTCTATCTCGCCGGTCTCAACAATCTCAGCGAAGAGCTGATCGGGGCCGGCCGCGTCGATGGGGCGAGGGGCTGGAACATGCTGCGCCATATCGTGCTGCCGCAGCTGACGCAGGTCACCTTCATCGCCATCGCCGTGACGGTCGTCGGCGCGCTGCGCTCCTTCGACATGATCTCGGTGATGACGTCGGGCGGGCCGTTCGGCTCCTCCTCGGTGCTCGCTTACCAGATGTACGAGCAGTCGATCTTCTCCTACCGCTTCGGCTATGGCGCGGCGATCGCCTCGGTGCTTTTCGTGATCATGGCCGTCTTCATCGCCTGGTATCTCACTCACATCATCCGCAGCGAAGAGAGGGGAGGCTGATGTATCCTCGTCCCATTCCCGAAAGCGCGATCTGGCAGCGCCGGCTCTATGTCTTGACCGTCGTCATCGTGCTCATCCTCTGGCTCTGCCCGCTCTTTGCCATCATCCTCACCTCCTTCCGCTCGACGGCTGATGTGATGGGCGGCAATCTCTGGGGCTGGCCGACCGAGATCGGCCTCATCGACAATTACCGGGCCGTCTTCACCGACACGCCGATGGCGCGCTATTTCCTGAACAGCCTGATCATCACCATCCCGTCCGTGCTCGGCGTGCTGGTGCTGTCGACGCTCGCCGGCTTCGTGCTGTCGCGCTACCGCTTTCCCGGCAACATGCTGATCTTCGCGCTCTTCGTCGGCGGTAATTTCCTGCCGCACCAGATCATGATGATCCCGGTGCGCGACCTGATGGTGCGGCTCGACCTGATCGATACCACCGTGGCGCTGATCATCTTCCACGTCGCCTTCCAGACCGGCTTTGCGACGCTCTTCATGCGCAATTTCATCGCGGCCCTGCCGGACGAGCTGTTCCAGGCGGCGCGCGCCGAAGGGGCCTCGCCCTTCCAGACGCTGATCCATGTGGTGATCCCGCTGGTGCGGCCGGCGCTTGCGGCGCTAGCCATCCTGATCTTCACCTTCGTCTGGAACGATTATTTCTGGGCCGTGGTGCTGACCGTCAGCGACAGCGTCAAGCCTGTGACGGCGGGCCTTGCCAATCTGCGTGGCGAGTGGGTCTCGGCCTGGAACCTGGTTTCGGCGGGCACGATCGTCGTCGCCGTGCCGCCCGTCGTGATGTTCTTCCTGATGCAGCGGCATTTCATCGCCGGCCTCACCATGGGCGCGGTGAAGGGATGAGCCGGCGTCTTCCGTTTCAACAAGAGAGGGCCAGGACATGACCAGTCTCGAACTTCGTCAGATTAACAAGAATTACGGCGCCTATCATGCGCTGCGCGGCATCGACCTTTCCGTCGCGCAAGGCGAGTTCATCGTCATGGTCGGCCCGTCCGGCTGCGGCAAGTCCACGCTGCTGAAATCCATCGCCGGGCTGGAGACGATCTCGTCGGGCCAGATCGTGATCAACGGCCGCGATGTCAGCCGGCAGGAGCCGGGCGATCGCGGCATCGCCATGGTGTTCCAGTCCTATGCGCTTTATCCGCATATGACGGTGGCGGAAAATATGGGCTTCGGCCTGCGCATGGCGAAGCGCCCGAAGGCCGAGATCGATGCGGCGGTGGCGCGCGCCGCCAAGATCCTGCGCATCACAGACCAGCTCGACAAGCGGCCGAAGCAGCTTTCCGGCGGCCAGCGGCAGCGCGTGGCGATCGGCCGGGCGATCACCCGCTCGCCGGAGGTTTTCCTGTTCGACGAGCCGCTGTCGAACCTCGATGCGGCGCTGCGCACGCAGATGCGCGTCGAATTGAGCAGCCTGCATGCCGAGCTCGGCGCCACCATGGTCTACGTCACCCACGACCAGGTGGAGGCGATGACCATGGCAAGCCGGATCGTCGTGCTGAACCAGGGCATCATCGAGCAGGTCGGCTCGCCGCTGGAGCTTTACCGCAACCCCGACAATCTCTTCGTCGCCGGCTTTCTCGGCGCGCCGCGCATGAATTTCCTCGGCGTCACCATCGATGCCGTCTCCGGCCGCCATGTCACGGTTTCCGCGCCCGGCCTCTCGCCGCTGACGGTGGAGCTGTCGCAGCCGGCGACGCTTTCGAAAGGCACCGGGCTGACGCTCGGCGTGCGGCCGGAGGCGATCTCGGTGGTCGCCGAGGGCAGCGAGAGCGGGGCTGTTCACGGCGAGGTGCGCCTCGTCGAGCATCTCGGCCGCGAGACCATTCTCTATGTCGATGCCGGCAATCTCCAGACCATCGCGTCGGAAAGCGGCACCGGCAACATCACCGCGCAGCTGAGCTATGTCGCGCCCTTCGCCGCCGGGCAGAAGGTGGCGCTGAAGCTCGATGCCGGCGAGCTCTATCTCTTCTCTCCCGACGGCGGCCGCACGATCAGCGCCCGCAAGACCATTCTCGACAAATAGGAAAGACCAGCCCCGTGTCCGACAAGACCCTCTCCGTATGGAACACCGTCAAGACCGATCGCTTTCTCGTCGGCGTCCCGCATTATCCCGAGCATGTCGACGAAAGCTATTGGGAGCGCGATGCCGAGCGCATGGCGAAAGCCGGCTTCAACGTGGTGCGCATGGCCGAATTCGCCTGGCACATTCTCGAGCCGAAGCTCGGCACCTATGATTTCGATCTCTTCGACCGCGCCATAGCAATCCTCGGCCGCCACGGCATCGATACGATCATGTGCACGCCGACGGCCACCCCGCCGCGCTGGCTGACCGCTGCCCACCCTGAAATTTTAAGGGTGGACGGCAAGGGCCGGCCGATGAGCCACGGCTCGCGCCAGCATTGCGATACGGCAAGCCCTGTTTTCCGCGAGCACAGCAAGCGCATCACCCGGGCGATGGCCGAGCACTACCGCGACAATCCTTATGTTGTCGGCTGGCAGACAGACAATGAGCTCAACACCAGCATGCCGGAGAGCTTTTCCCAAGCGACGCTCAGCGAATTCCAGCTGTTCCTCGCCGACAAATACCGCGAGATCGCCGAGCTCAACCGCGCCTGGGGCGGCGATTTCTGGGCGACGGCCTATGACAGTTTCGATCAGGTCGTGCTGCCGATCGAATTCGGCCCAACCTTCCCGAGCCCCGGCCACCTGCAGGATTACCACCGCTTCCTCGCCTTCTCGACGGCGCGCTTCCAGCACGACCAGGTGGAGATCTTGCGCGCGGTGAAACCCGCCTGGTTCGTCTTCCACAATCTCGGCGGCTTGAGGGATATCGATTTCCGCGGCCAGTTCAGCAAGGATCTCGATTTCGTCGGCTACGACATCTATCCCATGCTCTATGACGAGTTCATGCGGCTCGGCAACCATGCCAAGGTGCAGGCGCTGCATCTCGATATCTGCCGCGGCTTTTCCGGCAATTACATCGTACCCGAGCAGCAATCGGGCTTCGGCAGCCAGCCGGGCTTCTGCACGCTGACGCCGGAGCCGGGGGAACTGCGCCGCATGGCGCTCTCCTCCGTTGCTCACGGCGCTGACGGCCTGATGTTCTTCCGCTGGCGGCCGGCCCATTTCGGCGCCGAGATCTACTGGATGGGCATCATCGACCATGACGATATCGGCCGCCACCGCTATGAGGAGGCCAGCCGCTTCGCAAGCGAGATGATCGCGCTGCAGCCGAAGATCCTCGGCACCTATGTGCGCATGGATGTCGGCATCGCCGGCTCCGATTTCGACAATCAGGAAGCCCACAAGACCTATCCGATCGGCCTGCCGAGCCCGCAGGACGATGCGATCCTCATGCATCAATATTGCTATGATCGCGGCATCGCCTGCGGCTTCATCCATCCCGAGGACGATCTTTCCAGGCTGAAGCTCTTCTATGTCCCCCACTGGGTGATGTGGAAGGACGAATGGACGGCCAAGCTCGAAGCCTTCGCGGCCGCCGGCGGCACCGTCGTCATCGGCGCCCGCACCGGCACCCGCACGCAGGACAACCACGTCATCCGCGAAACCGCGCCGGGCACCGCGCTCTCGAAGCTGACCGGCGTGCGCGTCGAGGATTTCGGCCGCTTGGCCGCCCCCGGCGCCAACGGCCTCTTCGACGTGATGGAACGCTCCGGCGGCCTCGTCATCCCGCCGAACAGACCGGCCGAAAGCAACCGCCGCCAGCGCCGCTTCAAGCTCGGCAACCGCGAACTGACCGCCGGCCACTTCTACGAAAACCTGACCGTCGACCCCGACGTCGAGGTGATCGCCGCCTGGTCCAACCGCTACGCCGAAGGCCAGGCGATGGCGACCTCCCGCAAGGTCGGCAAGGGGCAGGTGGTCTATCTCGGCACCTACCTCACGCCTGAACTGACCGAAGCGCTGACCGAACGCCTGTTTACGCCCGCCGGCGTGGAGCCGCTGGTCGGCGGGCTGCCGGAGGGCGTGGAGGTGACGATGCGGATGAACGAGGAACGGCGGCTGCTGTTCGTGCAGAATTATACGGATCAGGTTGTGATGGTGGGTGGTGTGCCGGCCGGGCGGGATCTGTTGGATGGGGAGAAGGCGGTGCGGGGGACGCTGGAGCTTGCGGGGTATGGGTGTGCGATTGTGGAGGTGGAGGGGTGAGCCTGAGGCGCTGAAGGACGATGAGGAAGAGGTTCCGCGCGCCTTCTCGATGCGCGGGGCTTTTACGATAGGCTCTGCTACTCGAACAGCGTTTTAAGCCAAGTAGTTTTGTTAGATGATCAGCACGTTGCCGACTTAGAGCCGTGGCCACAGTCGGGCTATCGAATTGCTCTCAGAGATCGCGGTTCTAGTCGTGACTGCGTCAACCCTATTGCAATCGCGGATTAGTTTCCTATAACCTCAAGGTTGAAGATAGGGCGCATACAAGTGGCGGGCCGGTGGAGCTCAGTGAGTTAAAAAAGCAATTGCAGGAACACCTTGGCGATGGGCTCGTTCTAATCGTCGGTTCGGGTCTTTCTTGTGCTGAGGGTGTGCCCGGCATGGGAGCGCTAGGCGGCCATCTCGTTACGCATATTCCCGCTAGTCTTTCCCCTGACGATAACAAGCTATGGGAGCAAATTCACCCGCTCATCGAAACTGAGGGACTTGAGGCAGCACTGTTAAAGCATGCGCCTACGCCATCACTGGAAGCCGCTATTGTGCAGAGCACAGGTGAATTCATTGCCGCGGCCGAGGCAAGTATTATCGCGGAAATCTTCAGTAACGCCAGAACGCTCCGTCTCGCAAAGCTCATTCCTCATTTGCTCAAGCCGGATACCGGCATTCCAATCGTGACGACAAATTATGACCGGCTTGTAGAGCTTGCGTGCGAGGAAGCTGGGCTGGGTGTCGATACCATGTTTAGCGGCCAATTTGCAGCGAAGCTGAATCCCCAGGAAAGCTTTTGGAGCTTTTGTCGTGGTACGAAATTAGTGGGCAGGAATGTCCGCTATAAATTCGCAGCAAGGGCAAACGTGTTCAAACCACACGGAAGTCTTGATTGGTATCATCGGGAAGGCAACCCCGTCCGGTATGCCGGAGCTTTGCCATTGCCACGGCTCATCATCACGCCGGGATTGAACAAGTTCAGAAACGGCTACGAAAGCCCTTTCGATAAGCATCGTGAGAAAGCGAATGACGCTATCGACAAGGCAAGAAGATTCCTCATTGTCGGCTATGGGTTCAATGACGATCACCTTGAGACGCATCTCACACCCCGTATCAAATCGGGCGTTAAAACTGTCATCTTGACCTACGCCCTTTCACCGAAGGCTAAAAAAATGTCGGTGGAAAACAAGAATGTCGTCGCCATCGAATTTCACGAGGCGGCAGGTGTGAAAGGCGCGAATATTATAGTTGATGGAACTGAGGTATTTCATCCTGATATCAATTATTGGGATTTGGATGGTTTTGTGGAAGGAGTTTTGTCGGCATGACAGGTGTAGCGCTCGAATTCACTGAGAATGAACAGATCGGTCGCGTAGCCGGTGTTGATACCAGTCGCGTCGCAATCGACGTTACAAACTCCGAGATGCTGACCCGCGTCGGGATTGGACAGCTAATTGCTATCAAGGGTGCGACGCAGGCGGAATTCCTGATCGCGATGACCGATCGGGTGACCCGTTCACTTCGTGAGGAGCTTCCCGATCCAGAGGGTGGCGAATTTGCGCCACTCACCGTTTCGCCAGCAGATCACATGCAGGCCTTCGTCATTGGTACGTATCGTACGGTGGATGGAGACAAGGCGGACACGTTCAAACGTGGTGCAGACAGCTTTCCCCAGATTGACCGGGGCTGTTTCGTCATTGAGGGCGGGAATCTCCAACGTTTCATGGGTATCCTCGGAGCCGGTTTTCCGGAGGAGGAAAGATTAAAACTCGGCACGTTTGTCGCAGACCGAAGTGCGGACGCAATTGCGAGCGGCGATCGGTTCTTTCAGCGGCATGCGGCCATTTTAGGAAGTACCGGTTCCGGAAAGAGTTGGGCGGTCGCCCTCATTCTTGAAAGAGCGGCCAAGCTCAAATATCCGAACATCGTCGTTTTCGACATGCATGGTGAATATGAGCCACTCGCGGATAAGAGCAACGGCGGGTTCGCGCAACGCTTCCGCATCGCCGGCCCTGGGGACCTTGCCGCGCCGAAGGATGACACGCTGTTCTTGCCATACTGGCTATTAAACCGCGATGAAATGCTGTCTATGATTTTGGATCGCAGCGATCAGAACGCTCCCAACCAAGCCTCCCGCTTTACTCTGCATGTCCGTGATTTGAAGGGAGCGACGCTGGACGTTGCCGGCAAAGCCAAGGTGAAAGAGACCTTCACCGTTGACTCTCCGATTCCATACAAGATTGCCGAACTTGTCGACAAGCTTAAGGAGGACAACGCCGCCAAAGGTATATCTGCGGCTACTGGTAAGCCTGTTGCCGGCGAATGGGAGAACAAGCTTACGCGTTTCATCTCTCGACTTGAGGCTAAGTTGGACGATCGGCGCTATGGCTTCATGTTTACACCTCCGACGGAGGCCCTGAACTACGACTGGCTCGCTAAACAAATAATCAAGCTTTTGCGCGCGAATTCTGGAAACGGGATAAAGGTAATCGATTTTTCAGAGGTTCCTGCCGATGTGCTCCCAGTCGTTACAGGAACGCTCGCTCGCCTTCTCTATGACATCCAATTCTGGATGAACACAGATGCTCGGACGCCGGTCACGCTTCTGTGCGATGAAGCGCATTTATATCTTCCGGTTAAGGACGACGCTGATTCAGTTCAAAGACAGGCGCTGTGGTCATTCGAGCGTATTGCGAAAGAGGGAAGAAAATATGGATTTTCATTGCTTGTGGTGAGCCAAAGGCCTTCCGACGTCAGCAGAACTATCCTTTCTCAGTGTAATAACTTTCTCGCCCTGAGGTTGACCAACGACAGTGACCAGAACGTCATCAAGAGATTAATGCCGGATTCTCTTGTGGGCCTCACTGCCATGCTGCCATTGCTCGATACCGGTGAGGCACTACTATTGGGCGACGCGGTCCTGTTGCCGACCAGGATCAAACTCGATCGACCAGAGGTGAAACCTAACAGCGCTACTCGTGATTTTTGGAAGGAATGGGGTTCAGTAATGCCCACGGAGACGTTGCTTGAAGCGGCGGTCGAATGCCTGCGCAGTCAATCCCGGACTAGCTGATCCGTAGATTGGGAATGGTCGCCACCGAAGGCCTCTTTTTCAGAGATAAACTCGCCATTAGGCCACCTACGGCTGCTACTTAAGCCTGCGTGCAACGGCCGCCAGCGGCAAAGGAAATAATCTACGGCGCTGATCGTCCGCGATCATTGCGTCGTTCCCTTGCCGACTTCTGCGGCCTCGACTTGAGGTAATTGGTGCGAGCCAGCTTTCGTGCTGGCAAAGGGATCTCAAGATCAATCAGTTCCCCCAGCCAATTTCAAACCGATCAAATCGAACCTCGCTCAACGGCTGGCCGGAGGGGCTCAGCCTTACTGAACGAAGAACGAGACGAAGCTTGGGGGAATAGTAGTGTTCAAAAATAATCGGAGGCAATTCCGTCAGTTCCAGACGGCTGTTGATGGCCCAAACTTTGTAGGAACAAGATGCAATCGTTTCCTCTCCCAAGCCGTCGAACCGAATAAAAGTGGTGCCCGAAACGGATTTTTTGCCATTGAGGAAAAGCGTGGTGTCGGATTGCCACGTCTTCTTCTGTGGCAGATCATCCAACGCAATCGCATTCGCGTATTTCAGCTCATGCGTCCCGTTGGGACCAACTCTCCTTTCGACGAGCAAGGGGTGCAAATAGACAGCCGACACCGGCTGCAGTGAGCGGTTACGCTCCACCAGCTTCTGTTCGGTGAGGCCCGGACCGTCCGGCTTGTAGAATACGGAAAAGAAGGGCACTTCTCTGGTCAGCAGCACGCCCTGTTTGGTCTCGTTGGCGGTCAGGCAATTGCCGAAGGCCGGCGCCGCTGAAGTTATTCCGACCAGCAGCAATAAACTTCTCAGCAAGGGCGACATTCCAGATCCCCCATCTAAATCCGCTACCTCGGATGAAATTGCTCCATCTTGGTCAAAGTCGTCCATCCGCTCGAGATCATGAACTGGCAGTACGTATTCTTCTCCAATAATCCGCCGACTGCTAGCGTCCACAACCGACGCGATGTTTGATAATTCACATCAGATCCAAAGCAAAAATATTGTCAAAAAAGAGCTTATCGCCACCATAAAAGATATCAGGACCTCAACCTCAACCACACAAATCCATTCACCATACCCAAACACCGCCCATAAACCCTAATCCCACAACCCACCCCAACCACCACATTTCCCAGCCCACACACCCCGCCCATTTCAACCTTCCTTAAGCGACCGCTGATTAGCGTGGCCCCGAAATCGAGGGCCTTACCATGTACACCGTTCTGACGTGCATCACCGAGCAGCATGATCTTACGCTGGTCGGGCTTGCGGGTTTGATCTGCTTTCTCGCCAGCCATTGCGCGATGGTTCTGCTCGATCGGGCGATGTCTTCGGATGGGGCGGTGCGGTGGATATGGCTTACGACGGCCGGGGCGGCTGGCGGGTTTGGGATCTGGGCCACGCATTTCATCGCCATGCTCGCCTATGACCCCGGCGTCGTCGTCGGTTATCATGCCGGGCTGACGCTGGTTTCGCTGTTGATCGCGATCGTGGCGACGACGGCGGCGATTGCGGCGAAGATCGTCTATGAGAGGTGGGTGGCGAATGTTCTGGCGGGCGCGTTTTTCGGCGCCGGCATCGGCCTCATGCATTTCAGCGGCATGCTGGCGATCGAATTTCCCGGCGAGATCTCGTGGGATGCGCGGTTCCTGGTGGCCTCGGTCGCGCTCGGCATCGGCTTTTCGGTCGCCGCCTTCCGCTTTGCCGGCCGCAGCGGCCGCTCGACGCTCGGCAGGTTCACAGCGACGGTGCTCCTGACGCTCGGCGTCGTGGCGCTGCATTTCACGGCGACGGCGGGCGTCACCCTCTTGCCCGATGCCTCGGCGTTCAACCCTTCCATGCTGCTTTCGCCGGCGATGATGGTGGTGACGATCGTCGCCGTCACCTTCTCGCTGCTGACGGCGGGCTTTGCGGCGGCGATCTTCGCCGTGCGCTCCGGCGCCAAGACCGAAAGGGCCGAGCGCAATTTCAAGCTGCTGGTGCAGGGCGTGACCGACTACGCGATCTACATGCTCGATCCGGACGGCAAGGTCAGCAACTGGAATGCGGGGGCCGAGCGGGCCAAGGGCTATACGGCAGATGAGATCGTCGGCAAGGATTTCTCGCTGTTCTATTCCGCGGAAGACCGGCGCAAGGGCCTGCCGCAGCGGGCGCTTCAGGCCGCCCGCACCGAGGGCAAGTTCGAAGCCCAGGGCTGGCGCTACCGCAAGGACGGCTCCTCCTTCTGGGCCCATGTCGTCATCGATCCGATCTATGACGAGACGGGCGAGCTCATCGGCTATGCCAAGATCACCAAGGACAGCAGCAAGCAGAAGGCGGATGCCGACCGGATCGAGGAGGTCACTCGCAATCTCGATGTCGCGCTCGAAAACATCGGGCAGGGCATCTGCATGTTCGACAGGGAAGAGCGGCTGGTGCTCTGCAACAAGCGCTATCTCGAAATCTTCCGCTTTCCCGAGGGCTCGGTGCGCCCGGGCATGGCCTATCGCGAGATCGTCGACATCGGCTATGCCGCCAATACCGACGATGCGGCTGAGGCCGCGGCCCTCGCCGAGGCGCATTATGTCAGGAACATGGCGCTGATCCGCGCCGGCTCCGGCAGCGCCGTCCATAAATATGCCAGCGGCAATTCGATCCAGCAGCATGTCAACATGCTCGCCGATGGCGGCTGGGTCGTCACCTTCGAAGACATCACCGACCGGCTGAAATCCGAAGAGCAGGTGGCCTTCCTCGCCAAGCATGACGGGCTGACCGGCCTGCCGAACCGGCTGCAATTCGGCGACAACGTCTCGGAGGAGATGATGATCGCCGAGCGGGTGAGCGGCCATGTCGCCGTCATCGGCATCGATCTCGACAAGTTCAAGGAGGTCAACGACCAGCACGGCCACGCCACCGGCGACAAGGTGCTCGTCGAGCTTGCGGCGCGGCTCGATGCGGCGCGGCAGGAGGGCGAGTTCATCGCCCGCTTCGGCGGCGACGAATTCGCCGCCAGCAAGCGCTTCGACGATCTGAGCGCCCTGCATGATTTCATCGCGCGGCTGGAAGGCGCGCTTGCCGGCACCGTTGCGATCGACGGCTTCGAGATCAAGACGGGCGCGAGCCTCGGCGTGGCGATCTATCCGAGCGATGCGGCAAGCGTCGACGGGCTGCTTGCCAATGCCGATCTTGCCATGTACCGCGCCAAGCAATCGCTGCTGCAGCGGGTCTGCTTCTACGAGGCTGCGATGGACGAGACGGCGCGCCGCCGCCGCGCGCTCGCCAACGATCTCTGGGCCTCGATCGAACGCAAGGAACTGCATCTGCATTACCAGGTGCAGAAATCGGTGAGGACGGGCGAGATCACCGGCTACGAGGTGCTGCTGCGCTGGCGCCATCCCGAGCGCGGCAACATCCCGCCGATGGATTTCATCGGCCTTGCCGAGGAATGCGGCGCGATCCTGCCGATCGGCGAATGGGTGCTGCGGGAAGCCTGCCGGGAGGCGGCGAGCTGGAACAACGGCTACAAGATCGCCGTCAACCTCTCGCCGATCCAGCTCGGCCATGCCGACATGGCGGCGGTGATCGCGGGCATTCTTTTGGAAACCGGCTTGAACCCGCGCCGCCTCGAAATCGAGATCACCGAAAGCTCCATCATCGTCGACAAGGAGAAGGCGCTGCGCACCATGCGCGAGATCAAGGCGCTCGGCGTCTCGATCGCCATCGACGATTTCGGCACCGGCTATTCCTCGCTGGAAACGCTGCGCTCCTTCCCCTTCGACAAGATCAAGCTCGACAAGAGCTTCATGGCCGAGGTCGAGACCAGCCCGCAATCCAAGGCGATCGTGCGCGCCATCCTGGCCCTCGGCCGCAGTCTTGAAGTGCCGGTGCTGGCCGAAGGCGTGGAGACGCAGGCGCAGCTCGATACGCTCTCGGAAGAGCAATGCGACGAGGCGCAGGGATACCTGCTCGGCAAGCCGCAGGCGATGGGCGAGCCGGTGGTTGGGAAGGCGGCTTGAAGGTTTCCGAGGGCGGAGAGGGGGTGGGCGGTAAAAACCCCTCCCCAACCCCTCCCCACAAGGGGGAGGGGCTTAACTCTGGGCACCGCCTCATGCCAAAGCGAGCGTTGTTGCGGACGGAAGGCTGCGGCGAAAGCGGAGAGGGTCCGGCAGGTTAGTCCCTCCCACTTGTGGGGAGGGGAACCTCTGGCACGACCCCAGTCGTGCGGCAGCTTAGTGAGGGGCCGCGCCCAAATCGCCAAACCACCCGCGACATTCAGCTCTCGCCATTGATGTAGCCCGCATGCGGGCCGGCGAGGAAGCCGCCTTCAGCCGGCGCGCTGCAGACGGATGGCTCGCTCGGGACAGGCCGAAACGCAGAGGCCGCAGGCTTCGCAGGCAGCCGCGTTGGGGGTCGATGCCGTCTTCATGCCATGCGTCCAGATCCTGAATTTGGCGAGGCGCGACAGACCTCTGTAGGTCTCGTCAGGGATGCGCACGATCTCGAAGACATCGACCGGGCAGACGGCGACACAGGCGGCCTTGCCTTCGCATCGGGCGGGATCGACCACCGGGCGGATGACGCCCGCAGCCTGCCGGTGCCTGTCCTTCGTTTGCTTCTCCATGAAAACCCTTTCGATGCGCGGGATGGGTGCGGATGGCGGCGCTTTCAGAATGCCAGCACCGTTTTGCCGGAGGTCCGCCGCCCGGTTTCCGTGTCGGCGATGACGGAGAGGGCATCGGTGAAGGGCGCTTCCAGGCCGATCGCCGGCCGCAGCGTGCCGCTGCCGGCGAGTGCGGCGATCTCAGGCAGGCGCTTGATGCCCATCGTGGCGAAGGCGAGCTTGTAGCGGCGCGACAGCATTCCGCGCAGCAGCCTTACCGGCGTCGGATTGATGTCGACGAACACGCCCCCGGGGTTGAGCATCGAAAAGCCGCGGCCGACGTCGAGCGTGCCGAGCGTGTCGAAGACGGCGTCGTAGCTTCCCGGCCGCGCATAGGCTTGGCTGTCGGAATAGTCAAAGAGAGGATCGACACCGGCGGCTCTTGCGTGGTCCCGTGATGCCGGTCCGCACGTGCCGGTGACAACGGCGCCGCGGGAGATCGCCAGTTGAACGGCGAAAGCGCCGACCGCGCCGCTGCAGCCGTTGATGAAGATGCGGGCGCCGGGACGGGCCTTGGCCCTGTCGATGATCGCCACCCATGCCGTCATCGCGGCAATGGGAAGCGAGGCTGCCTCAGCGAAGGAAAGCTGCGGCGGCTTCTTCGCCAAATGGCTGGCCTCCACCACTACTTCTTCGGCGAAGGCGCCGGATTTCTTGAAGTCCACCGTGCCGAAGACTTCGTCGCCGACGCTGACATTGCCGACATTGCTGCCGGTCGCCTGGACGATCCCGGCAAAGTCGGTGCCCATCGCTTTCGGAAAGCGCCTGCCGGTCACCAGCTTCATGGCGCCCTGGCGCAGCTTCCAATCGAACGGGTTGATTGCCGCGGCCTTCACCGAAACGCGCACCTCGTTCTCGCCGATCTCCGGCAGCTCGTATTCGCCGAAGTACATTTTCTCCGGACCGCCGTAGCGGTCATACTGAACCCTTTTCATATCGATCCTCACGACGGTCTGATGCGACGACAAATATTACACTCGATGTAATTTTACAAGAGGTGCGATATCGGATTTCGGAAGGGCCGCAGCCTATCGCGGTGTCTCGGCGAGCGCCGATGCCGCGCCCTGCACCGCTTCATCATGTTGCTTCGGCTGATAAATTCTTGTCTCGCCCTCCTGGAGGGTGATGAAGCTGTCCCTGCCGAGGCCCTCTCTTTCCAGGGCCTCCCGCAGTTGCGCCTGAGGCTGTTCAAAGGGCTCGGCCGCCAGCTGGAAGGTTCCGAAATGCATGCCGATGCTCAGCTTCGCCCCGAGGTCCTGATGGGCGCGCACGGCTTCGGCCGGGTCCATGTGGACCGCTTTCATGAACCAGCGCGGCGCATAGGCGCCGATTCCGAGAAGCGCGATATCGGGAGCGCCGAGGCGTTTTCCGATCTCGGCAAAATGGGTCGAATATCCTCCATCGCCGCCGAAATAGATGCTTCGGCTGCGATTGCGGATGTAATAGCTTCCCCAGAGGCTTCGATCGCGATCGAAAAGGCCGCGCGCCGAGGAATGCTGCGTCGGGGCGAAAGTGATCTCCGTGCCGGCGGCGATCTCGGCGCCCTCCCACCAATCGAGTTCCCTGACGTTTCCGATCCCGATCGATTTCATCAATGCTCCATCCCCGACCGGAACGAAGAATGCGGGCGAAAACCGCGCATCGAGCTTCTTCAGCGTCTCGATGTCGAGATGGTCGTAATGGTTGTGGCTGATGAGGATCACGCCGATTTCGGGAAGCTCCTCCAGCGTCACGCCGGGCGCCCTGATCCGCTTCGGGCCGACCCACCGCATCGGGCTGACACGCGTCGACCAGACGGGATCGGTGAGGATGTTCAGCCCCGGCATCTGAATGAGGAAGGTCGCGTGATTGACGAAAGTCAGCGCCGCGCCATCCGGCCCCAGCGCTTCGCCGAGCCTGGGAACCGCAACGTTTTCGGCGGATCGAGGCCATTTGGCGCGACCCTCCCGGATCATGCCGAATACATCCGAGAAGCCCGGGGAAAACTGCGCGGAAAGGGTAGGGTTGAAGAATTTCCTGCCATCGAAGTGATCAGACATTTTTTGCTCCGGCGCCGACGCGCAGCCAAGGAAAGACAGAAGGCAAAGCCCTGGGATTATCGTCCGGCCTGTCGCTTTCATCCCGTCTCCGCGCGATTGAATCCCGAGTTCGCCACGATGCGGCATGTTTCGGATGATCGTCACAAATATTGCACAAAGTGCGATTTTACAAGCGATGCGATTTCTGATAGGGGTGCCGGGATGGAACAGGAACGATCAAAACAGGAAGGCTGGCGTGAGAAGAAGCGGCGCGAAACCCTTCTTCGCATTACGGATTCCGCGCTCAAGCTGTTCGCCTCCGACGGCTACGAGGCGACGACGCTGGATGCGATCGCCGAGGCCGCCGGAATCTCGCGGCGGACCTTCTTCTATTATTTCACCTCGAAGGAAGAGATCCTGGCCGCCTGGCAGAAGGGCCTGCCGGAGGCGTTTCGCGTGGCGGCCCTGGCGGAGCGGACGGATCAGCCGCCGCTCGATATCGTGCGCAACGCGCATCTGAAGCTGATGGCGGGCTTCGACGCCGCGCAGGCGATGATGATCGACCGGATCCTTCGCTCCAATGAGCAGCTGCGGGCGAGCAACCAGAGCAAATATCTGCAGATGGAGCAGACCACCTTCGAAGTCCTGCGCGATATTCTGCCGGAGATTTCGCCGCGCAAGGCGCGCATTGTGGCAATGACATCCGTCGGAGCCCTGCGCCTTGCCATCGACACCTGGGCGGAAGAGCACGGCGAGAAACCGATCGCCGACTATGTCACGGAAGCCTTTAACGATCTCAGAACCGGCCTCTCCGAACGATAAAATCGATGGCCGAGGGTCAAGCCGGACAGGGCTCACGGCGCCGCTGACAGGCCGTTCACCATCCGGCATCATCCAGATCAGCTAAGTCTCTCAATCGTATCGACATCAGACTAACGTCTGACGACAGCCCGCGCCGATACTATTATTGTCGCGCCAAGGTAAGCAGTTTCCCGTTTGTCTGATTTTATCTTGCATCGGTTGCAGGTATCTCTGAAGAAAATATGTCAGAATGGATATTATACCGTATTAAAGCTAATCCATCAGGCGTATGACTGCTTAATTCGGCATTGTTTTATATTTGCACGAGGTTCGGCAAATGAAGAAACAGGGGCATGGAATGAAAAAAGTTCTGGTGGCAGGCGGAGCCGGGTTCATTGGCTCGCATATGTGCGACAAGTTGTTGCTGCGCGGCAATATCAGCAAGCTCGTCGTCGTCGACAATCTCTGGACCGGCCGGGCGGAGAATCTGGCCCACATCAAGGATCCGCGTCTGCATTTCGTGCGCTCCGACGTCGAAACACTTCAGACTTCCGACACGTTCGACGAAATATACCACTTCGCTTCTCCGGCCTCGCCGCCTTGGTACATGAAAGAACCGAAGCGGACGATCTCGGCCAACCTGCTCGGCGCCTTCCGCCTGCTCGACCTGCTGAAGAAGGGCGGCCGCTTCTGCTTCACCTCGTCATCGGAAGTCTATGGCGATCCGCTGGTGTCGCCGCAGCCGGAAAGCTATAAGGGCCAGGTCGACTGCACCGGGCCGCGCTCTTCCTATGACGAAAGCAAGCGCTGCACCGAATCGCTGCTGTTCGAATTGCAGCGCACCCAGGGGCTGGACGTTCGGGTCGTGCGTCCCTTCAACTGTTATGGGCCGCGGACGCGGCCGGATGACGGCCGGGCGGTCTCCAACTTCATCACCCAGGCGCTGACCGGCCGCTCGATCACCGTCTTCGGCGACGGGCTGCAATCGCGCAGCTGGGGTTATGTTGATGACATCACCGAGGGCTTCGCCCGCTATTTCTGGATGAACGAGACCGATTACCGGGGACCGCTCAATGTCGGCAACGACCGCGAGATCTCGGTGCTCGACGTCGCCAAATATGTCTCCAGCCTGATGGGCGGGGTGCCGATCGTCTTCAAGCCGTCGCCGCCGCAGGATCCGACCAACCGGCGCCCGGATCTGACCAACGCCAAGCACGTGATGCCGGAATGGTCCTGCAAGGTCAGCTATGAGGAAGGCGTGCTGAAGACGCTCGACTGGTTCAGGGCGGAGATGGAACGCGCCGCCGCCAAGCCGCGCAAAGCCGTGGCGCGGCCGCGCCCGCAGAAGAATACGGATATCGGCAGCTTCTCCGGTCTATGAGGAAAGAGTGGCGATAGAGGAGAGGGTTCCAGCGTGCTGTGTTGTGGGTGGCGACACGACGTTCGCCCCTCGGCATAACCGCCCATGCCCGCCGAACCCGCGCCCTTGGTATCAGTCGTCATCCCGGCCTACACAGCCAGCACGCCGCTGATGCCGCGGGCCGAAGTGCTTGCCTGCGGCGGCTACGATCCGTCGCTGCGCGACCGCGGCGCCGCTTCTCGCCGGGGACCGCGACCAGATCAGAAAAATGGCGCTGTTGATCGCCGCCCGCTTCCGATGGCGCTCGCCGCCTTCGGCGCCGACCGGCTTTGGCGGTTGCTGGGGTCATCCTTTAGGTGCAAGGGGCCTTCGCCCTGCTTGCCGAATGGCGGGACTTCGGCGAGTGTAGAGATTCCCGAAAGCGGCACGCCGTTTGCCGATCGTTTCGCGGCGATGCCGGCCGGCATCATCGAGCCGCGAACGGCCGGCTGATCGGGAGACATGGAGACCGGCTGAGCATGTCGCCGGTCGGTGACATGGCGTTGCTCTGGGAAAAAACGGAAATGCGCTGACGGGCGGCTTGGCCGTGCCTTTTGGGAGGTAGTCGTGGAGTCGATCGGAGCAACGCCGCATTTGCAGCCGCTGGTCTCGGTGGTCGTTCCGGCGTTCAATGCTTCGCCTTTCATCGAGCGCACGCTTGCCTCCGCCACGTCTCAGACCTATCGGGCCCTGGAGATCATCGTCGTCGATGACGGTTCGACCGACGATACGGCGCGTCTCGTCGAGCGGGTGGCTGCGAACGATCAGAGGATCCGCCTGCTTCGCACGGCAAACCGCGGCGTCGCCGCCGCGCGCAACACCGGCATCGAGGCCGCCTCGGGGGCCTATGTCGCCTTTCTCGATGCGGACGATCTCTGGCATCCCGCCAAAATCGAAAAACAGGTGGGGGCTCTCGACCGCCTGCCGGATCAATGGGCCGCGGTCTATGTGCTGCACCATTTCATCAATCGGGACGACGAGCTCAACGGTCTGGGACCGTCTTTTTTCGCGCGCGGCTATATCTATGCCAGGCATCTCACCTTCAAATATGTCGGCAATGGCAGCTCGCTTTTGGTGCGCCGGCAGGCGGCGCTGGAGATCGGCGGTTTCGACAGCTCCTATGCCGCGGCCGGCATCGGCGGCTGCGAGGATCTCGATTTCGAGCTGAGGCTGGCGGCGCGCTATTGCATCGAATATGTGCCGGAGCGGCTGCTCGGCTACCGAAAATATCCCGGAAACATGTCTTCCAACTATGTCAGGATGGCGAGCGCGCTCTCCGAAGTGACGCGGCGTTCGCTCGCCGCCGGCCCGCAGCTGTCTTCCTATGCGATCCGCAGCGCCATTCTCGCCGCCCATAAATATGCGGTGAACCAATATATTCTCGCAGGCAATTACCGCCTGGCCGCCGCGTCGGCCCGGGCGGTCCTCAAGGCCGATCCGGGGTTCCTCTTCAGGCTGATCCTGCGCAGCTCGGCGGGCTATGCGAAGCGCAAGCTGCTGCTGGCGATCATCGGCCGGGAACGCCTGGCCCGGCCATGCAGCAAGCCGCGCTTTCAGGATCTGGCGTCTGCGTCGCGGCCGGAAATGCCGAAGAGCCCGAGGATGCGCCGCCGCGCCGCCCGCCTGGCCGAAACCGACGCGGCGCTGAGTTCCGCCCATGCCGTCCCTGTCAGGGAGAAAGCGGCGCTTGAAAGCAGCGTCTGATCGCTTGTACGGCACGGATGACGGGTCTATGGTCTCTCTCGTTCTAGCATGAGATCTGCAGGCAGTATTCACCGTAAAACCGGACGCCGACGGCTTGTCCGCGATCCGGGACGAAGGAGCTGAGCAATGAAAATTCTCATGGTTCTCACATCGCATGATCAACTGGGCGACACCGGCCGGAAGACGGGTTTCTGGCTGGAGGAATTCGCTGCCCCTTACTTCGTCTTCCGCGACGCAGGCGTCGACATCAGCCTTGCCTCGCCGAAAGGCGGCCAGCCGCCGCTCGATCCGAAGAGCAACGAGGCTGGCTTCCAGACGGATGATACGCACCGTTTCGAGGCCGATCCGGCGGCAAAATCGGCGCTCGCCAATACGATGAAACTCTCCGAGGTCCGCGCAGGCGACTACGACAGCGTCTTCTTCCCCGGCGGGCACGGCCCGCTCTGGGACCTGACGAACGACCGCAACGCACTGTCGCTCATCGAGACGATGCTCGCTGCCGGAAAGCCGGTGGCGCTCGTCTGCCACGCGCCGGGCATCCTCATGAATGTCAAGGCGCCTGATGGAACGCCGATCGCCAAAGGCCGCACCGTGACCGGCTTCACCAATTCCGAAGAGGATGCCGTGCACCTGATCGATGTCGTTCCCTATCTGCTGGAGGACGAACTGAGAGACCAGGGCGCGAAGTTTTCCTCGACGGCGGACTGGGGCGTGCATGTCGTCCAGGACGGGCTGCTGATCACCGGCCAGAACCCGGCCTCCTCGAAGGAGGGCGCCCGCACACTGCTCAACGCCTTGAAGAAGAAGGCCGCGGCTTAGAGAACCAAAGGCTCCGGCTGCCGCCGCGGCGTCCGTCATTAACGGGCCTTGGCCTGCGCGCAGAGCTTCTCGCTCAGCGCCCACAGATCTTTCGCCAGCTGCGCATCCATTGCTTGTTTTTGCGGGGTCAGCGGACGGCGATTGGCGATGTACTGCCCCTTGAGCGAGGCCGCTTCCGGGGCGGTCGCCAGCCAGACGAGGGAATCGGCGCCTTGTTCCGGAGACTTGGCGAAGGGTTTGGCGAGCGTGAATGCCAGGCCGATCCAGAAGCCGACATCGGCGCCGAAGCCACCGAACTGGCTGCGGATCGTGCCAGGATGGAAACAATTCGCCGTTGCGCCGGTGTCATCCAGACGGCGCTGCAATTCTTTGGTGAAGAGGACGTTGGCAAGCTTGGATGTCGCATAGGCGCGCATGCCCGATCCCTCCGTCGAAGTCGGCGTCTTCCCGAGATCCAATGCTCCCCGGGCCTGCATGGCGCTCGATGTCGAGACCACGCGTGCGCCCGGTGTCTTGCGGATCAGGTCGAGCAGGGAGGTGGTGAGCTGGAAATAGGCGAGGTGGTTCAGCGCGAAGGTCAGCTCGATGCCATCGGGGCCGATCAGCGGCGTCTTGAACATGGCGCCGGCATTGTTGACGAGCACATCGAGACGGTCGTGCCTCGCCTTGAACTCTTCCGCCGCGCGGCTGATCTCCGCCATGCGGGAGAGGTCGCAGATGAGGTAATCCAGATGCGGGTTGCCGGTGGCGGCCGTCAAATCCGCGATCGTCCGTTCCGTCTTTGCCCTGTTGCGGCCGACGAGGGTGAGGGATGCGCCGCGCCTTGCGAATTCTGTTGCGGCCGCCTTGCCGATCCCGTCCGTTCCTCCCGTTACGAGAAAGGTTTTGCCGAGAAGATCATGTGTCATCGTCTGTCTTTCTGTTCTAATGAGTGAGTGCTCACGCATTTAATTGGCGCGAGAAGATCAGCCATGGCTGATGGCATTCCAGAAGGCGGAGAAGCCGTCCCGGCAGGTGATGTCGCCATCGGCTGGGGAATTGCGGATGAAATCGACGGTCGTGTCGGCCATGCCGGACATCAGCGCGCCGACGAAGCCCGGCGATTGCTGACGCAGCGCGCCGAGCCCCATTGCCTGCCGCAGCACGTCGGCGACGTCGCCGAAGGCGTCGAGCGCCTGCGCTTGGGCGGCTTCGGTGATCCGGCCGGAGAGCGCGAGGACCGTGAGCAATTGATGTTCCCTCGGGTGGGCCACCCCCCAGCTCACATAGCCATGCCATGCTTTCCAGAGGCATTCCCGGAGATCCGCCGTATCGGGCGGCAGGACCACGGCGGCGCGCAGCTGGCCTTTGAGTTCCAGGTAAAGCTCATTGATCAGCTCGTCCTTGCTGGCGAAATAGGTGAAGATGCTTCCTTCGGCGACGCCCGCCGCCTTGGCGATGCGTACGGTCGGCGCGTTCAGTCCCTCATCGGCGAAGAGTTGTCCCGCCGCTTTGAGGATGACGTCCCGCTTGTCTGGGCTGCGCGGCCGGGCCATGTTCGCTTTCTTAATGACTGAGTACTCACTCATTTAATAATGGCTGCACTTTCTGTCAAGCAGGCCGGGATCGCAGCAATTTTTCTTGAAGAAAAGATCGATCCGGTGTCGGATCGGCAAGGTTCCGCCCGTCCTAGGCTCGTCTATTCCAACAGGTCAAAAGGATCACGACCATGCCAAGCACCATTCGCCTGCACCGCGTTTTCGCAACCAGCCCGGAGAAGGTCTATCGCGCGTTCATCGAAGGGGATGCGCTTGCCAAGTGGCTGCCGCCGAACGGCTTCCTTTGCACCGTGCATCATATCGAGCCGAGCGTCGGCGGCACGTTCAGAATGTCGTTCCGCAACTTCACCACCGGCAACAGCCACGCCTTCGGCGGCGAATTCCTCGAACTCGTGCCCGGCGAACGCGTGCGCTACACCGACAAGTTCGAGGACCCGAACCTGCCCGGCGAAATGGAAGTCACCGTCGAGCTGAAGAAGGTCTTGGTCGGCACCGAGGTCAATATCACCCAGGCCGGCGTGCCCGACATGATCCCCGCCGAAGCCTGCTATCTCGGCTGGCAGGAATCGCTGCGCAACCTTGCCAAGGTGGTCGAGCCTGAGATTAACGAGTAGGGGCCTCAACGCCGGCGCGAGTCGCCGCAGCATCCCGCCTCATCCTGAGGGCCCCCCTAGGGGCCTCGAAGGGCGAGGCGGGTGTGCCGGCGGCTGAAGATGCAAGAAGCAATGTTGTGCGCGTGCTTCGAGGCTCCGCCCTTCGGGCTGCGCACCTCAGCATGAGGGAGCGTTGGAGGATGCCGCGCGCCTATGGCAAACGCCGAGAGGATGCCGCCGCACTATCCACTAGAGTCACCGCAGCATCCACGAGAGCCTCATCCTGAGGTGCCCCGCAGGGGCCTCGAAGGGCGAGGCGGGTGCGCCGCTCCGGCCGCATATACATTTCGATACATTTCGGCCGGCTGCCGACATCTGCCGGATACAATCCCGAACGATCCTGCCGCGGACCATCAGCCCGGCAGGAGTCATTCATGAAATTCGCTCTCCTCGGCATCTTCGCCGCTTCCGGTCTCGCCCTCGGCGTCGCCGTTTCCCATTCCGCCGCCGAGGAGGCGCCGGCGGAAAATGCCTCGCCGATCTATGGCGTCACCATCCCCGAGGGCTACCGCGACTGGAAGTTCATCGCTCCGGCGCAGGAAGCGCCGCCGCTCGATGAGCTGCGCGCCGTGCTCGGCAACGATATCGCGGTCGACGCCTACAAGAAGGGTATCCTGCCTTTTCCCGATGGATCGATCCTCGTGAAGCTTGCCTACAAGCGCAAGCAATCGACGGAATTTGCGCCGGCGACGGTGCCGGGCGCGCCGACCACGGTGCAGGTCATGTTCAAGGACTCGAAGAAATATCCCGACAGCCATGGCTGGGGTTTCGGACGGTTCGTCGATGGCAAGCCGGTCGATATCGCGCAGCATCAGACCTGTCTTTCCTGCCATATCAGCAATGTGAAAGACCATGACTACGTCTTCACCCGCTACGCGCCCTGAGCTCGACCGCTCACAGCTCGATCCCGCGTTTGACCAGCGCCTGGCGCGCTGCCGTCGCACCCCAGTCCTCGTCGGGATCGCGGCCATCAATCTCGGCTTCGGCGATTGCCGTCGCCCGGATCAGCGGCACGGCGCCGAAAGGCATGCCGTCGATCCGGGCCGGATCGCGGCTGAGGATGATGCGGGTCAGCGGCGCGTAATCCTCCGTCAGCCGGCAGAACAGGACGGCGCCGTGTTTTTCGACATCGCGGGCGACGCGGTGGCCGTCGGCGACGAGATCGCCGAGGTTGATCAACAGGTTTCCCCAGTCGCCGATCGTCGTCGCATCGAGCGTCGCGGCGCCGAACTCCATGAAAAGCTCGCATTCGACGCCGTTTTCGGGCTCGGAAATGCCGGCCCAGGGGGTCGAGAGACCGTCGGTGCCGAGGATCATCCGACCGGGCGCATCGATGGCGAGGATGCGGCGGTGCGGGCCGAACCATTTGGTCTGGGCGTAGCTATTGGCCGAGGCGCGCTCGGCGGCAAAACCTTCGCGCACCGTGCCGCGGCCCTGCCAGAAGGCGCGGCGGGCGCTTGCGGCGCGCTCATAGATCGGGTCGTCGGGGCCGCGCGGCACGATTGATGGGTCGAAGCTGGTTTCGATCGTCACCTGCGCCCGCATGAAGGGCAGGGCCGGCTTCCTCCAGCGGACCACCACCCGGTTGAAGCGCTCGCTCGAAGCCGCATCGAGCTTTTCGACCACAGCGCCGATGGCGCGCAGCGGATCGCGTGAATCGTCCGGCACCTGCTTTCCCGCCGCATCGCGATAGCCGCCGGTGCTCGAGGAATGGCCGGCCTGCATGGTCGTGGCGCTCCATTCGCCGCTGACGGCGCCCGCCGGCGCCTTGGAAAGAACCGGCACAAGCTCCCGGATCGCATCGTCAATCGAATAGGATGCCACGTCGCCCCTCGCTGTCGGATGATGCCCCACGGCGGCCGGCCGGCCGCGAGCATAAGCTAGGGCAGCGACGTTGCCGTTCAATGACGGTGGTGGGAGGGTTTCCCCGGGGCGTTTCGGCGTGGAGCGTGCCGCGCCCTGAGGAGGGACCGTGGAGGATGCTTATGGCAAGGAAGCGCGCTGACCGGGTGTGACACCCCCCTCTGCCCTGCCGGGCATCTCCCCCACAAGGAGGGAGATCGGCAAGAGGTTGGATCACCTGTTCCTTTCTACCGTATCGGAATAAGGACGCACTCGTTGTTTGGGCAGGCCATCGCGCCCAGCCGATCTCCCCCCTTGTGGGGGAGATGCCCGGCAGGGCAGAGGGGGTGTCCCACGGCACGCCTCTCGTGGATCTTCTAGAAGCCCGCCGCTCAGTTGCTGCCGTCGTTCGGCCGGGCCTTGGCGCTGTCGTTGGTGGTGTCCGAGGCGGTTTTTCCGTCCGGCTGCTGGCCGAAATAGGTGCCGCCGAGGTGGCCGCCGGCGCTGGTGTTCTTCACCTGCTGTTCGGCGCGTTTCTGGATTTCACGAACGTTGGTCTTGCTCATTTTCGGCTCCCTGTTTGAGGTTCAGGACCTTTGAGCAACCGATTGAACCCGGGAGGGTTCCATATTTTCTGCCGGAACACTTCCCGGCCTTGGTGGTTTTTCTTAACTCAACCAAGGAGAAACGACGATGGGCATGACGACACCCAGGGACGGCGCCCCCGGCACCACCGACCAGTCCCCCCGCTGGGAAGGGCCGAAGGGCAACCGGCCGCGCGGCTACCTGAAACCCAAGGACGATCCGGACAAGGACCGTGACGCCAACGCCGAAAACAACCGCGATCCGGAGACGAGCGACATTTCCGACGCGATGAAGCAGAAGGGCGAATGACATGGCCGACCCCAAGAAGGACGCAGCCGGCCAGTTCGCCAAATCCCGCGCCGACCGAAAGGCAAGCGGCGTTGCCAGCGCCAAGCCGACCGTCATCACCGGCTCGGAGGACGCGACGGTGCACAAGCACCCGCCGGGGAAGAAGAAGCCCGAAAAGGACTGGGATATCAATTATGATCCTGCGGAGATGAACGAGGGGCGGATGCGGTAGGAAGACGTGATATTGCGAGGTAGCCGGTCTCCGGCTGCCGATCAGCACTCATCCCGAGGTGCGAAGGCTGAGAGCCGGAGCCTCGAAGAACGAGGGCGGGTGGCTGGGTGTCAAGGCAGCATCCGCGCTTGTCAAAGGGTGGCCAGCGCCGTCCTTCGAGGGGCACCTCAGAATGAGGCTGGAGAGAAGGAGCGGGCCTCCCGGTTTACCGGACCTACGCAATAAAAGATGTGCCGTGTAGCCCCCTCATCTGCCTGCCGGCATCTTCTCCCCGAGGGGAGAAGCGGGCAAGTGGCAAGCTTCCCCGTCCCCACGGAGCGTTCAAGATGGGCGAGACGTCGTCGCGACTCCTCTTCTCCCCAGCGGGGAGAAGATGCCGGCAGGCAGATGAGGGGGCCATACGGCAGGACCTCCATCGCTCTTCGGCGGCATTCCTACCCGCCAAAATACGCCGGATGATCCATATCGGCGAGCAACCCTGGCTCAGCCGGCTCCCAGCCGAGCAGCGCCCGCGTATGCGCGCTCGAGGTCGGCACGTCGAAGCCGGCGAACATCGCGAACCAGCCGAAATGCCCCGCCGCCTCTTCCCGCGACAGCGAGGCGGCCGGCAGGTTGAGCCGCCGGGCGATCACGTCGGCGATCTGGCGGAAAATCACGCCCTCTTCGGCGACCGCCAGGAACGGGCCGCCGGTGGCGCCGCGTTCGATTGCCAGGCGGTAGAGGCGGGCGGCGTCCAGCCGGTGGACGGCGGGCCAGCGGTTTTGTCCTTCGCCGATATAGGCGGAGATGCCGGTGCGCCGCGCTGTCTCGATCAGGATCGGCACGAAGCCGTGATCGCCATGGCCGTGCACCGAGGGTGGGAGGCGGACGGTGGCGGCGCGCACGCCGCGGGCGACGAGCGATATCGCGGTGATTTCGGAGGCGCGGGGATAGGTCTCGCTGGTCGGCATCGGCGGGTCCTTCTCGGTGCCGATGCGGCCCGGCGCATGGCCGAGTCCTGCCGTCACCAGAAGCGGGCGGCCGGAGCCCCGGAGGGCTTCGCCGAGCGCCTCGATGGCGCGCCGGTCGAGGGCGCAGTTTTCGGCAAATTTCGAGAAATCATGGTTGAAGCCGGTGTGGATGACGGCGTCGGCTTCGGCCGCGCCGCGCGTCAGCCCCTCCAGATCTTCGAGCGTGCCGCGCTGGACGGCGGCGCCCGCGGCCTCCAGCTCCGCTGCTCCCTTCTCCGAGCGGGCAAGGCCCAGCACC
Organism: Rhizobium sp. R339; assembly: GCF_002211395.1. Taxonomy (NCBI): domain Bacteria; kingdom Pseudomonadati; phylum Pseudomonadota; class Alphaproteobacteria; order Hyphomicrobiales; family Rhizobiaceae; genus Rhizobium; species Rhizobium sp. R339. The sequence continues at coordinate 825,756 of NZ_LOKV01000001.1, forward strand.
TCGTGGCCGGCGGCGAGCAACTCCCTGACGACGGCGGAGCCGACCCAGCCGGTGGCTCCGGTGACGAATACGCGCATGTCGATATCTCCTGGTAAACTGGAGACAGATATCGGCGAGAGTGCTATCATGGTAAAGTAGTGATCTTATCATGGTATAAAAGCTAACAGGATGAGCGAATTCGTCAGCACCGAAAACCGGCTCGGCGCCTATCTCAAGGACCGCCGCGCCAAGCTCGATCCGGCAGCGCTGGGCTTTGCCGCAGAGCGGCGGCGCACGCCGGGGCTTCGCCGTGAGGAGGTGGCAAGCCGCGCCAATATCAGCCCCACCTGGTATACATGGCTGGAGCAGGGCCGCGGCGGCGCGCCCTCCGCCGACGTGCTCGACCGGATCTCGCGGGCGCTTATGCTGACCGATATCGAGCGCGAGCACCTCTTCCTCATCGGCCTCGGCCGCCCGCCGGAGGTGCGCTACCGCAGCGAACAGGGTGTGACGCCGCGCCTGCAGGGCGTGCTCGATGCGCTCGACCCGAGCCCGGCGCTGATCCGCAACGCCATCTGGGACGTGGTCGCCTGGAACCGGGCGGCGACCGTGCTGCTGACCGATTACGGCGCGCTGCCGCCGGAAGAGCGCAACGTGCTGCGCTTCATCTTCCTCGATCCGCGCGTGCGCGCCGCCCAATATGACTGGGAAAGTGTCGCCCGCTTCGTCGTCGCCGCCTTCCGCGTCGATGCCGCCCGCGCCGGTGCTGCGGCCGAAGTCGAGCCGCTGGTCGACGAACTCTGCCGCAGGAGCCCGGAATTTCTCGCCATGTGGCGCGACAACGACGTGCGCAGCCACGGCGAGGGCGCCAAGCACATCAAGCACCCGGTGCTGGGCCTGCTCTCCTTCGAATATTCCGCCTTCCAGGTGGACGGGCGGCCGGACCTCAGCATGGTTGTGTATAATCCGGCGACGGCGGAGGATGCGGAGAAGATCAGGCGGGTGGTGGGGTAAAGTGGGTGGCCTTCGTCTGTTGTGCGTATTGAAAGCGCACGGTAATTGACACGCGTTACCATCGGCAGTACGCTTTCAATAAGTACAGATGGAGCGTTCCATGCCGAGAGTGGCTGTCGAAGACAATGAGCGCATGAGCCTGCGGGTTGCTGCATCAGCGAAAGCCAAGCTGGTGCGGGCGGCGGCCCTCCGCAATACCGATCTCACCAATTTCGTGACGCAATCCGCATTGCGCGAGGCGGAGGCCGTCATCGCCGAAGCGGAGGTCATCAAGGCATCCGAACGCGATTACGGGCGCATTCTCGAACTCCTGGAAAATCCGCCTCAGCCGAATGAGAGGCTGCTGGCGGCTGCCCGAGCGCTGCCGAAATCGATATGATCGCCTGGCACGAAGAGCCGATCGGCAAACATCATGATCGCAAATCCTTCGACTGCGGCGATGCCGGCCTCAATGATTTTCTGCAGCGCTATGCACGTCAGAGCCATGAGCAGGGCGGTTCCAAGACCTTCCTTGCGATAGACGATGCCGATGGAAAAACGGTTCTCGGCTTTTACAGCCTCGCCCCAACATCCATCAGAGCTGAGATCGTCCCTGATGACGTCAAGCGCGGTCTTGCCCGGCATGAGGTGCCGGGTTTCCGGCTGACGCGTCTGGCTGTCGATACACGGCTGCAAGGGCAGGGGATGGGCGGCCAATTGCTGCTGGCTGCCGGCAAGCGATGCCTGCGCGTTACCGCCGAAGTCGGCGGCGTTGTGATGGCGATCGACGCCAAGAACGGTAGGGTGGCCGACTGGTACAAGACATATAGCGCGATTCCGCTGCTCGACGCGCCTCTCTCGCTGGTCATCCCGCTCGCCACGATCGCGGCGGCGTTGCAGGCGGTTGGCGGTCGTTCCTAAAGGTGCGTTTCGGCGCACCGGCTCCAGCGGTCCGCCGCCTTTCGTTCTCGTCTTGAGGGCGATATAACCACAGCTCCAATGCATGCCGCTGCAAACAGCCACGGGGGAGGCCAGCAGACATGAAGGATGTCGTCGCGTTGGTGACGGGTGCGAGCAGCGGTGTCGGCCGTGGGATTGCGCTTGCTCTGCTCGCCGAGGGAGCCACGGTGCATGTGACCGGGCGGACCCTTTCCGAGGCGAAGGCAAGTCAGGGAGGCAAGAGCGCGGGATCGCTGGAGGGGCTCGCGCGAGAGGCTGCGGCGCTCCCCGGAACCGTCGTCCTGCATCAATGCGACCACGGCAGCGACGCCGAAACCGAGCGCGTGGCTGAAGAAATCAGAGCCGGCAACAGGCTGGATATTCTGGTGAACAACGCCTGGCCCGGTTATGAAAACATGGTCGAGGATGGCGATTTTACCTGGCCCCGGCCTTTCTGGGACCAGCCCGTCTGGCGGTGGGACGCGATGATCGGCACGGCGCTGAGGGCTGCTTTCATGACCTCGCGCGCCGTCGCCCCAATGATGATCCCGGCGCGGCGCGGCCTGATCGTCAATATTTCCTTCTGGGCGGCGCAGCTCTACGAGGGCAACGCCATCTACGGCATCGGCAAGGCTGCCACGGACAAGATGGCCGCCGATTTCGCCCATGAGCTGCGTCCGCACAATGTCGCCGCCGTCTCGCTCTATCCCGGCCTGGTCCGCACCGAAGCGGTGATGGAGAATGCCGAATATTTCGACCTGTCCAACTCCGAATCTCCTCAGTTCATCGGCCATGTCATTGCCGGACTTTGGCGAGATCCCGCGCTGATGTCGAAATCCGGACGGGTTCTGGTGGCGGCAGAGCTCGGCCGGGAATACGACATCGCCGATGTCAACGGCTACAGGCCCGTTCCCCTGACCGCGGGGGACTTTGCGAAAAGCTGAAATTCTGCAGGGCTGATCTTCGTGATAGCCACATCGTATGGCTTCTTTCCACCATCGCGAGAAATCGGCCACCCCTTCGCCTCAATCCCGACAAATCTCCGGTGATGCTGTCGATTGACCGCGCAAGATTTCAGCCGCGCGGGAGGGGGATTTCAATGAATTCATATCGTGCCGCGGCCTTCGTCGCCGCGTCGGTCCTGATGGCGCTGCCGGCTTCGGAGGCATCCGCCTGCAGTTGCCAAAAAATGTCCGACAAGGAGCTGTTTGCCAGCTCCGATTTTGTCGTCAGGGGCCGGATGAAATCGGTTACGGTCGGTGTCGACGTGGAGGATCCGAAAGCGAAAAGCGAAATCTTCCGGATGATACGTGGCGAGTTCGAAGTTGAGAAAGTGCTGAAGGGGAGCCTCAAAGGCAAAACCCTGCTGCTCCATACGGGATTCGGTATGGGAGATTGCGGACGCTTGGCTGAATTCATCGGCGCAGCCTATTGGTATCGCGATAAGAAAAACGGCGTCCTAGAATTCGGCATGTCAAAGACCGAAATTGCAGGACAGCCGTTCTATCATACCGGGATTTGCGACTATGCGAAGTTTCCGAACGGCCAGGACTAACAACGCTGCGGCCTCGGACCGTTCGTAAGGACATTTTATGCGCCGATGAATGCCCGGCTCTGTTTGGCAGCTGCTTCCAAAAATTCGGAGTGACGTTCGTGAAAAGACGTATTGCGACCTGTCTCTTCATGCTCGCTGCCGGCTTCGGCAATGCCGGCGAAGTTCCTTTTGCGCCCACACGCAATGTTCCGGACTACACCGCGTCGATGATCGTTCGGAACTTTTATGGTGAGCCGAAGGAAATGTCGCGTTCGGTCGTTCATCACAAGGGCTGGACGCGGGTTGAATCGGTCAATGGCGACCAAACAACCGTCTCCTACGGGAATTTCTTCGACAACACCGTGTTGCGGACGACCAAGACCGGCAACGAAGACTTTACGTGGATGAGCATTGAAAGGACCGAACGGAGCCTGGACCTCAGCGTGAAGCAAACAAATGAAACCGGCGAGACTGACAATCAAGCTGGAGAAGCTTGCAACTGGCGGCAACTCATCCGCACAAGTGACGCGATGTCGCCGCTTTGGTTCAGTTGTCTGTCGGCCGACGGCATTGAAGTTGCGGAAAAGGTTCTGTTCCGCGTCGGGAAGCCGATGAGCGACACGCAATTGGTCCGGCTCGACCGAACAGCCGTCGCGGAATCCGAGGTTGCGCCGCCGAAGAGGTTGTTCGATCCATGGTTCTGGCTGAAGCCGCTACGGGATTATCCCGAGCCTGAAGCTCTTGTCGATTTTGAAGCTAAAATGGTCGGAGGATGGTCGGAAGTCAGAATATTACGACACTATCCCTGGCGCTCGGAAGAGCGCCGCGAAAAGGGCGGTGCTTTAAAACTGACGATTTGGAACGAACTGGAAAACCAGGGGATCCACATCACGTACTCCAAGGGCAGACATAGCCTTCATGCCGGTCGTGCACCGCTCGATCCTAAGCAGCCATACAATATTTTCCAGCTCAAGCTCGGCGAGGTCGACTTAAAACGGAACGGCGACGCGCTCGGAGAAGCCTGCGCCTGGTTCGACATGAAGCCTGGGCTTGCCGATGCGGGCAGACACGAATGCCTGACGCCGGATGGCGTATCTCTCAAAATCAACATTCACTCGGGATGGGGACGCGGGGAAAGCTACACCGCCGTCGAGATCAAACGCCGCCCGGTCGAGCTCAAGGAAATGCTCCCGCCGCCGGAATTGATCGATCCGTCCTCATGGGGATTTTCTGTCAGCGATTGATCGGCCGGATGGCCGTCTACTTCACCACCGTCACGTTCAGCACGCCTTCTTCCGTCTTGCCCTCTTCATAGGGCGAGCGGATGACGAGGCGGTCTTTGCCGATGTAGCCGGGGTCGGACGTGTAATAGCCGACGACGCCGTTGACCCTCGTCTTTTCGCATTTCGAGGCTTTTCCGTCGAGCTTGGGGAAGAGCGGTTCGTGGACGATTTCCAGGCGGCCGTGTTGGGGCTGTTCGACGATGTCAATGGCGGGGTAGTCGATATGGCGGCAGTCGTCGTCGATATGCCAGTTCTTGGCCACCAGCATTTTGACGCCGCTGCGGGCGGTGATCGACTCCGACTGCCGGCGGAGGCCTTCGGAGGTCGTCGTGCAGGCCGACAGCGGAATCAATGACGTTGCTAAGAGCAAGAAATATAAAGGCGTTTTCATATAAATCCTCAACTTCGGCTTGAATGAATATTGATTTTCTCTTCAAGTCAATCAGAGTGGCAAGAGGGATTGCCGTTGCCCGGCATTTGGAGATCGGCGAGGATTTTATCGTGACAAACCTCGTCGCACCGCGGAGAAGATTGCGCCTGGTTCGATTTGAAGCCCGATATTCTGAGGCCGGCCGTCAAGAATGTCTTGAGAGCCGAATGCGTCACCCGGGATGGCATGCCGCTGAAACTCATCGGCCGCGATGCATCCGGCGCCATCGAGATCTTCGCCGCCGTCGAGACGAAACGCCGGCCGGTCGATATCAAGGAGATGATCCCGCCGCGCGAGTTGATCGATCCGTCGTCGTGGGGATTTACGGTCGGCGATTGACGGGAGGAGGGGCGGTGCGCCCGCCTCGTCCTTCGAGGCGATCCTGCGGATCGCACCTCAGGACAGGCTCTCTTGAGGGTTGGCGGCATCCATGGCAGCGTTTGAAAACCCGTGGCGCGATGATGTCAGCAACACGTCGCTGAGAATTTGATTCAGCCGATGCGCCTTAAGTCGCTGTTTCCAGGGCAGATCATCCAAGCGCTGCGATATGATCTTCAAGCCTGATCGTGCCGCGATGCGGCGCCGGCGGCAATTCGGGGCCGTCGAGCGTCGCTTCGGTCATGCGGGCATAGGAGCGGGCGGCGGCGGGTGAAAAACCGAGCGCGCGGAAGCTCTCCTCCAGATCGCTGCGCGGCGTCGTCGCGACGCGGACGGGTTTTGCCACGAGCGAGGAGAAGGCAGCCGCGACATCCGCGAAATCATATCGCTCGGGCCCTTCCACATAGTGAATGCCGCTGTCGCTCACCGGGCTTGCCAGGCGCGCGGCGGCGGCCTTGCCGAGATCGGCGGGCGAGACCATCGGCAGGGTGAGGTCTTCGGGAAAGGCGGTCGGGATGGAGCCCTGCCGGGCCGGTTCCAGCAGCATGTCGAGATTGGTGTAGTAATAGGCGCCGCGGTTGATGGCCGTGGCAATGCCGCTCGCCTCAGCCAGCCGTTCGAATTCGTAAAGCACGGAGAGATCGCCGATGCCATCGCCCTGCCTGGCGCCATAGGTCGATTGCACCACGAGTTTTTCGAGGCCGGAATTCTCGAGCGCGGCGCCAATGCTGCGTGCGGTCTTCAGCTCTTCCCTGTTGGTATCGGTCTCGGGATCGGCCGGCGGATTGAGGAGAAAGGCACGCCTGCCGCGCCGGAAGACGGCCCGCAACCCCGCCGCATCCGAGACATCCTGCACCACCGCCTCGACATTGCCGCCGCTGATCGCGCGCGCCTTTTCCGCGCTGTGGACGACCGCGATGACGCTTTCGCCGGACGCTCGCAGCGCCCCCAGGAGGCCGGAGCCGACATTGCCTGTTGCACCGAGAACCACATACATGTTTCACCTCGCTGTTTTCCGGGAAACGAAGCGGGTCACGGCTGGTTCCTGTGGTGGCGCAAGCTTCGCGCCAGCCTGGCCTGGCAGAAGGCAGGCATTGATTCTCCCAGGATCTATAGCGAAGCGATTTTCAGCAAGAACAGCCCCGTCAATGATTGGCGGGGCTTTTTGCTTTCTGGCGGTATAAGAGAACTTTGACGGCCAGCGCCTCAGTCGCGCCGGGCCGCTTCGATGGCGGCGATGTCGATCTTGTGCATGGTCATCATCGCGTCGAAGGCGCGCTTGGCCTCGGCGGGCTCGGCCTTCAGCGCTTCGCTCAGCGCCCGTGGGGTGATCTGCCAGGAGACGCCCCACTTGTCCTTGCACCAGCCGCAGGCGCTTTCCTGGCCGCCATTGCCGATAATGGCGTTCCAGTAGCGGTCGGTTTCCTCCTGATCTTCGGTGGCGATCTGGAAGGAGAAGCATTCATTGTGCTTGATCGACGCGCCGCCGTTCAGCCCGATGCAGGGCACACCGGCGACGGTGAATTCGACCACCAGCACCTCTCCCTGCTTGCCCTCGGGATAATCTCCGGGCGCCCGGATGACCGCGCCCATGGCGCTGCCTGGAAAGACCTCGGTGTAAAAGCGGGCGGCCGCCTCGGCGTCCTTGTCGTACCAGAGGCAGATGGTGTTCTTGTTCAGCATGGCATCGGTTCCTTCGTTCGTCGTTTCCGATCTCATGCTTGACATAAGGGGCGAGGCGGCTTTCTCCAGCCCATCCGGGCTATTTCGACCAAGCGCGCTTGCCTGCCGATGTTATGCAATCTTAAGGTTGAATAATTCTATTTGCGTTTGCGGGATTTATATAGTAAACATTTCTAATATAAAATAAGTCTAGCTGTATCAGAAAGACGTCTTGCGTGAAGTTCTGGGCCTTCATTGCAGCTTTTTTTCTCAGCGTGCTGCTGTGGGCCAGCTTTTATTACGGCGGCCGTGGAATTTACGGCGCGATTAATACTTTGCAGCTCCTTGCCGACCGCGCAGTCGGCAGCGTGTTTTAGAGGGGAGGCAGCCTCCAACGGACCTCATCCTGAGGTGCGGAAGCCGAAGGCTGGAGCCTCGAAGGATCGTGCCGCAGCGCTGCTTCTTGCATCCATTCTGCCTCCATCGGCAACTTACCTTTCCTCCGTCATTCCTGTGCTTGTCACAGGAATCCAGCCACCGCGCGTCTGCGCGGTGAATGAATCTTATCCAAAGAGAGTCTCCCGCGCCCAAGGACTTGGGCGCACTGGATTCCTGTGACAAGCACAGGAATGACGGAGGAGAGATTAGGCGTCCGCGGAGGTTGGATCCTCGAAGGATCATGCCATAGCGCTGCTGCTCGCATCCATTCAACGCCGGCGCGCCCGCCTCGTCCTTCGAGGCCCGTCGGGCACCTTAGGATGAGGCTCTCGTGGGTGCTGCAGCGTGGCATTCTCCAACGGTCCCTCATGCTGAGGTGCGCAGCCCGAGAGGGCGGAGCCTCGAAGCAGGCGCTCCGGCGGTGCGGCTTGCATTTCAGATGCCACTGCTAACTCCGCGCCGCCGCCCGCCACGCGGCAGGCGGCGTGCCGAAGGCACGGGAAAACGCGCGGTTGAAGGCGGCTTCGGTGGCGTAGCCGGCGTCGTAGGCGATGGCTGCGATCGGCTGGGTGGAAGTCGTCAGCGCCATGCTGGCGAGCGTCAGGCGCCAGTCCCTGATGTAGCGGATCGGCGAGGTGGCGAGGATCGACTGGAAGCGGTCGGCAAGGGCGCTACGCGAGAGGCCGGCGCAGGCGGCGAGCTCATCCAGCGACCAGTCACGGTGGGGATCGTCGTGGATCAGCGAGAGGCAGCGGGAAAGGGCGGGGTCGGCCAGGGCCGCCAGCCAGCCCGTCGCATGCGGCGCGGCCATCATGATCTGATGGCGCAGGATCTCGATGAAGATGATTTCCGTCAGCCGCGGCAGCATGGAGACGCCGCCGGCGCGCGGCCGGTCGACCTCGTCGGTCATCTGGCGGATGGTGGCGCGCAGCCAGTCGCCGTCCCAGTCGCTCTCATTGGCGGCCCGCGTCCTGACATGGATGAGTTTCGGCAGCGCCTGGCGCAGCGGGCCGAAGCTCAGGCCCTCCCACTGCAGGTAGCCGCAGAGCAGGCGCACGCCCTCGCTTTCCGCGCCATAGCGCAGCACGGGGATCTCCCGCCAGGGTTTCTGAGGCAAGTCGCGCGTCGGCAGCACCAGCATGCCGTCCCGGCCGGCGCCCAGCTGATGGCCGGTGCCGAAGGGGAAGACCAGCACGTCGCCGGCTTCGAGATCGGTCACTTCGGCTTCCACCTTCAGCCAGCAGCGGCCGGCGACGACGATATGGAAAGGCATGGTGCCGGAGGCTCTCGCCGAAAGGGCGGCCAGCGAAGGTGCTGCATCGGTCTGCCAGTCGCCGGTCGGCATGAAGCAGAATTGCAGCGAGCCGGACAGGCGGATGTTGGCGAGCAGCGCCGAGAGCACGTCGTCGCGCGCCACGCCCATCACCCCAGGATTTTCGGACAAGGCTTCCCGCATTCCGGCCAAATACGCGTCCCGCGCGCCCTCCTATGGTGGAGCCGTTCAGGTCCATTCCAAGGAGAATACTATGCAAACGCAAAGCGACAAGCTGGTCGTGCTGATCACCAAGGGCATCGAATCCGAAATCTCTTCCGTCGCCTTCACCATCGCCAACGGCGGGATCACGGCCGGGCTGAAGGTTTCGGTCTTCCTCACTAGCACGGGGATCGATCTCGTGCGGAAGGGCGGCCAGCGGATGACGCATGTGCCGCCGCTCGATCCGCTGTCGAGCCTGATCGAAAATTTCCTTCAGCGCGGCGGCACGATCTGGGCCTGCCCGCCCTGCGTCACCGCGCGCGGCTATACGGAGGCGGATATGCTCGACGGCGTCGTCATCGTCGGCGCCAGCGCCATGCATGCCGAGATCAAGCAGGGCGCGGCGACGCTCTCCTTTTGATGGGAGCGCGGTTCACAACTTCGTGCTTCCCGGCGAAGGCGGCAAAGCGGCATGAACCAAAGCCCGGGCTGCGGGGTTTAGGAAACGCCCGACACTTCCAGCAGAGGAACGATCGCCATGCAAAGATTTTTGCTCACCGGCCTTGCGCTTGCCGCACTCACCGGCGCCGCCTTCGCCCAGGAATCATCCGCCCCGCCGCCATCAGGCGCAGCCCCGCCGCCGCCAGCCGCCGATGCCGGCTCGCCGCCGCCGTCTCCGCCCGGCGAGGACGTCATGCGGGACGGGCCGTCGAGAGACCGCCTGGCTTTCTCGCCGCACGGCCGGAGAGGCGACATGGGCTTCTACCGCGGCTACCACCGCGGACCGTCGCCCTCCAAGGCCGCCCGCTTCCGCATCGAGGACGGCGACACCAGGATCGATCTGAAATGCGCGGAAGATGAGCCGATGAAGGCCTGCGCCGATCTCCTGCTTCAGGTCATGGACCGCCTGCAGGGGCCGATGCGGCCGTGATTGGCTGGGTGTGAGACTGCTTTACGCGCCCGCGGGGGCGCCCGCCTCGTCCTTCGAGGCCCCTGCGGGGCACCTCAGGATGAGGCTCTCGTGAGCGTTGCCGCGGCATCCACCAACCGACCTCATCCTGAGGTGTGGAAGCCGAAGGCTGGAGCCTCGAAGGATCGCGCCGCAGCGCTGCTTCTTGCATCATTCTACCTTTCTACGGGGTCACTTACGTCTCCTCCGTCATTCCTGTGCTCGTCACAGGAATCCAGCCACCGCGCGTCGGCGCGGTGAATAACTCACGCCAGAAGGAAAAGTCTTCTGCGCCCAAGGACTTGGGCGCACTGGATTCCTGTGACAAGCACAGGAATGACGGAGGAGGGGGTGTGCCTCGTCCTTCGAGGCCCCTGGCGGGGGCACCTCAGGATGAGGCTCTCGTGAGCGTTGCCGCGGCATCCACCAACCGACCTCATCCTGAGGTGTGGAAGCCGAAGGCTGGAGCCTCGAAGGATCGGCCGCAGCGCTGCGCGCCGCCTCCCACCATTGACCTCGGGTGGATTTCCTTGACCGCGAGCCCCATCCATATGAGATTATCCGCATAGGGGGCTTCGATGACGTCCGTGAGGGTCAATGAGCTGATATCGGTGGCGGGGCAGCCCGATGCAGCGGACTTTGCCGATTTTGCGGCGCGCGGTTTTGCCGGCGTCATCAATGCCCGGCCGGATGGCGAGGAGCCCGGGCAGCCCGGCAATGCGGCGGAAAAAGCCGCCGCTGCCGCCGCCGGGCTTTCCTACAGTTTCGTGCCGGTGAAGGGCGCCGACATTACCGAGGCCGATATCCGCGCCTTTCAGGCGGCGATGGCCGAGGCCAAGGGGCCGGTGCTTGCCCATTGCAAGAGCGGCACACGGGCGCTGACGCTTTTTGCGCTGGGCGAGGTGCTGGACGGGCGGATGAAATCAGGCGACGTCGAAGCCTTCGGCCAGGGCCACGGCTTCGATCTTGCCGGCGCGCGGCGTTTTCTCGAAAAGCGGGCGAGGCAGGCGCCTGATGTGAAGGCCTTCTTCCATCCCGCCACCTCGAGCGTGCAATATGTCGTGACTGATCCGGCGACGCGGCGGTGCGCCATCATCGACCCGGTGCTCGATTTCGACGAAACGTCAGGCGCGACAGGCACGGCGAGCGCCGATGCCATCCTCGCCTATATCGCTGCCGAGCACCTCGCGCTCGAATGGATCCTCGACACCCATCCGCATGCCGACCATTTCTCCGCCGCCCATTATCTGAAAGGCCGGACCGGCGCGCCGACGGCAATCGGCGAGCATGTGACCGACGTGCAGGCGCTGTGGAAGGACATCTATCATTTTCCGGCGCTTGAAACCGACGGCTCGCAATGGGACCGGTTGTTTGCCGACGGCGAGACCTTCAAGATCGGCGCGATGGAGGCGCGGGTGATGTTTTCGCCGGGCCATACGCTGGCCTCGATCACCTATGTCGTCGGCGACGCCGCCTTCGTGCACGACACGGTGTTCACGCCGGATTCCGGCACGGCGCGCACGGATTTTCCCGGCGGCAGCGCGGCCGCCCTCTGGCGCTCGATCCAGGCGATCCTGTTGCTGCCCGAGGAAACCCGCCTGTTTTCCGGCCATGACTACCAGCCGAACGGCCGCCACCCCCGCTGTGAAAGCACGGTCGCCGCCCAGAAACGCGACAATCCGCACATATCAGGCAAGGACGAGGCCGCCTACGTGGCGCTCCGGCAGGCGCGCGATCGCACACTCGCGAAACCGAAGCTGATGCTGCACGCCCTGCAGGTCAACATTCGGGGCGGGAGACTGCCGGAGCCGGAGGAGAACGGGCGGCGGTATTTGAAGATACCGTTGGATGGGTTGTAGGAACGCAGGGAGTAGCGTTGCGGCGCGTGCTTCGAGGCTCCGCCCTACGGGCTGCGCACCTCAGCATGAGGGAGGTGGGAGAATGCCGCGCCCCATAACAGTTGGCGGAATGCCGGCGAGGCTCAAGAGAGCCTCATCCTGAGGTGCCCCGCAGGGGCCTCGAAGGACGGGGCGGGTGCTCCGAGATGGCGGCAACGTCCATCACCGATACCCCATCGACCGCAGCATCATATCCATGCCGAAGAAGCCGGCCAGAGCGACGATGCCGATCACCACGCATAGCGTCCAGCCGACGGGCGTCAGCGTCTGCCGTTCCACGTCGCGATAGGGATAGCGATTGCCCGTCGCCAGGAAATAGACGCCGAACACCAGGCACAACCCGACGACGACGGTGGCGCGCGGCATCCAGGCGATCATCTCGGCGCCGAGGCTCGCATCATGCAGCGGCAGCCAGATCGCCTGCCAGGCGATCGCACCGGCCAGCAGCAGGCAGAAGATGCCGCCGATCCTGTATCTTGATTGCATGAAGATCTCCCGGAACGGCCGGTGTTCTGCTGCTTGTTGTAGGCAGGTTTTTGCAAGGAACGGTAGTGTGAATGCGGAGTCTCGCGAGCGAACCTATAGAGGATCGGGGATGTCGGCGCGGGAATCAATTCTCGTATTAGGATAAACTCGTACACATTCGAGCGCCTGGCTGTCCAACAGGTCCTGTGCCAACAATTCGGATCCTCCGACGAGCGTGAAGGTCAGATCGTAGTCGCTGCAAACAAGCCAGCTGCGATCTTCAGGGAACCAATGCGTTGGCGTCAGGCGGGCGTCGGGAACTTCATCCGGGAAAGCAGCTGCCTCGGCGAGTGTCGCTCGAAATACCAGATCCTCCATAATCTCGGTTGCCAGCAACCAGAGATGAAAAAAGCAATGAGCTGAGGGCGTATGACGACGGAGAATAGAGATGAGTGCGTCGCGCTCAGGTGGCGCAAGATTTCCCTCGTCCGGCCCGATCAATCGTTTTGGCCAGCTGCCGCCAGCGAAGCGCCGGGTGAACGACCATACCGATAGGGTCGGTGCATAGGGCATGCCAAGGGCGTCGCAAAGCGCGCGCCAGCGAAGTGGGACGAGCTGAGCATCTGGCCCTGGTCCGCCATAAACCATCGTGCAACTGTTCAGGATCGTCGCCAAGGTATCTCCCGGCTTTGCTGAAGCGAATTCGTCAGCAAGCTTTGCGTGGTCTTGCCAGGAGAGTTGTGCGTCCTCGACCGTCAGATCTTCGTAAATCGGATGAAACACTTTCACGTAGGCGGGGAAGATCGGCGGGATGAGGCGCGATACCGTGCCGAGCGTCTCCGGCGTTGCCTTCGCAATGCCATTTTTGATCCATTCGATTTCGGAGAGGTCTGTGAAACGCTGCATGATTTACCGCTGTCCGAGAATAGAGTGAGGTGTCGGGACGATCATGGGATACCAGGTATTCACGCAGTATACATCGCTTTCCACTTCAACCAGTCATTGGACCATATCCAGGGGTAATTGCCGCGGCGGCGTCGAAGGCGCCGGGATTGGCGGCCCACCAACCGATCCGCGCAATAATCATTGACGCCGGCCGGGGTGGCGACGTAACTGGGGGTGACGGTTTCCTGAGGATGACTCCGAGGGGATTAATAGGGAACACGGTGAGGACGACCCCAAGAGGGACCGAGACCGTGGCTGCCCCCGCAACTGTAAGCGGATTGTCGTTCATATCGGGAGAGCCGGCGCGCCGGCATTTCCTGGGGCCTGGAGGCCCGGCCACTGCGAGCTATCGCGGGAAGGCGGATGAGCGGCGGATATTCGTGAGCCAGGAGACCTGCCGTCAATCACGATCCAATCAACCGGGCGGGGATGCCCGGACAAGGAGCAGACATGATTGACCTTCTGACCCTTCGCCGAATTGCGGCATGCATCCGTCTCGATTGGGCCGCCTGCGGCTAGGTTTTGCGCGTCCGCGTGCCCCTTTGGCCGCGCGGCAGAGCCTTTGCTTTTCCCTATCAATCGAGGTTTTCATGCGCCAGTTTCTCGCCACCATGACATTCGCCTTCGGGCTGATTGGCCTTGCGGCACCGGGCCTTGCCGCCACCCAATATCCGCTCACCATCGCCAATTGCGGCAAGGAGGTGACCTTCCGCAAAGCGCCGTCGAAGATCGTTTCGATCGGCCAGGGCATGACCGAAATTCTCTTCTCGCTCGGCCTTGCCGAAAAGATCGCCGGCACGGCGGTCTGGGTCGGCCCTGTCCTGCCGCAATATGCCGAGGCCAACAAGGGGATCAAGCGGCTTGCAGACAACGATCCGAGCTTCGAATCCGTCGTCGGCCGGGAGCCGGATCTGGTGGCGGCCGAGTTCGAATGGCATGTCGGCGCGCAGGGCTCGGTCGGCAAGCGCGAGCAGTTCGAGGACCTCGGCATCAACACCTATCTTTCGCCGGCCGATTGCGTCGCCAAGGTCAATGCCGATGGCGGCGACGGGGTGCGCAAGGAGCTGTTCACGATGGAGCTGATCTATCGGGAAATCGCCGAGCTTTCCGAGATCTTCGACGTGAAGGAGCGCGGCGATGCGCTGATCACTGAATTGAAGAAGCGCGAGGCCGATGCGGTGGCTTCGATATCGGGTGCGGCGGGCAAGAACCTGCCCGTCGTCTTCTGGTTCTCCAGCAAGGAGGTCAATGGCGACGCCTTCATCGCCGGCAAGAACGGTGCGCCGGCCTACATTCTGAAGGCGATCGGCGCGAGGAATGTCGTGACCACCGAAGAGGAATGGCCGCTGGTCGGCTGGGAAACCATCTCCGAGGCGAACCCCGCCGTCATCGTGCTCGCCACCATGGACCGGCGCCGTTATGCCGCCGACGATCCCGCGGTGAAGATCGATTTCCTCAAGAAGGATCCCGTCACCAGGGAGTTGGATGCGGTCAAGAACCGGCGCTTCGTGATGATGGACGCGCAATCGATGAACCCGACGATCCGCACGATCGACGGCATCGAGACATTGGCGAAGGGCATCAAGTCCTTCGGCCTGACCCAGTGACGGCAGCCTCGGCCAGGCAGCCGGGATGGTGGGCGCTTGCCGCGCTCACCATTGCCGCCGTCCTTCTTCTCGGGCTGATGATCAGCCTTGCCGTCTCGATCGGCGAGATCGCGATACCGCTCACGACCACGGCGGAGGCGGTGTCGAACCGGCTGTTCGGCACCGCGTTCGAGCTCAGCCGCATTCACCAGGGCATCGTCTGGGATTATCGTCTCAGTCGGGCGCTGGTTGCGGCGAGCGCCGGCGCCTCGCTGTCGCTGTCGGGCGCCATCCTGCAGGCGCTGCTGCGCAATCCGCTGGCCGAACCCTATGTGCTCGGTATTTCCGCCGGGGCTTCGACGGGGGCGGTCTCGGTGATGATCCTCGGTTTCGGCTATGGCGTTCTCGGGCTTTCGAGCGGCGCCTTTCTCGGCGCGGTCGTCGCCTTCCTGCTGGTCGGCTTTCTCGCCACCGGGTCGGGCGGCACCGGCGAGCGCATCATCCTCTGCGGTGTCGCCGGCTCGCAGCTCTTCAATGCGCTCACCTCCTATATCGTCACGACCTCGGCCAATGCCGAGCAGGCGCGCGGCGTGCTGTTCTGGCTGCTGGGCTCGCTCAGCGGCGTGCGCTGGCCGGATGTCTATCTCTCGGTGCCGATCGCGCTTGCCGGTTTCCTCGTCTGCATGGCGCATGTCCGGGCGCTCGATGCCTTCGCCTTCGGCACGGATGCGGCCGCCTCGCTCGGCATTGCTGTCCGCCGCGTCCAGATCCTGCTCTTTGCCCTGACGGCGGCGATGACGGCGAGCGTCGTCAGCATGGTGGGCTCGATCGGCTTCGTCGGTCTCGTCATTCCGCATGCCGCCCGCTTCCTCGTCGGGCCGGGGCATCGGCGGCTGCTGCCGGCAACGGCGCTCGGCGGCGCGATCTACATGGTCGGCGCCGACATCGTCTCGCGCATCATCATCCCGCAGCAGGTGCTGCCGATCGGCGTCGTCACCGCGCTCTTCGGAGCGCCGGCCTTCGCCGTCATCCTCTATCGCGTGCGGAGGAGCGCATGAGCATCTCGATCGACGCGGTAAGTTTCGCCGCCGGCGACACCGTCATCGTCAACGGCGTCAGCCTGACGGTCGAAAAGGGCAAGGTACTCGGCCTCCTCGGGCCGAACGGCTCGGGCAAATCAAGCCTGCTCAGGCTGATCTGCCGGCTGCGCAAGGTCCGCAGCGGCGTCATCCGGCTGGGCGACGAGGATATCGCCTCGCTGTCGCGCGCAGCCCTTGCGCGGCGCATCGCCTTCGTCGAGCAGCAATCGACGACCGAGACGCAGCTGACCGTGCGCGACGTGGTGCGGCTCGGCCGCACGCCGCATCGCGGGCTGCTTGCGCCCTGGGGCGCCGAGGATGATGCCGCCGTCGAGGAGGCGCTTGTCAGGGTCGGCATGCGGGCGAGGGCGGGTCAGCTCTGGCAGACGCTGTCTGGCGGCGAGCGCCAGCGCGTGCATATCGCCCGGTCGCTGGCGCAGGCGCCGAGCGAATTGCTGCTCGACGAACCGACCAACCATCTCGATATCCAGCACCAGCTCGACATTCTCGCGCTGATCTCCAGGCTCGGCATCACCGCGATCGTGGCGCTGCACGATCTCAATCTGGCGGCGATGTTCTGCGACAGCCTGGCGGTGCTGGAGAAGGGCGCGGTGGTGGCGGCCGGCGCGCCGGAAGCGGTGCTGACGGAGGATCTAATCGCGCGCGTGTTCGGCGTGCGCGCCCATGTGCAGAAATCGGCCGTGCACGGCCGGCATCACATTCAGTACCGGATGGATTGATCGCGGCTAGAACAGGACGATTTTAGGCCCGTTCGGCCTAAAATCTGAATCCTGTTCTAAATTAAAGAGTTAGAGCATGATGTCGCCCGAAAACCGCCTACACTTTTCGGCATCATGCTCTAACCGCGATCAGAAATCCTCCCAGCCCGCTTCCGCGACGGCGGCCGAGCCGTGCGATTTGACCGGGCGGGGGCGGTGGAGCTGGGCGGGCTTCGGCGCCGGCTGCCGGGCCGGGGCGAGCGTCGCGACATTCGCCGATTTCGGCGCGTCATCGAAGCGGAACTGGCTCAGCAGCTCGAAGAGGGCGGCCGCCTCGTGGGCGAGACTGTGGCTTGCCGCCGTCTGTTCCTCGACCATGGCGGCATTCTGCTGGGTGCTCTGATCGACGGAGTTGACGGCATTGTTGACTTCGGCGAGTGCGGTGGACTGCTCGCGCGAGGCTTTGACGATCGCGACCACGTTGCTGTTGATGTGGTGGAACTGTTCGGCGATCTCCTCGAGCGCGCTGCCCGTCTTGCTGACGAGGGTGACGCCGGTGGCGACATGGCCGCTGGAGGCGGTGATCAGCGCCTTGATTTCCTTGGCGGCGTCGGCGGAGCGCTGGGCAAGTTCGCGCACTTCCATGGCGACGACGGCAAACCCCTTGCCGGCCTCGCCGGCGCGGGCCGCCTCGATGCCGGCGTTCAGCGCCAGCAGGTTGGTCTGGAAGGCGATCTCGTCGATGACGCCGATGATGTTGGAGATCTCGCGCGAGGAATTTTCGATCTGGTCCATGGCCGCGATCGCATCCTTCACCACCTTGGCGGAATGCTCGGCATGGGCCTTGGTGTGGGTCACCAGCTCACCGGCCTCGCCGGCGCGCTTGCTGGCGTCCTTCACCGTGGTGGTGATCTCTTCCAGGGTCGCGGCTGTCTCTTCGACGGAGGCCGCCTGCTGCTCCGTGCGCTTGGCCAGATCGTCGGCGGCGCTGCCGATCTCCTCCGAGCTCGCGGAGATCGCCTTGGCATTGTCGGCGACGGTCGCCATGGCGTGCTTCAGCTTGTCGGAGGCGCTGTTGAAATCGGTGCGCAGCCGCTCCAGCGACGGAATGAAGGGGGAGGCGATCTTCTGCGAGAGGTCGCCGTTGGAAAGATTCGTCAGGCAGGTCGCCAGCGCCTCGACGTTTTCGACGCGCGGCGTCACGTCGGTCGCGAATTTCACGACCTTGAAGACCTTGCCGTTCATGTCGAAGATCGGATTGTACGAGGCCTGGATGAAGACCTTGCGGCCGCCCTTGCCGATGCGCATGAATTCGTCGGCGAAGAGCTGGCCGGCGGCAAGCTTCGGCCAGAAGCTCTTATAGTCCGCCGATGCGGCATAGGCCGGCTCGCAGAACATCGAATGGTGCCTGCCCTTGATTTCCGCCAGCGAATAGCCGAGGGCGGCGAGGAAATTCTCGTTAGCGGCCAGGATCTCGCCCTCGGGGGTGAATTCGATGATCGCCTGGGCGCGCGAGAGCGCCTCCAGCTTGCCGGCATCTTCGGCGGCGACCAGCTTCTGGCGGGTGATGTCGGTGGCGATCTTGATCACCTTGACCGGCTTGCCGCGGCGCATGACCGGATTGTAGGAGGCCTCGATCCAGACTTCGCGCCCGCCTTTGCCGATCCGCTTGTACTGCTGCTGATCGAAATTGCCGGCGGCGAGCTTGGCCCAGAAAGCCTTGTATTCAGCCGAGGCGGCATAGTCCTTCTCGACGAACATGCTGTGACGCTGGCCGACGATTTCGGAGAGGCTGTAACCCATCGCGCGGCAGAAATTCTCGTTGGCCGTCAGAATCCTGCCCGTCAGGTCGAATTCGATCATCGCCTGGGATTTCGTGAGCGACTCCAGAACCGCAACAGCATTCGCACCACGACCAAGAATATCCACGCCAAGCCCCCAGGTTAAGAAGAGGTAATCTCTCCACATTGGGCGAATATTCGCATTCACTGATTAATTCGGATTTAACGATAATTTTTAGTTGTCGCATGGCGGCGGCGAGGGCGGCTTTCAAGCCACTGGCCTTGCGGCGCTGCTTTATCCCTTTGTTTTTGTTTGGTTTTCGGTAAAAACTGCTGCGCTTATGCTCTGCGGCCGGTGCGGGGATCAACCGCCAGGTAGACGGGCCGAGAGAGCCTCATCCTGAGGCGCGTAGCCCGCAGGGCGAAGCCTCGAAGGACGAGGCGGGTGTTGTGGCGGGGCGGCAGGAGCGATGTCGATGAGGATCTTTCGAGGCTCCGGCCTTTGGCCTGCACGCCTGAGGATGCGGTGAGGTTGAGGATGACGCAGATCACTGGCCTTTGCGCGTGGTTTTGCTATCATTTCCATCGGCGCCTGCGCGCGCCTTGCCGAACGGAGTATTCGAGATGCTCGCACGAGATCAGCTTCCCCTGCGCCCCGTCGCTGCCGGTTTTGCCGCCCTCTGGGTGGCCGTCATTGCGGGCGCAAGCGTCGGGCTCAGCCTGCTTCTTGCCTGTGTGACGCCCTTCGTGGCGCTGGCGGCGGTCTCGGCTGTGGTGCTTCCCTGGCGGATGGCGGTGACGGCGGTTCTGCTCGCCTGGCTCGCCAATCAGTCGGTCGGCTATCTCGTGCTCGGCTATCCCCAGACGTGGGACAGCTATGCCTGGGGTCTTGCCATCGGCATCGCGGCCTTCGCCGCGCTTGCCGCAGCCCTTGCGGCGCTGCGCCTGACGGCCGATCTCACCCTGACCATGGCCGGCGCGTTCCTGGCCGGTTTCGTCGCCTATGAAGGCGTGCTCTATGCCGCAACGGCGGTGCTGCCATCGGGCGAGGGCGCCTTTTCGCTCTCCGTCGTCGCGGAGGTGCTGGCAATCAATGCGCTGGCGGCGGCCGGGCTGATCTGCCTCCACGCCGCCGCAGCTGTGGGCCGCGGGTTTGTGGTGGGCGGCCAGGTGGTGGGGCAGGCGCGGTAGAAGCAGGGCGAAGCCTCGAAGGACGAGGCGGCAAAATGGTAATGGAAGGGTGTGCCGTGTGGCCCCCTCATCCGACCCTTCGGGCCACCTTCTCCCCGCTGCGGAGAAGAGGAGGCAAGCCGTAGGCTTCGCGTCCAATAGGATGCCTTCGAGAAGGGCGAGACGTTGCCACGATTCCGCTTCTCCCCAGCGGGGAGAAGATGCCGGCAGGCAGATGAGGGGGCCGCGCGGCACGCCCTTCATTGCTCTTCAGTACAATCCCTACCACCCATCCCCCGCCTCGATCGCCGCGACGAACGCATCGAAATTCCCGCCCAGCACCCGCACCTCATCCTGCCATGGGCCTGCGAACACGAAGGGGATGGCGATGTAGTTGCCGGCGATGATGCCGTAGGCGGTGGGGCCGCCGTTGGAGCCGATGAGGAAGCGGTCGGGCTCGCGGTCGAAGATCTCGTAGCCGTCGGCCATGGCGAGGTCTTCGACGCTCCAGAGGATCAGGTAGCCCTGGCCGAGATCGTCGTTGAAGCCGTTCGAGGTGCGCAGGAATGCCTTGTAGTCCTCGGGCAGCGCAATGCCGAGCGAGGCCTCGCGCGCCGCGATCTCGGCGGGGCTGGCGCCCGGCAGCTGAAATCCGTGCCGCAGTTTTTCGAACATGGAAGAACCCTCGATCGCATGGCCGGCTTGCCGGCAACAGAAGGATAGGGCGCGTGGCGGCGCCGGCAACGGCGCAGTTTCCCGATGTCGCTTCCGCCTCGTCAGCCTTGCGCATGCAGGAGCGGCGAGGCCTTCAGCGTTTCGGCCATATGGTCGATGAAGGCGCGGACGCGGTGGGGCACGGGGCCGCCGGGCACGTGGATGGCGTGGACCATCTCCAGGTCGCCGGGATTGCAATCCTCCAGCAGGGCGACGAGCTTTCCCTCGGCGATTTCGGCGGCGACATGGAAGAGGCCGAGGCGGGCGATGCCGGCGCCGGCGAGCGCCATCTGCTTCATCGTCTCGCCATTGTTGACGACAAGGCTTCCGGTCACGGGCTGTTCGACCTCGCGGCCCTCGCAGCGGAAGGGCCAGGAAGGCCGGGCGCGACGGAAGCTGAAGGTCAGGCAATCGTGGCGTTCGAGATCGGCAGGCGTTTCGGGTCGGCCCTTGCGGGCGAGATAGGCGGGCGAAGCGCAGACGACGCGCCTGGACTGGCCGAGCTTGCGGGCGATCAGGCCGCTGTCCGGCAGGTTGCCCATGCGGATCGCAACATCGGTCTTTTCGGCGACCAGATCGACGATGCCGTCGCTGAGGCTGAGATCGACGACGAGATCCGGATTGCGGGCGACGAAACCCGGTATGGCGGGCACGACGAACATGGTGCCGAGCGGCACGGTGACGCTGACGCGCAGCCGGCCGCGCACGGCGCCGCCGGCCGCTTGCTGATCGGCATCGTTCATCTCCTGCAGGATGCGCAGCGCGGCATGATGATAGGCCTCGCCTTCCT
Organism: Rhizobium sp. R339; assembly: GCF_002211395.1. Lineage (NCBI taxonomy): Bacteria > Pseudomonadati > Pseudomonadota > Alphaproteobacteria > Hyphomicrobiales > Rhizobiaceae > Rhizobium > Rhizobium sp. R339. The sequence continues at coordinate 846,962 of NZ_LOKV01000001.1, forward strand.
CGGTCAGCGTCAGCGCCCGGGTGGTGCGCAGCAGAAGCCGGACGCCGAGCCGGCTTTCCAGCCGGGCGATCAGCTTGCTGACGGCAGACGGCGTCAGATCGAGGCTGCGGGCGGCGGCGGAAAAGCCGCCCTCCTGCACCACGCGGGTGAAGACCTCCATCTCGCCGGAGCGCTCCATCAGAATACGCGGCATTGATGATCCCTATTCACAGGGTGCTTGTCTTTCCCAGGCAATAGTCTGGCTCCGGTTCAGATCATAGATTGGTGCCAGACACAATCTGGAGATCCGTCATGGACCTGAAACTGACTGACAAGACTGCACTCGTCACCGGCGGCACGGCCGGGATCGGCCTCGAAATCGCCCGCGCGCTCGCCCGTGAAGGTGCCGATGTCCTGATCACCGGCCGCGACCAGAGCAAGCTCGACGCCGCCATTGCCGATATCAAGGCATCGGGCGCGGGCAAGGTGCGTGGCATCGTCGCCGATGCCGGCAGCAGCGACGGCGCTGCCGATATCGCCAGGGCCGCGCCCTCCGTCGATATTCTTGTCAACAATCTCGGCATCTACGAGAGCAAGGCCTTCGGCGATATCAGCGACGAGGACTGGGCTCGGCTCTTCGACGTCAACGTGATGAGCGGCGTGCGCCTATCGCGCGCCTATCTGCCCGGCATGCTGGAGCGCAACTGGGGCCGGATCATCTTCATTTCAAGCGAATCCGCCATCGCCATCCCGCAGGATATGATCCACTACGCCACGACGAAGACCGCGCAGCTTTCCATCTCGCGCGGCCTGGCGCAGCTGACGCGCGGCACCAATGTCACCGTCAACTCGGTGCTTCCAGGCCCGACCCGCTCGGAGGGCATCGAAGCCTTTCTGCGCAGCCAGGCGGCCGATCCTTCCGCGCCGATCAAGACGATCGAGGCCGAATTCTTCGCCACCGCGCGCTCCTCCTCCATCCTGCAGCGGATGATCGAGGCGCAGGAGATCGCCGACCTCGTCACCTATCTCGCCAGCCCGCGCTCGGCGGCGACGAATGGTGCGGCGCTCAGGGCCGAAGGCGGTCTCGTCAATTCGATCGCCTGAGGGACAGGGAACTGGCACGCCGCTGACGTGATCGCCATGACGACCGCCACGTCACGACTGTCCGGGAAGCTGCCCCTCAGCCTAACCCTCTCCCCGTAAACGGGGCGAGGGGACGTGCCCGCGAGAGGCTGGAGGGAGATGGAGAGGCTGCGGCATGTTCCCTTCTCCCCGCGAGCGGGGGTCGGCAGGACGGGTCGAGACCCGTGGCTCGACCCCGGTAGTGGCGGCAGCCGGATGAGGGGCAGCCCTCGCCGATCTCCTGGGCTGGGATGGATGTAGAGCAGGTATCGACCTCCTGTTTGTATCCAGGCCAATGAAAAACGCCGCGGCGCTTCCGCTTTCCCAGGATGCCGACGGGAGCGAGGCCGGACCAAAGGCCGCGCGGCGCCCGGACCTTCGACCGATGTGCCGAGGGCGACACTCCTTTAGGGTCAATCGTGGAATCGATGGCAATCAGGAGAAAGTCATGCGTATCGCAACAATCGCAACAATGGTGGCCTTTTCATTCGCAGTCGCGGCCAGCCCGCTGGCATCCATGGGAAGCAGCGCAGTCGCTTTCGCCAAGGGCGGAGAAGGCGGCGGTAACGGAGGAGGCAATGGTGGCGGCAACGGCGGTGGCAATGGCGGCGGCAATTCCGGCCATGGCAGCGGCAATTCCGGCCACGGCAGCAGCAATTCCGGCAAGGGTTCCGGCAGCCTGAAGTCATCCTCCGGCGGCAAGAAATCCGACACGGCGCGCGGCAACGGCAAATCGACCGATGCCAAGACGAAGACCGTCAGCACCAGGGAAAAGAACCTCGCCGCCCAGATGGCCGGCCTGAACTCGCTGAAGCGCAACTACCGGGCGCTGATGAACACCTCCGATCCGCGCATGACGGCGATCCGCGCCTATGCGACCGCCTATGCCCAGTATGAGCTGGACAATGGCATCGAGCCGGCGGCCGACGACCCGCTGCTCGGCGACGCAGCGCTGGAGGAAGCGCTGGCATCCGCCAGCAAGACCGGCACGGTCAGCCCCGCCGTTCTCGCCGAGGCAAAGAGCATTCTCGGCGTCGGCGAAGAGGTCGGCAAGATCGACCAAATCCGCGACTCGCTCGAGGATCAGGCCACCGACGACGATACCGCCGAATAAAGAGCGCTATCGCCTGGTCGGGCCGTTCCGCCGGCCGCGCAACACTTCCAGGTAAAGGCGAGCGGGCCGGCGATCGTTTCGCCGGCCTTTCCGGGTTACCTCAGGCCGCCAGAAAATGATCGTGGCTTTCCTCGATGTGCCGTTCGATCAGCTCGTATTCGGCATCGGTAAGATCGACGGTCGCGCCGCCGAGGAGGGCGGTCAGCCGCTCGACCTCGCCGCCGGAGGCGGGCGCGCAGAATTCGGGCGGCGCGTGGCGGTTGCCGGGGTGATAGGGCGTCAGCGAATATTCGATCAGCAGATCGACCTCGTCTTCGCCGCGCGTCAGCGTGAAGCGCGTTTCGAACATGATCAGAAGCCGATCGCCTCGATGCCCGCGGCAAGCTCCGCCTCCAGCGCCTCATCCTCGCCGTCCTCGTCACTTGGCGGCCGGCTGAACTCCTCGTTCATAACAGCGGCGATGCGATCCAGCCCCCGCCTGCGCCCCGCCGGTGCAAAGATGACGACCATGACCCCGTCGGCCTCCATATGGAGCGACAGATACCCCTTGCCATGGCCGCCGGAGACGCTGGCCTTGAAGGCGGTGTTGTCGGTGAAAAGCGAGACCTGTCCGCGCATGGTGTGATCCTGGGTTGGTGTGGTGTGAATATCGCAACGATATGGGCGTGCGGAGGTGATGGCCGGTGAGGGCGGCTAGGTTGGATTGATGGTGCTGTCAGTCGTGGTGACGACGCGACGATGGTGTCGATTTAACGGGGCAATGGTTGTGATGTTGAATCGCGACGTCTCGGGGTGATTTAGGAGAGTTCGTTATCAGTCTTCGGACTGGGCTTGCTGCGCTCTTTGCAAAGTGAGCAGCAATGAGACTTGTGCCGTGTGGCCCCCTCATCTGCCTGCCGGCATCTTCTCCCCGCTGGGGAGAAGCGGACTCGTGGCGACGTTTCGCCCTTCTCGAACGCATCTTGGTGGATGCCAAGCCTACGGCTTGCTCCCCTCTTCTCCCCAGCGGGGAGAAGGTGGCCCGAAGGGTCGGATGAGGGCCACACGGCACACCTTCCATTGCCTTTCGCTTCGCCCTGAGCCGCAAGCGAAAGGCACATGCCCCCGATCTTCAACCCTTCCGTCTCTTCCGCGTCGTCGGCCGCTGCGCCAGGCCGGCAGCGCGGATTTCGGCGATGCTGACGGGATCGTCGTCGAGGTAATATTCGCTGGCCCAGGCGATCCTGCCGCCGCGCCACGCCCGCCGCCATGTCACCATCTTCAGCCGGCCGAGCGGCGTGTCGAGGCCGGCGACCGCATCGCATTCGGGGCCGATGCTGCCGGGGGAATATTGGTCGTTCCAGGCGGCGCGGGCGCTCCTCTGCAGTGTTTCCAGGTAATCGATGCGCTCGAGGCTCGCGACATGCGGCGCGCTGTCGGCGCGCAGGGCCTTGATGGCCGCGACGATGCGGAAGACCTGCTCGCCCGGCGCCTCCTCGCCGATCGCCTCGTCGATGGCGCGCAGCGCATCGGCAATCGCGGCTTCGCGGGCGAGGGCGGTGGTGAGGTTCATGGTGGTAGGCCTGTTGTATGATGTTGCCAAAATCACAATTTTGTAGCATGGCGGGGAGCCCGTTGCAAACGTGTTTTAGGGTCGCGGCAGGCGGTCTGCACCGATCAGCCCTCATCCTGAGGCGCGCAGGCCATAGGCCGGAGCCTCGAAGGACGAGGGCGAGTGGCTGGGCGCTTATTCGCTAGACCCGTTGGGGGAGAAGGCGCAGTGGCCGACCTCGTCCTTCGAGGCCCCTGCGGGGCACCTCAGAGCCTGTGAATGTTTGGTGGCGGCGGCGATTGTATTGTGATTCTGTTGGGTGGTTGATTTGCTTGGGGGCTGATGGTGGGCGACGAGCTGTTCGAAGGATTGCCGGCATATGGATCGCGGCGCAGTGTTCAGGTGGGGGGCGGCGCGGCGCGGATGCGCGAGCCGGTGCGCGATCAGATCGAGTTGCGTGCCGTGGATATCGACAGCTTGATCGGCCAGGATCACCCGGTGCGCGTTATTTGGAGCTATGTCGAGGGACTGGATCTGAGCGCGCTCGAAGATCGGATCAAGGCGCGTGAGCACAGGCCGGGCCATCCGCCGATTTCGCCACGGCTTTTGCTGGCGCTATGGCTTTATGCCAGCAGCGACGGCGTCGGCAGCGCGCGGGCGCTGGAACGGCTGTGCGGGAGCCACGACGTCTATCGCTGGCTGTGCGGCGGTGTCTCGGTGAACTATCACACGCTTTCGGATTTTCGGGTTGGCTGCGCCGATCTGCTCGACCGGCTGCTTTGCGAGCATCTGGCGGCGCTTGCCGATGCCGGCCTCGTCACCCTCGACAGTCTGGCGCAGGATGGCGTGCGGGTCCGGGCGAGCGCGGGTGCCGCCTCGTTCGGCCGCAAGGCAATGCTTGATCGGCATCTTTCCAATGCCGAGGCCATTGTGGATCAGCTCAAGCGCGAGGTCGATGCGCGTTCGGATGCCAGCACTCGGCGCACATGGCGCGGATTGGCAAGCGCGCAGGCGATCCCCAACTCCCACAACAACAGGAAGGCCGTCCGCTCATAGCCGCCCGACGCCTCCATGACGACGAGCTCGACATTCCCGGCCCGGCAAAGATCGGCCAGCGCGCCAGTGCCGGTGGCGTCATTGCGGAAACGTTCAAACGTCCCGGACGGGCGGATATGCGCATCCAGCCAGTCCTTCGAAACATCCACTCCACATATAACTCTGTTCACGGTAACCTGCCTTGTGCGTGCGATTGGAGCCAAGCGACTATTCGGTCGTACGTGACGATGACGAAGATCCCAGGCTCATTCACGGTTGTAACCGGAGGGAGGGCGGGCGACTTCGTCACGCCTCTGGCCGGGTGGCCACCCGGCCAGAGGCGCAATCGCTTCCATCGCACAAAATCTCTAACGTGCAGATACAAGGGAGGGTGGGGTCGGCCACCCGCCCCTCGTTGGGGAAGCATGGAAAGCGGCGCCCGCGGGCACCGAAAACCCGGCACCCTCACTCCCGAAGCGCTCCGCGCGGCGGGGCCTCCTGCATGAAGCGAGCTCTGCGAAATCACGCGTTTCGAGGGACGAATCACCTGCCGCACAGGCCGAAGGCGGGAATGTACGAAAGCGTACAACCCGGATTTGTTCGCCTTGAAGTCGATGGTTCCAGAGCCGGGGTTGCAGCTTTTTTGCGGCTGAGCGGAGCTCGGCCCGCTGCCTGTGGAATAAGACCCGCAAACCGGCCAGCTGCCGCATTGACACCATCTTCTCGCCTTTTTGCCATGGAGGTTTGCCCCCCGCCGCATTCGGAGGGCCGGTCCCGGTCGATTCCAGTGGCGATGTAGCGATCCGACGAACAGGGCAACATTGGCGATATGACAATCTACTATGTGAACTCAGCGACTGGCTCCGACCGCAACAGCGGCACGGGCCAGACCTCGGCTTTTGCGACTTTGTCCAAAGTGGAATCTCTGAAACTGAAACCGGGCGACAGCGTGCTGCTCGCCAAGGGCAGCGTGTTCAACGAGCAGTTCGATATCAAATATTCCGGCACCGAAAGCGCGCCGATCAAGATCGGCAGTTACGGCACGGGGGCAGCCCCCGTCATTCACAGCAACGGCGATGGCATTCACAGCCTCTATGCTTCCAACATCGTCATCGAGAATTTGAAGATCTCCAATACCGGAAGTGCGGGCATCTATGGCGGCAGCGTCACCAACTGGACGGTGCGCAATGTCGAGATCGCCAAGACGGGGCAGTCGGAAAGCGCCGGCGCCGTCACCTTCCGCAACAGCAAGAACATCACGGTCGAAAACACCAAGGTATCCGACGTCAAGGGCGACGGCTTCTGGATCGAAAAGGTCGCCGGCGTCAAGCTGCTCGACAACACGGTGACCAGCGCCAACGGCTCGACGGCCGATGCCGTGCAAGTCAACGACAGCAGCAATATCCTGATCAAAGGCAACCATCTCGACCAGACCGATGCCAGCAGCCCGAAGGGCGTGATCGCGCTGGTGCGGGGCACCAATGCGGTGATCGAGGACAATGTGCTGACCGGCGGCGGCTTCGGCATCAGCGCGCCGGCGGGCAAGACCGTCGCCATCCGCGACAACGACATCTCAGGCTTTCACGGCTACGACTGGTCGTTCGCCGTCGGCCTCGGCGATCAGGGCAGTGCGCGGGATTACGACATATCCGGCAACCACATCCATGACGGCGCCTGGGGTGTGGCCGTCAGCGGCCCACTCGGCGCGAGCTATACCCGCACCAATATCAAGGTGCACGACAACACCTTCGACGACCTCAGCCAGGCGGCGCTGAAGGTCGACCGGCCGGCCTCCGGCTCCTTCTACAACAATACGATCGAGAGCGGCACCAAGGCCACCAGCATATCGCCCTCGATCGTCGATGCGCATACCTTCACCGTCACGGGCAACCAGACGGTCGCCAATGTCTCGACGACGCTTGCCGCCACCGAGACCAAGGTTCCTGCCACGACGGAAGCGGCGGTCGCCGACCCGGCGGTCGTCGCCGTCCATGACAATCTGAAGATCTTCACCGACAACGGCGAAGCCCATCGCGGCAATCTTCTGGAAAACGACAGCTCCGACACCGATACGTTGGTGCTGCGCCGCTTCGACGGCGAAAGCGTCGGCAAGCACGGCCTGACGCTGACCGGCGAGTACGGCTCCATCCACGTCGAACGGGACGGCAGCTATGCCTATACGCTCGACGAGACGAAGCTGCCGGCCGCCCATGACGGCCATGTGAGCGAGACTTTCGGCTATGGGATCGATGATGGGAATTCCCAGCATACCGACGGGGATACGCTGACGGTGTTCATCCATATGGATGATTTGTTGCGGTGAGGATTGGGGTGGGGGCATGACCTCCACCCTCTGCCACTGTGGGATATGTGCCCTTCGCAGCGCTTCATGTGAAGGGCAATGAAAGATGTGCCGCGTATCCCCCTCATCCGCCTGCCGGCACCTTCTCCCCGCTGGAGAGAAGAGGAATCGCAGCAGCGTCTTGCCCTTCTCGAAGGCATCGTTTGTGGACGGGGAGCTCTCGGCTTGCCCGCTTCTTCCCAGCGGGGGTCCGAAGGACGGGGCGAGACGCGTGGCTCGACCCAGGTCGATGCCGGCAGGCAGATGAGGGGGCCACACGGCACACCTGCCATTGCCTGGCTCTGATGACACAAGCCGCAATCTCTCTCCGGCCTCATCCTGAGGCTCTCGAAGGAGGAGGGCGGCCATCGGTGATGGCAGCTTACCTAACGTAAACCATCAAACCGTACGTTACCGTCCATTCGCCCTTCGGTCGTTGTTTCCTCGCTAATTTTCCCTTAAGTTGTATTCTCGTAGATGCAGCCTCCGCCAGGCGCTTCTCGGGAGCAAGGCAGGCCCACTCAGGCCCGCCGCCGCCGTAACGGCAAATCGAACGCCATCCTGACATGGCCTTCAGCCCCCGACCGCATCCGATCCACTCGCTGCAGCCGTTCATGACGGCTGGGCGATAATGCGAGAATAGGCGAGATGACAATCTATTATGTGAATTCAGCGACGGGCTCCAACACGAACGCCGGCACCAGCGAGGACGCGCCTTTCAAGTCCTTCTGGGCGGTGGAAAACCTGAAACTGCAGCCGGGCGACAGCGTGCTGCTGGCCGCCGGCAGCGTCTATAACGACCAGCTCGACCTGAAATACTCCGGCACAGTCGATGCGCCGATCACCATCGGCAGCTACGGCGTCGGCGATGCGCCTGTCATCCACAGCCCGAATGACGGCATTCACAGCCTCTATGCCTCGAACATCGTCATCGAGAACATCGCGATCTCCGATACCGGGGGCGCGGCCATCTATGGCGGTTATGTCTCAAATTGGACCGTCCGCAATGTCGAAGTGGATCATACCGGGCTTTCCAAATCGGGCTCCATCACCTTCCGGACCGGCTCGAACATCACCATCGAGAACAGCACGATCAACGACGTCAACGGCGACGGCGTGTGGATCGAGAAGGTCAACGGCGTCAATTTCATCAACAACACCGTCACCAACGCCCATGGCACGGCGGCCGACGCCGTGCAGATGAACGACAGCAGCAACATCGTCATCTCAGGCAATACTCTCGACCAGACAGGCGCGGTGACGCCGAAGGGCGTGATCGCGCTGGTGCGGCCGGTCGATGCCGTCGTCGAGGACAATACGATCATCGGCGGCGGCTTCGGGATCGGCGCGCAGGCCGGCACCAACGTCGCCATCCACGGCAACGATATTTCAGGCTATGGCGGTTACAGCTGGTCCTATGCCATCGGCCTCGGCGACCAGGGCGATACGCGCGACTACGACATTTCGGGCAACTACATCCATGACGGCGTCTGGGGCGTGGCGATCAGCGCCGCCGGCACGACCAGCTATGTCCGCGAGGGCATCGATATCTATGGCAACTTGTTCGACGATCTGACGCAGGCGGCGCTGAAGGTCGACCGGCCTGCCTCCGGCTCGTTCCACGACAATTTCATCGCCAGTGACGTGACGCCCTACAACATATCGCCAACGATCATCGCCGCCGGCACTTTTCCCGTCTACGACAACACGACGGTCGACGAGAGCCCGACCGCGCTTGCCAGCGCCGACAGCCTTGTCGCCACCGAGGCAAGCCTCAGCCTGATGGCCGACAGCGCCTATGCCGGGCAGGACAGCGTAACGAAGATGAAAGCCGAGGCGGACCACGGCCATCACGGCGATCCCTTCGGCGAGGACGGCGTCTCCGCCGAAAGCCTGCTGCTTCGCCGCTTCGGCCATGATGGCTTCGACAAAGGCAGTGATGTGGCGGACAAGGGCAATCATTTCGGCCCGTTCGACGCGGCCGATCTCTTCGGCGCCGGCGAAACCGGCAACGCCTTCTGGCATCCCGACATCCCGGCGCCGCCGGCGGAGGGTTCGCATTATCAGGATGGGCTGGTGCTGAGCGTCATCCTCCATCCCGAGGATGCGCTGACCTAGTTTTCGCCGAGCAGGGTCAGCAGGACTTCGGCTTCGATCTCCGTGCAGATGCTCTCATATTCGGCGACGATCGCGGGATCAGACGCCCTATCCCTGCGCATGCGGTCGAGCACGGCGCAGACCTCGCCATAGGCGCTGCACATCTCGCCGAGATCGGGATCGCTCGCCGCAGCCGCCCGGATCGTTCCCCGCGTCGCGGGCAACCGCATCATCAGCCGGGCCAGCCCCTGCTCGGCGGCGCGTCCGGCGATGCGGGCGACGCCTTCTTTCCTGGCCATGCCACCACCCCTTGCTGCTTCTTTCCGCTGTCGAGAGAAATACGCAGGAATGCTGCATCTGGTTCAGAGAAGAGGAGAAAATTGCCCGCCTAAAAACCTCCTTGCCACTCAATTTCAATGAATCCAATGAGTTATAATTGACAAAGAGGTTTTTAAGAGAGGTCAACATTTTAAAAAATGGGTTGGGTGAGATGGGGAAGCGTATTTTTAAAAAATGTTGAGGCCTCTTAAAAACGTCCTTCCAAACCTCTTTGGCGGTTAAAGTCCGTGATATTGGAGGTGTGCCGTGTGGCCCCCTCATCCGGCCCTTCGGGCCACCGACCGGGGTCGAGCCGCAGGTCTCGACCCGTCCTTCGGACCCCCGCTGGGGAGAAGGGGAGTCGAGAGCTCCACGTCCTCAAATGATGTCTTCAAGAAGGGCAAGACGTTGCTGCGATTCCGCTTCTCCCCAGCGGGGGTCCGAAGGACGGGGCGAGACGCGTGGCTCGACCCAGGTCGATGCCGGCAGGCAGATGAGGGGGCCACACGGCACAGCTCCATGGCCTTTCGCTTCACCCCGGGCGGCAAGCGAAAGGCAGATGGAAATCGCCGCTTACGCCGCAAGACCGATAGTAATCGTCGCCGAAAGCACGCCGCCATCGAGCTTTTCGAAGTCGAAGATGTGGTCGGCGGCGTCGTCGGGGATGAGGTTGTCGGCTTCGTTGCGGGTGTCGCGGGCAGGGCGGCCGGCATAGTCGGGGTGCTCGCCGTAGACGATGTCGCTCAGCGCGTCGTCGAAATAGATCTGGCTGACGAGCAGCTCCCTGCCGTCGACGAGGATGCGGCAGTGGACATGCGGCGTGCGGCCGCTGTACCAGCCGGGATAGGCGGTGAGAAAGCTCGCCCGGCCCTGCGCATCGGTCAGCTGGCGGCCGCGGAAGGCGAGGCCGCTGATCGCCTCGGCATCGCCGAAGGTGCACATTTCGGCGGCCTCGCGGCCGGAATAGATGCCGCGGTGATCGGTGTGCCAGATCTCGATATCGACCTTTCCCACCGGCCGGCAATCGGCGGCATGGACGATGCGGACGGCAAGGCGCAGCGGCAGTCCGGGTCTACCCTCCGAAACATCCCGGCGGGCGGGGACATCGTTGACATGACAGGGGCCGAGGGTCTGGGCGAGCATCGCAACGCAGTTCGGGCGGGCGCGGAAGAGCGGCTCCGGCAGCGTCTCCCAGGCGACCGCCTTGGTGCCGCCGCTCTGGAAATCGCTTGCCTTCCAGTCGAATGTCCTGGCGGCGATGGCGACGTGGCGCCGCGGCCAGATGGCTGCCGCGATCACTGATGACGCCGCGATGGCCGCGCCGCCGAGCACAAGGGTCCGCCTCTTCATCCGTCTTCCTTTCGTTGGCGCCAGCGTGGAGGAGGATGGCCGGAAAAGCCAGTTAAATCCCGGCAATGGTCGGTGAAGCTCGGTTCGGCGCGGCAATGTATTGTCAGTGCCTCCCAAGTATTCTGAGGATCCCTCATGGAATATCGGTTAAGCAGGGTGGAGGCCGCGGGCGTCTCGCGAGGCAGGCTTTTCCCATCTCCGCGCCGGGCCGACAGAGCCTGCCGCGCTAAGACTATCTTCAGATTATCCTCGAAAATACACGAATAAATTGCTTCTCATTCGCGCCATGATTCATCTTTACGTTTCCGCCCGCATTTTATTCTTCGTCACAATTGAGATCATCATGATCTTCGCAACAATGGTGGGAAACCATGAGGGTTATTCTCGTCATCGTCCTCACGGCGCTTGCCGTGCCCTGTGAGGCAGACATGCTCGGCACGGCGTCCCGATACAAAAGCATGCATGAACGCTCCATCTCCTTCCTCAGCGTCAATCCGAGGCGCACTTCCTGGTGCGGGGCGTTCCTGGCCTATGTCGCCAAGCGATCTTCAAGGGAGCCGCCCGACAACCCCAATATGGCGCGCTCCTGGATGAAGTTCGGCAAGCCGGTCTTCGCCCGCTCGGCCAAGCGCGGCGACGTGGTGGTGATCCGCAGCGGAAGGCGTTTCCACGTCAGCCTGTTCGACCATTTCGACCAGCGGCGCCAATACGTCTATCTCTTCGGCGGCAACCAGTCCAACCGGGTCCAGCTGTCGCGCTACCGCGCCAGCTCCGTCGTCGCCGTTCGACGATGAAGCCCGACATCCTCTCCGTTAAAAACCTCATTGCCACTGAATTCCCATGAATCCAATAGCTTAGGATTGACAAAGAGGTTTTTAAGAGAGGTCAACATTTTAAAAAATGGGTGCAGCCTGGATCTGCAGGCCCTAGCTTGGGCATTTTTAAAAATGTTCAGCCTCCTTAAAAACGTCCTTCCAAACCTCCTTGGCGGGGTTGGGGCGTATCTTCCGGCACCTATTTGACGGATCCTGACCTCGGCGAGGCTTCAGGCCTTGCCCAGATGCTTCGGCCAGAATTGCTGATGGACTTCGGCGGCTTCGTCTTCGAGGCTCGTCGGGCCGACCACGGTGACGACGCGTGCGCCGGTTTGCAGCACCGCCCGGCTCGGCACGTTCAATCCGATCCCGGCAATCTCGCCAAGCCGCGTTTCGGAGCAGGCAAACACCATGCTTCCGATGCCCGACCAGTAGATCGCTCCGGCGCACATCGCGCAGGGTTCCGTGCTGGTGTAGAGCGTGCAGCCGGCGAGAAAAGCCGGGTCGTAATGCTGCGCCGCCAGTTTCACCAGGTTCATCTCGGCGTGGTTCGTCATGTCGCGGCCGCTGAAGACGGTGTTTTCGGCGCGCAGGATCACTTCGCCGTCCCTCACCAGCACCGAGCCAAACGGTTCGCCGCCGCCGTGTTCTATCGCGGATCTCGAGAGCGCAATCGCCTCGCGCAAAAACGGCTCATGGTTTTCCATCAGAGTCCTCCCCGAAAAAGCTAGAGCGGGATGATCTTGTCTTGAATCCGGGGGATTTCCAAGGCATTGCAAACGGATTCGAGCCGGCGCCCGAAAGGATAAGGGCAGGCGGGCTCGGCACCCGGCCGTCAATCGACAGCGTCGAGTTCGCACAGCACGCCGTCGATGGGGATGGCGGCCAGCCTTTCGCGTTTGATATCGAACCGCCAGGCCTTGACGATATTCTCCGATCGATGCGTGCCATCCGGCTGCTCGGCCATTCTGCCGAGCGCGAAGACGGCGTCCCCGGGGAAGCGGTTCGATGAGCAATAGACCGGCTGCAGAAGTTCGTGGCGGGGGCTGGGCCTGGTGATCGTCACCTGATCGACATCGGCCCAGACGGGAAGGTTGCCGTTCCTGCCGGTCTGGCGGCGAAGCACCAGCGAGAGCTTTGCGCCGCATTTCAGCTCGGCCGCCCCATAGGCCGGGCCTCCGGCCGCTCCCGGCAAGGCCGTTCCGCTGACCTCCACACAGCCTGTCGGAGACGGCGGCGCCGATTTTCCCCGCGCCTCGCTGGCATGGCCGGCGGCCGGGATCAGCGTGAGAAGGGCGGCAATCGCGGGGAGATATCGGGACATGGGGAAACCGTAAAGGCGAGCAAAGGGAAGCTTGGCAAATTCTCAATCCAGAGGAGTGGACGGTAGCTTTGCTTGGGGACGAGTCAATAGGCGATCCGGTTGGTGGAATGTCGGCAGCAGTGGCCGGTGGCCGACCTCGTCCTTCGAGGCCCCTTGCGGGGCACCTCAGGATGAGGTCGGAGAGAGCGAGCGGCTTGTCTCGCCGGAAACATAGCGGCACGGCACACCGATCCGGGAAGCCATGCGGCGCAACAATCACCCTCAGCTACGCGGCACAACGGTCAGCCTCAGTCACACGGCACACCGACTAGCCCTCATCCTGAGCTGCGCAGGCCGACCGCCGCTGCCTCGAAGGGCGGAGGCGGATGGTTGTGCATCTTCGCACGCCCGTGAACTGGCGTGGCCGATCAGCCTGGCCGGGAATTTTCGCCGACACTCCTGTAAGCGGCAATAATACTGTCGGCCGCCAGGCGGGCCTCGTCCGCGGTCGTCTGGAAGTTGGTGACGGAGAGGCGCAGGACGTCGCGGTTGCGCCATTTGGCGCCGCCGGCGAAGAGGGTGGCTTCGGCGCGGATCCTTTCGATGGTCTTGCGGGTGATGGCGTCGCTTTCTTCGTCCGGCCGGTCGGTGGCGAAGCGCAGGATGAGCTGGTTCAGCGTCACCTCGTTGAGGATGGTGATGCCGGGTTCGCGCGCCAGATGCTCGGCGAGCAGGCGGGCCGAGGCGCAGCACTGGTCGATGAGGGCGGCGATGCCGTCGCGGCCGAGATGTTTCAGCATCGCCCAGGTGGCAAAGCCGCGGGCGCGCCTGGAAAGCTCCGGCACGTAATGGGAAGGGTCGCGCTCGCCTTCGGTGGCGAGCGGCAGGTAGCTTGCGGCGATCGTCATGGCGCGGCGATGGGCAAGCTCGTCGCGGACGATCGCATAACCGCAGTCATAGGGCGTCTGCAGCCATTTGTGGCCGTCCGTCGCCCAGCTGTCGGCCGCCTCGACGCCGCGGCTGAGATGCCTGAACTTCTCCGATGCCTGCGCCCAGAGGCCGAAGGCGCCGTCGATATGCACCCAGGCGCCCTTTTGCTTCAGCGCCGGGATGAGGCTGACAAAATCGTCGAAGCCGCCGGTATTGATCTGGCCGGCCTGGAGAACGGCGATGCAGGGGCCGGTGAACGAGGCAAGCGCGCCGGGGAGCGCGGCCGGATCGATCCGGCCCATCGCGTCGGTCGGCAGGCGCAGCACGCGGTCATGGCCGAGGCCGAGGAATTGCAGCGCGGAGAAGACGGTCGTATGGGCGTCGTCGCCGATCACGACCGTGATCTCGGGCGCGCCGAACAGGCCCTTGGCATCGCCATCCCAGCCGGCCCGGCGCAGCACCTCGCCCCGGGCGGCGGCAAGACAGGTGAAATTGGCGACCGTGGCGCCGGTGACGAAGCCGACCGAGCATTCGGCCGGCAGCTTCAGGAGATCGAGAAGCCATCTCGCCGAAATGGTTTCGACGGCGGCCGCGGCCGGCGCGGCGGTGTGGTTTCCGGCATTTTGGCCCCAGGCGCTGGTCAGGAAATCGGCCGCGACGCCGACCGGATGCGAGCCGCCGATGACCCAGCCGAAGAAGCGCGGGCCGGTGGTGAAATGCAGCCCGGGCGCGGCGCTTTCGGCGAGCTCCCGGATCACATCGCCCATATCGGCGCCTGCCGCCGGCAGCGGCTCGTCGAAGGTGGCGAGCGACGCGGCGTAATCATGGCGCGGCACATGACGGGCGGGAGCGGATTGGCGAAAGGCGGCCGCAAGCCGGGCGGCTTCCTGAAACAGAGATGCGATTGCCGACATATGATCCCCCATGCCGGCTGCCCGCCGGTGCTGACGGACCCTCCTCGAAGCTTCATTGCCGGCAGCAGGCAATCTAGCCGATCTTGCCGGCGCTGTCTCGGCAGCGAAAGGGTTAGAGCGGCCGTCGTCCGGTGCGCACGCTTACGGCAAAGGCGGCTGCGCTTCCTCGAGAACGGCGAGCAGCCAGGCGACACCTGTATCCATCAGCGCGACCTTGGGGATGACAGCATTGATGCGAAACCGCGTCAATTCCAGCGGCGCATCGACGCTTTCAAGGCCAAAGCGTGCCGCATGCATGGCGGCAAAGCGCCTCGGCAGGGCGCAGACGAGATCGGTTTCGGCAAGGATGGCGAGGGCGAACATGAAGTTCGGCACGGTGAGCGCCACCCGGCGGCTGCAGCCGCGGCGGGCCAGCGCCTCGTCGACGAAGCCATGCGGATCGCCGCCGAGCGAGACGACCAGGTGCTGCTGATCGCAATAGCGCTCAAGCGTCGGCTCGCCGGCGAAGGCATGGCCGGCGCGCATCGCGACGACGAAATCCTCGTCATAGAGGCCGCTGACATGGAAGCGCTCCGGAATGTGCCCGGTGGGAAGGACGGCGATATCGGTCAGCCGGTCTTCGAGATCGGTGAAGGCGCCGCGCCATGCGCGTTCGGGCGCGCTTTCGCCCTGCGCCGGCAGCAACTGGCGGATGGCGATATCGATGCCGGGCGCCCTGCGGCGAAGCTCGGCGAGAAGCGGCGCCAGCAGCACGGCCGAAATGCCGTCCGGGGCGGCGACGGTGAAGCGGCGCCCGGAGGTGGCGGGATCGAAGGGCTCGGCCGACGACAGCACGTTGCGCAGGCGCGCCAGCACATCGGCGATCGGGGCGGCGAGCTCCAGCGCGCGCGCCGTCGGCACCACGCCCTTCGGCGTGCGCAGGAACAGGGGATCGTTCATGAGCCGCCGCAGCCGGCCGAGGCCGTGGCTGACGGCCGACGAGGTGAGGTTCAGCCGCTCGGCCGCGCGGCCGACATGACGCTCCTCCAGCACCGCCTCGAAGAGGACGAGGAGGTTGAGATCGGTGCGGGAAAGATCAATCTGGTTCAGCATATCGCTGAAATCATATCATTGGATTCAGTACTGACGAAATGGGAGTGTCCGGCGGCGGCGCAATAGGTGTTCGTATTGTTGAAGGAGCAGGCCCATGTCATCCGCATCCCATCTCAAACTTGCCGAAGCGGGCGCGCCCGACGCCCGATGCGCCGAACTCTTCTGCCGCACCGCGGAAGCGAATGCGGCGCTGATGCGCGGCGATGTCGACACCTACCGCGCTCTCAACCCGCTTGCGGCCGATTTCATCCTCATGTCTCCCTTCGGCGGCCGGCCGACGCGTGGGGCGGAGCTGACGGAGGAGCGCTGGCAGTCGGTCGGCCGGTTCTTTGCCAATGGCGACTTCGAGCAGGAACTCGTGCAGGCCTATGGCTCGGCCGAGATGGTGGTCCTCGCCGTCATCGAGCGCGCCCGCGTCGAGGTCGGCGGCCTGCCGATGCAGGACTGGGCTCTGCGCGTCACCCTGGTCTATCGCCGCGAGGGCGGAGAATGGCGGCTCGCCCACCGCCATGCCGATCCACTTGCCAACGGCATCAGCCTGGAACAGGCGGCGACACTGGGGCAGGGGCCGGCTTCATAAGTAGGACGTTCACACGTCTCAATGCCTGTTTTTCATTTCCTGTCGGCGAGCAGGCGGGCGATTTCTGCCTTCACTTTCGCGTCGGGCTCGATTTCTCGCGCCGCCGAGAGGCGCGCTTCGGCATCGGCCGGCCAGTTTTCGCGGCCCCAGGCGTCAAGCGCCTTCAGCGCCATGTGGCGGTTGCGGATCACCGGGCTCTGGAGGCTGGCCTCGATGAAGTCCCAGCCCTTGCCGGGGAATCTGCGCAGATCCTGGACGATGAAATCGAACGCGGCATGGGTTTGGTATTTCTCGCCGTAGCCGACGCCTTCCAGTTGCGGCCCTGTCGCCACATCGCGAAAGTCGAATGTCGAGCGGGCAAGATCCAGCACTCGGTCGATCCGCTCCGGATCGTTCGTCTGCATGAGAAAATACCAGGAATTGTGGCCTGCCAACTGCCGCGTGAGGTAGATCTGCCAAATATCCATCTCGAGAAACCTGGCAATCGTTATGGCGTCATAGAAGCGAAGATGATCGCCCGTTGCCAGCCAGGGTTCGGCCAGGTCCGCCAGCGGCTGCTGTTTCAGGATGGCCGCTACCTGCTGCCTGACGGTCTGGCGTTCCTGCGGCGACCAGCCCGGCTGCCGTTCCCAGGCGGGATCCTCGTCGGCGAGAAACTCGCCCATGCGCACGAGCGCGCCGCATTGCGCGAGGCTCAGCCCGTCGCGATCCAGGTGGCCGACGAACAGGCGAACGGCCTCGGCGCCATCGCTATAATCGAACATATCCTGCGCCGGGCCACCCGAAAAAAGCGCGCCTATAATGTCGGAAGCGCCCGACAGCAGCTCTTCGTCAACGGTTTGGGCGCGCAGGGCCTCGATCAGATTGCCCGCCGTGGCGCAGGTATAGGCGAGATACTCATACATGATCGAATTGGCGCAGCCGTGCCGCAGCATCCAGGATTTGATCTCGGCATTTTTCGTATTCGAGAGTCGCGAGACAGCGTCGATCTTGCCCCAGCCGTCGAGGCGTTTTGCGAGGTCCCAGATTTCCATCTCCGGGTCGTCGAGCGTATTGATCAGCGCGACATTGGCAAACATAGCGAACTCATCGTGCCGGCCGAGCGTCCGGAACAGGTCGATATTGTCAGGGTTGCGCTTGGCTCCGAGCAACGCGATCGCCGCCTTCACCACCTCGCGGTCCGGCGCGTTCGACGCCAGCCAGCGCATGAGGTCCTGAAGCTTGCCGCTGTCGAGTTCTCCTGCCGAAAAGCCGACCAGGCTGTCGATATATTCGATTGCCGCGTCCCGGTTCATGGCGTCGTAAAGCCGCTTCAGGCTTTCGGCCGACGGTCTGGCGAGCGCAGCCTTGAGGGCGGGATAGACGGCCCAGGCTTTCGCCCGCGCCGGCTCGTTGCCAGGCGCTACAATGTGGTCCATGGCGCCGCCGACCCATGAAACCTCGGTTTTGGAAAAATAGATTTCCTGGTCGGGCAGGTTGGCATCGCTGCCGTTCTCCCTGACGAAGCGGTAGAGGGACGGCCGACCGGCATCCCATGGCGTCGGGAATGTGTCGGGATTCCAGGCAAGCCTTTTGTTTCGAAGAAGCGAGAGGATTTTCATCGATGATCTATTGCAGTCTCGGCTGCGGCAGGTGAACAACCTATTGGATAAGGCGGTTGCGCGGCGCGAACAAGTCCATCAAAGGATGAAATTACCTCGCGCTTCCTCGCGTGCCGTCTCCCCACCCCTACAGCATATCCCCCAGGCTCCAATGGTTGCTCCAGCGGGCGTCGATTTCGTCGTCGACGTTTTGGAAGCGGATGTCGGTGGAGAGGCGCAGGCGCCCGGCGCGGTCCTGGTTGGTCGTGGCGGCGTGGATCATGTAGGGGGAGTGCAGCACGACGTCGCCGGCTTCGTAATCGGCGGCGAGCCAGCGGGCGTCGAAACGTTCGGCCATGGCGGGCAGATCCTTGGAGACCCAGCCGCCTTCGGCCATGTGGCTGTTATAGGCGCTGATCCGCTCTTCCGGCGTAAGATCGCCGCTGCGGAGGCGGAATTCGGCCTCCATGCCGCGCCCGATGGCGTGCGAGCCTTCGAGATAGACGAGGCCGCCCATTTCGGCGGGCGTGTCGCCGATCGGGATCCAGGCGGTGACGAGCCGGCTCGTGCCGCCGCGGAGGTAGACGAGATCGTAATGGGCGGGCGTCGCCGCCGGCGTGCCGGGCTTGACGTAGCGCATCAGCTTGCGCTTGTGCAGGTAGGAAATGCCTTCGAGAAAGGCGTCCATGAAGCGCACGAGCGGCGGCTGGGCGCAGAAGCCTTCATAGGCGGCCGAACGGACGAGCGACATCAGGCGGCGGTCGGCCAGACGCCAGTCGACGCCTTCGGCAGCGGCGATGCCGAGCGCGAAATCATGGCCCGGCGCCAAAAGGCCGGTTTCGGCGAGGCGAGTAAAGACCCAGCGGCGGAAATCGATCACCTCGGCGCGCGGCAGCAGGCCCTTCAGCCAGACATAGCCATGTTCCTCGTAACGGCGCCGGATGGCCTCGACGCCGATGGCGGGATCGGTCGGCTGAAGCAGGCCGATCCTTTGCGCGGGGATCGTCCTGCCATGGGCGGCGAGGGGCGTTTCAAGCGTTCTCATCCCGGCAATTGACATTTCATGCATCCATGGCTTGATTTCCTCTGCCTCCAGATTGCTGCGTACCTGCGCCAATCGCCATGGAGGAAAGCTGCAGCTGGACTTTTCGCTCATGAGAGAAGCCGAAGCCATCTATCGTTCGCCGTCTGCCGCGGCCGGCGGGCTTGCCGTCACTGGCAGCGGCCGGCAGCATGCGCGCCATGCGGTGAAGGACAGGAAGCTGCCGAGCTTCGCGGCCGTGCTGGTGGAGCGCGGGCAGGGTTTTCTCGAAACCGCCGCCGGCGGCCGCCAGGCCGTGGAAGGGCCGGCGCTCTTCTGGCTGTTTCCGAACCGCCTCCATTCCTATGGGCCCGATGAATACGGCTGGGAAGAGCGCTGGGCGCTGTTCGAAGGCTCGTTCGCGCGCGATTTCGTGCGCATGCGGCTGATAGCCGAGCGGCATCCGCTGGTGAGGCTGCGCCATGGCGAAGACATGGCGCGGCTCTTCGGCCGGCTGCATGCCGATCTCGCCGACGACAGCCATCTCGGCCAGGCTTCGGCAGCCTTGGCGCTGCATCGCATCGTCATCGCCGCCGCGCAGCAGGCGGGCACTGCTGCCGACCGCGGCAGCGAGGCGGCGACGGGCGATCTCGTCGAGGCGCTGCGGGGCAGGGCGCTGCGTCCGCTCGATCTTGCCGCTTTTGCCGCCGAGCACGGCGTCTCGCCCGCCACGCTGCGGCGACGATTCATCACTGAGACCGGCCTGCCGCCCAAGGCCTTTCAGCTTCGCGTCCGCATGGACCAGGCCAAGCAGCTGCTCGTCACCACCGACGAGACGATCGAAGCCGTCGCAGCCGCGGTCGGCATCGAAGACCCCTTCTATTTCTCGCGGGTGTTTCACGCGCGGGAAGGCTGCAGCCCGCGCGAATTCCGGGCGCGATACAGGCGAGGCTAAAGGATTTCGGCCGGCGTTCGCCTTTGCCGCGATGCCTAAGATAAATCGAGCATAAGGCGAGATGCTTCGTAAGCTTCTCCAATAACGGCGTTATTCAATGCTGTGCAATTCTGAAATTTCCTTAGAGCGCTTAAAATCTATTGCCTTCTCGCGAAGTATCATTCAAAGATGCGGAAATATCATTCGCGCCGCTGTCAAGGCCGCTCTGCCAATCAGCGAGGGATATGCACTGAAATATTTCGTTGTCTATGCGTTGGTGTGTATGGTCGTCGGGCTAGTTCTTCTCGTCGTCATCCGTCAGATCGCGCCGTTCAACATGGAGAGGCGGGACGACCAGACGGCCGCCGGGCCGAGCGAGCAGGCGGATGACATCATCGTGCGATCGACCCCCGAGCCGACCGCCGACCAACCCGCCCGCCCGCCCGCGCAATGGGAACTCAGGCCGACGAGCCCGCCGGACGCCGACCCGTCGGGCGTACGCAAGGGCGGCCGGGTGGGGACGCCGTCGCAGTGAATGGCTTTATTGGCTCTTGCGCCCGAGGATTTGGGCGCAGTCGGTTGTCTATGAAACAAAACTTTTGATAGGGGTGCGCGGGCACCCCCTCTGGCCTGCCGGCCATCTCCCCCACAGGTGGGGAGATCGGCAAGTGGCGCAAACTTCGTGCCCAATTACCGTTTCGCCGGGCTATGAGGCCTGTTGTTTGGGGAAACCATCGCGCCCAGCCAATCTCCCCACCTGTGGGGCAGATGCCCGGCAGGGCAGAGGGGGTGTGCCCTCTTCACATAAGCTGGCTTGGTGGAAGGCACGCGCCGAACGCTACTTCTCTTCTGGGTAGGGCACCCGCCTCGTCCTTCGAGGCCCCTTGCGGGGCACCTCAGGATGAGGCTCTCTTGAGCGTTGGCGCAAAGGCCTCCGACGCCAACTATCAGGGTGCGGCATCCTCCAACGCTCCTCATGCTGAGGTGCGCAGCCCAAAGGGCGGAGCCTCGAAGCATGCGTCGCAGCGTTGCTTCTGCATCCGCCGCTCGCCCATGCGGCCGCGCCAAGCAATAGAAGCACACATCTTCCGGGTTGCATCGGCCGGAGCCGCCTGCAATGACAGTGTCTCATATCCCGGGAGGCGGTGATGGATGCAGGCGGCGTGACGATCAGGCTGGTGGGGCCGGACGATGTGGAGGCTTTCCGGCAGATCCGGCTGGAAGCGCTGCGCACCAATCCGTCCGCCTTCGCCAGCCGCTACGAAGACTGGGAGGTGCTGTCGCTCGAGGAGTGGCGCAACCGGCTGAGCGAGCCGGTTTTCATCGCCTTTCAGGACGGCCAGCCCGTCGGTATCATGGGCCTGTTCCGGCAGCGGTCGAGCAAGATGGCGCACCGCGCCACGATCGTCATGGTCTATGTCCGCGCCGGCCTGCGCGGCACGGGGCTTGCCGTCAGGCTTCTCGAGGCGATTTCCGATCATGCGCGGTCGATCGGCCTCCGGCAGTTGGAGCTGTTCGTCAACGCCGAAAACCCGGCGGCGATGCGGTTTTATCAGCGGCGGGGCTTTGCCGAAATCGGCCGCATTCCCGGCGCCGTGCTGGAGGATGTCAGGGAGATCGACGATGTGATGATGGCGCGGCGGCTGGAGGGGTAGGGCGGGATTCAGAATTGGACGCGCTCGCCTTGCTCTCAAGGTCTCTCCGAGTATCCACCTCTCCTCATGCTGAGGTGCGCAGGCCGAGAGGCACCGACTTCTCCTCCCTCATTCCTGTGCCCGTCACAGGAATCCAGCCACGGCGCGTCCGCGCCGTGAATGACTCTATTGAAAGGAAACGAGTTTCTCGCGCCCAAGGACCTGGGCGCACTGGATTCCTGTGACGAGCACAGGAATGAGGGAGGAGAGGTAGTGCTTCGCCATCGAGCATCTGGCGTGAAGCGCGCCGTTTTCCAACGCTCCTCATGCTGAGGTGCGCAGGCCATAGGCCGGAGCCTCGAAGCGCGCGCCGCAATGCTGCTTCCTGCACCCGCCTCGGTCCTTCGAGGCCCCTGGGGCGCCTCAGTGTGAGGCTCTCTTGAGCGTGAGCGAAAAGGTCCCGATGCCCGCTGCCGGCGATACCCGATCGGTCACGGCAGGCTGCTTAGAATTTGATTCAGGCGGACACTTCAAGCCGCTGTATTCACTCGGCTTATCCGCCGGCGTCCGCAGCCAGGCCCAGCACATCCGTCATGGTGTATTCGCCGGCGCTGCGGCCGGCGATCCAGCGGGCGGCGGCGAGGGCGCCGCGGGCGAACATGGCGCGGTCGAGGGCCGAATGCGAGAGGGTGATCACTTCCTCGGCGGCGGCGAAGAGCACGCTGTGTTCTCCGGTGATGCCGCCGGCGCGCAGGACGGCGAAGCCGACTTCTCCGGGTGGGCGTTCGCCGCTCAAGCCGTCGCGCCCGCGCCGCTCGACAGAGGCGAGCGAGACGCCGCGGCCGGCCGCCGCCGCCTCGCCGAGCATCAGCGCGGTGCCGGAAGGCGCGTCGATCTTCCTGGCGTGATGGGCTTCGAGGATTTCGATATCCCATGCATGGGCGGGAAGGGCGCGCGCGGCCTGGGAGACGAGGCCGAGCAGCAGGTTGAGGCCGATCGAGAAATTGCCCGAGCGCAGGATGGGAATGCTGCGGGCGGCCTCCGCGATCCGCTCCAGCTCATCCGGCTCGAAACCGGTCGCCCCGATCACCAGCGCCGGCCCGCCCGATGCCGCGCACAATCCGGCAAGCTCGGCGGCGGCGCTGCCCGTGGTGAAGTCGAGGATGACATCGGCCGCCGCAATCGCCCCCGCATGGTCGATCAGCCCTTCGCCTGACGCGCCGGGACGCCCGATGCCGCCGATGAAGGCGAAAGCCGGATCGGCCTGAAGCAGCGGCAGGATGGCCCGGCCCATACGGCCGTTTATGCCGGCGACGGCTATTTTGATGGGTGGGGTCACGTTGTTTCCTTGGCGTGGACTATCCGCATGCGGCATTTTCAGCGGGATCGGATTGGGCAACTACCGCACTTCGGGAGCGGCGCAAAGACGGACGTTAGGAATGCGGTTAAGGCTCGTATTCATGCCGTTGCATTCGCCGAGGCAATCGCATCCGCCTCCGCCTTGCTCTTGGGGTAGGCACCTACCTCTCCACCCTCATTCCTGTGCCTGTCACAGGAATCCAGCCACGGCGCGTCCGCGCCGTGAATGACTCATAGAAAAAAGTGTCTCCCGCGCCCAAGGACTTGGGCGCACTGGATTCCTGTGACGAGCACAGGAATGAGGGAGGAGAGGTGGTGCTTCGCCATCGCGCATCCGGTGTCAGGTGCGGCATCCTCCAACGTCCCTCATGCTGAGGCGCGCAGCCCAAAGGGCGGAGCCTCGAAGCGCGCCGCAACGCTGCTTCTTGCATTCGCTGAGGCGGGCGCGTTCCCTTCGTTCTTCATGCATGTTCGCCTTTTACCAATTGCCCGGATCGGCGGTGTGGTCGATGCTGGCGAATTCATCGGCCTTGTCGCGGTCGAGCTTCAGTTCCGCCGTCACCTTGGCCTCGTCGGTGACGGTGTAGCGGTCGGGCACCGGTCCCTTCGCCAGTTCCTGATACATGAGCAGGGCGGCCTCCTCGGCGGTGTCGGCTTCGATCTCGCGGGCGATGGATACGGTGAACTTGTGCATGGTTCCGGCCTTCTCGATGATCTCTTGGCCGGGACAGTCTGCCACGAGTTTCGGAGCCAGTAAAAGCGCTCCGCTTGAGAATTTGATTCAGGCGATGGCGGCAGGTGGTTGTTTTGATGGGCTTCGCCGTCTCTATTTGGCGCGGGCGCGGGCGCGGGCGTGGCTTTCTTTCTTGATCGGCCGGCCGATCGGGCAGACCTCCTGCACGAAACCGTTGAGCACGTTGACGAGATTGTTTTCGATCAGGGAATAGTGGACGAACTGGCCCTGTTTCTTGCGCTTGATCAGCCCCGCGGCTTCAAGCACCGACAGATGCTGCGAAACGGCGGGCTTCGACATGCTGAAGCGGTCGGCGATTTCACCGGCGGTCAGGCCCGATGCCGAGAGATAGGCGAGGATCTTGCGCCTGGGCGCGCTGGAAAGCGCGTGGAATACCCGCTGGGCGCCGGCCGAGCCGCCTTCCGCAGCATCGTCGAAAGTCTCGTCTTCCAAATTCATCTCCTGGCCGGCGGCATTGATCCCAATAATTAAGCAATTAGCTTATTGCTTAATTATCTCGGCTCGTGCAAAGTAATTAGGTAATTCCTTAATTAATGAATTGGCGGGCGACGTTCAAGCAGAGAATGCGCCCGATGGGAAGGAGTTTGCCATGAGCAGCATTTCAACAGGGCGCATGATCGACGACAGCAGCGATCCGGTGAAGGGCAGGGTGGCCTGGGCGCCTGCGAAGTCGATCTGGATCACCGCCATGACGCTGATTGCCGTCATCGGCGGGACCTTGACCTTCAGCTGGAGCGCCCTTGCCGTCTTCGTCCTGTCGACCGGCATCACCATCTGCCTCGGCCATTCGGTCGGCATGCACCGGTTGCTGATCCACCGCTCGTTCAACACGCCTCTCTGGATTGAGCACGTCCTCGTCTATCTCGGCGCGCTGGTCGGCATGGCCGGCCCCTTCGGCATGATCTACGCGCATGACATTCGCGACTGGGCGCAACGGCAGCGGGATTGCCATGATCTCTACGCCCATCGGCGGTCTTTCCTCGTCGACGCCTACTGGCAGATGCATTGCGTCGTGGCGCTCGATCATCCGCCGCGTTTCGTCCTCGAGGAGCGCGTGCGGAATGATCGCTTCTATCGCTTTCTCGAGGCGACATGGATGGCGCAGCAGCTTCCGCTCGCGCTCGCGCTCCTGGCTCTCGGCGGGCTGCCGTGGCTGGTCTGGGGGATCGCCGTGCGGATATCGGTGTCGCTCACCGGGCACTGGCTGGTCGGCCATTTCGCCCATCGTGGCGGCCATCAGGGCTGGAGCGTCGATCATGTCGCGGTACAGGGCTATAACCTGCCGCGTTTCGGGCTCGTAACCTTCGGCGAGAGCTTCCACGGCAATCATCACGCCTTTCCGGAATCGGCGCGGCTCGGCATCGAACCGGGCCAGATGGACCTCGGCTGGCATTTCATCCGGCTGCTGGCAGGGCTCCGCCTGGCCTCGGCGATCAAGCTGCCGCACATGATCGCGCCGAGGGAGGGGCTGAGGCGTGTTGACATGTCGGGAGATGCTGGTGGGGGGCATCTTGTGGGGCAGCGTTGAGGGTGCCGTGGAATATAGCGCCGGCATTTAAGAGAGCCTCACCCTGAGGTGCCCCGTGAGGGGTCTCGAAGGGCGGGGCGGGTGCGCTGGGGTCGATGGATGCAAGGAGCGGCGTGGGCGCGTGTCCTTCGAGGCTTCGGCCTTCGGCCTACGCGCCTCAGGATGAGGGAGGTCGGTGGGTGCCGCGCGCCCCTAAGGGAGGTCGGAGGGTGCCGCGCCCATGAGGAGCGTTGGAGGGTGCCGCGCCTATAAGCGCCGCGGTGCGGCTGCCAGCGAGAAAGGCTGGAGGATGCCGCGGCGGCGCAAGGGGTGTTGGAGGGTCGGGCGGGGTGCGGTAGCGGTGTTGGCGGGCCGGGCTATGGGGCTCAGCGGAGGATATGGACATGCGCCTCAATCAAGTGACCGTCACGATGCCTGATCTCGATGCGGGGTGGGATTTCTATCGAGCTCTTGGTCTTTTCCCCATCGTCGATGCGCGTCCGCGTTATGCGCGCTTCGTCTGCCCGGATGGGGACAGCACCTTTTCGCTGCATCAGGGAGAGAAAGGCGGCGGCGGGACGACGGTTTTTAGTGAGGGTTCGGCCGGCATCGACTGATTGCGCGCGAAAACCGCTCAAGCGGCAATATCCGGCCCGACAGGTCGCAAATCGTACAACGAAGCCTTGGCAAGATTTCGAATCGTGCATTAGGTTGCGGCCCGAAAACTTGAACGGGTCGAGCAAAGAGATGCGCCTTACAGACTGCTATAACTTCCACGACTTCCGGCGCATGGCCAAGCAGCGTCTTCCCGGGCCGATCTTCGACTATATCGACGGCGCCGCCGATGACGAGGTGACCTATCGGCGCAATACGGCGGCCTTCGAAAATTGCGATCTGGTGCCGGATGTTCTCCGTGGCGTCGCCGATGTCGATATGTCGGTGACTGTCATGGGGCAGAAGCTTAAGATGCCGGTCTATTGCTCGCCGACGGCGCTTCAGCGGCTTTTCCACCATCAGGGGGAGCGGGCGGTGGCGGCCGCGGCGGGAAAGCACGGCACGATGTTCGGCGTCTCCTCGCTCGGCACGATCAGCCTGGAGGAGGCGCGGCAGATCAGCGACGGGCCGCAGGTCTATCAGTTCTATTTCCACAAGGACCGCGGGCTGAACCGCGAGATGATGGCGCGGGCGAAGACGGCGGGCGTGCAGGCGATGATGCTGACGGTCGACAGCATCACCGGCGGCAACCGCGAGCGCGACAAGCGCACCGGTTTTGCCATCCCTTTCAAGCTCAATCTTGCCGGCATGACGCAATTTGCGATCAAACCCTCCTGGGCGATCGACTGGCTGACGCATGAACGCTTCCGCCTGCCGCAGCTCGAAAACCACGTGAAGATGGATGGCGGCGCCCTGTCGATCAGCCGCTATTTCACCGAGATGCTCGACCCCTCCATGTCGTGGAACGACGTGGCCGAGATGGTGCAGGCCTGGGGCGGGCAATTCTGCCTGAAGGGCATCATGTCGGTGGAGGACGCCAAGCGCGCGGTCGAGATCGGCTGCACCGGCATCGTGCTTTCCAACCATGGCGGACGCCAGCTCGACGGCTCGCGCAGCGCTTTCGACCAGCTCGCCGAGATCGTCGATGCGGTCGGCGACCGGATCGACGTGATGATGGATGGCGGCGTGCAGCGCGGAACGCATGTGCTGAAGGCGCTGTCGCTCGGCGCCAAGGCCGTCGGGCTCGGCCGCTACTATCTCTTCCCGCTCGCCGCCGCCGGCCAGCCCGGCGTCGAGCGCGCGCTGGAGACGATGCGCACCGAGATCGAGCGCGGCATGAAGCTGATGGGCTGCACCTCCGTCAGCCAGCTGACGCGACGGAACCTGCGCTTCCGTTCGTGATGTTCGCGCGGCCGCGCCACGCCCGAGGGCTGATCGTTGTGCCGCTGCGGCGGATTGCCCCGGCCGCCGCGGCCTCTTGACGAAAGCTGTGGCGCTGCTTCCTACTAGTGCAGGGCAAGGGGAGCAGGGGCGTGGCCAATCCATCGAGCGAGCTGTCGAGAGGCGTGCGGAACAGGCCGGGCGGGCGTAACCCCGATATCACCGTCCGCCGCATTCTGAAGGTCAACCATGCCGGCGAGTTTGGCGCGATCAGGATCTATGGCGCCCAGATTGCGGTGGCGCGGCGGCTGTTTCCCGAAATCGTGCCTGATCTCGACGAGATGCGCGAGGACGAGATCGAGCATTGCCGGCTGTTTTGCCAAGCGATGCCGGCAAGGCGGGCGAGACCCTGCCGCGTGATGGCATTCTGGAGCCTCGGCGGCTATGTGCTCGGCCTGCTGACGGCGCTTTGCGGGCGCAACATGATCTGGATCTGCACCGAGGCGGTCGAAAGCACGGTGCACCGCCATCTCGAAGACCAGCTGGCCTTCCTTGAAAGTCGCGATCCCGAGCTTCATGCGCTGATCGAATCGATCCAGGAAGAGGAGCTGGCGCATCTGCGCCAGGCGGAAGACCGCCAGGAAGAGCGGGGCCTCGGCCGCGCGCTGCTGCTGCCCGTCATCGGCGCGCTGACCGACCTGATGATCTGGCTCTCCACCTGGGGAGATTCGAGCTGGATGCGCGCCGAAATGGCGCGTGCGCGGTGATTTATCTCGCGCAGAGTGTCGGATCGGCCTTCGGCCAGGCGTCTTCAAGGCAGGCCAGCATGGAGAACGACAATGACCATTACCATCACCGCCTTTGAAAAATCGCCCGATCGCGGCAGGGGGCTGGCGCGGGACATGCGCGTGCGCTGGGCGCTGGAGGAGGCCGGGCAGGCTTATGAGGTTCGTCTCGTCACGTTCAAGACGATGCGGGAGGCTCAGCATTTGGCGCTTCAGCCTTTCGGGCAGATCCCGACCTATGAGGAAGGCGATCTCGCGCTCTTCGAGTCCGGGGCGATCGTCTTTCATATCGCCGAGCGCCATCCGGGCCTGCTGCCGGCGGAGGCGAATGCCCGGGCGCGGGCGATCGCCTGGATGTTTGCCGCCCTCAACACGATAGAGCCGCCGATCTTCGACCGCGCGCTTGCCACGATCTTGGAACGCGGCGAGCCCTGGTACGAGCAGCGCCTGCAGGCGCTGGAGACCACGATCCGCAAGCGGCTCACCGATCTCTCCCGCCGCCTCGGCGATGCCGACTGGCTGGACGGTGCTTTCAGCGCCGGCGACCTGCTGATGGTGACGGTGCTGCTGAGGCTGAAAGGATCGCAACTGCTGGCGGACTATCCGAACCTTTCCGCCTATGTCGCCCGCGGTGAGGCGCGGCCTGCCTACAAGCGCGCTTTTGCCGCGCAGCTGGCGGTGTTTACGGCGGCGTCGGGCGGGTGAAGGGAGAGACAGGTCAGGCTTTGGTCGCTCCGGTGAAAAAACCTTCCAGCTCGGCGAAACCCATTGCGCGCTCGGCAAAGCGGAATGTTCCGTCCGTTCTCATTTCCCGCGCGGCGCTGACAAAGGCACCGTAGGCCAGCCGCGCCAGCGCCGAGCCGACACTGATCCGCTTGACGCCGGCGGCGGCGAGTTCGTCCACCGTAAATGTGGCGCCGGGCAGACCCATGACGACGTTGACCGGCTTGGAAATGGCCTCGCAGAGGATGCGGATCGTCTCCAGATCTTTCAAGCCCGGTGCATAAAGCACATCGGCGCCGGCCGCTTCGAAGGCTTTGAGCCGCTCGACGGTGTCGTCGAGATCGGGCCGGCCCCACATGAAATTCTCGCACCGCGCCGTCAGCACGAAATCATGGGCAAGGGCAGAGCGCGCTTCGGCGGCGGCCGCGATGCGCTCGACGGCGAGGGAGAAATCGTAGATCGGCTCATCCGGATCGCCGGTATGGTCTTCGAGGGAGCATCCCGACAAACCTATTTCGGCAGCGGCATGAATGGTCTCGGCAGCGCTTTCCGGACTATCGCCGAAGCCCTTTTCCAGATCGGCCGAAACGGGAAGCGGCGTGGCCGATACCAGGGCGCGGCAATGGGCCAATGTATCTTCGCGAGACGTGCGCCCTTCGGCCACGCCATAGGAGAAAGCCATGCCGGCGCTCGTCGTCGCCAAGGCCTGGAAACCCATTGCGGCAAGGATCCGCGCTGTTCCAACATCCCAGGGGTTCGGAATGATGAACGCCCCCGGCGCCTCATGCAGCAATCGAAATGCCGATTTCTTGTCGCTCACCGGTTCCTCGCTCCAAACATTGCATTTTACAGGTCTGATTCACAGCTTCGAAGAGATTGTGTGATGTGTTCCCCTTAAGCAGGGGGTCGCAATGCTGGAGAGTTTATTCACGTTTCGCGGGCGTTTGAAGAGGCTGCAATATTTCGGCGCCTGCGTGGCCACATCCTTCGTCATCGGCTGCATCCTCGCCGGCGGCTTCTGGATCATGAAGCCGTTGTTCGGAAGCGGGCAAGGGATAGGGGCAGGCGCGATGCTGCTTATGCTGGTGGGGATTGCGCTATTGCCTGGCTTCTGGGTGAGCTTCAGCATCCAGGCGGCGCGAGTCCGCGACATAGGCTGGGACCCGCGTATATTCGTAACGGCCTCCATCGTGATCAATGCCGCCTATCTTGCCCTGCTGGTGATCCCCGAAGGGACCACGGCAGACATCATCTCCAAGCTGGTGAAGGCCACGAACCTCGGCTATGGGCTCACTCTGCTTCTGCTGCCGAGCAATTTTCACGTCCCCGACTCTCCTTCCTTCGATCCGCCACGCGTTTCGAAGCCTACGGGCAGGGTTGAAATCCCTGCGGCGCCTCGCCCGCAGGGCCGCGGCGGGGCCACCTTCGGCCGCCGGGGTCTGTAGCGCTCTTCATTTGCGCCGCCCGAGTGCAAACGAAAAAGGCGAAGACCCATGTGCCGCCTGGCAAGCCGACATATCCATGGCGGCCCCGGCTGCGGAGTGATATCGAGACGGAAACTTTTCGCATTCCATTTCGTTCGGGACCAGCATGGCGAACGCTTCGACTTTTCTCACCTTTCTCCTTGCGCTGACGGTGCTGCAGATCACGCCGGGGCCGGACATGATGCTGATCATGGCGCGGGGCGTCGGGCAGGGGCGCAGGACCCCGCTGCTGGCGGTGTTCGGCATGATATTCGTGTCCGGCGCCGTGCAGGTCGGGTTGCTGGTGCTCGGGCTTGCCTCGCTGCTCGGCGCCTATCCCGCCGCGCTGATGGTGCTGCAATGGGCGGGCGCGGTCTACCTCATCTATCTCGGCGGCAGGATGATATGGGCGAGCTTCGGCAAGCATGCCGGCGCGGTCAAGGTCAGGCCGGCATCGGGATGGTCGGCGGTGCGCGAGGGCGCGATCAACAATCTGACCAATCCCAAATCGCTGCTCTTCATGTTCGCCTTCCTGCCGCAGTTCGTCGATCCCTCGGCGGGGCCGGTGTGGCTGCAGCTTCTTATCCTCGGCTCGATCCAGAAGCTGATGGGGCTGCTGTCGCTGGGATCTGTCGCGCTGGCGGCCGGGTCGGTCGGGCATTTTCTCTATCGCTGGCCGCGGCTGCTGGCCTGGCAGGAGCGGTTCACCGGCCTGGTGATGATCGGGCTCGGCATCCGGCTTCTGCTGTCCGGGCATTCCGGCCCGGCTCCGGCGGCGGCCAGATAGGGCAGGTCAGGTGCTTCAAGCGGGGCAGTGTGACCGCAGCTGATTGACGCCGGATCGCTTGGCGATCTTTCAATCCGGATTGGATATTTGCGGCTGTCGGACATATTGTGCGGCTGGTGTTCGTGGGATTGGAGCCTTCGGTGGAGAATGAGCGCAAAGAGGTGCAGCGGAATTCCGAAGAGGAATGGCTGAAGTTTGCGTGCCCCAGGCTCTATCTCTGGCGGCAATCCTGGAAAGAGCTTCGATATACCTGGCCCGATAAGGGTAAGCCGTCTGTTTCCGAGGATGGCGAAGGCGAGACCAAGGGGCTGAAATAAGTCGAGCAGTTCCGAGTGAGCCTCATCCTGAGGTGCCCCGCAGGGGCCTCGAAGGACGAGGCGGGCTTGGCGGCGGTATGGATGCAAGGAGCGGTGTTGGCGCGTGTCCTTCGAGGCTCCGGCCTATCGGCCTGCGCGCCTCAGGATGAGGAGCGTTGGAGGATGCCGCGCTGTGGTGGGCGTCGCGGCGTGTCGCGCAAGGCCCAGAGAGCCTTATCCTGAGGTGCCCCGCAGGGGCCTCGAAGGACGGGGCGGGTGCGCGGGCGGGAACCTATCGGGCCGCCGCTGCTTTAACCTGCATTCCCACAGAACAGGTTCGAAGCCATGCGTGTGCGTGTCGTCACGTTGAATGTCTGGAATGTCGAAGGTGATATCAGGCGGCATGAGGTCATCAATCGGGAGCTTCGCCGGCTGAAGCCCGATCTCTTGGCCTTGCAGGAAGTCATTCAGACGCCGGAGAGGAAGAGCCTCGATACGATCGTCGAGGGGCTTGGCATGCAGGTGACGCATCAGCAGGAGCTGCAGGCTTTCCAGCCGCCTTTTTCCGATCGCTATGGTGGCACGGCGATTGCGACGCGTTTGCCGCATCGCGTCGTCGAAGTGCTCGATCCGAGAATTCCGCACGCGCCCGACGTGCCCTGGGCAAGCCTTGCCGCGATCGTCGATCTCGGCGAAGTCGGCCGCCTGCTTTTCATCGCCACGACGGCGGCCTGGCGCCCGTCGGCAGAGGCTGCGCGCGAGCGGCATGCGGTGGCGCTCAGCGAACTCGACGCCAGGCACCGGCAGGCGCTGCCGACAGTGATCGCCGGCGATCTCAATGCCGGGCCGGAGGCCGCATCGATACGCTTCCTCACCGGCCGGCAGTCGCTCGCGGGCCAGAGCGTCTGTTACCACGACGCCTGGGAGAGGGCCGGCAGCGGCGCCGGCGAAACCTGGACGGATGAGAACCCCAATGCCCGGGCCGGCGCCGAACGGATCATCGGCCAGAAGAATTATGGCAAGCGGTTCGACTATGTGCTGGTCGGATCGTGGGATGCGCATCCGAAGGGCCGGGCGGAGATCCTGTCGGCCGAGCGCGTCTTCGACCGGCCGGTGGAGGGGCTATGGCCGAGCGACCACTATGGGGTGATGGCCGATATCGATGTCGGGTTGAATGCGTGAGGCGGCTTTGCCCGTCGGCGAAAGATTGCTGCAACCTGAGGAACAAACTCGCCGGACCGCAACCGTCAAAATCGGGGGGAAGCCCGGCATACGCAAACGCACAACTCTAATTGCCAGGCTTCCTCCGCGCCCTTTCGAGAGGGCAGCCCGATCTTAAATCATTCTGAGATTAGAGCTAGTTGGACCAAAGTCCCAACAGGCAGTTGCAGAACGGTGGCATCGGGGTCGCGATGCGCGGTTGGCGGGTGGAGAGATCACGGGTTGTAGCGCGCGGTAACATTTCGTATGGGCGGCGGAAGGGTGGAAATGGCGTGTCAGCTGCTGCCGGCATCGGCCTTGAGTTCATTCACCGCGCGGACGCGCGGTGGCTGGATTCCTGTGACGAGCACAGGAATGAGGAGGAGAGGACGTGCCGTGGTCGCACGGCAGGTCGCTGGAGGTACCACTGGTCCCGAGTTCACTCACTGTGCAGACGTCAGTTGTGTGAAACAGGCATTCGTGCGGAGAAACGAAACTTGTTCTTCGCGATCTCTGATACAAGCACGAGCGAAGCAGTTTTCCGACAGCAGGAGCGGCGTCATGAAGGGGTACTGGCTTATCATCGGAACGGAAATTTCCGACCAGGAAGCGCAACGCGAATATGGCAAGCTGTGGAAGCCGATCGGCGAAAAATACAATGCGCGCATCAATCCTCTTGAAGTTCCGCCTGCGCTGAAGGAAGCGCGGGATGCACATCGGGTAACGATCGTCGAATTTCCCTCATACGAGCTTGCCACAGCTTGTTACGATGACCCCGCCTATCAGGAAGCCTGCCGCTTTGCCCTGCGGGCTTCCAATCGCGAACTTCTTATCCTGAAGGGGGAGCTGGCTTAAAGCGTGTCACGCAAAAGTGTGCGCGGTTTTGCGACAATGACACGCGAGAAAATAAAGACTTAAAGCACGGCAAGCGAATCTGGAAGATCGCGACGTGCTTTAGGCATCAGAGGTCGGCAAGCCCATGTCAGTAGAAGTCCGACCGGAGGGACCAGCCGGTCGGGGTTCGGAACAGGTAAACCGATCCGGCATCGCCGACATAGAGGCGGCCTTTGTCGGTGCTGTCGATCTGGAGGCAGAACGCGCTGTCGGCGGGGCGGTTTTCGCCCTGGATCCAGGTCGGCCAGCCGCCGAGTTTGACGGGGCATGTCTGGCGGTGCTTGCCGGTCTCCGTCGCGTAGCGGCTTTCGAAGAACCATTCGTCACGGTTGGATCGCGCCACGCGGTCCGGGAGTTCGAAGGCGATGTCGTCCCAGCTCGGCTGCTCCAAGGCGCTTGCGCGCCATAGAACCGGGAAGGTCGGCAGGGCGGCGCTTTCCCGGTAGCCGGGGCCGACCGGCACGAGGCCGGCGATGGCGGGATAGGTGCGGACGGCGAAGCCCCGGCCGTTCTCGGCATCGTGAAGCGGGACGTCGTCAGGGTCGATCCAGATGGTGATGAGGGCGATGCCGGAAAAGGCGGGCAAAGCCTCGGGAAGCTCATCCAGCCGGATCTGCAGCAGCGGATGCAAAGGCCGGCCCGAGGTTTGGCAGACGGGCACCGTCTCGCCTTCCGCGCCGAGGAAGTTTCCGCCCCACCAGCTCATGGCGCGGTTGTCTTCCTCGGGACGCTCGCCGCCGATTTCGCCGAAGACGGCGGGGCGGAGCATCTGCTGGAGCGTCAGAAGGGCGGACTGCATCTCCGCCTCGCTCGGCGCGCCGTCATCGTCGGTGCGGTCCGGTTCGTCCCGGCGCTTGCGAATGCCCAGCATCGATTTCAGCGAGTTCAGCAGATTCATGTCACGCGGCTTTCATCTGTCATCCGCCGGCGCCCTGGTATTTGCTGTTGGCGTAGCGCCAATAGGCCATGGCGAGCAGTGCCCAGAGCGGGCCGGCGAGGAGGGAGGCGGGGGCGGCCAGGGGGCCGAGGATGGGGATGGGTTTGCCGAGCAGGGCGCCGACCGGCACCGAGCTGGTCAGCGCCAGCGGCACGGCGGTGAGCAGGGTGAGCTGGATGGGGCCGGGGAAGATGTTCAGGGGGTAGCGCATCAACTCCCAGAAGCCGAAGAAGATCGAGAAGAGATGGTTGGAGCGCACCCAGATCAGCGCCGTGGCGCCGATCATGGTGATGAGGGCGGCGGTCAGCAGTGTGGCGCTCAAAAGCGCGGCGATGAAGAAGAGGGCGGCGGGGAGCGTCCAGGCGAAATCGACCGAGAGGATGGCCCAGGCCATCAGCGGCAGGGCGAGGATGATGTGGCCGGCATAGCCGATGTTGAGGCCGGAAAAGATCAGATAGACCCAGGGGCTGAAGGGCTTGACCAGCAAGGCATCGTAAGTGCCGAGGCGCACCTGCTCCTCGAGGTCGCGCAGCTGGGTGAAGCTCATCGCCGCACCGAGCGAATAGGCGAGCAGCTGGAAGCTGTAGAGCAAGGCGAGCTCGGACCAGGTCCAGCCGCCCAGCGTATCGAAGCGGGAAAGCAGGATGCTGATGGTGGCGAAGACGCTGCCATAGGAGAGGATCTGGGCGAAGCGATCGAGCCAGAAGGCGCCGCGATATTCCATCTGCGAGCGGATGAACATGCGCACCAGGAGCGGAATGACGCGGATGTGGTGGAGGATCACGGCTCAGCCTCCCTGCACGGTGATGCGGGTGGAAGCGCAGCGCCAGAGCCAGAGCACGCCCGCGAGGAAAAGGCCGGCCCAGGCGAGGCCGAGGCCGAAATGCAGCCAGATCTCGGCTGGGGAGAGACGACCGAGATAGACGGCGTTGGGATAATAGACCACCCAGGCGAAGGGCAGGTGGCGGGCGATCGTGGCGAGTGGCTCGGGGAAGAACCAGAAGGGCACCAAAAGGCCGGAGAACAATTGCAGCAGGGCGCCGAGGATCCAGTCCAGCGAGAAGCTCGTCATCAGCCAGAAGGCGATGAGCCCGCACAGCGCCGACATCAGGAAGATCAGCATGAAGGAGAGCGCCCAGAAGGCTAGGAACATGACGCCGTCGAACAGGCTGGCGGGCGGCAGCATGCCGTAGAACAGCGCGGTGACGGCGATGGTCGGGATCACCTGGGTCAGCAAGCGATAGGAGAAGGAGCCGCTTTCATTGGCGAAGAGATAGAGCGGATAGGAAATGGGCTTCAGCAGCCAGACTGCGATATCGCCCGATTTCAGCGAGCGGCCGATCTCGTTGATCACCCGCTCCGGCCGGGTGGCGCCCATCACCGCGCCGCCGAGCAGGGCATAGGTCACCATCTGCTGCAGCGAGACGCCGTCGACGACGCTGCTGCCGATGCCGGCGAAGGCGGCGAGCCAGATGGCGACGCGGGCGAAGACCTGCACGAGCTTGCCGAAGATATTGGCCCAGACCTCGTTGCGGTAGGCGAGCTGCGCATGGAAAGAACTGCGTGCGAAGGCGAGATAGGCGCTCATAGTGGCCGCGCCTGAGAGTTGCGTGCAAAGACGAAATAGGCGCTCATGACACCCGGACCTTGGCGCTCTGGCGCTGCTCGGCATTGCGGCGCTGGTAGAAGGTGCGGATGACCTCTTCGATATCGGGCTCGTGCAGCGCCACGTCCTTCAGGCCGCGATCGCCGCCGACTTCGGAGAGGATGCGGACCAGCGATACGTCTTCGCGCTCGATCAGGTAATTCTTGCGCAGGCCCTCGTCGCTGACGAGCGAGGCGGTGGTGAGGTGCAGCGGACCGGGATCGGCCGCGAATTCCAGCGTCAGCCGGCGGGCCGAGCCGAGGGCGGCGCGCAGGCTCTTCAACTCGCCGTCGAAGATCAGCCTGGAATGATCGACCATGATCAGGCGCGGGCAGATGGTCTCGATATCCTGCAGGTCGTGGGTGGTGAGGATGATGGTGACGCCGCGCTCGCGGTTGATCTCGGCGAGGAACCGGCGCACCGCATCCTTGGCGACGACATCGAGGCCGATGGTGGGTTCGTCGAGGAACAGGATCTTCGGATCGTGCAGCAGCGACATGACGATCTCGGCGCGCATGCGCTGGCCGAGGCTGAGCTGGCGCACGGCGCGATCGAGAAAGGGCGTGAGATCGAGCAACTCGCTGAAGTGGCGGAGATTATCGGCGTAGCGGGCGGCCGGGATGTCGTAGATGCGCTGGTGCAGGGTGAAGCTGTCGATCAGCGGCAGATCCCACCAGAGCTGGCTGCGCTGGCCGAAGACGACGCCGATCTCCCGGGCGTTGGCCATGCGGGAGAGATGCGGCGTGCGGCCGAGCACGGAAACCGAGCCCTCGCTCGGCACCAGAATGCCGGTCATCATCTTGATCATGGTGGATTTGCCGGCGCCGTTCGGCCCGAGATAGCCGACGGCCTCGCCGGCGCCGATATCGAAGCCGATGTCGGAAACGGCCAGCACCTCGGTATATTCGCTGGTCACCAGCGTCTTGAAGGCGCCGAGAAGACCCGGAAATCGCTTATGCTGCCGGAAGCGCTTGCTGACGCCCCGGGCCTCGATCACAGCCGTCATGCGCATTGCCTCGCGTGTTCAAGCCGACTCGGCTGTAGCAGGGAGAAGCAGGCTAGCGCGCCCTTCGATCCTTTCAAGCCCAAGTTGCGCTTTCCCGGTTCTCTATTCAGGGAATGACTGCCTGAATGCCGGCAGAGCGCGACGAACTGTCATGCCTGCCGCCGCGCTCCGTCCACGGCCTTGAACTGCCGCACCTCGTCGGCGATCCAGTCCCTGATGGCGCAGACCTTGGGATGGCTTCGGTTTCCCGAGGGATAGACGAGATCGTATCCATGCTCGACGTCGATCGTGTTCTCGGGAAAGAGCGCGACGAGGCGGCCG
Organism: Rhizobium sp. R339; assembly: GCF_002211395.1. Lineage (NCBI taxonomy): Bacteria > Pseudomonadati > Pseudomonadota > Alphaproteobacteria > Hyphomicrobiales > Rhizobiaceae > Rhizobium > Rhizobium sp. R339. Next base: position 884,204 of record NZ_LOKV01000001.1, read on the forward strand.
GCGGCGATATCTTCGGCGACCAGCACGCTGCGCCCCAGCGCCACGCCTTCGCCTCGGATGGCGGCCTCTATCGACATGCTGCCGTGGCTGTATCCCGGCCCCCGCGCCGGCAGGGCGGCAATGCCCATCATCTCGAACCAGCGCGGCCAGTCGGCCTTCATGCCGTTCTCATGGATCAGCCGGCACGACGCCAGATCGCCGGCGGAGCCGAGCCCGCCCATCCGCTGGCGATAATCCGGCGAGCAGACGGGACTGACGGTTTCGTTCATGATCCGCTCCGCATCCGCATAAGGGTATCGACCGTCCCCATAACGCATGGCGACATCGGCCTGCGATTTCGAGAAGTCGATATCGGCATCGGTCACTTCGAGCTGGACATCATAATCGGGATAGCGCGCCATCAACCGGTGCAGGCGCGGCGTCAGCCATTTGCTGGCGAAGGAGACGCCGGAGCTGAGGACGAGCCTTGCCGTATCATTGCTGCGGCGAATGCTTTCCGCTTCCCGAGCAAGTTCGGAGAGCAGGCGCGTCACGGCGGCGAAAAAGGCCGAACCCTCTCTGGTGAACTCGATGCGGCGGGTCATGCGGCGAAAGAGAGGAACGCCGAGATAATCCTCCAGCGCCCTGACCTGGCGGCTGACCGCGCCATGGGTGAGGTGCAGCTCCTCGGCCGCCAGTGTCATGCTCAATCTTCTCCCGGTCGCCTCGAAGGCGCGAAGCGTCTGCAGGGGTGGAAGACGGTCGGCCATGGCGCACCTATGTGTGAAATTTCCTCACGCATCATGTGACAACAAATGGTTTGTCTGCAAGGGGTTCCGGGTTTTAGATGCCGGCTGAATTCACCAGCATTGACCAGTTGTCAGCACCCATGAGCCAGATCGTCACCGAACCCGCTTCCCTTGCCCCGGCCGCCATGCGTCCGGTCACGCTCCCCAGCCTCGGCGCGATGCTGCTGCTGGCCTTGATGTGGGGCCTGTCGATCCCCGTGACGAAGCTCGGGCTGGCGACGATGCCGCCGCTGACGCTGACGGCTCTCCGCTTCGCTTTCGCCCTTCCGCTCATGCTGTTGCTGCTCATCGGCAGGAAGCCGCTGCCGTTGAAGGCTCTGCCTGCGGTTGCGAGCCTCGGCGTTCTCGGCATCGGCATCGGCCAGGTCACGCAGACATTCGGCGTCGCCGGGACTTCGGCCTCGGTCGGCACCATCCTGTCCGCCACCATCCCGCTGTTCATCGTGTTCTTCGCGGCGATCCGGCTCGGGCAGCCGGTTTCGCGCCTGCAACTGATCGGCGTGTCGGCGGCCTTCGCCGGCATCGTCGTCGTGGCGCTGGAAAATGCGGGCGGCTCGGGATCAGCCGCCACGACCATGCTCGGCCCGATCTGGATGCTCGTCTCGGCGCTGGCGGTCGCTTTCTATTACGTCTGGAGCGTCGAGCTTTCGCACCGGCACGGCACGGTGGTGGTGGCGACCTGGAGCACCTTCTTCGGCTTTCTCGCGCTTGCGCCATGGGCGGGCCTGGAAGCCTACCGGACACCTTTCGAGATGACGGAGCAGGCATTGGGAGCAGCCGCCTATCTCGGCCTGATCGTGACCGCCGCCGGCCTGTTCCTGTGGCTGCGCATCCTGCGCGAGGTGCCTGCGCCGGTGGCGGCCAGCATCCAGTATCTTCAGCCCGTCTTCGGGATCGCCGCCTCCGCACTGATGTTCGGCGACAGGATCGGCCCCCAGTTCATGACAGGCGTCGCTCTCATCCTGGTGGGCGTCGCCCTGGCGATGAGGACTGGCAGACGGCGGGCATGACGGAACAATGACGCTTGGGTGTGGCTGCCACGGGTCAGGAGATAGCGGAACGTGCGATCCAAATGGCAGTCAGTTCGGATGCTGCCAGTCCAGGACGAAGAAATAGGAGAAGCTGTCCATTTGCTCCTCGATGGGGTTGATGGCCAAAGCCGCCTCATCGAAATCCCTGGAGCCACGCAAACTATAGACCCTTTTGCATCTTCCGAGGGAGTCGGTCCTTATGTGGCAAGTTGGTATTTCGGCCTCTATTTGAAATTCTTCATGTATAATATCGCGCACATCCAGCAAGATTTGTCTGGCGTGAGTTTCTGGATCCTTGATGTAGGAACGGCCGTCGAACGTCAGGACCTTTACCATTCTCAAAGAACGTTCGTCCTTATCGCACGTAAAAATCAGTGACGCGTCGGGTGCATTCTTTGCGAATTCCGGACATTTGGTCTCGATCGCACCGAGCGATTTTATGGAAAAGCTCTCGGGCAGATCGGGAGCGTTCGGGAACATGGAAATCAAGATCGGCGCAATATAAAGAATAGAATCCATCAAATCGCCTTTGAGAATGCGGTGTCGATCTCCCGCAGTTCGCTACAATTGCCAGCCGCGATTGAACCGGTCAATTGCCGGTATATGCCTTCCATGACTGGGATCGCGCTTCTTTGACCTCGCTTTTTCAGCGAGGCGGGCCGAACCAGCGGTTCAACGCCTGAGGAAGACCGTCCTCCGTGCCGTCGCCCACCCAGGCGACGTATCCGTCGGGGCGGATCAGGACCGACGATGGCGCGGGGACGGGGCCGAGCGCCGGCAGTTCCCATGGCCCGTCATATGAGGCGTCAACCGATTTGACGCGGTCCGCCCAGGGCGTGATGCCGAGGCTGCCTGGTGCGCCGAGGTTCAGCAACACCGGCCGGGCATCGTGCAGCAGTGTGAAGAGGCGCGTCGGGCCGTCCGCCGTGGCCAGATCGAGGTCGGGCATGCGGCGGCCGAGGAGGGGATGGCCTTCGCCGAAATCATAGCGGATGGCGAGGCCGGACATTTCGGCGGCGATCCGTCTGCGGGGCTCGTCCATGCCGAGGAGCTCGGTGACGATGTCGCGCAGCGCCTCCGTGCGTTCGTCGGTGCGCTGCAGGGCGACCTGCGCCATCGTCGCGCGCAGCACGCGGGCGGCGACCGGGTGGCGCTCGGTGTGATAGGTGTCGAGCAGGGCATCCGGCGATATTCCCTTCACCACCTGGGCGAGCTTCCAGCCGAGATTGACGGCATCCTGCACGCCGGTATTGAGGCCTTGGCCACCAACCGGGGAATGCACATGGGCGGCATCGCCGGCAAGCAATATCCGGCCCTTGCGATAGGCCGCCGCCTGCCGCGACATGTCGGTAAACCGGGAGATCCACTTGAGGTTATGGATGCCGTAATCGGTTCCGAAGGCGGCGACGAGCGCCTGGCTGAGATCGTCGAGCGTCGGTTCGGCGGCGGCGCCGGCATTGCCGTCGGGCACCATGACGCCGACCGGGCCTTCGCTGGCGAAGATGATTTTGCCGTCGCGGATCTCGTATTCCTCGCGGCCGAAGGCGTAGAGGCCGAGGGCGGTGCGGTGGATGCCGAGCGGCGGTTCCTCGGTCATCTCCACCTCGGCGAGGATATTGCCTGTTGTCGCATCCCATCCTTCGAAGGCGATGCCGGCCGCCTTGCGGATGAGGCTGCGGCCGCCGTCGCAGCCGGCGAGATAGGCCGCCCGCAGCGCGGCGCCATCTGAGAGCTCGATGGTGACGCCGGCATCGTCCTCGGCGAAAGCGATGATGTCGCGGCCGCGATAGACCGGCACGCCGAGTTCGCCGACCCAGGCGGCGAGAATGCGCTCGATATGCCTCTGCCGCAGCGCCAGCCCGTAATTATGCCGGGTCGGAAAGTCGCTGATATCGAGACGGGTGACGGCAAAGCCGGTGAGCTGGGCGATCTGTCCCGCCGCAAGGAAACGATCGGCGATGCCGCGCTGATCGAAGACCTCGAGCGAGCGGGCGCTGAGGCCGCCCGCCCGTGTGCCGAAAAGCTGCTGGTCGGGCCGGCGCTCGACGATCGCCACATCGACGCCGGCGAGCGCCAATTCGGCTGCGAGCGTCAGGCCCGTGGGGCCGGCGCCGGCGATGACGACTGCATGTTCTTTCATCGGAGAAATCCTTCCTGGCGGCCCTATGACTTAGGGCTCAGGACGACTGCGGCAATGGGCCGGTCAAAATGCAAAATGACTTCGATAGCGGGTGATCTTTTCGCGATTCCCGCAAATCCGCATGTTGCACCAGCGGCGCTTCCCCCCTCGCGAAGTGTCCACAAAAAGCCAGCCACATCGGGGGCAGGCATGCATCCTGGCGCGCGGCAAGGTATAAAAAGCTTCGATCGACAGCTGTGCAAAAAATGCGCTCACCGCGGCAGGATTTTTCCATTGAGCGGAAGAGAGATGCAGGAGCGTCCCGTCCCAACCGACCTGCCGGGTTTGCAGCAGGCGGGCTGCGCTTGAGAATAAAAGACCAAGCGACTGTGATGGCGGCTCCTCACTTGCGGCAATCGCGTTGAAGAGTTCATAGGACGACTCACGGATCTCACGAACTTCGTCGAGGAAGCGGTGATCTCGCAATTCCGCTACCGCACCTGCTTCATCCTCTTTCGCCAACCCTGCAGCGAGCAGCCAGGTCCCGACATCCCGAGCCGAGTTGAAAAGCTCATTGTGCGCCGGTGGGTTGCGCCGGTCAAAGACGGCGTTCGAAAAATCCAGTGCGGGGTGGCCGCCGATAAAATGTTCCGCCACCCAGATCGTGTGATCGCTCGACACGGAACTTAACCCCTTATGGCTCGTTGAACGGTTACATGCGTAACCGGATAAATCATACTAACAGGTTTCATTTTAGAATGTAAGCAGGAGGACTCACATGTTGGACGTTCAAAAAGCCCATCATCGCACGGTCGTCGTGGATGGGGTGGAGCTGTTCTATCGCGAGGCGGGGCCGAGAGACGCGCCCGGCGTTCTGCTTCTCCACGGTCAACCCAGCTCATCATATAGCTTCCGTGACGTCATCAGCCCATTGGCCGAGGTGGCATGGGTCGTTGCGCCCGATCTGCCCGGGTTCGGATTCACGGAGGCACCCGACGATTACGAGTACACATTCGAGGCGATGGCGCGGACCATCGACGCTCTGATGCGAGAGATCGGGATGGAGCAATTCTTCCTCTATATCCATGATTTCGGTGCGCCTGTCGCTTACTCTCTGGCACTTGCCCGTCCCGACCGCGTGCTGGGGCTCATCATCCAGAATGGCAATGCCCATCAGGAAGGCCTGGGTCCGGACTGGGACGCCAACAAGGCCTACTGGTCCGATCCCACTCCGGAGAACCGAGAAAAACTCCCCAAATGGCTAAACTTCGAGGGGGTGCGGCATACCTATGTTGGCGACATCCCGGAAAGACTCAAACCGCAGTTCGCTCCAGAGGGCTGGCATCTCGATTGGGAGCGGATGAGCCGGCCAGGTCTCGTCGATATACAATTCCGCATCTTCGAAGATTATGGGCGATACGTCACCCGCTTTCCCGATATCTCGGCCTATCATTGCGAATATCAGCCCTTGGCGCTGCTGCTTTGGGGCAGGCATGACCCATATTTCGAGATCGAAGAGGTTCTTGCCTACGCCCGCGAACTCGACCGCATCGACATGCACATCTACCATGGGGCGCACCTCCTGCTGGAGACGCACCATCAAGAATGCGCAGCACTCATGCGTGAGTTCGTTGTGAACGCGCAATCAGGCTGATCCTGATCTGGAGTGCCGCAGATGCTATAGGTGTTCAGACCGCGCGCCCGTTCAGCCGTGACTTCGAACGGCAGGTCCAGGAGGAGATATGACGAAGCATCGCATCTATTCAGTCGGCGTCGCCAGCGTCTATCCCCATTATGTCGCCAAGGCCGAGAAGAAGGGACGGGCGAAGGCGGAGGTCGATGAGATCATCTGCTGGCTGACCGGACACAGCCCGGAGACGCTGGCAGAAGAGCTGGCGCGCAATACCAGCTTCGAGGATTTCTTTGCGCGGGCGCCGCGGATGAACCCGGCCCGCGCAGCGATCACGGGCCTGATCTGCGGTGTGCGGGTGGAAGAGATCGAAGAGCCGACCATGCGCGAAATCCGCTATCTCGACAAGCTGATCGACGAACTGGCCAAAGGCAAGGCGATGGCGAAAATCTTGCGGACATAGCCGGTCGGGCGCGCCGGGCTGCTCGTCTCTGTGCAGCGCCTAGGAATTGTGGCATAACTGGGCCATGGCGATACATGTCTTGGCGGTCCATCGCGATACGGTCGGGACGGAACAGGCGGCGGGCGGTTCGCTTGCAGGGGCCTATTCCGTGGGGGTTTTCTGCTGGCTGCTGTCGGCCGGCGTCTATATCGCCGCGAAATGGGTTTCTTCGGAGATGCCGCCCTGGGCGCTTTGCTTCTGGCGCGTGCTGATCGCCTGGGCGATCCTGATGTCGATCGTGCACCGGCATTTCGGCGCCATGGTCGCGCTCATGCGGGCTCGCGGCCTCGAGCTACTCGCCATCGGCGGCATGGGGCTTGCGATCTGCCAGGGCCTGATCTTCGTCGGCCTCGAACATGCCGATGCCACGACCGCCGGCATCATTATCGCCCTGATCCCGATCCTCACCATGATTCTCGCCCGTTTCATTCTGGCCGAGCCGATGGGACGCTGGCAGGTGATCGGATCGATCCTCGCCTTTCTCGGCATCGTGGTCATCATCGTCAAGGGCAGCCCGGCTGCGCTGTTGCGGCTCGACCTCAATCCCGGAGAGCTGTGGATTGTTGCCGGCGCGTTCTGCTTCAGCCTCTATACGGTCCTGCTCCGCCGGGCGAAATTCGATCTGAATCGCCTTGCGCTTCTGGTGCTCCTCCTCGGGGCGGCGGTGCTGACGGCGCTGCCCTTCTACCTGTTCGAGCTTGTCTTGGACGAGCGCTCGACGCTGAATACCAGCGGCCTCATCGCGCTCGGCTATGTCGCGATCCCGGGCGGCGCGATCATGTACTATCTCTTCAATCGCAGCATCGAGGCCCTGGGCGCGGCGCGGGCGGGCGTGCTGCTTTACATCCAGACGATCTTTATCGCCGTGCTCGCCTACCTGTTCCTCGGCGAACAGTTGCAACGCTATCATCTCGAAGGCGCGGCGCTTATCGTCGCCGGCCTGCTTCTCATCATCCTGCTGAAGCCGGCGGCCAGAGCCGGGGAGACCAAGGCCTGAGGACGAGCGCAATGCGCTCAGACGCGAGCCAGGAACTCGAGCACGCGGGCGGTGAGGAGTGCTGCCGCTTCCGCGTCGTAGGACGGGAGGGAGCTGTCGGCGAAATAGTGGCGGTCGCCGGGGTAGAGGAAAAGCTCCGCGTCCTCGACCTTGCCGACGATCTCGCGGGCGGCGTCGATATCGCCTTCGCCTGCGAAGATCGGGTCGTTGTCCATGCCGTGAATCTGGACCGGAACACCCTTCGGCCAGGGGCCGAAGGCCCACTCGCCGCTGATCGGCAGGCAGGAATGAAAGAGCAGGGCGCCGCGGGCGCCGGGCCGCGTCTGCGCCAGCTTCTGCGCCGGCAGCACGCCGAAGGAGAAGCCGGCATAGACCAGCGCAGGCGGCAGGTCGTCGGCGATGCGGACGCCGCGCTCCCGCATGTCGTCGAATCCGATCTCGCCGATATAGGCGAGCCCCTCGTCGATGCTCGGGAAGGTGCGTCCGCCGAAGAGATCAGGCGTGTGCACGGTATGACCGGCGGCCCTGATGTCATCGGCGAAGGCGCGCACACCCGGGGTCAGCCCCTGGGCGTGGTGGAACAGCAAGACCTCGGCCATATGGGGTGTCTCCGTGGGATGATCGGCCGCCTTACCCTAAGGTGTCATTGTCTTGCCGGGAAGGGTGCGGATCGAGCCTGCATTGGTTTAACGGGTGATGGCCGTCGCCTGCGACCAGACGACGAGCCAACGGTCGCGGTGCTCATAGGTGTCCGTGTGCCAATATTCCGCTGACGGAACATGATGGCCGTTGAAGATGACTTCGAGCCGCGCGCGGTAGCGTATGACAGCGGTGCGGCCATCGAGGCGCACGGCGATGTCGCCCGGCTCCCAGCTGAGGTATTTGATGCTCCCCGACGCAATCGCACCCAGATATTCGTCCCGCGACAGGGCCAGGCCGATCGGCGTGATCAACTGAAAATCCTCGGCATGAAGAGGTTTGGCCGTGGCCATATCGGCTTCGACGAGGGCGCGCAGCCGGGCACGCTCGGTTTCGCGGATGCGGTCTTCTTCCGTCTGGGCACTGCCTGTCATTCTCTTCTCCTGAGGGGTTATCGTTGGACGCCGCGACCAAGTCGGCGGCGGCCGGCGTGCAGTCTCACCAGCCCGTTGTCGATCAGGCTTTGGCCGCAATCGCGGATCGTTTCCTCTTCGGACCGTCCTTGCCATTGCAGAATGGCGCTTGCCTTTGCAGTGTTGATCGACAGATCCCTGCCAAGCTCATGCACGATCGTGCGGGCATCGGCATCGAAGAGCGCCAGAAGCCGTACGACTATGTTCGGAAGTTCTGACGACGGCAATTGTAATGCATAGTCCGGGAAGAATTGCCCCAGGACCCGCGCCAGATCTTTCATCCAGAACACGCGTCCGCCGACGATGAAACGGTGCCCGGCGGCTTCAGGCTGAATCATCGCGCGAATATGGGCGTCGGCGACATCGCGAACGTCGGCGATTGCGCAGCCGTAACGCGGCAAGCGCGTGAACCTGCCGTTCATCAAATGCCTGATCAATCCGACCGACGTGCCGCAGGCACTGCTCAGCAAAGGCCCAAGTATAAGGCCCGGGTTGATCACGGCAAGAGACAGGCCGTGCTGCTTGGCAAACGCCCACGCTGCCCGCTCGGCCAGCGTCTTGGATTTGTAGTAGGGCGTGGCGCGTTTGCTGCTGGTGTCGGTCCAATCCTTCTCGCTGAATGGGGCGGATCCGCTACCGTGATTGGTCGCAGCGATCGACGATGTAAGCACGACCCGCCGCACCTCGGCAGCATGGGCTGCGCGCAACACGCGCAGGGCACCTTCGCATGCGGTGCGGATCAATCCCGTTTCATCGCGCACCGCCCGACCAGGGAATGGAGAGGCCGTATGGATGACGAAGTCGCAGCCGGAAACGGCTTGCATCCAGCCGCCGTCCCGATTCAGATCGGCTTCGACGATTTCAAGCTTTTCGACGACCGTCTGAAAGCGAGACAATATCGCGGGGGGAGCTGCGGCATTTCTCAAGCTCCCGCGAACGCGATAACCCTGTTGCAGCAGCTGGAGAGCGACATGGCCGCCCAGGAAGCCATTGACACCGGTTACGAGGACGGTGGTGCCTTGCCGCGATTGCGCCTGTTTCATGAGATGCTCCCATGGATGATTTTGGACAATTAGACTCAATTTGTCTAACTGTCTTTTGACAGCCGAGACACGATGTGTCAATGCGTCCAGATGGACAATGAAGATCGCAAAGTTGCGCATATCCTGGACGCCGCCTTGCCGGTGTTTGCCAGGTACGGCTTCCAGAAGACCACGATGGCGGATATCGCGCGGGCGGCGGGCATTTCGCGCGCTTCGCTCTATCTCGCCTTCAATAGCAAGGAAGATCTTTTTCGGGCCGGCTCGGCGCGTGCCCATGAACGCACGATGGCAGAGGTTGAGGCCGTGCTGGATCGCCCGGGAGATGTGGTGGACCATATCGCGGCGGCCATCTCCGTTTTCCAGGAAGGCCTGATCGCTCCCTTCAGCAGAAGCGAGAACGCCAAGGAGCTCTTCGATGCGAATATGGAACTCTCAAAGGACATAACGCTGGCCGCACGGTCGAAGCTGCTCGACCTGCTGGCAAGTGCCCTTGCGGAAGCGGAGGCTCGGGGAGAAATCGATCTGGGCGCGATAGAGGCCCGCGCCGCCGACCTTGCCGCGCTTATTGCGGCGGCAATGGATGGCATCAAGCACCATTTCGGCGCTGACGAGCCGTCGGACAAGGCCTTGGACCTATTGATGCGCGTTCTTAGATCGGCGCTGAAAACGCAGATCAGGAGGTAACCGGTCGTTCGTTGAACGGCCGGACACGGCGCCAGGGGCTGACCGATTTCGTCGATTGCCTTGCCGACCCGCGGCAGTGGCGCCGGAAACGCCGGAGCCTCAGCCCCGGCGTCTCGGATTAAGCCACCAGCCCCTTGGTCAGTTCCAGCGCCTGGCGTTCGAACAGGCGGCGGTAGATACCGTTGTTGAGGCGGATCAGTGCCTGGTGGTCGCCTTCCTCGACGATTCTGCCCTTGTCGAAGACGAGCAGGCGGTCGAGGGCGCGCACCGTCGACAGGCGGTGGGCGATGACCAGCGTGGTGCGGCCGTCCATCAGGCGTTCCATCGCCTCTTGGATCTGCACCTCGCTCTCGCTGTCGAGGCTCGAGGTCGCTTCGTCGAGGATCAGCACCGGCGCATCGGCCAGGAAGGCGCGGGCGATGGCGACGCGCTGACGCTCGCCGCCCGAGAGCTTGACGCCGCGCTCGCCCACCATCGTCTCATAGCCCTTGGGAAGCTCCATGATGAAGCCGTGGGCATTGGCCTGTCTCGCCGCCTGCTCGATCTCCCGCCGCGAGGCGTTCGGCCTGCCATAGGCGATGTTTTCGGCCAGCGTGCGGTGGAACAGGATCGGCTCCTGCTGGACGATGGCGATCTGGCCGCGCAGGCTCGCCTGCCTGACCTCGGCGATATCCTGCCCGTCGATGCGGATCGAGCCCGCGTTCACGTCGTAGAGGCGCTGGATGAGCTTGACGAAGGTCGTCTTGCCCGAGCCCGAATGGCCGACGAGGCCGACGCGCTCGCCCGGCTTGATGATGACCGAGAAGTCCTCATAAAGCGGCGTGGGATGTGCGCCATACTGGAAGGTGACGCGATCGAAGACGATCTCGCCGGCGCCGATCTCGATCGGCATGGCGTTCGGCCTGTCCTCGATGCCGAGCGGCATCCTGTCGAGCAGCACCAGCTCTTCCATGTCGTTGACGGCGCGCTGCAGGTTGCGGATGTCCTGGCCGACATTGCGCAGATAGCCCTGCAGCACGAAGAACATCGCCAGCACGAAGGTGATGTCGCCTGGCGTCGCCAGGCCCTGCCGCCACATGACGAGGCCGGTTCCGAGAATGCCTGCCTGCATCGACACCATCATGAAGCCCTGGATGGTGCCGCTCGTCGTGCCGCGCTTCCATGTGCGGCGCGTGCGGCTGTCCCATTTGGAAAGCACGTGATTGAGTCTCGTCTCCTCGCGCTTCTCGGCGCCGAAGGCCTTGACCACGGAATTGCAGCTGATGGCATCGGCGAGCGCGCCGCCGAGCTTGGTGTCCCAGGCATTGGCAAGCCGTGCGGCCGGCGACACGAAGCCCATGGAGAGCGCCACCGTCACGCCGATATAGACCAGCGATCCCAGGGCCACGAACAGGCCCATGACAGGCCAGTAGCTGCCGAGCACGATGCTGGCGCCGACCAGCATGACGACGGACGGCAGGAGCGCGACCAGCAGCAGGTCGTTCAGCGAATCCAGCGCCCACATGCCGCGGGTGATCTTGCGCACCGTGGAGCCGGCAAAGCTGTTGGCGTGCCAGTCGGTCGAGAAGCGCTGCACCTTGTGGAAGCCGTTATTGACCACATCGGCCATGATGCGCAGCGTCAGCCGGATGATGCCGTTGAAGATGAACCAGCGCAGCGTGACGCTGGTGAAGCCGAGCACCACGACGACGGCGAAGGCGCTGAGGGCGCCATCGGCCGCATTGCCGCCGGCGATGGCATCGACGATGCGGCCGGAGAAGACCGGCACCATGACTTCGGCGAGCGTGCTGGCGACGACGAGCACGATGATGGCGCCGACCAACGCCTTCCGGTGGTGCCAGTGATGGAAAACAAAGCCGAGCACCTGGCGATAGGCATCGGCGCGGAAATCGAGCTTCTTGCGAGTCATTTTATTCAGCCCCGGGCACGTGTCGGCGCCGGTCCTCAAAATCGAGAGTTAAAAGACACAGCCCACGCGGGAGACGAAGTGATCCCGTCAGATCAATCGGGCTGTGAAGGAAGAATAAACCGCACGGGCGCGCTCAAGGCGGGCCGCGAATGGGAATGACCTACTGTCGGAGCATTCCACGGGGGGAGGTTTCGATGATCGATACTGTCATTCAACGCCTCCCTTTTGTTCGATCTGGAGCGGTGGACATCTTGTAGCCGAGCATTTCGCCATTGCCAAGCAGGAAATTACAACCTGACGGAAAGTGATGCGGAAACGACACAATTTAGCGTCTGGACGATCAAAATACGACAACCTAAAAGATTAGGCCTGCCGGGCCTATCGGGGAGGAGAAGCATGAAACGCATCGAGATGGAGTTAAGCGGCGGCTGCCAGTGCGGCGCCGTGCGCTACCGCGCAACCGCCATGCACGACAATTCGCATCTCTGCCATTGCCGCATGTGCCAGAAAGCCTCGGGCGGCATTTTTGCCGCGCTCGTCGCCGCTCCCGACGATGCGCTGAGCTGGACACGCGGCAAGCCGAGCGTCTGGAAGAGCTCGGAGCTTGTCGAGCGCGGCTTCTGCGCCAATTGCGGCACGCCGCTGTTTTTCCACCACGTCGAAAACGGCCGCACCAACCTGATGATCGGCTCGCTCGACGACCTGCACGCCTTCCCGCCGCATGCCAATACCTGCACCGAGAACATGGTGGCATGGTTCGATACGATCACGGACATCGAAAATACCGGCGCGACCGAAACCAACGGCGCCGACTGGGCGGCGGCGATCAAGAAGAGCAGCAACCAGCACCCCGATTGCGATACTGCCGAATGGGCAGTGAGGGGGCGGGATCGCTGAGGTTGTTTCGGCGGCTGCCAGATTTACGACCTAATATGAACCGAACGGACCTATAATGAGTGCGCGCCTAACGACGGCCATTAGGATCGGAGAAGCCGCTAAGGCTATTCTTAGAAAAACTCAGAGCTTTCCGGCCGCAGAATTCGAAAAACATGCAGACCTGAGCGAACGCGAACACGTCGGTGTTGAACCGATGCTTCTGGCACTTTCGATGGAGCTGGCGCTCAAAGCTTGGTTCGTTTTCGACTATGACGATCCAGAAGTTGCCAAATCACACAACCTCATAAAGCTGTTTGATAGGCTAAAGCCCGAAAGCCGAGAGAAACTCGACGCTGAGTTCAGAAGGTCAGTGGCGCCATATCATCCCAGCGGTTTCTACGTGGACTACAGTATTCGTCACGTTCTCGAGCAGCACCAAGATGCCTTCATCGACTGGCGCTACCTCCATGAGACAAAGAAATCGATGATGTTCGATCAGAGTGCTTTTGAGGCAACGCTCGAAATGGTGCTCCGTGAGTTCGAGAAGAGATATCGCATTGAGCCGGTGAAGCCGCTTTGGCCATCCTGAACGCGTTTCGGATCGGACAAAAGTCTTGAGCGGTCGCTTCGCCTGCTGCTTGGCAGCAAAGCGCATATTTCGACGCTCCTTCAAAACCAATTGCAAAACAAAAGCAGTCGCGCTAGCTTAGCTCCATCGCATAACTGACAAGCTCCCCACGGATGTGCCCTCCAGGGAAAGGAAGTGGCTATGGCCAAGCTCGTGTTCGGAATGAACCAGTCGCTGGACGGCTACGTCGATCATATGGCGTTTGGGCCGAGCCCGGTGCTTTTTCGCCATTTCATCGAGTCGGCGCAGCAGCAGGCGGGCAGTGTCTATGGCCGCACGATGTATGAGATCATGCGCTACTGGGACGACGAGCATCCGGAATGGGGTGCGCCGGAGCGGGAATATGCGGCGGCGTGGCGGAGCCAGACGAAATGGGTCGTTTCGCGCTCGCTGACCTCGGTCGGGCCGAACGCCATTCTCGTTCAAGGCGATCTCGAGGGTGCGATGCGGGCCTTGAAGGCCGAAAGGGACGGGGAGATCGAAGTGGCCGGCCCGCAGCTGGCGTATAGCCTCACCCAACTCGGGCTGATCGACGAATATATCATCTATCTGCATCCCGTCGTGCTCGGCCACGGCACGCCGTATTTCGCCGGACCCCGGCCGCCGCTGCGGCTTCTCAGCCATGACCGGATCGACGAGAATGTGATCCGGCTGGTTTACGCTCCGGCCTGATACCGCGCGGAGGCTATTGCCGCGCGGGGGCTATTGCTGCGCGGGGGGGCTATTGCCGTGCGGGGGCTATTGCCGCGCGGGCTGGAAGAGCTCGACGAGATTGCCCGAGGGATCGACGATCAGGATCTGCGCGCCGCCCGGCCCGGTGACCACATCGTTGCGGAAGCGCACGCCGCTTGCGCGCAGGCGCGCCACCTCGGCTGAGAGATCATCCACGATCAGATGAATGCGGTTCCAGCCGCCGGGCGCCGGCTGCTCGCCATCGGGCATCGGCCGACCGGCCGAACTCGCCGGACCGCTGAGGAGCAGACGCAAGGCGCCGCGCCTGACATCGGCGAAAGCGGGCGCATGTTTGGAGATCAGGGAGAAGCCGAGATGGGTGACGTACCATTCCACCGACGCCTCGACGTTCTCGACCATGTAGCGCACATTGACTGTCTCGTCGGCCATGGCTGCCTCGCAAGGTTGGACGGAAGGGGAGTTTATCAAATCCGGCTCCGGTTGGAAAATCGCCCAGGCACAGAACGCAAGCCTGCGGCCGGGGTGCGTGGATCATCCCGGCCGTTTTTCTGAGGGTGCCGGGAGCATGACTGTCCGGCTGCGCGCGGCGCGCTACATTGCGGGCATGGACATGATCTATGCCTTGCTCATCATCGCCGCCGCCGTCACCATCATCTTTCTCGCCGGCCGGTGGAACACCTCCGATGCCGACCATTATATAGGTTTCGGCAATCTGCGGTCGCGCCGCAGGCAGGATGCGGACGACGAACAGGAATGAGCGGCGGGCCTGGCCGTCAGCGGGATGAGCGCAGACGGAGGATTGCGGCCGCGTTCGGCGGCATCGGCCGCTCGATGCGCCTGTAGACGCTTCCATTGCGCGTTCTGTTCATCAGCCGGAGTTCGCAGAGCTCGCGCCGCAGCAGGGCATGATCTCCAAACAGGTGCCTTTCCTTGAGAAGCACGTTGATTTCCTTTTCCGGCATGTCTCGCGCCGCCGGCATTTGCGACCAGAGAAGCCAGAGCGCCGTTATCTGGTCCATGCGCCTCGCAGGCCAGCGGGTCAGGCGAAACTGATCGTCGAAGCTGCGTTGCACCCGGTCGATCAGCTTGCGGTCGATCTCCGGCCCGGCGGCGGGCGACGGCAAGGCTTCTTCGTTCCCGGCATCGGCCGTGGCGCGCAGGCTCTGAAAATTGCCGTGGCCGGCGGCTTTTGCCAGCATGTTGAGGAAATGCAGATGCGAGGGGAGCCCTTCATGCGCGGAGAGCTGCGCCCGGAGCGATTTGGCGAATGCGGAGGTGTCGCTCACATTGAGCGGAATGCGTGTTCTGGACATGACCTATCCTTTGGTCGTGCCGCTCCAAACGGATTATCGGTGATCGCCCTTCCGACATGGCACGGGATCGGTGTCCATATCGTCTTACCTGTCAGGTTTAGCGTGTTCCGGAGAACGGCGATGCCTGGGTGAACTGCAGACCCGTCACTGCGATTAGCACCGGGACGTCGATATTTCAACTGCGGTTCAGGCGGCGGTGGTCAGGAAACGGCCGATCTTCGTCGGCAGCTTCCATCCGGATCGAAACCTGCCCTGGCGGTCGCGATGGCTTTTCACGCCGATCGCCGCTCCCTTGCCTGGCTTCAGATTATCTCGGCGTGGAACGGAACAGATGAGGCCTCCTGGATGTTAGGGGGCGGCAACTGCCGGCGCGTTGTGTGGCATGGAGAGAGACAGGATGAACCCGAAAAGTACGTTCAGCATAGCAGGCCATCCGATCCATCCGATGCTGATCCCCTTTCCGGTCGCAGCCTTCGCCGGAACGCTCGTCGTCGACATCGTCTACGCCCGCTCGGGTGACCCGGCCTGGGCGGCGGCGACGAACTGGATGCTCGGCGCCGGACTTGTCATGGCGGCATTCGCCGCAATCGCCGGCTTCATCGACTTTTTCGGCGACAGCCGCATTCGCGGCCTGCGCGATGCCTGGTTTCACATGATCGGCAACCTGGTTCTCGTTCTGACCGAGGCCGTCAATCTCTGGCGGCGGTTGGCCGAGGGGCCGGATTTCATCGTGCCCACCGGACTGGTGCTGTCCCTGGTCGCCACGGCGATCCTCCTGTTCAATGGCTGGAAGGGCTGGGAGATGGTCTATCGGCATCGCGTCGGTGTCAGCGAGGAGCCAGGGAAGCCGACGCGCTGATGCGGACGGCCGCTTCGCCGCCAGGTCCGGAAAGCCGTGATGTTCCGCCCGTTTTCACGATCGGGCACTCGACCCGGACGATCGCCGAATTCGTCAATCTCCTGCGTTGCGGAGCGGTCGAACTCGTGATCGACGTGCGCCGGATGCCGCGCTCGCGCGCCAATCCTCAATATAATGAGGACGTGCTCGGCAGCGAACTTGCGCCTTACCAGATTGCCTATGCCAGGATTGCCGAACTCGGCGGCTTGCGCAAAAAATCCGGCATTCCCGAGGAGGCAAACGGCTTCTGGACCAATCGCAGCTTTCACAATTATGCCGATTATGCCTTATCGCCGGAGTTCCGGGCAGGGCTGTTGCAGCTGCTGGCGATTTCGGCGAAACGGCGCACTGCCATCATGTGTGCCGAGTCCGTCTGGTGGCGGTGCCACCGCCGGATCATCGCCGATTACCTCATCGATGCCGGCCGGCCCGTCTTCCATCTCATGGGACGGACGAAGCGCAGCCCGCAAAAATGACCGACGGAGCAATGCCGGCCGAAGACGGCCTGCGCTATCCGCCTGGAGGCTGAGGCGTTACTCGACCAGGCCGAGGATCGGCCCGTAGCCGCCGTGCCAGGAGCGGTCGTTGCGGCCAAGCGCGGGATCGTAGAGCCCGACGCCGCGGCCGCCATCGAGAAAGAGCGCGTCCTGGCATTGCAGCTGATCGCGGAACAGCCGGGCGAAATCGTGGAAATTCACCCAGTCCTCGCTGATTGCAAAGCGCACCGCGCCGTCGGCGCAGATGCCGACGCCGTTGCGGCGGGTGCGGTCGGTGGAGCCGGGGATGAAGATCGTGTTCAGCTTGCCTGAGATGACCAGCATCGGGCCGGACTGGGTGGCGAAACGCGCGGCCGGGCGGCGCTTCAGGAATTGATCGGTGGGCAGGATCGTGGCGCCGGCTTCATCGAGGTAGAAGACGCCGTTCGGCTTCTTGTAGAAATTCGGCACGGGGCCGGCGGAGCCGTCGTTCTTTGCCTTGTTGGCGGGTTTCATTTCCTTGCCGTTTTCGACGTAAAGCCCGAGCGGCGAGAAATCCTGCCGGTACATGCCGGCATTGACGGCAAAGACGAGCTTGCGCCCCTCGGCCTGAAGGGCTTCGGCGAGGCTGGAGAAATAGCGGTACGGCTCGCCATCGGCGCCCTTCCAGAACAGGCGAAGGTCGGCTTTGCCGGGGTCCACCGTGCAGACGATGTAATCGGCGCCTTCGAAGCTCTGCGGCTGGCAGGGGTCTGCCTGCGCGGATCGCAGGGAGCCGGCTGCGGCCGCCAGCAATACGAAGACGGCGAGGAGGGCGTGCTTGAGAGGGGGCATCGGCGGGCTTTCTTTCAGATCGGCGGTGAATGCTATCCGTGGGACTGCAATATGCGGTCGGTGGGGCAGGGGCAATGACGGGGTGATGTGGAGCGTGAGTTCAGACCCCTCCCCAACCCCTCCCCACAAGGGGGAGGGACTAACTTGAGGCACCCGCTGTCGCGGACACTCACCTCTTTGCGGATGAGACGATGAAGCCGAACGATCGGGTGCGGCCGGGTTAGCCCCTCCCCCTTGTGGGGAGGGGTTGGGGAGGGGTTTGTAAAATGACAAAATGTTCTTGTTGTGTTCTTGATTGCGCACTATAAAATCTCAACTTGCTGCAACTGGGAGAGGGAAAATCATGAGTGTTTACGCAACGGTCGGCGCGATCGATTCCATCAGGTCGAATGCTTTTTACGATGCCGTCCTGGCGACGATCGGCTGGCGTCAGCATCAGGAATTTCCGGGCTGGCGGGCCTATTCCGAAGGCGGGACGGGCGAAGGGTTCGTTCTCTGGGTCTGCACGCCGTTCGACGGTGCGCCGGCGAGCGCCGGCAATGGCGCGATGATCGGCTTCATGGCGAAATCGCGCGCCGATGTGCATTCCTTCTACGAGGCCGCCATGGCGAATGGCGGGACGGACGAAGGCGGGCCTGATCCGCGTCCGCAATACGGGCCGGACTGGTACGCCGCCTATATGCGCGACCCGGCCGGGAACAAGATTGCCATCGTGTTCAATGGGTGAGGGGTGCGCGATACCTGGGGTGGGCGCCGGCTGCTCCTATTTCAGAAACCCTTGATCATGCCCCTGCTTCAGAGCCTCGCAGCCGCCAAGGTCTTGAACCGCGGTGGATGCCCATTCCCGTACCTGCCGGTCGCTCAACGCGAGCTTGGAGTCTCCGCCTTGAGCGAGGCGCTTCAAGCTTGCGTCCTCCAGCCAGGCTATCGATTTCTCGACGTCCGCGTAAATCTCGGTTCCGGGGCCGCAGCCGTGCTTTTCGAGATGTCCCAGAAAATATGGCCGCATCTGCTGCCGGGGCGCTCCGCAATATTTCTCCGCAAGCGCAAACATCATCAGCGCATATTCCATGCCCATGAAGCGCGTTTCGATCTGTTCGCCCGGGGTGAAACTGGTTCTGCAGAAATTCTGCGCATGAGCGGCAGCGGGCAGGAGCAGCAAGGACGCCGATAGCATGGCGCTGATCTTTCGGAACAAAGGCATCTCCCCCCGGCGATTTGTCTTCACGTTAAAGCTGCAAATTCCGGAGGTTTTGTGACCTGCCGCTCACGCATTCGGCCGTCCGAGTTCGGGCTCACCCATGGCGGTCGCGGGGGCGGTGGCGAGCGCCTTGTTGACCAGGAGGGCGGCGAGCATCAGGGGAACGACGGCCCAGTAGGAGAAGCGGATGCCGAAATGTTCGGCGATGAAGCCGAGCAGCGGCGGGCCGGCGAAGAAGACGACGAAGGTCGTCTGGCCGAGCGCTGCGACATTGACCGAGGCCGGGCGATCCGTCCGGCGGGCGGCGGCCGAGATGGCGAGCGGATAGACCGAGGAGCAGCCGATGCCGGTGAGGCAGAAGCCGATCAGCGCCACGAGGGGACTGGGCGCCATCGCCACGAGAACGAGGCCGGCGGTGGCGATCGCCAGCAGGGCGATGGCGACCGGGCGCGGATTGAAGCGATCGACGAGCGGGTCCATGCCGAGCCGGCCGATGGCGATGGCGAGCGAGAACAGCGTCACGCTCAGCCCGCCGACGAAGGGCTGGGTGGCAAAGACGTCGCGCATATAGATCGTCGACCAGTCGACGCTGGCGCCTTCGGCGAGAAGCGGTGCCGCGGCAATCAGGCAAAGCGGCATGAGGCCGATTGTGGGAAGCGAGACATGCGAGGCCTCGCCCGGATGGGCGTCCGACCGCCGGGGCGCATTGACGATGCCGGAGAAAACGATGGCGCCCGAGATCAGCACGGTGGCGAGCACGATGAGGTTGTGCAGCTCGATCGAGACGCCGGCCTGGCGCATGCCGGCGGCAACGAAGGCGGTGAGGCAGAAGCCGAGGCTCCACATGCCGTGCGCCCGGCTCATGATGCGATAGCCGAGCAGCGCCTCGTGGCGGTCGGTCTCGATATTGGCGTTGATCTCGAAGGCGCCGGTAAAAATGCCGGCGAGGAAGAACAGCGGCGCGGCCGACGGCGCCGACGGCATCCACGGGATCGCCGCAAACAGCACCGCCGCCCCGAAGACGGTGACGAAGGCCGTGCTGCGCGCGCCAAGCCTTTCGATCAGCCGCCCGGAGAAGGTCAGGCCGAAGAGCACGCCTGATGACATGGCGACGAGCAGGACACCGAGCTCGCCTTCGCTCAATCCGAATTTCACCTGCAGGTCGGGCAGGCGCGACAGCAGCGCGCCCAGCGACACGGCGACGGCGAACTGGATGAAGAAGATGCGGTAATGCGGCTTCATGTCAGGGCTTTGCTCCGGCCTTGGCTGGTTTGATCCGTTTCCGGTGAATGGCAGGGTATTCCGGCATCAAAAGTCCGGCGCGAAAACCGATGCCTTGTTGCTTTCCCATTCAGCATTCGTGCAGATTAAAGTTGTGTCCGGCTCCTCTTGATGTAGAGGACTCGTGTCTTTCAATCCAGGGTGAAAGTTGATGTCTATTTCGTTCAAGCAGTTGGCCGCCGTTGCGGTGATCGGTCTTGCTGTCGTGCCGGGCATCGCTCAGGCAGAATCCTTTTCGAAGCTCGCCGGGCAGAATTACGCGGTCGGCAAGCTCACCAAGAGCAAGGCCGGCGCCTATGGCTGGGTCGTCTCCAACGGCAGCAAGCAGTTCTTCTGCCGGATGGATGCGAGCCTTGCCTATGTCAGCAAGAAGGAGATGGTCTCGTTTACGACAAGCGGGCGGATGATCAAGGTGGACCGCGCCACGTTCGAAGCGAGGATCGGCGGTCCCGACCCGTCGATACCGCAATGGAGCGATCTCCAGGCCGGCCGCGTCAAGCCGGCCGATGTCGGCAGCTGCACGCCTGTTCGCTGATCAGGCGGCTGCGTGTACGGAGACAACATGTCCGATCTGCTAGACGTCCAGAGGAGGCTGCAGGCCGAGGCCGATGAGGGCGTTCGGGCGCTGCGGCTCGACGAATTGCTCGGCGATCTCGGGCAAGCGATCCGGGTTGGAAGCTCGGCGATGGGGCTCATGGTCCGCCGCGACATCGATATCACCGTGGTTTGCCCCGCGATCGACCCCGTGGCGTTCGAGGCGTTTACCGCGATCGGCGCTCGGCTGATGCGGATGACCGAACGCGTCGTCGCCGTGCGCTTCCGCAACGACAGCGGCAGATGGAACAGGGAGCCGGAGAAATATCCCGATGGCTTTACCTCTGGCTGTCCGTGCAAATGCCGGATCAGACGATGTGGACTATCGACATCTGGCTGGTCGATCAGCCCGACCGGCAGCCCGACATTGCGCATTTGAAGACCCTGTTGCCGCGCCTGACCGATGCGGATCGGGAAGCGATCCTGGAGATCAAGCGCGTATTGGCCGAGCGCCCGCAAGGCGCAGCAACGGTTTCCAGCACGCTGGTTTACGAAGCGGTCATGGATCACGGCATTCGCGGCGTGGCCGAATTCGAGACGTGGCATCAGAACCGTCCCGCGTGACCGCATATCCTTGCCGCGTGTTCTGCAAGCGACGCCAGTCAAGACAATTGAAGGTTAATCATTAGTGGTTATTGCACCTTAAAAGTGCGGGTGATAATTTTACTTCGGGGCTGACTGTATTCTTAAAGAATTGAGGGGATCGATATGCATAAGGTCATCGATAGCCCATGGGAATTGGGCCAATATGCCAATCAACTGAAAGCATCCGGCGTCGAAACGATCATTCGTTACTATAATCACAGCAATTCCAACAGGCTGCCGCAGAAGCGGATCGAGAAGGCCGAATATGACGACATTCTCGAGGCGGGGCTGTCGCTGGCCGTGGTATTCCAGCAGCGCGGCGGCGCGGGCGGCGCCATCGGCGATCTCGATGCCGAGTCCGGGGCGCGCGACAGCGAGCGGGCTCTCGCACTGGCCGAGACCTATGGGCAGCCGGAAAATTCGGCGATCTACTTCTCCGTCGATCACGATTACTACAAGGCGGCCGACATCGCCTCGATCAAGGCCTATTTCAAGAGCGTTTCGAGGCGGCTGAGCGGCAAGTATCGCGTCGGCGTCTATGGGTCCGGGACGGTGGGCCGCGCGGTGCGCGATGCGGGCTACGTGGATTTCATCTGGCTGGCGGCGGCGACCGGCTGGTCGGGCACGCGGGCGATGCTGACCACCGATCAATGGGCGCTCTACCAGATCCATCCGCCGCTCAACTATCGAGGGATCGGCTATGACGGCAACATCGTCGGCGGGAGATGGAAGGATTTCGGCCAGTTCCGCGCCGACGCGGAGAGCAGCGCCTTCCTGCTCGGCGCCTCCCGGGAACTGGCGGCCGCGGTCGAGCGGCATTCGGAGCTCGCCGAGGTCAGCGCCGCCGGCGGGCTCAACCTGCGCCGGGGACCGGGCGAGAGCTTCGCCGTCGAAAGGGCGCTTCCGCTCGGCACGCCGGTGACCATCCTGGAGCGCCACGGCGAATGGGCCAAGGTCGATCTCGACGGCGACGGCACGGTCGACGGCTATATGCATGCGAGCTTTCTGAAGGTGTTGTCCGGCGGCTTCCCGATCGAAGGCGCGGTCGGCACGACGCCTTATACGGTCGCCCGGGCGGAGTTGGCGAGGGGCATCGCCGAGGTGCCCGGCCGCGGCAACAATCCGCGCATCGTCATGTATCACAAATCCACCAACCATTGGTCGGGAACGGATGACAGCGTCGCCTGGTGCTCCTCCTTCGTCAATTTCTGCGTCGAGCAGGCCGGCATGATCGGCACCGACCGGCAGGATGCGCGAAGCTGGAAGAACTGGGGAGAGAATGTGACCGACGATCCGAGGGAAGGCGACATCGCCGTCTTCGCCCGCGGCGCGATGAGCGGCTCGGATGGGCATGTGGGCTTCTTCGTCGCCGACGAGGGCGGGCCGACGGTGAAGATCCTCGGCGGCAATCAGAGCGACAGCGTTTGCTACCAGAACTATCCGAAGGACGGCGATCTCGGCAGCACGCATTACAAGCTGCTCGGCATCCGCAGGGGATGAGCGGATTATCCGAGCGGGGAGGTGCCGGTTGCGGCAGTCCGGCGTGACGGGCTGCCGCGCCGGCGTCACGGCGAAAGGACGATACCTACCAGGCGGTGCGGGCAGCGCCGAGCGCGGTGGTGTGCGGCGAGGAGACGTGGGCAACCTGGGCCTTCAGCGACACCGCGCAGTTGCCCGGGAATGTCAGCTTGTGCAGTACCAAGTGCTTCAGCAACGCTTCCGCATCGCGCTCCTCGGTAAGCGGAAATGTCACAGTCATGCGAGTTCCTCCTGCGACCAACTGAGCATCCGCCTAAAGTTAAAATCCAGTTTCTGTTGCGGCGCAACAAGAAAATTTTAATGATAAAATTAAAATCGATTAGTTTTGAGGGCGGGATTTTTAGATCGTTTTAAATCGGGGACTAAAGCACGTCGCGACCTTTCAGATCGCCTCCCGTGCTTTAGATTTTTGTTTTTACGCGTGTCGTTATCGCAAAACCGCGCACACTTTTGCGCGACACGCTTTAAGCCTCACGCCACCCCAAGTTTTGCAATCAACGCGCGGCCGAGCGGCTTTGGACGCTCGCTGCGCAGGACGATCGCCGTCGTCACCGAGCCGTACCGGGCGACGGAATCGACGATGGTCTCCAGACCGGCGGGCGAGGGCACGACGACCTTGAGGTGAAAACAATCCTCGCCCGTCAGCCGCAGCACCTCGATGATCTCAGGCATTTCTGCAAACTGCTTCAGGCAGGGCTTGATGTGTTCGTGCGTCGTGCGCAGGCGGATGACGGCCATCATGCCCAGGCCGAGGGAGGCGGGATCGACAACCGCTCTGTAGCCGGTGACGATGCCGCGCTCTTCGAGCCGCTTCAGCCGCTCCGAAGCGGCCGGCTGGGAGAGACCGACCTTCCGGCCAAGCTCCGAGACGCTGATGCGGCCGTCGTCCTGCAGGATCTCGATCATGGCTATATCGGTCGGATCGAGCCCGGCGCGATAATCGGTCGGTTTTGCCATCTGCTTTCAATCCATCGGTTTTCGCTGTTGTTTTCCGATGAATGCCAATTCTCCCGGCAGCTGTAAACGGGCAGTATGCGCCGACAGCAGCAAAGGAGTGAAGCGGTGAGCAAATACATCCATCTGCCGGGCATCGGCAATTCCGGAGCCGATCATTGGCAGAGCCTGTGGGAGGCGGCCGATTCTTCTATCGCCCGCTTTTTGCCGGCAAGCTGGGACGAGCCGGAGCTTTCCGACTGGATGGCGGCCCTGGACCGGGCCGTGCGGTCCACAGCGGAACCACCGGTTCTCGTGGCTCACAGCCTTGCCTGCCTGCTGGTCGCGCACTGGCAGAAGATTTCGGATGCGCCGATCCGTGGTGCCTTTCTGGTCGCCGTGCCCGATCCTTCCTCCGCGGCCTTTCCGGCGGAGGCGGCGAGTTTTGCCGGCGTGCCACGGGAGCGCTTCCGTTTCCCGTCGCTGATCGTGGCGAGCACCGACGATCCCTACGGCTCGCTCGTCCATGCCGAGGCGAGGGCGGCCGAATGGGGAAGCGACCTTAAAATCATCGGCGCGGCAGGGCATATCAACGGGCAGAGCGGGCTCGGCGATTGGCCCGAAGGGCTGGCATTGCTGCGGGCTTTTGCGGGGTGAGGATTTCAATCGAGCGGAAGGCGATTTGCTTTTATAGTCCCGCGGTCGATAACTGGAACAGCCGTCCTGGATGCCGTATGGAATTTGTCTGAAATGCACGAATGGGAGCGCCGCGCCGGTCACTGAGCTGTGGGACGAGGTCGAGGTATTCGAAACGGTGCCGTCGATGCGGGCGCTCGCCTATCCGCCGCATGTGACGCTTGCCGTGTATCAGGAGGCCGAGCCGGCGCTTTTGAAGGATATGCTCGGCAGCATATCGGATGGGCGAGCCGCCATTACGCTCGTCTTTTCGAGCATCGGCGTCTTCGAAAACGACACGTTGGTTCTGTGGGCAAGGCCTCAGCCCAGCGATGTTCTGCTTCGATTGCATGCGGACGTACACCGCAAATCGAGCCCACGGCCTGCCATCACCACTACCGGCCGGGAAACTGGGCGCCGCATTGCACGATCGCGATGAACATACCAAGGGCAGCATCCGCCGCGGCCATGCGATGGGCCGCGGACAGGCGGATCGATTTCTCCGTGACTTTCGATGTTCTCGACTACGTGCGATTTCCGCCGGTTGAGATTCTAGGCGAGAAGCGCCTGGTGGAGGCATAGCCGCTTTTGCCGCGTTGTCCACTGGCAGACCGGTGGCTCGCACGCCTGCGTTTGCCAAGGTGGGGTGGCCAGCCCCGTCCTTCGAGGCCCCTGCGGGGCACCTCAGGATGAGGCTGGAGAAAGGGCGGCGCGCTTGGCTCGCTGGGAAGCGTTGCGGCACAACGTTGCCGCTTCGCCGCGCGGCACACGGGCCCGCGCCGGCCTACTTCAGCCGGAAGCGGCCGCTTTCCATGGCCTTGGCGATTGCGTCGCAGGTCTCGTCGGTGCTCAGGCCTGTGACCGGCAGCGCGTGGGGTTCCAATGCGCCGAGATTGGCGAATTGGCGGTGGAGGTCGGAGATTGGTGCGGGGTCGGTCAGGGTTTGGCCGCCGCGGTCGCGGCAGCGTTTGATGGCTTCGCCGAGGTCGGGGCGGAGGACGATGTAGTGCAGACGGGCTTCGATCTCCCGGAAGGCATCCAGGAACCACGGGCCGATGATGCCGTCCAGCAGGACGAAGTAGCCGCCTTTGGCATAGCGGGCCGCCGCGCCTGCCAGCACATCCATCACCGTTGCATTCTGGGACTGGGCATCGGGCTGCCACGGCGGGATGGAGCCTGTCTTGATGAAGCTCCAGAAATCGTCGGAATGCAGGTGGACCTTCGGGCTGCCGCGCAGCCGTGCGATGCGGCTTGCGGCGGTGGTTTTGCCTGAGCCGGGCGGGCCCGTCAGGATGAGGATTTCGTTGGGGCGGAACATCTGGCGTGGTCGGTCGGGTCTCTGTCAGGGCAGGGCTTGGTCGTTCCTATTCCAAGCCGACATGTCTTGCCGATGCAAGTGGTGTCGATATTGCGCTTCCGTCCCGTGCCCGCCGTTGCAAGCGCTTCGTCGCGTTCCTACCTCTCGATAAGCTGATGCAGCGGAGGGGCGATGGGCGACCAAGATGCGAAGACTGGGAAACGACGGTCTCGTCGCGATTACGGATCTTTCTTCAGGGCGGTTGCTGAGGCGGCTTTCGACGTCGATGACGAAATCGGCATTCTGGTGGCGGCCGCCTGCATCCTCATCCTGGTGATCAGCTTCACATCCAGCACACTATGCGGGCTGGCAGTCTGGGGCTGGAGAGTTGGCCGGATCTGGCTCGTTCGGGCGCGGCGAGGCAAGGCGCTTGTTCGATGGTGATGTAAGGGGTCTGTTTCTGCCCCTCATCCGGCTGCCGCCACCTTCTCCCCGCTTGCGGGGAGAAGGGACAAGTCGCGACCTCTCCGTCTCTCTTCAGCCTCTCGCAGGGCATGTTCCCTCTCCCCGTCGGAACGGGGAGAGGGTTAGGGTGAGGGGCGGTTATCGGCACAAACCGGACGCCTCGGCCTTGTGCCGAGGATCTTCTGCACCGGAGGCAGATGCTCGGGACAAGCCGGAGCATGACGACGCGCGTTTGTCGCCAGCCAAGACGGTGGCGATCGGCGCGCAGGCTTGTGCTTGCGACTATGCCTTCAACGCCGCGGCGTAATCGGCGGCGTAGGTCTTCAGCGAGCGCGGGGGCTTGCCGGTCAGGGTTTCGACGTCGCCGGTGGTGACGGCGGTCCAGCCCTGGCGGACGGGATAGAAGATCGAGGCGAGGAAACTCGCATAATCGGCCGGCACGCCGGCGCCGGTCAGGATGGTGATGAAGGCCTCGTCGGTGATAGCGTTATAGGCGATCGGCTTGCCGGTGGCCTCGGAGAGGATGGCGGCCGCCTGCTCGTAGGACAGGGCTTCCGGGCCGGTCAGGTTGAAGGCCTTGCCGTCGAAGGCGGACGAGGTGAGGGCGGCGACGGAGCTTGCGGCGATGTCGCGGGCATCGATGAAGCTCGACTTGCCGTCGGCGGCCGGAAGCGCGATCTGGCCGTGGTCGATGCCCGGCTTCCAGAAGGTGTGGAAATTATCGGAGAACCAGTTCGGGCGCAGGATGACGTAAGGCGTGCCTGACTTTTCGAGCGCGATCTCGACCTGGCGATAAGGGATGGAATCATCGGCATCGACGCCGATCACGCTCTGGAAGACGACCTTCACCTTGCGGGCAGCCGCCGCCTCGATGACCGGCAGCAGCATGCCCTTGGCATCGACATAACCCGAGGCCAGCAGCACATGGGCGCGGTCGACGCCTTCGAAGGCCGGGCCGAAGGTTTCGGGCCTGGCATAATCGAAGACGACGCCTTCGGCGCCGGCGACCGCCTTGCCCGAGCGGGAGGCGGCCTTGACGGCTTCGCCCTTGGCGAGAAGCCCTTCCACCACATGCCTGCCGACGGTGCCCGTCGCGCCGAGAACGAGAATCTTGTTGCTCATGCCACTCTCCTTGGTATCTATTGGAAACTATCTAACGATTGGATAGATACAGGCAAATCAGGATTAGAAAAGAGAGCACTTTTTCGTAACCTGGTTTCGTCGGGGAAACCTACGCTTCCCCTGGGGAAATCTAAACCAGCAAAGAGAGAGCAGATGACGGCGATCGAACAGGCCTATGACGTTTTTGAGGATCGCTGCCCGACCCGGCTGGTGCTGGACCGGCTGGCGGACAAATGGGCGCTGCTCATTCTCGACCGGCTGAAGAGCGGGCCGGTGCGCTTCAACCATATCCGCCGCGATATCAAGGGCATATCGCAGAAAGTTCTGGCGCAGACGCTGCGCAAGCTGGAGCGGAACGGGCTGATCTCGCGGACGATCTTTCCCACCGTGCCGGTCACCGTCGAATATGCGCTGACGCCGCTCGGGCGCACGCTGACCGACACGGTGTCGGCGCTGACACACTGGGCAGAAAAGAACATGGACGCGATCTTTGCCGCGCAGCGCGCCTATGACGAGGCCTATGCGGATTAGGGCATGATGCCGGCGCCTGGCGGTGATTTCCGGCACCATGCTCTTCCGGTCAGCTCAGAATATCGGCCAGCCACTGCTCAACGCTGCGCGGCGCCATTGCGAGCCGGCGCTGTGCGCTCGTTTCTTCTGCAATGACGTTGTCCGGCGCCTGGGCGAGCGCCTGATAGAGGCCGACGACGGTGGCGGCGGCACCGAGGCCGAACAGCGGCGTGAGGAGATCTCCAAAGCCTTCCGGCGACAGCGCTTCGAAGGCGACCGGGCGGCCGAGATGGCGGGAGAAGCCCTGCGCCAGCGCCGCGCCATCGAGGCCGGGACGTTGCCCGACGCCGACGATGCCGCTCACCGAATGATCGACAAGCAGCCGTTCAGCGACTTCGGCGACATCCAGATGGGAACTCCACGACACGGCAAAATCGGCGCCGAAGGGGTAGCGCAATATGCCTTCGGCTTTCACCGCCTCGAATATCGGCGGAAGCAGGAGATTTTCGAGATAAAGCCGCGGCGCGACAATCGCATGGGAAACACCGCTTTCGCGAACACCGCGGGTCAGGATCGCGATGGCGCTGTCGTCAGGCGCCTGCAAGACCGATCCGGGGCTGTCGATGATCGCTCCGCTGGTCGAGATCACCACGCGACCGGGTCTGGCACGGTTGACGGCTTCGACGATGCTTTTCGCCTGCCGGACGCGCTCGGGCTCGGCCGTCACCGGCAGGTGAACGAATACACCATCAGCATGGCGATAGGCGGAAACCAGGGATTCGACGGAGGCGTTATCGACCGCGACGGTGGGTTTTCCGTCCAGCGCGGCGGTGTTGCGCACCGCGCCTACAGCAGCTTTGCCCGAGGCCAGCAAGCGTCTGAAGAGCGGCCCGCCCTGCGCGCCGGCGGCGCCATGGATGACGTAAGACATGCCATTTCCTTTCATTAGTGCAGAGATTGCATTAATGTTGGTGCAATAATGAGGTCAGTTACGTCAAATGCACTATTGGAGGAAAATCGGCATGGGCGAAAATAAATTGCCGGAATGCGGTGTCGAGCGCTTCCTGTTGCTGCTCGACGGCCCGTGGGCAACGCTGCTCGTGCGCGAGCTGCTGCACGGACCGAGACGGTTTACCGAGCTGCGGGAAACACTGGCGGGGATCAGCGCCCATACGCTGACGCACCGATTGCGCAGATTCGAAGCGCATGGGCTGGTGACGCGCACGGCCTATGCCGAGACGCCGCCGCGCGTGGTCTATGAGCTGACGGACCTGGGAAGATCGCTGAGCGACGTGCTGAATGCGATGAACGCCTGGGGAAAATCCATTCCGGACGACAGGCTGGTGCGGCTTTGAGCGCCCGTCGCGGTCTGCGCGACGCGGCGGGCGGGGTCACTCGACCTGGATATGGATATGGTCGTCGTGGCGGGCGGCGCGGCAGCCCTGGAAGCGGACATGGGCATCGGTGATGCCGAGATCGTTTTTCAGGTGTGGCTCGATGAAGATCTTCTGCAGGTTGAAGCGCGTCACGCCTTCGCTCGTCAGCCAGGCGATGGCGGCGGCGGTGCGCTGCTCCTCGAGGCGATAGGCCGGGAAGAGCGGCTGCAGCGCATCGAAATCCCAGCGGGTGGTGAGCCAGTCGTGGCGGCCGGCGCAGGGCAGTTCGTCGCCGAGGGCGGGCTGTTCGAAGGCGAAATAGCCGATCGGCGAGCGGGTGGCGCCGTTGAGGAAATTGCCGTTCGCATCCTTGTAGTAAAAGGCAAAGTCGAGCTTCTTGCCGTCGGCATGGGAGAGATGCGGCAGCAGCGGGAAGCCTCGTATGAAGGGAAAATTCGCATCGAGCGCGACGGTGATGGTGCCGGGAAAGGCCTGGTCCATATGGGCGGCGAGGGCCTGGGCGAGGTCTCGGACGGCGGGGGTGACGTAGTTACGGTTGAGCGCGCAGTAGATCGGCGAGCGGACCACGAGCCGGTCTGCGGGGTTGGCAAAGCAGGAGAGGGGAACGCGGCCGAAGACCGGGGCGGTGAAGTTTGCGGCCAGGGTGGCGCCGGCATAAAGAAGCAGGAAGAGCGCCAGCCTGGCGGGAAAGCGCCGCGTGCCGAAGGCGCGCGCGGCGGCCAGCGCGAGGAGATAGGCGATGCCGCCGATCTGGGTGAGCAGGGTGAGGATGATGACGATCAGGGCGTGGAGGATAAAGCGGAGCACCGGGCGGCCTTGCGCAAGGGAGGTTGCATTGCCTTAGGTGAGGGTGAGGGATGTGCAAGATGGTGTATCTGCCCTTCGCTTATATTGCCTATAAAGCGAAGGGTTATGGAGGTTGTGCCGTGCGCGCCCTCATCTGCCTGCCGGCATCAACCTGGGTCGAGCCGCGGGTCTCGCCCCGTCCTTTGGACCGTCTCGCC
Source organism: Rhizobium sp. R339 (assembly GCF_002211395.1). Taxonomy (NCBI): domain Bacteria; kingdom Pseudomonadati; phylum Pseudomonadota; class Alphaproteobacteria; order Hyphomicrobiales; family Rhizobiaceae; genus Rhizobium; species Rhizobium sp. R339. The sequence goes on from NZ_LOKV01000001.1 coordinate 914,340, forward strand.
CTTCTTGAAAGCAGCCATTGCGGAAGCGATGCCGGCAGACGAGAGGAGCGGCATCCTCCAACCTCCCTGATGCTGAGGTGCGCAGCCCGCGAGGGCGGAGCCTCGAAGCACGCGCTCCGACGCTGCTTCTCGCACCCATCAGATTTCGGCGCGCCCGCCTCGTCCTTCGAGGCCCCTTCGGGGCACCTCAGGATGAGGCTCTCGTTGGCACCGAGCACCTGCGCGCGCATCTTCAGGGTGGGCTGCTTTGAGCGTTGGTGCGGGCATGGCCGCTATTATGGGCGCGGCGTCCTCCGACCTTCCTCATGCTGAGGTGCGCAGCCCGAAAGGGCGGAGCCTCGAAGCACGCGCTCCAGCGCTGCTTCTTGCGTCTCTCAACCGTCGGCGCGCCCGCCTCGTCCTTCGAGGCCCCTTACAGGGGCACCTCAGGATGAGGCTTCGAGGTCGGGCACCTCAGAATGAGGCATCGAGGTGGGCACCTCTGATTAAGGGGCGCTTGGCGGGCTGCCTTGGTTGAGGCAGTAGGTTTCGGATGAAGCTTGCTGAAGCGGATGGTTTTACCGCTGGTTCATCTGCTGTGACAGTTCGGCCAGAAGCTGCTCCGGCGCAGTGTTGGTCTGGACGAGGTCGACGGCGATGGTGATGGCGCGGCGGCCTTCGACGCTGTCGATGTCGAGCTTGTTTTCGCTGCACCATTGCTGAACGGCGTCAGTGACCAAGTTTATTTCGTGGTCATCGAGAGAAATGAGCGATTGAAGCAATTTCATGCCCTCCGGTAACGGCAAGAGCACGTATGAACTCTCAAGCGGTCCCGCCGAAAATCTGATGGGCCGACTCCACTATCTTACGCCGATTGCGCGAGAACACCACTGGCTCGTCAGAACGGTTCGTTATTGTACCGTCTGCTGAAATTCTTTGGTGGGCTCGGCCGTGCCTGCATGAGAGGACTATTTCGCCAGCACGATGTGGGTGGTCTTTTCGCTCGCCACATGCTCGCGGACGCTGAAGCCGAGGGCGGGCAGATCGATGCCCGCGAACATGGCTTCGCCTTGGCCGAGCACGACGGGGGAGAGGGCGAAGTGCAGCTCGTCGACGAGGCCGGCCTGAAGATATTGGCGCACGGTCGAAACGCCGCCGCCGATCTTGACGTCCTTGCCGCCGGCGGCCGCCCTTGCCTGGTCGAGTGCCTCATGAATGCCCGAGGTGATGAAGTGGAAGGTGGTGCCGCCCTCCATGACGATCGGCTCGCGCGGGTAATGGGTCAGGATATAGGTGGGCGCGTGATAGGGCGGGTTGGCACCCCACCAGCCCTTCCAGGCATCGTCCGGCCACTCGCCGCGGATCGGGCCGAACATGTTGCGCCCGAGGATGAAGGCGCCGAAATTGGCCATGGCGCCTGAGGCATAATCCTCGTCGATGCCGGTCGAGCCATCGTCCTTGCCCATCATGGCGCGGAAGGTACGGGTGTGAAAGAACCATTGGAACATTTCCGGCCCGCGCTTTCCGAGCGGATCATTCAGGCTTTGCTCCGGCCCGGCGCCGAACCCATCCACGGAAACGGAAAACCCCGCAACGCGCACCTTGGACATGCTCTCCTCCATGTGATTGCAATTTGAAACTAGTTGTTTTCTCGCATAAGCGATCCTATAATGCAACTGGTTTTTACAGGAGATACCTCGTGGATATGGAATTGCGGTCCGGCTGCCCGATCAACCTGACGATGGAGGTGGTGGGCGACCGGTGGAGCCTGATCATCATCCGCGACATCATGTTTGGCAACCGCCGGCATTTCCGCGATCTGCTCAACAATTCGCAGGAGGGCATCGCTTCCAATATCCTGGCGGCGCGGCTGAAGCGGCTGCTCTCGCTCGGTTTCATCAGCAAGCGGGACGATCCGAGCCACAGCCAGAAGGCGATCTACAGCCTGACGGAGCCGGCGATCCAGCTCGTGCCCGTCTTCGCGATGATCGGCGCCTGGGGCAGGCGTCACCTGCCGGTGACGGAGGATCTCAGCATTCGCGCGCAGCTTCTGGAAGAGGGCGGGCAGCCGCTCTGGGAGGAGTTCATGGAGGATCTCCGGCAGATCCACATCGTCGATCCGGTCGGCGGGGCGAACGGGACGGTGACCTCGCCGGTGCTGGCGCGGCTGACGGCGGCGTTTCTGGAGGTGCGGGGGAAGATGGCGGTGGGGGCGGCGTGATGTAAGCGAGGGGCGATGGTGGAAGGTGTGCCGTGTGGCCCCCTCATCCGGCTGCCGCCACCTTCTCCCCGCTGGGGAGAAGGGGAGATGCCGCTTCGCCACCGGTCCCATGAAATAGAGTGCCTTTGAACAAACGCGTCGTTTGGCACCGTGCGCAGGCCTTACTTCCGCTTCTCCCCAGCGGGGAGAAGGTGGCCCGAAGGGCCGGATGAGGGGGCGGCACGGCATGCCTTTTCTTCCATCTTAGTTGCCGGAAAAGCCAATTACGATCAACCTTCAGCTGTCGTTTTCCTTGGGTTGCTACCGAACGAACAGAATAATCAGCGGCCCGGCCAGCAGGCTGGTGAGGATGAAGGCGGAGAGGAGGTAGGTCTCCAGGAGGCGGAGGATGGATTTTAAGTGGATCATGTCGAGGTCCTGAATTGTGGTGCCCGATCCTCCGGTGGAACAATTGCAGCAGCATGACCGGCTGCCTTTCAAGTTCCGCAATGTTGCTGCAACCCTTGCGGCCGAAACAGGGGCGCAAGGGTTGGTGGGGCGATGCGGATTCTGCTGATTGAGGATGAGAAGGAGCTGGCCGAAGCGCTGACTGCGGCGCTCGGCAAGCATGGGATCGTGACCGATCACACGGCGCATCTTGCCGATGCCGTGGAGCTGACGCGGCAGAACCCCTATGACGCGATCCTGCTCGACCGGCGCCTGCCCGACGGCGAGGGGCTGCGCTTCATTCCGGAGCTGAGGCGCACCGGCAAGGATACGCCGATCATCGTGCTGACGGCGCTGAACGCGCCGAAGGAGCGGGTGGAGGGGCTCGATCTCGGCGCCGACGACTATCTCGGCAAGCCGTTCCTTGTGGAGGAACTGATGGCGCGGCTACGGGCCGTGCTGCGGCGGCCGCCGAGCCTTTCCGAGCTGAAGATCACCGCCGGGCGGATGGTGATCGACCCCCTGCATTTGAGCGTCACCGTCGGCGATACGCCGTTCGATCTGCCGCGGCGCGAGCTTCTGGTGCTGGCAGCACTTGCCAGGCGCAAGGAGAAGACGGTGCTGCGCTCGACGCTCGAGGCGGCCGTTTACAACTACGAAGAAGAAATCCAGTCGAACGCGCTCGACGCCCATATATCGCGGCTGCGCAAGCGGCTTGCCGATGCGGGTGCGGAGGTTTCGATCCACAATATCCGCGGCGTCGGCTATCTCATGAAGGAAGAATGATGGGCGGGGCAGGAAACACCAATCCGTCGCTCTGGTGGCGGCTCAGCTGGCAGCTCAGCCTGGTCTTCGTCGGCGTGGTGACGGCGGTCACCATCGGGCTCTGCTTCTATGGTGCGACGATCCTCTCTCCGAATGTCGCCCTGGAGGATCATATTACCGCGGCGCTGGCTCCGGCCGCTGCGCTCGATGCCGAAGGACGGCTCGAGATAAGGGATACGCCGGAGCTCGAAGCGCTCAAGCGGCAGTATGACGGGCTCTGGTATGTCGCGGCGACGACGAAGGGGTCTTTCGTCTCCTACGGGAGCGTTCCTCCAGTCTATGCCGAGCTTGCGCGCCTGACCTATCTGTTCGAAGGGGCCGATATCAGGGGATCGGCCGGCACGGACGAGATCGCCTCGGTGGAAAGCGTGGAGACCGCGATCGGCGAGCTCAGGGTTCTGTTCGGCGGCGTGGCCGACAAGGGCTGGCCTGTCATTACACTGATGGGCGCCGTCTATCCGATCTATGTGCCGCTGCTCGCCATTGCCTTGCCCGCGGTTTTTCTCGCCGTTCCGAGGATCGTCGGGCGGGGGCTTGCCAGCGTCAGCGAGGTTGCCCGCAAAGCCTCGGAGATCGAGCCGCGCCGCTATGATGCGCGCCTGCCGCTGGACGGCATTCCAAGGGAGGTCGCGCCGCTGGTGATCGCCTTCAACGAGGCGCTCGGCCGGCTGGAAAACGAATTCCGCAAGCGCCAGCACTTCCTGATGGATGCGGCGCATGAGCTGAGGACGCCGATCGCGATCATGCAGACCCGGATCGACGGGACGGCGGAGGGGCAGGACCGCAGGCGGCTGCTCGACGACGTCGCGCGTCTCGCCGAGACCGCCGAACAGCTGCTCGATTTCGAGCGAAACGACCAGGCGCGCGATCTCCAGGAGACCGTCGATCTCGTCGAGATCGCCCGCGGCGTGGTGGCCGACCTTGCGCCGCTCGCCATCGGCGCCGGCTACCAAATCTCCTTTCAGAGCGAGGTCGAGAGCCTGAAATGCAAGGGCAGCCCTTCGGCGCTGCCGCGGGCCGTCAGCAATCTGGTGCGCAACGCCATCGACCATGGCGGCAACAGAGGCATGATCACGGTCTCAGTCTCGAATATGGGCGGCGGGCGGATCAGCGTGGCCGACGAGGGGCCGGGCATTCCGGCCGAGCACCGGGAACTGGTGTTCGAGCCTTTCTACCGCGTCACGCCGAAGAGCACCGGAGCGGGGCTGGGCCTCAGCCTCGTCAAGCAGATCGTCTTGAACCATGGCGGCGAGGTTCGCATCGCAAGTGCCGCGGCCGGCACCGAGGTGGCGATCCAGCTCGGATGACGCCGGTTGTTTGCGGCAGCCGATGCTGCCGGAAACGATGTAATGCTGCCGCAATTCTTCGCCGCCAATTTCGCCTGACATTATCGGCGACGGAGGCCAGAGAGAGTGCGCAGAAATCCTTTTATTTCATCTTTTTCAAAGGCTTCGAAAGCGGTGTCGCTCGCGTTGCCGCTGGCGCTCGCCGCGGCTGCGGCCGGGTGCAGTTCGGTGCCGCTTAAGGAGAGCGGGACGCTTTCCACCTATTCCAATCTCGGCGCGCCGAAGGGCAAGCTTTCGAAATCGCGCGTCTATGTCGATGGCCTCAGTCTCGCCCCGATCAAGACGGTGGCGATCGAGCCGACACGCTTCGGCTTCGCGGCAGCGAGCCGCATCAAATCGCCTGCCGACCGGGCGATGGTCGCCAATGCGCTCGACCGGGCGCTCTGCATTTCCCTGAGCGACAGATACCAGATGGTGGCAGGAGGCGGGAGCGCGGACCTGACGATCCGCTCGATGGTCACCGACATCGTGCCGACCAACAAGACGATGGCGGGCGTTTCCACGGTCGTCACCGTCGGCACGGGCTTCGCGCTGCCGGTCGGCGTGCCGCGCCTGCCGGTCGGGCTTGGCGGGCTGGCGGTGGAGGCCGAGGCGGTCGACAAATCAGGCGCGCAGCGGGCGGCGATGGTCTGGGCGCGCGGGGCGAACTCGCTGCAGAACAATCCGCGTGTTTCCGAGGTGGGCGACGCCTACGGCCTCGCCTCGAAATTCAGCAGCGAATTCTCGCGCATGCTGATTGCAGGCAAGGAGCCGAAGGGGCTGGACCTCTCGCTTCCCTCCCGGCAGCGGATGAAATCCTGGCTGGGCGGCAAACCGAAATACGTCGCCTGCGATGCCTTCGGCCGCGAGCCCGGGCTGGTCGGCGCCGTCGCCGCAAAATACGGCGCGCCGCCGCAATGGACGGAGAAAAAGCCGAAGCCGGCCGCCGCTTATTGACCGAATGCTCTGCCCCACCCCGAGGCTGGGCTGCCGGGACGGACGGGGCCGGGGACGGAAAAGCCGTGCTCCGTCCGTCTTATGGATATCAAATGAATGGCAGCAATAAGCCCCGCACTTTCATGCGGGGCTTGCTGCAGGGCCGGCGGACTGGATTTACCGGCACTGGCGGCGTGGGCCGTAGTTCGGCTGGTAGGTGTTGTCATAGGCGCGATACGACCGGTAACGGGCGTAGCAATATTCGGCATGCGAACTGTAGCCGCGCGAGCTGTAGGCGCGGGGCTGCGAGGCGATAATGCCGCCGATGAGGGCGCCGGCTGCCAGGCCCCCGATGATGGCGCCGGTATTGTCGTGGTGGCGATAGCGACGGTTGTAGCGGCCGTAACGATCGTCCCTGTAATAATCGCGGTCGCGATAGTAGCTGCGATCACGATTGTAGTGGCGTCTCGGATACCATCTGCGGCCGTTGTTGAACTGGCCTGGGCAGTTCGTGAAGTTATTGCAGCCGACCTGCATGATCCGGGCATCGCTGCCTCCGGGTGCCGGCTGCGCCGCCTGTTGTACCGGGCTCGGCACAAAGGCAGGGCCTGCCGAAGCCGGCATTCCGGAGAAGGCCGTCGCTATCGACAGGGCAATGATGGCGAATCTTTTCATGTCACTCACCTTGGGTAAACGGATGTATCGAGGGGATAACGCAGCGGAAGGGATTTAGTTTCATTTTCGGAAACAATGAGGCACTGCATGGCGGAATATTCGGCGGAAAGTTCAAATTGAAAGAAGATGCTCAATGAGATCTTTATAGGGCGGCTGCTTCAATAATCCCCGGTGTAACGGCATTTTCTGCCTGTCGGAAGGACTACCATGCGGCTCTCCAGAATTCTCGGCATTCTCTGTCTCTCCACGACTGTGGCGCTGGCGCCTCTCAACATCGTCTTCACCGATCTCTCGCCCGCTTTCGCCAAGGGCGGCAATGGCGGCGGCGGCGGTGGAGGTGGTGGTAACGGCGGCGGCGGTGGTGGTGGTAACGGCGGTGGCGGAGGCGGCGGTAACGGCGGCGGCAGCCACGGCGGTGGAAGCGGCAACAGCGGCAGCCATGGCGGCGGCGGCAGCAAGAGCAGCGGCGGAAAGAGCAGCTCCAGCGGCAAGACCAATAGCGGCAGCGCGAAAAGCTCGGGCAAATCCGCCCAGACCGGCAAGGCCGGCAAGACGAAATCGGCCAAGCAGACGGTCAGCACCAAGGGCGCTGCCAAGAAGACGACTCTTGCCACGGCGCCTGCAGCCAAGCCTTCGAAGAAGCCTGCGGCGGAGCTTGCCAAGCTGAACTCGCTGAAGCGCAACTACCACGCACTGATGAATACCGCAGATCCGAAGATGGCGGCGCTCTCGGCCTATGCCACCGCCTATGCCCAGTACGAACTCGCCAATGGCGTCGCGCCGCCGGCTGACGATCCTGTTCTCGGCGATGCCGCCCTGATGGCAGCGCTGGCTTCGGCCACCAAGACCGGCACGCTCAGCCCCGAGGCTCTCGGCTGGGCAAAGGACACGCTCGGCATCGGCACGGCCGTCGGCACGATCGATCAGATGAGGGACGCGCTGGCGGCAGCGGCTCCGGTAACGGAAGACCCGGTGGCGGAAGAACCGACGACCGAGACGCCTGTTACCGAGACTCCGACTGGCGAGACGGCTGAGGGCACCGAGACGACAGATCCTGCGACGATTGTGGAGACGCCGACCGAGACATCGCAAACGACTGATGCCGCAGATGGCGTGGATGCGACCGAAACGGCCGCCACGAGCAGCGAGACGACGAGTCCGTGACCTTCCGCGTGAGATAGCGGTTTCAATGAGCGGCGTTGCCTCCTGGATGTCAGGGGGCAATGCTTCGGTGCCTTCACCCTTGGCGGTCGGCCGGCGGGCGCGTCAGAGCATGGCCAACCTCATGCACTCGGGCATTTCCTGCCTGGGACGGAGAGAGCGTTGAATTCGAGTGTGCGGCGGACAATCCTGATCTTTGGGTTGACCCTGATTTTATCGACGAGCATTCACGGCCAGACATCGCGCGATAGCGCGCGAGCCGTCAACAACATCGTCCTCAAATCCGACCCAGACAGCAACCAGCGGATCCACGTCGGTGCGGGTGATGACGTCGTATATGGCCGGGGAGGGCAGGACGAAATTCGCGGTGAGGAAGGGGATGACACGCTCTTCGGCAACTGGGATGACGATCTTCTGACCGGCGGACCGGGCGATGATATCTACGGCTATGCCCGCGGCGACGGCAATGACACCATCCTCGAAACCATCGAGGACAGCGGCTTCGACACGCTGCTCTTTTCCGACATAGGCCCTGGCGATATCGGCCTTCGCCAACAGGGCGACGATCTCATCATTGCGATTCCGGTGCGCGCCGAAGATCTGGTCAAAAACGGATCAATCCTGGTGGAGTCCGGGATCCGTGCGGGCAGGAGAGGCAACAGCGTCGAGGGCGCGCTTGAACGGAGTGCAATTGATATAGTCGAGAGTGGGTCGATCCTCATAAAGTCGGCATTCGCCGGTGGTCAGAAGGGGATCGAAAACATTAGCTTCAACGACGGCACGATCTGGTCGAAGCAGGATATCAGCGCGCACATCAGCGTGGTTATGCCCGAGGGCATCGAGGGCTCGGCGCGCTCGGACACCATGGAAGGCACCAGGGGCGACGACCTGATGATCGGACTTGACGGAGGCGACAAGCTTTCGGGATCTTTCGGCGACGACACCTACGTCTATGCCGGCGGCCATGGCTACGATGTTGTCAATGACGGCGTTAACATGTCCAACGAGATCGACACACTTCGCCTGATCGACCTTACCGCCTCCGATGTATCCTTGCTGCGGGACGCGACGAAGCTGCTGGTGATCGTCCTTGCGACGGGCGAGGTCATCACTGTCGAACAGCAGTTCGTGTCTGAAGGCTATTGGGGCATCGAGAAGATCGAATTTTCCGATGGCGTTTCCTGGGACAGGAAGACGATCCTTGAGAAGGCCGTGGATTAGGGCCGCGACCGGAAAGTGGATCGCGGCCGACGCGGCTTCTTTAAGCGGAGGCTCGTGGTTTGGTGAGCGCCTTGCCGATGTTTTGGCCGGGCATTTCGATGAAGGTATAGCCGAGCCAGGCGAGGGCATAGACGATCGGCATCGTGATCAGCAGCGTGAGAGCCCAGCGGACAGGGTTGGTGACATCGACGGCGCCGATGAGATAGGCGACGACCGGCTGCATGATCAGCAGGTGGATGAGATAGGCGCCGAAGGAAAGCTCGCCGAGATTATGGAAGAAGCGGTTGCCGAGCCAACTGCTGACCGGTGCCGCTATCCGGGCCGCGAGCGGCGGCAGGCGCTCTGTGTGAATGAGCGCGAAGAAGGTCAGGACCAGGACGAGCCTGGTGATCTGATGGAGCCAGTCCATCTCGCCGCCGATCGGGGCGATCACGAGATAGCCGGCAAAGCCTGCGAACAAATAGGCGCGCTTCTCATTCGTCCATAGGGCGCCTGCGAGCAGCATGCCGGCTGCGAAGACATGCATCTTGAGCGGCAGGAATGTGGGCATCTGAAACGTGTATCCGACCTTGTGGCACACATACGTCGCCAGTGCGCCGAACGCCGCAACGCCGGTGATGCCTTTGATCCAGCCGACGCGGCCGACGATGATCATGATAAATGGCAGGGCGGCGTAAAACTGCATTTCGAGCCCGATGCTCCAATCCGGAAGCGCCGTCCTGAAAGAATAGGCGCGGCTGAGGCCGAACAGGAAGGAAAAATGCGCGAGATAATTCGACAGGCTGCTGTCGAGATATCGGCTCGCAAGCTGCGGCTGCACGCCGTTATAGGCGTCGATCACCATGCGGGCATCGTAGATGAGCGGGCCTAGCGTCAAAGCGGCGACGAGCATCACGTAATAGAGGGGCGCAATTCGGAAATAGCGGCGAATCCAGAAGGTGGTCCACGTGCTCGTTGCCTCCCATGGCTCCCTGCCGCGCCTGCGCTGATAGTGGAAGACCATCAGGAAGCCCGAGAGCATGATGAAGAGATCCACGCCCAATTCGGGATCGCCGATCAGCGGCACCTTGAAGCCGGTGAGAATATGGGCGTGTCCGATCAGGACCCAGAGGGCGGCGAGACCACGCAAGCCGTCCAAGCATTCGATACGACCACCCGCACGAGAAGGACTCATATTTGCAACCCTTTCGTTCATGGCGGAGGGATAGCAAGGTTTGCGGTCTCGCATCAACAACTTTGCGGCGCTATCCAATGATTGTCTGCAACGAGCCGATGTGGACGCGCTCGATTTTTGCTCCCAACCATCCCGCTTCTATGATCGCGCCTCATCGGGGGCGTGATCATCCATGGCGAGATTGACGGCGAAGCAGCGGCTGTTCGTGGCGGAATATCTGAAGGATTTGAATGCGACGCAGGCGGCGGTGCGGGCGGGCTATAGTGAAAATTTAGCACCCAAGAATAGCTGGCGGTTGATGGCGAACGAGGTGGTTCGCGGCGCGATCGACAAAGCGCTGGCTGCGCAGATGGAGCGAATGGAGATCAGCGCCGAGCGGGTGCTTTCGGCGATCGCGGATATTGCTTTTGGCGATGTGCGCGATGTGTTCGACGAGGAGGGCGCGCTGAAGGCGCCTGCCGAGTGGGACGACAGGACGGCGGCGGCGGTTGCCGGGCTGGAGTTCAATACCTCGGCCAAGGCCAAGGGCGACGTGGTGCATGTGGCGAAGATCAAGCGGGCGGACCGGCTGAAGGCGCTCGATATGCTGGCGCGCCACCACGCGCTCTATCACGACCGGCTGGAGATCAAGGGGCTGGAGGCACTGAGCGAGCGGCTGGCGCGCGCCAAGGCGCGCAAATCAGGCGATGGCGGGGCGGAGGGCTGAGATGGCGGGTGATGCTGGAAGGGTGGGGCGCAAGGCCGATCCGAACGAGGGGATTATCGAATTGGCGAGCGATTGCCAGTTCGATCCGCTCGCCTGGAGCTTCAGCGCCTGGGACTGGGGTATGGGGGCGCTTGAGGGGCATGCCGGGCCGCGGGCCTGGCAGCGGGATATTTTTCGGCCGTTCGCGATCATCTCGCCGATCCCGCCACGCGCTTTCAGCCGCTGCAGATCGCGGTGGCCTCAGGCCACGGCATCGGCAAATCGGCCTGCATGGGCATGCTTTCCAATTGGGCGATGTCCTGCTGGAACGAGGCGATGCTGGTGACGACGGCTAATACCGATACGCAGATGCGCACCAAGACGGCGCCGGAGATCGGCAAATGGTTCCGCTCCTCCATAACAGCGCATTGGTTCGACGTGCAGGCGACCTCGATCCGCGCCCGGGACAAGGCGGCCTCGGACAAGTGGCGGCAGGATTTCGTGCCCTGGTCGGTCAACAATACCGAGGCCTTCGCCGGGCTGCACAATCAGGGCAAGATCATTGTCTTGGAATTCGACGAGGCTTCTAAGATCCATGACAAGGTGTGGGAGGTGGCGGAAGGTGCGCTGACCGACGAGAACACGGTGATCATCTGGATCGTCTTCGGCAATCCGACGCGCAATTCCGGCCGCTTTCGCGAGTGCTTCCGCCGCTATCGTCACCGCTGGGTGACACGCCAGATCGACAGCCGCACGGTGGAGGGCACCAACAAGGCGAAGATCCGCCAATGGCAGGAGGATCACGGCGAAGACAGCGACTTCTTCAAGATCCGCGTTCGCGGACAGTTTCCGAGCCAGTCCGCCATGCAGTTCATCTCCGCAGACGATGTCGACCAGGCGCGGATGCGCCATCTCCGCCGCGAGCAATATGCCTTCGCGCCCGTCATCCTCGGCGTCGATCCGGCCTGGACCGGCGACGACACGCTGGAGATCATGCTGCGCCAGGGGCTCTATTCGAAGAGCCTCGCCTCGTTTTCGAGGAACGACAACGATGTCGAGGTGGCGGCGCTGATCGCGCGGCTGGAGGCAGAGCATCAAGCCGACGCGGTGTTCGTCGACGCCGGCTACGGCACCGGCATCGTCAGCGCCGGCGAGGTAATGGGTCGCTCCTGGCGGCTGATCTGGTTTTCGGGCAAGCCGCTCGATGCCGGCTTTCTCAACAAGCGCGCCGAGATGTGGGGCATGCAAAAGCGCTGGATCAAGGCGGGCGGGGCGATCGACCCTCAGGATGAGGCGCTCTACCAGGATCTGGTCGGGCCGGAGACGGTGGCGCGGCTGGATGGGAAGATCCAGCTGGAGAGCAAGGAAGACATGAAGGCGCGCGGGCTGCCTTCGCCGAACCGGGGGGATGCGCTGGCGCTGACCTTTGCGGAGCCGGTGGTGAGGCGGGAGAGGGGTGTAAGGGCCGGGAGCGGGGTGGATGTGGAGGTGGAGTATAGTCCGCTGGGGTGAGGGGGGGCCGGCCTCGTCCTGCGGGGCGCTTCAGGTTGAGGGCGGAGAGAGGGTGGTGCTGTTTCGACCTTCGATCCGATCCATTAATCGATCGTTCCTATGAGTTCGTTGATAAAAAACTCCTTGTTCGGGACCTCGTCGGCCTGCCGGCCGCGGGTGAACACCAATGTTCGCCAGGCATTGCGACTCTCTATTACGATCGTGATCTCCACGGCTGCGTTGGCCGCTGTGAGGCTTTTGCCGGTTGCGCGAAGCGCGGCGTGGCCCCGCACCGTGACGGGCGCCCAGAGCGATGTCAAAACCACTTCCTTTGCCAAGGCATCGGCGATGGCATGCGCGTAGCTTATGCGGTCCACATCGTCGAAATCCAGCCGCTGGTATCCCAGCAAGGCTTCGGCGAAAAGTGCATCGGAATTGAAATAAAACACGTTGCCGTCGCCGTCCGGGAACTCGCCTTCTTTCCATGTTCGCGCGATGTAGGCGGTCCGGTTGGTGATCGGGTTTTTCCACGGCCGAACGGACTCCAATTCGAGACCGGATCTCACGATGTCGGAATTTAGGTGGGCGGTGATGCCGATCAGGACCGCGACGGCGAGCATGCCGAGGACGGTGCGCAGCCTGGATGATCCGCCGACGACTGGCGCTTCGCCTTGGTCATAGCTCGCAGGTTTTCCGGCCTTGAGCCGGTGGTATTGGCGCGTGAAGGTAAAGGGCCAGAATATAGTCAAACCGAGGGCAAGGCCCGCCAGCAAGACCCGAAACTCGCGCCGGAAGAAAAAGTCAGATCCGTTTTCACCGTCGGGCAGAGTTACTCTAACGCCGACAATCGCCTTGCCGATGGTTGTTCCCGTTACCGTCATGATGCAGCCGAGAACAACGGCAGCTATCGGAACCAGGATCAAGTTGAAGAGTGAAGCAAATTTGCCCATCACCGTGAGATAAAGAGCCGGCGCATATATCGACGTCAGCAAGCCAAATGCAAAGCTTAAGCCCAGCTGGATCAAGAAGAAGTCAACCAATCGCGCCCAAAACCGCGGCCATGGTCCGGCCGGTGATGCGCTCGCGGACATTGCGACGGGATCGACAGGCGCGACAGCGCTGTCGGGCTGATTTTTACCAAGCCGGATGAGTGCTGAATAGCCGACAGTCGCGCTCACGAAGAGGGCGATTTGCCATCGCTTCTCAATCATCAAGCTTACGAAACCATTCGCCGAGGCGATCGGCAGCCATGCCGTCAAGGCGGCAGTTAGCGCCAGATCGATCAGATAGACGGCGGACAGAGCGCAGACTCTCCACCAGAAGCGGGTCGGCGGTGCGATGATCGTGATGATCGCCGAAGCTAAAAGACCCCTGAAAAGCGGGAGGGTCTGCAGCTTCTGAACATCAAGTCCTTGGACGTGGATGACCGCCGAAAAGCCGACAAGTCCGATGACGGTTGCCAATAGCAGGGCAGCGATATTGGCGAGAAGCGGATTTGGAGATGATGTTGCCGTCATTGTCTTGAGGTCGCCGGCTTTCGGCAAAGAGGTTCACGCTGGCGCTTCCGACCGAGCGAACCAGCCAAAAGGTCTCGGAAAATCATACATCCCCACGAAAGATCGATTGGGGGAGTTATGCATATTGAACAATGGCTTGGAAGTGCACCCTGACGGGCCACACACGTAATATTTTCGATTTGAACTTCTGCTCCGCACTGCCATGCCGCTGTCGACTTTTCCTCGCGAGTTATTCACGGCGCGGACGCGCCGTGGCTGGATTCCTGTGACGGGCACAGGAATGAGGAGGGTGGGTGTTCGTCGCGGCAACCATCGGGGACGTAGACATGGATTTAGCCCTCCCGGGTGGAGGGAAGAGCGTTTTGCGGGGCATAGGCGGACACGCACTCTCCCTTGCTGCCTTCCGGCCCTGCCGCGCTCTTCCCTCTTTCGGGACGCTATTTCCCGTGAGCTAGATGGATGATGTCCCATGTGTCTGTTTTCCAAGCCTTCCCAGCCTGATCCGCCGGCGCTTCCGCCGGAGCCGGCGCAGTTGAAGCAGCCGGATGGGGCTGCGGTTCGCACCGCGGTGGCGCGGCGGACGGAGGATCGGGTGCGGTCGCGGCCCGATACGATCCTGACTTCGCCGGGCGGTGTGACGACGACGGCGCTGACGGAGAAGAAGACGCTGCTTGGGCAGTAAGGCGAGCGGGTAGGCGCTCGCGCGCAAGGTTTGCGTGGGCCTCCGCGTTCTCCTTTGGCGTCATCCTCGGCCTTGTGCCGAGGATCTGCGGCGCCGGCGGCAGATGCTCGGCACAAGGCCGAGCATGACGAAAGAGAGGCTGGCCGGCCTTTTCACAGTGAAGAGCGCAGATCCTGTCCGCGTGGATTTACCAGCGTCGGCGCTGCCGTGCGGATGCACCAACGCAACCGGGTTGCGTGAATGGATACCAATGCAAGCCGTGCCTGGATGAATGGCACCAACGCAGCTTCGCTGCGCGGATGGAGATGACATAAGCATGAGCGACAACGCACCTGATCATGAGAGCCAGATTACCTATCACCGGCGGCGGATGGAGGAGCTGAAGCGGGTCCGGCAGCCGTGGGAGAATGTGTGGCGGCAGCTTTCGGACTATATCGAGCCGACGCGGCTGAGGCTGACCGACAAGGATGAGGGTGCGGTGAGCCGCGCCAAGATCATCGACAGCACCGGGACCTTCGCGCACCGGACGCTGAAATCCGGCATGCATTCCGGCATCACCTCGCCGGCGCGGCCGTGGTTCCGGCTGACGACCTATGATCCGGATCTCAAGGATTTCGCACCTGTGAAGGAATATCTGGCGGCCGTCGAGCAGCGGCTGCGCGAGGTGTTCCAATCTTCCAATGTCTACAACGCGTTTCACACCGGTTACGGCGATCTCGGGCAATTCGGGCAGTCGGTCGGCATTCTTTCCGAGGATTCCGACAAGGTGGTGCGGATGCAGCAGTTGCTGCATGGCAGCTTCTGGATCTCGCGCGACGAGAACGGCCGGGTGACGACGCTTTACCGGCGGTTCCGCTGGTCGGTGCAGCGCATCGTTTCGCGCTTCGGCTACGACAATGTCAGCCAGACGGTGAAGAATTTCTACGACAACGGCCGCTATGACGAGATGCTGACGATCTGCCATGCCATCGAGCCCAGGCTTTCGCGCGATCCCGACCGGATCGACAAGCGCAACAAGCCGTTCCTTTCCAATTATTGGGAGGAGCAGGCGGGCGACAAGCGGCTGCTGGAGGAAAGCGGTTTCGACGAGAACCCGCTGATCGGGCCGGCCTGGGAGATTGCCGGCGACGACAATTATGCGACTTCGCCCGGGCAGATCGCGCTCGGCGATATTTCCATGCTGCAGCTGGAACAGCAGCGCAAGCTGGAGGCGATCGACAAGCTGGTGCGCCCGCCGATGACCGGGCCGACCTCGATGCGTAACAATCCGGCTTCGCTGCTGCCCGGCAAGATCACCTATGTCGACGATCCCAACGGGCGGGGCTTCCGGCCGGCGATGGAGATCCAGCTCAGGCTTTCCGAGCTTGCGAGCGATATCCGCGAGACGCAGGAGCGCATCCGCCAGGCCTTCTATGCCGATCTCTTCCTGATGCTGTCGCAGATGGAGGGCATCCAGCCGCGCAACCAGTTCGAGATCGCCGAACGCAAGGAGGAGAAGCTCTTGGCGCTCGGGCCGGTGCTGGAGAACATCTACGGCGCGCAGCTGGAGCCGACGATCGACCGGACCTACCAGATCCTCAACCGGCGGCGCGAGCTGCCGCCGCCGCCCAAGGAATTGCAGAACCAGGAGCTGAAGATCGAATATATCTCGATCCTCGCCCAGGCGCAGAAGGCGGTGGCGACGGGCAGCATCGAGCGCGGCTTCGCCTTCCTCGGCCAGGTCTCGGCCGTCAAGCCCGAAGTGCTCGACAAGGTCGATGCCGACGAGGCGGTCGATCTCTATTTCGATTATCTCGGCGTGCCGCCCTCGGTGGTGGTGCCCGACGACGAGGTGGCGCAGCTGCGCGACGCGCGGGCGCAAAAGCAGCAGATGGCCGAAAACGCCGAGATGGCCGCCAAGATGGCGCCGGCGGCGAAATCCGGCGCGGATGCGGCCGCCGTGCTTGCGAGCGCCGGTGAGAACCCGAACGGGGCGGCGCTTCTGCAGCAGCTGGGGCTCGGCTGATGGGCGGGCTCGACGAACATCTCAATCCTGCCGAGCGCCAGAAGCGCGAGGCGCTTGCCGCAGCCTTCCGCGAGGTCTTCTCGCTGCCTTCGGGCAAGCGCGTGCTGTTCTGGATGCTGGAGCAATGCGCGATCTACCGCGAAGCCTTTGCCGGCGAGGCGGTGAGCACGACGCATTACACGCTCGGCCTGCAAGGGGCCGGGCGCAAGCTGATCGCCAAGCTCGACGAGATCGATCCGCGCTTCTACCCCAGCCTGCTGCTCGAGATCGCCACCATCAAAGCCATAGACCGCGAGGTCGCCACCAACATGAGGAGTGAAGACGATGATGTCGACGCATGAGCGCATCGGCCGGCCAACCATATGCTGGAGCGCCGAAGGCGCGAGCGGCGGTGCGGAGCCGGAGAATATTCTCTTCCCCGACGACGCGCCGCAGGGTGCCGAGGGAATCCATGAACCGGCTCATGACCGTCAGGCCGATTCGGTCAAATCCGATGAGGAGACGGCGCCTGGGAAGGCTGGGGATGGCGGCGAGACCACGCCCGACGAGGCCGACACGGTGCCGGAGGATGGCAAGTACACGCTTGCCATGCCAGAGGGCATCGCCGTCGACGAGGAGCTGCTCACAGCGCTCGGCCCCGACTTTCGCGAGCTCGGGCTGACCAATGGCGAAGCGCAGAAGCTTGCCGACCGTTTCATCGCCATCCAGGCGGCGCGCGCCGAGACGCGCGGCAAAGCATGGGGCGAGACGGTTTCGAAATGGGCCGACGACGCGAAAACCGATCCGGAGATCGGCGGGCGCAGGTGGGACGGGACCGTGCGCGACAGCCGCCGCTTCGTCAACACGATGGGGACGCCTGCTTTGCGCGAATATCTGGAGGCGAGTGGTGGCGGCAACCATCCGGAGCTTATTCGTATTTTTGCGAAGGCCGGGGCGTTGATCAAGGAAGACGACCCGGCCACCGGCGGCGCCGGAGGAGCGGGCAGACCCGTCGATCCAGCGCATGTTCTGTTTCCGAACGATGCACCGAAAGGCTAAAGAGACATGGCAACAATCGGCAATAGCTTCCCTCAACTGATCGACATGCATAAGGGCTCGACGGAGGGCTCGGTTGGCGAACTGTTGTCCCAGCAGAACCCCATTCTGGACGACGCGGTCGCGACCGAATGCAACATGGGCGCCTCCCACCGCCACATGATCCGCACCGGCCTGCCGTCCGTCGCCTGGGGCCGCCTCTACCAGGGCGTTCCGCAGTCCAAGGCGACCATGCAGCAGGTCGACGACACCACAGGCTTCGTCGAGGCCATGTCCGGCGTCGACGTGCGCCTGTTGAAACTCGCGCCCGATCCGGCCAAGGAGCGGCTGACCTCGGCGGCACCCTTCATGGAGGCGATGAACCAGGAGGTGGCGACCGGCATCTTCTACCACAATACCGAGACGACGCCGGAGAAGTTCAAAGGCTTGTCCGCCCGCTACAGCAGCTATTCCGACACGCGCGGCACCATCGCCAACCAGGTCGTGAACGGCGGCGGCACCGGCAGCGACAACACCTCGATCTGGTTCGTCACCTGGGGCGACCACGCCACCTCGCTGCTCTATCCCAAGGGCACCAAGGCCGGCGTCAGCCACGAGGACAAGGGCGAGCAGCGCGTGCTCGACGAAAGCGGCCAGCCCTATTTCCGCAAGGAAGACTACTGGTGCTGGCATGTCGGCATGTTCGTGAAGGACTGGCGCTACAACGCCCGCGTCGCCAATATCGACGTCTCCAACATGCTTGCCGGCAGCGTCGATCTCTGGGCGCTGATGCGCAAGGCCTATTACCGCCTGCAGTCGCGCCGCCGCGA
This sequence comes from Rhizobium sp. R339, assembly GCF_002211395.1. NCBI lineage: Bacteria > Pseudomonadati > Pseudomonadota > Alphaproteobacteria > Hyphomicrobiales > Rhizobiaceae > Rhizobium > Rhizobium sp. R339. Next base: position 932,507 of record NZ_LOKV01000001.1, read on the forward strand.
CGGCGTCGCCAGCCGCATCGCGATCTACATGAACCGCGACGTGCTCGAAATCCTCGACGTGCAGTCGAGCGACCGAAGCCTGCTGGCGGCCAACCCGAACTATACCGGGCTGACGCACATGACCGTCGAGGGCAAGGAAGTCCGCGCCTATCGCGGCATTCCGATCCGCGAGACCGACGCCATCCTCAACACCGAGGCGGCAGTTCCGGCCGCGGTGTAACGGCGGCCTGATCGGCTTAGGCCCGTCGCCGATGGCGGCGGGCAAACCTCCCAAGACATAGAGATCCGAGAGGCATTTCAGATGATTTTCGACAAGCAGAGCCTGCTTTCCGACGCGCAGGCGATCACCGCCGATGCGGCCAGCACCAATGTGATCAATCTCGGCCCGATCGCCACCGGCACGGTGCGCAACATCGGCAAGGGCAAGAAGATCCCGCTTTCGATCCAGGTGGTCGAGGCGTTCAACAACCTGACCTCGCTCGAGGTGAAGGTCCAGGTCGACGACAACGAGGCCTTCGCCACGCCGAAGCAGGTCGGCACGACCGGCGCGCTTGCGCTCGCCGACCTCGCGCTCGGCAAGCGGCTCAACATCGACGTGATCCCGCGTGACGCCGACGAGCGCTTCTTCCGCCTGTTCTACGACGTGACGGGCACGGCGCCGACATCAGGCAAGATCACCGCCGGCGTGGTCGCGGCCTCGGAGTAACCGGCCATGGTGACGGTGATCGCAAATGAAAGGGGCTATTTCGACGGGGAGCTGCGCGACATCGGCGCCGCCTTCGTCGTGCCCGACGCGCTCTGGAACGACGAGGAGAGGCGGCCGAAATGGGCAAGGCTTGCCCCGCAGGGGGCAGGCGGCGCCAGGGTCGTCAGGCCGAAAGGCGGTGAGGCCGATGGTGCGGCCGAAATCCCTGAGGACTGGCAGGGCCTGAACGCGGCCGAACGCAAGGCGCTGGCGAAGGCGATCTCCGGAGAGCCGGCGCCGAATGTCAAGGAGGCGGACGGCGTGATCTCGGCCGAGGTCGAGCGGCGTGCGGCGGCGGCAGAGTCGGGCGGCGATGCGCCGACAGAGGCTGCCGTGCCGGGGAATGGTCTGCAGGAGGCGCTCGGTCTGCAGCAGCCCGATTGGGTTGTGTCTGCCGGGTGAAAGACTGACGGGGAGGGCGCAAGCCCTCCCTCTGACCGGTGGCCCCGGCCGTCGGGTCTTCGTTCGTTCTGCTCGGCTTGTGCTCCAAGCATCTGCTTCCGCTCGAAAGGGCAGCAGATCCTCGGCACAAGGCCGAGGATGACGCCGAGAGAACATTGGGAGGGCGCGTGCCCTTCCTTCTGCACTCCAAAGAAGAAACATTCCATGGCCGAGATTTTCAATGAGCAGCGTGTGGTCGGCGTGCATGTCGTTCCCGATGGGACGGTGCTGCACAATGGGCAGCGCGTGGTGGGTATTCGTGAGGCCGAGAGCGGCGTACTGTTTACCGGGGGCCGGCGGGTGCTCGGCGTCAGCGTGCTCTCCGGCAGCGAAGTCATCTACAACGAGCAGGTCGTCATCGGAGTGGTGATCATTCCGGACGGGCGCACGCTCTATAACGGGATGCCGGTCGTGCCGGTCAGCGGCAGCGGGCATCCGCCCTGGGTGGCAGACCCGAACCGCTACATGCCGGCGGCAACCCGGGTGGAGTGGCCGGGCGGCTTCACGCAGACCTATGCGGCTGGCCTCAATTATCAGGCTTCGGAACTTTACTTCGGGTCTCCCGACTATCCCACGAACAGCTTCCTGATCCCCTTCGTCGGCTTCGGTGTCCAGCAGGGCAACAACTCGCCGCAGGAGACCATCAATCCGAATGCGGATGTGCTGATCGACGAAGTGTTCTTCCTGCATCCTGACGGCAACGAATATCCGGTGCTGTTCGGCGGGCTTGCCGCAGCGACGGCGACGGCGGCAACCGGCATCGTCTGGGGGCAGGCGATGCTGCCGGCAGCTTTGCCAAGGCGGTCTATCTTTGGCATCCGCACGGTCTGGCACGGCACGGTCGGCAACACTTATATCGGCGGCTACCGCGTTCAGCGTCATCGCGGCGAGAAATATTGGGCGGCGGGCGACCTGGCATCCGTGCGGGCGCTGGCGGCGGCCGATGCGCCGAGCACGTCGGACCGGGATCCGGACAGTTTCTACAATACGGTCGGCGATGTCAGCAACTCGCAGCCGCTGGCCTATGGCCCGGCGCTGATCTTCGCCAAGGGATGGGACGGACGGCCGGTGCCGCTCGTGCTTTCCGACAGCCTCGTCGAGCGCCAGGAGATCGCCGCATCGGCGGATGCGCGCGGCAATATGGGCGTCTGGCGCCGCTGGCTCGACGTGCCCGATCCGGTCTGGGGCGAAACCATGCCGCTGATCATGGGCGTGCCGGGCGCGAAATCGCAGCTGGAGCTGACGGGCTCGGGCAGCACGATCGCGACACTGCGCTGGGGACTGATCGACATCGTCAAGAACACCTATAATGGCGGCCTCAATCCCTGGACCTTCGTCTTCGATCAATCCGGGCGCAACGACAACAATGCCACGGCAAGCACCTGGGCGAATTTCAAGTTCGGCCTCATCGACCGCGTGAAGACCAGATATGGCGCCGGTACGCACGTGGTCGGTTTGACCCTCTGGCCCACCATGACGTCAACGGATGGCGGCCGAACGGCGGCTGCCTACAGCGTCCCCATTCTCTGGAACGGTGTGAGCGGCACCCTCAAGGCCGTCAACGACGCCATCAAGGCGTCCTCCCGCTATGCAAGGGTTATCGACGTGTTCGGTGCCTTCACGACCGATGCAGATCCATCCAAGGCACCGGCATCCGAGATGTTTCCGCTCGGCAAGGTGATCGGTCATCCGGGAAATCAGGACGGGGTGACGACCTGGGACACGATCAAGATGCCGTCGGGGATACCGCGCGGCGCGGTGGTCATCTTCGAATATCAACCGGGTCTCTGGGCCGGGCGGACCGTCCTCAGCGAGGTCGTCAACGGCGACGGCACATCGAACTACAAGGTGCTGGAGATATTCGCGACCAACGTGCAGGACAACGCCACCCTCTATGGCAAGGCCATGAACCTTGACTCCGGCACCGGCACCACAACGCACGTTCATCCGTTGCTCTACACCATCCTCAGGACAGTGAGCCGCATCCCCCAGTCGGAGAAGATGAAATTCTATCCGGCGTGAGCCAGGAGGCGCTAGAACAGGACGATTTAGGCCCGGTCGGCCCGAATCGTCCTGTTCTACATTAAGAGTTAGAGCGTGATGTCGTCCGAAAACCGTTTACACTTTTCGGCATCATGCTCTAGGCGTGCCGTCCGCCGGCCATCAGGCGAAGCTGATGTTCGTCGTGGACGCCCTGGCGATAAAGCTCGATGATGAGGGCGCCGATCTTTTCGGCTTTCTCGCTCCCCCTGTCGATATCAAGCTCAATGCAGAGAGCTTCATGAACGCGCCGGCAAACGTCGAGATCCGCGGAGGCGAGCGGTTCGTCGCGTGTGCTGAACAGCTTGTCTGACATCGGCTGGCCCTTTTCGATGTCGGTGAATCGCTGTTGAGAAAGATAATTTCGCGACGTTTCTTCTGCAAGATGGACGAAGGCCCGAATCTCGCAACAGTGAAAACGCTTGAAATGAAGGACGCGAGCGATGGAGACGGACCGGCGGGACGCCGGCGCGTCGATCTCGCGGCCGCAGAGCGTGGGGATCTATTTCGCCTCGGGAGACTTGCCGCCTTCGCGCGACAGGCGCAATTCTTTCAGCCTTCGCGTCTTCTCCCGGCGGGCCCGCTGCTCCGCCTCGATGGTTTCCTTGGCGGCTCGCTCGGTATTTTCGAAACGATCCTGCCGATAAGCCTTTGATGAGGGTTCACGTTCTCTTTTCATGGGCGTGAAACGCGAACCGGCGGAAACGGTTTCATGGAAAATGCCGAAAGCGGCCGGCGATTTGCCGATCTTTTGGGCGGAAGCGGGCTTTGGCGGCGGGAACCGCCGAGTTTAAGCCGTGAAGCCGGGCGCCTTGCCGGCGCCCGGATTTTGCGATGATCAGCCCTTGATGAAGGCCAGCAGATCGGCGTTGATGACCTCGGCGTTGATGGTGCACATGCCGTGCGAGAATTTCTCGTAGACCTTCAGCGTGGCGTTTTGCAGGAGCTTGGACGAGAGCAGGGCGGAATCGGCGATCGGGACGATCTGGTCGTCGTCGCCGTGCATGACGAAGGTCGGCGCGGTGATGATCTTCAGGTCCTCGGTGAAATCGGTTTCCGAAAAGGCCTTGATGCCGTCGTAATGGGCCTTGGCGCCGCCCATCATGCCTTGGCGCCACCAATTGTCGATCACCGGTTCCGACACTTTTGCGCCGGGACGATTGAAGCCGTAGAAGGGGCCGGCCGGGAGATCGCGGTAGAATTGCGCGCGGTCGGCGGCGAGCTGGCTGCGCAGGCCGTCGAAGACTTCGATCGGCAGGCCGCCCGGATTGGCTTCGGTCTTGACCATGAGCGGCGGCACGGCGCCGATGATCGCCAGCTTGGCGACGCGGCCCTGGGGCTGGCCGTGACGGGCGACATAATGCGTCGCCTCGCCGCCGCCGGTGGAGTGGCCGACATGGATGGCGTTGCGCAGATCGAGATGCTCGACGACGGCGGCAGCGTCCGCCGCGTAATGATCCATATCGTGGCCGTCTCCGACCTGGGTGGAGCGGCCGTGGCCGCGGCGGTCATGGGCGACGACGCGATAGCCCTTGTGCAGGAAGAACAGCATCTGGGCGTCCCAATCGTCGGAGCTCAGCGGCCAGCCGTGATGGAACATGATCGGCTGGGCGCTCTTTGACCCCCAATCCTTATAGAAGATCTCGACGCCGTCCTTGGTGGTAACTGTGCTCATGGCATGGGCTCCCTTGGTTGGTTGGATTGATGCAGGCGGAAGTCTGCGCCGTCACCGGCGCAATCGGGCAAGATCATGGGCGCGGGTGAAAGATTGCGCCGGATGCTGATGTACGTATCTAATCCGGCTTTCTACCGAATTGATATGACAGATTTCCATAAGCGACCGCGCAGATAAGTAAAGCTACGGAGATCACAATCAGGGCGTTCTTGGGGTGGGGTCTTGCCGCGCGCCCGCCTCGTCCTTCGAGGCCCCTTGCGGGGCACCTCAGGATGAGGCTTCGAGGTATCTGCGGAGCCGCCCCAGGTGAGACTTTGAGCCTCCTGCGGGGCACCTTGGGATGAGGCTCTCGTGGCCTTAAACGTGTTTACGGCGCCAACCATCTGCGCACTAACGTCAGCCAACCCAAGGGGCTGACCGACATGACATCCATTATTTCCATCTGCAATCTGGCGCTCGCTTCGATCGGCAAGGACAGCATCAACGCGCTGAGCGAGCCGACGGTGGAGGCGCGGGCCTGCAACCGTTTCTTTGCGCCGGCGCGCGATGCGCTGCTGCAGGCCTATCCCTGGCGCTTTGCCGGCAGGACGCGTTCGCTGGCCGAAATCGTAAATGATCGGCCGGGGGAGTGGGCCTATGCCTATGACCGGCCGGTGGACTGCCTGGCGATCCGCGGCGTTCGTTCGGCGCTCGACGTGACCGGCGAGACTTCTGTAGGCGGCGTCTTTTCCGGGGGCGCGTCCACGGCGGGCGGGCATGCCTATGATGCCGAGGGCGGCGCTATTGCAATATTTCGCCGGCCTATCTCAATTTCACCGAACGGCTGACCGATCCGACGAAATATACGCCGCTCTTCGTCGATGCGCTCTCCTGGCATCTCGCCGTCAGGCTCGCCATGCCGCTGACGCGCGATCCGCAGGTGCGCGCCGATGCGTTCCAGCTTGCCAACAGCACGCAGGCGCTGGCCCAGACGGCGGACGCCAACGAGGGCTGGGACGGCACCGACGACCGGGACGGGCTGACGGGAGGGCGGGCGAATGGCTGATTTGCGCGCCTACCAGCCGTCCTTCGGCGGCGGCGAACTGTCGCCGGCGCTCTGGGCGCGTGTCGACCAGGTGAAATATGGCAGCGGTCTGAAGACGGCGCTCAACCTCTTCATCAATCCGCATGGCGGGGCATCGAACCGCTCCGGGCTTGCCTTCATCCGCGAGGTGAAGGCGAGCGCCAACGAGGCGCGGCTGATCCCTTTCCAGTTCAACACCGAGCAATCCTATGTGCTGGAATTCGGCCATCTCTATTTCCGGGTGTTCCGGGACGGCGGGCTCGTTCTATCAGGGGCTACGCCTTACGAGGTGACGACGCCCTACGCGCATAATGCGCTCGACGAACTGGTGTTCGTGCAGGAGGCGGATGTGATGTATATCTGCCATCCCGACTATCCCGTGCGTAAACTGGCGCGCCATGCTGACAACAACTGGACGCTCGACCTCGTGACCTTCGCGCCGAAGATCGCGGCGCCCGTGGGCGTCGGGATTACGACAATCGGCGGGGGAAGCACGCCCTATGGCTATCGCGTCTCGGCCGTCGACAATGAAAGCGGCGAGGAAAGCCTGCCGTCGGCGGCTGTCTTCGCCAACAACGACCTGACGGTGACTGGCCGCAAGAACCGCGTCAGCTGGTCGGCGGTGGCGGGCGCCTCGCGCTATATCGTCTACAAGAACGACAACGGCGTCTATGGCTATATCGGCGGCACGGCCGGTCTTTCCTTCGACGACGAGAACATTGCGGCCGATCTTGCCGATACGCCGCAGACGGCGCGCAACCCGTTCAACAGCGCCGGCAATTACCCCCGCTGCGCGACCTTCATCGAGCAGCGGCTGGCCTTCGCCTCGACGAAGAACGATCCGCAGGCGGTGTGGCTTTCGCAATCGGCCAATTACGAGAATTTCGGCTATTCCTCGCCTTCCAAGGCGAGCGACGCCGTGACCTTCCGCATCCGCGCCCGGCAGGTGAACGAGATCCGCTCGATGCTGGCGCTGCGCGGGCTGATGCTTTTGACGTCGGGAGCGGAATGGATCGTCAGCGGCGGCTCGCAATCCGATGCGATTTCTCCCTCTTCGATCAAGATTGACAACCAGGGCTATCGCGGGGCGGCCCGGGTGCAGCCGATCGTCGTCGGCAATACGGTGCTCTTTGCGCAGGAGCGGGGCGGCGTCATCCGCGACTTCAGCTATGTCTATGCGGAGGACGGCTTCGTCGGCAAAGACCTGACAATCCTCGCCCGCCACCTCTTCGAGAACCGGCGAATCAAGGCCTGGGCCTATGCCCAGGCGCCTTATTCGATCGCCTGGGTGGTGCTCGACAACGGCGCGCTGGTCTCGCTTACCTATCTCAAGGAGCACGACGTCTGGGCCTGGACGCGGCATGAAAGCGGGCCTGACAATGACGCGGTTTTCGAGGATGTCACCGTCATTGCCGAGGGCAATGAGGATGTGCCTTACTTTCTCGTCAAGCGCACAATCGGCGGCCAGGCCCGGCGCTATATCGAGCGGCTGCACAGCCGCGTCTTCCAATCGGTCAGCGACGCCTTCTTCGTCGATTGCGGCCTGACCTATAGCGACGCGCCGGCGACCGTGATCGGTGGTCTGGCCCATCTCGAAGGGCAGAAGGTGGTGGCGCTTGCCGACGGCAATGTCGTGCGCAACCTGACGGTCAGCGGCGGCGCGGTGACGCTCGATGTCGCCGCCTCCAAGGTGCATGTCGGCCTGCCGATCGTTTCGGCGCTGCAGACGCTCGATATCGATCTCGGCAATGTCGGCGGGCTCGGCACCGTGCAGGGGCGGCAGAAATCGGTGAGCAACGTGACGCTGAGGGTGGAGCAGACGCGCGGCATCTTCATCGGCCCGCGCGACGGCGCGCGCGGCGACGAGCATCTGGTGGAATACAAGCAGCGCTCGACCGAGGATTGGGATGATCCGATCGAGCCGATCACCGGCGATATCTCGCTGACGCCGCAATGGGACTGGGACACGGGCGGCAACATGTGGATCAAGCAGTTCGATCCGCTGCCGATGACCATTCTCGCCATCATGCCGGATATCAGCCTTGGCCGGTGAGATCCGTGTCGTGCCCTTCCGCCCCCTCGACCTGCGTGGGGTCGCCCGGCGCATGCGCAGGGCCGACCGCGACGAGGTGTGGAAAGCCTCCGGCATGACACCGGTGGAGGCGCTCAGCTATTCGCTGCGCAAATCATCGGCCGCCTGGACGGTTTCGATCGACGGGCGGGCCGAGGCGATCTTCGGCGTCGGCGCCATCAGCATCCTTGCCGGCGTCGGGGCGCCGTGGCTGCTCGGAACCGACACCATCGAACGCCATGCAGCCGGTTTCCTCCGAGGCTCGGTCGAGTGGAGGGATCAACTGTTGCGGCACTATCCCATTCTGAGAAACCTCGTCGACGTCGACAACCGCGTCTCGCTGCGCTGGCTGCGTTGGCTGGGTTTTTCGATCTTCGATCCTATCAGCCTGCGGGGTCATGAATTCCGCCCATTCGAATTGAGGTCCAGCGATGTGTGATATCGGTCTTGCCCTGACGCTCGGCTCGACACCGGTCGGTGCCGCCGGCAGCGTGCAGCAGGGGCAGGCTGCGAAAGCGGCCGGCAAATACAACCAGCAGGTCGCCGAGATGAACGCCGAGCTTTCCGAGCGGCGCGCCCAGGACGCGCTGGAGCGCGGGGCGCAGGAGGAGCAGCGCAAGCGGCAGGAAGTGGCGCGGATCATGGGCGCGCAGACCGCCGCGATGGCGGCGAACGGGCTCGACATCAGCTTCGGCTCGCCGCTCGACACGCTGGTGGATACCGCCACCCTCGGCGAGCTGGACGCCCTGACAATCCGAACCAACGCCTATCGCGAGGCCTATGACTTCCGAGTCGATGCCGTCAATCAGCGGGCGGGCGGCACGCTGGAGCGGATGAAGGGGGATGCGACAGCAAAGGGCAGCTATCTCGAGGCTGCCGGCACGATCCTGACTGGGGCTGGCAAATATTACGAGAAGCGCTACCCCACCACCGCCACGACAGCCACCAACAAGAAATGAGGCCGAGCCATGGTCACCGTTCCCGAATATCAGAGTAATGTCGCGACGCGGCCTATCTTTCAGAGCAAGCTCGACGTCAAGGCCGATGCCACCAACTTCGGCAAAGCTGTCGGCGAGGGCATGGTGAAGCTGTCGGAGGGAATGGAGAAACTGGAGACGTCGATCTCCAACGTTAAAGCCGCCAAAGCAGAACGCGCAAAACAGCAAGGTACGGCGAAAGGGGCCGGTGCGACCGAACAGAAGGCACCTGATCCCAACGCGCTCGATAACGTCATGCGCGCCAAGGATCGCGAGAACCAGCTTGCGGCCTGGGACCGCAACGCCCGATACGGCGAGGGCGGGTTCATGACGCTCACCGGCCAGGCGGCAGTCGATGGCCGGGCCGATTACGAGCGGCGGCTGATGGAAAAGCGCAAGGAAATCGGCGCCGGCCTGACGGGCGAGGCGGCGGATCTCTATGGCCGTGCAGCCGATGCCAGGATCAATGCTTCGCTGCAGAGCGCCGTCGTCTATTCCGGCCAGCAGCGCAAAGTCTGGTTTCAGCAGAATGCCGCCCAGCGCGTCGACAACTTCGCCAGGGATGCGGTGGTGAATTTCACCCGGCCCGACCTGGTGACGAAGAACGTCGCGGCCGGCCTTCTGGAACTGCAGGAGCAGGGGCGGCTGGAAGGCTGGAGCGGCGACACCATGATGGCGCGCGGCAGCGCGTTCGTCTCCGGCGTCCACAGGGATATCACGCTGCGGCTGGCCGAGGACGATCCGATCGCCGCCGACCGCTACCGGAACGACCATGCCGGGCAGATGACCGGCGCCGACAGCGACATGCTGACGGAGGCGCTCGAAGGCGAGATCAGCAACGAGCACTCCAAGCGCGAGGCGGGCGCGATCCTGACCAGGGGCAGGCAGGTTCCTGGACCGGCGGCCGATGCCGTCGGCGATCTCGTGGATGCCGGAGAGCCGGCCGGCCGCACGGTGGCGGATGCCGGGCCGACCCGGTTTCGCCAGGCGCTTGCGGCGCGGGTTGCCGGCGGCGGCGCGGAAGCCGTCGACAGGCTGGACGAAAGCTTCGCCACGAACCTTGCGGCGATGATCGAGGATGCACCGCCCGCCATCCGCGACGGGCTTCAGATCATCGGCAGCGCGAAGGGGGCGGCGAATGCCGTCGATCTCGGCTGGAACGGGCGGCCGCTGAAATCCGGGGCCGCGCCGAGGGGGGTGTTCGACTACATCCATGACAATGCCGCTCGCTACGGCATGTATTTTCCGCTGATCGACGATCCCGAGCAGGCCGCGCCGTTTTCGACGCGCGGCGGCACGGTGGCGCCGCGCGGCAACAAGATTTCGCCGCGTGCGCTCGGTCCCTCCGCCGACGATATCGACAGGAGCCTTGCCGATATCCGCGACGAGAAGGTCCGCCAGCTCACGCAACGGCGCATCCAGACGACGCTGGAGACGCAGGCGAGGGCCGAGGACGCACGGAACAAGCAGGCCAAGGCTGAACTCTGGCGGGCGATCGACGAAGGCAAGACGCCCGACGACGTGCCGCGGGAGATCCGCCAGGTGGCTGGCATGGAGGCGGTCTCGGCAGCGTGGAACTACATGCAGACGGCCGCGAAAGGTCGGGCGGGGCAGGTGGACGAGGTGCTGCTTTACGATATGCGCAGATATGCTGCGATGGATCCGGATGGATTTGCCGGAGTCGATCTCAGCGATTACCGTGGCCGGCTGGGTGGGGAAGCATTCCGCCAACTGTCGGAGCTGCAGAACGGCGCGCTGAGTGGGCAGGCGGCGATGAAACGCGAGGGCCTGCAGCTGGCCGACGCCTTCGCGCAATCGCAAAGGCAGCTCGAATCCATCGGCATTACTGCAAATGGCAGGTTCGGCGCCGAGCGGCAGGCCGCGATCCAGCAGGTTGCGCGGTTTCAGAACGCGCTCGCTTCCGAGATCGCGGCCTTCAAGAAAGAAAACAACGGCAGGACGCCGAACGAGTTCGATATTGCATCGATCCGCAACAAGCTGCTGCTGCCGCTCGTGCTGCGCGAGCCGGAACCGGTGAAGGAAACCCCCGTGCTTGAGCTGGCCGATTGGGCGGATCTCCCGCCCGACGCCCGGCAAGCGCTGGCATCCGAACTTTCGCGCGATCTCGGCAGGGAGCCGAACGAGGCGGAGGCGATGGGCTATTACAAGGGGATCGCCTCGCTTCTGGCGCTGGCTACCGGGGCTGATGGCGGCGTCCGCCATTCATGATGCCAACCGTCTCGATTCTAAGCTTGTCTCCCAACAATATTTGGAGACAAGCTATTGGAAACGCTGCCGGAAACGAAGATTCAAAAGACCGGGCGATTAGGGGCCAACCTTGCAGCCGGTGATGTCGCCTCGCGCGCCGCTAACGAGGACCCCAAGCAGCCGGCGAATGATCTCCGAAACGCGGAGACACCAGGCGGTCCGGTTCCGATGCCTGAGGTCTTGATACCAAAGACCGGGCGGTTAGGCGGCAACGCAGCCGCGGCCGAGGCTAATCCGCGTTTCCTTGACGACAGTCCCGAACAGCCGGCAAGCGATCCTCGAAACTTGGCGACCCCAGGCGGCACGATGCCGCTGCCGGACACGAATATACGAAAAACCGGGCGGCTCGGGGGCGATGCTGCAGCGGCCGATATTGTCCTCCGTTCTTCAGACGAAGACCCCGATCAGGTGGCGAGTGACCTTCGCCTCGCTGAGGATTATGCGGGGGTAATGGGCGGTCCGGCGCCGCCGCTAGCGCTGGTGAAGCAATACCGCGATAGTTTTCAGCAGACGCTGCAAGAGGCGAAAAACGCGAAGATTCTCTCCGAGGCGCCGGTTCTCGCCAATTGGCTGCTTTCACCCGAAAACACTGCTTTGGCTGGCGATGACGTGGCGACGCTCGCCTATTTTGAACGGCTCGGCGAGCCGACGGCGATAACGGCGGATGCTGACCGCCCCCGTGGTGATGCGCCGCCGGCTGCCCAGCCCAATGGAAACGCGCCGGCTCCAATCAAAAAGACTGCGCTACAGGTGCTGGCGGAAGAGATCGCCGGGGCTAGGGATAAGAACAAGGATGAGATCGCGGCACTGGAAGACCAGATAGACCGGCAGCGAGTGCCGGATAGGGATATTTGGAAAATGGTGCTTAAGGATGTGCGGAACGGCACCGCAACGCGCGAAGACGCTCTCTCTATACTTACCCCGGGGGGCTCCTCTTTTGTTCTGGAGGTTAAGGAGGCGGCGAAGGCCATACCGGGTGCTGCTTTCGGATCGTTAGGTAAGGCCGTCGAGGGCGTTGGTCAGTTGGCCCAGCCATTGGCAGGACGCTCGGATACAAGCGCCCGCGACGCTCTCATCAGAGATATCGCCGATGCCAAGAAGATCGGCAACGATTCGAAATTGGTCGAAGCGCTTAACTTACGGATAAGTCAGCAGAGTGACCTTCCCCGCGCCATTGCGCGCGGGGCAGTCCGCGACATAATAGATGGCACCGCGACGCCGGAGGAGGTCATATTACAACTTACCCCTTCCGAAGCTCTGAACGACTTCATCAGAGCCGTGCCGGCGACGCTGCAGAAAACTGGCGAGGAATGGCAGGATAAAGGCGCAAATCTCTATCGTCCCACGCCGGGAATGGAAGACGGCATTGGTTGGAAAACCGGCACAGCCATTGGTTCTGCTTTGCCTGGTGCCGTTATCGGAGCGGCTACGGGCGGGACGGGGGCGATACTTTACGGCGCAGCGGAGGGCGCGGGTGAAGCTGCTTCGGGGGCCCGCAAGGCTGGTCTTGACGAGGCCATGCAGACGCAGCGTCTCGGCTGGGTCAGCAGCAGCGATCTTGACGCGGCGATCGCCGCCGGCGGCGACATGAAAATCCCAACAGCGACGTATGCCGCAAAAATTGCTGGTTCCGAACACGACGCTTTCTTTACGGAGAATGCACGGCTGCATTCTGCCGATATCTCGGCGAAGCAGGCTTCCGATCCTGAACGGCGTGCGGAGGAAGCGCAGAAAGATGGGGAGGATGCCCGCGTCGATCAGCAGGCGCATGAGGCAATCGAGGGCACGGCGAAGGATGCTGAAACCGCCCGCGTCAATCGCAAGGCCCGTCGCTTCGTGAAGGAAGCGCCTGGAGATGGCGAGGCCGTGAATGCGGACGAGCAGGCGCGGCGTGCCGTCGAGGGAGTGGAAAGCGATGCGAAACCGCATGTGGCAAGCGGACGGCGCAGCGCTCCGCGAGGAAGCCGCCGCAGCGCGCCGTCGAGCGAGCGGAAAACGACGCCGAAATCGGCCGTGGTAATCGAGAGGCGGAGCGCGCCGGGAGAAGACCCAGCAAGGATCTCAAAGCCAGCGGTGCCGACCAGCCGCCGCAGCGCGCCGCAGAGCAAGCAGAAAACGGTGACGAAACCGCGCGCGGTATCGGAAACGCGAAACGATTCCAAGATCGCCGATGCAGGTGAGCGGTCTCAGCGCAAAGTCAAGCGACTGACGAAAGATACGAAAATCGTCCGCACCAAACGCAAGACACTGCGCCCCGCGAATAAGCTGCGATCGGCTACGGAGGAATAAATTCTCGACTGGTCTGCTATCCGCCATCCGCTGGCGGCCCGCCGATCTTCGATCCGATTCAAATGATGACAGGATACTTCGAGTGCTGACCGCGTACACCGGCGGCAAGGGCAAAGGGCAGGGCGCGGTCGGTGACATCCGTGAGAACACGCGGAACTGCGCCGAGACAATTTCCCTCGCGAAATATCACCCCGGCCAGATGGGGAAACAACCATCGGCGTTTATGGTCTTCTTGAAACCAAGCGAGTGACGGCACATGACGATTTCAAGCACGAACAGCCGGTCCGGTCCCTATCCCGGCAATGCAGTGACCACAGTATTCGACTATGATTTCTTCATCGCCGACGAGAGGCATCTGCTCGTCATCAAGCGGCGCGCCAATGGCGATGAGGAGATCCTGACGCTCGACGCCGACTACAGCGTCTCCGGCGTCGGCAATCCCGAGGGCGGCTCGATCGATACCGCGGCGGGCGGCGCTCCGACTGCCGTAGAAACGATCACCCTGCTGCTCAACGTGCCCTTTACCCAGGAAACGGAACTTGAGAACCAGGGGCCGTTTTCGGCAAAGACGATCGAAACCGCGCTCGATGTCGCCGCTCAGCGCGACCTGCAACTGAGCGAGCGGCTGGACCGGGCGATCGTCGTCTCCCCGACCTCGACGCCGACAGAGATCGCCGAGCTGATCAACGGCGTGTTGCGGCTGGCCTCGATCATCGAGGCGGTGACGGAGCTGGCGGGCGTGGCGCAGAGCATTCCGCCGGCGGCTGATGTTGCCGCAGAGATCGCGACCGTTGCGACGGTTGCGGCTGAGGTGGCCGCCGTTGCTGCGATCGCGGCCCAGACCGTCGCGGTTGCCGGCGTTACGGGGGATGTCGAGACTGTTGCGGCCAATATCGAGGACGTCAGGAATTTCGCCGATGTCTATCTCGGCGCTTCCACGGTCAGCCCCATTCTCAGGGCCGACGGATCGGCGCTGCAGGTGGGCGATCTCTATTTCAACAGCGCGGATCAGGCCATGCGCGTCTATGGCGGCGCCGGCTGGGTGCCGACCGACGGAACCGTGACGGCCGCGAAGATCTCCGATCTGCAAGCCGACAAGGACGCCATCGCAGCCAAGCTCGTCATGCCCGATTTCGTTCGCGGGCTGGTTCCGAACCCGAATGCCGGCGTGCCGCTCACCAGCCTCGATATCAGCGCCGGCGATGCGCGCTTCGGCGGGAAATACATCTCCTTTGCCGGGATCCTGACCAAGAGGCTGAACGCCGCCTGGTCCGCCGGCTCGAACGGCGGCTTTCTCGACACCGGCGCCGTTGCGGCAAGCAAGACCTACCATATCTATGTGCTGCGCAAGCTTGCCGACATCACGGTGGGCGACTTTATCGCGTCGCTGTCGAATGTTTCATCGGGCGTGACGGTGCCGGCGGGCTGGGAGATTCTGCCGAGCAGCCGGATCGGGTCTTTTTTGACGAATGGCAGTTCAGAAATTGTTGGTTTCAAGCAGTATGGGAGTCGAGTGAAGTTCAACACTCCCATTCAGGAGAGGACAAGCTGTTTCTTCAGGCCCAGGCGACCGCCAATTCCTCGGTTAATCTCCGTTGCGACACCGAGGAGACGGCAGGAGCTGCTGGTGATGCTAATCTCTACATCAACATCGGCTCCAGCACCACAAGGCTTCAGATTGGAGCCAAGGTTCGCACTACGGTTGTAGGCCTCATGTGGATGCGATTCGACATAACTGTTGGCACCGGGGAGTGCGTCGTTAGCACTCAAGGCTGGGATGATTACACAGTACCAAGGCCGACCTGATGCAAATTGCTGACGCAGCTTGCAAGAGAGTGGGAAAGTCATAGCGAATTTTACGCAAATTCGATCTGCCTTCCCGTTCGTAACTTCGTCACGGCAAAATAAATCGAGTAACCTTCATGGATGAGCAAGTCAGAGCGGAGATCGAAAAGCTCCAGGAAAGGGTGATTGGGCTGAAGGAGCGCGTCGTCAATCTGGAGGCGCAGCAGCCCCACATCAATGCCGCCTTGGTGCGGATCGAGGGTAGTGTCGAGAAGCTAACGAACAGGATCGGAAAGGCTATTTGGGCTGTTCTGACCCCAGTCATCGTTCTCGCAGTTGGTGCTACCTTCAAGATCGTCGTGTCGGGTGCTTCCGCACACCTCGCTCCGTAATTCGGTCTTCAATTCTCGCCGGCTCCAAGGAGGCATTTGACATGACAAGCGTCATCATTCGCATTGCCCTGCGCTATTTCGCTGCCGTTTTGGTGGCTAAGGGCATCTTCTCGCCGGAGATGGGCGGCCTGATTTCGAGCGACCCAGATCTTGCGATGATGGTCGAAATCTCCGCCGGCGCATTTATCGGTCTTTCTGCCGAAGTTTGGTATTACCTTGCCAACCGGTTCGGGTGGGCGCGATGAGCTGGTTCGCCAAATTTCTTTTCGGTGGCGTCATGGAGGCCTTTACAGCGCCGCTGTTGTCCGCCTGGAAGGCGAAGCTCGATGCCGAGACCGATGAGAAGCGCCTTGCAGCCGAGCAGGCGATAAAAGGCATCGAGGCGGCGCGCGATATCGCTGTTGCCGAGGCTGCAGACCGCTGGAGCGCGATGAGGGTCGGCCGCTGGCTGATCGTCGTTCCCTTCGGCATCTGGTGGGCGTCGATCTATCTCGTTCAGATCGTCAATCCGTGGTTCGGGCTTCATCTTGTCGTAGTCGACGTTCCACCTGATATTCACAGTATGGCGTTAGTGCTGGTTCCGGCTATCGTGATCGGCGATGCTGGCGCGCTGATCGCGCGGCGAATTGCCCTCTGATATGTATGCCGATAGTACTATCTCCAATCGCCGTGTGGATTGTGGTGGACCACGTTCGTGTAAATACCGGAAGACCAAACATGAGTTGATTGCTGGGATCGATAGAAGTAGGAACTGCTCATCTGGCTATCCAAGTGGGTGAACATGCTATCGAAATTTGCGATTAAAATGCGGAATGCACTCGGCAAACGATGGCACTCATGGCATAACGAAACGCCAGGCGAGGTTTCTCCTAATCGCTGGATCGCCATCGGTGATGACCTTCCGATAGGTTATGAGTGGAAGGTCTATAAAAACAGCATTGATTTCGACGCGGATATTGTGCCCGTGCCTGTGACGGACGACACTCTCGCGCCGGGTGAAATCACTGTTGGCGTTAATTCCGACGGTGCTCGGGCGATCGTGTTGGCGGCAGCCTACGTATTCGCGAAGGTCTCACGGGAGCAGAACTCTATTTCTGTGCTCGATTTTGGCGGCGCGGCCGGGGGGTATTACCGGATCGCCCGAAACGCAATTCCCGAAGTCAAAATAGATTACACTGTTCAAGAATTGCCGGAATTATGTAGATTTGGATCGCGAGCACGGCCCGACGTACGCTTTGTTTCTGACAATGATTTACTTGCTACCGGCTACGATCTGGTATTCGCTTCCGGTGCAATTCAATATGTTTTGGACTGGCGGAAGCAGTTCGATCTCCTAGCAACGAGAGCTGATCCATGGCTCTTTGTTACGCGTGTGATGTCCCTGAGACGCACGAGTAAGATCATCGAACAAACTATAGATGGCGACGTAATATCCGTTTGGGCTATTGGACAAGAGGACCTTCTCGAGGAGGCGCGCCGACATGATATGAAATTGGTCGATATCTTTGATCTTCAAAGTGAATTCGAGCCAATCGTCGGGCTTAATGAATCGCCTGTTGTAAAGGGCTACCTTTTTCGGCGAGAGAATATATAACCACTGCGTGGTCTCATTGGTTCAAGTGTGGGCTCTGTAGCTGATTACCGCATCGGTTCGTATCTGAGGCGGACGAGCGCCTCAGGACAAAGGCGCGGATAGCGAATATTAGTAACACGAATCAGATCCGAGGAATGTTCAACACGCCTGCTTTCCAGTGTCGTCGTAACGCCTGTCCGTTCCTGCCAAAATGCGGATGTCCGCAAGGCATAGACCTGTCCCTCACTTGAACCCAACCCATACCCCAACCATCTAATCCTCATACACCAGCGCCATGGCGGACTGTTGCAACCGTGATTGCTTCGCCGGCGGCGGGGCGGCCGTTTTGCCGCCTGAGGATCAAATTATGGGTTATATGGATAAGGACATCGTGCCCCAGAGTGATGGGGCGCTGATCGATGCCTATTCACAATCGATTGCGGCGGCGGTCGATATGGTCGGGCCGGCGGTTAGCCGGATCGAGAGGGTGGGTGGCCGGCAGGGGCATGGGTCGGGCTTTGCCATTTCGCCGGACGGGCTCATCATCACCAACAGCCATGTGGTCGACGATGCCAAGGTGGTGCGCATCACCACGCCGGATGGGTTCGTCACCGAGGGGCGGGTGCTCGGCCGGGATGTCGATACGGATATCGCGCTCATCCGCGCCAATTCCAGCACCGGCGCCTGGGCGAAGCTCGGGGATTCCCAGCGCCTGCGCAGGGGGCATATCGCGATTGCGATCGGCAATCCGCTCGGCTTCGAATGGACTGTTACAGCCGGCATCGTTTCGGCGCTCGGCCGGTCGATGCGCGCGTCGAGCGGGCGGCTGATGGAGGACGTGATCCAGACGGATGCGGCGCTCAATCCCGGCAATTCGGGCGGGCCGCTCGTCTCTTCCGGCGGGGAGGTGATCGGCGTCAACACCGCCGTCATCCAGGGCGCGCAGAGCATCGCTTTCGCTGTTGCGTCGAATACGGCCAATTTTGTGGTTTCAGAAATTCTCCGCCACGGCCAGGTCAGGCGCGCCGTCATCGGCATTGCTGGCGATACGATCGTGCTGCCGCGCCGGGTCGCGCTTGCGGCGGGCACGGCGCAGACGACCTCGGTCCGCATCCGGCGGGTTGAGCCGAACGGGCCGGCCGCCAAGGGCGGGCTGCGGGAAGGGGATTACATTCTCGCGATTGACGGCAGCCCGGTCGGCGGCGTCGATGACATCGTCAGGCTGATGGACGGCAGCAGGATCGGCAGGGAGACCGCGATCCTGGTGTTTTCGGTGGCGGGGCTGATCGAGAAGAAGAGCCTGGTGCCGATGGCTCGGTCCTAGGCGGGGCGATATCGCGTTATGCCGTCGACGGTAGGGGCGACGTCCAGGAACGAGGCGGACGCTGCGATGGTCACGAGATGCAAGAAGCAGCGTTGGAACGCGTGCTTCGAGGCTCCGCCCTTTCGGGCTGCGCACCTCAGCATGAGGGAGGTTGGAGGATGCCGCGGCCATCAGCGGCCATCGAGGGATGCCCATGCCCAACGCTCAAAAGCAGCCTGCCTTGAGGTTCGCCGGCAAGTGCTTGGTGCCAACGAGAGCCTCATCCCGAAATGCCCTGCAGGGCTCCGAAGGATAAGGCGGACTGCGGTGCCCGATGATGAACCCGATATCGTGTGTGCACGGCCTTATGGAATGACGGCAAGCACAGGGGTGGCGGTGTCGAGCAGGGTTTCCTCGGTGGCGCCGGATGCTGTCTGAATGCGGGCTTCGCCGGTCTTTCTCGCGCGTTCGACCTTGGCCATGATCTGATCGCCGTTGCGGGTGCGGCAGATGGAGAGGACGCCGATCGCCGCCGTCTCGACCTCGTCGGTATGGCCGAAGAGGATCACCGCGTCGTCCCAGATCGACAGCGGGCCGGAGGCCGCGCGCACCTGGGCGGCGATGACCTGGCCGTCGACGAGATCGCGGACGGCCGCCTTGGCGCGGTCGATGACGGTCTGCGGCAGCGGGCGCGGCTCCTTCAGCCGCTCGACCGAGCCCGCCTCGTTGATAACAGCCGCCAGTAGGATGCGGGTGGGGGTACCGTCAGGCTCGACCGAAACGCCGGCGTGAGTGAGAACGTCCGAGAGCGAAACGCCCAGGAACAACGCAATCTGGCTTGCTTCTTCCATCTTCATTCTCCGCGTGCCAGACAGCATGCGCGACGCGGCGGAAGGATCTATGCTGAGATGCCGCGCAAGGCTCCTGACAGATTTCTGCCGTTCGTCCAGCTTCTGGAAAAACCACTTCTTATCGATTTCGGTCATCCCGGTTCCTCAAACATCATTTGGCGGAACCGAGTTGTTGCAGATTTCGCAACGAACGGCAAGCAGATGCGGCATCGCTGCATCACGTTGCGTTAACTGCATGCTTGCGGGATTGGGCCGGCGCTACCATGGCCGTCCCGGCCGAGTTGGGCTTCCCGTTGTTTCTCCTTCGTTCTGCAACCTAGATAATTGACATTCGCCTCCGGAGTCAATATCGAAGAGGAAAATATTCCTTTTTATGTCTGACCTGAAATTAGGATGAGCCCTTCATTCGGAATAAAATCCCATCTTCTGTTCGGGAAAGCTTGACGGTGCTGATATCGCATTATATGTTGCTATTATCGCATCAACGGGGAGCGCACGTGCAAAGGCTCGGTAAGGACGGCAAGACGCCATGGCGGAAAGTTCACGAGAAAATTGGCCTTTCCGCCGCGGAACTGGCGCGAGCGATGGGCCGCCATCGCTCGAAGATCAGCCGGGCACTCGGTGACGACGATGGGCTGATCAGCGGCCGCGACCAGCTGCTCTTGATGAAGGTGGCGCGCGAGCGCGGCATCGCGCTTTCGGCCGATGAGATGATGCCGGAGCGGCGATGAGCGGGCGGGCGTCACGGAGCATTCTCCGGCAGGCGGAGCTGCTCGATGGTCTCGTCGGCCATTGCCTGATGCGCGGCGGGGCGCCGGCCGGCGAGGCTCTCGTGACGATCACCCGCTCGGAGGCGGGCGAGCTCCAGGCGCTGGCGCGCAGGTTACGGCGCATGGCGCCTTATGAGGACGAGATCCGGCGGCTGGTCGCCGGTTCATGATCGCGCCGCCTGATGGGGCGGAGACGCAGGGTTTTCGAAGAAGCGACAGGCCGGACCAACGGAACGGCGAACAGACGGAAAGGAATGGTGAATCCGATGACGGCAGTGGACAGGAAAGTCAGGTTGGCGCCGGCCGCGCTGAAGCGGCCGATGTCAGGCGAGAGGGTCGAACCGGCCCGGAAAGAGCGCGTCATGGAGGGAGCGGGAGCGGCGGCGATGGAGCCGATGAACTGCCCCTGCTGCAAGCAGCCGGTGACGGCGCCCACGCTCGAGATCGTCGTCGACCGCTATGGCGTGACGCCGCTTCAGGCGCGCATTCTGGGTGCTGTCTGGCGTGGCAAGGGCATGCCCGTGCAGACCGAGCGGATCTTCGATGCGATGTATGTCGACGATGCCGATGGCGGGCCGTCGCCGACGCGCATGTATGCCGCCTTCAAGGTGGCGCTCTGCCATCTGCGGACCCGGCTGGAGGGTTCCGGCATCGGCATCGAGAATGTCGGCTATCGCCAGGGATACCGGCTGGTGATGGCCGGCAAGATCACACCCGCTCGCCGCAGCTGACGGCGGGCACGAGAGCCCAATCCGCCGCCCGAGCTTGCTTCCGCCAAAAGTTGTGACGATCACAACGACCAGATCAGGGGTCGGATATGACCGAAGTCGAACGTATCAGGCGCGAGGCCTGCCTGTCCGAGGTGGCGGCCCGCCATGGCGTGGCGCTGAAGCGGGCAGGGCGCGAATTCGTCGCCTGCTGCCCCTTCCATGCCGAGGCGACGCCCTCCTTCACCATCTTTCCCGGAAAGGATCATATCGAGCGCTTTCACTGCTTCGGCTGCGGCGCGCATGGCGACGTGATCGATTTCGTTAGAAAGATCAAAGGTATCGATCTCGCGGAAGCGCTCGGCATGCTCGGCGGCCGGGCCGCCGCGCCCGATCCCGCGCCTGCGCGGGCGCCGATGCTCGAGCCCTATGCCGGCATCGTACCGCTGGCGCCGCCTGCAGCGCCGATCGAATGCGGCAGGCCGGTGCGTCTCTACAATCCGAAGCGCCGAGGCGAACGATCCGAATGGGGAAGCTTCGCTCCGTCCATGGTCTTTCCCTATCGCGGGCAGGATGGCGGCCTGATCGGCTATGTCCTGCGCCACGAGCTTGGCCGGGGCGGCAAGGAGACGCCGATGGTCATGTGGGTGCGGCTGCCTGACGGCAGCGAGGCATGGTGCCGGTTTCCCTTTCCGAAGCCGCGCCCGCTCTATGGCCTCGACAGGCTGGGCGCGGCGAGGGCGGTCCTCGTCGTCGAGGGTGAGAAGTGCCGCGATGCGCTCTCGGCGGCAACCGGGCGCACCGTCATCTCTTGGCCGGGCGGCGTCCAGGGCGTCAAACATGCCGACTGGTCGCCGCTTGCCGGCCGCAACGTGGTGATGTGGCCGGACGCCGACCGGCCGCATCCGGAAACGGGCGTGATATCCGGGCTGAAGGCCGCTGACGATATCGGCGCGATCCTCACCGGCCTCGGCTGCAGCTACCGCGTCCTCGACGTCGTTCGGTAGGGCGGCACGCAGCACTCATGCCATCCCCTCCCTATCTCCATGCCGACTGGCTCTCCGGACGCGTGCCGCCGAAGGGCTGGGATGCGGCCGATGCCGTCGCCGACGGCTGGACCGAGGACGAGCTGTCCGGCTTTCTCCGGGATGCGGCGCGGCCATGGACGCCGCCGGCCGTGGAGACCGCGCACAAGGCGCGGCCTGCGGCTGCCGGCAAAACCATGGCCTGTGATGACTGGCAGATGGAGCTGCTGCGCGGCGAGAAGGGCAGGATCAAGCCGGGCGCCACCCGCAACTGGGCGCTGTTCCTCGAACGTCACCCAGATCTTTCCGGCGTCTTCGCCTTCGATGCTTTCAGGATGGGCGTCGTCTTGATGCGCCGGCCGCCATGGGATCCGGTCAAAGGCAGCTGGCGCGAGCGCGCGCTGCAGGATCGCGATTACAGCGAGGCGGTCATGTGGCTGGAGGCCAACGACATGACGCCGAAGGTCGCCAATATCGCCCCGGTGATCCAGACGGTGGCCGAACATGCGCGCTTCGACCGGCTGACCGATTATCTCGAAGGCCTGGTCTGGGATCGCAAGCCGCGGCTGCACAACTGGCTGACCTACTACATGGGCATCGAGGATACGCCCTATGCCCGCACGGTCGGCATGCGCTGGCTGATCTCCAGCGTGGCGCGCGGGCTGCAGCCGGGCTGCAAGGTCGATACGATGCCGATCCTCGAAGGGCCGCAGGGGGCGCGGAAATCCACCGCCGTACGCATGCTCTATGGCGATGATTTCTTCACCGACGAACTCTCCGATATTGGCTCGAAGGATGCCATGATGGAGATGCAGGGCGTCTGGGGCCTGGAGGTCGCGGAGATGCACCGCTTCAACGCCTCGGAAACCAGCGCGGTGAAGAAATTCCTGCGCAAGCAGACCGATCGTTTTCGTCCGCCCTACGGCCGATCGGTGATCGAGGCGCCGCGCCGCGTCTGCCTTTGCGGCACGATCAATCCCGACGGCAACCCCTATCTCAAGGACACGACCGGCGGGCGAAGCTTCTGGCCGCTGACCGTCGGGCGCATCGACATCGAGGCGATTGCCGCCGATCGCGACCAGCTCTGGGCGGAGGCCGTGGCGCTTTACACGGCCAAGACCCCCTGGTGGGTGCAGGAGGAGGAGCAGCCCGCCGTCGTTGCCGAGCAGGAGAAGCGCACGGATGTCGATGTCTGGGTCGAGGTGATCGCGCCGACGCTGAAGGGCCAGAGATCGGTCTCGCAGTTCGATATTCTGAAGAGCCTCGGCATCTCGCCCAAGGACGCCGACTGGCGCCACGCCGGCCGCATCGGCCGCATCATGAAGAAACTCGGCTGGGCCGCCAGCCGCGACCGCAGGGGCGGCGAGGACCGGGTGGTTTTTCGCCATCCGTCGTTTGCTGGGGATGGGGAGGAGGAGCAGGTGTTTTAAGATCCGGTGGGTTTTCGGCCGTGGCAGGGGGAAGCGGCAAGCGCCGGAGATAGTCCTCATGGTGAGGAGGCCTCAGGGGCCGTCTCGAACCACGAGGGCGGCGTGGGGCAGGCCCTTGCGGCGCGGTGGCGCTCGTCGCGGAGGATTGATGTAAGTGATGGCCAGAAGTGTTCGATCCCGACAACTCTTCATCGGCAATGGTTGTGGCGATTTTATCCGAAGGGAAAATTGTCATGGCCAAGGGAAATATGTCCGCCTGCCTGCCGATCACGCTGGCTTATGAGGGCGGCTTCACCAGCGACAGGCGCGATCCAGGGAATTGGACCGGCGGCGCCGTCGGCAGGGGCACGCTGAAAGGCACGAAATACGGCATCGCCGCCGCGAGCTATCCCAATCTCGATATATCGCGGCTGACGATCGCCGATGTGACGCCGATCTATCAGCGGAATTACTGGCGGCCGCTCGGCGCCGAAGCATTGCCGGCAGGTCTCGATCTGGTGACATTCGATTTCGGCGTCAATTCCGGCACGACGCGGGCGGCAAAGGCGCTGCAGGCGGTGGTCGGCGCGACGACCGATGGCGTGGTCGGCGGCGAGACGCTGAAGAAGGCGGCGACGAGCGATCTCAAACGGGCGATCCAGTCGCTCTGTGCCCGGCGTCTGAGTTTTCTCCAGGGGCTGAAGACCTGGGCGACCTTCCGCGGCGGATGGTCGAAGCGGGTCGCCGATGTCGAGGCGAGGGGCGTTGCCATGTGGCTCGCGGCGTCGGCGCATGCCGATCCGAAGGGGGCGCTTTCGCGGGAGGCGGCCAAGGCGGACGCGGTCTCGAAGAAGCAGCGGCGCACCGCAGGCGGAACCACCGCGCTCGCAACCGGCGGCGCCGGCTCGAACATGGCGGCTGGCGGCGAGATCAACTGGCTGCTGATCGTGGGGATTGTCGTGGTCGTTGTGGCAGTTGCGGGGCTGCTGGTGTTGAAGGCGCGGCGGAACAGGGAGCGGGCTGCCGCTTATCAAGCGTTGGCGAAGGTGGATTGAGCAGGGCGGGACGGTCTTGGATAGGCCTTCAGCGATCCTATGGATCGCATCCTGGGAGCGACATCCTCCTACGTCCCTCATGCTGAGGTGCGTAGCCCGGAGGGCGAAGCCTCGAAGCACGCGCTCGACGCTGCTCCCTGCATCCATCCACCGCCAGCGTGCCCGCCTCGTCCTTCGAGGCCCCTGCGGGGCGCCTCAGGATGAGGCTCTCTTGGGCGTTGGCGGATCTGCTCAGGCACCAGCGGCAGCTGCGGCATCCTGTCGGTGTTTGCCAACGGCGCGGCAATCTCCAACGTTCCCTCATGCTGAGGTGCGCAGCCCGAAGGGCGGAGCCTCGAAGCACGCGCTCGGCGTTGCTCCTTGCATCAATCAACCACCAAGCGCCCGCCTCGTCTTTCGAAGTGAAGCTCTCTTGGGGGGCGCAGCGGATCTGCTATGCGCTCACCGCCTCCGGCTCCGCGCCGGAAAAATCCACCGCCGCAAAGGCCGCAGCCAGCACTTCCGGACCGGCGCCGGTTTTCGCGGCGTCGGTGGAGAGGATCTGGCGGTAGCGGCGGGCGCCGGGCAGGCCCGTGAAGAGGCCGACCATGTGGCGGGCGACGTGCTGCAGCCGGCCGCCGCTTGCGATGTGGCGCTCGGCATAGGCCATCATCCTGTCGCAGAGCGCCTGCCAGTCCGGCTCGGCGGCCGGCGCGCCGAAGAAGCGATGGTCGATGTCGGAAAGAATCGCCGCATTCTGATAGGCGGCGCGGCCGAGCATGACGCCATCGACATGGGCGAGGTGCGCCTCGGCCTCGTCGAGCGTACGGATGCCGCCGTTGATGCCGATGAAGACGTCTGGCCAGCGCTGTTTCATCCGATAGACGATCTCGTAATCGAGCGGCGGGATCTCGCGGTTCTCCTTCGGGCTGAGGCCCTTCAGCCATGCCTTGCGCGCATGGATCCAGATCGCGTCGGCGCCGGCATCGAGCACGCGGGTTATCAGCGCGGGCAGCGCCTCTTCCGGTTCCTGCTCGTCGACGCCGATCCGGCATTTCACCGTCACCGGCACGGTCGCGACCGCCTTCATCGCCGCCACGCATTCGGCCACCGTCTCCGGTGTGAGAATCAGGCAGGCGCCGAAGGTGCCCGACTGAACGCGGTCGGACGGGCAGCCGACATTGAGGTTGATCTCGTCGTAGCCATAGGGCTCGGCGAGCCGCACCGCCTCGGCAAGCTTGGTCGGGTCGGAGCCGCCGAGCTGCAGCGCCAGCGGATGTTCGGCCGCATCATGGCCGAGCAGGCGCTCGCGCGGGCCGTGGATGATCGCATCGGCCACCACCATCTCGGTATAGAGCAGCGCCTCTCGGCTGATCTGGCGGTGGAAATACCGGCAATGCCGATCCGTCCAGTCGATCATCGGGGCAACCGCGAATATCGGCTTCTGCGTCATCGAGATTTCATTGGTCCTTGTCTGTAGCGCCGGGATCAGGCGCCGGTCATCGCGGCGCGGGCGGTCTCATATCAAGCGCGCATATAACACTTGCGGCTGCGATCGACAAATTGCGGAAGCACAAACGAAAACGGCGCCCCTTGCGGAGCGCCGTTCTTGCCGCCGAAGCGATATTCTGACTTAAGAAGCCGAGATGTTGACGGCCTTCGGGCCCTTGCCCATGCGATCCGGCTCGGTGTCGAAAGTGACCTGCTGGCCTTCGCGCAGCGACTGGATGCCAGAAGCCTGCAGCGCAGAAATGTGAACGAAAACGTCCTTTGCGCCGCCGTCCGGCGTGATGAAACCAAAACCCTTGTCCTGGTTGAAGAATTTTACGGTGCCCTTGGTGGCCATTGGGATAGTCCTTTTCCCTTAGTCTGTGGTTATCCGCGCCCCCGAGAGGAAGCGGACGGCTTTAGCTTTCGTCCTGATTGGGGTTGGGACGAAGGGTCAGTCGGAGAAGTCACGTACGGGGAAAGAACGTCTACGCAGGCGGGTCGTCCCGACCCCTTCCTTGAGGGGAAGGGATTGCCACATCAGTCCAGTCACCGGCATGCTAATGCCCGAGTGATTGAATTCGTGCCAGCATTTCGGGCAAAAAGCAAGCGGCTTTATTGTGGCATGACGGTTATTATGACAGGAAATACCGAAGATTCAGTTACTTGACGAAAAGTTAGCGACTGCTTGCATGCCTGTGCCATATCGGGATTGCGTGCCGAAATGGTGCGAGCGGCGGATTTCGAGCGGCGGCGCGGATTCCCTTAGAAGTAGTTGATGCGGAAAGATAATCGCATTGAAGGCGAGTTTGCTCAGCACATCGCGATCTTTCAGATTCGCTCGCCGCGCTTTAGGTCTTTGTTTTTACGCGCGTCGCGCAAAATCGCGCACACTTTTGCGCGACGCGCTTTCGTGCGGGCTGGTGTCGAGCAGGCGTGATTCGCCCGCCGGGATTGCAGCAAGCTGCGGCCGCAGTTTCGAGGTGCCGGCAAACGGCGTGCTCACAAAGCGAGCGCCGCTATCCCTGTGGATGCGGCGCTCGATATCGAAGCTCTTCTGACGCAAGTCTGCGTCATCAGGGGACGCGGCTAGATCAAAGCGTCGTGCAGCAGGCTCGATGGCTCGAAGACGTCCTTCACGGCGATGGTGAAGTCGTGACTGGTGGCGTTGCCGGCGGCGTCATAGGCTTCGGCGGTGAAGGTCAGGCTGTGGGTGCTTTCGTAGTCGATCGCGGCCTTGGTCTGGATCTTGTTGCCGACCAGCTTGAAGATGCCATCGGCATCATCCGTCAGCCGCCACTTCACCGTGCCGCCTTCCGGATCGCGTGCCGTCAGCAGGCCGACCGAGGTGCCGATCGCGACATTCTCGGAGATCGAGCTGCGCGAGAAGGCGAGATTGACAGGCGCCTTGTTGGCCGGCGCCTCGTTGACGTCGAGGACGCTGATCGTGATGTCCTTCTCGACCGTGACCTTGCCGTCTGAGACGGCGACCTTGATCGTGTGGGACTTCGCCGTCTCGTAATCCAGAGCCTTGGAGGTGACGATGCGGTTGCCGTTGATCCGGAAGTGATCGTCGGCGCCGTCGAGCAGTTTGTAGGTGAGGACGTCCCCGTCGGCGTCCTTGGCGCTGAGCAGGCCGACCGTGGTCCAGATCGGGGTGCTCTCGGAGAGGGCGGTTTTCGAGAGCTGGATATTGGTCGGTGCGCTGTTGCTGGCGTCCGGCGCGAACGTTCCCTTGGTGAAATCGTAAACGCCGTCGGCAAAGCGCGCGAATTCCATGTCGCGCAGCGTGTCCACACCTTCCTTGGCGCTGGTCAGGACGTGATCGCCGTTGTTCATCGCGAAGGTGTAATTGGCGAAATTGCTAGCGAAGACCGCCGTGTCGATGCCCGCGCCGCCAAACAGCGCATCGTTGCCGGCGCCGCCTTCGAACCTGTCGTTGCCATCGGTCCCGAAGAAGTAGTCGTCACCGCCGCCGGTCTTGACGTCGATGCCGAAGGCGGTGCCGAAGATATCGACATGGCGGTTTGCCAGCTCGTCGGAGAGATCGGCACGGGCGCTGTCCGTCAGCGTCAGCGCGAGCACATCGTTCTCATAACCCGGCTTGTCGTATTTGACGATCTTGTCGAAGCTTTCGAACTGGGCGGCCGAAGCGAGAACCTCGGCTCCCGCCGTTTCGAGAATTTCGACATTCTTGATAGTGAACCCGGCAAGACCGATGAATTCCGTGCCGGGGGCCAACGTCGGCTCGATCACACGCAGCGTATCCGTGCCGGCTCCGCCATCGATCGTTCCGGAAAGCGCGGAAGAGTGAGACTGCAGGTTGATGGCATCATTGCCGTCGCCGGCGTCGATATCGAAGGCTTCAGGAGCGGTGGAAACATTGTCGCCATCGGTGATCGCATCGTCGCCTGCGCCAGCCCTGATGACGTCATTTCCAGCGCCGCCGAAAATCTGGTCATTGCCTGCGCCGCTGTCGAAAATGTCGTTACCACCAGCGCCGGTCAACCGGTCATTGCCGCCGCCGGTCTTGATGTCGATGCCGAAGGCGGTGCCTTTGATGTCCGCCCCACGGTTTGCAAGTTCTTCGGAAAGATCGAGATGCGCGCTGTCGGTCAACGTCAGCTGGGCGAGGAGGTTGCTCTCGCCCTCGTTATAGACAATTTTGTCGAAGCTCTCGAACTGCGCGGCCGACCCGGAAACTATCGACCCCGCGGTTTCAAGAATTTCGACATTCTTGATCGTCAGGCCGTTAAGCTTGGAAGTCTGCAGCTTGTCGGTGCCGGCGCCTCCATCGATTGTTCCAGAAAATGCGACAGCGTAGGTCTCTAAGTCGATGCTATCATTGCCGTCGCCTGCATCAATATCGAAGACTCCGGACGCTTCGATGGAAAAGACATCGCCATCGACGATTATATCGTCGCCCGTTCCGCCTCTGATGACGTCATTTCCGGCTCTGCCGTAGATATAATCGTTGCCCTCACCACCGATCAGCAGGTCATTTCCATCCTTGCCGTCTAAGACATCATTTCCCGCGCCAGCGTTGAAAATATCGTTGCCGTCCGTTCCGTAAAAGCGGTCTTCGCTGCTCCCGGTGGTGACGTCGATGCCCGAGACTCTGCCATAGATGTGCACTGTGCCGCTTGTCAGCTCGTCGGAGAGATCGACATGCGAGCTATCTGTCAAGCTCATGGTGATGTCCATGCCCTGATACTGACTGACGATCTTGTCGAAGCTTTCAAGCTGTGCAGTCGATGCGAGCACAGTCTGTGGCCCGGTCTCGAGGATTTCGAAGTTCTTGATCGTCAGGCCCGTGATATCGGCGGCTTGTAATTTGTCTATGCCGGCGCCGCCGTCGACTGTTCCGGATACCGTAGTGAAGGTACCCTTCGATATAGCCACAGTGTCATTGCCAATACCGCCATCGATATTGAAAGTCTCAGTGACGTCCGAAAAAGAATCGCCGTCAACAATTGTGTCATCGCCCGCTCCACCTTTGATGACGTCATTGCCGAGGCCGCCGAACAGCCGGTCATTTCCGTCCCCACCATTCAGTGTGTCATTGCCGGTTCCACCATCGAGGAAATCGTCGCCGAATCCGCCGCTCAGCGTGTCTGCGCCGCCGCCACCCCGTATGGTGTCCTTGCCTGCGCCCGTTGTGATGACATTGGCGCTTGCTGAGCCTGTCACCTCTGCGGAAATCGCTCCCAGCTCATCGGCGAGGTCTGCCGCGCCGGAACCAGAAACCTGAAGAGTAACAGGTGCGGATGGGTTGGCTGCGGAGTTGCGGATGACATCGTAGGCTTCGAACTCGGCGCCGGTCTTGGTTATTGTTGCGCCGTTGGTGTCCAGAATATTCACGGCCATATAGACTTGCCCCCAATAGATGCGTTGTACTCTGAAAAATGAGAAATCCCCGAAAGAACTGTTTATTGGCCCGACGGTCGACAACCCCTCGGGGATCTATGCCAATCTGTAAACAAGTTTTCAATGAAAAATTGTGATTTTTTCTTGATTTTTTAACGAAAAAGTAAGGCGGAAATACTGCGGAACGACTTTGAATTTGCAAACCAAAAGTCGTATTTTAGTCTTTTAATTTATGTCCCGAAATGACACATATAATTCGCGGTATAGATGTGGGAGTATTTTGGCCGGCATGCGGCGGCGTTGCCGTATAGAGCGGCCATCCTCGCTAGGGATAGAGGAGTAGTGTGGGCGCCCGTTGCGCTCGGGCGCAGGGCAGCGTCGGCGGCGGTTGCCTATCTGTCGTCGCCGAGCAACGCGCCGAGGCTCCAGGGCGCGTCGCCCTGCTGGTCGGCGATGTCGTCGATTTTCCAGCCGCCATGTTCCCTGACCAGCGTGTAATAGAGCGTCACCTTTTCGCCGTTGCGGAACTCGACCTCGACCTCGGCGCGGTCGTCCATGAGGATCGGCTGGCCGATCTCGACGTCGCTCGCCTCGCCATCCTGGCCTGATATGACAGGATCGAAATCGAGCGCGCCGACTTCGCCTTCCGGCGTGTTGTCGAGATCCTGCTGCAGCAGCTCGTTCAGGTGGTCGGAGAAGAAAGCGGAATAGGGCGAGGGGCCGTCGTCATCGGCGCTTGCGGCATCGAAGCTGTAGAGCGCCCGCAGCAGCGCCTTCGGGCTCTTGTAGGTCTCGGCCAGAGCGGGCGAGGCGATGAGCGCCGAGAGGGCGAGGCCAAGGATGAATCTGGACAGGCGCATGCGGGCTCCTCCTTGCGGGAACCTATCCATAGCGGAGTCGCGCGGGCAGGTGGAGCGGCATTTTTCGGGCTCAAGCTAGGGCGAGTTGTTGCCGATCAATGACGGGCAGGCCTCAGGCCAGCTTGATGAGGCCGGCTTCGGTCGGCCGGAAGCCGCAGGCGCGATAGAAGGACGCCAAGTGGGGCTCGAAATCGACATGCAGCCATTCGGCGCCGCGCTCGCGGGCAATCCGCGTGGCCTCCCTGACCAGCCGCGTCGCGATGCCCTGACGCCGCATATCGGGGTGAACGCAGGTGTCGAGAAGGAAAGCATGAATGCCGCCATCCCAGGCGACATTGACGAAGCCGACGAGCCTGCCCTCGTGATAGGCGCCGATATGGGTGAGGCTGCGCGGCAGGATGCGGGAGAAGTCGGGTGCCTGGGGTGTGTTCCAGGCGGCGGACCAGAGGGTGTTGAGCTCGACGGGCGAAGGGAAGGGGTCGATGCGGAGTTCGGGCATGGTGGTCTTTCAGTTGGTGTCGCACATCAATGGAGGCTTGTCGCACGAGGAAGCATGCCGAGGCGCATTCCCGCAAGGGCACAACTGAGGCGCCGTTGACTCGGTCCCGCCACGGAACATAATCAGAACATCTAATATTCGGCTGCGGAGAGAGCCCATGTGCGGACGCATCTTCGTCAAGACATCGCTTGACGAGCTGATCAGCAATTTTCCCTTCGCGGTGAAGGGCGGGGATATAGACGGGCTTGGCAATCGCTTTCCCCGCTGGAACGGTGCGCCGTCGCAGGATTATCCCGTTATCATCAGGGATATCGTGCGCGAACCCGATATAGCAGGCCCGATCTTCGCGGTCGCCCGCTGGGGCCTGATGCCTTCCTGGGCCAAGCCGGGCGGCCGGCCGCCGCCGGTCAACATCCGCTGCGAGGGAATCGGCTCCAACGGCCTGTCCCGCGCCGCCTACCGCTCACGCCGCTGTCTTGTGCCGATCAACGGCTTCTTCGAATGGAAGGATATTCATGGCACCGGCCGGAACAAGCAGCCCTATGCCATCGGCATGCAGGACGGCTCGGCCTTCGCACTCGCCGGCATCTGGGAGACGTGGAAGGACGCGAACGGCGTGTCGATCCGCAACTTCGCCATCGTTACCTGCGAGCCGAACGAAATGATGGCCGACATCCACGACCGGATGCCCGTCATCCTGCATCGCGAGGACTACGAGCGCTGGCTGTCTCCCGAGCCGGATCCGCACGATCTGATGAAGCCTTTCCCGGCCGAACTGATGACGATGTGGAAGATCGGCCGGGATGTCGGCTCGCCGAAGAACGACAGGCCCGACATCATCGAAGAAGTCGAGGACGATCCCGAACCGACGCTGATCTAGAGCAATTCCGGCCGTGGCGGCGGCCTTGCGTCCGGAATCCTCTGCCATTCACCGGCTCGGACGGGAGCCATTCACGAAACCATGCGGCAAACACATCCTCACGAGGAGAGGACAACGCATGCAAGACGATATTGGAACGCTCCTGAGGTCGTTCCTCAACAATGCCCTGCGCAAACAGTCACAGCGCCGCATCCGCGATTTCGGCGGCTATGATATCGGCAAGCGCCGCAATCTTCACATCATCGAACCGATCGCGCGGGATACGGCGGAATTTCTCTGCACCTATCTCTGCATCAGCCTGCGCGGCGAACCGGCGAGCAAGGAGGGCGTCGCCTCCGCCGTCGCGGCAGCCTTGAGGAATGTTTCCGATGAGCTTGCCTACAGCCTGGCACGGCGCAGTGACGAGGCATGGCGGACCCTCTGCGATCTCGTGGCGGAGTTTCTGGAGGCCTGCCTGACGATCGACCGGAGGCCCTATGACGGCTCCCTGACGGCCAAGTCCGACTATAATGGCTGGAAGAGCTGGGAGATGATCCTCAGCGATGAGACACCGAGGGGCAAATGGCGCCACGCCTGGAAGGAAAAACCCGGCGACGATTTCATCGGCTTCCACGGCGATGCCTGCATGGGGCGGATCTTCAAGATCGAGCTGACGGGATATGAGGAGCGCTGGTACTGGCTCGTCACAGCCGACGGGAGCCCTAGGCGCGGCTGGCCGGCGGCGGGCTACGAGGCGAGCGCCAGGAGTG
The DNA here is from genome assembly GCF_002211395.1 of Rhizobium sp. R339. Classification (NCBI taxonomy): domain Bacteria; kingdom Pseudomonadati; phylum Pseudomonadota; class Alphaproteobacteria; order Hyphomicrobiales; family Rhizobiaceae; genus Rhizobium; species Rhizobium sp. R339. Next base: position 965,268 of record NZ_LOKV01000001.1, read on the forward strand.
CGGCCTGTCGGGTGGAGCGGATTTATTTTGCACTGGTGAAGGGCGTGGAGAGGACTGGTGGTGGGTGAGTGATGAGCGGAGCGGCCATGACGCTTCACTGAGCCGCAGCTTTCGGCCTGCCCTCAGAAGGAATGTCGCAACCTAAGATACTACGAAGTCGTGCTCGGTGTGGTCCAACACTTCTAAATTCCAAGTTCTTGAATTAATTCCTCTCGATTTTGCATTGACAGCCAAATAAGAAAACTTCGATCTACCACATTTAGTACACGAGTAGTTTGATCATAGTCGATAATAATAGGGCGCACATTCTTGGTCACCTGAAGCGATGCCGAGCTTTGCAACGCCTGCGTGATGTTGCCTTCATTCAATTTTTCCCCAGCAGCGTGCTTTTCTTTTTAGAAAAGACGTTTCGCCGAATACCGCTCTGCAAATCGCCAGCATCGACACTGAGAACGACATACATCAGCCAGCGATACAAATCGTATTCGGTTTGCTGGAAGCCTTCCGAAAAATTTGTAATGAATGCTGAATACCGTCCCGATTGATTATTCACAATCTCGCGCATCAGATCCGGCACATTCACACCGCATCCTACGATTTTGTTTTCTCTTTGTGTCTCGATCACTCCATCACGTTCGCATATCTTAAAGCACGCCTCCTGGAGCAAAGAAACGCTTTCGGCGCTGTGGTTTATGATCTGCTCCACTGTAGCTTGATCAAATGTTATATTCAGAAGATACTGTCCAGCATTTACGACCTCGGCTAGGCTTTCTTTCGTCCACGCGTCAGCGTCAACCGACGCGACTCTATTGGTTAGATCACCGTTGTAGTAAATCAGCCTGTTTTTGTCTCTCCACACGCCGACAACTATAAAGCATATCGCGGAGTTTTCGTGATAGGCTTTCAATGCAAATGAAAAATCCTGTTGTGTTTGAACGGGAAGATAATGAAAATCCTCTAACACTATAAATTTGCGAAATTCGATCTCCTTTAACGATATTACAATGTCATTAACATCGTGTAGGTCTATTTCAAGTCGCGTCACTTCAATGGAATTCTGTTCGGTTTTCTCTTTTTCTGCTTTGGCGGCGGCGTTCACCGAGGCTACGAGTGGAACTTTTCCTTCACCTTTGAATTCGGCCCCAAATTTCAAGTGGCCTCCGACGGTGCGGGTTTGAGTCTGCTCAATTTGGTATCCTGCTGCCTTGAGGATGGCTCCATTAAGATCGTCAACGCTCATTGTGTTCAGGCATGACACAACAATATAATCGTCCTCATTTAGGCAGTGTTTTCGGAGCGTTGTTTTTCCTTGCTTAGATGATCCAAATATAACGATGTGTTTGTCGCGTGTTAAATTGGAAATGAATTCGTCATCAACGTCTTTGCGTGTCACATAGTTCAGCGGCATATCGCGCCCGACACCGTAAACGTCTCGAAGCTTATGGATGACCTCCACCACTTTCGTTCTCCTAGTCTTCGTAATGCCTGAGTCAATGATACTTTCAAAAGATAGCAGCTGGCCCCACTGAATATTTTTAGCCTAGAAGGCCACGCCAGCATATAACGCTTGTTGCATGGATGTATATACTCGCCGTAAACTGGTTGCTATCCAGGAATCACTATAGGCCCTAAACCGTGTCAGACGAGCTTCCGCCACTGCCTTCTAGTCTAAATTTGATTGCTATTCAAGAAGTTGAGGCGGATGACCTGCCCGCCGCTAGAGCCATCGATATTAGTTTCTTCTCGCACCGAGGTAGAAAGTCCACTCAATTGTTAGGAAATGCTGATGAAGGCAACTTCATAAAGGCAAGGCGCGAATGGATGGACTTCGATTTTGTGGATCTAATCTATGTTACAGAGATTTTGGTGCATGCGATCGGCTATGAGAACTATCATGAGCTCGAACTTAGCTTCCAGGATTTTATCTCTAAGACAACAAGCAATCTGCATGTCAAATTTGAGGGCGGCGCTTTTCGTTTCAGGATTGACAGGTTCATCGGGGGCTTTGGGCTTCGTCCGAATGAGCGGTGGTTCAAAGATTCCAAGCTGACCAGAATAGAAGTTAGCGGGATTGAGCAAAAGCATTTCTCAGAGGTCATCTCTGTTTTGCAAAATATAAATGGTGAGAAGCAGAAGGTCGAATCATTTCTTAATCAATACCTTCAAAGGGCGGAAATCGCTGAAAAGAGACATCAAGAACTAATCGATCAACTTGAGGAGCTGGAATCAGATCTTGTCAACAAGACAAGCGAAGGGGCGAAAATTAAAGAAGATATTCTGCAACACAGCCGCGAACTTGCGACGATACAAAAAGAGGTTGCGATCACGGAAGCGGTGCGAAGAAATGTCGATGATCAAGTTCAGACGGCTAACAATCACTTTGATTCAATGACTAAGAAGGCCGAAATTCTTGCGAAGAATATCTCAGACAAAGAGATCCAACTGCGATCACTGGAAAACGACATAAACCTGTTCCCGACAGAAATTGCTGGATACGTTACGCAGGGTGCTAAAAACGTGTCGTTATATGCTTGGCTTTGCCTTGCTCCATTGGCTGTAATAATTGTTGTTACAGTTCGTTTATTTATGAATTCTGAGAAAATACTTAGTTATTCATATGATGAACGCTTCACGATCATAGACTTTTTGATATCAAGACTGCCTTATGTCGCTGTCTCAACCATCGTATTGGCTGTTTGCTACACACTGTTGCACAGATTGATAACAGAAATAATAGGTATTAATCGGCGTAGGCAGGATCTATTCAAGGTAAGTATCATTGCGACGGATGTATCCTATGCATCCCAAATGGGCCTAAACCTTTCAGATGAAGAGCAATACAATTTGCGTACACAAACAAAGATGGATCTTCTAAAAGAACACCTGAGACGGCATATCGGGGAGGAGTATGTTTATAATCCTAAATCCAGCGTTGTTCACACTCTTAGCACCAAAATAGCAAGCACAATATCGGACGATACGAGGGAGGAATCACCTCACCCACAGGGTCACAGTTGATCGTGCTCATTGCCGCGAGGCCGTATGCATCGCTTTCATTGAATGTTTGTAGATGGTAAGACCCAACCTACCGCCCCGGCCGCCCGGTCTTCCCCTTCGTCCGGCTCTTGCGCTTCTGCTCGCCCGGCTCCTCATAGCTCCCGGCGCCGACGCGGCCGCGCACCACCGGCCGCACGCCGTCATCGCGTTCTGGCTGGCCCTCAAGCAGCGGCGAGAAGCGTTTCGTGCCCTTTGCGGCGTCCGGCTTTTCCGGTACGTGGCCGATCACCGGTTTTTCGGTGCGGCCGACTGTCATCTCGTCGAGGTCGTTCTTGCGGAAGAGGCTCTTGCCGGCGGGGGTGGTGGGGTCGTGGCCCATTTCGTCGAGGGTCGGCTTGGCGAAGTAGGAGGTTCCACGCCCGCCCTCGTGGTTCGAGACGGCCCCCTGGACCTCCTCACCATGAGGGCTGCCGCTGAAGGCCGCGGCTCTACTCTTACCGTTGGAGCGGCCGCCTTTGCCTTCCATTGCCTTCGACTCTTCGCGCGCCATCGGGTCGTCCATGACGGCCAGTTCGGCGGCCTTGAGGCGTTTGATTTCGTCGCGGAGGCGGGCGGCTTTTTCGAAGTCGAGGTCGGCGGCGGCGTCGCGCATGCTTTTTTCGAGCGCGTTGAGATGGGTCTGCAGGTTGTTGCCGACGAGGTTGCCGCCATCGGCGAAGCCTTTGCCCGAGACGCCCGAGATATCGGCGCGGACGTGGTCGCGTTCGTAGACGCTGTCGAGGATGTCGGAGATCTTGGCCTTGACCGATTCCGGCGTGATGCCGTTTTCGAGGTTATAGGCCATCTGCTTTTCGCGGCGGCGGCCGGTTTCCTCCATCGCCCGCTTCATCGAGCCGGTCACCTGGTCGGCATAGAGGATGACCTTGCCGTCGACGTTACGCGCCGCGCGGCCGATCGTCTGGATCAGCGAGGTCTCGGAGCGCAGGAAGCCTTCCTTGTCGGCGTCGAGAATGGCGACGAAGCCGCATTCGGGAATGTCGAGGCCTTCGCGCAGGAGGTTGATGCCGACGAGCACGTCGAAGGCGCCGAGGCGCAGGTCGCGGATGATCTCGATGCGTTCAAGCGTGTCGATGTCGGAGTGCATGTAGCGCACGCGCACGCCTTGCTCATGCAGATATTCGGTCAGATCCTCGGCCATGCGCTTGGTCAGCACGGTGCAGAGCGTGCGATAACCCTTGGCGGCGGTTTCGCGGATCTCGCCGAGCACGTCGTCGACCTGGGTGCGGGCCGAGCGGACCTCGACCGGCGGGTCGATCAGGCCGGTCGGGCGGATCACCTGTTCGGCGAAGACGCCGCCGGATTGCTCCATCTCCCAGCCACCGGGGGTGGCCGAAACGGCGATGGTGTCGGGACGCATGGCGTCCCACTCCTCGAAACGCAGCGGCCGGTTGTCCATGCAGGAGGGCAGGCGGAAGCCGTATTCGGCCAGCGTCGCCTTGCGGCGGAAGTCGCCGCGATACATGCCGCCGATTTGCGGCACGGTGACATGGCTCTCGTCGATGAAGACGATGGCATTGTCCGGGATATATTCGAACAAAGTCGGCGGCGGATCGCCGGGGTCGCGGCCGGTGAGGTAGCGCGAATAGTTTTCGATGCCCTGGCAGGAGCCGGTCGCTTCCAGCATCTCGATATCGTAGCGGGTGCGCTGCTCCAGGCGCTGGGCCTCCAACAGGCGGCCGGCCTTCTCCAGCTCGGCGAGGCGCAGCCGCAGCTCCTCCTTGATCGCCTTGATGGCGCCGTTCAGCGTTGGGCGCGGCGTCACATAATGCGAATTGGCGTAGATCTTCACCGATTTCAGGTCGCCGGTCTTCTGGCCGGTCAGCGGATCGAACTCGGTGATGGCGTCGATTTCGTCGCCGAACATGGAGATGCGCCAGGCCGCGTCTTCCAAGTGGGCGGGGAAGATCTCGATCGTATCGCCGCGCACGCGGAAGGAACCGCGGGTGAAATCCATGTCGCGGCGCTTATATTGCTGGGCGACGAGATCGGCCAGCAGCTGGCGCTGGTCCAGCCGGTCGCCGACCGACATCTGGAAGGTCATCGCCGTATAGGTTTCGACCGAGCCGATACCGTAGATGCAGGAGACCGAGGCGACGATGATGCAGTCGTCGCGCTCCAGCAGCGAGCGCGTCGCCGAGTGGCGCATGCGGTCGATCTGCTCGTTGATCGAGCTTTCCTTCTCGATATAGGTGTCGGAGCGCGGCACATAGGCTTCCGGCTGGTAATAATCGTAGTAGGAAACGAAGTATTCCACCGCATTGTCCGGGAAGAAGTTCTTGAATTCGGAATAGAGCTGGGCCGCCAGCGTCTTGTTCGGCGCCAGGATGACGGCCGGGCGCTGCGTTTCCTCGATCACCTTGGCCATGGTGAAGGTCTTGCCCGAGCCGGTGACGCCGAGCAGCACCTGGCTGCGGTCGCCATTCTCAAGCCCCTCGACGAGATCGCGGATCGCCGTCGGCTGGTCGCCGGCCGGCTTGTATTCGGAGTCCATGCGGATGGTGATGCCGCCTTCGGATTTGTCGGGGCGGGCAGGGCGGTGCGGCGTCCAGATCTTGCCGTTCTTGTGCAGCGGATTGCCGCTCTCGATCAGCTTCGACAGCGCCTCGACTGTGGCGGTGACGCCGCCGGGCGCGAGCTTGTCGGCATCCTCGAGCGAGATGTCGAGGCCGGCGACCGGGTTGAGGCCGGCCGCGGCGCGGGTCTTGGGATCGCTGGATCCGCCTATGGACACGCCACGCGCGGTCTTGCCGACGGTGGCCTTCTTGTTGACGCTGACGGCCTCCGAATGCTTACGCGCCGCATTCTCCACCGCCTTGCGGTGCTTGCCGGCCTTGGAGGCAATGTCGCGCTGGCTCTCGACGCCCGATGCCTCCGCATCGGCCTCCAGTTGCTTCACCCAGTCGGCGACGGAACCCGAGAGGGGAGCGCCTTCAAAGGACGATTGCGGGGCTTCCTCGAAACCATTCGAGGTCGGAGATTTTTTCGGAGATCTGGCCATGGCGCGAATATGGAGAGAGTCATCGGGAAAGTGAAGAGGCAAAGAGTACAAAAGGGAAACGAATGAATCGTTCCGATTGGTGAACAATGGTGGGCGGTGAGGACTCGCAATCAGTTCTTGAGCGAGCAAATAAAAAGTCTGTGGTTGAAGAGCGGGTTGCCTCCCGCATTGCGGGCGGCGATGTTACAGCTACTGCGGGAATTGGGGACCATTCATGAAGAAGATTATTATCGCATTCGCAGCGACGGCGGCACTCGCCGGCTGTGCCAAACGTCCTGACGCCATCGTGCAGGTCGATATTCCGATGGCTGCCTATACGAACCTCAGCTGTGGAGCTCTTGCCGCCGAACTCAAGAAGGAGCGGGCGAAGCTGGACGATCTGTCGAAGCAGCAGATCAGCGCGGCAAACGGCGATGCCTTCGGGGTCTTTCTCGTCGGCGTCCCAATCGGCAGCGTTGCCGGAGGCGACAAGGAAGGCGAAATCGCCGCATCGAAAGGCAAGATTTCCGCCATGCAGTCCGCCGGCATGAGCAAGGGCTGCAAGCTGCCGGGTTGATGGCGCGCGGGCAGGGTGGCGCCGCCAGGCCGGCGCACCCGCCTCGTCCTTCGAGGCTCCAGCTTTCGGCTTCCGCGCCTCGGGATAAGGCTCTCTTGGGTGCTGCCATCGGAGCCGCAGTGGAACCGTGATCGGCTTTCCGCAGTTACTTTGCAGTCCATTCAGCTGCAGGTGCGACTGCCATTAGCGACCATTCCGCCTTCTGGAAGAAACCGATCTCCATCAACCTTGATACCGGCGAACGGCTGGTTCTCCGCTCACCGCAGGATGCGCTGTATGCACTGGTGTCCGACTGGCCGGTGAATGGCGGGGTCCATCAGCAGCGGGCGATCGATTTCTGCCGCGCGTGGCTTGCCGGGCGGATGCCGGCCGAGACGGTAAGGCAGGCCTTCATCCTCGCGGCGCTGGAGGCCGGCGTGCCGATCGCCGATGATGAGAATGGGACCGCAAGTTCCGCTTCAAACCCTCAGGCATAGAGGGACGGACATAGTCCGTATCGAGGTGTCACGCGGCGACACGCGCGGCATCGCCAATGCTTATTTTCGTGTATTGCAAATATTGTTCGCGCTGTGTTTGTGGGAATGCGCAGTGTTATCATGCTGCGATTCTTGGAGATCCATCTGAATGAGAATAAAACTCCTTGCTTGCGCTGCCATGCTGATGCTGGCCGGCTGTAATGCTCCCGTGTCGCAATCCGTAGCGGATTCGCAGCGGCCTCCCTCGAATGACGTCCGGCAGAACTTCATCAACATCGTCTTCAAGAGAAGTTACCGGCACGAAGCGGGAGAAGTCGTCTGGGCCCGCATTTCGAGCGTGGTGCTGATCGAGCCCGAGAAGAAGATCTATGCTTATTGCGTGCGGGTAGTGCCCAAGCGCAGCTGGGGAGACTGGGCCTATCTCGGCGTCTCCTTCACGGATGGCAAAATACTCGGTGCGACGGCGAATGACCAGCGCTGCAAAGACAAGCGGCTGCGTTACTACCCGTTTAATGAGCTGACCGGCATGAAGACCTGACGCGGGAGCGCGGGCTGAGGCCGCGTCGCCGTTCCTGCTTTGGCGAGCGGCGGTTGTTAGAACCACATATCCCTTACGCACCGCCCGTCGGAAGGCACGTCGTCGAAGCTCTCCAGACCGTCGAAATGGTCGATCGGCAGGTCGGCGACGAGTTCCGGCGGCGCGAGGCGGATGTTGACGGCCATGCGGCGGCGGCCGTCCTTCTGCAGGCGCAGGCCGCGCCAGCTGAGCACGCAGGCGCAGGTCGGGCAGAACAGGATTTCGAGCGAGGACGTGTCCCGGCCGGAGCGGGTGTAGGAGGCGGCTTCGCCGCTCAGCGCGATGCGCTCTCCTTCAAAGTCATAGGCCCAGAGTGTGCCGTAGCGCCGGCAGAGCGTGCAGTTGCATGCGGTGATCGAGCCGGGATCGCCCGTAAGCGTCCAGCCCGTCTTGCCGCAATGACATGAGCCGGTCAGCATGAAGGTTGGACCATCCTGTATTCGACGACGGCATTCTGGCTCAACGGGACAACGCTTTCAACCAGTAGAACCGTCCTCAGGCAATGCTCAAGCAAAGACGCTTTCCCTGGAATGGTCCGCCCTGGGCGCTTTGCAGTACCATACGAGAGTGGCAATCGTTCCGATGGGAACCAATAGTCCGAGAAGCTGGTGCCATCCGCTTCGGTTAACGTCGTGAAGGCGTCGAGCGGCCATCGCGGTCGACGGGAGAAACGTGGCCAGTGACCATATATGGTTCAAGGTTTGGCTCCGATCCACGACGTATACGGCGATGGCCACGAGAGCGACGAAGAGCGTAGAAAACCAGAATTCCGATCGGCTCGCTCTGTCGCGGAAATTCACATAGTTCTTGAAATAACTTCCGATCGCCTGGCCGAAACCCATCGGCTCGGCCGGGCCGCCGAAGCGGTTCGGGCTGGCCGGCGGTTTTCTGAAGATGAAGATCAACGGCACGGCTATGACGATCAAGACGATCAGCCAGTGCCACAGAGAAAAACTACCCATGAAATACCCCCCGCGTTAAATGGTTTAATGAACGCTTTTTTTTGAGATTAGTCGATTGCACGGCGATTCGTCAGCAATCGGAGCGCGATAAATTCAGCCGCGCCTTTGAGGGGGCATGATGGCGCACAGGCGCAATGGCTCAGTGCTTGACGAGTACCCGCGCCTGCACCGGCTGTTCGATGCCCTTGAGTGTAAGCGTGCGCTCTTCCGCTCCGGCAACGAGGGCGGCGGCCTCGGCCGCCGTTTCGGCGGAGACGAGGATCTCGCCGGCGGCGGCCTGGGATTCCAGCCTCGCGGCCTGGTTGACGACGCCGCCGATGGCGGTGAAATCGCTGCGGAAGCTGGAGAATTCGCCGATCTGGACCTCGCCGGTATGAATGCCGACGCCGACACCGAGCGGCCGACCGGTCAGGGCATCCGGCGCCATGCCACTCAGCGCCGCGGCGCAATTGCGCTGGATCTCCCGGGCGGCCATGATGGCGGCGGCGGCATGATCTTTCCTGACGATCGGGAAATTGAAGATCGCCATCAGCCCGTCGCCCATCTGCTTGTTGACGATGCCGTCATGCGCCCAGATCGCCTGGGCGCAGCGATCCTGGAACTGGCTGACGATCTCGCTCAGGCGCACCGCCTCGATGCGTTCGGAAAGATCGGTGAAGCCCCTGATATCGGCGAACAGGATGGTCGCACCGACGGTGATCTGGCGCTGCTTTTTCACATATTGGAAGGAGCGCTCGCAGATCGTGCAGATATCGGGGTTCATCTTGCTGCGGGTGATGCCGAAGGCGCGGAAGGGCAGCGCCAGCGGCCCGCCGATCGGGATCGGCATGTGCATCTGGTCCCAGCAGCCGCGGCAGATCCTGGCGCTGCCGTGGCTGGGCATGGTGGAAGTGGTGGCTGTCGTCATATCGAACAATCCGTCGCCTGAACCGGAACAAGCTTCCGCCAGTCCCGCGCGTTTGGCAACCGTGCTGATTGTTGAAGCCGGCAATGGCGCGAAGTCCTCTGGCCGTCACACTTGTTACTCCCACTGTACGATATCAGATGCGAAACTATCTCCGACCCATGCGCGATGAACCGGCTTTCGACCACGGAGGCGGGGATTCGCCTCAAAGAGGAGATCGAAGCGATGACTGCAGCAACGGAGAATGGAGCAAGCGGGCAGGCGATGAAGACGCCGCCCGTCGTCTCGCAGGAGGCCTGGGAAGCGGCCCACAAGCAGCTTCTGGTCAAGGAAAAGGCGCATAGCCGCGCCCGCGACGCGCTTGCCGCCGAGCGGCGGCGCATGCCGTGGATGGCGGTGCAGAAGAACTATGTCTTCGAAGGGCCGCAGGGCAGGGTCAGCCTGCTCGACCTGTTCGAGGGCCGGCACCAGCTGATCGTCTACCGCGCCTTCTACGAGCCCGGCGTCTACGGCTGGCCCGAGCATGCCTGCCGCGGCTGCTCGATGGTGGCCGATCAGGTGGCCCATGTCGCCCATCTCAACGCCCGCGACACGACCCTGGTCTTCGCCTCGCGCGCGCCGCAGGCCGATATCGCCAGGCTGAAGGAACGCATGGGCTGGACGATGCCGTGGGTGACCGTCACCGATGACTTCGACTGGGACTTCGGAGTCGGCGAGTGGCACGGCACCAATGTCTTCTACCGTGACGGCGAGCGCATCTTCCGCACCTATTTCATCAACAATCGCGGCGACGAACAGATGGGCGGCACCTGGAACTATCTCGACATCACGCCGCTCGGCCGCCAGGAGGTCTGGGAGAATTCGCCCGAGGGTTATCCGCAGACGCCGACCTACAAATGGTGGAACTGGCACGATGCCTACACCGCCGATGCCGAGCCCGACAAGAAATGGGTCGAGGTCTCCGATGCCGGCGAGGCGGCGTTCCGGGAGGAAAGCGCAAAGGCGAAATCGTGAGCCCATGCTCTTGGCTGGGCCTCGGTTGCATGCTTAGAGGGGCGGTGGCCAGCCTCGTCCTTCGAGGCCCCTGCGGGGGCACCTCAGGATGAGGCTGGAGAGAAGCCCGCTGCTTGGCGCGACGGAAAACTGCGGCGATAGACGTAGCAACGGTTACATTCAATGCACGGCACACCGGTCAGCCCTCATCCTGAGGTGCCCCGTAGGGGCCTCGAAGGACGAGGGCGGGTGGCTCCCAGCGCTTGGAGGCCGGCCAGGCGGAGGCATCTGGAATAAGCTCTGTTGCCTTGCCGGCCGCGGACCATGCATAGTGACCGGCGACGCGGAGGGGGCTTATGACCAGATTGCATGCGTTTGTTCTGATGGTGCTTCTCGCGCCCGCGGCGGCGCATGCCGAACGGCGCTGCGGCTGGCTAGACAATCCCTCGACGGCCAACTGGTCGCTCATGGATGCCGGCGGCGGCTGGACCATCATGGAGAATGGCAGCGGCTACAAGGCCGAGGGAATGGACAAGATCCCGGATCTGACGACCGGCGAATATGTCTACACCCATGCCACGCATGGTTATGGCTGCGCCTGCATGGACGTCGACACGGACGGCGAGGGTGGGATCACCCGCATTCATTCCGTGCGGCAATTGCCGCTCTCGCGGTGCCGGAACGACGCCGCGATCCGCTGGTTCCTCGATAAGGATCCGTGATCGGTCAGGCTGTCGGCGCTGCGTCGAACCTCCTGGAAGAAGATGACCAAAAATGTTCGCTATCGTACCGGGCGGGTGCGGCAGGAACTTTGGCGTCTCAGCGTCGTTGGAGGTCGGCTCACAGGAGAAGACGATGCCGCCCTTTACGCAACCGCACCCGGCGCCGGGCGATTTCCAGTTTCCCGGCGAGCAACGGCAGGGCGACCCGACGATGGGGATGATCAACGCCGAGCTTGCCGACAAAGGCTTCCTCGTTACCAGCACCGACGAACTCATCACCTGGGCGCGCACGGGATCGCTGATGTGGATGACCTTCGGCCTTGCCTGCTGCGCCATCGAAATGATGCAGATGTCGATGCCACGCTATGATGTCGAGCGCTTCGGCATCGCCCCGCGCGGCAGTCCGCGGCAATCGGATCTGATGATCGTCGCGGGCACATTGTGCAACAAGATGGCCCCGGCGCTGCGCAAGGTTTACGACCAGATGCCGGAACCGCGCTATGTGATCTCCATGGGCTCCTGTGCCAATGGCGGCGGTTATTATCACTATTCCTATTCGGTGGTGCGCGGCTGCGACCGCATCGTGCCGATCGACGTCTATGTTCCCGGCTGTCCGCCAACAGCCGAAGCGCTGCTCTATGGCATCCTGCTCCTGCAGCGGAAGATCCGGCGCACCGGCAGTATCGAGCGGTAGCGCCGATGATGCGAGAAATCAGTTACCATTTTCACACGCATGTCTTTCGGATTGGAAACATTCGAGGGGAAGTTGCGTTCACCGAATACCGGCGGTGTGACCGCCGGTTCGCTTGCTCATTGGGAGGAGGATAAGCCGTGAAAGTCATGATCGTTGAAGACGAGAACTTCATCGCCATGGAGCTCGAGCGCATCGCGCAGGATGCTGGACACCAGACCGTCGGGCCGGTGTCGACGATCGAGCAGGCGCTCGCCTATGCTCCGCGAAGCGATGTCGCGCTCGTCGATCTCAGCCTTTCCGACGGGCTCAGTGGCGCCCAGCTCGCCAGGAGGCTGATCGACCGCTTCGGCGTCGACGTCATCTTCGTGACCGGCAGTCCGGAGAGCGTCGGAAACGGGATCGAAGGCGCGCTCGATGTGATCGCGAAGCCCTTCACCGACGAGAGGATTGCCGGCGCGCTCGCGCGAGCGCAGTCGCTGCGCATGGATTTCGAAGGCCGCAACGCCGTTTTCTGATGTCGCGGCTATGTTATGATATGTGGATTGGCGGCAGCGGCCCACTGGCGCCTGTCGGAGGACGCTCGCCCAGATGAAGCACGCGCTCATCGCCATTCCCCTCATCCTCGCCGGCTGCGCCAGCGCCGGTGAGCCCGAGCCTCTTCCGGGCAGCCTCACCTATGGCGGCAAGGTCGCCCATTCGCCCTATCGGCCAGGAACGGTGGTGAAGAACACCTTCCTCGGCGATTTCGGCTACCGCGTGTTCGAGACCTATGTCGTCCAGCCGGACGGGACGCTGAAGCTGACGATGCAAACGACGGGGCCGGATTTTCTGTGGCAGTGACGTTTCATGCAGGGCAGACCAATCAGGCTGTGCTATCCATCGCGGGGATCTTGTCCAATTCATGCGCAAGCGCGTGGGCCTGCTTCTTCAAATCATAGCCTGCCTGCATATTCATCCAGAACTCGGGCGTGGTGCGAAAGAACCTGGCAAGGCGAAGCGCCGTATCCGTCGTCACGGCGGTTTCCTCCGACGCGAGGCGCTCGATACGGGTGCGCGGCACGTTCAGCTTCCTGGCGAGTGCGCCCGCGCTCATCTTGAGTGGGGTCAGATACTCCTCGCGGAGGATTTCGCCGGGATGGACCGGCAAAAGACTATTAGTCATCTCTGAGTTCCTTCAGTCCTCGCATCGCGCTTCCTAATATCGATTCCGATTTCGGCCGATGCACTAGTGGTAGTCGACAATTTCAACGTCTTCGGCGCCATTGTCCCTCCAGACGAAACAGATACGCCATTGATCGTTGATACGGATCGAATGCTGGCCGACCCTGTTTCCTTTCAAGGCTTCGAGGCGATTCCCCGGAGGCGAACGAAGGTCTTCCAGAACATGCGCCGCGTCGATCATCGCCAGCTTGCGAATGGCTGGCCTGACGAGATCGGCCGGAAAGCCCTTCGGAGCCTTGCCGCTGGCAACGGCTTCCGTGACAGCGTCTTTGAACGAACGGATCAATGCCGGCTCCCTATATTGGTGTATCGTAGCGTGATACGGACGCAAGTCAAGAAGGATGTATCATGGCGCGATACATTTTACGCTTCGACTACGACAAGCACGCGCCGATACCCGCTTGCGATGGCCGTCCTGCAGAACGATAATGATCGTCAGCAGGCATCGTCCTTGAAGGGGAGGTTTCCATGCCGTCGAGTTTCCATGTCGAAAGTGCCGATGGTTATGAGCGGCTGATGGGACGCTGGAGCAAGCGGCTGGCGCCGATGCTGATCGATTTTGCCGGGTTGGCGGAAGGGGACCGGGTGCTCGATGTCGGCTGCGGCACCGGCAGTCTGACCTTTAAGTTGGCGGAAAGACCAGGCTTAAAGGAGATCGCGGCCATCGATTATTCGCCTGTTTTCGTCGAGGCAGCGAAGCGGGCGAATACCGATCCGCGGATCGCAATCCAGCGGGGCGACGCCTGCGCGCTGCCCTTCGAGGATAATCGCTTCGACAGGGCGATGTCGCTGCTGGTGCTGCATTTCGTGCCGGAGGCCGCCAAGGCGGTGGCGGAGATGGCGCGTGTCGTGCGCCCCGGCGGCGTGGTGGCCGCCACCGTCTGGGATCACTACGGCGGCATGTCCGGCATGCGGATGATGTGGGACACGGTCGTCATGCTCGACGAGAACGCGCTGCCGCTGCGCCGCAAATATTGCTTCCAGCCGATGATGCGGCCAGGCGAGATGAAGCAGTGCTTCATCGACCAGGGTTTGACCGAGGTCGAGGAGACGTCGCTGCTGATCCGGATGGATTATCTTTCCTTCGACGACTACTGGCAGCCGATCGCCGCCGGCGAGGGGCCGCTCGGCCGGTATGTGGCCGGGCTGGAGGCTGGCAAGCGGGAGGCGGTGGATGCGGCGATGAGGGCGGCTTACGAGGCCGGCGAGCCGGATGGACCGCGGTCGTTTGCGTCTGTGGCTTGGGTGTGCCGGGGTAGGGTGGCTTGAGATATTTAGGCGCGGTCTATCCCACTCTCCTCATTCCTGTGCTTGTCACAGGAATCCAGCCACGGCGCGTCTGCGCCGTGAATGAATCAACAGTTCAAGGAAAAGAGTCTTTGCACCCAAGGACTTGGGCGCTCTGGATTCCTGTGACGAGCACAGGAATTGTCTCTCAAATCTATGCTTTACTGTAGGAGAAGCTGGGATCGAACCCCGGGATGGCCATCCCGGGGTTCGCGCGACAAAGCGCCCGTACAGGAATAGGTGTCAACGACCGACCTCATGAAGGGACTTTGCCGCACCAGCTTCGCATCGCTTGCTGACTTGAATGGGCTATCCGAAGGACACGCCCGCAGACAATTCGAAGCATGGAGCCCAATTATGATAGCAGAACCCGCCGAAATCCAGTGCGTCCTCGGCCTGGACGTTTCCTGCAATACCGTCACCCTGTTCGACAGCTGCACCGGCCGCTGCCTGACCATTGCCAACGAGGCCGATGCGCTGCGCACCGCCCTGCAGCCCTATCAAGGCACCGCCACGCTCGCCGTCTGCGAGGCCACTGGCGGCCATGAAGATACCTTGCTCGGCGTGCTGTTGGAATTGGCCATCCCAGCCCATCGCGCCGATCCCGCCAAGGTCAACGCCTATATTAAATCCTTCGGCAAGCACGCCAAGAACGACCCGATCGATACTCGCTGGCTCCGCAGTTATGGCGGCGATCGCGTCGCCACTCTGGCGCGATGGCAGCCGGCCGAGCCCTGCCAGCAGAAGCTCGAGCTGCTCGTTGCCCGTCGTCTTGACCTCGTCGCCATGCGGGTGCAGGAGCAAAACCGTCTGAAGGCCCCACGCAGCAGCCTGATCGCCGACAATATCCAGGCCCATCTCGCCGAGATCAACCGCCACATCGACGCTCTCAACCAACAGATCGACGCCCTGATCGCCGAAAGCCGCAGCATGGTGCTGCGGGCCGAGGCTCTGCGCTCGGTGCCGGGCATCGGCCAGGTCCTGGTGCCGCTGCTGCTCGCCGTCATGCCCGAGCTCGGCAGCCTTAATCGGCGCCAGATCGCAAGCCTCGCCGGCGTCGCCCCGCATCCAAAAGACAGCGGCAAGGCCAGCTGGCACCGCTCCACAATCGGCGGAAGACGCCAGATCCGGCCGGCGCTCTTCATCGCCGCCCTTGCCGCCTGTCGCGGCGCAACGCCGCTTGCCATAGCCTACAAGGCAATGCTCAAGCGCGGAAAACCCAAACGTCTGGCCCTCACCGCCCTCATGCGCAAGATCATCACCATCGCAAACGCCCGCGTCAGAGACGCCTTGCGACAGAAAAACGAAATAATGCCAATCTCTGCATAACTGACTTGGTGAGGGAAGATAGGTTGGCGGCCCCGACTCCGTCGACGTCAAAGGATAATTACATGCTATGTCAGGAGGACGCGATGCAGGGGGTCTCAGCATAGGCCGTCGATCACGACAAACGTGATGGAACTCGGCCAGCATCGCTGCCGTTGTTTCCGCTGTCTCCGATTGCGAATGCGTTTTCCCGCAACCGCAGCCCCTGACAGCCGCAACCCGCCCGGTTCGGGCACCCCTTCCGACGGCATCCGGAATTGACCGCCTCGCCGCCGCTTTCGGACGGAGGAATTCATATGTCCGCTTTGGAAAGCCTGCGCCGGCTGACGCCGCAGCAGCGCAACAGCGTCATCGCCAGCTATCTCGGCTGGACGCTCGACGCTTTCGATTTCTTCATTCTCGTGTTCGTTCTCAAATATATCGCCGAGGAATTCCATACCGATGTTCCCGCCGTCTCGGTGGCGATCTTCCTGACGCTCGCCATGCGGGCGCTCGGCGCTTTGATCTTCGGGCTGGCCGCCGACCGCTATGGGCGGCGCATCACGCTGATGGCCGACGTGCTGCTCTATTCGCTGTTCGAATTCCTGACCGGCTTCTCCACCGGGCTCACCATGTTCCTGGTGCTCCGGGCGCTCTACGGCATCGCCATGGGCGGCGAATGGGGTGTCGGGGCTTCGCTCGTCATGGAGACGGTGCCGGAGGAGAGCCGCGGCATCGTCTCGGGCATCCTGCAGGCCGGCTATCCCTCGGGCTATCTGCTTGCCTCGATCGTGTTCTTCCTGCTCTTTCCCGTCATCGGCTGGCGCGGCATGTTCTTCGTCGGCGCGGTGCCGGCGCTGCTGGTGCTTTACATCAGGCGCAATGTCGAGGAGAGCCCGGCCTTCCTCACGCGGCAGGCGGCGGGGCGCCGGCCGTTCCTGACGGTGCTGCGGGAAAACATTCCGCTGTTCATCTGGGCGGTGCTGTTGATGACGGCGTTCAACTTCTTCAGCCACGGCACGCAGGATATCTACCCGACCTTCCTCGAGACCCAGCGCAACTATTCGACCCATACGGTCGGCGCCATCGCCATCGTCTACAATATCGGCGCGATTTGCGGCGGCCTGTTCTTCGGGGCGCTGTCGCAGCGGATCGGCCGCAAGCGGGCGATCGTCACGGCCGCGCTGATCGCGGTGCCGGTCGCGCCGCTCTGGGCCTATGCGCCGGGGCCGGTGCTGCTCGCCATCGGCGCCTTCCTGATGCAGTTCTTCGTGCAGGGCGCCTGGGGCATCGTGCCGGTGCATCTGAACGAGCTGTCGCCGGACGAGGTGCGCGGCACCTTCCCCGGCTTCGCCTACCAGCTTGGCAACCTGCTCGCCTCCGGCAACGCGACGCTGCAGGCAGGCCTCGCCGCCCGTTGGGATGGCGATTACGCCTATGCGCTGCTGATCGTCGCGGCTGTCGTCGCGCTCGTCGTCGCCCTGCTTGCCGGCTTCGGTTACGAGAAGAAAGATGTGCGCTTCGGCTCGGAGGAGGGCGAAGCGCCGCAGGGCGCGATGCACAGCGCCTGACTTCTTTTCGATGGAGGCTGCGCCAAGGGCGCGGCCTCCTATTCGCTGCTCAATACGGTACTCTCAGGTATGCCCTTCGCCTCCGGCGGCGGCTACCGCGAATAGGCGCCAGCCTGCGGTACATCCGCGGCCTGTTTTGCCTGACCGGTGCTTCAATGGGGCGGCTCGCCTCTTGGGTCGTCACGACTTTGCAGGCGCATATGCGATCGTAGAAGAGCTGTCCTTTCCACTCGGCGAACGGCAGGAGCCACCAGCCCATGATCGTGACTGTCCAGATGCCGTAGAGCCAAATCGTACTGATGTCTGAAGGCGTATATCCGTCGTGGAACATGGCAAGCAAGGCGTCGAAGTCTTGCGCCGGATAGGCCGGAAACAGAGAGATCGCGAATGCGGCGGCATTGAAAAGCAGGTTCGGGCTGAACTTCAGGATTTCGCGTTTCACCGCGGTGCCGAAGTCGGGGCTTTTGCCATCCACAGTCGTTACTTCGAGGAAGAAAACCGCCTTTCCGGCTGTGCGGCGGCCATTCGCAGAAAAACAGGCAAAAGTCAGCACGATCAGCATGGTGCTGGCTATGCCTGATATCAAATTGGAATAGGCAGGTATGGCTCTGGTGACCGGGTTGCCGTCTGCGTCCAGAGGGATGGTCAGCACTTGAGTTGGCGACACGTCGTCCCATGGTTCCATCAGAACTGTTGTCTGCAGGTATTGGTGCTTTCCGAACCCGAATTGGCGCAGTTCGCAGATTGCGGTGGTGCGAAATTCGTTCGGCTTCAACGGCCAACCTTCTTCGATTCGCTTGGCAAGCTGAGACGGCACCTCCGGGACGCACTCAATCGAACTCCAGCCGGGGAAGCGGAGGTTCGAGGGAAGGGCGGTTGAAATGTAATGAGTTGCTACAAGGATGACGGCTTGAAAGATGAGGATGTCGACGGCAAAGGCTACAAGGCGTTGCCAGAAGTGGCGTGAAGGCAAAGCAACGGGTTGCTGCATCGCAGCTGGATTGTCCATATGGTCCCCTGTCCATGCGGCGCTTTAAATCTGTCCAACAATAGATACGAATATCGGGGACTAAAACAATGTTTTGCCGGCGGCGATCCGCATTGCTTCGGTCGCCTGAGACGATCGGTCCGCATTCCGGGACTTGCCGTCGAACGAAGGCGTGCTAGGTAAAGCCCGCCGGTATCTCGCCGGATCGGATATTCTCTCCACAGCCGAGTTGCTTCATGTCATTTTCTCCCGCCGCCGTCTGGCCCGTCGTCATGCTGTTTGCCTCCAACATCTTCATGACCTTCGCCTGGTATGGGCACCTCAAGCACAAGGGCACGGCCATTTTCCTGGCCATCCTCGTCAGCTGGGGCATTGCCTTCTTCGAATATTGCTTGGCGGTGCCGGCGAACCGCATCGGCTCGGCGGTCTATACGACGGCGCAGCTGAAGACGATGCAGGAAGTGATCACGCTCCTCGTCTTCGCCGGCTTCTCGATCTTCTGGCTCGGCGAGGACCTGACGTGGAACCATGCCATCGGTTTCGCGCTCATCGCAATCGGAGCATCCTTCATTTTCCGGGCGTAAACCTTAGCTTTTTCAATAGATTACAAATCGTCCATGTCCGGAAAACGCCACATTTCCTACAGATTGGCGTCGCATTCGGCTGTCAGCCTCTCACCACCAAGTGATCAGGAGTTGACCGGCCATGAGCCTCTCTTTCCCGACGATGGCGGCGATCCGGTTCGGATATGGTTTCCGGCCGGGCGAGACGCCGCCACAGAACAAGGATGAGCTGATCGGGCAGGTCGGCAAGGGCGTGGAGGCGACGCCGGACTTTCCGCTCGGCGGCCCCGACATGCGCCACCGGGCGATCCTCAGCCTGCAGGAGCAGCTGAAGCAGATCCGTGAGGACGCCAAGACGGTGACCGACGATCCGGCGCGGCGCGAGATGCGCAAAGGCGTGCAGCGGCAGGCGCAGCAGCAGTTCCAGCATGATGCGAACCTCAGGCTGATGCAGGCGGTGCTCTCGCCCTACGGCTTTTACGAGCGGCTTTCGACCTTCTGGACCGATCATTTCTCCACCAGCGCCAACAAGAGCTTGCCGATGCGCCTCATCGTGCCGCTTTACGAGGCCGAGGCGATCCGGCCTTTCATAGCAGGCAGGTTCGGCGACCTGCTGCGCAACGCCACGGCCCATCCCGCCATGCTGATCTATCTCGACCAGGCGGATTCGCTCGGGCCGGATTCGGTCGGCGGCATGAAACGCAACAAGGGCCTGAACGAAAATCTCGGCCGCGAACTCTTGGAACTGCACACGCTCGGCGCCGGCAGCGGCTATACCCAGGCGGATGTGACGGCCGCCGCCATGGTGCTGACGGGGCTCACCATCGACCGCAAGGAGATGGACATCGCCTTCCGGCCGAATATATCGGAGCCCGGCACGCATGAGGTGCTCGGCGTCAGCTACGGCGGGCGCAATCGCTCGCGCGAGGATTATCTCGACATGCTCGACGATCTCGCCGTCCATCCGAAGACGGCGGCGCATATCAGCCGCAAGCTCGCGGTGCATTTCGTCTCCGACCAGCCCGACGAGGGCATGGTCTCCGACATGGCCGCGGCCTGGAAGAAGACAGATGGCGATCTCACCGCCGTTTACACCGCCATGCTCGACCATCCCGCCGCCTGGCAGAACGAAGGCTCCAAGGCCCGCCAGCCCTTCGACTATGTCGTCGCCGGTCTCAGGGCGCTGAATGCAGGGCCGGTCAACGGTGTCGTCGGCAGCTTCCTGGCGGCCAACCAGCAGGGCACCGATGAGGGCGACATGGCGGCGAATACACCAGGCATGGCGGGAGCGCCGGTGCAGACCGATCCCGCCGGCGAGGCGCGGGACAAGCGGCTCGAGGCCTTCCGGACGGCGCGGGCGCTGGGGCAGGGAGCGCTGAAGCGCATGGGCCAGCCGACCTGGCTGCCGCCAAGCCCGGCCGGTTTCGAGGAAGGTTTTTCCGCCTGGATCACCGGCAGCCAGCTCGCCGAGCGGCTGGCCTGGGCAAGGCGGGCCGCAGCGCAGTTCGGCCGCGACGAGGACCCGCGCGAGTTCCTGAAATCGACGCTTGCCGATGCGGCCCGCGACGAGACGATCCGCGTGGTGTCGCAGGCGCCGAACAAGATCAGCGGCCTGACACTGGTGCTGGCATCGCCCGAATTCAACCGCCGCTAGGAGATTGCCGTCATGAACCAGATCTCGCTTTCCCGCCGCGGCTTTCTGACCTCGGCCTGCTGTCTTGCCGCCGCGCCGATCTTCACGCCGGTCACCTTCGCGGCGATGCCTGGCGACAAGCGCTTCGTCACCATCGTGCTGCGCGGCGCGATGGACGGGCTGGATCTGGTGCAGCCCTATGGCGATGCCGGCTTTGCCGCGCTTCGGCCGACGCTGGCGCTGACGCCCGCGACCGGGCTGCTCGATCTCGACGGGCATTTCGGGCTCAATCCCGCCGCCGCTGATCTGATGCCGCTGTGGAAGAGCAAGGAGCTCGCCTTCGTGCATGCGGTGTCGACGCCTTATCGCGACCAGCGAAGCCATTTCGACGGGCAGGACATGCTGGAATCCGGCGGCGAGCATGTCGCCGAGGAAAAGACCGGCTGGCTGAACCGGGCGCTCGCCGTCATTCCGCGCTCGGATGCGCGCAAGGCGGTCGACGTCAACACCTCGACGGAGCTGATCCTTTCCGGGCCGAACGAAGTCGATGTCTGGGCGTCGGATTCCATTTTGGCGCCGGCGCGCGACGAGATGCAGTTCCTGGCGCGGCTCTATGCCGGCGATCCGCCCTTTGCCGCGGCACTTGCCGAGGCGACGCGGGCCGACACCGCCTCGATGATGGTTGAGCCGGACGGCCAGCGCGGCGCGAAGGTGACCGACGTGGCGGCGCTCGCGGCCAACATGCTGAAGGGCGATTACCGTATCGCCAGCTTTTCGATATCGGGCTGGGACACGCATATCGGCCAGGCCGGCCAGTTCAAGCGGCCGGCGCAGGATCTGGCTCAGGCGATCAATACGCTGAAGACGACGCTCGGGCCGGAGATCTGGGCAAAGACCGTGGTGCTCGCCATGACCGAATTCGGCCGCACCGTCCGCCAGAACGGCTCCGGCGGCACCGACCACGGCACCGGTGGCTGCGCGCTGCTCTCAGGCGGCGCCATCAACGGCGGCCGCATCCTCGGCAAGTGGCCAGGGCTCGGGGACGGGCAGTTGCTCGAGGATCGCGATTTGATGCCGACGGCCGATGTGCGGGAGCTGGCGGCGGCGATGCTCTACCGGCAGTTCGATGTCGGTGTGGATGATCTGACGGGGAAGATCTTCCCGGGGCTGGGGTTTGACAAGGGGTCGCAGTTTTTGAAGGTGTGAGTGGCAGCGATTTTCTTGCTCTTCTCAGGGACAGGCACTGTGCGGAGCGGCGGGGCGGCACGGCACACCGACCAGCCCTCATGGTGAGGAGGCCCGAAGGGCCGTCTCGAACCACGGGGGCGGGTGGCTTGGCGCCACGCCAGCCCTGGCATTTGGCGAAGCGGGTGGCCAGCCTCGTCCTTCGAGGCCCCTGCGGGGCGCCTCAGGATGAGGCTGGAGAGAGGTCGCGGGCTTGAGGCGCAGGTTTGTGGAGCAAGCCGCCGCCCGGCCCTTCGCTCGGGCTCAGGGTTCGGCCCTGCGATCGATCCACAGGATCGATCGCTCCCGCTTCACGGGATCGGGCCTCACTCCAACACATCATAAAGCCGAAAGATGAAGCTCACCTGATAGGCCAGGTTGGCGAGAATGAAGATCGTGTGGAAGCGGCGGTTGGGGGTCCAGGCGGCGATGGCGCAGAGCAGGATGTAGATGATGTTGCGGGCGGGGTATTCCCAGCCGAGGGAGAGGATGCGCTCCGGTCCCTTGATCGCGGTGTCGAGAATGTCGACGGCATAGATCAGGGCGAGGATGCCGAAGAACCATTTGCGCCTCGATATGAAATATTCCTCGTAGCCGCCATATTCGTCGAGAGTTGCGGGAAAGAGCAGGGCGCAGAGCAGGAAGAACAGGCTGCAGAAGCAGATGAGGAAGAGATAGATGCCGAAGCCGATGACGGGCACGGCCTGCAGGCGATATTCCCACCACCAGATGTGAATGATGAAGAGAAACAGGGAGAGCGCCCAGCCGAGGTGGATGGGATAGACCTTCGCCTTGGCGGGATGCTGGACGATGCCGGCGACGCCGGTCAGGAGCCTCGCAAGCGAGAGGCTGATGACCATGCCCATCACCACCTTGATGTGAAGGAAGACCTCCTGCGAGCTGACCGTTTCCATCCCTGTCCCTCGGGTTTCGAGCGTGTTACTCGGTGGGGACAACCTTCGGCTTGCCCTCTTCGTCGAGCGCCACCATGATGAAGGTGCCGGCAGTGACCTTTTCCATCTTGGCGTAACGCGAGCGATGCGCCCAGGCTTCGACGATCAGCGTGATCGAGGTGCGGCCGACGCGCTCGACATCGGTATAGACCGAGAGCGTATCGCCGATCTTGACCGGCAGTTCGAAGGCCATTTCCTTGACGGCGGCGGTGACGACGCGGCCCTTGGCGCGCTCGGCGGCGCGGATGCCGGATGCAAGGTCCATCTGCGCCATGACCCAGCCGCCGAAGATATCGCCGGCAGGATTGGCATCTCCCGGCATGGCGAGCGTGCGCAGCGTCAGTTCGCCTCTCGGCTTGGCGGCATCGGTCATCAAGGGCTCTCCAGTTGGTGCGGGGCGATTCACGGCAAATACCCTAGTGCATGATGACGAGACGTGTCAGTGGTTTTTCGAAGTCACGTCGTCACGTCCAGTTCGGTGGGTGCCAGGTTATAGACCAAGCGCAGCGGTCAAAAATTGTCTTTGACTTTTTAAGGGGCACAAAGCCAGGTTCGCGAGGTCAAGGTGATACGGAGTGATGATGCTCTCAGACATAGTCGGCTACATACTTCTCTTCGGAACCGCAGTTGGGGTGGTTGTGTTTTGTCTTCGTGCCATCTGGACAGGCCATTTGCCGATGAAGAGTTATTTCGGGTCACCCCCGGATTTGTACCGGAGTGAACGTCCGATTCAATTCTGGTTCGTCATAGGGATGTACTTATTCGGGACCTTCGGTGCATGTGTAGTCCTGCTCAGGCACATATTAGGCATCTGAAATAAGGGTATGCCTTCGAAAACATCAGAGCCAGCGTGACAGCATAGACGCAAGATAATTGCCGATGTTCATGTTTCGCGCGTTTTCAGCTGGCTGTATTTTTGCACTCTGCGCCTCCCCTTACGTTAATTAAGTGAATTCTAAATAAGCTTTACGCTCCAGTAATTCCGGTCGTGCAGTATGGCGCCGATATCTCATAAGAATCGCCGGGAACCCCATGCGCAACGTCAAGATTTCCACCCGCCTTTACTGCCTCGTCGGCTTCACGCTTGCCGTGCTCACGGCGACGATGGTCTTCTTTCTGAACTACTCTTACTCCGAGCTGGAAGCGGAGCGGAAGGCGGGGCTGGCGCAGCTCGATGCGACGGCGCTCGGCATCTTCGACAAATATTACAAGATGGAGCAGGCGGGCACGATGACCCGCGAGCAGGCGCAGACGGCCGCCAAGGACGTCATCGGCGCCATGCGCTACGGCGCAGACGGCTATTTCTGGATCAACGACATGCATCCCAAGATGGTGATGCACCCGATCAAGCCGGCGCTGAACGGCACCGATATCTCGCAGATGAAGGATCCGAACGGCAAGTTCCTGTTCGTCGAGTTCGTCAACAAGGTGAAGAAGGACGGCAAGGGCTTCGTCGATTATTACTGGCCGAAGCCGGGCGCCGATGAGCCGGTGCTGAAATATTCCTATGTCGCCGGCTTCGAGCCCTGGGGCTGGATCGTCGGCACCGGCGTCTATGGCGACGACCTTGCCGCGCTCTATCGCCAGAATGCGATGTGGGCCGCCGTGGTTTGCCTGATCGGCGCGCTGGCGACAATCGCGATCGCCTTCGCCATCGTGCGCAGCGTGACGGCGCCGATCGCGCGGCTGAAGACGGCGATGAATGCGATCGCCGCCGAAGAGGCATCGGTGGAGATTGCCGGCAGCGAGTGCCGCGACGAAGTGGGCCAGATGGCCAAGGTGCTGCTGGTGCTGCGCGATTCCGTCGATGAGCGCAGCGCTCTGCGCGGCCGGGAAGACGAGCGGCAGCGGCAGATCGAGGAAGAGCGCCGCGGCAACGAGGCGAGCCTGCGTTCGGCTTCCGAACGCCAGACCCAGGCGATGCAGGCGCTCGGCGTCGGCCTGGAGAAGCTCGCAGGCGGCGACCTGACGGTGTCGATCGGCGATATTGGCGAGGACTACGCCAAGCTCAGGGGCGACTTCAACGCCGCGGTCGATGCGCTGAACGGCGTCATCCATGCGATCGCCGAATCGAGCCGCGTCGTCAACGACAGCGCGTCCGATATCAGCGAGGCGACCGGCAATCTGTCGAAGCGCACGGAACAGCAGGCGGCGGCGCTCGAAGAGACGGCGGCGGCACTCGACGAGATCACCGCGACGGTCAAGACCGCATCCGAGCGGGCGAACGAGGCGCGCGAAATGGTGGCCGAGACCAAGGCGAGCGCCGGGCGCTCCGGCGATATCGTCCGCAACGCCGTGACCGCGATGGGCCGGATCGAGGAATCCTCGAGCCGCATCAACCAGATCATCTCCGTCATCGACGAGATCGCCTTCCAGACCAACCTTCTGGCGCTGAACGCCGGCGTTGAGGCGGCGCGGGCAGGCGAGGCGGGCCGCGGCTTTGCCGTGGTCGCCCAGGAAGTACGCGAACTCGCGCAGCGTTCCGCCAATGCGGCCAAGGAGATCAAGACACTGATCAGCAGTTCGGCGACGGAAGTCGAGGGCGGGGTCGCGCTGGTGCGCTCGACGGGTGACGCGCTGCTGGAGATCGAGGCGCTGGTCAATCAGGTCAACGATCACGTCGCCTCGATCGCGACGGCGGCGCGCGAGCAGGCGACCGGCCTGAACGAGATCAACAGCTCCGTCAATCACATGGACCAGATGACGCAGCAGAATGCGGCGATGGTCGAGGAGACGACGGCGGCAAGCCGCACGCTCGCCGACGAAAGCACGCAGCTGAAGACACTGCTCGCAAACTTCCGCCTGCGCGAGGCCGGGCGGCAGGCCGAGGCCAGATACACACGGGCCGCGTGACGATCTGCACCCAATCGTAATGCCTGGAAAAGAGCCGTCCCCGACGGCTCTTTTTCGTTTCTTGCGGATGACGGGCTGATTTTGCTCGTCTCGACTGTTTCACGGCTCTCCGCGGGCGACATAATTTGTTGACTTTGACATTCAAGGATTATAGGCGCCTCGCTATTTCCGATCGTTCTCAAGTTTTACCTTATGACCGCAGTCGACCTCATGTCCGTGATCGCTCGCGCAGAAGAGCGGCCGGCGCTTATGTTTGCCGATGGACATGCGCTTTCCTATGCGGAGCTCGACAGCCGGATGCAGCGTTTTGCCGATCGGCTGGGCGGTGGAAAGCGGCTCGTGGCAATTGCCGCCGATCTCTCGGAGCATGTGATCGTCGCCTATCTCGGCGCGCTGCGGGCCGGGCATGCGGTCGCAATGCTGCCGCCCTGCGATGAGCGGCTGTGGGATGATTTCCGAGACGCCTTCCAGCCGGATTTCACCTATCGGCAAGTGGATCAGCGGTGGCGTCTCGTTGCGGAAAATGAGCCGGATGCCGTCGGGCCGCCGCTGCATCCCGACCTTGCATTGCTGCTGATGACATCCGGCACGTCGGGCGCGGCAAAGGCGGTCCGCCTGTCTTATGCCAATCTCGATTCCAATGCGCGTGCGATTGCAGCCTATCTGAAGCTCTCGCCGAGCGATCGCACCGCGCTTGTGCTGCCGCTTCACTATTCCTACGGCCTGTCGGTCCTTCACTCGCATCTGGTCGCCGGAGGCAGCATTTTCCTTCCCGGCATGTCCGTGATGGACAGCGCATTCGCGAGGGCCATCGGTGAGAACGGCTGCACCAATCTGTCCGGCGTTCCCTATTCCTACGAGCTCATGGAAAAAGCGGGCTTCCGCTCGGCAATGCCGGATGGCCTGCGCTTCATGACGGTCGCGGGCGGGCGGCTTGGTCCCGATCTCATCCGCCTCTACCGCGATCATATGCATGCAAGCGGAGGCCAGTTCTTCGTCATGTATGGGCAGACCGAGGCGACGGCTCGCATCGCCTTCATTCCGCCGGACTGTCTCTCCGACAATGAGGAGCGCATCGGCATCGCCATTCCCGGCGGCTCCCTCGATCTCGTCGATAACGAGGGAAGGCGCGTCGTCGACGCCGGTGTTACCGGGGAGCTGGTCTATCGCGGCCCGAATGTGATGATGGGCTATGGCGAGCGGCGCGCCGATCTTGCGCGCGGCGCCGAGGTCCATGAACTGCGAACCGGCGATGTCGGCATGCGCTGCGAAGACGGCCTTTTCCGCATTGTTGGGCGCAAGGCCCGCTTCGCCAAGATCGCCGGTCTCAGGATCGGCTTCGACATCATGGAGCAGGCGCTGGCGCGCCACGACATTGCTGCGGCGGTGCTGGGCGACGATGCGAGGCTCCAGGTCTATGTCGACGATGCGGCGCTGGCTGAAAAGGCGAGGCACATCCTTGTCGAAGCCAGCCGGCTTCCGGCCAATCTCATCTCCGTTTCCGTCCGGCAAAACCTTCCCCGGCTTGGCTCGGGCAAGATCGATTACGCCAGGCTTGCCGAAGAGATGCTGGAAACCCGCTCCCGGCGCCAGTCCGAGGCGCATAGCCTTATCGAGGCCTTCGCCGCGGTTTTCTACCCGGTTCCCGTCGGGCGCAATGACAGTTTCGTCTCGCTCGGCGGCGATTCCCTTCGCTTCCTGCAACTGACCTTGGAGCTCGACCGGCTCGGCCTCGTCCTGCCCGAAGGCTGGGAGCGTATGCGGCTTGCGGAGCTCGGCGCTCGCCCGGAAATATCGCGGCCTCCGGCGAGAGGCGAGGCGGTGTCCGTGCCGTCCGATCTGATGCTGCGGGCAATCGCCATAATGATGGTGGTCATCCATCACCAGATGCTGTGGCCCATTCCAGGCGGATCGGGCGTCATGATGCTGCTCGTCGGTTTCAGCCTGGCGCGCTTCCAGTCCGACCATCTTCTCGCTGGCCGGTTCCATCACATGCTGCGGTCGGCGGGAAACGTCCTCATCCCTTATTTTCTGATCGTCGCGGCTTACGCATTCGTCTGGCGGACGATGCCCTGGGCTTCGCTGACGCTCACCGGCAATTTCGGCTATGCCGAGCCGGAGCGCCACGAAATGATCCCTTATCTCTACTGGTTCATCGAGGCTTATGCGCAGACGCTGCTGGTCTTTTCGCTAATCTTCGCAATACCTTTCGTGCGCAGCTTCGCGGTGAAGCGGCTTTTTGCTTTCTCGCTTGCGCTTCTGGGGCTCGCGATCGCCGCGCGCTTTTCAATGCCGCTCCTCGTCGGTGAGGGCAAGCGGCAGATATTCACGCTCTATTGGGTATTCCATATTTGCGTTTTCGGTTGGTGCGCCGGCCTTGCCGACACTCGTGCAAAGAGGCTTGCCGTTGCCGCCATGGCGATCGCGATGCTGGGTTATCTGGGCTTCGGCGAGTCCCTTTGGATCGGCACGACGATGAAATATATGAGCATCCTGGCCGCGCTCCTCGTGCTGCTCTATAAGCCGCATCTTCGCCTGCCGGCGGCATTGAGCCGATTTGTCACGGTGATTGCCGCATCCGCTTTTCCGATCTATCTCCTGCATCGTTTCGTACCGGAGCTGTTGATGACGCCGGCATTCGATGGGCTTGCATCACCGGCCTTCGATTTCGTCGCGATTGCAGGCGGTGTCGCTGTCGGGGTCTCGGCCAATCGGGCAATATCCCGGCTCGGAAGCCTGTCCTGGATTCTGACGGCGCGGCGTTGGCTGGCGGCCTGATCGGGCGGCCTCGTCTGTTGCTGAGCCACCGATAATTCAAAGAATGCGGCGTCTTCGCCGCAGCGGGATCATGCATTTCATCCTGTGCTTGCGCCGAGTCAAAGTTGCATCTGGCGCCGATCCCGGAGCCGCGAGAGCGGCTTTTTTCGTTTCCGTCGCCTTCAGATTGTGCCGGTAAGTTTTCATTCACCGTTTTTAATTAAAATTGGACCGAGTTTTTTCGGTCACTGCACTGCCGGCCTGCGGAAGCGATAAGAGTATGGCGTTTGTTTCCTTTCCTCGGCGTTCCCTTTTGCCCGTGCTGCTTTCGGTGGCGCTGACGACCTGTTCGATCAGCGACGGGCTGGTGCCACCTGCCAATGTCGACAGCGGCACAAGGGTTAGTTCGATCTCGCCGGCGCGGGGCGCGGCGCGTATGGCGCCGGCGGTGCGCATGGCGCCCGTGGAGAGCCAAGCCTCCTATCCCGTTTCCAGCGCGCCTGTCGGCAATAGCCAGAGTTCCGTCGATTATCTCGATACGCCGAACCTTGCCGGCACCGGTCACGCCGCCTCCGCGCAGCCGGCAGCGCGTGGGCGCCGGCTGCCGATGATCGACAGCGACGAGGCGATGGCGGCAGGCCAGCAGACCGGGAACTGGGGCGGTACGCAGAACCTTGCGATCCCTTCCGGCGGCGTCAACATGGATGACGAGCTTGGGGCCGAGCCGGTCGTCGGCCTGGCGCAGGAGCAACAGCAGCAGATCGCCGAGGGCAATGCCACCCAGCCGGTCGTCGACGGCATCGGCACCGATAGTCCGACCCAGCTGAACCAGCCAGAGCGGCAGATCGTGCCGCAGCCGGCGGCGCAAGCTGAGATGAGCCGGGCGCCGACCTGGAGCGACGGCAGCCCCATTGTGGCGCCGACCCGCGTTCCCGAAGAGGACGAGGCCGAGGAAGTCGCGATGCTGCGGCCGAACAATCCGATGATGAGCGAGCCGGCCGCACCTGTCGATCCCAGCGTCATGCCGGCCTCCGAGCTTGCCTGCCGGCGCGAGCTGAAGCGCATGGGCGTGCTCTTCGACGAGAAGCCGCCGATCTCGCAGGGGCCGGCCTGCCAGGTGCCTTATCCGGTGTCGCTGAAAGGGCTTTCCGGCAATATCGGCGTCAAGCCGGCGGTGACGCTGAACTGCCAGGTGACGCTAGCGTTTGCCAAATGGGTGAAGAACGAGTTGGCCCCATCGGCCCGCTACCGCTACTGGAGCGGCATCCGGACGATCCAGCCGCTCGGCGGCTATTCCTGCCGGCGCATGAACAACAGCCGGCAGCGATACAATCCGATGTCGGAACATGCCCGCGGCAATGCCATCGACGTCGGCACGTTCGTGCTGAAGAACGGCCATGCGATCGACGTGCGCAAGAAGGGCCTGTTCTCCCTCCGCGAAGGCCGGCTTCTGAAAGCGGTGCGCAGCGACAGCTGCCGTTATTTCAACACCGTGCTCGGGCCGGGCAGCAACCCGGAGCATTGGAACCACTTCCACTTCGATCTGCGCTCCCGCAAGAGCGGCAAGGTTTATTGCAACTGACTGGGTTGCGGGAGCGATCCGGCCAAGCCCTTTGAAAAAGGGTTCATCCCGGCCGCCGGGCGCGCTATAGAAGGGCGAGGCGGATTGCCGTTGGAGAGTTTTACGCGTGTCGTTATCGCAAAACCGCGCACGCTTTGGCGAGTTTGATCCATGAGCTATGAATTCCACGTCGGCCAGAAGGTCGTCTGCATCAACGATACCTTCAAGCATGTCAGCATCGATCAGCTCATCCGCAAGGGCGAGATCTATACGATCCGCTGGGTGGGCGAATACACGCATTATGTCGACGGCACCTTCATCGGCGTGAAGCTTGCGGAAATCCATCGCGGCAATGATGATGGGCCGGAAGGTTATGGCGCGGCCGACATGCCCTATCGCGCGACGCGCTTCCGCCCGCTGGTCAAGGACAAGATCGCCTCGCTGCGCAAGCTTCTGGCGCCGACACCGGATGCGCCGGTGGAGCCCAAGGAAAAGACCAGGAAGAAAGAAAAGGTCTGAGCATCGCTCCGCGGCTGCGGCCGGCAGGCGCAGGTAAAACCGGCTGCGAATACATCCGGAAATTCATTGGATCGGTGTAAAAACATAAGTAAAGTTTGCACGGCACAAGCTTGTTGAATTTCCCCAGAGGTTAAGACAGAGTGCCGGCCGGCTGAACTTGGCGCCTCCTTTTGTTGCGTATCGCACATTCCGTTTCACGCGAACGACATCCCTTGTGGTGACTTAGACGCAAAATGACTTTCATTCTGAAGACTTTCGGCAGCTTGCAGCTCGTTGACCGGAGCGGAAATCCGGTCGCCTTTCCCGAGAAGGGCCTTCTGCTTCTCGCCTATCTGTTCACCGCCGATCAGGGGGCGGCGGACCGGTCGACGCTCGCCCGTTTCCTCTGGGGCGAAGCTGACAAGAGCGCCTCGCTTTCGACGCTGCGCAAGGTGATTTCGCGGATCAACGCCCGCCAGGCCGAGCTTGGCGTGAACCTGCTTGCGCTGCAGGCCAATCTGGTTTCGTTGAACCGGGAGACCCTGTCGTCCGATCTGCTGCTGCCCGGCCAGGGGGAGGATGCCGAACCGCTTGTTCGGCTGGAGCATGTCGTGAAGCTGATGAACCAGCCCTTTCTCGGGCCGGTCAACTGCCATAGCCGCGAGTTTCAGCGCTGGCTGGCGGAACGCGAAAGCTGCCATGTCGAGCTTCTCGGAAATACGCTGAGAGCGGCATCCGGGTTGGCGCGGTCGCGACGGGAATCCGAGCTCCTGCGGAAGGCCGCGGTCATCCTGTTTCGGACGGAGCCGAAGGATCCGGATACGCTGCAGATGCTCATCCCGATCTTCCAGGCGGAGGAAGAGGTCGAGCACCTTCGCGATCATTTCGAGAAGCGGCAGAATTCCATTCTGCGGGGGATCGCCGTGCTCGACGGTGCCGATGGCGGTGACGGACGCTCTTCCCGTCCCGCGCCGGCATCTGCCAGAGAAGGACACGAAGCCGCTCTTTCCCTGGAGGCCGAGAGGATCCGGCTCGAAATCCCACGCCTGGTGCTGCTTCCGCCGAAGAGCCAGTCGATCCGGCCCGAGGCCGGTTTCCTCGCCGCCTCGCTGGTGGAAGACATCACCATCGGTTTCTGCGCTTTCAACAGCCTGCAGGTCATAGCGCCCTATTCGGCAGTCCTGATCGGCCATCACACCGAAACGCAGAAGGCCTTCTTCGAACGCCAGAAGGTCAATTACATCCTCGATACCAGGATCAGCAATGCGGGCGACGAGGTGACCTTGTTCGCCCAGCTGATCTTTTTCGACCAGAACCAGATCGTCTGGGCCGAGAGGTTCAGTCTCGATCACATGGAGTTGCTGAAGGACAGGCGAGCCGTCGCCCGGCAGATCGCGCTTTCGGTGTCGAGCGAAATCGAACGCCATGAAGCGTTGCGCGAGGATCTCAATCCGGTCGCCTATCATCGCTACCTCGTCGGCAGGCGGCATCTGGCGCGGCTGACCCTTCCGAATCTGAGGCGGGCGCGCAAGGAAATGAAGGCCGCGCTCAGCGTCAGCCCCGATTTCGCGCCTGCGCTGAGCTCGATGGCGCGGACCTATTCCAAGGAGTGGCTGCTGACCGCTCGAGGCGATATCGAGCTGCTGAAGACGGCGGAAACCTCCTCGAGGCAGGCGATCGAGAAGCGGTCCGACTTCGCCGACGGCTATCGCGAATTTGGCGTGGCCAAGCTGCTGCAAGGGGCCTTCGACGAAAGCGCCGAGGCGATGGAAGTGGCGGAAAACCTCGCGCCGCATTATGCCGACGTGATTGCCGACTATGCGGATACTTTGGTGCACTGCTCGCTTCCGGCCATGGCGCTCAGAAAAATCGAGCGGGCGATCGAGCTGAACCCGCTTGCTCCGGATACCTATTTCTGGACCGCGGCGGGCGCGAACTACGCCCTTGGCGAATTCGAATCTTCACTGGATTACATCGGGCAGATGGCGGACTCCAGCCTGGCGGACAGGCTGTCGGCCGCAAGCTGCGCGATGTTGGGCCGCCACGACAAGGCGCGGGTTTTCGTGCGCAGGTTTCGCGAAGCCAATCCGGACTTCGATGTGGATAAGTGGCTGTCGGCAGTTCCGAGTAAAGAGCAATGGCATAAAGATCTTTATCGCGAAGGTCTGAAGAAAGCTGGATTTTAAGTATCAATCAATAGAAGGGGCAAAGCATGGCTAGAGTGGTTGTCATCAGTATTGAAGGTGAAGATAATCTTTGGGTGGCGGATCTCGACGCCAAGACCGTACAGCCTCTCGCTGCGCCGAAATCCGGCGGCCTGCAAACGATCGCCAATCTCCGCGCCACCGGCGCAGTCGTGACCAAGGGCGTCAATGTTGCCGTGGTCGTGAAGTCGGCGGAGGCAGCGCTTTCGGGTCATTACGACGGCTGAACGCATAATCTAAGCTGAGGATACTCGACGGCAAGCCGGTCAGGGCTGCCGTCGAGAGCTGGAAGGGCCGAACTTCAGGCCTGTACTCCGGACACGCTATTTCGCACCGGCTTGCTCTCCATTCGGAGCCGCCGAGCCCGTATCGTTGCCACCTATTTCTACCATCTATGGCCGTTCTACCCTCGACGTCTTGACATTTAACAACGAACATGTTCGTTAAGAACACGTTCGTGGTGGAGTGGAAACATATGGGGCGACAACCCAGGAGCCGGCGGGAAAGGCCGAGCAAGCCAGCCTTGAGCCGGGAAGGGGTCGTTGAAGCAGCGCTCGCGCTTTTCCACGAGGAGGGGCTTGCGAAGGTAACGATGCGGCGCGTGGCGGCCGCGCTCGATACCGGCCCCGCCTCGCTCTACGTCTATATCAGCGACACGGAGGATCTTCATGCCGAGATCCTCGACGCGCTGCTTGCCGGCGTCGTCGCGCCTCCTTTGCCGGCGGACTGGCGCGGACGGCTGAAGGGCACGCTTCGCAGCTACATGTCGGTGCTTTTCGATCATCCCGAACTGGCGCGCATGGCGATGTCGACCATGCCGAGCGGGGCGAACTACCTCGCGCTGGTGGAAAAGATCCTGGTGCTGCTGAAGGAGGGCGGCGTGCCGGATGCCGAGGCGGCTTGGGCGGTCGACCTGCTCCTGCTTTACGCCACGGCCCAGGCCGCCGAGAAGGCAGCCTGGAAAGCCTCGCCACGCTCGCCGTCGGAATTCTCGTCGCTGAGCGCGGCGATCGAAGCGGCTGATGCCGGGATCCTGCCGAACATCGTGCGGCTCGGCGACGATCTGCTTTCAGGCGGCGGCCACCGGCTGGATTGGGGTTTCGATGTGCTGATCAACGGCATTCTGATGACACGACGCGCGGAGACGAAAGCATGATCACCATTCTTGGAGCCGGCCTCGGCGGGCTGGTGCTCGCCCGTATCCTTCATATCAGCGGGATGGATGTGCGCATCTTCGAAAGCGACGCCTCCGCCGACGCGCGCCATCAGGGCGGCATGCTCGACATGCATGTCGAGACCGGGCAGGCGGCGCTGAGAGCCGCCGGCCTTTACGAGACATTCCGCAGGATCGTCCTGGAGGATGGTGATGCGTTCCGCGTTCTCGACAAGACGGGCAGGCTGCATCTTGCCGAGGACGGCAACGATCTTCGCCCTGAAGTCGAGCGCGGCCAGTTGCGGGCCATGCTGATCGCCGCGCTGCCGGAGGGCATCATTCGGTGGGGGCATCGCGCCACCGAAGTCGCCGCCGCGGCGGATGGCGGCTATATCGTCACCTTCGCGAACGGGCTCTCGGTAAGAACGGATGTGCTGATCGGCGCCGACGGCGCCTGGTCGAAGGTGCGGCCGCTTCTGACCGATATCCAGCCCGTCTATACCGGCCTGTCCTTCGCGGAAGCGCGTTTGACGGAGGTTTCCTCCCGGTTTCCCGAGCAGGGTGAAATCGTCGGAAAAGGGACGGTGATGGCGCTTTCCGAGCGCAAAGGCATTCTCGCGCACCGAGAGCCCGGCGATCTGATCTGCAGTTACGCCGCTTTCGAGGCGCCGGCCGAATGGTCGAGTGAGGTCATGTCGAAGCCCGGCGGCTTGCTCGAAGACGTGTTGACGCGCTTCTGTGACTGGGACCAGTCGCTTGTCGGTCTCATCGCCAAGAGCGAGGCGCCGCTGATCGCAAGACCGCTCTTTGCCCTGCCGGTGGGCCACCGCTGGGTCCGCAGGCCGGGCATCACGCTGATCGGCGATGCCGCCCATCTTATGTCTCCTTTTGCCGGCGAGGGCGCCAATCTGGCCATGCGCGACGGGGCGGACCTGGCGCAGGCGATCCTTGCCCACGACGATATCGAAACGGCGCTCGCCGCTTATGAAGCCATGATGTTTCCGCGCAGCGAAACTGCCGCGGCGGAGTCGTCCGCTGGTCTGGACATGTGTTTCAACGATCGCACGCCCGGCCCGGTCGTCGAGTTCTTCCTCGGCATGCAGCCCGGCACGGCGGCGTCGATGGGCGCCGGCTCGTCCGCCGGCTGACGTGTGACGCGTGATTGTGCCGCCGTTCGGCCTGTGCGACAGTCGGCGCCGTGACACGCCGAGGAGGGGCCGGTGCGGAGGATTTCGGCAGTTCCGGCGCTTTGCGCCACCTTGCTCATGCATATTGCGGCAGCGGGAGCGGCGGCTGCCGATCCGCTCGTTTTCACCTATCATGGCTGACAGGTCGATCTGACCAATGCCAGGGGCGCCGAGCCCGACAAGGAGATGGTCGCGGCCGTCAAGCGGCAGCTCGACATCGTCGAGCATGTCAATCTGAAGCCCGATGTTCTTGTCTTCATGCGCGGGATTCCGATCTGGGCGAACCCCGCCGCTGCCGCTTTCGGCCCCGGCCATTACAGCAGCAAGACCGGCATCGACCTGCGCGTCAGGAGCCTCGACCCGGACAAGCCGATCATCCTGCACGAGGTTCTGCACGCTTATCACGACAGGATGCTCCCCGGCGGGTTCGGCAATGGCGATGTCAGGCAATTCTTCAACAACGGTCGCGGGCTCTGGCCGGGTGATGCGTACATGATGAGCAACGACCGGGAATTCTTCGCGGTCACGGCGAGCGTCTATCTCTATGGCGATATCGGCCGGCCGCCTTATTCGCGCAGGCAGTTGCGGGAGAAGCAGCCGAAATATTATCAGTGGCTCGCCACCTTGTTCGACGACGGCCGGCCGCGCTCCTAAGCAGCTTGCTCAGGCGTAAGGCGTTCCCGCCATCGCCGCTTTGATGCCGATCGTGCCCTGATCGACGAGGGCGAGGAAGGCGGCTCTCGCTTCCTTAGGATTGCGATCGCGCCGGAAGGTCTTGTGCGCCTCGATGAAGGCTACGCTCCATATCGAAAGCAGCATGCCGGCGGCGAGATGGGCGGCGGGATCGTCCGTTCCTCGGCCCGTGCATTCCGCCAGCCCGGCCGCGACGACGCCGGCGAGTTCGTCGCGGATCGCTCTCGCCCGCGCCTTGAGGGTCTCGCTGCGTTCGACCGTCTCGATGAACTCCTGGCTTCCAGCAGAGAATTGAACGAAAGGCGCCTGCTCCTCGACGAGGCGGTGGGCAAGCCGGCGCAGCGTCTCGATCGGCGAGATGGCGGGGTCGCGCTGGCGCAAGGCCTCGCGCAGTATCTCGCGGCCTTCCTCGTCGCGATCGAAGAACATGTCCTCCTTGCGGGGGAAGTGGTTGAACACCGTCATCCGCCCGACATCGGCCGCAGCGGCGATCTCATCGACCGTCACGTGTTCGAAGCCGCGCTCGCGGAAGAGACGGTCGGCAGCCAGGGTGATGGCGCGCCGGGTGGCGAGGCGCTTGCGGGTGCGCAGGTCTGATGGTGTGGACATGGCGTCACCGATAGCAGGGATTTTATACTCAGTACACATTTATGTTGACTTCGTGGCTTCCTGGCGCATTAGTGTACTCGGTACATATTTAATCTCGGTCTACATTTTCCGCAAGCGCGCGGCACGCACCGAAGGAAGCCCCAATGAATAAGCCCCTCATCGCTATCTTCACCGCCATCGGCCTCGATGCCGCGGGCATGGGCCTGATCTTCCCCATCCTGCCGCGGCTGCTCCAGGAGGTGACCCATGCCGGCAATGTCGCTGCCTATATCGGGATCATGACTGCGCTCTATGCGCTGATGCAGTTCGTCTTCGCGCCGGTGCTCGGCGCCTTGAGCGACAATCTCGGCAGGCGCCCCGTGCTGCTGATTTCGCTCGGCGGCGCGGCGATCAATTATCTCGTCATGACCTTTGCGCCTCAGCTCTGGATGCTGCTGCTCGGCCGCGCCATCGCCGGCCTGGCCAGCGCCAACGTCTCGGTGGCCATGGCTTACATCACCGACATCTCGGCGGAGGATAAGCGAGCCCGCCCCTTCGGCCTGTTCAACGCGACCTTCGGCATCGGCTTCATCGTCGGGCCGGTGCTCGGCGGGCTGCTCGGCGACCAGTGGCTGCGGCTGCCATTCATCGCCGCTGCCGTGCTGAATGCCTGCAATCTCCTGCTGGCCTTCTTCATTCTGCCGGAGTCCCGCACGCCGGCGCGCGAGAAGATCGAGCTCGCCGCGCTTAACCCGCTTCGGCCGTTCAGCAGGGTTCTGTCGATGAAGGGGCTCCTGCCGGTCATCCTGGTGTTTTTCATCCTGAGCGCCACCGGCGAGGCTTACGGCACCTGCTGGGCCCTGTGGGGTTTCGACACGTTCCAATGGAATGGCCTCTGGATCGGCCTTTCGCTCGGCGCATTCGGCATCTGCCAGACGCTGGTGCAGGCGCTCTTGCCAGGCCCGGCCAGCAAACGGCTGGGCGAACGCGGTGCCGTCGTCGTCGGGATCGCCTGCGCCTGCATCGCTCTCGTCGCCATGGCCTTCGCGAGGGAAGGCTGGATCGTCTTCGCCATCATGCCGGTCTTCGCGCTTGGCGGCATCGGCACACCGGCATTCCAGGCGCTCGCCACCCGGCAGGTCGAAGCCGCCCTCCAGGGGCAGTTGCAGGGCGTGCTGACCTCGGCCGTGAGCCTGGCCTCGATCATCGGCCCGCTCGCCTTCTCGACATTCTACATCGCCGTTCAGAAAGCGTGGCCGGGCGCCGTCTGGCTCTCCGTCGTCGCCATCTACATCGTCGCGGTTCCGCTGGTCCTCCTGGGAACCCGGACCGGCCGTTCTGTGGCACCCGCGAGCGCATAAAGGCGAGCCTCGGCATTCGGTTGATGTAAATCGCATCCGATTTAATCGGAATGGTGTTGACATCGAAATCGGCCCGGCGTATTAGAGCGCATCCGATTTAATCGGATACGTTATAAACGACAAAACCGAAAGGAAATGACAATGACCGAGAAGCTTCTTTTCACTGGCAAGACCCACATCGCCGGCGGCCGCGAAGGCTATGCACGCAGCAGCGACGGCACGCTCGACATCAAGCTGCCGCAGCCGCACCCGGCTGCCGAAAACCTGTTCGGCGCCGCCTGGTCGGCCTGCTATCTCGGTGCCATTGAGCTCGCCGCCTCGCAGCGGAAGATCAAGCTGCCGGCCGGTCCCGAGGTCGATGCCGAGATCACCCTCAACGCCGATGGCGGCTCCTTCTTCCTGCGCGCACGCTTCGACGTCAGCCTTCCCGGTATCGAGCGCGGCGTCGCCGAGGAACTGATCGAGGCAGCGCACGGGATCTGCCCTTACTCCAAGGCGACGCACGGCAATATCGGCGTCGAGACTCGTCTCGTCTAAACGGACGTGCCTGAAAGCGGGGTCTGCCGATCGGCGGCAGACCCGTTTCCGCGCCAGCATCCATCGAAACGCCACCGATCCGGAGAATATGCCATGACCCACAGCCATGCAGAGCCGCACCGGGCCTATGACGAGTTTTCGCTTTTGCTCGATCCCGATGTCTACGAGCCGCTGCCTGATGATTGGCTGATCGGGCTCACCGATGTCGTCAGCTCGACGGCGGCAATCGGGCAGGGGCGTTGCGAAGATGTCAATTATGCTGGCGCTGCGATCATCGCGGCACTCGGCAATGCCTGGGGCTCCTTCGATTTTCCCTTCGTGTTTCGTGGCGACGGCGCGGCTTTTGCGCTGCCGCCGCATGGCCTCATGGCCGCGACCTCGGCATTGCGGCAGGTCGCGAGTTTTGCCAGGACCGACCTCGACCTGACCCTGCGTGTCGGGCTGCTCACCGTCCGCGAAATCCGCGCTGCCGGGCGTGACGTGAAGATCGCCCGCTACGCCGCCTCCGAAAAGGCAACCTATGCGATGTCTGCAGGCGGCGGGCTCAAATGGGCGGAGCAGCAGATCAGGAACGGCCGCTATCTCGTCAAGCCCGGGCGCTACCCGTCGCGGCCCGACCTGACCGGCCTCAGCTGCGACTGGGCGCCGTTTCCGAGCCGGCAGGGCGAGATCCTGTCGCTGCTGGTCGAACCGCGCGATCATACGAGCCCGGAAGTTTTCGCCGCGCTGGCCAGGCGCGTGCTTGCGGTTTTCGATGCCGCGCCGCGCCGGTCCTATCCGATTTCGGCAGAGAATGCGGTCCCGAGGGACAGTGCGAAGCCGGTCAGTGCGACAGCTTGGTCGGAGGTCGCTTCCAATTCGGACTTTCGCAAGTTCGACGACGGTCTGCGCCTGACGCTGGACTGCACGCCCGAACAGATCGACAGCGTCGAAGCCATTCTCACGGCGGCGAGGGCGCGCGGCGAAATCGACTTCGGCCTGCACCGCCAGTCGCACGCGCTGATGACCTGCCTCGTCCCCTCCGGCCGCCCGGATTCGCACCTGCATTTCCTCGACGGCATGGGCGGCGGTTATGCGAGAGCGGCGGAGATGATGGAGGAGGGGGCGCTTGTGGAGGTCGTGCGGCCGCTTGCGCTGTAGGGCTGGGAGGAAAGGCGCTGCCCTCTCTTTCGTCATGCTCGGGCTTCTCCCAGGCATCTGCGGCTCCATTCGTTGCTAAGGTTTCGATCCTCGGCACAAGGCCACCGCTGTCCGGTTCGCACCGATGGATGCCCCTCACCCTAACCCTCTCCCCGTAAACGGGGCGAGGGGACGTGCCATGCGAGACGTGGGCGTGGGACGGAGAGGTCGCGGCACAGTCCCTTCGCCCCGTTTACGGGGAGAAGGTGGCGGCAGCCGGATGAGGGGCTATTCCGCCGATCTCTGTGTTGCGATCGCGATTTCGGGCATGTCACCGAGCATCGACATACGCCTTTAACCTCATTTTCCCGGTTCGGCCTGCGCCCGCAGCAGGTTGTCGCGCAGCCGCGCCACGGATTCTTGCACGACCGGGAATTCATCGCCGAGGCCGATGGCGTCGGTCAGGGCGGAGCCGGGGTCGGTTTCGACAAGATCGCGGCCGGCCGGCGTCAGGCTGACGCGCACCTGCCGTTCATCGGCAGGATCGCGATGGCGGGTGATAAGGCCGGAGGCTTCCAGCTTCTTGAGAATGGGCGTCAGCGTGTTGGATTCGAGGAACAGCTTTTCCCCCAGCGTGCTGACCGTCTGGTCATCCTCTTCGGAGAGCGCCACCAGGGCGATATATTGGGTGTAGGTCAGGCCGAGCGCGTCCAGGAGCGGCTTGTAAGCGCGGCCGAAGGCGAGGTTGGCCGAATAGATCGCGAAGCACAGGAAATTCGAAAGCTTGCGGGGTGCGGGCGCATCGGACTGTTTTGCGGTTTTAGACGTGGGCATCGGCCTATCCTGTCCGGATATTCAAGGATGGCCCTATATATATCGCATCCGATTAAATCGCAATATCTCTTTCCGTGCTAGCTGCTCCGGGGCATTCCCACTTCTATGTCAACATCGCATGATTAAAACTTGCGCTCAGTAACAAAAGTTCATTTGAAATAGCGGATAAAATTCCTATAATCGTATTCGGTAGGAACGCCGAACCATCCCGATGCAATAGCATCTTATCCGGGGTATGGCTGCGCAGATGCAGCCTGCAAGCGCCGGACGAAACGGGACTCGGGGCCTACCACCTAGGTTTTCGGAAGTCATAATCATAGTGTAGGAATATTTTCTTTTGCTCCTCACTTATATCGACTTCCCAACATGGCGTCGGCTGTAAGACCACGCTGTAATCACGGCGCTCGCCATCAGGTCCAAGAGCCATACGGTTTTCAAGGGCGATGGCATACTTGGGCTCACAGGGGCCGGTGTCCAAATTGTCGACGGCCTGATAAAATGCGCTAGCCACTACATCAGCAAGCTGAAGCCCTGCTCGTTGATAATGCGGATAATTCTCGACGAGCTTAAAGCTCATAACTTCCCACCTTGGAACTCTCTTCGTAAGAACCATGCGACCGCCTCGAGACTGCATCTTCAGTAACTCGTGATAAGCCGCCGTCTGGCTGTAGGAGTGGCCGCCAGACTGTGAAAAAATAAACTTAACGTGCCTCCGTTCTAAGCGTCGGCGATTTGCATACCGGAAGCACCAATCTGTTACACGTTCGATTAGTAGTCGTACTAACCAGTTATAGAACCACTGTTTTGAGCCAGCTTTTTCAGCTCGCTCATTTTTGTAACCCCGCATATTCTTTTTGTTAGACGCTACTACAAATAATCTCACTGGAAGTACGTTGAGTTCGGAGCAGACGGTTAGTTTTTGATCTGCGGTAAGATCCTTGAAATGAATAATTTGCGTGTTGGAATTTTCAATTTTTCGATTGATGTCGGCAACCCACTGCACCAAATTCGTATCGCGCTCTCGTCGAATAACGACGGCCGAAATAGTCATCCACTCTGTGCTACCGGTTGCATCAATTGGCCTGACTCTCTTGAGCCCAGGGTCACCAGATTCGTCAATATACGCTACAAATTCAAAATCCGGTTCACCCAAACGTACGCCCTCAAAGACCGCCATCACCCGGTAACGACCAGAGAATCAACTCTAAGTGAAAGTTTTACCGCGTCATAGATATACTTTTAGGTTTGGTGGGGATTGCGTCAGCGAATCCATCTGATGGTTACAAAAATGCTTGGGCGACAAATGGCTGTTCGTCGCCCTCTACCACCGCCCCTAGCCGAATTTCTCCGTCGCATCTGCCTTGCCGAACACCCAGTAGCCGGATGCCTTCATCCAACTCAGGGGATAGCCCCGGGCCGTCAGCATATGGTTGCGGATGTTGCGTGTCACAGCGGCTTCCGCGGCGATCCAGACGAAGGTTTCGGGCTTTATATCAACCGTGCTCAACAGTTTCAGCAGCGCTGCGGCGTCCGTTGCCTGCGATAGCGGCCGGTGTGCCCAGCGGATATCGAGTTCGGCGCGGCTGTCGAAGGTCTGCTCTTCCAAGGGGCCGGTGACTGCAGCGATCGTCGTGATGACGGTTCCTGCGTTGCTTTCCTCGATCCGGCGGCCGATCGCCGGCAGCGCCGTTTCGTCGCCGATAAGCAGCCAGCGCTTGACGTTCGCGGAAATGACGGCCGAGCCGCGCGGTCCGCCGATCTCGAGCCTGTCGCCGGGGCGGGCGCCGAGCGCCCATTGCGTCACCGGGCCTGCTTCGTGCAGGGCAAAATCGATGGTGAGCCTGCGTTCGGCATTGTCATAGCGGCGCGGCGTGT
This sequence comes from Rhizobium sp. R339, assembly GCF_002211395.1. NCBI lineage: Bacteria > Pseudomonadati > Pseudomonadota > Alphaproteobacteria > Hyphomicrobiales > Rhizobiaceae > Rhizobium > Rhizobium sp. R339. The sequence goes on from NZ_LOKV01000001.1 coordinate 1,007,172, forward strand.
AGTCCCGGCGCTCTTCGCCCTCGGCCGTGGGAATGAAGATCTTGATGTGGTCGTCGGGCGCGAGGCTGATGAAATCGGCAAGCTCATCGCCGCGCAGGATGATGCGGCGCATGCCGGGGGTGATGTCGGTGATGGTTTCGACGGTCAGCGAGCGCCGGCGCGTGTCGTGGCGGATCCGTTCGATGCCGGGAGCCGATGAAGCCTGTTCGTGGAAGTGTTTGGTGTCCATGTGTCCTCAGGAGCTTTCAAGGCTCGATCCGCAGGACACAGTCGCGCAGATCGAAGCCGCAAAGCCGTTCGATCATACGCGTTGAGTGACGTTAACGCTTACGTGGCCGGGATTGCCCGGCCATTGACGGGCTTGATGTAGCCGACCGCGCCGGGATGCGCAACGACTTCAGAGCCATCAAAGCCGATCATTGCCGAAGTTTAACTTTCGGCCGTCGATCCGGTCGGGACGACCTCGCAACCACACCAATCGCCGCTCATTGCTACTTTTGCACGCGGCGCCAAAGATGACACGTTTGAAGCTCATTTCCGACACTTTCCCGATCGAAGCTCCGCGCCTTCGAGACTTGGGGAGACGCGATGTCGGGCATTCTTATCGCCACCTTGTTGGCAACGGCTTCAGCAAAGATTCCCGCCGGATTGTCCGGTGGTGAGGTTCTCTATTCCGACTGCCGCGGGTCCCGGCAGTTCGTCGTCGGCTATGTCGCGGGTTGGCTGGACAAATGGAACAGTGACGAATATCTCGCCCGCCGCATTTTTACCGAGGCGCCTCCCAAGCCCAGCCGAATGGTGAATTCGGCGCATTTTGCCATCGCCGTTGGCGTCAACGTCTGTATTCCCGAGGGAACCACGCCGGAAGCAGTTGGCAATACGCTGTGCACCTTCCTGGAAGAAAATCCCGGCATACGCGAGGCGACCGGCGATGAGCTGATGACCACCATGACGCACTATAAATACCATTGCCCGATTCCCTGAGGGTTGGTCACGCCGGCTTGTTGGCCTCGATGAAGCGGCTGAGCGAGGTGGCGGCGTTCAGCATGTGCGCGCGCATGCGCCGCGAGGCCATTTCGCCGTCGCCTTCGGCGATCGCCTGCATGATGGCTTCGTGCTCGTCGCGGGAGCGGCTCAGCCTTTCGCCCTGGCGCAGCTGCGTGCGGCGGAAGGCGTTCAGGCGGTTGCGGATGGCGATCGCCTGTTCTTCCAGGAAGCCGTTATGGGTGGCGCGGTAGATGGTTTCGTGGAACTGGCGGTTGAAACTATCATAGGCATCGACGTCGCCGCTTTCGACGATCGGCCGGGAGAACTCGTGCAGTTCGATCAGGCGGCTGCGCTCCAGCGGCGTCATGCGGTAGGTGGCGAGCCGGACGCAGACGGCCTCGATCTCGGCCACGGTCTCAAACATATCCATGATGCGCTCCGGCGTCATGCGGGCGACGACGCCGCCGCGGCGGGCGCGAAGCTCGACAAGGCCGCCGGCCGCAAGCTGGCGCAACGCTTCTCTGACCGGGGTGCGGGAGGCTCCGAAGCGATCGGCGAGCTGCTGTTCGTCGAGCGCAGCGCCCGCCGCGAGCGTGCCGGCGGCGATCTCGTCGGTCAGTGCGTTGCGGATGCGGTCGGAGATGAGGCCGCGATCGTCGTCATCCTCGGTTTCGAAACCATTCGCCATTGCTGATCTCCTGACCTCTTCCTGTATGCAAACTACACCTAGAGCGTCGCGTATGTATGCGCGCGTCGCTTCACGAAGGTTTTACGTATCCAATAATTGACATTCTGCAGAGGTGGAATACAAAAATCCCCTGTCGGCGGGGTTTTGTATACGCGGTCCACCAAGCACGCCGAACCGGAATACGGAAGCACGCTCTCGACGCCATGCGCCCGCGATGAACGCTTCCAGCACAGTGTCATCGATCAGCGATTTTGCCGGGCGCCATCAGTGCCTCGGCTCCATGTTCTCGACCCTTTCAACAGCCTCAGATGTAAGGAAACCAGATCATGATGATGAACAGACGGGCTTTTTCGGCCGCCCTCGTTGCCGGCGCCGCCGCCACTCTTCTTTCCAGCCGCGGCATGGCCGCGATGGCTGCTCCGGTCAAAGCGCGCAATGTCGTGCTGGCGCATGGGCTGTTTGCCGACGGCTCCTGCTGGAGCGAGGTGATCGCGCGGCTGCAGGCGGCCGGGCTGAATACGACGGCGGTGCAGAACCCGCTGACCACGCTTCCCGAGGCGGTTGCTGCCGTGAAGCGGGTACTCGACCGGCAAGACGGCCCGACCGTGCTCGTCGGACATTCCTTCGCCGGCATGCTCGTGACCGAGACCGGGGTTCATGAGAACGTCTCGGCGCTCGTCTATGTCGCGGCCCGTGCGCCGGATGCCGGTGAGGATTATACGGCGCTCGCCAAGACCTATCCGACGCCGCCGGCCTCTGCCGGCATCGTCTTCGACGGCGACGAGGGCCGCTTGAGCGAAGCCGCCTTCCTCAAGGATTTCGCCGGCGACCTGCCGGAAGCCAGGGCGAAGGTGCTCTTTGCCGTGCAGCAGCCGTTCCAGAAAGCACTGCTCGCCGGCAAGACGACCGAAGCCGCCTGGCGCTCCAAGCCGAGTTGGTATGCGGTTTCGACCGAGGACCGGACGATCAATCCCGATCTCGAACGCTTCATGGCCAAGCGCATGGGCGCGAAGACCATCGAGGTGAAGGCCAGCCACCTGTCGCTGATCTCCCATCCCGACGAAATCAGCCAATTGATCCTGGAGGCGGCGGGGCAGTAGTTTCCGCGGCCCGGGGGCGTTTACGGAACGAGCAATCCCTATCCTGGCTGAACCCGTCCTACTGCTCATCACCCGCCCCCGTCCTTCGAGGCTTCGGCCTTTGGCCTGCGCGCCTCAGGATGAGGGCTGATCGGCGTGCCGCGCGGCAGGTGGACTGAACCCGACAAGGCGCGATGCGTCTCTCCACCCTCATCCTGAGGTGCCCCGCAGGGGCCTCGAAGGACGAGGTGGCCACTGATGTCTCTCTCCGTAATGTCACATTGCGGCAGCGGCTAGCCACTCGCCCTGAGCGCCCGCCATATAGCCTTGCACGGCCGGCATTTTCGCGGGACAAACCTTGAATGAGCATCCCCAACACACATCCCTTCGCCTTCGATCCCACCTATGGCATGACGCTCGAAGAGCTTCTTGCGGTGAAGCCGCCGGAGGAGCCGGAGGGTTTCGATGCGTTCTGGGAGGCGCGGTATCGCAGAGCGCTGGCGGTCGATCCGCGGCCGGGGCTTTCCCGCAGCGAGCTCAGTCATCCGGACTGGCATGTGCTTGATCTTGTCTATCGCTCGACCGGAGACTTCAGGATCGGCGGCTGGCTGCTGCTGCCGCGTAAGGGGCAGGTGCGTCGCGGCCTCGTTGTCGGGCATGGTTATGGCGGGCGGGACCGTCCGGATTTCGATCTGCCGGTGGAGGAGACGGCGCTTCTCTTTCCGTGTTGCCGCGGGTTATCGCTCAGCGCCGATCCTGCGATTTCGCAGAACCCGTCCTGGCATGTGCTGCACGATATCGACAAGCGGGACTCCTACATTATCGGCGGCTGCGTTGAGGATATCTGGCTTGCCGTCTCGACGCTGGTTGGGCTTTACCCCTGGCTTTTGGGCCATATCGGCTATAGCGGCATCAGTTTCGGCGGCGGCGTGGGCGCGATGGCGATCGCCTACGACCCGCGCATCGACCGCGGCCATTTGGCGCTGCCGAGCTTCGGCGACCAGCCGCTGCGCCTGAGGCTGCCGAGTGTGGGCAGCGCTGAGGGCGTGCAGGAATATCAGGCGGAACATGGAAACGTGCTGGAAACGTTGCGCTACTACGACGCGGCGACCGCTGCCCGGCGGATCAAGGTGCCGATGCTGACGGCGGTGGCGCTTTTCGATCCTGCCGTTGCGCCGCCCTGCCAGTTCGCTGTCGCAAATGCGATACCGAAATTTAATGAAATCTTCATCCTGGACGCCGGTCATTTCGATTACCCTGGAAGTGCTGAGCAAGACGCGGTTCTCCGCGACAAGATCGGGCAGTTCTTCAGGGTGTCATGAACCGCGAATATCTCAGCTGGTACAGCCAGCGTCTGCATCGGGACATGGAGATGCCGCTGCATCCTTCAATCGGAATCGATTGAAGGATGCAGCCATTCAAAAGTGCTACAGCGTCCTTTGCGCGTCTGAAGACGCGCGGCGCTGTAGTGTTCGGCCATGCCGGCGCCAAGGTGCTGGTCTTTCCGACGCGGGAAGGGGGCTTTTCGAATATGAACAGCTCGGCCTGGTCGCAAGCCTTGCAGACAAGCTGCAGGCCGGCCATCTCCAGCTCTATTGCATCGAGGGCCTCGCCTTTGAGAGCCTATATGGCTTCCACCACCATCCGGCCGAACGCATCCACCGGAATGCGGCGCTGGAGGATTACATCCTTCACGAGGTGCTGCCGCTGATGGCGGGGAAGAATGGGCATGACTGCACCATCGTGCATGGATGCAGCCTCGGCGCCTTTCAGGCGGCGAGCCTCGTCTTCCGCCATCCGCATCTCTTCCGCAAGCTCGTCGCCTTTTCCGGGCGCTACGACCTGACGGTGAAGGTCGAGTCCTTCGGCGATCTGTTCGACGGCTATTACGATGACAGCGTCTATTTCCACACGCCGACGCATTTCCTGCCCGGCCTCGGCGGCGACTGGCGGCTCGACCGGCTGCGCGAGATCGACATCGTGCTGACGATCGGCGATGCCGATCCATTCATCGACAACAACCGCTATCTCAGCCGGCTGCTCGGCGAAAAGAACATCCGCCATCAGCTGCATGTCTGGGACGGCCGCGCCCCCCGCGCCGGCGCATGGCGGAAGATGGCGCCGCTTTACATCTGACCTAGGTGTTTAGGCCAGGCCAGCCGCCACCGCGAAGGCCGCGGCGACCGCCACCGCGCCGGGATCGGCCACACCGGCCAGATCCCTTTCGCCGACATAGGAGGCGCGTCCGGCTCCGGCCTTGGTCATCGTCTTCGTCGCTTCCGCGCCCGATGCCGCAGCTTTCGCTGCCCCGGCAATGCCGCCCGAGGAGAGCGCATGAAGGGCAGGCGAGAGCGCGTCGATCATCGTCCGGTCGCCGACCCGGGCTCCGCCGTAGAAGGTCATCCTGTCGAGCCCGGCCAGAAGGGCGGCCGATATATCCGGCTTGTCGGCCAGGGCCTTACCCGCGGCGGTGAAGAAGATCGACAGCAGCACGCCGCTCGATCCGCCCATGCTGGTGCCGAGGATGTCGCCGATCGCAGCAAGCAGTGCGGGCGGGCGGTCGAGCGGCAGGGTGTCGAGGCGGGCAAGCAGGCTGCGGGCGCCCGTCGCCACCGTCGAGCCGGTGTCGCCATCGCCGACGCGGCTGTCCAGGCGGTTGAGTTCGTCTTGCAGCGAGATCAGATGCTCGCAGAGCGTCGTGATCAGGCGGCGGTTGCCGGCGTGGTCCCCGGCCGCGCCTTCGGCGACCAAGCCGCCGGCCGCTCTTGGTGCTGCGATGATTTCGATCTCGCTGCGTTCGACGGCCGGCATCCAGGCATGCGGCTCGACCTCGGACCTGAGAGCCGCTTCGCGGTCGGCGTCGAGCGGGATCAGCGACAGCGAAAAACCGTTCATGTTGAGCGCGGTCATGAGAGGCGCCGGGCCGATGATCAAGCGGACGCGGCCGCCGAGCGTCGAGGACAGCACCGCATTGGCGATGACGGCCATTTCGAGCGGCGGCACGGCGCCAAGATTGTTGATGAGGAGCGCATGGTCCGACACATCGCCGAGCGCTGCGGAGAGCCGAGCCACCATGGTGGCGACGATATCGGCGACCGGCTGCAGCGCGATGCGCTCGGCGCCCGGCTCGCCGTGAATGCCGAGGCCAAGTTCGCCCTCGTTGGCGCCGAGCCGATCCGCATGCGCCTGGCCGGGCACGCTGCAGGTGGAAAGCGACATGCCGAGCGAGACGATGTCGCCGGCGGCACTTTTGGCCCGGGCGGCGACTGTCTTCAAGTCTTCGCCTCGTTCGGCGTGGTAGCCCGCGATCTTGTGGACGAAGAGGGTGCCGGCGACGCCGCGCGGCTGGTTGATGCCGGGCAGGGCGATATCGTCGGCGACGATGACCATTTCGACGTCGAAGCCCTCAGCGCGGGCCTTTTCGCCGGCGAGGCCGAAATTCAGGCGGTCGCCGGTGTAGTTCTTAACGATCAGCAGCGCGCCTTTCTGCCCGGTCACGGCGCGAATTGCCGTCAGCACCGCATCGACGCTCGGCGAGGCAAAGATTTCGCCCGAGACGGCAGCGGTCAGCATGCCCCTGCCGACGAAGCCGGCATGGGAGGGCTCGTGGCCGGCGCCGCCGCCGGAGATGATCGCGACTTTCGACCTGTCCCAGTCGGCGCGCAGGATCACCTTGATATCGGGAAAGCTGTCGAGGCGGGCGAGGCGGCCCTTGCCGCTCGTGAGGAGCAGGCCATCCAAGGCTTCGGTGACGATAGTTTCCCTGCGGTTGAAGAAGTGTTTCATCGATTGAGCCCGTCCGTTCTTCGTGCTGTCGTCTTGCCTTTTTGCCGGTCTGGAGCGGCGCTGTCCACCCGCATTGAAGGACGTCCGGTCTTTGACGAATCGCAAAATTTCGAGCGCGAGCGTACCGATACGGCGTAATCTGGCCTCGCTGGCGGATGGGCGGCAGGGTATGGACCTCTACGCCGCTCCTGTTTTCCCGGGAGCGGATCAAACTTGGGCCTCGCTTCGGCGGGGCTTTTTTCTTGAGACGCCGGCCGCATCGGGAATATTCCCGCGCAGTGCTAGATTTAGTCTTTCCGGCTGGCCGCAACGGGCGTATTCAGCCAGGGCGCGACATTTTCCGCGCCCCTCGCGCGGCAGATTTCCGATCGGTTTCCTTCCTGTTCCCTGCCGCATCATCCGGAATTTCATTGGCGGATCCATGACCACGGCAGAGACGAGCGAGCAAGGGCAGGAGGCGGCGGGCGGCCGCCAGGCGAGGATCGTGGCACTGGTCGTTGCCGTTTCCTTCTTCATGCAGATCCTCGACGGTACGATCGTCGCGACCTCGCTGCCGCAGATGGCCGAGAGCTTCGGCGTGCAGCCGGTGTCGATGAGCATCGGCATAACAGTCTACATGCTGACGATGGCGGCCTTCATTCCGCTGTCGGGCTGGCTCGGCGACCGCTTCGGCGCGCGCCGGGTGTTTCTGGTGTCGATCGGCGTCTTCACCGCCGCCTCGCTGTTCTGCGGGCTTTCCGGCAGCCTCACGGAATTCGTGCTGTGGCGTGCGCTGCAGGGGGCGGGCAGCGCGCTGATGACGCCGGTCGGGCGCATCATCGTGCTGAAGAACGCCCGCAAGTCCGAACTCGTCCAGGCGATCGCGCTGATCACCTGGCCGGCGCTGACCGCACCCGTCGTCGGCCCGGTGCTCGGCGGCTTCATCACCACCTATGCCAGCTGGCATTGGAACTTCCTGATCAACATTCCGATCGGCATCATCGGTATGGGGCTGGTGCTGCGCTTCGTGCCGGAACAGCGCGAGGCTGATCCCGGCCGGCTGGATATTCTCGGCTTCATCCTGAGTGCGGCGGGGCTCACCTTCCTGCTCGCCGCGCTGGAGCTTTCGGTCAAATGGGAAGGCGGGCTCTGGCCTGTTGTTTCGATGCTTGCGGCCGGCGTTGCGCTCTCCGTCATGGCGACGCGGCACTTTCTCGCCGTCGACAATCCGCTGCTCGATCTTTCGGCCTTCCGCGTCCAGACCTTTTCGATGTCGACGCTCTCGGCGGGCACGGCCTGCCGCACCGCGATCAATGCGACGCCATTCCTGCTGCCGCTGCTGTTCCAGCTCGGCTTCGGGCTGAGCTCGATTGCGGCAGGCACCTATCTGCTCGTCTATTTCCTCGGCAATTTCAGCATGAAGGCGGTGACGACGCCGCTCTTGCGCTTCTTCGGCTTCCGCACGGTGCTCGGGCTCAACGGGCTGATCGCCGCACTTTCGATCGTCGGCTGCGGCTTCCTGACCCCCGGCACGCCGCCCTTCCTCATGCATGCGCTGCTGTTTCTCGCCGGCCTGTCGCGGTCGATGGAGTTCACGGCGCTGAATACGCTCGCTTTCGCCGATATCGGCCCGGCGCAGCGAAGCTCGGCCTCGACGCTGTCGAGCATGCTGCAGCAGGTGTCCATGCTGCTCGGCGTGGCGGTGGCCGCCGCGGTGCTCAACATTTCCGCGGCTCTCAGAGGTGCGGACAATCCCGTCCTTGCCGATTTTCGTTGGGCCTTTCTCGTTGTCGGCGCGATCGGCATCGTCTCGTCGCTGCGCTTCCTGCAATTGCCGAAGGAGGCGGGCGCCGAGGTTTCCGGCCACCGGAAATTCCAGAAGAGCTAGAGCCGTCTGCGACAAGAGCGAGGGGTGAGCGATGTTTACCTCGGGCGGTCAATGCAATACGACATTGCCCATGCCGACGACTCGGACGCTTGCGGCCGTCGTTGCTTAGAGAGAACGCCGGGAGACGGAATGAGCAATTCTAGCGGCGATGCGGATGCTTTGATCCACATCCTCTATATCGACGACGATGAGGGGCTCGCCCTCATGATGCAGAAGAACCTCTTGCGGCGCGGTTTCTCGGTCGAGTGGGCGCAGAATGGCGCCGCCGGCCTGGCGCGGATCGCCGAGGGCGGCATCGATGCCGTCGTGCTCGATCATCTCCTGAGCGGCGAGACCGGGCTCGACATTCTGCCCTGCATCACCTCCGTGCCGGATCATCCGCCTGTCATCTATGCGACGGGTTCGGATGACACCGGCATTGCGGTGGCGGCGCTCAAGGCCGGCGCCGACGACTATATGCTGAAGGGAATTTCGGCCGATTATTTCGACCTGCTCGCCGCCGCTCTCGAACAGGCGCTGGAGCGGGCGCGTTTCCGCCGCGAGACAGCGCAGGCGCAGGAGGTGATCCGCCAGCAGCGCGACCAGGCCGAACTGCTGCTTGCCGAGGTCAATCACCGCATCGCCAACAGCCTCGGCCTCGTCGGCGCGCTGATCCGCATGCAGTCCTCCATGACAAAGGACCAGGTGGCGATCGACGCGCTGCACGAGACGCAGATGCGCATCAACGCGATTGCGAGCGTGCATCGCCGGCTCTACACCAACCGGCAGGTCGGCTCGGTGCAGGTCGACGAATATCTGGACAGCCTGCTCACCGAACTCGAAGCCTCGATGCGCGACGAAAAGCGGCCGCACCGCATCGTGCTCAACGCAAAACCGGTCAATCTGGCGACCGACAAGGTGATCACGCTCGGGCTGATCGTCAGCGAGCTCGTCACCAACGCGTTCAAATACGCCTATACCGAAGCGGTGCCGGGCGAAATCCGCGTTGCCGTCGACCAGACCGACGGCGAATTGCGGGTTGTCGTCGAGGATGACGGGGCGGGGTTCGATCCGGAGGGGCCGGCCAGGGGAACGGGGCTCGGCACGCGGATATTGACGGCGATGGCCGCGAGCTTGAAATCGGATTTCGCTTATGATCCCGAGCATGCCGGGACGAGGGCGACGCTGGTGTTTTCGTTGCATGAGGGGAAGTAGGATTTAGCTGGTGGAGGTTGTTTCATCTGCCGCTGAGTTTGCCGCCCCCTCATCCGGCTGCCGCCACCTTCTCCCCGCTGGGTAGAAGGGGGATGAGGCGCTGCCCCAAGTCTCTTCTCCCCCTCGGGGAGAAGGTGGCGGCAGGCGGATGAGGGGGCTGCTTTGGCACATCATTTACCGCCTATATCAATAGCTTGCTACAATCATATAAAACGCCTAACGCAAGGGGAGGAAGAGATATGACGACCATCCGCACACCGCGCGAAGTCTTTGATTTCTGGTTCGTCCGGTGCGGCCGGGAGCTGTGGTTTCGTGCGCCGCCGGAACTCGACGTCGAGGTCCGCGATGTGTTCCGCGACACGCATCTGGCGCTTGCCGCCGGCGTCGGCGAGGAGTGGCGGGCCGATCCGGTGAGCCGGCTGGCGGCTGTCATCGTGCTCGACCAGTTTCCGCGCAACATCTATCGCGGCACGGCGCTTGCCGTTGCGACCGACGGCTTGGCGCTTCGGGAGGCGAAGCTCGCGCTTGCCGCCGGCGCCGATCAGGCGGTGGAGCATGCATGCCGGACCTTCTTCTACATGCCGTTCGAACATGCCGAAAACCTCGACGAGCAGGACCGTTCGGTGGCGTTGTTCAGCGCGCTCGGCGACGAGGAATATCTCGATTATGCGATCCGCCACCGCGAGGTGATCGCCGCCTATGGCCGTTTTCCTCATCGCAATGCCATGCTCGGGCGGGAAACGACGGCGGCGGAACGCGACTACCTCTCCAAGCCCGGTGCCGGCTTCTGAGCGGTTACGCCCACGGGGCAGGGACGGCCTCGGACGGCGGATGGAACAGTTCGGCGCAAGGCGTTTTCGGCATCTTCCGCCTTTGTGTCGCCTTTCTTTGCTAGGAAAAGCGGGCATTCTAATTCAATGACAACCTTTCCGGAGGCGTTTTTGCGGCTGAGATCCCTTCTGCTTCGCACTATTCTTCTCGTGACGCTGGCACTCGCCGGCGCGCATTTTGAGAGTGCGGCGGCTTTCGCGCAGGAAACGCAGCCGCAGGTGGCAGCGGAGGCGCCGATCGTCGAGACGCCGTCGGCCCAGGCGGCGAAGGAGATCGAGAAGGCCAAGGCGCAGCTTGCCTCGCTTCAGGACAGCGTCAAGGAGAATGCCGACAACGACGATGCGTTGGTCGGGCTGGCGGCCAAGGCTGACGAGCTCAGCCGCGCCGTCATCACCGTATCCGTCAATCTGCGGCCGCGTTTCGACCAGATCAAGAACCGGCTCACCGAGATCGGCGAGCCGCCGAAGGACGGGCAGCCGCCGGAGGCGCAGATCGTCACCGATGAGCGCAATGCGCTTGCCGCCGAGCGCGCGCAGATCAATGCGGTGACGGGTGACGCGGAAAACCTGTCGATCGCGGTGACGAAGCTCGTCAACGAAGTCATCGAGATGCGGCGGCAGCTTTTCGCCGACACGCTTTTCAGGCGCACGGAGATTTCCGTCTCGGTGCTCGACGATGCCGCCAGCGCCTTCGTGCGGGAGACCGGAGAGTTCTCGCAGGCGCTGGCGAGCTGGGCGACTTTCGTCTGGAAGTTCAAGCGTTTCCCGCTGTTTGCGGCGATCTTCCTGTCGCTCGCCTCCGCGCTGATCCTGCTCTCCGGCAGCTATCGGGTCTTCGGTTCCTATCTCAGGCGCGACGAGGCGGTGGAGAACCCGTCCTATATCGGACGGCTGTCGATCGCCTTCTGGTCGACGCTGATCCGCACGCTGGCGCTGGCGGTGCTGCTCGTCACCTCGTTCTTCTTCCTCAACAGTTTCAATGTGCTGAGGCCCGACATCGCGCCCGTGATCGGCGCACTGTTCGGCACCATCGGGCTCGTCTATTTCGTCGGGCGCTTCGTCAATGCCATCTTCGCGCCGCGCGAACCGCACTGGCGGCTCGTCAAGCTTTCCAATCTCGGCGCGCGCTCGATCGGTTACTGCCTGCTGGCGATGGCCGTCATCAACGGGTTCGACTATCTTTTCGGCACCATCGGCGAAGCGATGGGTTCGCCGCTGGTGCTGACCGTGGTCAGGAGCCTGATCGCGGCGCTCATCATCGGCCTGATCCTGATCTTCGCTTCCTTCGGCAAGCCGATGCTGGCGAGAAGCGGCGATCCGGATGCGCCGGGCCGGCATTGGCCGCGCGGCATGGCGATCATCCTGCGTGTCGTCGGCGCCGCCCTGATCGTTTCGGCGCTCTCGGGTTATGTCGGGCTGGCGCGCTTCGTCGCCACGCAGCTCATCATCACCGGCGCCGTCGTCGCCACCATGTATGTCGGCCTGCTCTCCGGCAAGGCGATATCGCGGCAGGAGAGCTTCGGCGATACCTTCTTCGCGCGTTTCCTGACGCGCCGCTTCAACCTCGGCCCTGTGGCGATCGACCAGGTCGGCCTGCTCGTCGGTCTTGCCATCTATGCGGTGGCGCTGATCGTCGGCATTCCGCTCATCCTGCTGCTCTGGGGCTTCCATGTGCAGGACCTGCAGCTCATCGCCTTCCGGCTGTTCACCGAGGTCAAGCTCGGCGGCATCAGCATTTCGCTGCTCGGTATCTGCACCGGCATCCTGCTCTTTGCCGGCGTCTACCTGCTGACGCGCTGGATACAGCGCTGGCTCGACGGCAATGTGATGGCGCGAAGCCATGTCGATCTCGGCGTGCGCAATTCGGTGAAGACGGGCATCGGCTATCTCGGCGTCGGCATTGCCGCGATCATTGGCGTTTCGGCCGCCGGCATCGATCTGTCGAGCTTCGCGCTCGTCGCCTCGGCGCTTTCGGTCGGTATCGGTTTCGGCCTGCAGAACATCGTCTCCAACTTCGTCTCGGGCCTGATCCTGCTCGTCGAGCGGCCGTTCAAGGTCGGCGACCATGTCGTCTCGGGCACGGCCGAAGGCATCGTCAAGCGCATCTCGGTGCGCGCCACCGAGATCGAGACTTTCCGCAAGCAGTCGATCATCGTGCCGAATTCGGAGCTGATCAACGGGCTGGTCGGCAACTGGACGCACCGAAACAAGATCGGCCGCTCGGAAATTCCGGTTTCCGTCAGCTACGACGCCGATCCGCAGAAGGTGATGGATATCCTGCTGGAGCTGACGGCGAAGATCCCGCTCGTCATGCGCAATCCCGAGCCGCATGTCGAATTCCTGCGCTTCGGTCCCTATTCGCTGGATTTCGAGCTGCGCTTTTTCCTGGCCGACATGGGCGACGGCATGACGGTGCGCAACAATCTGAGGATGGAGATCCTCCGGCGCTTCAAGGCCGAAGGCATCGAAATTCCGATGCCGCAGAGCGATCTCACCATTCATCGCGATGCCGTGCCCGGCCTTCCCGCCGCGCGCAAGGAGCCGGCGGAGAGCCAGGAGGCTCAGAAGGACAAGCCGATAGAGGAAGAGGATCGGCCGGTGCGGCAGCTGCGCGGACGGGCCGCCGAGAGCTGAACGGCTCATTCAGCCATCATTCACAGGTCTATGTGCATGATCTCAACAATCGGGATCGCTGCCGAGGGCAGCACCGATCGTTCGAGGGGAGGGCGCAGCCGCGCCGCCGCACATGATGGCAAGATTTGCCGCCGTTCTGCTTGTCCCGCTGCTTGCCGCGCCGGCGGCCCATGCGGCATCCATCACCAACACCGACCCTGCCGCCGTGGTGCTCGTCATCACCGAGGGCGGCCAGCGCGTCGAGGTCGTGGTCGATGCCGGAGCTTCAGAAAATCTCTGCCCCTCCGGCTGCTTCATGACGACGCCCGACGGTGACCGCATCGGCCTCGACGGCGGCGAGACGATCGACATCATCAAGGGCTCGGCCGTCGTCAAGTAAGGCTCTAAGGCTCTTCGCGCGCCAGCACCGTTTGCGCCGGCGCGGACGTCCGCATCAGCGGCCGGATGGCGAGGAATGCCGCCACGGCTGCGGCGCCGAGCGCGGCGGTAATCGACAGCGACCAGGACACGCCGATATCGCCCATCAGGAAGGCCAGCGCGAACGGCGCCGTCGAAGAGACGGCGAGGCGTGCCGACATTACTTTTCCCTGCCGCTGGCCATAGCCCTCGCTTCCGAAGAGCGCCAAAGGCAGCGTTCCCTGCACGATGCTGCTGAGGCCGGAGCCGAGGCCGAAGATCACGGCGAAGCCCACTGCGCCGGGAACGGATGGCGCGGTGAGGAGGAGAATAACAAGGGCCGCCGGCAGGGGCACGGCGGAAATGACGGCGAGCGTGAGCTGCGGCAGGCCGCCGCCGAAGACCATATTGACGAAGCGGCTCAGCACCTGCGACGGGCCGAAAAGCGTGCCGGCCATGACGGCCATGGCGCCGAGCCCAAGCGCCGACATCACGGGCACCATATGAACCAGAAGCGCGGCATTGACGAAGCTTTGCAGCGCAAAGCCGGTGACCATCAGGATGAAGGCCGGCCTGCGCGCGGCGGCGGGAAGGCCGGGTTCGATGCGCTTCGCCGTGCCGCTCCCCTGGCCCATGCCGGCATCGCCGGCGCTGCCGGCCAGCCAGGCGTGAATGGGAAGGCAGACGAGGAGATTGAGCGCGGCGAAGAGAAGGTAGACGTTCTGCCACGAGAGATGGGCATGCAGGACGGTGGTGATCGGCCAGAAGATGGTCGAGGCGAAACCGCCGATCAGGGTGAGATAGGTGATGCTGCGCTGGGCCGCGCGCGGCCGGATCTGAACGAGAAGGGCGAAGGCCGCGCCATACTGCACCAGATTCGACGCCGTCTCCACGGCGATCAGGGCGATGACGAAAGCGGCCTTGCCGGGAGCAAAGGCGCAGCCGGCAAGTGCGATCGCCGCAATGGCCGAGCCCACGGTCATCACCCGGCCGGCGCCGAAGCGGTCGATCCATTTGCCCATGGCGGGTGCCGCCAGGCCGCCGATCAGCAGCGCCGCCGACAGCGCGCCGAAGATCCATTCCACCGACCAATCGAGCTCGCGCGCCATGTCGGGCGCGAGAATGCTGAAGCTGTAATAGAGGGTTCCATAGCCGATGATCTGCGTCAGGCCGAGCGCGAGGATGGCGGCAAGCGGCGGCCGTTCGGAAGCAGCGGGCGTCATATGGATTTGAGGCCCACGCGTCGTTCGAGCTTTTCGGCTTCTTCCCTGCGCTCGCTGTAGCGGTCGGTAAGGTAGGCCGAGGCGTCGCGCGTCAGCCACGTGAATTTCACCAGTTCCTCGCAGACGTCCACGACGCGGTCGTAAAAGGATGAGGGCTTCATGCGCCCGTCGCTGTCGAACTCCTGGAAAGCCTTGGCCACCGACGACTGGTTGGGAATGGTGATCATCCGCATCCACCGGCCAAGGATGCGCATCTGGTTCACGGCATTGAACGACTGCGACCCGCCGGATACCTGCATGACGGCAAGCGTCTTGCCCTGCGTCGGCCGGACCGAACCCACCGCGAGCGGTATCCAGTCGATCTGCGCCTTCATGATCCCGCTCATTGCGCCGTGCCGCTCGGGGCTGACCCAGACCTGGCCTTCCGACCAGGCGGAGAGCTCGCGCAATTCCTGCACCTTCGGATGGGCGACCGGCGCTCCATCGGGAAGGGGAAGGCCTTCGGGATCGAAGATCCGCACTTCGCAGCCGAAATGCTCGAGCAGGCGTGATGCCTCATGCGCGAGGAGACGGCTGTAGGATACGGCCCTGAGCGAGCCGTAAAGGATGAGGATGCGCGGCTTGTGCGTCGAGACGGGCGGCCGCAGAGCCTCCAGATCCGGCTGGTGAAGATGGGCCGACGAAGTGGCTGGAAGGTCAGACAATGCGTTTGCCTTCGGCATCGAGCACCTTCTCGCCGTCTTCCTTGGTGAAGGCGCCCTTGTGCGTCTCCGGCAGGATTTCGAGGACCAGCTCGGAGGGCCGCGACAGGCGCGTGCCGAGCGGAGTGACGACGAAGGGCCGGTTGATCAGGATCGGCTGGGCGAGCATGGCGTCGAGCAGCTGGTCGTCGGTCAGATCGGGATTGCCGAGGCCGAGTTCGGCGTAGGGCGTATCCTTCTCGCGCAGCGCCTCACGCACGGTCAGGCCGGCATCGGCGATCATCTTGGCCAGCTCCGCGCGCGACGGCGGCGTCTTCACATATTCGATGATATCAGGCTCGATGCCGGCATTGCGGATCATCGCCAGCGTATTGCGCGAGGTGCCGCAGGCGGGATTGTGATAGATGGTGACCTTCATAATTTTGCCTCGGAGGATAGGGTTGACGATGTCTCGGCTGGCTGCAGCAGCCAGTTGAAGAGGAGGAGGGCTGCGACCGCACCAACGATTTCGGCAAGCCAGAAACCGGGAAGATCGACCGGGCGGATGCCGGAGAAAGTGTCGGTCAGGGAGCGGGCGAAGGCCACCGCCGGATTGGCAAACGACGTCGAGGCGGTGAACCAGTAGGCGGCGGTGATGTAGAGCCCGACCAGCCACGGCACGGCTTTCTGCTCGAAGCGGATGCCGGCGAGAATGACTGCGACGAGGCCGAAGGTCGCGATCCCCTCGGAAAACCATTGCGCCCCGCCGGTGCGGATCTTGCTCGACAGTTGCAGGAGCGGCAGGTTGAACATCAGGTGGGCTGAGATCGTCCCGGCCACACCGCCGGCAAACTGCGCCAGCACATAGAAGCCAAGGTCACGTTTCGGCAGCGAGCCCGACATCGCGAAGATCAGCGAGACGGCCGGGTTGAAATGGGCTCCGGAGATCGGCCCCAGCACCGTGATCAGCACGACGAGGATGGCGCCGGTCGCCAGCGTATTGCCGAGCAGGGCAAGCCCGACATCGGCAGTCAGCGATGTCGCCATGATGCCGGACCCGACCACGGTTGCGACCAGCATGGCGGTGCCGAGGGCCTCTGCGACCAGCCGGCGCGATAGATCGTAGGAAGCCATCAGCCGGCACCTGCCGGTTTTGCGGTCGTGCCTTCCATCTGGCGCGGCGGAGATTCCGGTGCCAGATTGTTTGCGGGTGCACAGCATGCGGCGACGGCGGCGGCGGGCGCGCAGATCTCGGCGTTCCCGCCGCAGCAATCCTCCATCAGGAAGCGGATCAGGCCGCCGAGCGCCTCGTAATGGGCTATGTAGATGATCGAGCGGGATTTGCGCTGCTGCGTGATCAGCCCGGCGCCTTCCAGCTCCTTCAGATGGAAGGAGACGTTGGACGGGGAAACCTCCGCCTTTTCGGCAATGGAGCCCGCCGCCATTCCATCAGGACCCGAAACGACGAGCATGCGGATGATGTGAAGCCGCGTTTCCTGCGACAGCGCGCCGAATGCGGCGAGGGCTTGACGTTGATCCATATTTCAATAGTCCTTGAATCGTTGAAACGAGGATAAACGCAGATGAATGCGATCGACAACAATAAAATTCAGACGGGGGAGATCAGCCTTGGCCTGCTGCTGGATGCGCTCTCCGGCAGTAAAGACGCGCCGCTGGTTTTCCATTACGGCGGTCGGCCGGTGAAGCCCGGCTATCACGTCACCGAGGTCAAGGCGGGCCAATTCTCGGCGCAGCTCTGGGACATCGAGGAGGGCGGGCGCACGCATATTCCGGCCGGCAAATTCCATGCGATCTTCCGTAAGGTATCGGAGCATGTGAAGCTTGACGGTTCGGCCAGGCTTACCTTCGAAGTGAGTGACGGCGTGCGGCCGATGCAGCTCTATTGCGCGGCAATGCCGGTTTTGCGTGACGGGGCCGTGCATGTCGAACTTTCGCCGCGGCCGGCAAGCTGCAAGCCGCGCGACCGCTGGCTCGCCGAGGAGAGCAGAAAGATTGCGGCCTGCTGCGGTCCATCAGCGGCGGGGAGCGCCTGCTCCGCATAGAGAGTTGATAGGACGACCAAGGGGCATTGACTGACAGCCAGTGCAGAAGATCGAGGCACATTTCCTGCACTCGCTGGGCCTGCCGTCAGGGTCGGATTGACGACTGCATATCCCACCATCGCAGCACCCGCATCGCCCGGAGGGTGATCCATCGCGAGGGCTTGCCCGGTCCGTCGTCGACCTCGAACCACACGCGGCCCGGCAGGCTCCAATCGAGCGGCCATCGGCCGTCCTCGCGGCGTTTGGAACGCAGGTGCTGAATTGCCTCGGCAAGGCGCGGATCGGAAACGGCGCCGGTCAGCATGGCGCTGGCGCGGAAATAGTCGAGCGCGCGAAGAATGTCGTAGCGCCACCGGTTCGGGTGGAGGAAGCGTAGGAAGCGTTCATCCGCAGGTTCGCCGGTGCCGAGGCGACGGAAAAGGCTGCGTTCGAGCAAGAATTCCTCGCCCGTCCGGCGCGCCTGCCGGGATTGCGGTGTGCCGCCGGTCGCTCGCTCGAACTCCAAGAGGCCCTCCAGCACGTTGATGGTGCTGGCAAAGGACGAGCGAACAGAGCCGTTGCAGCGTTCGCAGTTCCAGCCGCCATCCTTGAGACGCTCGCCGGTCAGCCTCCCGACGATGGCGGAGACGTCGACGCCGAAATAGGCGCCGTCGGCGACGGTGCGGCCGTTGATGCATTCCTCGACTTCGCCTTGCCAATAGGGCTGGCCGCCTTCCTCCCAGCGGGCGTTGGCACCGATCAGTTCGACACTGCGCCTCGCTCTTTCGCTGGCGGGGTCGAGACCGAATTCGCGCAGCTGCGACAGCGAAAAATTCGTCGCCGTCCACGGCTGGCCGCGTTCGCGCCATTCGCGCGGATCGAAATCGGCGGGCAGGAAGGCGCCGCCCGCCCATTGGCCGTCCTCGTCCTGGAAGGAAAGGAGCTTGGCGCCCCAGCCCTCGGTCTCCACTTTTGCCCGCTCGGCCATCCATTCCGGCTCCGGCGCGTCGATGAGGTCGCGCATCACCTGCCAGCGGATGGCCGGGTCGGAATCGAGAAGCCATTCGATCACGGGATCGGATCGGGTCATGGGAACCTGTCGGCGTTTCGGATCGATGGCTTCTTATAATGGCTTCGCAGGAGGTCGGCCAGCCGGATGAATTTCTTAATCATATCCGCAAAGAAATCGCAGGCGCACCATTGCGCCGCGTGTTCATTTCGTAACGGCAGGTGCTGATTAATAATTATTCAAATCAATTGATGTATCGAATTGGGCCGGGGACAGAATTTACATCAAAGGTTTGCTTATGGCGTTTCTAGGTATTTCGGGGATGCAATATTCCGGAGAGATGTTTGCCGGCGCGCGTATTATTGTCGCGGAAGATTCCAACGTATTCACCTCGATGATCAGCAAACGCCTCAAGGAGCTGTTCGACATCGACGTCGAGATCTGCCGCAGCTTCGAGGATCTGCAGTTTTCCTACGACAAGTCTTCCGATCCGATCACGCTGGCGATTTCGAACATCAATCTGCCCGGCGCAGAAAACGGCGAGGCGCTCGAATATCTGGTCGACCTCTCTATTCCCACCATCGTCTTCACCGGCACCTTCCACGAAGGCATGCGCGATAAGCTGATGGCCAAGGATATTGTCGATTATATCCTCAAGGACAACGTCTTCGCCGTCGATCTTCTGGCCGAATCGATCTGCCGGTTCCTGACCAATCACCGCCATCACGTGCTGATCGTCGACGACAGCGCGACGGCCCGCGCCCTGCTGTCGAGCCGGCTGAAGCGCTATAATTTCCGCGTCAGCACCGCCGAAAACGGCGCCAAGGCGCTGGAGATCCTGAAGGCCAACCGCGACATCGGCCTGATGATCACCGATTACAATATGCCCGATATAGACGGCTTCGAACTGACCCGGCGCATCCGGGCCCATATCGGCTCGCACGAACTGCGCATCATCGGCGTTTCCTCCTCGTCGAACCGGTTGCTTTCGGCGCGGTTCCTGAAGGCGGGCGGCAATGATTTCATGCTGCGCCCCTTCATCGACGAGGAGTTCTACTGCCGCGTCAACCAGAACCTCGATACGCTGCTGCAGATCCAGTCGATGCGCAAGGAGCGGGCGGTTGCCTGACGGCTGCTCCAGAATCCGGGTTGCGAGGAGGCCCGGGGCGAGCTTCGCCGCCGGGCGCCGGATTTCTGCAATTACAGGTAATCACAATATTTGTCCCCTTCACGCGGACGGGCCTCTCGGTTATCGTTCGCCGCGCCGGGGGGAGGGCCGAGTCGAGCCCGTCAGGCGCATGGGGGAGTAGCGGCGGTGGCTTTTCAGGGGGATTTTCAGCGGGATGGTATCGGGCTACGCTCCAGCGGCCTCAAAATACTTCTGGTTGAAGATTCCAGGATGTTTTCCGCCGTGCTCTGTCACCGGTTCCAGACGGAGCTCGGCCTTACCGTCAAAGCTTGCCCGTCGCTGAAGGCGCTGCGCAGGGAGCTTGCCGAGGACAGCCACGGCTACACCATGGCCGTCGTCGACCTCAACCTGCCGGATTCGCCCTATGGCGAGGCGCTCGACTGCACGATCGAGCACGATATTCCGGCCATCGTCTTCACCGCCACCTTCGATCTCAATACGCGCAACAGGATCATGGAGCGCAATGTCATCGACTACGTGCTGAAGGACAATGAATTCGCGCTCGACAATCTGGTTGCCACCGTCCGGCGCGCGATCTCCAACCGCAAGACGCGGGTGCTCGTCGTCGATGATGTCGTCTCGGCCCGCCAGGTGCTCGTCGATCTCCTAAAGGCACAGCAATATTTGGTCGTCGAGGCGAATTCCGGGCTCGAGGCGTTGGCCGCGCTCGAAGCCTATAGCGATATCGAACTCGTCGTCACCGACCATCATATGCCCGATATGAGCGGCTACGAGCTGACGCGGCGCATCCGCCATCGCTTCGGTTCGGACCGGCTGCGCGTCATCGGCGTTTCCTCCTCCAACGACCGCATGCTGTCGGCGAGTTTCCTCAAGGCCGGTGCCAGCGATTTCGTCTACCGGCCCTTCGTGGCCGAGGAACTGCAATGCCGCATCGCCAACAATGCCGAAACGCTGGCGCAGATGCGCCAATTGCGGGCGGCGGCGGCCTGCGACTACCTGACCGGCCTCTTTAACCGCCGCTATTTCTACGACAACGGCCCGAAGCTGGTGAACGAATGCCTGCGGCTGAAAGTGCCGAGCTCGGTGGCCATCCTCGACATCGACCATTTCAAGCGGCTGAACGATACCTACGGCCACGAGATCGGCGACAAGGTGCTGAAGGCCGTCGCAAATAGGCTGTTCACAATCTTCGAAGGCAGCGACAACCTGCTTTCGCGCCTCGGCGGCGAAGAATTCGCCATTCTCTTCCCGCAGATGGATTCGGCCGCCGCAACCAAACTCTGCGACGAGATCCGCTCCGACATTTCGCGGCTGAAGGTGACGGCCGACGACGAGGAACTCGGCGTCACCATCTCGATCGGCATTGCCGAAATCGGCAGCTATGAAACCTTCGAAAACTACCTCAACGCCGCCGACCAGTTCCTCTACATGGCCAAGCACCGCGGCCGCAATCAGGTCTATTCCGACGCGAAGATGACGGAGGAGGCGGCGCAGTAGGGCGGCCTGTCGCCACTGGTCGTCATCCTCGGCCTTGTGCCGAGGATCTGCTGCCTTATCAACCCGTGGTTAGATGCTCGGCACAAGGCCGAGCATGACGAAGGAATGGGTCAGCTTCTTGTGTTGCGGTCGCCTCAAGCCGCAACCGCCTGCCGTGCAGTCGCCATGGTCATCTTGCGCTCGGCGCGCTCCTGCTGCGGAGAGCGGTGGTAGAGTTCGCGATAACACTTGGAGAAATGCGAGGCCGAGACGAAGCCGCAGGCGACGGCGACTTCGACGACGGGCATGGAGGACTGCACCAGCAGGTGGCGGGCGCGGTCGAGGCGGATTTCCAGATAGTAGCGGGCAGGCGAACGGCCCATCTCCTGGCGGAACAGCCGCTCGATCTGGCGGCGCGAGAGGCCGGCGCCGTCGGCGATCTCGATCAGCGACAGCGGCTCGGCGAGGTTGCTTTCCATCAGCTCGATGATCGACAGGACCTTGGCGTTCTGCACGCCGAGGCGGGCGCGCAGCGGCAGGCGCTGGCGGTCATGCGGGTTGCGCACGCGGTCGGTCAGGTGCTGCTCGCAGATGCGGTTGACCAGGCTTTCGCCGAAATCCTCGCCGATGAGATTGAGCATCATGTCGAGCGAGGCGGTGCCGCCGGCGCAGGTATAGAGATTGCCGTCGACCTCGTAGAGATCGGCATAGACCTCCGCCTGCGGAAAGGCTTCGGAAAAGCCCGGCAGGTTCTCCCAATGGATGGCGCAGCGCTTGCCGTTCAGGAGACCAGCCTGGGCAAGCACATGCGCGCCCGTACAGAGGCTGCCGACCGCGACGCCGCGATTGTAGCATTCGCGCAGCCAGGCATTGACCGACTTGTTGTTGAACTCTTCGATGTCGATGCCGGAACAGACGAGCACCATGCCGGGCCGGTTTTCGCCGCCGAGATGACGGCGCTCCTCGGCAAGCGAGGAATTCGCCTCGATGCCGATGCCGCAGGAAGAATAGACCTTGTCTCCATCGACGGAGGCGAGCCGCCAGGTATAGGCCTGGTAGCCGAGCATGCGATTGGCGATGCGCAAGGTGTCCACGGCCGCCGAGAAGGGCAGCATGGTGAATTGCGGTACCATAAAGAAGACCAGCGAACGCTTCTTGATCTGCATCCTGTTCATAGCGAAATCCATGCTCGAGGGACGATGACATATTCGTTGCGCGGAATGCGTCGCGCCGATGTCCTGAAAGCGACACTGGCATGGATAAATGCGGCCGTGAAGAGCAAATATGCGACATTGACCGCGATTTGACTGGTCGGATCGTCGTCAACCCGGGAGTCGAATGTGGGAAAGGCCCGTCGAAGGCGGAAATTTGGGGATCGAAGCGGCTCGGAATTCGATCGTCCGAAGACGAAAAAGGCGGCGTTGCGCGAAGCAGACGCCGCCCTCATCTCGGCAGGAATGTCGCATTCATTACATGGTCCGGTGCCCGTGCGATGCCGCTGCAATTTCGTCAAAAGACGTGCGCGAGGCATAACCGGCGTTGCATGACTCAAGCTAAGATGGTGCAGTGCTCCTCAATAATTTCAATCGTAACTTTCGCGACGACTCGTCGCCTTTTATCCCAAAGGCAGCATTGAATGAGAAATCTCGCTTTTCAGGGCACGTGGCGAGCATATCAGCAGAAGATACTTGATGATCTGGCAAATCTCATAGGCGATGATGGTTTGCATATCGTCGCAGCACCCGGCTCAGGCAAAACGATTTTAGGCCTTGAGGTGATGCGCAGGCTTGGCGAAGCGACTTTGATCCTGGCCCCGAGCAAGACCATCCGGGATCAATGGGCGCAGCGGCTGCGTGCGATGTTCCTACCCGCGGACGTTGCTGAACCGGATTGGATTTCCCATGATGTAAGGGCGCCTGGCACCGTCACGATCATTACCTATCACGCTCTGCATGCGGCGTTTTCGGGCCGTGCATCTGAAGAAGAAATCGCCGACAGCGAAGAGGAGGACAACGACCGGGCACAATCCGTCGAAGCAGGCAAACAGGAGACGGATAAGGCGAGAAAGAAAATCATCGCGAAGCTGCGTGAAGGGAACGTTCGCACGCTTGTGCTCGATGAAGCGCACCATCTTAGAAACGAGTGGTGGAAGGCCCTGACGATGCTCAAGGAAGCATTGGGCAAACCGACCGTCGTCGCGCTGACAGCTACGCCTCCATACGATGTCGATCCGCAGGAATGGGACCGCTATCAGGCGCTTTGCGGGCCGATAGACGGTGAAATTTCCGTGCCTGAGCTCGTGCTGCAAGGCGACCTTTGTCCCCATCAGGACTATGTCCATTTCAGCCTGCCGAGCACGCTGGAAGCACAGAAACTTGCGGAGTTTCGCGCGCAGGTCGCTGACTTCATCGAAACGCTGCTCGAGAGCGCAGAATTCAAGCTGACAATTCTGCATCACCCGTGGATTATGCAGCCGATCGGAAATGTGGAGCATATACTGGATGATGCCCGCTTTTTCTCCAGCATGTTGATCTTCCTGAACGCGCAATATGTCGACCTGCCGCAATCGACTCTCGACATTCTCGGCGTCAAGGCGCGGGAAATACCGGATCTGACGCTTGAATGGATAGAGGTATTGCTGAACGGCGTCATCTACACCCACCGCGATGATTTCCAAGACGCGGAGCGGACAATCCGCTACCAACAAGACAGGCTGAGGGAAATCAAGGCCGTGGAGCACGGCAAAGTGCGACTGACCGATCCACGATCGGTTCAGAAGCTGTTGGTATCGAGCGTGAGCAAGCTCAACGCGATCGTCGATATCACCCGGCTCGAAAGCGCGTCGATGCGTGACGAACTCCGTATGGTTATCCTTTCCGACTATATAAGGAAGGATATGTTGCCCACCGGGCCCGCAGACGTTCCGCCTATCGAGAGAATGGGCGTGGTGCCTATCTTTGAGACCTTGCGGCGGTCCGGAGTTGATCTCAAGCTTGGAATTCTGACCGGGAGCATGGTTCTCATTCCGGCGGGATCGAAAGGAATTCTCGATGAGATCGCAGACGATCTTGGCATAGGTGCGGAGCATATCCGCTATCAGCAGGCAGCGTTCGATGCGGGCTTCGTCAGCGTGGAACTCGCGGGCGAGCGGGGCCGCAATATCGTCCATATGATCACCGAACTGTTCGGCCGGGGCGGGATCACGGTCCTGGTCGGCACCCAGGCTTTGCTGGGCGAAGGATGGGACGCACCCTCCGTAAACACCCTGATCCTGGCAAGTACGGTAGGATCATATGTGCTTTCCAATCAGATGCGGGGCCGCGCCATTCGCATCGACCCTCAAGCACCTCAGAAGGCTGCCAACGTCTGGCATCTGGCAGTCATCGACCCTGAAAAGCTCGAGCAGAGAATCCCGCTGCGTTTCGGGAGGAAATCGACCGACAGAAAAGCGCCTGATCCGTTTGACACCATGACAATAGACCTGGGTAGCGACGTCGATGCGCTGAAACGCCGGTTTTATGCCTTTGAGGGATTGTCCTTCGGCGAGCCTCCGCTGATCGAAAGCGGCTTTCAACGATTGATGCTAGGCACAGCGCGGTGGGACGCGCGCGGTGTCGATGACATCAACAAGATGATGGAACGGCGGGCCATCGACCGTAAGGCGCTGAAAGCCCGCTGGCATAGCGCGCTGCACAGCAAACGCGCTGTTGCCAGGATGCAGGAAACATTGAAGAGCAACTATACCCCCAAGGGGCTGGTTAACTGGAACACGACAAAATTTCTCTTTGCGCAGAGTATCGCGCTCGCCGGCCTGATCTTGGGCGAATTCTTGCAGGACTTTGAGGTGACCGATATTCGATCGCTGCAAGAACTGGAGTCGGTCCTATTCGTTGTCTTTGCATTGCTGGCCATCTTCTGTTTGCCGGGCGCGTTCAAAGCTGGCCGGTTGCTGCTTAGGAACGGCTCATTGGAAGGGAGCATGAAGCAGGTGGGGACGTCCGTTCTGGAGGCGCTCCATCATATGGGCGTCATAAGGACCGGGTTGGAAAAAGTAAGCGTCGAGGCGACGCTCGACCAAAACGGCATCATTTACTGCCGGCTGGAGGGTGCGACTACAATCGAACGATCCCGCTTTCTCGACGCCATGCGGGAAGTCCTCGTCCCCCCACAGAATCCCCGCTACATTCTCGTCAGGTCGTCAAAACTCTGGCGGTGGAAGCGGGTGGATTATCACGCGCTCCCTTCGATCATCGGCCGAAAAAAGGAGGATGCCATATATTTTGCTCAGCTGTGGAATCGCTATGTCGGTGATTCAGAGCTTGTCTACACGCGCAGCGCTGAGGGTCGCCTGATGCTACTCAAGTTCCGCGCAAAATCATTTGCTTCGGCATTTACCAGGAAAACAGACAGAGTCAGCCGTTGGGAGTGATCAGAGGTCACTGCTGAAGGGATAAGTGAGCCCATCCGACGGAACAAATCCTACGTTTGAGACGAAAAAGGCGGCGTTGCGCGAAGCAGACGCCGCCCTCATCTCGGGAGGAATGTCGCATTCATTACATGGTCCGGTGTTTGCTGTCGTCCGTGCTCGGCCAGCCGATGTCCTTGCGGATGTCGAAAGGCATGGCTTCGATTTCGCGGGCAGTCCGCCAGCGCGTCCAGGCGAGGACGAGCCTGTGGGCATAATCGACCAGGTCGAAGTGGCCCCTGCCTGAGGTGAGGTGCTTGCCGCTGCCCCGATAGGTGAGCGTGGTCATTTCCGGTTCCTTTCTTTAAGGTCTGGGCATGGGGTCTTTGGGAGTTTCGCCCATGTCCATGATGCTAATATGGGCCTCCGCAACTCATCATTCAAACGAATAGAGCTTATGGATAACATCAACGAGATTGAATGATCGTGCGTGGGCGGCCAGCGTCATCGCGGGCGTGACAAAAGGCCTTGGAACTATCTCCATTCCCCGTCGTTGCGACCTGGTAACTGCCAGTGACGCAAAGGAGGAAACGATGATTTCCGCAGATCAGATTCGTGAGCATATGGAAGTCAGGGCAGCCGACGGCACCCATATGGGGACGGTCGACCATCTCGACGGCCCCACCCGGATCAAGCTCACCAAGACCGATTCCGAAGACGGCAAGCATCACCTGATTCCGCTCGACTGGGTCGACCATGTCGACGCTCACGTTCACCTGTCGAAGAACGCGCGTGATGTTCGCAGCCAGTGGGCAACCATCAACTGACGCGCGATCGGCTGCGGCTTCGGCCGCAGCCTTCACTGCAAGGAGCCTCCATGGCAAAGCAATTGAAGGCGGGCGACGAGGTGAGCTGGGATACCAGCCAGGGAAAGACCAAGGGCAGGGTGGTCAGGAAGCAGACCAGCCCGACCAGGATCAAGGGACATAAGGTCAAGGCGTCGGCGGCGGACCCGCAATATATCGTTGAAAGCGACAAATCGGGAAAGCGGGCCGCACACAAGCCCGATGAACTCGGGAAGCTTTGACGGGCAAAGGAGATCGATATGCCAGCCAAGTCGAAAGCCCAGCAAAAGGCCGCGGGTGCCGCGCTCTCGGCCAAACGCGGCGAGACGCCGAAGAAGGAGCTGAAAGGCGCTTCGAAGCAGATGGTCGAATCCATGAGCGAAAAACAGCTCGAGGAATTCGCCTCGACCAAGCGGAAGGGTAAGCCGGAGCACGCTTCGAAATAGACGGAGCGCGATCACTCTTCCGGCTTAGGTCGTCGTCGATTGCATCGAAAATTCCGCGACCTCGTGCGCTTCGGAGACGGCGGTCAGGATTGCGCGGGCGGATGCGTCGGGATCTTTCGCGAGCCATCGCAGCTCGAAGCCCAGCGCGGTGCGGTCGTCGTCTGTCCGCTTCAGCGAGCCGAACGATGCACTGCATCCGAGAGGCTCGAGCAGCTTCGAGAGATCGGCAATGGAGGAATTCGAACCATAGATGACGAGGGTTGCCTTGCGCTCGCAGCGCAGCCAGCTATCCAGGCGTTTCATCGGCGACAGGACGACGAAAGCGACGGCGGTCGCGATCGTTCCGGTGACGATCTGGCCGCCGCCGAAGCAGAGGCCGACAACGGTCATGAACCACATGGTGGCAGCCGTCGTGACGCCGGTCATCGTGTCGCCGCGTCTCAGGATTGCGCCGCCGCCGATGAATCCGACGCCGGTCAGGACGCCGAGGGGAAAGCGCAGCACGTCCATTTGCGTGAAATAGCTGAAGGTTTTGCCATAGGTCGAGAGAAGCAGGTTCGCCTGGATCATCGCCAGGCAGGCGGCAAGGGCGACCAGGATCGTGGTCCTGAAGCCGGCCGCGTGGCCGCCGCGTTCGCGGTCGAGGCCGATGAGGCCGCCGGCGATCACCGTCAGCGCCATGCGCGCGCCGATATCCCACCAGCTCGGCGTCAGCGGCATGGCCTCGTTCAGAAACGAAAGCATGTCACGCTCCCGAGCGTTTCTTTCTGCCGTTCGCCAGGCATCGATCCTCCTCGGCCGCTGTTGCCATGGTCTAAACGCCATGCGGCGCGGGACGTTCCCCTTGCCGATGCGCCGTGATTGGCGGTTCGCCGGCAGCGGGTGTATGTATGTTTCGGATGCGGGCAATCGCCCGTCCGCCATAAGCGCATCGCGTTCACAACGGAGTATAGAATTGGCAGTCGCCTTCACCAAGGAAGAGAGTTTCGAAACCGCGTCGGAAACCCTGCTGCCCGACCGGCCGGTTTCGCCGCATCCGAACCTCGTGACCGAAGCCGGCCTGAAAGCGCTGGAGCTGCAGTTCCAGCAGGCGCGTCAGGCCTATGAGGCCGCCAGCACCATTGAAGACGTGAACGAGAAGCGGCGGCAGACGGCGGGTCCCGTGCGCGATCTGCGCTATCTCTCAGCGAGACTTCGCACCGCGCAGGTCATGCCTGAGACGGCATCGACCGACATCGTCGCCTTCGGCAGCACGGTGACCTTCAGCCGCGATGACGGACGCGTGCAGACCTATCGCATCGTCGGAGAGGACGAAGCCGATCCCAAGACCGGATCGATCTCCTATGTATCGCCGGTGGCGCGGCTCTTGATGGGCAAGTCTGTCGGCGATGTCGTGGAAAATGGCGGCCAGGAGCTTGAGGTCATGGCAATCGCCTGAGGGCGAAGCCAGGTGAGGGCGTTGAGGATAAAATTAGTACCAATTGGTACTTTATTTATCGGGCATTTACGATTCGCGACCTAGAAGGGTGACATATCATCATCGAAGGTCATCCCATGGTCAGCGCCATTTCCAGTTCGGCATCCACCATTCTGAGTTCGTCGGCTTCCAGCTCTTCGGATCAGTTCGCCTCTCTCGAGGCGCAGCTCGCCGAAAAGGAGGCGGCGCTGTCGCAGACGCGGGACGAAGAGGAGAAGGCGACGATCGAAAAGGCGATCGAGGCGCTGGAAGCGAAGATCGCCAAGCTCGAAGCGTCGGAAAGCAGCAAGAGCCAGGCATCTGCCGCATCGAAGCCCGCCGCCGAAGCTTCTGGAGAATTCTCCGGCGAGAGCGATCGTATCGGCACGAAGAATTTCGACGAGACCAGCGAGTTCGGCAGCCGCACGGCCTACGTTTGAGCGCGCGGTAATGGCGATCAAAGACGGCGCTTGGCTACCGTGACGATTTCGCGCGTCAGGTCCGCCAGGCGGTCGGCGGCGAGGCGGTTGATCTGCCAGTAGAGCGGGATGTCGAGCGGGGTGCCGGGAACGAGTTCCACCAGACGCCCCGAGGCGAGATGGTCGCGGGTCAGCTGGATCGGGTTCATGCCCCAGGCCATGCCCGAAAGCGTGGCCTCGACGAAACTCTGCGGCGACGGCAGCCAATGGGTGGGATAATCGAGATCGGCTCCTAATGTCTGCCGCACCCAGCTGCTTTGCAGCCTGTCCTTCTGGTTGAAGGTGAGGGCAGGAGCGTGGCGGAGCGCCTCGGCAGTGACGCCATGGGGGAAGTGGCGGGCGACGAATTCGGGTGTTGCCGTGGCCTGGTAGCGCAGGACGCCGAGTTCGAAGCGCCGGCATCCCCGGACCGGCTTTTCCAGGCTGGTGACGGCCGCGATCACCCGGCCGCGCTGCAGCCATTCGGCAGTATGGTCCTGGTCGTCGACGGCGATGTTCAGCAGATAGGAAGAGCTCTTGGCGAAATTGGCCATGGCCTCCACGAACCATGTGCCGAGACTGTCGGCATTGGTGGCGATCTGCAGCGTCACCTTTTGCAGCGGCTCGTCGGGATCGATGAGGGCCGGCAACTGGCGGAAGAGTTCGGCCTCCAGCATGCCGACATTTTCCATATGGCGGCAGAGCCATTCTCCCTTTTCGGTGGCCGTGCAGGGCGTGCCCCGGACGATGAGGACGGTGCCGAGACGCTCTTCGAGCTGCTTGACACGCTGTGAGATGGCCGAGGGCGTGACGTTGAGGATGGCGGCGGCTCGTTCGAAGCTGCCAGTCTGGACGATGGTTGCGACGGCGCGCAGGGCGGGATAGTCGAGCATGGATTAGTTTCACTTAATTGGGATAAGATTGATTAATTAGACTAATTCGTGCGCCGGCGCTATCGCAACTCCAACGAGGTGTGGGGCATTGCCGAGCAGATGAGTTTTCCGATCTATTTTACCGGCCTGATGATGGGCCTCAGCCTGATCGTGGCGATCGGGGCGCAGAACGCTTTCATCCTTCGCCAGGGGCTGCGCAACGAACATGTCTTCGCCGTGTGCCTTACCTGCGCTCTCTCCGATGCGGCGCTGATCCTGCTCGGGGTGACCAGCCTCCAGCAGATCGCCAGTCTGCTGCCTTGGCTCGATCCAGTCATGCGTTATGGAGGCGCGGCGTTTCTCGCCTGGTACGGAGCCAAGAGCCTCTATTCCGCTATGCGGTCATCCGCCACTCTCACGGCGGCGGAGGCCAAGACGGCGAGCTTTCGGCAGACGCTCGCGACCTGCCTCGCGCTCACCTGGCTCAATCCGCATGTCTATCTCGATACGGTCGCGCTGCTCGGCACGATTTCGACGCGCTATCCCGGCCAGCAGGCCTCTTTTGCCGCCGGCGCGATGACAGGTTCCTTCCTGTTCTTCTTTGCCCTCGGCTATGGCGCGACATGGCTGCGGCCGATCTTCTCGAAGCCGGCGTCCTGGCGGATGCTGGAGACGCTCGTCGCTGCGACGATGTGGATCATCGCCTTCAAGCTCATCGGCGGGATGTGATCAGGTGACGAGTGGGATGACGCAAGACTGGATCGAACGGGCGAGCGCTTAAAGCTACGATACGCAGTCTTGGAAGCCGAAGAGTCGCCGATTGGCGGGGCCGCGCCTTAGGCGCGGCTCGGTGATTCCACGATCCTCAGAGCCCGCCGCGGTCGTATGACCGTCTTCAGAGGGGGTAGTTCGATTTCGCGCTGGCAATCCGCCATCAGGTGCGACGGGAATCGCTTCAACTCCCGCAGCGCATGTTCATGGTTCGCGTCCCTGCGCCGGCGTGACTTGAACGCGGAGAGGGCTTGTACGATATTCCATGTGCTTGTTTGTGCCATGTCCGGTCTCCTTTGCTGCATCAGTTGCCGATACGCAAACTATGGGGGCCGATTGACATTCAATCAAACAAAATGATATGGCTTTATAAATCAGAAAAATTGAAAGATGCGACGATGAGCCTACCCTTTCGCCGTCCCATTCCTTTGCTTGACAACGATGTGCTGCGCACCTTCGTCGCCATCTCCGAAACGGGCAATTTTTCCACTGCCGCCGAAGCGGTCTTCCGCACACCGTCGGCGGTCTCCATGCAGATCAAGAAGCTCGAGGAACAGCTCGGCGCGACGCTGTTTTTGCGCGACGCCCGCTCGGTGACGCTGACGCGCCACGGCGAGATGCTGCTTTCCTATGCGCGCAACATATTGGCCCTATCGAACGAGGCGGTGTCGCGCTTCATCATGCCGGAGCTGACCGGCGTCGTCAGGCTCGGCGCGCCCGAGGATATCGGCGAGCGGCTGCTGCCAAGAATCCTGAAGAGTTTTGCCGAAAGCTATCCCGGCATCATGGTCGACGTGACGATCGACATGAGCGTCGGCCTGAAGAAGCGCATGGAGGAGCAGCGGCTGGATCTCGCGCTGATCAACTGCGCGACCCGGCCGTTCCCGACCGGCGGTGAGGTGGTGTTCCGCGAGCGGCTGGTCTGGGCCGGCGCACGGTGCGGTTCGGCCCACAGGCGCGATCCCCTGCCGATCTCGATCTGGGAGGATGGCTGCATCTGGCGGCAGGAGGCGCTCGCCCAGCTCGAGCGCAACAAGCGGCCTTATCGCGTCGCCTATCTCAGCGGCCACACGATGGCGCAGCGCGCCGCCGTGCTCTCCGATCTGGCCATCGCGCCGCTGCCGCTCTCCTATGTCAGCGAGGACATGGCGATCCTCGGCCTGCAGGAAGGACTGCCCGAACTCGCCTCCTTCGACATCCGGCTGCTGACCGCCTCGCAGATGTCGGGACCGATCGAAACGGTGGCCGACAGCATTCGCGATGCTTTTGCCGAAAGAGCCAAGGCGGTCGCCGCCTGAGGATATCGTCCAGCCGCTGAACCTTTTGTTCGCTTGTGCGTTATCGGCGCGGATGGCATGAGTGCCGTTCGGGGTTGATTTCAAACAAGGATATTCGAAATGACGACAACGGCCAAAATTGCCGCAGCCTTCATGGTTCTTCTTGCTCTTTCCTCCTGCGGCAACACGATCCGCGGCGTGGGAAAGGATACGGCGAACGCCGTCAACGCCACGCAGGATGCCGGGCGCTCGGTTGATCGCGCTGCGAAGAAGTAAGCGGTAGACGTTAGGTCTGAGCCTGAAACCGGACCACTTTGGCAAGTGGCCGGATCGGGCCGGGGTCCGGACCACTCTAACGAGTGACCGGGGCCGGACCACCTTATCAGGTGGCCGGGGGATGTGCTCTTTCGAGGCCGCCGGATCGGCTGAGGCCGGTCCGGAAGGCCTGGTAGGCGGGGTGCTGGCTGGAGCGGGCCGTTTCCATCAGCCGGATTTGTAGGCGGTCCGGCGCCTGGGTCCCCAGCCACAATCCAAGATTTTCGAGTTTCAGCGAGTTCAGGAAACGCGATCCCGCGGCAAGATCGAGGTGGCGGCGCAGGCCGTCGAGCAGGTTGTCGTCCTGGGCGGCATTTTCCATGAGCAGCGTCAGGTAGGATTTGTCGGGCTCCGACAGCGCGGCGAGCTTTTCCGCAACGGTATCGCGGTCGGGAAAGGGAACGTTGCCAGTCATCTCGAATCGTCCGGTCGTTGATCGTCTCCCGCGTTTATAAGCTCGCCTTGACCTTCTCGGCTACATCGGCCGGCACCCATTTCGTCCAAAGGCTCTCGTAATTGCGCAGGAAGTGGATGGCGGCATTCTCGTTGCTTTCGCGGTTTTCGTCCTGCCAGGCGAGCACCTGGTTGATCGTCGCATTGTCCCATTTTCGGGTCTTGAGATAGGCGGTGACCGGCCCGGCGCGGCTGGCGAAGGATCTGGTCATCAGCGTGAAAGCGCGCGAGACCGGGTAGGAATTGAGCTGTGGCCTGGCGCAGCCGGCAACGGCGGTGCAACCGTCCCATTCGCTCTTGTCATGGCCGACGCCGAAGCTCAGGCGCGTCATGTCGTATTTGCCGAGGATGGCGGTCGGCGCCCAGTAATAGCCGAGCCAGCCGACCTTGTTCTCGAAGGCGCGGGCGATCGAGGCGTCGAGCCGTTCGGGACTGCCGGTCTCGACGAGCTCGAAGCCCTTCTTGTCCGCGGCAAGCGCCCGGAAAAGGTTGGTGGTCGATATGTGGCAGCTCCAGTCGGCCGGGCAATTGTAGATTGCGCCCTTGGATGGATCCTCTTCGCCCGGAAAAAGCTCGGGATGCTTCAGCGCATCCTCGACCGAGCGAATGTCGGGATTGGCGTCGGCGATGAATTTCGGAATGAACCAGCCCTCGACGGCGCCATCGGCAAGGATCTCGGCACCCTGCACCAGCCGGCCGGTTTTGACGGCCTGATCGAGCAGGGCCCTGACGGAATTGATCCAATATTCCGAAGCGATGTCGGGCGTGCCTTTCTCGTTCATCGAGGCGAAGGTCGGCAGCGTGTCGCCGTCGACGATGGTGACGGAACAGCCATAGCCCTTTTCCAGGATGATCTTGTCGAAGTTTGCCGCAATGCCGGCCGAGGCCCATTTCATCTCGGCGATCGTCACCTGGCCGCAGTCGGCGGCGGCGGCCGGCGCGGCAATGGAAAAAGCCGCGGCAAAGACGGCCGAAATCAGAAGCGTCTTCATCGTCATTCCCCGAATCTTCGTTGCTCGGACGCGCCGCCTTGTAAAAATCGTCAGCAAAACTTTGCGGCGCCCGAAAGGGAGGAGGCCCGCCGGGCGATGGCTCAGCAGGCCTTCCTGTTCACGGACGCCGTTCATCCTTGCGGCTTCGCGGCGGGTCGCAGGTCATGTTCAACAATGGCGCATTTTGGCCAAGCCTACGCGTTCGCCCGCAGAAATCAACCGTCTTCTGCTCATGGTTGCGCCACTAAATGATTGAATTCGAAGAATTTATGTCAATAGCCCGAAAATGGAGACACGGATGGGGCTCGCCACCGGCGAGGGGGCTTCGCCAGAAAAAACGACGGAAATGCCGAAAAAGGTCAAAATTAACATTTGCGTAAGCCTTCAATAACTCTCCGGTAAGAATGTGCCGTTATCAGTGAGGTCGCAGCCGGAACAACTGCTGCTTCTCTGGTTCAGGTAGTGCGTACCGGAGAAAGCGAGCTTCGCCGCGTAGAGGGTGAAGACGCCAGAGTTTTCGGCAAACCGCGCAGAGCCAAGGCCATGCGCGGTTTTCGCGTTTTTAGGCTAAGCATTCCCAGCCCCTGCAAGTCTTGACCCGGGATTGGCGCCCATTGTAGGCCTCGCCTCAACGAAAGGCGGCCGCCATGGCAAGAGCGATCATGCTGCAGGGAACCGGCTCGGATGTCGGCAAGACGGTGCTGGTCGCGGGCCTCTGCCGGCTGGCGGCCAATCGCGGGCGTATCGTCCGGCCGTTCAAGCCGCAGAACATGTCGAACAATGCGGCGGTCGCCGATGACGGCGGCGAGATCGGCCGGGCGCAGTGGCTGCAGTCGCTTGCTGCCCGCACGCCGTCCTCGGTGCACATGAACCCGGTGCTGCTGAAGCCGCAATCGGAAAACGGCAGCCAGATCATCGTCCAGGGCAAGGTCTTCGGACAGGCAAAAGGGCGGGACTATCAGCGGTTGAAACCCCAACTGCTCGGCGCGGTGCTTGCAAGCTTCGAAAAAGTTGCCGACGGCGCCGATCTCGTCATCGTCGAGGGCGCCGGATCGCCGGCCGAGATCAATCTGAGGCCCGGCGATATCGCCAATATGGGTTTTGCAACACGGGCTGATGTGCCCGTCGTGCTGGTCGGCGATATCGACCGGGGCGGCGTCATCGCGTCGCTCGTCGGCACGCATGCGATCCTCGAGGCGGGCGACCGGGCGATGATCGCGGGCTATATCATCAACAAGTTTCGCGGTGACGTTTCGCTCTTCGATGACGGCATCCGCGCCATCGAAGGCTTCACCGGCTGGCCGTGCTTCGGCGTCGTGCCGTGGCTGGCAGGTGCCGCGCGTCTGCCGGCCGAGGATTCGGTCGTGCTCGAACGTCTGGCGAAGGGCGGCGCAGGTGCCTTAAAGGTCGCCGTGCCGGTGCTGCCGCGCATCGCCAATTTCGACGATCTCGATCCGCTGTACGCCGAGCCGGATGTCGAGCTGATTTACGTGCGATCGGGCGAGCGGCTGCCAGCCGATGCCGGCCTCGTCATTCTTCCCGGCTCGAAATCGACGATTTCCGATCTTGCCGATTTCAGAGCCGCGGGCTGGGATCGCGATCTCGAAATGCATGTCAGACGCGGCGGCCGGGTGATCGGCATTTGCGGCGGCTACCAGATGCTCGGCCGCACCGTGCACGATCCGCTTGGGCTCGAAGGCGGGACGCTGGAGACGCCGGGCCTCGGGCTTCTCGATGTCGAGACCGAGATGGCGCCTGAGAAGACCGTGCGCAACAGCCAGGCCCGCTCGACCGAATATGACGCGCCGCTTTCCGGCTACCAGATCCATCTCGGCATTACCCGCGGCCCGGATAGCACCAAGCCTTCGGCGATCGTCGACGGCGCGCCCGACGGAGCGGTGTCGGCGGACGGCCGGATCATGGGAACCTACCTGCACGGGCTCTTCGGCAGCGATGCCTACCGGGCCAGGCTGCTTGAAAGCTTCGGGCTATCGGGCGAGCGGAGGAACTACCGCGAGGGCGTGGAACAGGCGCTCGACGAGATCGCTTGGGAATTGGAACGTCATCTTGATGCGCGCTGGCTTGCGGGGTTGCTGGAGTAGGGATGGATGTGTGTTGAGCGGGGATTGCCGCGCTGCCTTGCTCCTGCTGGAAGGCCGTCCGCTACGACATATCAGGTTGATCAGAGGCGCCTAACCTTTCCTCCTCATTCCTGTGCTCGTCACAGGAATCCAGTGCGCCCAGGTCCCTGGGCGCGAGAGACTCCTTGTTTGGGAAAGAATCATTCACGGCGCAGACGCGCCGTGGCTGGATTCCGGTGACAAGCACAGGAATGAAGGAGGACGCGTCTTTCGAAGGAAGTTGCTCTAAGCAGGGAATTGGTGTTTACCGACCGCCGTTCCGTACTTGCCAAATTAGTTGACTGAGTCCATTAATTGCCGTGGCAGGGCCCCGTTGAGAGCGGTGAATCATGAGCATATTCGATAGATTTTCTCTGGCGGATCAGGTGGCGCTCGTGACCGGCGGCGGCCGTGGTCTCGGTTTCGAGATGGCGCGCGCCCTTGCCGAGGCCGGCGCGCATGTGATCGTTACAGGACGGACCGCCTCAACGCTGGACGATGCCGTGATGGCCATTCGCGCCGCAGGCGGTACGGCGGAGGCTGCCGTGTTCGACGTTGCCGACCGCGAGGCCCAGCGCGCATTGATGGCCGATATCGAAAAGACCCACGGCCGTCTCGATATATTGATCAACAATGTCGGCGCCCGCGACAGGCGGCCGCTCGCCGAATTCGACGACGATGCCATCATCGAGCTGCTGCGCACGGATCTCGCCGCGGCGATGACGCTTTCACGCGACGCCGCCGTGCTGATGAAGCGGCGCAATTACGGCCGTCTGATCGCGGTGACCTCGATCAGCGGTCATGTCGTGATGCCCGGCGACTGCGTTTATCCGGCAGCCAAGCAGGGCCTCACCGGCCTGATGCGCGGCATGGCGGTCGAATTCGGCCCGTACGGGATCACCAGCAACGCGATCGCGCCCGGCTGGTTCGCGACCGAGACGAACGCGGCAATGGCTCAGAACGAGGAACTCATGCCCTTCGTGCGCCAGCGCATCCCTGTCCAGCGCTGGGGACGCCCCGATGAAATCGCCGGCGCGGCGCTCTATCTCGCCAGCGCCGCCGCCTCCTTCGTCAATGGTCATGTCCTGACTGTTGATGGCGGCATGACCGTCAGGATGTGAACCGCGATGCCCGCAGGCGTTGTGGCGCCGGCTTGCTGACGAAAGGACTTTCAATCGTCGACGGCTGGGATTATCGGTAGGGCGCGGCTATCAATCGAGATGAAGCCAGCCGGTTCGGCGTTGTCGCCGATTTGCCCGATTTTCAATCATAAGATCGCGCCGGCTCACGCGGAGGTTTCCAAAATTAGCGATCATATTCATTGGCTTATAGAGCAGGGAATCACCAGCGAGCATATCGGCGATCTCGTCACCGGCCTGTGTGAACGGCTAATCGCGGCGGGATTTCCGATCTGGCGGGCGAGCATCAGGATGCCGTCGCTGCACCCGATGTATCGCGGCGTATCGGCGAATTTCTCGCGCGGCGGCGTCACGATCATCGAAACCGCCGAACATGGCAGCGAGACGGAACGCAACTTCGAGCAGACGCCGATATTCTACCTTCTGAACCGCGGCGAGAAGACGGGGCGGTGGAACCTGGCGAAGGGCGAGGGCCTGCACTATACCGAGCTGCACGAATTCGCGCTCGACGGGGGCACGGACCACGTGATCAGCATCTTCGAATTCCCGAAGGAAGTTGCGCTGCGCGGGCTCGGCTTCTCGCTGACCAGCGACGCGCCGGACGGATTTTCCGATGAACAGCTGGCGGCCATCCAGGCACTTTTCCCGGCGCTGGGGCTTGCGGCCTACCGGGTCGCGACGTCGAAAACCGCCAGCGATATCCTTGCCGTCTATACTGGCGCCAGGACGAGCGCGCGAATTCTGGCGGGTGAAACCCGAAGAGGAACGGGCGGCTCGATCAATGCCGCGATCCTGCTTGCCGACCTTCGCAATTTCACCGCCTTGACCGAGGTCTATCAGCCGGGGGAGATCGTCGGCTTTCTCAACGATCACTTCGAGCTGATCGACCGGCATGTCGAGGAGAATTCCGGCGAGATCCTGAAATTCATGGGCGACAGCGTGCTGGCCATCTTTCCGACCGACGCGGACGATCCGCAGCCGGCCTGCTTGGCCGCGCTGGCATCCGCCGGGAGCCTGCTGAAGGCGAACGAAGCGCTCAATCGCGAGCGGACGCTGGTTGGCGGCCCCGACATCGGCGTCGATGTGGTGCTGCATCTCGGCGAGGTTTTCTACGGCAATGTCGGCGCCAAGGGCAGGCTCGATTTCACGGTGATCGGCAAGGCGGTCAACGAGGTTTCCCGGCTCGAAAAGCTGTGCGGCATGCTCGAGCAGCATCTGTTGATGTCGGAGAGCTTCGCGACGACCTGCGCCGTGCCCTGCGAATATCTCGGATCGTTCGATCTGCGCGGCGTCTCGAAGAAGGCCGAGGTCTTCAGGCTTGCCGAAGCGTCCTAACAATCAGATCTCACCCGACACCTCGCGGCGGCGGCGGTCGAGTTCCTCGCTGTAGCGGCGCAGCGTGTGGCTTTCGCTGAGCTGGCCGACCACCTTGCGCTCGATCAGATTGTTGACGACGGCGAGCGCTTCGCTTTCGCTCTTGTCGAAGATCGCCGCCGCCTGCCTTGCATTCATCTGCGGCTGCAGGAAATCGTTGCGGTAGCGGATGAAATCGGCAAGCGTCGTGCCTTCGTCCTGCACGTCGGTCGGATTGGCGTAGATCTCCGGCACCAGCACGAGGCCCGCATATTTGTCGCTCTCCTCGACCAGGATGACGCGCTGGGTCGAGCCGATTGGAAAGGCCTGCTTGAATTCTTCCAGCGAGATGCCGGCTTTCGCCGTCTTGACGTCGGCGCGCATCAGCTTGTCCACGGTCAGATTGCGGATCCAGCCGACATCATGGGCGCTGCGGATGCTTTCGCCGCGCAGATGGAAGCGCCATGTGGCGAAGGAGTAGCCGAAGGTCGAGCGCACGACGAGCGAGGAGGTGATGACGGCGGCAAGCACCAGCGCCGTGATCGGAAAGTCGCCGGTGATTTCGAGCGCCAGGAACGTCATCGTCAGCGGTCCGCCAATGACGGCGACGGCAAGCGAACTCATGCCGACCACGGCATAGATGACCGGCGTCAGCGTCGCATCGGCGAAATAGGGGCCGCAATAGGCAAAGAGCTTGCCGAGCAGGGCGCCCATGAACAGCGAGGCGAAGAACAGGCCGCCCCTGAAGCCGGAGCCGATCGAGATCGCCGAGGCAAGGGATTTCAAGAGGAAGAGGCCGATCAGCGCGGGAATCGCCACCTCGCGCGCGAGGTTGAGATGCAGCGCGCCGTGGCCAGCCGACAGCACCTGCGGTGAAATCATCGCCAGCAGCCCAACGATGATGCCGCCGAGGGCGGGACGGAAGGGCGGGGCGATCGAACTCTTGCGGGCCAGTTCCTCGATGAAGGCGACACCCTGCATGAGGAGGATGCCGATACCGGCGCAGAAGACGCCGAGCAATAGTGCCGGAACATAGTCGGCTGGCACGACGGAGCCGAAACTGCCGATATCGATGGTGAAATCGCCCTCGGCGAGCAACCGTGCGACGAGAGTGGATACGAGGGCGGAGACGACGACCGGGGTCAGCGACACGATCGTATAGGTGCCGATGATCAGCTCGAAGGCATAAAAGGCGCCGGTCAGCGGCGCGTTGAAGGCGGCGGCGATGGCGCCGGCCGCGCCGCAGCCGACGAGGATGCGCAGGTCGGAGCGGCGCAACTGCAATTTCAAGCCGAATTTCGAGGCGAGGCCGGCGGCAAGCTGGGTATAGCCGGCCTCCAGGCCGACGGAGGCGCCGAAACCGTTGGAGATCAGGTTCTGCGCGGCAACGATGATGCTGTCGGTCAGCGACAGGCGGCCGCCATGCAGCGCATTGGCCTCGATCGGGTCGACCATCGGCTTCTTGCGCCGTTTGGTCAGAATGAAGAGCAACAGGCCGAGCAGGACGCCGCCCATGACAGGGGCGGTGAGCAGCAGCAGCTTGTCGTCGATCAGCGACGAGCTCAGCCTTTCCTCGTCGGCGATGCCGAAGATCAGCTGGTGCAGCTCGTTGGAAACAAGGCTCATGCCGGTGACGGCAAGCCCGGAGGCGATGCCGACCACGGCACCGGCCAGCGACAGGCCGACTTCGCTGCGGCGGGTCAGCGCGCGCAGCCGCCCCGGGTCGAAGAAAACACGCAGCGCCCGCAGGCGGCGCCGATCCAATTTCATAAGCATGGCTAGGACAATTAGGCGGGGAGAAGCCCGGTCAAGGGCGGCGGCGCAGTCGGCTTGCAATGCAATTGCGGCGAAAAGCCGGCGCGCCGATCAAATTTTCATGACGTAAGCCCCTGATAAAAGACGATATTTCCGGTAGGGTCAGTCGTATTGGTCCCGGTAGCCCTGAGACGATCCGGCGCGGGGACGGCGGCGAAGGCCGTTGACTTCAATCACCGGCTTGCCTAACCATCTTTCCTATACGGATGGTCGCCTGACCATCCCGATATAACGGATGGTTCCGGATCGGCGGTGCGCCCTTCCGGATGAAAAGGGAATGTGACGGGGCGGACCCAATCCGGGCGCCTTCATCACAGCCGACCCCGCGACTGTAGAGCGGTCAGGGTCTTCCATCCGGCATTCAGCCTTTTCCGCCGGCAGCCAGCAATGGTGCTGGCGGGCGGAACGGACTAGATGCCGGAAAGGCCACTGGAAATGCATGGTGATCAACCGGGGTCGGACGCCTCTATTTCTACGAATCGTCCACCTCTTCACCAAAGCAGCCGGGAAGGCGAGGCAGATCCGCCGGCACGATCAGGGCGACCGGTTTCCGGTCCGCCCCGATCGCCGCCGATACCCGCGAGCCAGGAGACCTGCCATCCCGTGCCGGGCGAGAAGCCCAATCCTGGGCAAAGAGCCCGCTGCCAGCACGGAGGTTGTTTTGGCTGAACGAATGAATTCGGCGCTGCCTTGTGTGGCGCGACGGTGGCCGGGTCCGGACGAGGGGCTTTCGGCCTCTTATGCCGAATATGCGGCACCCCCCTCTGTCCTGCCGGACATCTCCCCCACAAGGGGGGAGATTGAATCGTGGAGAGCTTCATCCCAAACAACCGATGTGGAGCTGAGGTCGTGCCTCTGGCCGATCTCCCCCCCTGTGGGGGAGATGTCCGGCAGGACAGAGGGGGGTACTACGTCCTCGGCGGCCAACTATAGTAAATGCAGAGCAAATCGAAGCGCCGCCCTCCCTAGAGGGAGCGCTTCCGCATGATCGCTCTCTCCAATTCCAGTCTCGTGCTCGGCGGCGCGCGCTCCGGCAAATCGCGCTTCGCCGAAAACCTCATCACATCGAGCGGCCTCGAGCGCCATTACATCGCGACCGGCCGGGCGTGGGACGACGAGATGCAGGCGCGGATCGACCAGCACAAGGCCGATCGCGGCGGCTCCTGGACCACGCATGAGGAGCCGCTTGATCTCGCC
Source organism: Rhizobium sp. R339 (assembly GCF_002211395.1). NCBI lineage: Bacteria > Pseudomonadati > Pseudomonadota > Alphaproteobacteria > Hyphomicrobiales > Rhizobiaceae > Rhizobium > Rhizobium sp. R339. The sequence goes on from NZ_LOKV01000001.1 coordinate 1,048,127, forward strand.
GAACGACTTAAGGCCATCGATGGCGCGGGCAGGGCGATCATCGTCGATTGTCTGACGCTGTGGCTCACCAATCTGATGATGGAGGGGCGCGATATCGCGCTACAGGCAGCCGCGCTTGCAGCGTGGCTGCCGCAGGCAAAGGCGAAACTTGTCATCGTTTCCAATGAAGTCGGTCTCGGCATCGTGCCGGAGAACCGCATGGCGCGGGAGTTCCGCGACCATGCCGGCCGGCTGCACCAGATGATCGCGGCGAAAGCCGACGAAGTTTATTTCATCGCGGCGGGACTGCCGCTGAAAATGAAGGGTTGAAGTTCCATGAACCAGCAGAAAATTCCCGCAACGGTCATCACCGGCTTCCTCGGCGCCGGCAAGACGACGATGATCCGCAACCTGCTCACCAATGCCGGCGGCAAGAAGATCGCGCTCATCATCAACGAGTTCGGCGATCTCGGCGTCGACGGCGATGTGCTGAAGGGCTGCGGGGCGGAGAACTGCACGGAGGACGATATTATCGAGCTCACCAATGGCTGCATCTGCTGCACGGTGGCCGACGATTTCATTCCGACCATGACCAAGCTTCTGGAGCGCGACCAGCGCCCCGACCATATCGTCATCGAGACCTCGGGCCTTGCGCTGCCGCAGCCGCTGGTCGCCGCCTTCAACTGGCCGGATATCCGCAGCGAAGTCACCGTCGACGGCGTCATCACCGTGGTCGATAGCGCCGCCGTTGCCGCCGGCCGTTTCGCCGACGATCACGATGCCGTCGATGCGCGCCGCGTCGAGGATGAATCGCTCGATCACGAAAGCCCGATCGAGGAGCTCTTCGAGGATCAGCTGACCTGCGCCGATCTGATCGTGCTCAACAAGACCGATCTCATCGACACGGACGGGCTCGGCCGCGTGAAGAGCGAAGTCGCCTCGCGCATCGCCCGCAAGCCGGTGATGATCGAGGCCAGGAACGGCGAGGTGCCGGCCAGCGTGCTGCTCGGCCTCGGTATCGGCACGGAAGACGATATCGTCAACCGCAAGTCCCATCACGAGATGGAACACGAGGCTGGCGAGCCGCACGATCACGACGAATTCGACAGTTTTGTCGTCGAGCTTGGGGCGATTGCCGATACCGCTGCCTTCGTCGAGAAGCTGAAAGGCATCATCGCCGAACATGACGTGCTGCGCCTGAAGGGCTTCATCGACGTCTCCGGCAAGCCGATGCGGCTGCAGCTGCAGGCCGTCGGCAGCCGCATCGACCAGTATTTCGACCGCGCCTGGACGCCTGGTGAAGCGCGGCGCACGCGCCTTGTCGTCATCGGTCTGCACGAGATGGATCAGGATGCGGTGAGGGCGGCGATCGAGGCACTGGCATAAGCCCATGCATCTGCTTCTGGCCCAGCAGGGAACGATCAGCGACGGCGACGAGGCCATCGATCTCGGCCAGTCGCCGGGCGATATCCTGTTCCTGTCTGCCGCTGACACCGAGCTTGCGGCGATCGCCGCGGCTCATGCCGGCTGCGCGACGGGGCATTCGCTGCGGCTTGCGAGCCTGATGAGCCTCAAGCACCCGATGTCGGTCGATACCTATGTCGAGCGCACGGCGCGGCATGCGAAGCTTATCATCGTGCGGGCCCTGGGCGGGGCGAGCTATTTCCACTATGCGCTGGAGGCGCTGCACGCGGTAGCAGCCCGTAGCGGACCGCTGATTGCGGTGCTGCCGGGCGATGCGAAGCCGGATGCGGGACTGACGCCGTTTTCCAATGTGGCGCTGGACGATCTGAATGCTCTCTGGGGCTATCTGATCGAGGGTGGCGATGCCAATGCGCGGGGCTTCCTTGCCTATGCCTCGGCGATGCTTTCGGGAGAGGAAAAGCCTGCGCCGGCTGCGCCGCTGATGAAGGCGGGGATATGGTGGCCGGGGCGGGGATTGGTTGGAATCGACGGATGGAAGAGGCTTGTCTCGGGGGTTTCTTCCGCAGGCGTCGAGAGTGTGGCACCCCCCTCTGTCCTGCCGGACATCTCCCCCACAAGGGGGGAGATCGGCAAGCGGCAGGACCATCGCCCTACATCGGTTGTTTGGGGAGAAGCCCTCCACGATTCAATCTCCCCCCTTGTGGGGGAGATGTCCGGCAGGACAGAGGGGGGTATGGTAGCGGAGGAGGGATTTGAACCCCCGACAGTCGCCATCGCCTTCTATCGCGCCCTAGTGCAAAGCGGCGAAACCCGCCCCGTCGAAGCCATGATCGAAGCTTTGCAGGCTCAGGGTTTTCGCCCGCTGCCGGTCTTTGCCTACAGCCTTAAGGACCCGGTCTCCAAAGGTATTCTCGAATCCATCTTCGCCGAGCTGAAACCCGACGTCGTCATCAACACGACGGGCTTTGCCGTCTCCGCCCCCGGCGCCGATCGTCAGCCGACGGTGCTGGAGGCCAATGACGCCGTCATACTGCAGGCGATCTTTTCCGCTTCGTCGCGGGAAGCCTGGGCGGTCTCTTCGCAAGGGCTGTCGGCCCGCGATCTCGGCATGAATGTAGCCTTGCCGGAGGTGGATGGGCGTGTGCTGTCGCGCGCCGTCTCCTTCAAGGCGGCTGCCCGCTATGACGCTGCGGTCGAGGCCAATATCGTTTCCAGCGAGCCGGATGCCGGGCGTATGGCCTATGTCGCAGCCCTTGCCGGCAACTGGGCGCGGCTACGGCGGAAAACGACTGCCGAGCGGCGCGTCGCTCTGGTCATGGCGAATTATCCGAACCGTGATGGGCGGCTCGGCAATGGCGTCGGCCTCGATACGCCGGCCGGCACGATCGAGGTGATGCGGGCGATGGCGAAGGCCGGTTATCCCGTTGCCGACATCCCCGCCGATGGCGATGCGCTCATGCGGCATCTGATGGAGGGGCCGACCAATTCCGGCTTCGACGGCAAGGTGGTGCGCGAAACGCTTTCCCTGAGTCGATACAAGAGCTTCTTTGCATCTCTTCCCAAACAGATTCAGGATGAGGTGACGGCGCGCTGGGGCGATCCCGAGGCCGATCCCTATCTGCGCGAGGGCGCTTTCGCTCTGCCCTTTGCCCGGTTTGGTGGCTTGCTCGTCGGCATCCAGCCGGCGCGGGGCTACAATATCGACCCCAAGGAGAGCTACCATTCGCCGGATCTGGTGCCGCCGCATGGCTATTTCGCCTTCTATGCCTTCCTGCGTCAGGAGTTCGGGGCCGATGCTATCATTCACATGGGAAAGCACGGCAATCTGGAATGGCTGCCGGGCAAGGCGCTGGCGCTGTCGGAAAGCTGCTATCCCGAGGCCATCTTTGGACCGCTGCCGCATCTCTACCCCTTCATCGTCAACGATCCCGGCGAGGGCACGCAGGCGAAGCGCCGCACCGGTGCCGTCATCATCGACCATCTGACGCCGCCTTTGACGCGGGCGGAAAGCTATGGGCCGCTCAAGGATCTGGAGGCGCTGGTCGATGAATATTACGAGGCCTCGGGTGGGGATCCCAGGCGCATCCGGCTGCTGTCGCGGCAGATCCTTGAGCTTGTTGCCGATATAGGGCTCGACCGGGATGCGGGGATTGCCAAGGGTGAGAACGAAGGCGAAGCGCTGAAGAAGCTCGATGCCTATCTCTGCGATCTCAAGGAAATGCAGATCCGCGATGGGCTGCATGTGTTCGGAGTTTCGCCGGAAGGGCGGTTGCTGACAGATCTCACCGTGGCGCTGGCGCGGGTGCCGCGCGGGCTGGGTGAGGGTGGGGACGCGAGTTTGCAGCGGGCGATTGCTGGGGATGTGTTGAAAAACCCCTCCCCAACCCCTCCCCACAAGGGGGAGGGACTTGCCGTTGAGCGCGCGGTTACCTCTGAGATCAAAATCGATGACGAGACAGCGCGCTCAGCAAGCCCCTCCCACCCGTGGGGAGGGGTTGGGGAGGGGTCTTCTTTCGACCCTCTCGACTGCGACATGGCCGCCCCCTGGACCCGCCCACGACCACCAATCCTGGCCGATCTCCTCGACGCCCCCTGGCGCACCAACGGCGACACGGTCGAGCGCATCGAGCTGCTCGCCGCCAAGCTCGTGTCCGGCGAACTCGCCTGCCCAACCCTCTGGTCCCAGACCAAAGCGGTGCTCGACGAGATCGAAGCCCGTCTCAAGCCCTCCATCCTCGCTTGCGGCCCGGCCGAGATCGCCAGCCTGCTGCGTGGCCTCGATGGCCGTTTCGTGCCGCCCGGTCCTTCCGGTGCGCCGACGCGGGGGCGGCCGGATGTTTTGCCGACGGGGCGGAATTTCTATTCGGTGGACAGCCGCGCGGTGCCGACACCGGCGGCCTATGAGCTTGGGAAAAAGTCTGCTGAGCTGCTGATCCGCCGCTATGTGCAGGATCATGGCGAATGGCCCGTTTCCTTCGGGCTGACGGCCTGGGGCACCTCCAATATGCGCACCGGCGGCGATGACATCGCGCAGGCCTTGGCGCTGATCGGCGTCAAGCCGGTCTGGGACATGGCCTCGCGGCGCGTTACCGGCTACGAGGTCATTCCGCCGGCCATGCTGCGGCGGCCGCGCGTGGATGTGACGCTGCGGATATCCGGCTTCTTCCGCGATGCGTTTCCGGAGCAGATTGCGCTTTTCGACAAGGCGATCCGCGCCGTCGGCGCGCTGGATGAGGATGCGGCCGACAACCCGATCGCCGGGCGCATGCGCGGCGAAGCGGCGCGGCTCGCCACTGCCGGGCTCGACGAGAAGACGGCGGCGAAGCGGGCGGGATATCGCATCTTCGGGTCCAAGCCGGGTGCCTATGGCGCGGGTCTGCAGGCGCTGATCGACGAGAAGGGCTGGGAGCGGCGTGCGGATCTCGCCGAAGCCTATCTCGTTTGGGGCAGCTATGCCTATGGCGCGGGCGAAGAGGGGCAGGCCGAGCGCGGGGTGTTCGAGGAGCGGCTGCGCTCCATCCAGGCCGTCGTGCAGAACCAGGACAATCGCGAGCACGACCTGCTCGACAGCGACGATTACTACCAGTTCGAAGGCGGCATGGCGGCGGCGGCGGAAGCGCTCGCCGGTGAGCGGCCGGCGATCTACCACAATGATCATTCGCGGCCGGAAAAGCCGGTCATCCGCTCACTGGAAGAAGAGATCGGACGGGTGGTGCGCGGTCGCGTCGTCAATCCGAAGTGGATCGATGGCGTCATGCGCCACGGCTACAAGGGCGCTTTCGAGATATCAGCGACGGTCGACTATCTCTTCGCCTTTGCGGCGACGACGGGTGCGGTCGGCAGCCATCATTTCGAGGCGGTCTATCAGGCTTTTGTCGCCGATCCCAAAGTGCGCGATTTCATGGCCGAGAAGAACCCTGCCGCCCTTGCCGAAATGAAGGAGCGGCTGCTGGAGGCGATCGAGCGGCAGCTCTGGACGCCGCGCAGCAACTCGGCGCAATTCGATCTCACAGACATCAACGAAACCAAGAAAAGAGCAGGCAGCCAATCATGAGCGAAGAGCCAATCGTACCCGCCGAAAAGGACGATGCCCGTCATTCCGAGAAGATGGCGAAAAAGAAGGCCGCGCGCGACAAGATCATGGCGACCAAGACGGATGAGAAGGGGCTGATCATCGTCCATACCGGCAAGGGCAAGGGCAAGTCGTCAGCGGCCTTCGGCATGATCTTCCGCCATATCGCCCATGGCAAGCCTTCTGCCGTTGTGCAGTTCATCAAGGGGGCGATGTGGACGGGCGAGCGCGATCTGATCGAGAAGCATTTCTCCGATGTTTGCCAGTTCCACACGATGGGCGAGGGCTTTACCTGGGAAACGCAGGACCGGGCGCGCGACGTGGCGGCGGCCGGTGCTGCCTGGGAAAAGGCCAAGGAACTGATCCGCGACGGGCGCAATTCCATGGTGCTGCTCGACGAGATCAACATCGCACTGCGCTATGACTATCTCGACGTCAACGAGGTGGTGGCGTTCCTCAAAAACGAGAAGCCTTATATGACGCATGTCGTGTTGACGGGGCGCAATGCCAAGGAAGAGCTGATCGAGATCGCCGATCTCGTGACCGAGATGGAGCTCGTCAAACATCCCTTCCGCTCCGGCATCAAGGGGCAGCCCGGCGTGGAATTTTAAAAGAGTGCGGCGGAATTGCGCGGAAAAGCGTTTAATTCGCCAGATGGCCGCGCAGGATCGCGGCCGTTTCCTCATCGGCCGGGAAGAGCGTTTCGATCGCCAGTTCCGAGAGGGTGATATCGACTGGCGTGCCGAAGACGGTCGTCGTCGAGATGAATGAGAGCAGGCCGGCTTTCGTCGAAAGCTTCAGCGGAACGGCGATGCCGGCGAGGTCGGCATGGCGCTCGCCGGCAGCTTCGCGGGCGGGATAGGAGAGCAGTTCGCTCAACAGCTTTTCCAGCACGGGATCGCCCGAGACCGATATCTGCTGGCGTAGCCGATCCAGAAGATGGGCGCGCCACTCGGCGAAGTTGACGATATCGCGCGCAAGGCCCTGCGGATGCAGGCTGAGGCGCAGGACGTTGACCGGCGGCTCCAGCAAAGATCGATCGGCAACCGCCTGGAGCAGTGGCGCTATGGCGGCGTTTGCGGCTACCAGCGTCCAGTGACGGTCGATGGCGATGGCGGGGAAGGGCTCGTGGCCCTTCAGCACCATGTCGATGGCGCGCCGCGCCGGTTCCAGGGCGGGATCGTCCAGCCTGCGTTCGGCAAAGACGGGGGCGAAACCCGCGGCCAGCAGCAGCGGGTTCCGCTCGCGCAGCGGCACGCCGAGGCGTTCGGCCAGATGCAGCAGCATTTCGCGGCTCGGGGTCGAGCGCCCGCTCTCGATGAAGCTCAGGTGTCGTTGCGAGATTTCGGCTTCCAGCGCCAGATCGAGCTGGCTCATGCGGCGGCGCTGGCGCCATTCGCGCAGGTGATCTCCGAGAGAGCGGGCGGTCGGCGTCATCAGGCGGCTTCCGGCAATTGATCGATGAAGCCGCGCACCGCTTTGAGCTTGCCGTCTTCGAGTTCGGCAAAATCCGTGCCCTTGATCAGCGATTCGCCATTTTCCGGGCCAAGACCCCAGGAAAAGCGCAGGTGATCGCCGAAGCCATCGGCCGCGCCGATCAGGGCGAAGCGGAAGCCGGGAAAGCGGCTTTGCACGGCTTCGACCAGCGAATTGATCTGTTCATGGCCTTGTCCGCGCATCAGCGGATCGACATAGGTGGCCGCTTCCGTCCAGCTTTCGGCGATGAGAGCGCGGCGGTGCGTTGCATCCGTCTCGTTCCAGATCGCGATATAGCGTTCGGCGTTGGTCTTTGCGTCGTTCATCGGGTCATCTCCTTTTGACCGCCCGGCCATTCCAGGCAGCGCGATCATCGGCGAAGGCGGTGCACCCTATCAATTACGCCAGAGGTAATGGAAGGCTTTAGATCCCGAGCCAGACGCGCAGCGGGTTGGCGGGATCGGCGAGCAGCTTTACCGCGAGGGCGACGCAGACGATGACGAGCAGCGGCTTGATGAGCTTTGCGCCGATGCGCATGGCGAGCCGTGAGCCCAATTGCGCGCCGAGGAACTGGCAGACGCCCATCAGCAGGCCGATCTTCCAGAGGATCGCGCCGAAGCTTGCGAAGACGATCAGCGCGCCGAGGTTCGAGCCGAAATTGAGAAGCTTGGTATGGGCCGTCGCCTTCAGCACGCCGAAGCCGGCGAGGGTGACGAAGGCGAGCATGAAGAAGGAACCGGTGCCGGGACCGAAGACGCCGTCATAAAAGCCGATGGCCGGCACCAAGGTCATGCCGAAGACGAAAGGCGTGATGATCCGGTGTTTGTCGAGATCGTTGAGGTTCGGCTTGACGGCAAAGAAGATCGCAATCGCCAGTAGCAGCACCGGCATGATCGCCTGCAGCACCTCTCCGGGCACGATCGTCGCAAGGGCAGCGCCGATCGCTCCGCCCATCACGGCCGTCAGCGCCATCGGCAGCTGTTCGTGCAGCTGCACATGACCCTTGCGGGCATAGGCGAGCGTGGCGGAAGCGGCGCCGAAGATCGACTGCACCTTGTTGGTGCCGAGCGTCTGGAGCGGCGGAATGCCCGCAATCAACATGGCGGGGACGGTGATCAGGCCGCCGCCGCCGGCGATGGCATCGACGAAACCGGCGAAGAAGGCAGCCGCGCAGAGCAGCAGAAGCAGATGGAGGGCGATGTCAGGCAAGATGCTATTCCAGAAGGGCTTTCAGCCGGTCTTGTTGCATTTCCCCCTCCAAGCTGCAATGGCTGCGAGGACACAGCGCGGGCGCATTCGACGGCTTCCATGAGTGATATTTCTTTCGATAAAGCGAGGCGACATGTGCTCGGGCTCGGATGCGAGCGCGGGACGCCGCCTGCGGAGATGCTGGCGCTTGCGAACGCGGCGCTGAAGGCGGCCGGCATCGGCGAGTCGGAGCTTGCGGCCGTCGCTTCCATCGACAGCCGCGGGCAAGAAGCGGCGATCCTTGCCGTTGCGGCGCATTTTGGCACGCCTGCCGTTTTCTTCGATGCGGAGCGGCTGGAGCAGGAAACGCCGCGGCTCAAAAATCCCTCCGCCATCGTCTTTGCCCGCGTCGGCTGCCATGGCGTGGCGGAATCGGCAGCGCTTGCGGCCACCGGTGCGGATGGCGAACTGGTGCTCGGCAAAATCAAATCCGCGCATGCGACGGCGGCGATTGCCCGGATCGGGTTGCAGAAAGCCTGACGGTCGTTATGGTGGCGGCAATTCGCGGCGCCGTCCGGCACGTCAGCGATTCATATCTAGAGGACAATCATGCACAAGGTCATTTATGACACGGATCCCGGCGTCGATGACGCTATGGCGCTTCTTTTCCTGCACCGCCATCCCGAGATCGATCTGATCGGCATCACCACCGTTTTCGGCAATGCCTCGGTCGAGACGACGACGCGCAACGCGCTTTTCCTCAAGCGGGAATGGGATATTCAGGCGCCCGTCGCCAAGGGTGCGAGCGTCACCATCGATGCCGCGCGCGCCGAGCGGGAATGGCCTGCCATGGTGCATGGGGACAACGGCCTCGGCAATATCGAGGTGCCGCACACGATCGACCTGCCGCTCGATCCCCGGCCGGCGCACCGCTTCATCATCGACACGGTACGGGCCAATCCCGGCGAAGTCAGGCTGGTGGCCGTCGGCCGGATGACCAATCTGGCAATGGCGCTGAAGGAAGACCCGGAGATTGCCGGCCTGGTCAAGGATGTCGTCATCATGGGCGGCAATTTCTATGTGCCGGGCAATGTCTCGCCCGTCGCCGAGGCCAATATTCATGGTGATCCCGAAGCGGCTGACATCGTCATGACGGCGCCGTGGAAGGTGGTCGTCATCGGCCTCGACGTTACCTCGATCACCACGATGAGCCGCAGCTATCTCGGCGCAATGGCGGCCAAGGGCGACGCGGCGGTGAAACTGCTCGACGGGTTGTCGCAGCATTACATCGATTTCTACAGCCATGCGGTCGAGGACGGCATGATGGTGCATGACAGCTGCGCCGCCGTTTACGTCGTGGCGCCCGAGCTTTTCACCACGATCACCGGCGCGGTCCGCGTCGTCTGCGGCGGCATCGCCGATGGCCAGACGGTGATCAAGCCGGACAGCCGCCGCTTCCCGCCGGGTGACTGGGACGGCCTGCCGAGCCAGATTGTCGCCACGGGAATCGAGTCGGAGAAGGTGCTCGACCTGATCCGCGATACGCTGCTTCGGGCTTGACGGGCTTGAAGCTTGGCTGCATCGCGATCGGCCAAGGATTGCCGACGCAATTGCCAACGCCTCTTCCGTCATGCTCGGGCTTGTCCCGAGCATCTGCCTCCATTCGATAGGGCAGCAGATCCTCGGCACAAGGCCGAGGATGACGACGCGCGAGGAGGGGCGTTATTCACTAGAATATTCATAGCCTTGCCCGGGTTTTCCGAGAATTCGAATCCGCTTACTCGTAAAGTGAGTCGCCGCCGTCTCAGCAACTTCAAGTGAGGTGGCGCGGGCGGCGTTGACCTTGCTTCTTGCTGGGCCTAGATCAACACAATGATGAACAGCCCATTCTCACATTTGCCGGCGCTGGAGCCGGGCAGCGTCTGGCTCGTCGGGGCCGGTCCCGGCGATCCCGGCCTGTTGACGCTGCTTGCCGCCAAGGGATTGGCGGAGGCGGATGTGGTCGTGCACGATGCGCTGGTCAACGAGGACTGTTTGAAGTTCGCACGGCCGGGTGCAGAACTGGAATATGCCGGAAAGCGCGGCGGCAAGCCCTCCGCCAAGCAGCGGGATATTTCACTTCGGCTGGTGGAGCTGGCGCGCGCCGGCAAGCGGGTGCTGCGGCTGAAGGGGGGCGACCCCTTCGTCTTCGGGCGGGGCGGGGAAGAAGCGCTGACGCTGGTCGAGCACAACATTCCCTTCCGCATCGTGCCCGGCATTACCGCCGGCATCGGCGGGCTTGCCTATGCCGGCATTCCGGTCACGCATCGGGAGATCAATCACGCCGTGACCTTTCTCACCGGCCATGATTCCTCCGGGATCGTACCAGATGCGATCAATTGGGAAGCGATCGGCAAGGGGTCGCCCGTCATCGTGATGTACATGGCGATGAAGCATATCGCCCAGATCAGCGCCAATCTGATGGCGTCGGGCCGCCCGGCATCCGAGCCCGTGGCTTTCGTCTGCAATGCGGCGACCGGCGCGCAACAGGTGCTGGAGACGACGCTCGGCGAAGCGACCGATGCCGCTGTCGCCTCGGGGCTCGAGCCGCCGGCGATCGTCGTGGTCGGCGAGGTGGTGCGGCTCAGGGCCTCGCTCGACTGGCTCGGCGCCCTTGCGGGCAGGCGGCTGCAGCCCGATCCGTTCGGGCGCTCCGGCAAGGTGACGGCATGAGCGGCCTCCTGATCGCAGCTCCTTCCTCCGGCGCCGGCAAGACGACGGTGACGCTCGGGCTGCTGCGGGCGCTCCGGCGGCGCGGCGTGGCGATTGCGCCCGGCAAGGCCGGCCCTGACTACATCGATCCCGCTTTCCATGCCGCGGCGAGCGGCACGCCCTGCCTGAATTTCGACCCCTGGGCGATGCGCCCGGAACTGATCTCGGCCAATGCCGCGCTGCACCGTTCCGGCGACCGTATTCTCGTCATCGAGGCGATGATGGGCCTGTTCGACGGGGCGGCCGACGGGAAGGGGACGGCGGCCGATCTCGCCGCCCAACTCGGCCTTTCCGTCGTGCTCGTCGTGGATGCCTCGCGCATGTCGCAATCGGTCGCGCCGCTGGTCTCAGGCTTTGCCGGCTTCCGCGCCGATGTGCGCGTAGCCGGCGTCATCCTCAACAAGGTCGGCAGCGAGCGGCACGAAGCGATGCTGCGCCAGGCGCTGGAAGCGATCCGCATGCCTGTGATCGCGGTCATCGGCAGCGACAAGGCGCTTGCCTTGCCGGAGCGCCATCTCGGGCTCGTCCAGGCCGGGGAACATGCGACGCTCGAAAATTTCATCGACCATGCGGCGGATGCCGTCTCCGAAGAGTGCAATTTCGAATTCCTGCTGCGCATCGCAAGGCAAGGGCTCAACCGGCCGTCGGCCGCCAATATCGATCGGCTGATGCCGCTGGGTGCACGCATCGCCGTGGCGCGCGATATCGCCTTTGCCTTTTCCTATGAGCATATGTTGCTCGGCTGGCGCCGCCGGGGTGCTGCGATCTCCTTCTTTTCACCGCTTGCCGACGAGGCGCCAGCGCTGGATGCCGATGCGATCTATCTGCCCGGCGGTTATCCCGAGCTGCATGCCGGACGGCTGGCGAAGGCGCAGAATTTCCGTGCCGGCATGCTCGATGCGGCCGCGCGCGGCGTCAGGATCTACGGCGAGTGCGGCGGCTACATGGTGCTCGGCGACGGATTGATCGATGCGCAGGGCAAGCGCCATCAGATGCTCGGCCTGCTGCCTGTCGTCACCAGCTATGCCGAGCGAAAGCGCCATCTGGGCTATCGCCGTGTCGTGCCGCTCGACGGGGCCTTCTTCGCGCGGATGATGACGGCGCATGAATTCCACTATTCTACTGTCGTCTCCGAGGGTGAGGGGAAGCGGCTGTTTCAGGTACAGGATGCGCTCGGGACCGATCTAGGTGCCGCCGGGCTGAGATGCGGGCAGGTGGCGGGCTCCTATATGCATCTGATCGATCTTGCGAGAGCGGCCGCGTGAGCGCGCCGATCGCCCATGGCGGCGGCATTACCGCCGCTGCTGCTGCCTTCGGCGGAGCGCCGGAGGATTGGCTCGACCTTTCCACCGGCATCAATCCGTGCCCCGTCGCTCTGCCCGAGATCCCGGCAAGGGTGTGGCACCGGCTGCCGGACAGACATGTTTTCGACGAAGCACGGCGGGCGGCGCGCGATTATTACGGCAGCCGCGAAATCCTGCCGCTGCCGGTGCCGGGCACGCAATCGGCGATCCAGCTTCTGCCGCGGCTGTTGGCGGAGGATAGACAGGCCGTGGTGGCGGACCACAGGGTCGCGGTGGTGGCGCCCACTTACGGGGAATATGTACGCGCCTTCGCCTCGGCCGGTCTCGCCGTCGATACGGTTGGCGATATCGCCGCGATCGGCGAGGAACACAGGCTTGCCGTCGTCGTCAATCCCAACAACCCGGACGGGCGGGCATGGCCAGCTGAAAGGCTGATCGCGCTGCATGACAAGATGAAATCGCAAAACGGCTTGCTTGTCGTCGACGAGGCTTTTGGCGATCCCGATCCGGCGCTCAGCCTCGCGTCCCATGCTCAAGAGCTTCCCCATCTGGTGATCTTCCGCTCCTTCGGCAAGTTCTTCGGGCTCGCCGGCCTGCGGCTCGGTTTCGTGATTGCGCGCGGCGATATTCTTCAGCGTTTCGAGGAGTGGCTGGGGCCGTGGGCGGTTTCCGGTCCGGCGCTGTCGCTGGCCGCATCGCTGCTGCGCCAGGACGTTTCCGCCATTCGCGGCCGCATCGAGGAGCGGAGCGCCGGCCTGCAAGCGGTGCTGGCCGCATCAGGCCTGCGGATCGCAGGAGGAGCGGCGCTCTTTACCCTGGTTGCCGACCCCAGGGCCGGCAAGATTTACACGCATCTCTGCCGCCATCATATTCTCGTCCGCAAATTCGATTATGCGCCGGACTGGCTGCGTTTCGGGCTGACGCCCGATCCGGCTGCCGACAGGCGGCTTGGTGAAGCCCTTCAGAGTTTTGAGCGATGACGATCGACGAAAACCTTCTCGTGCTGCTCCTGGCATTGCTGCTCGACCGGATCCTCGGTGATCCGCAATGGCTGTGGTCGCGCTTGCCGCATCCGGTCGTCCTGTTCGGCGAGGCGATCTCCTTTGCCGACCGGCAGCTGAACAGCGTGAGCCTGACAGGGTCGCAACGGCGGATGAACGGCGTGGCGGCCATTGTGGCGCTGCTTTTGGTGGCCATTATCGCGGGCTTCGCCTTCGACCGGTTCTTCGCGCTTTTCGGCCTTGCCGGCATCCTGCTCGAAACCGCGCTGGTCGCGATCTTCCTGGCGCAGAAGAGCCTTGCCGACCACGTCTCGGCGGTCGCGGCGGCGCTTCGTCACGAGGGGATCGCCGGCGGGCGGGCTGCCGTTTCGCGCATCGTCGGGCGCGATCCCGAGACATTGGATGAGCCCGCCGTCTGCCGGGCGGCAATCGAAAGCCTTGCGGAAAATTTCTCCGATGGCGTCGTGGCGCCGGCGCTCTGGTACGCCGTCTTCGGCCTGCCGGGGCTGCTGGCCTACAAGATGCTGAACACGGCGGATTCGATGATCGGCCACAAGTCGGAGAAATACATCGATTTCGGCTGGGCTGCCGCCCGGCTCGACGATCTCGCCAACTGGCCGGCCGCCCGGTTCTCCATCCTGCTCATCGCCGCCGGCGCCTGGCTGCGGCGCGGCACCAGCGCCTGCCGCGAGGCCATCCGCGTGGCGATACGCGACGGCGGCCTGCATCGCTCGCCGAATTCCGGCCGCCCGGAAGCGGCCATGGCAGGCGCTCTGAACGTCCAACTCGCCGGCCCCCGCATCTACGGCGGCGTGATCGTGACCGAGCCGATGATCAACAATGCCGGCCGCGACGTTGCGACATTGCGTGATATCGAGGACGGCGTGTCGGTGTTTCATGCCAGCTGCATGGTACTGGCGGGGGTGACCTTCGGGTTGTTTCTGTGTTTTCTGTAGGGTGTGCGGTTGGGACACCCCAGTGGACACATCAGCCTCAAAGGTTTATGCGAGGCGCCTCATATCTCCATCTGACCGGAAAAGAGCGATGACAGTTCAGGTTGAATTACCGTGCCCGAAGTGCAAGAGCACCAAGATGAAGTTCGAGCGGCCCGAGATCCGCGAGACCGATATCATCAGCTGTGCGGCCTGCGGGCATAAGCTCGGCACGATGGCTTCGATCCGCGAGCGAATGAACAAGGCCTATCAGCAGATGAAGCGGCCTTCCGCGGCGCCGAAGCTTCAGTGAGCGGGTGCCGCTGTCCGGCGGCATTTTGTTGCTGCTTCGGCCCGTTAGAATTGTGATTACCATTCGGGTTAAAGCAATTTAGAAAGTATCGTCGTAGTCTCTTCCTCGTGAGGGCGCAATTATAACTGCGCGGGTGCGAAGAGGGGCTATCATGAAGACGATTTTGGCGGCCGCGGCCGCAAGTTTATTGCTGCAGTTTTTCCCCGTTGCTGCCGAGGCGGCAAATCTGGTTGCCAATATCAGCATCGGCAAGCAGACGATGACCGTCAGCGAGAACGGCTTCGTCAAATATCGCTGGAAGGTTTCGACGGCGCGCCGCGGCTATATCACGCCGACCGGCTCGTGGAGAGCCAAATGGCTGTCGCGCGATCACCGCTCGCGCAAATACGACAATGCGCCGATGCCCTATGCCGTGTTCTTCAACGGCGGTTACGCGGTTCACGCCACTTTCGACCTGAAACGGCTGGGCACGCCGGCCTCGCACGGCTGCGTGCGCCTGCATCCCGACAATGCGGCGCAGTTCTTCTCGCTGGCGCGCCAGGCCGGGCTTGCCAATACGCGGGTGGTGATCACGCGGTAATCCGCTCGAGCTCATCCATGTCGGGGACGACGATGTGCCTGGATTTCTCGATCAGGATGACGCCGCACTTCCGCAATCTGGTCATCTGGCGGCTGACGGTTTCGATCGTCAACCCGAGGAAATCGGCGATCTCGGCGCGTGAGAGCGGCAGATCGAAGGCGGTGCTTGTCGCCGTCTGCGGTTCGGCATGGGTGGCGATGAGATGGAGCAGGCTTGCGACCTTCTCTTCCGCCGTGCGCCGGCCGAGCGTCAGCATCCATTCGCGCGCCGCGTCCAGCTCCTTCAGCGCCTGATCGTGCAGGCTGCGTTGCAGCTCCGGCGTCTCCGCTATCATGCGGTCGAGCAGATTGCGGGGGAAGACGCAGATTTCGACATTGGTCGCGGCCTCAGCCGACAAGGTGCTCTCGCGCACAAAGGGTCTGCCGACGAAATCGGGCGCAAATTGCAGCCCGACGATCTGCTGGCGCCCATCCGGCATGACCTTGCAGAGCTTCACGACGCCGCGCATGATGTTCGAATAGAAAGACGTCTCCGCCCCTTGCGCAATGATTTCAGCGCCGGCATCGACCTTGCGGCGCAGCGAGTGGCGGCCGAGTTCCTTCAATTGGTGGTCGGACAGGGCGCCGCAGACGACGCCGTGCCGCGCCTGGCAGGAGCTGCAGGCAACAGGCGTGCCGGCATGGAAAACCTCACTGCGTGCGACGTCCATTATCCTGATCCCTTCGAAATCCCAACATGCCTGGCATCTCCACCAACGATTACGCCGAGGATGCGGGCTCGGCTATCCCGATTTCTTTCAGCGCGGCTTGATTTTTCCTCACTGTCGCGACTTGATCCAGATCAAATCTTTCGGGCTTGGCAGTGGGCTGCGGCGGCGTCTGCGGGTCTCGATTCGGCTGGGTCTCCGGGTGTTGCAGGCGGGACGCGGCCTCGCCCGCCGCCTCGGCGCTTGTAAATGCTCCATTCCATTGCTGTTTAGGCAACACCTCATTGCCAAATTGCCGCAACGCCCGGACGAAAGCATTGGCTTTTGAAATGGATTTGCCTATGAGGGGGTTTAAATCGTCATTTCATGAGGTACAGCGCGTGACCGCTACATTCGATAAAGTTGCCGACATTATTGCAGAAACCAGCGAGATCGATCGCGCCACGATCACGCCGGAGAGCCATACGATCGACGACCTTGGTATCGACAGCCTTGATTTCCTCGACATCGTCTTTGCGATCGACAAGGAATTCGGCATCAAGATCCCGCTCGAAAAGTGGACGCAGGAAGTCAACGAAGGCAAGGTTTCCACCGAAGAATATTTCGTGCTGAAGAACCTCTGTGCCAAGATTGACGAGCTCAAAGCAGCCAAGGCCTGAGCACATACCAGTCTTTTTTTGAACGCCCTGCCGCCCTTGATATGGCGGCCGGGCGGTTTCGTTCCTAGATCAGTTCAGATTCGCACTTCCGGACGGAAAACCGCTTCGCACTTTTCCTGGAATTGCTCTAAGTAGGCGTCACCGGCGGGCGGATTTTGCCCGTCGGGCCGGAGGATCCGAATGCTGCTGGAATATTTCCAGATGATTGACCGCGTCGAAGCGGTGGACCTGAAGAAGGGCACGCTTGCGGCTCGATCCGTCGTGCCGGCCAAGAGCCCCGTCTTCGAAGGCCATTTTCCCGGCATGCCGCTCGTTCCCGGCGTGCTTCTGATCGAGACCATGGCGCAGGCCTCCGGCATGCTCGTGCTTGCCGCCACCAATTTTGCCGCCATGCCCTTCCTGATGTCGGTCGACGGCGCCAAGATGCGCACCTTTGTCGAGCCCGAAGCCGTGCTCGACATTGAGGCGGTGCTGGAGCACGACGGTTCGGGCTTCGCGGTCACCAAGGCCAAGATCACCAGCGGCGGCAAGAAGGTCTGCGATGCGCAGCTGAAATTGCGCACCATGCCCTTCAGCGAGGTTCCGCTCGGCGATATCGTGAAAAAACGCGCCGGCGAGGTCGGGCTTCTCGAAGCGATCGCAGCGCAGGGAGTGATTGGATGAGCAAGGCCGCAAACGACGTCGTCATTTCGGGCGTCGGCATCGTCACCTGTCAGGGCGTCGGCAAGGACGCGCATATCGCGCTGCTTTCGGCCGAAAGCGCGCCGAAGGCGATCGTTGAAACCGAGAAGTTCAAACCCTATCCGGTGCATCCGTTGCCCGAGATCGACTGGTCGCAGCAGATCGCCAAGCGCGGCGACCAGCGCCAGATGGAAAACTGGCAGCGCATCGGCGTCTTTGCAGCGGGCCTGGCGCTCGACGATGCCGGCTTCAAGGACAATATTGAGGCTTGCGGCACGATGGACATGATCGTGGCGGCCGGCGGCGGCGAGCGCGACATCAATGTCGATACGCTGATCGTCGACGAAGGCCTGAAGCGCAACGACCGCGAATTGCTGCTCAATGAGAAGCTGACGACGGAGCTGAGGCCAACTCTGTTCCTGGCGCAGCTTTCCAAC
This sequence comes from Rhizobium sp. R339, assembly GCF_002211395.1. Classification (NCBI taxonomy): domain Bacteria; kingdom Pseudomonadati; phylum Pseudomonadota; class Alphaproteobacteria; order Hyphomicrobiales; family Rhizobiaceae; genus Rhizobium; species Rhizobium sp. R339. Next base: position 1,065,631 of record NZ_LOKV01000001.1, read on the forward strand.
CTGCTCGCCGGCAATATTTCCATCGTTCACAAGGTCACCGGCTCCTCGCGCACCTTCATGGGCGAGGAAGCATCCGGCGTTTCTGCCGTCGAGACGGCCTTCTGGCGCATCCGGTCCGGCGAATCCACCCATGCGCTGGTCGGCGGCGCCTTTGCCGCCGAACGCCCCGACATGATCCTGCTCACCGAAGCGATCGGCGCGCATACGCGCGGCGAATGGGCGCCGCTCTGGTCGCGCTCGGGCCTCGAGGGCGGCGGCATGATCACCGGTTCGGCCGGCGTCTTCCTGGTGCTGGAATCGCGCAAGCATGCGCAGGAGCGCGGCGCGCATATCTATGCAACGATCAGCGCCGTCGAAGGCGACCGCGGCAATCGCGCTGCCGGCAATTTCGAAGTGCGGATGGAGCGGCTGCTGAAGCCTGCCGCCGACCTGCCGCCAGAGAGCACGGCGATCTTCTCCGGCTCGACAGGCATGCACGAGATCGCCGCCCGGGAAAAGGCGGTGCTGGAGCATCAGCTTCCGGGTGCCGCGATCCGCGGCTTCGGCGGGATTTCCGGTCACACGATCGAGGCGCATTTCCCGCTGGGGCTGGCGCTCGCAGCCCTTGCCATCGATACCAAGGCCAAGGTTCCGCCCTTCGACGCCGCTCATGAAGCGCCGCTGAAGGCGGGTACGAAAGCCGCCGTCGTAACGACAGTCGGACACCAGCGCGGCGAGGGCGTCGCCGTTCTTTCCGCAGAGGCGTGAGGAGAGAGATATGACAGATTCCGCTTACAAGGATCATCTCGGCCGGCCGATCGTCGCAGTGACCGGCATGGGCATCATCACGTCGCTCGGCCAGGGCCTGAAGGACAACTGGGCGGCGCTTTCTTCCGGCACTTCGGGCATCCATGCGATCAACCGTTTTCCCACAGAAGGCCTGTCGACACGGATCGCCGGCACGGTCGATTTCATCGACATTCCAGTGCCGAACGCCGTCGAGCGCTCCTATGCCTTCGCGCGCGAGACGACCATCGAGGCGCTGGCAGACGCTGGCATTTCAGGCGATTTCAACGGCCCCCTTTTCCTTGCCGCGCCGCCGATCGAGCCGGAATGGAGCGCCCGTTTCGAGCTTGCCGACCGTTCGCCGGCTGCCGACCATCCGGGTGACGCCTATGAGCGCTTCCTGACGGCGCTGCGCCAGCGGCCGGATCCAGCCTTCCACGAGGCGGCCCTGTTCGGTGCGATTTCCGAGCGCCTCGCCGACCGGTTCGGCACACGCGGCCTGCCTGTGACCCTGTCGACGGCCTGCGCCTCCGGCGTCACCGCGATCCAGCTCGGCATCGAGGCGATCCGCCAGGGCCGCACCGACCGGGCACTGACGGTTGCGACGGACGGGTCGCTGAGCGCCGAAGCGCTGATCCGCTTCTCGCTGCTGTCGGCCCTTTCGACGCAGAACGACCCGCCGACCAAGGCCTCCAAGCCGTTCAGCAAGGATCGTGACGGCTTCGTCATCGCCGAGGGTGCTGCGACGCTGGTGCTGGAATCGCTGGAATCGGCGGTCGCTCGCGGCGCCAAGGTGCTCGGCATCATGAAAGGCGCCGGCGACAAGGCCGACAGCTTCCACCGCACCCGGTCTTCGCCCGACGGCGGCCCGGCGATCGCGACGATCCGCGCGGCGCTTGCCGATGCAGGCATCGATGAGAGCGGCATCGGCTATATCAACGCGCACGGCACTTCGACGCCTGAAAACGACAAGATGGAATATGGCTCGATGTCCGCCGTCTTCGGCGATAAGCTGGTCGGCATTCCGGTGTCGTCCAACAAGTCGATGATCGGCCATACGCTGACGGCGGCCGGCGCGGTCGAAGCGGTGTTCTCGCTGCAGACGATGCTGACGGGCACGCTGCCGCCGACGATCAACTACAACAATCCCGATCCGTCGATCGTGCTCGATGTCGTGCCGAACAAGAAGCGGGAAGCCCAGGTTTCGGCCGTACTTTCCAACTCCTTCGGTTTCGGCGGGCAGAATGCCAGCCTTGTCATGGCGCTCGAACCGGCTTAGAGACCCTCCTTGATTTTGGGACGAAGTGGTTTTTGACGTCATCCTCGGGCTTGTCCCGAGGATGTACTTGCGTCACTCAATGACCGCTGGCAGATGCTTGGGACAAGCCCGAGCATGACGACGATCCACGTAGAAGAAAGAATTATACATCATGCGCGCGCTGCAACTGATCGATGACCGCAAGCTTGAGATCACCGACCTGCCGGAACCGGATGCGCCTGCCGCGGGCGAAGTGACGCTTCGCGTCAAGGCGGTGGCGCTCAACCATATCGACGTCTGGGGCTGGCGCGGCATGGCGTTTGCCAAGCGCAAGATGCCGCTCGTCATCGGCGCGGAAGCCTCCGGCGTCGTCGAAGCGATCGGGCCTGGTGTCGCCAACGTGCTGCCGGGTCAGCTCGTCTCGATCTACGGCGCGCGCACCTGCGGGCTCTGCCGCCCCTGCCGCGAAGGCCGCGACAATCTCTGCGAACATGTTTCCGGCGTGCACGGTTTCCATCTCGACGGCTTTGCGCAGGAGAAGGTGAACCTGCCGGCGCGCCTGCTCGTTCCGGCCCCTCCCGGAGTGGATGCGATCGGCGCCGCACTCGCGCCCGTCACCTTCGGCACCGTCGAACACATGCTCTTCGACAACGCCAAGCTCGAGCCGGGTGAAACGATCCTCGTCCACGCCGGCGGCTCCGGCATCGGCACGGCGGCGATCCAGCTTGCCAAGAAGATCGGCTGCACCGTCATCACCACTGTCGGCTCCGACGACAAGATCGAAAAGGCCAAGGCGCTCGGCGCCGATCACGTCATCAACTACCGCACCGACCGCTTCGAAGGCGTAGTGCGCAAGCTCACCAAGAAGAAGGGCGTCGACGTCGTCTTCGAACATGTCGGCAAGGATACCTGGGCCGGTTCGATGCTTTGCATGAAGCGCGGCGGGCGTCTCGTCACCTGCGGCTCGACTTCGGGCGTATCAACCGAGATGAACCTGATGATGCTGTTCCAGCAGCAATTGAAGCTCTTCGGCTCCTTCGGCTGCCGCATGGAGAACATGGCGGATGCCATGCAGAAGATGGGCCGCGGGCTCGTCCATCCGGTCATCGACACCGAAGTCAGCTTCGATGATATCGACCGGGCGCTGGAGCGGATGGAAACGCGCCAGATCTTCGGCAAGATCATCCTGAAGATGGATTGAGCGCACGTGAAGCTGATCATCACGCGGATCGTCCTGGCGCTCAGGAATTTCCAGCAATGGCTGGTGGCGCAGGTGATGTTCGGCTTCCTGAACCTGCTGAAGCTGTTTCCGGCCGATGGCGCGATCCGTTTTGCCGATAAGGTGATGCGTCGCCTCGGCCGGCGGACCCGCCGCCACAGGCTGATGCTGACCAACCTGCGCAACGCCTTTCCCGAGAAGAGCGAGGCCGAGATCGAGAAGATCGCGCTCGCCAGCTGGGGCAATATGGGAAGGCTTGCAGCCGAATATGTCTTCCTCGACCAGCTGTTCGATTACGATCCCGAAAAATCGGAGCCGGGCAGGGTGGAAGTGTCGGGCATTCCGATCTTCCTCGACCTGCGTGACAATCCGCGCCCCTTCATCGTCTTCACCGGCCATACCGCCAATTTCGAGCTGTTGCCGGTGGCGGGTGCGGCCTTCGGGCTGACGGTGACGGTGCTCTTCCGGCCGCCGAACAACCCTTACGTCGCCAAGAAGGTGTTCGACTTCAGAAGCGCCCGCATGGGCAAGCTGGTGCCGTCGCATGCCGGCTCTTCCTTCGCGCTGGCGCGCCAGCTGGAAGCGGGCCAGGGGGTGGGCGTGCTCGTCGACCAGAAATTCGGCAAGGGGCTGAAAGGCACCTTCTTCGGGCGCGAGGTGAAGACCAATCCGCTGTTGCCGAAGTTGGTGCGCCAGTTCGATTGCGAGGTCTATCCGGCGCGCTGCATTCGCCTGCCGGGGAATCGCTATCGGCTGGAAATCGAGCGGCGGCTGGAGATGCCGCGCGACGAAAGAGGCAATCTCGACCTGCCGGCCGCCGCCCAGCTGCTGAACGACAAGGTGGAAAGCTGGGTGCGGGAATATCCCGAACAGTGGCTCTGGTATCACGACCGCTGGCAGATCAAGAAGACGCTCACGTAAGAAAAGATCCACCCCCCATTTATCAGCGGTGAAAAGCGGCAGGTGCTCTCGGATTGAAACCGAGTACACTTCATGTTACCCGTCACCACCAATACGCGAATATAATCAACTGTAAGGCGCATTTTGGGAAAATGCAGCCACCTCAATTCTGGACACGCCACTTGGGACAATGGAGTGAGGCGTCTTGCTGGAGCTTTTTCGAGCCTTTTCCTTGCGTTGCACGCAAATAGAAGAAGCGATACGCCTGGGTGACGACCAGCGCGTCATGTCGCTCGACCGGCATGTCGAGCCGCTGGTAGAGGCGATCCTGGCATGCCGGGCAACGAATCTGCTCGAAGTTTATATGCAGTTGCAGTTCGTCAGCCATCTCATCGCCCGGGACGCCGACGACAGTGCCAGCGTCAGGGAACACACGGCGGTGCTTTCCTACCTGCTTGACTGCTATTTCGGCACGCACGCGCCGGACTGGCGGGTGCCTTCACCGCAGGATGTGCGCATCGAGCCGCCGGCAGCCTATATACCCGACACCGACAACGGCCAGTTCCTCAATGCGGCGATCCTCGAAAGCCTGCCGGATCGGGTGGCGGTGCTGACCAGGGACTACCGCTACCTCTATTCCAATGCCGCGAACAGCGCTTATCTCGACAGGAAGCCGATGGAGCTCATCGGCCGCCACATTTCCGAATTCATCGGCGAGGAACGTTTTGCCGGATGCGCCAGGCACAAGCTGGACGCCTGCTTTGCCGGCGAGCAGATCGACTACACCTACGAGCGGGCAACCGGCGACGGCGCATCGCGGCAGGTGCGCTGTCGCATGTCGCCGCTGCGCGATGCGGGCGGCACGGTGATCGGCGCTCTGATCGTCATGGATCGTTAGAGCCTTTCCTGGTTAGATTGAAGCATTCTGCCGGAGCAGGTTTTCGTCAGGGCAGAGGCGATTGGCGACGGGCATACCCCCAGGTACGTCCGAGCCGATCGCCTCTGATCCTGGCGGAAAGATGTCCGGCCCTTCGGGTTGGCTGAAACGGGCCGGCTGATCGACCGGCCGGCTTGGCCGTAGAACAGGGCTACGACGCGCGCCGGCCGGTCGACCATCCGACTCCGTTTGAGCCAACAGAATGCTTCAATCTAACCAGGAAAGGCTCTAGCCCGACCTATGCAGCCGCCCAGACGGCGAGCTCGTAGCCGTCGCGGTCGAGGAAGTGGAAGCGGCGGCCGCCGGGAAAATCGGTGATTGGCCGGCAGATCGTGCCGCCGGCCCTTTCGACCGAGGTCAACACCTCTTCCAGATTCGTGGCATAGACGACGACCAGCGGGCCGCCCGGCCGCACGGGGCCGAAATCGGTGAAGCCGCCCTTCAGCCGCCCGTCGTCGAATTCGCAGTAGTTCGGGCCGTAATCGGTGAAGCGCCAGCCGAAGGCCGAACCGTAAAAGGCCTTGGCGGCGGCGATGTCGGCGACGTTGAATTCGACGTAATCGATGCGGCGGTCATTGTGTTCTGATTTGTCGGCCATCTATCTCTCCATCAGGGCTTTCAGCATGACGAGATCCTTCTCTATGTGAGCCGCATCGGCGGCAAACTGCGCATCGGTCATGCCGGGAAGGCGCAGCAGCGTGAACATGACCTCGCAGCCATCGCCGTTCGGCACGATGCGCAGGGCATTATAAACCCTGAGGCCGGATTCGATCGTCACCGTATGGTCGATCACGCCGAATTCATTGGCCGGAACGAAGCTCACCTTGATGGTGCCGAGAGGGCCTTGGGCGACCCAGTCGGCGCCGTCGGCCTCCAGGCCGCTCGCAAGGCCGGAGGCCCAGAGCGGCATGTTCTCCGGCTTGCCGGCGAAGTCGTAGACGTCGCGCCAGTCGCGCTCGATCGATCGGTGGATGATTCTTGCGGGCATCGTCGACATGATGTGCAGGTCCTTGATATTGGTCTCGCGAAAATAACAGGCCGGCCCGAGGCGTCTTGAACAAAACGGTCAGCCGGGCCTTTTGCGCATGCCAAGCTGGTCGAGGATGACTGCGGGGGTCAGCGTCGAGAATTCGCCGACCTCGCGCGTCATGTGGGCCTGGTCGGCAAAACCCGCTTCGAGCGCAAGGCGGGCAAGCGGCATCGCACTTTGCCTGCGGCAGAGATCTAGAAAACGCTGGAAGCGGCGGATGCGTTCCAGGGTCTTGGCGCCATAACCGAAATGATGGTGGCAGCGGCGGCGAAGCTGTCTTTCGCTCATGCCGAGCCGGCCAAACAGACCGGAGGCCGGATGGCCGCTGTCGGCAGCGGCAAAGATCACGGCCGCATCCCGGGGCGGTTCCTCCTCATCGCGCGTGGCCTCTTCAAGCAGGCGGCCAAACAGCGCCCTCGCAGCCGAGGGATCGGGACAATCCCGAAGCCGCGCCTCGAATCCGCGCGTGTGCTTGCGGCCGATATCGGCGAGCGGCACGGAAAGGCCGACCAGCGCCGAAAGCGGCGTCTTCAGCCAGGATGCCGCAGCGCCCGGCGCAAAACGCGCGCCGATGACGGTGGAACCCGGCGGAATGAGGGGAAAGGCGGCCGTCCTGTCGGGGCCAGCGACGGCCAGCCGTCCGTCGATCCAGAGAAGATCGCAGTAACCGTCCGGTACGATCGCCACCGTTGCCGGCGGCCCGTCATCCAGCCTCTGCGACCAGAGGCGGCTGAAATGGCGCCGCAGGGCGGGTGGCGGCGCATATTCGCGGTAGCGGCCGGCGCGGGCCGCAAGCAGCGCCATGTCTTCTCGTGTTTTCGATACCAAGCGATATCTCCCGGGGTCGCGCATGATACCATGAGATAGGGCCTTGCGGGCAGGCCGCGTGAAAAATTGCGGTTTGCGGATCAGGCTGAAAAAGGCAGGTTGTCGGACAAGTCTGGAAATCAAAGCCGTATTCATGGGCTTTGCGAACCGATTAGACCCTTGGCAGACTTGCCGTTTGATGAAGACAGTGCCACAACACCGGTCCAAATGACACATCGGAGGTTTGTCGTGGAAAAGGCAGAAATCGGACTGATCGGCCTTGCGGTCATGGGCTCCAACCTGGCGCTCAACATCGCGGAGAAAGGCAATAAAATTGCGGTCTTCAACCGCACGCCGGAAAAAACCGACGAATTCTACGAAAGCGCCGGCGATCTGAAAAAGCAGATCATTCCCTGCAAGACCATCGAGGAGTTCGTCGATGCGATCCGGCCGCCGCGTCCGATCATCATCATGATCAAGGCCGGCGAGGCCGTCGACCAGCAGATGGAAGCGCTACGCCCGCACCTGTCCAAGGGCGACATCATGATCGACGCCGGCAACGCCAATTTCCGCGACACCGTCGCCCGCTTCGACCGCCTCAAGAACACCGATCTCACCTTCATCGGCATGGGCGTTTCCGGCGGCGAGGAAGGCGCGCGCCATGGCCCTTCGATCATGGTCGGCGGCACCGAGGAATCCTGGAAGCGCGTCGAGAAGGTGCTGACCTCGATCGCCGCCCGCTACAATGACGAGCCCTGCGTCGCCTGGCTTGGCAATGACGGCGCCGGCCACTTCGTCAAGACCATCCATAACGGCATCGAATATGCCGACATGCAGATGATCGCCGAAATCTACGGCATCCTCCGCGACGGCCTCGGCAAGAGCGCCTCCGAAATCTCCGGCATCTTCGGCGAATGGAACAAAGGCCGGCTGAACTCCTACCTGATCGAAATTTCCGAGAAGGTGCTGGCAGCGGCCGATCCGATCTCCGGCGGTCCGATGGTCGACATGATCCTCGACAAGGCCGGCCAGAAGGGCACTGGCAAATGGTCGGCGATCGAAGCGCAGAATATGGGCATTCCGGCCACGGCGATCGAAGCCGCGGTCGCTGCCCGCAGCATCTCGTCGACGAAGTCCGAGCGCGAAGCCGCCGAAAAGATCTTCGGCAATCTCGGCGGCGCCTTTTCGATCGCCTACGGCCCCGAGTTCAACAAGGATCTGGAACTGGCGCTGTTTGCCGGCAAGATCGGCGCCTATGCGCAGGGCTTCGCGGTGATGGCGGAAGCGTCCAGGGAATTCAACTGGTCGCTGCCGATGCCTGTTATCGCCAAGATCTGGCGCGCCGGCTGCATCATCCGCTCACAGTTCCTCGACGAGATCACCAAGGCCTTCACCGATGCGCCCGATGCGGCGAACCTCATCGTGACGCCGGCCTTCTCTTCCATGGTCAAGGAATCGATCCCGGCGCTGCGCCGCGTCGTGACCGCCGCTCTCGCCGCCGGCCTGCCGGTACCGGCGCTGACCTCGGCGCTCACCTATTTCGACGCCTACCGCCAGGGCAGGGGAACCGCCAACCTCATCCAGGCCCAGCGCGACTTCTTCGGCGCCCACGGTTTCGACCGCCTGGATGGCAAGGATTTCCATCACGGCCCCTGGGGCAGCGGCGCGGCGACCTTCTGAGGTTTGCGCAGAAGAGATCGAGGAAGCCCGGCCATCGCGCCGGGCTTTTTCGTGAGGGCCTCGCTCGCTGCGCCACGCCTTCCGGTGAAGTAGCCCGGGTTGCTGATTTTCGACTTTCCCTTCATAGAATCTGCCGAACATTGCCCGGAGGAATGACAGAGATGCTAATGCGATACGAGACGCCGACGGATATCGATGCGATCCATGAGCTGACGTCGATCGCCTTTGCGCCCATGCCCTATAGCGAGGGTACGGAGGCGGAAATTATCCGCAGGCTTCGCGCGAGCGGTGATCTGGCGATATCGCTGGTCGCCGAAGAGGAAGGCGAGATAGTGGGGCATGTCGCGTTTTCGCCGGTGGCGATCGATGGCGCGCATGGCGGCTGGTTCGGGCTGGGCCCAATATCGGTCAGGCCGGAGAGACAGCGGCAGGGCATCGGCAAGGCGCTGATTGCAAAGGGGCTCGCATTGCTGGAGGGGATGGGCGCCAGCGGATGCGCGCTGATCGGCAATCCCGATGTCTACCGCGGAGCGGGTTTCAGCAGCGACGGGAAACTCGGCTATCACGATCTCGATACGCGGCTCGTGCAGCGCATCGTCTTTCGCGGGCCGGCACCCAGCGGCACGCTTCGGTTCGCTCCGGCGTTCGAAAGCTAGATGTTCGCAGAAAGGCGATGACATGTCCGGGACGGGCGCGATTACTCTCCGAACCGAACGCCTTAGGCTTCGTATGCCCGAGATCGATGACTTCGCTGCCTATGCGCGGCTGATGGATTCGCCGCGGTCTGCCGGAATGGGCGGTCCGTTCGATCTCAGGGCCGCGTGGGGGATGTTCTGTCACGACGTGGCGCTCTGGCAGCTTTTCGGGCATGGAGCGCTGATGATCGAGCTGGCCGAGAGCGGCGAATGCGTCGGCCAGGTGGGGATCAATCACGGGCCGCTCTTTCCGGAGAAGGAACTGGGGTGGTTCGTCTACGAAGGCCATGAGGGCCGGGGCTATGCGACGGAGGCGGCGCTGGCGCTGCGGGACTGGGCCTTTTCGACGCTTAAGCTACCATCGCTCGTCAGCTATATCGCTCCCGGCAATGCAGCATCCGTTGCCGTTGCGGAACGGCTGGGGGCGCATCTCGATCCGACGGCGCCTCGAACCGATCCTGCCGATCTCGTCTATCGTCACCTTGTCTCCTGAGATTATGGTCGCAGCCAAAAGACGGTTGACGGACGTCTCAATCCTTACATCTTGATGGATCAGGATCGGGCTCTGCAGGAGATGGGGTGCCGGATGACCGACGCGAAACGGGAGCATTGGGACGAGGTCTATCGCACGAGAGCGGCCGACAGCGTCAGCTGGTATCAGCCGATGCCGGAGCCTTCTCTGCGGGCGCTTGACGAGCTGCAGCTGCCGGCCACCGCCGCGCTGATCGATGTCGGCGGCGGCGCGTCGAGCCTTGTCGATCGTCTGATCGAGCGCGGCTGGCCCGACCTTTCGGTTCTCGATATCGCCGCCCCGGCGCTCGAGGTCGCCAAGGCGCGGCTGCGGGGCGAGGCGGCTCGCGTCGACTGGATGGTGGCCGATGTCACCATATGGCGACCCGGGCGCCATTATGACGTATGGCACGACCGCGCGGTCTTTCATTTCCTCACCGAGCCGGAGCAGCGGCTGGCCTATCGCAACGCCCTTGAAGCCGGCACGGCACCGGGCAGCGTCGTGATCATCGCGACCTTCGCGCCGGACGGGCCGGAGCGGTGCAGCGGTCTGCCGGTCCAGCGCTATGATGCGGCGGCGCTTGCGGCGGAATTCTCCTCTGCCTTCGTGCTGGAGCGCGAGTGGCGGGAGGAGCATAGGACGCCTGCCGGAGGCCGGCAGTCGTTCCAGTGGTGTGTTTTGCGCAGGCGCTGAGTCTGTTTGCGCAAGCGACCTGAGGGGTACAGGCGCTTGTTGATGAAGTTCGTTTTTATTGGTCGTCATCCTCGACCTTGTGTCGAGGATCTGCTGCCCTATCGATCGGGGGGCAGATGCTCGGGACAGGCCCGAGCATGACGAAAGGAGAGCTTGGGGCGGTGTCCTCGGCAGTCTGAGTAAGCCGAGAGGCGGCTACTTCGCCGCAAGGCGGTCGAGGATTAAATTGGCGCGGTCGGCAACCGGAGTTTTCGGCAGGATAACGACTTCGTAGCCGAGCGCCGGATAGGTCGCGGCAAGCCGGTCATATTCCGCGACAGCCTCATCGAAACCGTGGCGCCGCTCGGGATCTGTGGTGTAGATCTCGGGCCATGGCGGCGTCAGGAAGACGGTTTGGTGATAGCGGTGGACGGCGCTCAATTTTTGGAGCACCGGTTCGCCGGTCAGGTGCTGGAGCGCCGAGGCGGCATCGATCAGGCCGCGGTCGAAAAACGTCCAGCCGGCCTGTCCTTTTGCGCCGCGTGGTCGGCCGTTGCCATCTCGATTGCGCGGCGGGCGAAGGCAACCGCGTCGATCCAGGGCAGGGCCGTGCCATTGCTCTCGAGCTCCTGCTTGACGATCCTGCGGCCGGGCTCCTCGACGATCGCGTGACCGCGGCGGCCAAGCTCCGCAAGCAGCGTCGATTTTCCGCCGCCGGAACATCCTGAGATCAGGACCGACCTGCTCATGATCTAGCCCGCCCGGCGGGAGCGCGCCATGCCGTGCTCGACCAGCCGGTCGATGACCTCGGCATAGCTGACGCCGCTTGCCGCCATCGCCTTGGAATACATGCTGATATCGGTGAAGCCGGGAATGGTGTTGAGCTCATTGATGACGAAACGCATGTCGGAGGTCAGGAAAAAGTCGACGCGGGCCATGGCGTCGCAACCGACGGCCCGGAAGGCCTTGGCGGCCATATCGCGCATGGCGGCCTCGATTTCCGGCGGTAGCTCGGCCGGCACTTTCAGCGCAGCGCCGTTTTCATCGATATATTTGGCGTCGTAATTGTAAAAGCCGTGGCTTTCCGCCGGCACGATCTCGCCCGGCCGGGAGACGAAGAGTTCGCCTGCCGTATCCTCCAGCACGCTGAATTCGATCTCGCGGCCGGCGATGAATTCCTCAGCAAGCAGCGTGCGGTCATGGCGAAAGCCTCCAGCAAGGGCCGCGGCAAACTCCTGGCTGGCATGGACCTTGGCGACGCCGACGGACGATCCCTGCCGCGCCGGCTTGATGAAAAGCGGCAGGCCGAGCTCGCTTTCGAGCCTATCCAGCGAAGGGGCTGCACCCTCGTGGATCGTCACGGCGCGCGCGACCGGCAGCCCCGCCGCCTTGAGCAAGCGCTTGGCGATATCCTTGTCGAGGGCTGCGGCGGAGCCGAGAATGCCGCAGCCGGCGAGCGGCACACGCGCCACCTCGGCTGCGCCCTGCACCGATCCGTCTTCGCCATGCGGGCCGTGCAGAACCGGAAACAGGATGTCGATCTCCGGCAGTGCATGCGGTGCGCCATGGGCTGACATCGCCAGCATCCGGCCTCGGCCGCCCGGCACCAGGCAGATCTCCGTGCCCAATGATGGTGTGGCCAGCACGCCGTTCTCGAAGCTGCTCAGCAGCCATTGTCCCTCTCGGGTGACAAAGACGGGGATAGCGTCGTATTTCGCCGGGTCGAGCGCGCCGATGACATTGGTCGCCGAAAGGATGGAAACCTCATGCTCGGCCGAGCGGCCGCCGAAGAGTACGGCGATGCGCAGCCGGTTTACGGAAGGGGCCATGAAAATCTCCTGATGATCTGGGGTGAGTGGGATCAGCCGTCGACCGATATGCCACGATTGGCGAAGAAGCGATCGAAGGTGGCAAGCGGCAGCGTGACATCCGCCTGGCTTGCCGTGTCATGGCCGGACGGATTGTGGAAGCGGATCGTCTGCGGCGAGGCTGCCGTCACCAGCACAAGATGCCCGCCCTTTGCAGGCGGCTCGCGTTCCGGCCAGCGGATCCCGGGATGCACCGAGGCGATGAAGAAGCGCCGCTTCGACAGGATGTCGGGGAGGGCCGCTGTCTGGACGCCGGTCATCGTCTCGGCGCCGAGCGCGAAGCGGTCGCTGACGAAGCGGACGAAAGGCGCATAGATCAGCCCCTTGATCGAGGCGTCGACATCGTTGACGACGTAACCGCCATAGGCGGTGCAGGCGCGGGCAAGCTCCAGCGTCGGATGGATCTCGCCGCGCGCCGCAAGGATCATCTTCAGGCAGGCCATGCCGCAGACATTGACGGCCCAGCGTATATATTCCTCGATCGTCGCGGCTCCCGAATGACGCCAGAGCGGATCGCCGAGCAGGGCCTGCGCGCCCTCGGCAACCACCGGCAGCGTCATTTCAGGCGTTTCCCATTGACTGAAATACGGCACGCCGCTCTGCTGCATATGATCGAGATCCCCCGTGGCTCCTCTGCGGGGATGGCCGCCAATCAAGGCTTTTTCGAGCCGTTGCGCCGCTTTCTGAAGCCGGGAGGAAAATCGGCCATCGTGGTTCTGGCCCGATGGCCGCTTCGTCCGATTGGCTCTCAGGAACTTGTCAGGCGATTGGGGATAAGTTCCGAGTGCATCCAGTGCGTTTCACTTTGAACGTGATTTGCCCGCACATATTTACCCATGCGGATCGGCATTTCGGCTTCCGGGAACGCATCGGCGATCCGAACGACAAATCCCTCCTGCCTGGTTCTGTCCAGCGAGGCCGCAATCCCTTCGAACAGCCCCGGTTTGTAAGGGCCGCGATAGAGTGTCGACACCGGGACGATGCCCAGTTCCTCGAATCGAGCCAGCGTCAGATCCCAGGATTGAACTTCATCGCCGACAATCCAAGCGAAGCCCAAGAAATAAGACGGCAGATTGTCATAGCCGACGGAGTGTCTGGCATAGAGATTCTCGCCGATAATGCGCTCGCCGTCCTCCAGCTGCAGCTGTATCCCGGCGGCAAAAGCTTTCAGCCAGTCGCGCGAGGGATGGTAGCGGCTATCGGGACTGCGGGCATAGGAGCCAGCCCGGTGGATAGTGGTGTTCTCGCCGTCCATCTTCTCGGTTATGAGGAGATCGCCGACCGTCAGTCCGTCAAGCGCCGTCATGACTTTGTCGTCGCTTGTCGCGCCCGGTGAGATCGGCAGATGATAGGTGCGCCCGTATTTCTTCATGGTGAGGAAGGCATAGCCGCTAGCGATTGCACGACGCAAGGGCGTGCCTTCGCCGTCGGCAGCGAAGTGGGCAGTCGGATATTCTGCCGAGAGATGAGTGTGCTGGTCAGTGTGAATTCTTCGCGATAATCACAAATTCCGTTTTCCGTCCTCCACGTTTGTGGCCGGAGATGAGCCGGATAAGGAACCCCGTCGATTCATATAGCCAGTAGAGCGGCGGCATTCGCTTCCGCAGCGCATCGACATGGGTTGAAATATACTCGCCGACGAACACAACCTCCATTCCGAGCTGCCGCAAGGTCGCGGCGATTTCCGAATGGGAGGCATCGACGGAATGTTCGACCGGGAAGGGAGCATAGCCCGGCTTGCCGGCGTTCGGTTGCTTCAGGATGAGGCGATAGAACATGACATGCACCCAACGGGGCGTCATGGTGGTGACCATGCCTTTGATCGATGTCGAGATCGGTCCCTTGACCACAACTACGCCTCCCGGAGAGAGCGTATTGGCTGCTTTCGATAGTGCTGATTTCGGGCTTTCGACATGCTCCAGCACGTCCCAGAAGACGCAGGCGTCGAAGACGCGCCCGCCATAGTCCACGGTCTGGGCGTCGCCTAAAATCTTCTCGCTTGCATATCTGTTTTTGTCGAGCTGCTCCCTGGAAATATCCAGAGCAGTATATTCGGCACCCTCGACATAGACATAGGTCCTGCTGCCTCCTCCGACCTCAAGAATTTTCGGATGCGGCTTGGTTAAAAGAGCGGGACCAGCATGGGCTAAGACATCATTCTCCCAAGGTGACGGCATGTTTCTCCCCCAGGATGTTGCCGTTACACTTGTTAAAATACTCACGAATTGCATGTGCATGCAACCGCTAATCATTGATATTGGGTGACATCGACTGTCGGCATGATGTGGATGCTATCATCTTCCGAAAGAAATTCTGTGCCAAATCAAGACGATGGGGCGTCCCTGCGTGCCCTTTCGGGCGCGCTTCGTGTCTCGGACATATGGGAACGGGAGGTCCCTACCGCTCGCCCTCCGGCCAAGTCGGCTGGCTGATGCTCTGCAGCAGTTCCGGCTCGACGCCATCGATGCGGGCGATGACGGCCTTGGCCATTTCGCGGCCGGCCTGGCGCACGTCTTCCTGGGCGGTGATGATCTCGGGGCGGATCCAGTTGAGGATCGGCACGGATTGCTTGGAGACCATGTCGAGATCGCGCCCGAGCGCCTTGCCGGCGGCCTCGATGCCGGCATTGACGGCGATCGCCGCGCTGCCGGCCGAACAGACGATGCCGTCAGGCGGATT
This sequence comes from Rhizobium sp. R339, assembly GCF_002211395.1. NCBI lineage: Bacteria > Pseudomonadati > Pseudomonadota > Alphaproteobacteria > Hyphomicrobiales > Rhizobiaceae > Rhizobium > Rhizobium sp. R339. Next base: position 1,080,652 of record NZ_LOKV01000001.1, read on the forward strand.
GGGCGAGCGCATCATCACCTCAATGACATCGCGGATATCGGCAAGCGGCGCATCGGTGTTGATGCGCAGCGGCACCTCCTCGGCGCCGTAATCGTGCAGTCCGGTCTGAAAGCCGATCCGGATATGGGCGTAGTAAGTGAGTTTGCTTGGTGGCTGCAGCAGGGCAATGCGCCGCCGGCCGCGCTTGACGAGCCGCTCCACCGCCTGATGGGCGAAGGCCTCGTTGTCGAAATCGTGGAAAGGGTGCGTCAGACCCGCATCGGTGCGCCCATGGGTGGCAAAGGGCATGCCGCGCTCGGTCAGAAGCCGCACGCGCGGATCGTCCGGCTCGATGCGCGAGATGATCACGCCGTCGGCCGAGCCGGTCTCAAGGATATAGCGCACCGGCAGCATCGGATCTTTGCTGTGGGAATGCGGCGTGACGACGATATGATAGGGCGTGCCGGACAGCACCTCCGAAATGCCGAAGACCATCTGGCTCGAAAAGCCCATGATCTCCTCGTCGATGCTGAGGACGAGGGCGATGACGTTGGTCTTGCCGGTGCGCAGGCGCACGCCCGCCCTGTTCGGCTGGTAGCCGAGCTGACGGGCGACCATGCGCACCCGTTCCTTGGTTTCGGCTCCAATGTCCGGCGCATCCTTCAGCGCGCGGGAAACCGTCGTCACGCCGAGGCCGGTCATGAAGGCGATCGTCTTCAATGTCGGGCGCTCGCGCGTTACGGCCGTCGATGCCGCTTGTCCGAAATTTCCCTTGTTTTCCATCCCTGTAGGCCTGCCTCACGCGAATTGGTCTCGCTTATAGAGGCTTTTTCAGGCGCCGTAAGCCCGCCGCCTGCCAAAATCGCGCCTCCCTGAGGAAGGCAATCTGTAACGATACAGTAGAAATGTCGAGTGCTTTTTCTTGTGTGCGTCGCAATATCATTCTCATAGGTTGAATCGGCGATTTGCCCGCGATTTTTCTGCAGTTGCGAAGGGCATGGTCCGCCAGCTCAGTTTGTACAGCGAAATTATACGTTTATTTTCAGTTATATAAATGGAAAACGCATATGCGAGAACGCCGAAAGAATGTACGATTTTGTGAGTGTGGAGAGGCGATTGGGAACAGTCAGAAGTGGCAATCCGGATCTTTAAGGAAAAATTTACAGGCGGGCAGTTGCGTGCGGAAATCGATTGATCTAAGTTTTTCCGGCAACGTTTCAGTGAGGGAGGAGAACTCATGAAAATTCGTATGATGGCGGCTATGCTTGCCGCTTCCGCCGCGCTTCCGATCAGCGCGAACGCCACCGATCTCGAAGTCACGCATTGGTGGACGTCAGGCGGCGAGTCCGCGGCCGTCGCCGAACTGGCCAAGGCCTTCGACGCCACCGGCAACCACTGGGTTGACGGCGCCATCGCTGGTTCCGGCGGCACCGCCCGTCCGATCATGATCAGCCGCATCACCGGCGGCGATCCGATGGGCGCGACCCAGTTCAACCACGGCCGCCAGGCCGAGGAACTCGTTCAGGCCGGCCTGATGCGCGATCTGACCGATGTGGCCACCGCCGAGAAGTGGAAGGACATCATTCGTCCGTCGAGCCTGCTCGACTCCTGCACCATCGACGGCAAGATCTATTGCGCTCCCGTCAACATCCATTCCTGGCAGTGGCTTTGGCTATCGAACGCCGCCTTCAAGAAGGCCGGCGTCGAAGTTCCGAAGAACTGGGACGAGTTCGTCGCTGCCGCTCCGGCTCTTGAAAAGGCCGGGATCATCCCGCTCGCCGTCGGCGGTCAGCCGTGGCAGGCAACGGGCGCTTTCGACGTGCTGATGGTCGCCGTCGCCGGCAAGGACGTCTTCAACAAGGTCTTCAAGGACAAGGACGCGGAAGTTGCCGCCGGTCCTGAAATCGCCAAGGTCTTCAAGGCCGCCGACGATGCCCGCCGCATGTCCAAGGGCAGCAACGTCCAGGATTGGAACCAGGCGACCAACCTCGTCATCACGGGCAAGGCCGGCGGCCAGATCATGGGTGACTGGGCGCAGGGCGAATTCGCACTCGCCGGTCAGAAGGCCGGCACCGACTATACCTGCCTGCCGGGCCTCGGCGTGAACGAGATCATCTCAACCGGCGGCGACGCCTTCTACTTCCCGCTGCTGAAGGACGAGGAAAAGTCCAAGGCGCAGGCCGTGCTTGCCAAGACGCTGCTCGATCCCAAGACGCAGGTTGCCTTCAATCTGAAGAAGGGCTCGCTGCCGGTCCGCGGCGACGTCGATCTTGCCGCTGCCAACGACTGCATGAAGAAGGGTCTCGACATCCTGGCGAAGGGCAACGTGATCCAGGGTACCGACCAACTGCTTTCGGCCGACAGCCAGAAGCAGAAGGAAGACCTCTTCTCCGAATTCTTCGCCAATCCGTCGATGACGCCGGAAGACGCCCAGAAGCGTTTCGCCGAAATCATCTCTTCGGCTGACTGATCAGCGAATTTGCTGCCCTTGCGATCCGGCTCTTTCGGGAGCCGGATCCTCCCGGATGGTTATGGTCTTGCCGGCGCGTCCGGCAGGTTGCGGGGCAGGGGACGAAAGGTGGCCGTCATGGGCCGCAGCTGCGAGTTGAGGAGAAGTGTTCATGACGGGTCAAGCGCAAGCAGGCCGGCCAAACAAGCTACTGCGCAATCTGAATGCCAAGATTGCGTCCATTCCGATGATCCTGACAGCGCTGGTGATCTTTGTCGGCGGCACGATCTGGACGGTGTTTTATTCCTTCACCAATTCGAAGCTTCTTCCCCGGCTGAGCTTTGTCGGTTTCGACCAGTATGAGCGCCTCTGGGCGGCACCCCGCTGGGTGACGGCCATCGAGAACCTCGCGCTTTACGGCATTCTCTCGCTGATCTTCAGCCTGGTGATTGGCTTTCTGCTTGCCGCGCTCATGGACCAGAAGATCCGGTTCGAGAATACTTTCCGCACCATTTTTCTCTACCCTTTTGCGCTGTCCTTCATCGTGACGGGCCTTGTCTGGCAATGGGTTCTCAATCCTGATTTCGGCGTTCAGTCTGTGGTGCGTTCGCTCGGCTGGACGAGCTTCACCTTCAACCCGCTCTATACGCCCGAAATCGTCATCTACGGCATTCTGATCGCCGCACTCTGGCAGGGGACGGGCCTTGTCATGTGCCTGATGCTCGCTGGTCTGCGCGGCATCGACGAGGATATCTGGAAAGCGGCGCGCGTCGACGGAATACCTATGTGGAGGACCTATCTCTTCATCGTGATACCGATGATGCGGCCGGTCTTCATCACGACGATCGTCATCATCGCCTCCGGCATCGTCAAGGTCTACGACCTTGTCGTGGCGCAGACGTCGGGCGGTCCCGGCATCTCGTCGGAAGTCCCGGCAAAATACGTTTACGACTATATGTTCCAGGCGCAGAACCTGGGGCAGGGTTTCGCCGCATCGACGATGATGCTGGTCACGGTCGCGATCATCATCGTTCCGTGGGCCTATCTGGAATTCGGAGGAGGGCGCAAGCGTGGCTAATATCGGAACCCTCAATAGCACAGCAGCCGGCATCGACGCCGTTGCCCCGAGACTTGGCGAAGGCCCAAGCGGCCCGAAGCCGCGCCCAAGGCTGTCTACGCGCAATATCGTCCTCTACGGCACGCTCACGGTTGCAGCGCTTTATTACCTGCTGCCGCTCTATGTGATGGTCGTCACCTCGCTGAAGGGCATGCCGGAAATCCGCCTCGGCAATATCTTTTCGCCGCCGATGGAAATCACCTTCCAGCCCTGGGTAAAGGCCTGGGCGGAGGCCTGCACGGGCTTGAACTGCGACGGCCTGTCACGCGGCTTCTGGAACTCGGTGCGCATCACGGTGCCGTCGGTCATCATCTCGATCGCCATCGCCTCGGTGAACGGTTATGCGCTGGCGAACTGGCGCTTCAAGGGATCCGAGCTCTTCTTCTCGATCCTGATCATCGGCGCCTTCATTCCCTATCAGGTGATGATCTATCCGATCGTCATCATCCTGCGCGAAATCGGCATTTACGGAACCCTGACGGGCCTCGTCATCGTCCATTCGATCTTCGGCATGCCGATCCTGACGCTGCTCTTCCGCAACTATTTCGTGTCGCTGCCGGAGGAGCTGTTCAAGGCGGCGCGCGTCGACGGGGCGGGCTTCTGGCAGATCTTCCTGAAGATCATGCTGCCCATGTCGCTGCCGATCTTCGTCGTGGCGATGATCCTGCAGGTGACCGGCATCTGGAACGACTTCCTGTTCGGCGTCGTCTTCACCCGGCCGGACACCTATCCGATGACCGTGCAGCTCAACAATATCGTCAACTCAGTCCAGGGCGTGAAGGAATACAACGTCAACATGGCAGCAACGATCCTGACCGGCCTGGTGCCGCTCGTCGTCTATTTCGTCTCCGGGCGGCTTTTCGTTCGCGGCATCGCCGCAGGCGCAGTGAAGGGGTGATCACATGAACATGAATTCAACTGTCTCCAATTCGAGCGTCTCCATCAAGGATCTGTCGCTCAATTTCGGCGCCGTCAGCGTGCTCAAGGATCTCAACCTCGAAATCAACGACGGCGAATTCCTGGTGCTGCTCGGCTCGTCCGGCTGCGGCAAGTCGACCCTGCTGAACTGCATCGCCGGCCTTCTCGACGCTTCGGAAGGGCAGATCTTCATCAAGGGCAAGAACGTCACTTGGGAAGAACCGAAGGACCGCGGCATCGGCATGGTCTTCCAGTCCTACGCGCTCTACCCACAGATGACCGTCGAGAAGAACCTCTCCTTCGGCCTGCGCGTCGCTAAGGTACCGCAGGCCGAGATCGACAAACGCGTGGCGCGCGCCGCCGAAATCCTGCAGATCCAGCCGCTCCTGAAGCGCAAGCCGGCCGAGCTTTCCGGCGGCCAGCGTCAGCGTGTGGCGATCGGCCGGGCGCTGGTTCGCGATGTCGACGTCTTCCTGTTCGACGAGCCGCTGTCCAACCTCGACGCCAAGCTGCGCTCGGAGCTGCGCGTCGAAATCAAGCGCCTGCACCAGTCGCTTGAGAATACGATGATCTACGTCACGCACGACCAGATCGAGGCGCTGACACTTGCCGACCGCATTGCCATCATGAAGAGCGGCATCATTCAGCAGCTCGACGATCCGACGACGATCTACAACCGGCCGCGCAATCTCTTCGTCGCCGGCTTCATCGGCTCGCCGTCGATGAACTTCCTGCGCGGCGAGCTGGTCAAGTCAGGCGACGGCATCGCCTTCGTGGCGAACGGGGTAACGTTCTCGCTCGCCGGCTACGAGGCCAACGAACCGCTGCAGCCCGGCCGCAAGGTGGTGCTCGGTGTTCGCCCCGAGCACATCAAGGTCAACGAGAATACCGGCGGCGAGGAACATGACGCCACCGTCGATATCGAGGAGCCGATGGGTGCGGACAATCTTCTGTGGCTGAAACATGCCGGCCACACGATGTCGGTCCGCGTCAACGGCGCCCGCCGCTTCAATGTCGGAGCCAAGGTGAAGCTGAGTTTCGACATGGCGCTGGCTTCGGTGTTCGATGCGGAGAGTGAGCTGCGGCTTTAGGGAGATTCTGCGAGCGGGCCGGATGGCGCCGCCTGCTTGCTGCAAGGCTATGGGTATGAATTCGGCGGATATTCCACTCTCCCTCATTCTTGTGCTTGTCACAGGAATCCAGCGCGCCCAAGTCCTTGGGCGCGGGAGACTCTCTTGTCTGGATAAGATTCATTCACCGCGCAGACGCGCGGTGGCTGGATTCCTGTGACAAGCACAGGAATGAGGGAGGAGAGGTTGAGCGTCTCTCGTGAGCAATAAGAACCGAGGCTAATCAAGCCTTCCGAACGACAACGTGGCGGACAGCCACCATGTGCCGCCTTTAAAATGCAAATCGGAAATGAAATCGTGACACAACAACCGCCTCCCACCAGCATCGACCTTTCCGGATCGTGGCAGCTTAACTCCGTCGACGGTGAAATCCGGACATCAATCGTGCTGCCAGGCGACGTGCACACTGCGCTTCACCGGGCCGGTCTGATCCCCGATCCTTATTTCGGCCGCAACGAGGAGAAGGTGCAGTGGGTCGCCCAGCGTGAATGGGCGGTCGAGCGCAGCTTTACGGTGCAGGAGGCGGAGGGCGACTGGTATCTCGATGTCGATTATCTCGACACCGTCGCCAGCGTCTACGTCAACGGTTTCCTGGCGCTCGAAGCCGATAACAGCTTCCGCCGCTACCGGCCTGACGTTTCGAGCATGCTGAAATCGGGCGACAACATCATCCGCATCGTCTTTGCTTCCAACCCCGGCGTCGGAGCCGCGCGGCAGAAGCAGCAGCCCTTCTACATTCCCTACAGCACCGGCAATTCGCCGATCCCCGACGGCAACATGCTGCGCAAGCCGCAATGCCATTTCGGCTGGGACTGGAATATCGCCATTGCGCCTTTCGGCCTCTACGGCACGGTCGCGCTGAAGAAGCTCGAGACGGCGCGCATCGAACATGTGGTCACCCGCCAGACGCATAACAGTGACGGTTCCGTCGACCTGACGGTGACGGCGAGCCTCTACGCCAAGCAGACCGGCGTCGCCCAGGTCTATTTCGATCTCGACGGCGAGCGCGTGCGCCTCGATGTCGGGGTCAAGGGCGAGACTGATGTCAACTATCTCTTCCATATCGACACGCCGCGCCTGTGGTGGCCGTCCGGCAGCGGCGAGCAGGCGCTCTATACGCTGTCCGTCGAGCTGTCCGACGAGGTGGTGACGAAGCAGATCGGCCTTCGCACCATCGAGCTGATCACCACGCCGGATGCTTCAGGCGCCCGTTTTGCCTTCAAGGTCAACGGCCGCGAGATCTTCTGCCGCGGTGCCAACTGGATCCCCGCCGACGCGCTCTATTCGCTGTCTTCGCCGGAGAAGACGAAAGATCTGCTGCAATCGGCGAAAGCCGCCAATATGAATATGATCCGCGTCTGGGGCGGCGGCTTCTACGAGCAGGATCATTTCTACGACATCTGCGACCGGCTGGGCCTGATGGTCTGGCAGGACTTCATGTTCGCCTGCAACCTCTATCCCTCGACCGAAGATTTTCTCGAGAACGTGGCGATCGAGGTCGATTACCAGGTGCGCCGGCTCTCCTCGCATCCCTCGATCGCGCTCTGGTGCGGCGACAACGAGCTTGTCGGTGCGCTGACCTGGTTCGAGGAGTCCAGGAAGGACCGCGACCGCTATCTCGTCTCCTACGACCGCCTCAACCGGACGATCGAGCAGGCGGTGAAGAAGGCGCTGCCCGGCGCGCTCTGGTGGCCGTCGAGCCCGGCCTCCGGCTATCTCGATTTCGGCGATGCCTGGCATGCCGACGGCTCCGGCGACATGCACTACTGGTCGGTCTGGCACGAGAACAAGTCGTTCGACAATTACCGTTCGGTGCGGCCGCGCTTCTGCTCGGAATTCGGCTTCCAGTCCTATACCTCGCTGCCTGTCATCAAGACCTATGCCGAGGAGAAGGATATGAATATCGCTTCTCCTGTCATGGAGCTGCACCAGAAGAATGCCGGCGGCAACGAGCGCATCGCCGGCACGATGTTCCGCTATTTCCGCTTCCCGAAGGACTTTCCGAACTTCGTCTATCTCTCCCAGATCCAGCAGGGCCTGGCGATCAAGACGGCGGTGGAATACTGGCGCTCGCTCAAGCCCCATTGCATGGGCACGATCTACTGGCAGCTCAACGACACCTGGCCGGTCGCTTCCTGGTCGAGCCTGGATTACGGCGGGCGCTGGAAGGCGATGCATTATCTCGTCAAGCGCTTCTTCCAGCCGGTGGCGGTCGCCGCCATTCCCTCCGAAGACGGCAAGACGATCCGCTTCTCGCTTGTTAACGACACGCTCGCCGATGTCAGCGTCGATCTTTCGATTTCGCTGCTGACGATGAAGGGCGAGCGGAAGCACCTGAGAGACGTGCAGGCGGTCTGCTCTCCGGATGCGGCGGTGACGGCTGCGACCATCGACATTTCCGAAATCGGCGAGGGGACGCTGCTTGCCTGGCGTTTCACCGCGTCGAATGGCATGGGCGGCGAAGGCCACCATGTCCAAGGCACCTACAAGGCGCTGGAGCTGGAACCGTCAGGGCTTGTTGTCACCCATGAATATGTCGAGGCGAGCAGCGCGATAGACATCAACGTCACCGCCAAGGGACTTGCACTCTTCGTGATGATCGAGAGCGAGACGGACGGCAAATATTCCGACAACGCTTTCGATCTTGCCGCCGGCGAAAGCCGTCGCATCACCTTCACCCCGGCACATCAGCTCGAACGCGACAAGCTGCCGGACTTTCGGTTTTACGACCTGCATTCCTGCCAATCGGCGGATTGATCTTCCCAAGCATGGGCACGAGGCCCAAGGAGAACATGATGACGAAACTCAGCTACCAGCTCTACAGTGCGCGTAATTTTCAGCCCTATTCGGCGATTTTCGAGAAGCTCGGCAAGGCGGGCTATGCCGAAGTCGAGGGCTTCGGCGGCATCTATGCCGATCTCGACGACGCCGGCTTGAAGAGCCTTCGCGCCGAGCTCGACAAGAACGGCCTCGTGATGGCGAGCGGCCATTTCAGCCCCGATTTCCTGGAGAAGGAGGTCCAGAAGTCGCTCAATATTGCCAAGATTCTCGGTATGGACTCGATCTATGCACCGCATCTGGCTGCTGAACAGCGCCCCTCCGACGCTGCCGGCTGGACCGCCTTCGGCAAGCGCCTGCAGGAGATGAGCAAGCCTTACAAGGAAGCGGGCTACGAGTTCGGCTGGCACAACCATGATTTCGAGTTCGTCAAGCTGGCCGATGGCTCGCTGCCGATCGAGCGCATCTTCGAAGGCGCGCCTGACATTTCCTGGGAAGCCGATATCGCCTGGGTCATCCGCGGCGGCGCCGATCCCTTCGCCTGGATCGAAAAGCTCGGACCGCGCATCACTTCGGTCCACGTCAAGGACATTGCGCCGGCAGGCGAAGCGAAGGACGAGGACGGCTGGTCCGATGTCGGCCATGGCAAGGTCGAGTGGGCCAAGCTGATTGCAGCGCTTCGCGGCACCAAGGCCAAGCACTTCGTCGTCGAACATGACAACCCGAAAGACATCGACCGCAACATCAGCCGCTCGATCGCATCCTTCAAGACTTATTGAGGCACATCATGACCAGGGAACTTGGCGTCGGCATCATCGGATGCGGCAACATCTCCACCACCTATTTCTCGCTCGCACCGCTCTTCAAGGGGCTGAAGGTGCTGGCCTGCGCCGATATCAACGTGCAGGCCGCCGAAGCCCGCGCCAAGGAATATGGCGTGAAGGCACAGACGATCGACGCGCTTCTCGCCAATGACGAGATCGACGTCGTCGTCAACCTGACCATTCCGGATGCGCATTTTCCGGTATCGAAGGCGATCCTCGAAGCCGGTAAGCACGTCTATTCGGAAAAGCCGCTGGTGCTTACGCTGGAGCAGGGCGAAGAGCTTCGCCGCATCGCCAAGGCGAAGAATCTCGCCGTCGGCTGCGCGCCGGACACTTTCTTGGGCGGCGCACACCAGCTCGCCCGCAAGTTCATCGACGATGGCGGCATCGGCCGGGTCACCTCCGGCGCCTGCTATGTCATGAGCCCCGGCATGGAAATGTGGCATCCGAACCCGGATTTCTTCTTCCTGCCGGGCGGCGGCCCGATCCTTGATCTCGGCCCGTACTACATCGCCAACCTGATCAACCTGATCGGCCCGGTCAAACGCGTCGGTGCCATGACCTCGATGGCATCGCCGACCCGCACTATCACCAGTGAGCCGCGCAACGGCGAGATCATCCCGGTCAAAACGCCGACGACGATCCAGGCGCTGCTCGAATTCGTGAACGGCGCCACGGTGACACTGTCGGCAAGCTGGGACGTGTGGTCGCACCGCCATGCAAACATGGAGCTCTACGGCACCGACGGCTCGCTCTACGTGCCGGACCCGAACTTCTTCGGCGGCACCGTCGAGGCAAGCGGCCGCGACAAGGACATCAAGCCGCTGGAAGACTGGGACCATCCCTTCGGCAAGATCAACCAGGAAAGCCCCAGCGGCTCGCGCGCCAACTACCGCACCGCCGGCCTTGCCGACATGGCGATGGCGCTGATCGAAGGCCGTGACGCGCGCTGCTCGCTCGACCGCACGCTGCACGGTGTCGACGTGATGACCTCGATCCTGAAGTCAGGCGAGGAGGGCCGTTTCATCGACCTCACCACGACCTGCACGCAGCCGGCTGCGCTCGGCATCGAAGAGGCGCAGGCGCTGTTGAAGTAAAGTGAGGACGCGCGTCGGTGCGCTTTTGCCCGGCGCGCGTGCTCCCATGCCTCCGTCATCCTCGGGCTTGTCCCGAGGATCTACTGACAGGACGGCAGATCCTCGGGACAAGCCCGAGGATGACGACGTTCGTCGGCGGAGGGCCTTCGCCGGGGAGGCGAGTATGCTTGCCGAGAGCACGGCAGATGATCGGCAGACGGCCGAACATGACGGTGGGGATTTTTAGCTTTCGGCCGCCGCTCAGGACGGATACGAAAGGGAAGCAATTTTAGACAGGTTCAGGAGACTTCCATATGAGCTGGCAACCGGCCGCAGACCGTTATTCGAAGATGAAATATAACCGCGTCGGGCGTTCGGGCCTGAAGCTTCCGGCCGTTTCCCTCGGCCTCTGGCACAATTTTGGCGGCGACACGCCGCATGAGCGTAAGATCGACATGTGCCGCACGGCCTTCGATCTCGGCATCACGCATTTCGACCTCGCCAACAATTACGGCCCGCCTCCCGGCAGTGCCGAAACGGCTTTCGGCGAGATTCTGCGCACTGAATTTGCCGGGCTTCGCGACGAACTGATCATCTCTTCGAAAGCCGGCTACGACATGTGGCCGGGTCCCTATGGCGAATGGGGCAGCCGCAAGTATCTGATCGCCTCTTGCGACCAGAGCCTGAAGCGCATGGGCCTCGACTATGTCGATATCTTTTATTCGCATCGTTTCGACCCGGACACGCCGCTCGAGGAAACCTGCGGGGCGCTCGACCATATCGTCCGCTCCGGCCGGGCGCTTTATGTCGGCATCTCCTCCTATAATTCGCAGCGCACCCGCGAAGCCGCCGCGATCCTGAAGAGCCTCGGCACGCCTTGCCTGATCCACCAGCCGAGCTATTCGATGCTCAACCGCTGGGTCGAAGACGACAAGCTGCTCGACGCGCTCGACGAGACCGGCATGGGCTCGATCGTGTTCTCGCCGCTGGCTCAGGGCATGCTGACGACGAAATATCTCGGCGGCATTCCGGCCGATAGCCGCGCCGCCCAGAACCATTTCCTGAAGCGCGACTTCATCCGGCCATCGATTATCGATAATATCAGGAAGCTGAACGAGATCGCCGAAAGGCGCGGCCAGACGCTGGCGCAGATGGCGATCGCCTGGGTGCTCCGCGGCGGACGCGTGACTTCAGCGCTGATCGGCGCCAGCCGCTCGTCGCAGATCGTCGACTGCGTTGCCGCACTCGACAATCTCGAGTTCAGCCTGGAAGAGCTTGCGGAGATCGATGTTTATGCCCGGGAGGCTGATATCAATCTGTGGGCGAAGTCGGCCGAGCGGGAATAAGGAAGGCGAGAGAGCGATCCACAGGAGAGTGGAGACTGAGGGTTGCCACCATCTCCCTCATCTCTGTGCTCGTCACAGAGATCCAGCCAGCCCAAGTCATTGGGCTGAAAAAACTCTTTTGCCGCGCAGACGCGCGGCGGCTGGATTCCTGTGACGAGCACAGGAATGAGGGTGGGGAGGTGAGGTAACCGCCCACATTTGACGTACGTACCACATAAAAACCTCGGAGGAGGCCGCACCTATGATCCGCAATCCCATCCTGCCCGGGTTCAACCCCGATCCGTCGATCTGCCGTGTCGGCGACGACTATTACATCGCGACCTCCACTTTCGAATGGTATCCCGGCGTGCAGATTCACCATTCGCGCGACCTGGTGAACTGGATGCTGGTGCGCCGGCCGCTGGAGCGCAGGTCGCAGCTCGACATGCGGGGAAATCCTGACAGCTGCGGCATCTGGGCGCCCTGTCTTTCCTATGCCGACGGGCAGTTCTGGCTTGTTTATACCGACGTCAAGCGCTTCGACGGCAATTTCAAGGATGCGCCGAACTACATCGTCACCGCGCCTTCGATCGAAGCCGAATGGTCCGATCCGGTCTACGTCAACTCCTCCGGTTTCGATCCCTCGCTCTTCCACGACGATGACGGCCGCAAGTGGTTCGTCAACATGCAGTGGAACCACCGCACCGAAAGCTTCGGCGGCTCGCCGAAATCGCCCGCCTTCGACGGTATCCTGCTGCAGGAATGGGACCCGGCGAAGAAGGTGCTGAAAGGCCCGATCAAGAACATCTTCGCCGGCAGCCCGCTCGGTCTCGTCGAAGGACCGCATCTCTTCAAGCGCAACGGCTGGTATTATCTGACGACCGCCGAAGGCGGCACCGGCTATGATCACGCCGTCACAATGGCGCGCTCGCGCCAAATCGACGGCCCCTATGAGATGCACCCGAACATGCATCTCATCACCTCCAAGGATCATCCGGGCGCGGTGCTGCAGCGGGCAGGGCACGGCCAATATGTCGAGACGCCGGATGGTCAGGCCTATCACACCCATCTCTGCGGCCGGCCGCTGCCGCCGAAGCGGCGCTGCACGCTGGGACGCGAGACGAGCCTGCAGAAGTGCGTCTGGCGCGACGACGACTGGCTCTACCTGGAGAATGGCACCACGGTTCCCGATGTCGATGTGCCGGGCCTCTTCGGCGCGGTGCCGGCGGAAAAGCCGATGCGCACCGAATACAATTTCGACGGAGGCAAGCTGCCTGGCGATTTCCAGTGGCTGCGCACGCCCGAGCCCCAGCGGATATTCAACCTGACGGCCCGGCCCGGCCATCTCAGCCTGATCGGGCGGGAAAGCATCGGCTCCTGGTTCGAGCAGGCGCTGGTCGCCCGCAGGCAGGAGCATCACAGCTTCCGCGCCGAAACCGTGCTCGAGTTCTCGCCTGACACCTATCAGCAGGTGGCGGGGCTGACGCATTATTACAACCGCCACAAATTTCACGCAGTGGCCGTGACGCTTCACGAAACGCTCGGCCGCTGCGTCACCATCCTCTCCTGCAACGGTGACTATCCGAACGGACGCCTGAGCTTCCCTGCCGAAAGCGGTGTCGCCATATCAGCCGAGGGGCGCGTCCAGCTCGCCATGGAAATCCGCGAGAACGACCTGCAATTCTTCTGGCAGACGGAAGGCAAGGGCGCCTGGCAGCCGATTGGCCCGGTTCTCGATGCCGGCGTGATTTCCGATGAAGGCGGGCGCGGCGAACACGGCTCCTTCACCGGCGCCTTTGCCGGCATGTTCGCCTTCGATACGTCAGGCCGCGGGAAGACCGCCGATTTTGATTGGTTCAATTACGACGAGTTGTGAGAGAGCGCTCCCCGCGTTACTCCCCATAAAAAGAAAGCCGGCGCGGGGGCCGGCTGAGACGAACGCGGCTGGACAGGGGATACTGGCCGGTTCCAAGCAGTTGGTGACTGACAATAACTTTCATTACATGCCGAGGCAGCGGAAAATGGCGCAACGAGAACGCCGAAGGACGGCTCCGCAAAGGAATGGGCGGCGGGGCGGATGCCGGTGCTTGCCTCGGCTCTCTTATCGGGCACGAAGATCACCGGATGATGACATTTCAAATCGGCTTTGAGCTTTCTTTTCTGCGGAGGCGGGTGGTTGCGATGTTAATCGAAAGCCGGCTTCTCAATCTTGTCACCGGCAGGTGATGCAGTTGTGGCCGGACGGTGTTGGTGCTGCGTGAATGCAGTGTTCACGTCCCGAAGGATGTCAAAGCGTCACAGACAGCTTATATAGCGGGCCGAAATACTTTCCGAATCCGCAAGAGTCCTGCATGGCCCCCATCATTTCCGTTCAGAACCTCACAAAGACCTATGCCAATGGCTTCGAGGCCCTGAAAGGCATCAACCTTACTGTCGAAAAGGGCGAGATCCTGGCGCTGCTCGGGCCGAATGGCGCGGGCAAGACGACGCTGATTTCGATCATCTGCGGCATCGCCAATCCGAGCGGCGGGCAGGTGTTGGTCGCCGGCCACGACGTGGTGAAGGATTTCCGCGCCACCCGCTCGATGATCGGACTGGTGCCGCAGGAACTGACCACGGACCAGTTCGAAACGGTGTTCAATACGGTGAGCTTTTCGCGCGGGCTGCACGGCAAGAAAGCCGATCCTGCCCATATCGAGAAGGTGTTGCGCGCCCTTTCACTCTGGGACAAGAAGGACAATATGCTGCGTCAGCTCTCCGGCGGCATGAAGCGGCGCGTGCTGATCGCCAAGGCGCTCTCCCACGAGCCGGAGATCCTTTTCCTCGACGAGCCGACCGCCGGCGTCGACGTGACGCTGCGCAAGGACATGTGGCATGTCGTCGAAGGGCTGCGGGCCTCCGGCGTCACCATCATTCTCACCACCCATTACATCGAAGAGGCCGAGGAGATCGCCGATCGCGTCGGCGTCATCAATGGCGGCGAATTGCTGCTCGTCGAGGACAAGGCGGCGCTGATGGCCAAGCTCGGCCGCAAGCAGCTTATCCTCGATCTCGCCGAACCGCTCGAACGGCTGCCGGACTGTTTTGCCGGCAACGGACTGACGCTGGAAGCCGACGGCAACCGGCTGACCTATGATTTCGACAAAGACAATGAGCAGGAGAGCATCGCGGCATTGCTGACGAGGCTCGGCGAGAACAATATTCATTTCAAGGATCTCTCGACGCGGCAGAGCTCGCTCGAAGATATCTTCGTGGCGCTGGTGGGAGCGGGCAAATGAACTTCGAGGCGGTCAAATCGATCTATTTCTTCGAGATGGCGCGCACGCGCCGCACGCTGCTGCAGAGCGTCATTTCGCCCGTCATCTCGACCTCGCTCTATTTCATCGTCTTTGGCGCCGCGATCGGCTCACGCATCCAGGAAGTGGAAGGCGTGTCTTACGGTGCCTTCATCACGCCTGGCCTGATCATGCTGACATTGCTCGGCCAGTGCATCAGCAATGGCTCCTTCGGCATCTATTTCCCGAAATTCACCGGCACGATCTATGAGGTGCTTTCCGCGCCTGTGGCGATGACGGAGATCCTGCTCGGTTATGTCGGCGCGGCCGCCACCAAAGGCGTGATCATCGGGGCGATCATCCTCCTAACCGCCAATCTCTTCGTCGATGTCAGGATCGAGCATCCCTTCATGATGATCCTGTTCTTCCTGCTGACGGCGATCACCTTCAGCCTGTTCGGCTTCATGATCGGCATCTGGGCCGGCAATTTCGAGCAGTTGAACCTCATCCCCATGCTGGTCGTGCCGCCTCTCACCTTCCTCGGCGGCAGCTTCTATTCGGTCAGCATGCTGCCGCCTTTCTGGCAGGCGGTCAGCCACTTCAACCCGGTGCTCTATCTCGTCAGCGGTTTCCGCTGGAGTTTCTACGGGATCGCCGACGTCAATCCCGTCATCAGCCTGGCGATGATCACGGTGTTCCTGGCGATCTGCCTGGGAACGCTCGGGTGGGTCTTCAAGACCGGCTATCGGCTGCGCAACTGACCCGGCGCGGAAAAACGCCGCAATTTCAACATGAAGATCGCTCAGCACTGCCATCATCGGTCATGGGGCAATCGGATGGTCCGCAGTAATGTGCTTGGATGTGTTGCAATCGCTTCGATCTATTGTCTAATCCCGCAGCAAAGCCTGTCGCAGGAGATCGTCCATCCCATCAAGGTTAGCTATGCCGTGGTGATCGAGGGAAGGGAGCCTTTCTCTGCCGAGGTGTCATGCCTTGCAGATATCCCTTGCAGTCTCGCTGACCAAGGTGATCCCGCCGTCGATCTTGCAATCACATTGTATTCGGGCTCAGGAGCGCATGGTGAATTGCGTATCTATTGCTCGCCCAATCCTTGCTCCTTTCAGAACACGCGATCACGAATCGATTTCTCTGGCCGGCGAGCTACCGTCGATATTTTGTCCGGTGAGGCTGACTCTGGTATCACCACTCTGCTGGTTGTAAGGCGGCGCCCGAGGATCGGTGAAGTCCTTATCTCTTACTGATTCCGTCAAGCGCTGCTGACGAGCAACGCGCCTGATATGATGAGGAGGGTGCCGGCGGCGAGCCTGACCACGTCGAAGTCGGACGCTTCGCCGAGAAACAGAGCGCCGATTGCCAGCGTCACCAGCACGTTGCAGCTCCAGATCGGGGCGAGTTTCGAGACAGGGATGCCGTAAGCGAAGAGCGCGAAGCTGATGAGGCCGGTGCCGAAAGCGAAGCAGGCGCCTGCGATGGCGGCAAAACCGAGACCTTCGATAGTCCAGGGTGCAGGGCGCCAGAGCAGCGCGGCGATCAGGCCGGCCAGCGCGCAGGCGGCGCCGAAAGCGATCAGATAGACGGCGGAGCCGGTGGCTGATGTGGCGCTCTGTTTCTGGAAAATGGCGGTGATGCCCCAGAAAATGGCGGGCAGGACGCCGCCGACGATGATGGGCCAGAATGAATTCATCGCGAAACTCCTGTCGCACCCATGGGGCAGGACCTCCGCCTTAGGCGAAGGCCGGTCGAGCATGCGGGGCGCCACCAGACTAGGAGTTTCTTTTTGCTCTTTGTGGTCTTGTTGTTTTGCGGGTGAACGTGACAGATCCGGCCCGTGCCGTAAAGCGCATCTGCCCTGAATGCGCGTTGACGAGACGCGGATTTCTTTCTAGTTGTAGCGGCTATGAAGATCGCAATGGTTCGTGTCGTGGTGATAGGGCGCATGGGCAAGATGGTGTAACCATCCGGCGATCAGCCCCATGCGCGGTCAATCAAGCTCCTGACGGGGCTTTTTTTGTGCCCTGAATTTGCGCTTCGCCTCGTCAGGCTTCCCCACAATCTCGATGACAGACGGGCAAGACCATGACACGCGACGATTCCGCGCAGACTTCCGCCAGCCGCATGACCGAGGACACGGCTATGGCATCGACCGTAGCGCCGCGGCGCTCGATCCTTCTCCTGCTGACGGCGCTCTCCGTGCTGCCGGTCAATATCTATCTTCCGGCGCTGCCAAATATAGCCGCCGAATTCCAGGCGGATTTCGCCCTCGTCAATCTTTCGATTGCCGGTTATGCGATCATCAGTGCGCTGACGGAGGTCATCGCAGGCGCGATGTCGGATCGATATGGGCGCCGCCCCGTCGCGTTGACGGCGGTTTCCATTTTCATCGTCGCGTCGATTGGTTGCGCCCTGGCTCCCACTATCGGTGTTTTCCTGCTGTTTCGCGTCATGCAAGCGTCCATCGCCGCTTGCTTCTGCGTCGCACTCGTCGTCATCAAGGAGACGGCGGGCGAACGCCAGGCCGCCAACAGGATCGGCTACGCCGCCATGGGATGGGCGATCGCGCCAATGCTAGGCCCCACCTTCGGCGGCATGCTGGACGAAGTCTTCGGCTGGCGGGCGATCTTCGTCACGCTTGCATTGCTCGGCGCAGCCATCCTCGCCATATCGATGCGCGAATTGAAGGAAACCGCCGGACACGCGTCGAGGCCGAGAGGCAACTACTTCGTTGCCTATCGGCAGTTGCTGAGTTCGGCGCGGTTCTGGGCCTACGCACTGTGCATGGCCTGCTCCACGGGCACTCTCTATATCTTTCTCGGAGGCGCATCACTTGCCGTTGGCGCGTCGCTTGGCGGATCAAGCGCGAAACTCGGCTTCTTTATGGGAATGGTGCCCGCGGGATTTATTTTCGGCAGCTATCTCGCCGCCCGATTCGCCGGTAGCTCGCTGAGCAAGACCCTTGTCGCCGCACGCCTGTCGACCTGCATGGGCCTGTTATTGGGGCTGGTTCTCTCCGTCTCCGGCGTCACGCATGTCCTGGCATTTTTCGGACCTTGTGTCTTCATCGGCATCGGCAATGGACTAACCTTTCCTGCCGCGAACCTCGGTGTAATGTCGGTTCGCACCAATCTTGCAGGCACCGCTGCGGGGCTTGCGGCCGCGATGTCGATCGCCGGCGGAGCGTTGATCGCTTCGATCTCCGGCCTGTTTCTTCAGGCGGCAGGCGCAGTTCCGACGCTCTTCCTGATGTTGCTGACATCGGCATCGCTTGCCTTGTCGGCAGCGCTCTTCGCGGCTTTTATCGAACAGCGATCGACGGAGCGGCTTCCTCGTGGAGAGCCTGCCGAAAGCGGCTGATGAGATCTTAGTCTCGCATACGCAGTTCGTCGGTCTGCATCTGCAGGGAGCCCAGCGTTTCCAGGAAGCTCATGCCGAGCAGGCTCTGGTCGAGCCGGCCGTCCTCGGCGACGCTGGCTGCGACATTGTTGCGGACGATTGGACCGACCGCGACCTGATCGAGCGTGATGGGCGCAGCACGGCTGCGGCCGTTGGCGGTCATGACCGTCATGGAATAGGTGAGGCGGGAGAGATCAATTCCGATTCGTTCGGCGTCCTCATGCGAGAGTGCCACCATGCTGGCGCCGGTATCGACGAGCATTTCGACCGTCTGGCCGTTGACGCCGACATCGGCCTCGAAATGGCCGTTCAGCAGCTTGTGCAGGATCACTTCCTGGCCGCCCTCGCTTGTGGTGACGACGACGGCGCGCCCCGGAACCAGGCCGGCCAGCAGCCGGTTGCCGACGCCGAGCGCTTCCTGGCGATAGAGATAGACGGTGGCGAGCGCCAGGATGATGACGAGCCAGATCGTCAGCTGGCGCATCGTCTCGCCGACGCTGCGCCGGCTCGCCCAGATGCCGGCCGACAGCATCAGCGCGATCGGCAGCAGGTAGATGAAGCGGCCGAATTCTTCGCTCTGCAGGCCGAGGATGCGGCTGCTGTCATTGTTGACGATCAGCACGGCAAGGCCGATGCCGATCACGGCTAGGAGGAGGGTGAGACGAATCATAAAGGCCGCTCCGGCGCGCCGGCAAAGTTTGTTTTTGTCTGGTTTGAGCCCATGACGGCGCCCGAAAGCCTTGCCGGCAGCAGCGCCATGATCCGGTGTCTTTCGGCATCGGAATAGTCCGTCCAGCCGCCGATTTCCTGGAGAGTGCGGCCACATCCGGCGCAAAATCCGGAGCCGGGATCCATTGAGCAGACGTGGATGCAGGGTGTTTGCATGAAAGACATATCGGGGTTTCAAAGAGCCGTGGCAAGGGCGCAGATGGCGGCGATTTCGCAAATCTGCTGCATCGCACCGAGCGTGTCGCCGGTGTGGCCGCCGAGCTTGCGGCGAATGAAGGCGGTGAAGGCGAGCCCTGCAATTCCGGTGGCGAGCAGGCTCGCAACGAGCGGCAGCAGACCGAATGCCGGCCAGATCAGCAGGGCGCCCAAGAAGCCGGCGGCGGTGAGCGCAAACTGCATCGCCGCTTCATCAGGCTGGCCGGTGGAGGCGGCGATGCCATCGGCCTTTGCCGGCGGCAGCCGCTGCCAATGCCAGGCGATGGCGCCGCGGCTGAGAGCGGCGACGGCGGGAATGGCGAGAGCGGCGGCAAGGGCCGAGGAATCGCGGGCGATGGCGGAGAGTGCGGCGGCGCGGATCGCGAAGGAGAGGATCAGCGCTGTTGCGCCATAGGTGCCGATCCGGCTGTCCTTCATGATGAGAAGGCTGTGTTCGCGGCTCTTACCGCCGCCGATGCCGTCGGCCGTGTCGGCGAGGCCATCCTCGTGCAGCGCCCCCGTTACGACGACCTGGACGGAAAGCGCGATCAGCGCCGACATCAGAGGATCAGCCCGCAGGCCCAAAAGGAGGAGGAGGGCGAGGGCAGGGATAAGACCGAGGGCTGTGCCGGCGAAGGGAAATGCGCGCACCAGCCGGCCGAGCCTGCCGTCATAGCCTTCGAACAGCCATTGTGGCATGGGAATGCGGCTCAAGAAGGCGACGGCGCGGGCGGTATCGACCGCATGATCCTTGATCTTCATTCTGCTTCATCCGCCGGAGGTCGCGGCGCTTTTGGAGTTGTTCGCGTCGTCCGCCCGCTTTAAGAGAGTTGCCACCGCAAACAAGCTGATTTGCTCGACGCAAACAAGTGGTTTGCGTGAAAACAAGAATATCCGGATTCATAGGAAAACCGCACAGATGAGCGTTTCAGGCCTGCCGTTCGACGATTTCCGTACCCTGCTCCGCGACCTGCCGGGACCGGACGCCCGAGCGCTGGTGGCCGCGCGCGAACGCGATGCGCAGCTGACCAAGCCGCCAGGCGCGCTCGGACGGCTGGAGGAAATCGCTTTCTGGCTTGCCGCTTGGACTGGCCGGCCGCCTGCCGTCAACCGGCCGCTGGTGGCGATCTTCGCCGGCAACCACGGTGTGGCGAGGCAAGGCATCACGCCCTTTCCGCCGGCGGTGACCCAGCAGATGGTCGAGAATTTCGCGGCTGGCGGCGCTGCGATCAACCAGATCTGCGTCGCCTATGACCTCGGCCTGAAAGTTTTCGATCTGGCGCTCGATTACCCCACCGGCGACATTACCGAAGAGGCAGCGCTTTCCGAGCGCGATTGCGCCGCGACCATGGCCTTCGGCATGGAGGCGATTGCCGGCGGCACCGACCTGCTCTGCATCGGCGAAATGGGCATCGGCAACACCACGATTGCGGCAGCGATCAATTATGCGCTTTACGGCGGCTCGGCGCGCGACTGGGTTGGACCCGGCACCGGCTCGGAAGGCGAGATGCTGGAGCGCAAGATCGCGGCGGTGGAAAAGGCGGTGGAGCTGCACAGCGACCATCTCGACGATCCGCTGGAGATCATGCGGCGCCTCGGCGGCCGCGAGATCGCGGCGATGGCCGGCGCCATCCTTGCCGCGCGCATGGAGCGCATCCCTGTGCTGATCGACGGTTATGTCGCCACCGCGGCGGCGGCGATCCTGAAAGCCGCCAATCCGTCCGCGCTCGACCATTGCCTGATCGGCCATGTTTCCGCCGAGCCCGGACATCTGCGCGCGATCGAGATGCTCGGCAAGACGCCGCTTCTGGCGCTCGGCATGCGGCTCGGTGAAGGCACCGGAGCGGCGCTTGCCGCCGGCATCGTCAAGGCCGCCGCCGCCTGCCATTCCGGCATGGCGACATTTGCCCAGGCAGGTGTGAGCGGCAAGCAATAGGAGGGGTATCTTGACGAAGCCTGCGGTGACCAAGGAGACCGGATTTCGGCATTTCATCGCAGCCGCCAGCTATTCCTGGGCCGGCTTTCGCCGCGTGTTGAAAGAGGCGGCCTTCCGCCAGGAGCTCGGCTTCTTCGTCGTGTCGCTCGCGGCGCTGGCGCTGGTCGGGGCGAGCGCCGGCGAGATCGTCGTCGCGGTGCTTCTGTTTCTCGGGTTGTTTTCGATGGAAGCGATGAATACCGCCGTCGAGGAAGTGATCGACCGAATCTCACCGGAGATTTCGATCGTGGGCAAACACGGCAAGGATCTCGGCTCCTTTGCGGTGTCCTGCATGATTGCCGCCTGCTGCCTTTATCTGGCTTTCGTGCTTGGCAAACATCTGTTTTTCAGCTGATTCAGGCGAAACTCTTGCGCTTGCGGGCAACCGCCTGCGCCTCTTCGACCGCCGGCAGGCTCTGGAGCACGCGCTTGGCGGGCAGGATGGCGATGACCTCGGTGCCTTCGCGCAGCTTCGATTTCAGCAGGAACTGCCCGTCATGCTTGGCAAGGATCGCCTGGACGATCGGCAGCCCGAGGCCGGTGCCCTGTTCGGCGCTCTTGATGGCGATCGAGCCCTGGCCGAAGGCCGACAGCACGACGGGAATCTCGTCTTCCGGAATGCCGGGGCCGTTGTCCTTGATCGAGATGTACTGGCCGCCACCGGCCGTCCAGCCGACCTTGACGTGGATCTCGCCGCCCTGCGGCGTGAACTTGACGGCGTTGGAGAGAAGATTGAGCACCACCTGGCGCATCGACTTCTCGTCGGCCCAGATGGCCGGTAATTGCCGCTCGAACTGATCCGATATGGCAATGTTCTTGGCGCGAGCGCGCAGCTGGACCATGCCGATGCAATCCTCGGTGATATCGAGCAGGGAGATCGCCTCCTCGCTCAGCTCGTATTTGCCGGCTTCGATGCGCGAGAGGTCGAGGATCTCGTTGATGAGATCGAGCAGATGCTGGCCGGAGCGGTGGATGTCGCCGGCATATTCCTTGTAGGTCGGATTGGCGAGCGGCCCCAGCACTTCCGCCGACATGACCTCGGAGAAACCGAGGATGGCGTTGAGCGGGGTCCTGAGCTCATGCGACATGGAGGCGAGGAAGCGGGACTTGGCAAGATTCGCCTCTTCGGCGCGGCGGCGGGCCTCGTCCGACATGGATTTGGCCACTTCCAGCTCGGCGATGAGATCGTCCTTTTCCGACTGGTAGGAAAGGATCATCAGGTTCGACCGGAAGAGGCGGTCGCTGATATAGCTAAAGAAGACGACCGTGGTGGTGAAGACCGCAGTCAGGCTGATTTCAAGGAAGTCACGCGACAGGCCGCTCTTGGCGGTGAGCGCCACCACCGCCGGTGCGAAAGCGACCAGCACGGAGGGCGTCAGCATGAAATTCGACATTGCCGTGACGGAGAGCGCGATCAGCAGCGTCGCGCCCTTATAGAGGATGAAGCTCGACGGCTCGCAGGTATCGCAGCCCTGCAGCGCGAAGACAGCCCAGCAGCAGCCGAGCAGAAATTGGCCGGCAAGCAGCAGGCGGCGCCATCTGCGCGCGCTCTCGGCGGTGATCTCCTGCCGGCGAGCGCGCCGCGCGAGCAAGATATTGCCGGTGTGGCAGGTGAGCGTCAGAAGCGCCCAGAAGAGCAATTGCGTGTTCTGGGTAAAGTAAACGCCGAGCGCGGTAATGATGACGACGAAGAGTGGCATGATCGTCGCGCCTTGTAGCGCCGACGCCACATACATCTTAAGTACATCGCGGTCGAAGGAAGAATTGGACGCATGACCAGACTGAAGACGTTCGCGGGTCTGCCGCACGGCCTTGGAAACGGCCTTGTTGCGGTGGCTGCGCGACTTGTCGACGATAATCTTGTCGGTCGATGTGCTTACGCCGGTACTCATGTGCACGTTGAAACTTCATCCCAGGGTGGATAAGAGCCTAACCGACAATTCTTAAGAAGATGTTTGCCATCTTTGCCAAGGATTTGTTTTTTAAGGAGGCGAAAGCGTGACAAGAGGCCTGCGCCTGATTCGCGACGGCGTGACGGCATTTGCCTTGCTGGCGCTCATCGCGCTGATCGCCGCCAAGCTCAACGATGCGGCAAGAATCGAGCACGCGGGTGCATTTCACGCAGCCGACGGCGACAGCCTGACATTGGGAGAAGAACGGTTGCGCCTCGAAGGCATCGATGCGCCGGAGCTCCATCAGAGCTGCGAGAGGGCCGGGAAGGCCTGGGCCTGCGGGCGCGCGGCGCGCGAGGCGTTGCAAGCCATGGTGCTGGCCGCAGGGACGCTATGCCAGGGCAATCGCCGCGACCGCTACGACAGGCTGCTCGTCGTCTGCCGGAATGGCGCGCGCGGCGATATCAATGCAGCCATGGTGCGCGGTGGCATGGCCATCTCCTATGGCCATTATGGCAAGGAGGAGATTGAGGCGAGGGCTGCCAAAGCGGGCCTTTGGGCCGGGACTTTCGAGCGGCCGCGCGACGTGCGTGATCATGCGCGCCAAAGTTCCGGTTTCGACAACGCCTTGCGTTTCATCGGGCAGATCGCCGGATGGGAGTGAAGACATGACCGACGAAGCCAGGCTGGAGAAGCTGCGGCAGGAGATCGCCCGGTGCCGCATCTGTCGTGACGCACCGGCAAAAGGCGTCGAAGACCGGCTACCGCACGAGCCGCGGCCGGTGGCCGTAATCTCATCGGCCGCGCGCATCCTGATCGCCGGGCAGGCGCCGGGGATTCGGGTTCACGAGAGCGGGCTGCCGTTTGACGATGCCTCCGGCGACCGGTTGCGATCATGGCTCGGCGTCGATCGGGCAATCTTCTATGACCGCGACCGATTCGCCATCGTGCCCATGGGTTTCTGCTTCCCCGGTTACGACGACAAGGGCTCCGATCTGCCGCCGCGCCGCGAATGCGCGCCGTTCTGGCGGCAAAGGGTGATCTCGGCCATGCCGCAGATCGAACTGGTGCTGGTCATCGGCCAATATGCGCAGGCCTGGCATATGGCCGGCGAGCGACGGGGCAATATGACGGAGACGGTGCGGGCGTGGCGCGACGCCCTTCTTTCCGACCGGTTGCCCGCCGTGCTGCCCCTGCCGCATCCGAGCTGGCGCAACAGCGGCTGGCTGAAGCGCAATCCATGGTTCGAGGAAGAATTGCTGCCGATCCTGCGGGAACGGACGAAAAAGCTGCTTTTCTGAAACAAAATTCTTTTCGTCGCTCGGAATCGGGTTATACAAAGAAAATAATTCGAAAGGACTGTTGTGCGCATGGACCGCCTCGACCGAAAGATACTACGTCTTCTGCAAGAAGATTCGACCCTTGCAGTTGCCGATCTCGCCAAGAAAGTGGGGCTCTCGACGACGCCTTGCTGGCGACGCATCCAGAAGATGGAAGAGGACGGCGTCATCAAGCGCCGAGTCGCCATCCTCGACCCCGAGAAGGTCAACACCAAAGTCACTGTTTTCGTGTCGATTCGCACGGCCACTCATTCGATCGAATGGCTGCGGCGTTTTTCCGAGGTGGTCGCCGAGTTCCCCGAGGTGGTCGAGTTCTACCGGATGAGCGGCGACGTCGATTATCTCCTGCGAGTCGTCGTGCCTGATATCGCTGCTTATGACGCTTTCTATAAGCGAATGATCGCCAAGATCGAGATTCGCGACGTCTCTTCGGCTTTCGCGATGGAGCAGATCAAGTATTCGACTCAGTTGCCGCTCGATTACATGATCCTCGATAATGCCAAGTCCAACGAGGATTGAGCTCAAGCGGTTGAGTCCACGTGAGTCTTTGCTACCGTACGCTGACGTACAACTGCATGGGACATGAGGCCGGATCGGCATTTTCGTCATAGGCGGAAACGCGGCCGATCCGGGGGGCTGAGATCAAAATGGGCGGCTCAGACTGTAGAAAAGCCGCGGGAATAGCAAAAAAATGCTCGAATCCCGCCGGAATCCAGAAAAATACATAGCCCGGTAACCTTTGCCGAGCTATGGTGAATGGAACCAGTGAGGCCCATGTCATGATTTTGACTCATTGGTATCGAAATCAGAACATCATGTTCTAAGCCGCCACCTTGCGTGTGTTGATTAGCCGGCGGTAGAGTTTATTCGCTTCACCAGTATGTTCGACGGGGGTCGGACGGTGAAGAATTTGACAAATGGGGTGTATTGTCTGCGGCTTGCGATGGAGGATTTCCATGGCGGAGCCGCTTGTCGTGTTTTCAATCTAAATATCTGAAGTTGTTGTATAAAAATCACGTTGCCGGGGAAAGTCGGCTGGCGCAGCCCATCTGGCGTGCATCGAGAATTGCTTGATTTAGCCCGGTATGGGATGACGGTTCGGCGGTTCGATCGATCCGCACGCCGAGATGGCTGTTCAAACTGGGCCGGCTTCAAATCGACTACCCGATGGGAAATCAGCCCCGATCGACAAAGGAATGGATTGGTAAATGAACATCAGAATGGTTTTGCTTGCATCAGCAGCAGCATTTGCTGCATCGACGCCGGTTCTTGCAGCTGACGCTATCGTTGCTGCTGAGCCGGAACCGGTTGAATATGTTCGCGTCTGCGACGCTTACGGCACCGGCTACTTCTACATCCCGGGCACCGAAACCTGCCTCAAGATCGAAGGCTACATCCGTTTCCAGGTTAACGTTGGCGACCGTCCGGGCAATTCGGTTGATCGTCCTAACGATTCCGATTGGGATGCAGTCACCCGCGGTCAGGTTCAGTTCACGGCCAAGAGCGACACCGAATATGGTCCGCTGACCGGCGTCATCGTCATGCAGTTCAATGCTGACAATGCCTCCGACCAGGAAGCCATTCTCGACTCCGCTTACCTCGACGTCGCGGGCTTCCGCGCCGGTCTGTTCTACAGCTGGTGGGACGATGGTCTCTCGGGTGAAACCGACGACATCGGTTCTGTCGTAACGCTGCACAACTCCATCCGCTATCAGTACGAAAGCGGCGACTTCTATGCCGGCCTCAGTGTCGACGAACTGGAAGACGGCGTTTACAAGACTGGCGAAACCTCCAACAACGTTGGCGTTGCCTTCGGCGTTGGCGGCACTGCCGGCGCATTCAGCTACCAGGTCACCGGTGGCTGGGACTTCGATA